>NZ_JACIEI010000002.1 GCF_014196805.1 Sulfitobacter undariae | reverse complement strand
GCTCACAGCCATCGTTGCAGGCCACAAACAAAGCCAGATCAACGATCTGCTACCGTGGAATTACGTCAAATAGGTGGGATCGACGCACCGCTTACCATATAGCCCATTTCCACCAGCTTTTTCAAATTATAGCTGACATTACTGCCCTGATAGAACCCCCGTGTTTTCAGTTCACCTGCGGTAACTTCGTTATCGCCGATGTTGAACAACAGCAGCCCTTGAACGGCGTTGATTTCCAATACACCTACGCGCTCGAATTCATCTTTAATGACATCAAACAGCAGCCGGTGAAGCCGCTCTACAAGAGAGAGCGCCTCCAGATATCCGGTCATGAATTCCCGTTGCTGACTTCCCGATGATACATTGGCTGGCAGGCCAATGGGATCTTGAACACTCATACTACTCTCCGACTTTGAACTACTCTGGGTCGGAGATTGCCAAATAAATCAGAATATTTCGTTAAAAGCGATCAGCTAAAATTACCCTTTAGAAATATGCGCTTGGATATCTTCAACCATGGCTTCGTAAACCGGTTTGGGAGTTAGGAAGCCTGTGATCCACTGATAAATATCGTGATCGTTCTCATTGAGCATGTCATCATAAAGGTCCAGATCAGCTTCATCCATGCCTTCAAGACGGTCACCCGCATAGGCCGAAAGGATCAAATCCATCTCTTTGATGCCGCGCCTCATGGACCGCATGGTCAGGCGTTTGACCCGCACATCACGTGGCTCGTTCTCGGGGCGTTCGGGTTGCGGTATCTCGATCACTCTGCTGTCTCCATCATCATTGCGCGCAGGCGTTTTTCCAGTCGGGCCATCTGTTTGACATTCTCCGACATGTCGGTGCGAATCTGGCGCATCTCGGCCAAAAGCATCGCAGCATCATTTGGCAATACCGTAGGCTCTGCCCCCCCTTCAAGCCCCTCACCTTCACCGTTGATCAGCCACATCATCGAAACATTCAGCATCCCTGCCAACATCGACAGACGGTTGGCACGCGGTTCGGAGGTGTCGTTTTCCCAGGCGCGCAGCGTCGCCAGCCGCACCCCTAGACGTTTCGCCAGCGCCTTTTGACCCATGCCTGCTGCCTCACGCGATGCCGCTACGCGATCACCGAAGGTTGCGACGTCAGGTGCAAACCAATCTTGTTCATCCAACTGTTCTGGGGTTTTCTCGGAATGTGTCACTGCGGGCTCCAATGGCGCGCGAGGCGCCGGTTTTTAGGGATGCGCCAAAGACGCTTGCAACGGAGGGGGGGCACCCCCTATGAGTGGATTTACATATATATAGCGTAATGAGGCCGAAATGGAACTGCTCTCCCGTACACTTGCCCGCGTCAAACCTTCTCCCACCATCGCCGTGACGACAAAGGCGCAAGAACTGAAGGCCGCAGGCCGTGATGTGATTGGTCTGGGCGCAGGCGAGCCTGATTTTGATACGCCTCAGAACATCAAAGACGCAGCCGTGGCCGCCATTGCGGCTGGCAAAACGAAATACACCGCCGTTGACGGCATCCCCGAGCTGAAGCAGGCCATCTGTGCCAAGCTCAAGCGTGATAACAGCCTTGAGTACACCCCTTCGCAGATCAGCGTATCTTCGGGTGGTAAGCAGGTGCTGTATAATGCGCTGATGGCAACGATGAACCCCGGCGAAGAGGTCATCATCCCTGCCCCCTATTGGGTGAGCTATCCTGACATGGTGCTGCTGGCGGGAGGCACCCCTGTCGCGGTGGAAGCAGGCATTGAGCAAGCTTTCAAAATGACTGCCGAGCAGTTGGAAGCGGCGATCACGCCCAACACCAAATGGTTGATCTTTAACTCGCCTTCCAACCCGACGGGTGCGGGCTATTCATGGGACGAATTGAAAGCACTCACAGATGTTCTGCTGCGCCATCCCCACGTCTGGGTGATGACAGATGATATGTACGAACACCTTGCCTATGATGATTTCAAATTCTGCACCCCAGCCGAGGTCGAGCCAGCGTTGTATGACCGCACGTTGACAGTCAACGGCGTGTCCAAAGCCTATGCCATGACAGGCTGGCGGATTGGCTATGCGGCGGGCCCTGAAAAGCTGATTGGCGCAATGCGCAAAATTCAGTCGCAATCCACCTCCAACCCCTGCACCATCTCGCAATGGGCGGCCGTTGAGGCATTGAACGGCACACAAGACTATATCGCGCCCAACAACGAGATGTTCGTGCGCCGCCGTAATCTGGTGGTGGAAGCGTTGAACGCCATTGAGGGCGTCATCTGCCCCGTGCCAGAAGGCGCGTTTTACGTCTATCCTTCTATTGCGGGCCTGATCGGCAAGACATCTGCGGCAGGCACATTGATCGAGAATGACGAGACATTTGCCACTGCGCTGTTGGAAGAAACAGGTGTTGCTGTGGTCTTTGGCGCAGCCTTTGGTCTCAGCCCGAATTTCCGCGTCAGCTATGCCACCTCGGATGAGAACTTGATTGAAGCCTGCAAGCGCATCACGGCTTTCTGCGCAGACCTGACCTGATCGTTTTCATACTCCCACCCTCATTGAGAAAAGGGGGTGGGAGTAGCCGACAGGCTTTCCCCTATTTGCAATTGGGACTTATGCGTTACAGTCCCAATCGGAAGTTACCAAAGGACCTCACATGAGCGACAAACTACCCGATTATTACTTTCGCGTGCGCGATAATGGAGCTTTTGTATTCAGCCTTGATACAGAGAACCGCCAACGTCGCATCGATATGGATCAGATAGCTGTCGTCAATATCCGCAACGGCGAAATCAAACCCCAAGGCGACCGGACGCTATCGGAAACGGATATCGCTGCCATCACGACATGGATGGAAGAGCGCGTCCAGACGCTTGCACACCGCGAGATGGATGACATTTTCCGCGCCATCGATTACCTCAATACCACGACGCATTGGATTCAGTCACGCGCCACCGAGGAGCAACTGGATGCGGTGACAGACCAGTTGCTGCTGGCCATGCACGATATGCGCAATACGCTGGTGCGTAAAAAGGCCGATAGGCTGACGAAAAAAGGCTAACGTGCCGTCTGACGCTGCCCCATCGCGGGCAGCACAGTGCGCCAGAAACGCAGGTTCAGGAAAATCGCAGCGACACCCAGCCCGATGCCCAAGCCGCCCCAAACGCCTATTCCTTCGAAGCCAAAGGTAAAGCCCAAGAGGTAGGACATCGGCACGCCAATTCCCCAATAGCTGATGGCGGCATAAATCATCGGCATACGCGTGTCATGCACGCCGCGCAGCACGCCCAGCGCAATGACCTGCGTGCCATCTACCAACTGAAACAGCCCAGCCATAAACAGAATACCCACGCCAATTTGTAGAATTTCAACTTTAGCGGGTTCGTCTTCCAGAATGAATATCCCGATCAAGAAGTCAGGGAATAAGAAGAAGAACGCAACAGTCACAATCGAGAAAACCAGCGACATGGCGGTCAGCACCAATGCACCGCGTGCCAGATGGGGGGCGTCCATACGGCCAAAGGCGTTACCCGCCCGCACCGTGCCAGCATTGCTGAGGCCCAGATGTACCATGAAAGTGATCGAAGCCAATTGCACGGCAACCCCATGCGCGGCCAGCGGCACAGTGCCGAGCCAGCCCATCATCACTGCCGAAGCGGCAAACAGGCCGACCTCGCTGAGTAAGGTAATTGAAATGGGCCATCCCAGTTGGAACACTCTGCCCAACATATCCCAATCCGCGCCCCAAAGGCGGCGGAACAGATCGTGTTGCGGCAACACCAGACGCACGTAGAGCACAACCCCCACCAGCGAGATCACCTGTGTTGTGACCGACGCAATAGCTGCCCCCGCCACACCCAGTTCCGGCGCGCCCCAATTGCCAAAGATCAGCGCATAATTCACCAAGGCATTGCAGATCGCGGCCAATACAGTGATCCACAACACCACTTGCGTGCGCTCCAGCGCGGCAAGATAACTTTTCAGGACCATCACAAACAGCGCAGGCATCACGCCCCAGCCTGCAATCCCCAGATATTCAGCCCCCAGCGTGACCACGGCCTCTTCTTGCCCCATCATGCGCAGGATCGGTGCGGCGTTGATCATCAGCGGCATCACCAACAGCGCAAACCCAAAGCTGAGCCAGAGGCCCATACGGGTGGTGCGACGGATTGAGGTCTCATCCCCCTCGGCGTGAAACGACGCCACCATCGGCATCACGGCCGACGCGAACCCTGAGCCGCAAATAAACAACACAAAAAAGAAGGTAGAGGCCAGCGTGACAGCGGCCAATGCTTCGACACCGTACCAGCCCAGCATGACAGTATCTGTGACGCCAATCGCCATTTGAGCTAGGTGGCCGCCAATAAGGGGCAGGCCCAAAACAGCGATGGCGCGGGTGTGGGCGGGAATGGACATGGTTTTCATCATGCCTACTCTTTAGGCGCAATCTGGCCCTACGGGAAGCCACCAAATGATCAGATGTATCGCCGTGTGATGTTGCGTCACTTGGCACAGCGATGATTGCATGCGGGCCGGTTGCTGTCCTAGGCTTGAGGCATGGATAAATTTACCGCAATTGACCGTATCACCCCTTACGCCCCCGAACTGGCCCTGCAGCAGGGCTGCTCTATCGGGGTCCGCGCCACCATGCTAACGCTAGAGGATCAGCCCGATGTGCAAACAGGCGCGGCGGCTGGGGCTACGCGCCAACTGCCGCTAGAAATCTGGTATCCCGCCGCCCCTGACACCCCGCAAGGCGGAACCTATGACACGCTGTTACGCTGTGGTGAGCGCCGCGCGATCCTGAGGGGCCGTGCCTGCCGCGATGCGCCCGCAGCGACAGGCATCACTGCGCCGCTGATCGTGATCAGCCATGGTTACCCCGGCAACCGCTTTCTGATGGTGCACCTCGCCGAGAGCCTTGCGCGGCAGGGATACGTGGTTGCAGCCTGCGACCACACCGGCAGCACCTATGACAACCAAAGCGATTTTGGCATTACGTTGCTGCACCGCCCGTTAGATCAACGTGGCGTCGTGGACGGGATGGCCGCCATGAATGGTGATCTGGGCGCTTTGGTAGATTGCAGCAGCGTCGGCGTGATCGGCTACTCCATGGGCGGTTATGGCGCTTTGATTACAGGTGGTGCTGGCCTGACCACCGCCGCCGTGGATTTCAGCCGCGCCCCGCCTGCCCGCTTGTTGGCCCGCCACATGGCTGGCAGTGATACACACGAAGCCTCAATGGACCCGCGGATCAAAGCAATCATGCCCATCGGGCCTTGGGGCAATCTGTATGGCATGTGGGACGCCACAGGGTTGGCGGGATTGCGTGTGCCTACGCTGATCATGGCGGGCACGGCAGATCACGTATCAGACTATGAAGCCATGCGCGGCATCTTTGAAGGGGCTACAGGCGTGGAGCGGCATTTACTTAGCTTTGCCCAAGCAGGCCATAACGCCGCCGCCCCCTACCCAGCAGCACCCGAATCCTACGCAGTGTCAGACACGCTCGGCTGGGCCCCGTTTGAGCATTACGCCGATCCAGTCTGGGACACGGTTGTAATGAACAACATCGCCCAACATTACGCAGCAGCCTTCTTTGGTGTGCATTTAAATGGCAACACTGGGATGCGCGCCTATTTGGGAGACGATTTCAAAGGTTTCAAAGACGGGACAACAGCAGGTCTGCGGATGGAGAGCCTGCAAGCAATTTAACAGGACAGTAATTTAACAGGGAGGATGACAACATGGTCGCACATTGGACCGAGACGGTTGAGCTAAACGGAGAGGCGTTTTTCATACGTCACTGGGGGGATAAGGATGCCCCGAAGATATTGATGCTACACGGATTTCCAGAATACTCTGGGGCATGGAATGATCTGGCCCCGCTGCTCGGCGAACGTTTCCACTGCATCGCCCCAGACCAACGCGGATATGGTCAAAGCTGGCGGCCCGCTGATCCTGCGCTGTATAAAACGGCTTTGCTGGTCTCCGATTTGGCGGCTCTGATCGGAGACGATCCGGTGATTGTGCTCGGCCATGATTGGGGGGCCTCCGTCGCCTATGCCTTGACCATCGGTCGGCCTGATCTGGTCTCGAAGCTGATCATCATGAACGGCGTGCACCCTGCCCCTTTCCAACGCGAGATGGCCAAAGGCGGGGCGCAAACCGATGCGTCGCAATATATTCACTTCCTGCGCAAAGACGGGTCAGAAGACATTTTGGCAGCCGATGACTTCGCCAAGCTGATGGGTCTGTTTTCTGCCAAGATGAATATGGATTGGCTGAGCGGTGAGACGCTGGCGGGATATAAAGCCGCTTGGCGTGATGCGGCAGGCCTGCGCGGGATGATCAACTGGTATCGCGCTTCACCACTCAAGCTGGGGCAACCGGGCGAGGTGATAGAAGGGCTGGAATTTGACCCCGCCCGTCTACAAGTGCGCTGCCCGCATCTGTTGGTCTGGGGTACTGCCGATACCGCGCTGTTGCCTGCCGCCACCGAAGGGCTGGAAGAGTACGCGCCCGACCTCACCCGCGTCGAAATTGCGGATGTAGATCATTGGCTGCATCATCAAAAACCACATGAAGTGGCGGAAGCGATACTGGGCTGGCTGTAAACCCTAGCTGTGGTTCCAATCATCCGGATCGGCGTTATTGTTAGGGCTTAACCCGATGATATCGCCTTTTGTGGAACACCCCAGCCCCAGCACGGTGCGGTTGGCATAGGAGAAATATGCGGTCACCTGATTGATCTCAAGTATCTCGCCATCGTCCCAACCCGCCATGCGCAGGGCTTCGACGTCCATCTCTACCATATCGGCAGGCGATTGCGTTAGCCGCTGTGCATAGCGCATCGCCGCGTGCTGGCGGGCGTCCAGTGGCATGGCGGGGATATCGCCATCCTCGATGGCTTCACGCAATGCATCACTGCGCGGGTCGTCTTTCAGCAAACGTTTCATGCCAGCAAAGTGATGTTCAACACAGTAATTACAGCCATTAAGCTGTGACACCCAAACGCCCAATGCCTCAAGAAACCACTTGGGGTTCGTATTGCCGCTGTGATGCAGGATGTATTTATACACCGCCATATGCGCTTCCATTGTGTGAGGGCGCAGGGAGTGCATCATCATGATGTTATCGACGTTGTTATCCGGGCCAGTCACGCGGGCATACAGCTGTTTCAGCTTGCCAGTTGCTTCGGCGAAGGGAATGGTTTTGATCCAGGCCATGATTATTCCTTTGGGATTTAGAGAAACGTTGCATCAGTTCTTAGCAACCTCGCTGAACAAACGCACGAATTGAGTTCTGTTGTCTATCCCATGGCTCACTTTGAAGGATGCGGCGGCGGCAGGGTGAAGCCCGTTTGATAGCTGCGCTCTAGCAGGGCCTCTCTGCGCGCAAGAGATCCCGTTGACCCGTTGAGTACCTCAAGCCTGCGCGGGGAGAACCCGAAAAATCCAAAGGTTCCCGCAGTCCATGCGGTTTCCAAAGCAGCCAGATATCCCTGCGTCTCCATTTTGTCAGAACGCGCACCAGCTGGTATCAGCAAAACGCCACTACGGGTTTTTTGCAAGGAACGCTCGGGGTCATCCAACTGGTCATAGGCCCAACCCCAATTCCAGACGCGATCCACCCAGCCCTTCGTCATCGCAGGCATGCCCCACCAAAACAACGGGAACACCAGACAAATGGCATCAGCCCGTGCGATCCGTGCTTGTTCAACCGCGATATCCGCCAAATCCGCACCACTGCCCTGCCCCGCAATATCAGCCTTGGACCAGCGCGGATCAAACCCTTCCGCATGCAAATCTGCCAACTCTACAGAATGTCCCGCAGCTTGAGCCCCTTGCATGAAACGCTGGGCTGCCGCCGCGCTAAAGGAAGCGGGATCAGGGTGATCAAGAACGGTGAGAACATGCATGGGCGGGCTCCTTTGAGCAAAACAAATTTTCGATAAACACGTAAAACACAACACTGCATTGCCGGTTCAAATACGAACCTGAGAGATCAACCTAGCTTTAGGTCAAGAGAAATCTGGAGAATACCGCGCGTGATGGATTCTTTGCGATCACGGAGTATGCTGGCAAAATTGGCAACAAACGGCCGCAAAAGCACAAATGGTTGGGGATAAGCCCATCACGGCGATTGCCCCTGCCGCCCGCTCCTGTCAAAATGGCCGCCAATCAAAAGTAGCAACAGGCGCATCCCATGTCCGATCTTCTCTCCGGCAACCAACCCGAGCCGTCCGACTACAATGCCTCTTCCATCGAGGTGTTGGAGGGGCTGGAACCTGTTCGCAAACGCCCCGGCATGTATATCGGCGGTACGGATGAACGCGCGCTGCACCATATGGTAGCCGAAGTTCTCGACAACTCGATGGACGAAGCGGTGGCAGGACATGCCAACCGGATCGAGGTTGAGCTGCATGAGGATTACTCCATCACCATCCGCGACAATGGGCGCGGCATTCCGATTGATCCGCACCCCAAGTTTCCAGACAAATCCGCGCTTGAGGTGATCTTGTGTACCCTACACGCAGGCGGCAAATTCTCGGGCAAAGCATACCAGACCTCTGGCGGTTTGAACGGTGTTGGTTCGTCTGTGGTGAACGCGCTGTCGGACAGCATGATTGTGCAGGTTGCCCGCAACAAAGAACTATACGAGCAACGGTTTTCACGCGGCAAGCCGCTTGGCCCTGTTGAGAAAATCGGTGCGGCCCCCAACCGGCGCGGCACCACGGTGACCTTCCACGCGGATGAGGAAATCTTTGGCAGCCACCGTTTCAAACCCTCGCGGCTATATAAATCCGTACAATCCAAAGCCTATCTATTCTCTGGCGTCGAAATCCGCTGGAAATCCCACATCCCTGATGGCGACACCCCCCAAGAGGCCACATTCCACTTCCCCGGTGGTCTGGCGGATTACCTCTCCGAGACCTTGGGCAAAGCCACCACCTATGCGGATGCGGCCTTTGCTGGCACGGTTGAGTTCAGCGAGAAATTCGGCGCGGCAGGCAAGGTTGAGTGGGCAATCAATTGGACCCCTGTGCGCGACGGTTTCATCCAGTCTTACTGTAACACCGTCCCCACACCCGAAGGCGGCACCCACGTGGCGGGGTTCTGGGCGGCGATCCTGAAAGGCATCAAAGCCTACGGCGAGTTGAGCAACAACAAAAAAGCCGCGCAGATCACCCGCGAGGACCTGATATCGGGCGGCTGTGCGTTGGTGTCGTGCTTTATCGCTGATCCTGCGTTTGTGGGGCAAACCAAAGACCGCCTATCGTCCGAGAGCGCGGCGAAAATGACCGAAGGCGCGGTGCGCGACCACTTTGACAACTGGCTGGCGGCGGATACCAAATCCGCAGGCGCTATCCTTGATTTCCTTGTGCTGCGTGCCGAAGAACGCATGAAGCGGCGGCAGGAAAAGGAAACAGCGCGTAAATCCGCCACCAAGAAGCTGCGCCTGCCCGGCAAATTGACCGATTGCACCAGCAAGGACCGGATCGGCACCGAATTGTTCATCGTGGAGGGCGACTCGGCTGGGGGGTCTGGCAAAGGGGCGCGCAACCGTGTGAACCAAGCGCTGCTGCCGCTGAAAGGCAAGATTTTGAACGTGCTGGGTGCGGCCTCAAGCAAGCTGCACACCAACTCCGAGATCAACGACCTGTGCGAAGCCTTGGGCGTGGGCATGGGCACGAAATTCAACCTTGATGATCTGCGCTATGACAAGATCATCATCATGACCGATGCGGATGTGGACGGCGCGCATATTGCGGCGCTGTTGATGACGTTTTTCTACACCCAAATGCGTCCGATGATCGACGCAGGGCACCTCTATCTGGCCTGCCCGCCGCTGTACCGCCTGACCCAAGGCGCGCGGCGCGTTTATGTGGCGGATGATGTTGAAAAAGACATGTACCTTGAAAAAGGTCTGGGCGGGAAAGGCAAAATTGACCTGCAACGCTTTAAGGGTCTGGGCGAAATGGACGCAAAAGACCTGAAAGAAACCACAATGGACCCCGCCACCCGCAAACTGATCCGCGTCACTGTGGATGAGGACACACCGGGCGAAACGTCTGATTTGGTGGAGCGTTTGATGGGGAAGAAACCCGAGTTGCGGTTCCAGTATATTCAGGAGAATGCGCGGTTTGTTGAAGAGTTGGATGTTTGATGGCAAGCCTTTCGCCATCAGAACATCTGACCCCCGATGATGCAAAAAAAGCAAAAAGATCGCTTGTTTTCATATCGTGCTGCACGCTCATTTTTGCAACGTTCGATTTCGCCGAAAATACACTTTTGTTCCTTAATCTCGAAATTATTGTCTCACAGGAAAAGATGGTTCGCGTTGGACAACTATCCTGTATGATACTGATTATTGTCTTTGTATTAAGGCAACTGCCAAGTAGTATTGAGAAGCTTGCTCAAAACTACTTTTTAAGGCTTGAAAAAATACATAAGCGAGAAATTACGTTTGCACAGGAGGATATGTACGGCCCACACGAGCCAGAAACTAGTGCTCAAGCACACTTAGATGTTATTAAATCAGACCTAAATTTTCAACGAAGTAGAAAACAAACGCAATTCAACAGCTTGATATTCACAGCAACTGCACTGAATATCGCAATCGTCGATATCGTATTGCCGATATCTCTTGGTGTTGTTGCCACTTATAATCCTTACTTCGTTGATGAAGCTGTTCGCAACCAGTTTTTCAGACGGATCTAGGACTGTCGCAACCGAACATCCCTGATTCTGCAGCTCAAGCCAATGACCTAACTGTGCCAGATCAGACATCCAAGTAAACCAACAACCGTAGGGTGGGTAAAACCCACCATCCCTAGGTGGCACACATGCGTGGGTTTCACCCACCCTACGAATTCCCTCTTGCACTCTCCCATCGCACACGCACAAATACCCCCATGCGCCTCACCCTTCTGATCCCCCTCATCTTCCTCGCCGCCTGTGGCCGTCCTCTCACCGAGACGGAACGCGCCTTTGCCCGTGGCATCCACGGCGATACGCTCAACTATACCTCCGTGCGGCTGCATGACGGTGCGCCGACCCGTGCGGTGGCGTTCAAACGCAAGCCGCGGCCGCGCACGACGTGTCGGGAGTTGATCTTTCCACCCCTTCCGCCAGAGGAAAAGATCGTCACCACCAAACCCGCCGCAGTGGCGTTGTTTAATACGGTGTTGTTTGACAAAGATTGGTATCTTGAGGATTACCTGCCCGATTACCCCGACCGCGTTGGTCTGGTGGCGGGGATGTTGCTTAGCCATGAATTGACCCACGTCTGGCAATGGCAAAACCGCAAGCTGACGGGGTACACCCCGCTCAAAGCCGCGTCCGAGCATAGCCCCGGTGGCGACCCCTATTTGTTTGATATTGAGGATCGCAAGTTTCTGGATTTCGGCTATGAGCAGCAGGGATCAATTGTCGAGGAATTTGTCTGCTGTCGTGCGCTGCAACCCCAAGGTGCGCGCACCAAACGGCTGCATAGTCTGATCGAACAGGTCATGCCCGTAGCGCCCCTGCCCAACAGTCCTGCCTATGATGTCAGCCTGCCGTGGGACGGGGTGGATTTGAAAACGATCTGTAACTAGGCCGCTTCAGTAGTGGCCTAACGCCTAAAGGGCGAAACCCTTGGAGATCATCCCGTCAATGCCCCTTGGTCCAGACGGATTTGGCGGTCCATCCGTGCGGCCAGTTCCAGATTGTGAGTGGCGATCAGCGCAGACAGGCCCGTGCTGCGCACCAATTCCATCAACGCGGCAAACACGGTTTCCGAGGTTCCGGGATCAAGGTTGCCAGTAGGCTCATCCGCCAGCAGCAGTTTGGGCGCATTGGCCAGCGCACGGCAAAAGGCCACGCGCTGTTGTTCCCCACCAGAGAGTTCCGCAGGGCGATGCGCACCGCGATGCGCCACGCCCACTTGCCCCAGCAGCGTTTGCGCACGCGCCTTGGCGGCAGTGCGTGTCACGCCATTTGCCAGTTGCGGCAGCATGATGTTTTCTACGGCAGTGAATTCGGGCAGCAGGTGGTGAAACTGATAAATAAATCCCACATCTCTTCGCCGCACAGCCGTGCGCGCCGTGTCGCGTTTGCCCGTCATATCGGTGCCGCCGATCGCCACTGTACCTGTATCGGGGGTATCGAGCAGCCCTGCGATATGCAGCAGCGTTGACTTACCCGCGCCAGAAGGGGCGACAAGGGCAACCACTTCGCCGCGCCCCACCTCAAGGTCGATGCCCCGCAAGACGGTAACCTCATTGGGTTTGCCGTGATTATAGGCTTTGGTAATGCCAGACAGGCGCAGGACAGGATCACTCATAACGCAGCGCCTCTACAGGGTTCATCCGTGCGGCACGCCGCGCAGGAAAGATGGTGACAATAAAGGACAGGCCCAGCGACAGGCCAACGGCAGACATCACATCGCCGAACTCCAGTTTGGCAGGAAGGAAGTAGATACCCCTGATCGACGGGTCCCATGCATTGCCCCCTGCCATCCAGTTTACCAGACCAAATATCTGATCCACGTATAGCGCAAAGAGGCAGCCCAAGATTACTCCCATCACCGTACCGATGATGCCTGTGAAAGCGCCGCAGATGAAAAACACCCGCAGGATTGATCCCTCGGACAGGCCCATCGTGCGCAAAATGCCAATATCGCGACCCTTGTTTTTGACCAGCATGATCAACCCCGACACAATGTTCATCGCGGCGATCAACACGAGGATCGACAGGATCACAAACATCACGTTATCCTCAATGTCCAAGGCACTCAGGAAGCCCGATGACGCCTGCCTCCATGTCCAGATCAACGCGGTATCGCCTGCCGCAGCCAAGATAGCGGGGCTCAGATCATCTATGCGATCAGGCTGGGCCACCATGACTTCTAATTCGTTGACCGCCTCTTCAGAGTTGAAATAGCTCTGCGCCTCGGCCAGCGGCAGATAGGCGCGGGTTTTGTCGATGTCATACCGTCCGGCGGTGAAGATATAGGTCACTTCATAGGCATTGATGCGGGGCGAAGTGCCAAAGGCCGTCCGCACCCCGTCGGGTGAAATGATACGGATGGTATCGCCCACCTGAACCCCCAGCGTGCGGGCAATACCCGACCCGATGGCGATGCCATCACCAAAGCGGCTGATGTCGCCTTCGGCGGTTTCCGGGTTGGCGATACGCGGGATGGTGCCAAGGTTTTCCGCGCTGATGCCATAGACCTCCATGCCTGCATTATTGCCGCTAAAGGTCGCCATCACTTGCCCCCGCACAATCGGGGCCACACGGGTCACACCCTCAACAGCGGCAATCTTTGCTGCAAGTGTGTCATAGTCACGAATGCTGCGATCAAAGGTGCCATTGGCCTCCATACGCCCCATTTCATAGACTGTGACATGGGCGTTAGCGCCCAAAATAGTGTCCACAAATTCGGCACGAAAGCCAGAGCGCACAGCAAGTGTGGCGATCAGCGCAAAGACCGCTAATGTAATGCCGATCAAGCTGATCCACGTCATCGTGCTTACGCCGCCCTCAGCACGGCGGGCGCGCAGATAGCGCCATGCAATCATCCATTCAAACGGGGCGAAAGGCGGTGTCTTGGAGGCCATGTTGGTCCTTGCTCGGGCTATCACTGCGCGTAATCTTTTGCGCAGCATCTTTTCGCGCACACTGGTGCTTTGATCAATGGGGGTCAAGCACGCGGGCCTGCCTCAGGCCTTTTGTCGCCGCCTAAATGGCATACGCAGCAAACCCAGCAGCAATTTCACCGCCATGCCGCCTAACAGGAATCCAACAGCAGCAAAGCTGAGCCCTGCAAAAGTCATAGGCACAGCAGGTTTATAGGCCGCCCAAGCCGCCTGCGCGATTTCGCCATCGGTAAAGCTGGTGGCATGGTAGGCGCGCATAAACGGCCCCTGCCCCTCAAGCGTCTCAAGATCGCGGCTTAACTGCGTGTAGCGGTTGATCGAACGCGTCATATCCGCGCCGCGCCGTTCCAGAAACGATGTGCCCTGCATCTGTGCCAGCGCCTCATCGCGACTGAGATCGGATGCAGCGGCAGAAGCATCAAAATCCGCGACGACTTCGCCCAAAGCATCCACTGCACCGCCCAAACGTTGCAGATATTGCTGCGAAAATTCAGGGAACTGGGATGTCGTCGCCGCGCCGGCCAAACCGCCCGCAAGGGCAATGCTGCGTAAGATCATGGCGCGGGAACTCCGTTTCACGTGAGGTTTTGATATCCCTATGGGGTAATCGCCCCCGTGCGCGAAATCAAGACAAGCTGAATAGGCCTCTCTATTTTTGCGTCAATCGCAGCAATCGTCCATCCGTATTATCAAGGATCAGGACCCTGCCTTCGCGGTCAATCTCCACATCGCGCACACGCATTTCACCATTCAAAAACCGCTCCTCCCCGATAACGTTGTCGCCTTCCAGCACCAGCCGCACCAAACCACCGGGGTTCAGCGAAGCCGCAAGTATATCGCCACGCCAAGCGGGAAACTTATCGCCGTCATAGAAGGCAAAACCACCGGGCGCGATCACAGGGTCCCAGTAATATCGCGGCGCGGTCATCCCCTTGGCCTGCGCCTTGCCACTGCCAACAACTGCGCCACTATAGTTCACGCCGTAACTCACCAGAGGCCAGCCGTAATTCGCACCGCCTGTGATCTTGTTCAACTCATCGCCCCCCGCAGGCCCGTGCTCCAATGTCCAAAGACTGCCATCATCAGGGCGGATCGCAGCGCCTTGCACATTGCGGTGTCCAAGGCTCCACACTTCGTTTCCAAAAGGGTTGCCCGCTGTGGCGCCACCTTCCGGCGAGATACGAATAACCTTGCCGTAAGTTTTATCGACATCTTGCGCAAACTGACGCTCGCGGGTGCTGAAATGCTCTCCCGTTGTGACATAGAGAACGCCGCCGTGTGGCACCACACGTGAACCGAAATGCATAGCGTTGGGTGACGGCGGGTCTTGCACAAACACGTCACGCAGCTCCGTGAGGGCTGTGCCATCCGCGCTGAGCACCGCACGCGTGGCCGCAGTGGCCGACATGCCGCCCCCCATCGGTTTAAAATCACACGGCTTTGGGCAAAATCTTCGGCCAATGCCACATCCAGTAGCCCGCCTTGTCGCTGCGCCAAAACGTCTGGCACACCGCTGATAGGTGCAGAAACAGCACCCGCTTGCACCAACCTCAGCGCGCCTGAACGCTCGGTCACCAAAATACCGCCGTCAGGCAGCACCGCCATGCCCCAAGGGGTATCCAGCCCCTCGGCCAAAACCTCAATCTGGAGTTCGACACCGCTGGTGATCACAGGTGCACGCGTCTGGGTGGCCCAAGTAGGCGTGAACTGGGGCGCATTTTTATCGCCCTGCTCAAACCCCTGCGCAGCAGCGCCACTGGCCATCACGGCCACCGCAAATAGGGAAATCAGTCTCATCGCCATTCCTCCTGTCAGGTCACCTAACAGAATGGCGCAAAAGCGGCGCAGGTCCAGCCCGCGCCGCGATTTAGATTATAGGCCGCGTACAGTCAGACCTTTGTAAATCTGCGCGATACGCTCTACCGCCAGTTCTGGCGTCATTTCTTCGCTTTCGCCTGTGCGGCGTGAGGTCAATTCAACAACGCCGTTTTTCAAACCACGTGGCCCCACAGTGATCCGCCAAGGCAGGCCGATCAGATCCATTGTCGCAAACTTGCCGCCTGCGCGTTCATTGCGATCGTCATAAAGCGGCTCAAGGCCCAGCGCGGTCAGGCTGTCATACAGCGCCTGACAGGCTGCATCTGCCTCTTCGTCACCTTGCTTGAGGTTCACAATCCCGCAATGGAACGGTGTGACACCCTCAGGCCAGATGATGCCTTTGTCGTCATGGCTGGCTTCGATGATAGCACCCAAAAGGCGGCTCACGCCGATGCCGTGGCTGCCCATATGCACAGGTACAACTTTGCCGTCAGGCCCTTGCACAGTGGCGCCCATGGCTTCGGAATACTTGGTGCCAAAATAGAAGATTTGACCCACTTCAATGCCACGCGCGACACGGCGGCGATCTTCTGGAACTTCGTTAAACAGCGCCTCTTCGTGTGTCTCATCTGTGCGGGCGTATTTGCTGGTGAATTCTTCCATCACGGCGGCACAGTCGGCGTGGCTGTCATAGTCAATCTCACGGTCGCCAAAGCGCAGGTCAGTCACGGCGCTGTCATAGAACACCTCGGACTCGCCTGTTTCTGCCAGCACCAAGAACTCATGCGTATCATCGCCGCCAATGGGGCCAGAATCCGCGCGCATCGGGATCGCGTGCAATCCCATACGCTCGTAGGTGCGCAGATAGCTGACCAAGTGACGGTTGTAGGCGTGCATCGCGTCTTCTTTGGTCAGGTCAAAGTTATACCCGTCCTTCATCAAGAACTCACGCCCCCGCATCACACCGAAACGTGGACGCATCTCGTCACGGAATTTCCACTGGATATGATACAGCGTCATCGGCAGGTCTTTGTAGCTGCCCACATGGCTGCGGAAAATATCGGTGATCATTTCTTCGTTGGTGGGGCCATATAGCATGTCGCGATCCTGACGGTCTTTGAACCGCAGCATTTCAGGACCATAGGCATCAAAGCGCCCTGATTCTTTCCACAGATCGGCAGATTGCAACGTTGGCATCAGCATCGGCACGTGACCTGCACGCATCTGCTCTTCATGCACAATGTTTTCCAACTTGCGCAGCACTTTGAAACCCAGCGGCAACCACGAATAGATGCCCGCCGCGTTTTGTTTGATCATGCCCGCACGCAACATATAGCGGTGGCTGACAATCTGCGCTTCCGCAGGTGTTTCTTTCAATACAGGCAGGAAATAACGGCTCAAACGCATGGCAACGCTCCTCTAGAACTTTCGGTGTTTGCTTAGGTTAAACCCCAAGCCAACACAATCACCAACGGCGACGCTTGTGCAGTTTGCCCCTAAATTTTAGGCAATGTGAGGGGATGCCCCCTCACCTACTCCGCTAGCACAGCGCGCTGCACCAGCCGCAACGCGACTTCGGTCGCTTTGCCCATATCCTGCACCGAGATCCACTCCAACGGCCCATGAATTTCCTGCATCCCTGTAAAGATGTTCGGGCAAGGTAGCCCCATTTCTGTCAACCGTGACCCGTCAGTGCCGCCCCTGATTGGGACCGATATAGGTTCCAGACCTGCATCGCGCACAGCGGCATGGGCCAGATACACGGGCGTCATATCGTTCTCCAGCCAATAACGCATGTTGCGGTACTGCGGGGTGATCTCACAGGTGATTTCAGCCCTTGGTTCGGTCAGGGCAATCGCGTCACAAACAGCCCGTAGGATCGCACCCTTTTGCGCCAGCCCCTCACGCTCAAAATCACGGATGATAAAACCAATGCGAACCTGTGCCGCATCGCCGGTGATGTCTGTCGCGTGAATGAAGCCCTCCGCACCGCTGGTTGTCTCTGGTGTCATGGTTGATTGCGGCAGCGTCTCAAGGATACGGGCCGCCAGATGGGTTGCGTTGACCAGTTTATCCTTGGCCCAACCGGGATGGATCGACACACCTGTGACCGTAACAATGCCCCGATCAGCAGAGAACGTCTCGTGCTCGACCTCACCGGGCTTGGAGCCGTCAAATGTATAGGCAAAATCACAGGCCATATCGGCGGGCAAACGCGCATCCACGCCGCGCCCGATTTCCTCGTCTGGCGTAAAGGCCAGCCGGATTTCACCATGCGGCACGTCGGGGTTGTCCAACAGATGTTTCGCCGCCGTCATGATGATCGCCACGCCCGCCTTGTCGTCACCGCCCAGCAACGTGTTACCTGACGCGGTGATCAGGTCATGGCCCACGCAGTTTTCCAGATGCGGCGAAATATCAGGGCCCAGCCTGCGGGCGGGTGCATCCGGGAAGGTGATATCACCGCCGTTATACCCTTGGATCACACGGGGTTTCACCCCTGTCGCGTTGAATTGCGGGGCCGTATCCACATGCGCGCACAGCCCCATCACGGGCCCAGCCGTATTGCCCGGCACAGTGGCCAATACCACGCCGTAATCCGTCAGTTTAACGTCACTGGCCCCCATCGCTTCCAATTCCGCAACTAACATGCGGCTCAGATCCAACTGGCAGGGGGTGGAAGGCTGTGTGGGGCTGTTTTCATCCGATTGGGTATCGACGGCCGCGTAACGGATCAGGCGGTCTTGCAGTTCGGAATCATAGGGGGTGCGCATGGGGTGGTCTCCGGTTGAATACCCGCCCAAGGTGCGCCCTGTGCCGCCCATGTCAAGCGGGCAGGTTCACAAACGTCTATATCACCGCCTTAAGTATCCCCCGCACACGCATAGAGAGATCGCCGATACCCCTTGAAAATACGGTCTCCATGGGCGATGTGTGGCAAAGTAAATAGGAGAGACCAATGGCCTTGCCGATCAGAGATCAGTTGAAATATTGGGGTGTGGCCATGGCCTTGTTCCTGGTTATCTTGTGGTTCATGGGCGGCGTGCTGCTTCCTTTTGTGTTGGGCAGTGCAATCGCTTATTTCCTTGACCCTGTGGCGGACCGCCTAGAAGCCATGGGCCTCAGCAGGGCCTTATCGACCGCAACAATCACAATTGTCGCAGTCCTTATCTTTGTCATAATGGCACTACTGGTCATCCCTACTTTGGTGTCCCAAGCAATCAACCTGTTTGCAATCGCGCCCGATCTTGCCAAAAACCTCAGCGCCTTCCTCACGGATCGTTTCCCCTCCTTGCTGGAAGAAGGCTCAACCCTGCGCAGCTCAATCACCTCTTTGGGCAGTTTGATCCAACAGCGCGGTGGCGAGTTGCTGAACACTGCCGTCAGTTCGGCTGCGGGAATCATTAACATCATCATGTTATTTGTGATCGTACCCGTGGTCGCCGTTTATATGCTGCTGGATTGGGATCGCATGATTGCCCATATCGACGGGTTGCTGCCGCGTGATCACGCCCATGTCATCCGCCGCCTTGCCCGCGACATCGACAAAACGCTGGCGTCGTTCATTCGTGGTATGGGCACCGTTTGCCTCATCTTGGGGACATATTACGCGATTGCCCTGATGCTGGTCGGCCTGCAATTTGGCCTTGTGGTTGGCTTTGTCGCTGGATTGGTTACGTTCATCCCCTATCTGGGTGCCTTGATTGGCGGCATGCTGGCGCTGGGTCTGGCCCTATTCCAGTTCTGGGGCGATTGGTTTTCCATCGGTCTGGTTGCGGGAATCTTTGTCTTGGGTCAGGTGATCGAAGGTAATGTGTTGACCCCAAAACTGGTCGGCAACTCGGTCGGGCTGCACCCTGTCTGGCTCATTCTTGCATTGTCCGTCTTCGGCACGCTGTTCGGATTTGTCGGAATGCTGGTCGCTGTGCCTGTCGCTGCGGCTTTCGGCGTTGTCGCCCGCTTTGCGGTAGAGCAATATCAAATGAGCCTGCTTTACCGAGGGACAGAACAACGCACGCCAATTACTGACGATATCGAGGGCTGATATGGCCATGCAGTTAGGACTAGACCTGCCGGTACGCACCGCGCGGGGGCGGGATGATTTTCTGGTTGCGCCCTCCAATGCGATGGCCGTGGCGATGATTGAAAACTGGCGTAACTGGACCAGTGCCAAGATGGTCCTCAGCGGCCCTGAAGGGGCGGGTAAAACCCATCTGACCCATGTCTGGGCACAAGCCGCCGAAGCGCAGATCATCGCCGCCGTCGATCTATCTGTTGACGATGTGCCAGAGTTGGCGCGCAGGGCGATTGCTGTCGAAGACGTGCCGGAAATTGCGGGCAATGCAGACGCGCAGACCGCCCTGTTTCACTTGCACAATATGGTGCTGGCCGAAGGCCATTCCCTGTTGCTGACAGGCACGGGGCCTGTGGCGCATTGGGGTATCACTCTGCCTGATCTGGAGAGCCGCCTGCGCGGCACCTTAGAGGCTACAATCGATTCGCCAGATGATGCGCTTTTGTCGGCCGTATTTGTCAAACTTCTGGCGGATCGGCAGTTAATGCCACCGCCCGACATGATCCCCTACCTACTTAATCGCATGGACCGTTCCTTTGCCGAGGCGAACCGCATTGTGACCCTGCTGGACCGCGAAAGCCTTGCACGCAAGCGCCCTGTGACACGTGCATTGGCCGCAGTTGTGCTGGACAAAGACGCGGTAGAAACGCGATAGTAACTGCACCGCCTTTCGTCATATTTCCGTTACAAATTTACCGGATAAGCACCTTATGTCATATGCAGATTTTCTCAAAGCGCCCTTTGATGCGCCCGTCGAATTGCCCGATCTGGATCTTACCGGACCCGGCCGTTTTCAAAACCGTGAACTAAGCTGGCTTGGTTTCAACTGGCGTGTGCTGGAAGAAGCTGAAAACCCCCGCGTCCCATTGCTGGAGCGGCTGAGGTTTCTGTCCATCTCAGCGGGAAATCTGGATGAGTTTTATACCGTTCGCGTGGCAGGTCTGCGTGAATTGGCACAGGCGGGCAACGTGACCCCCGCCGCCGACGGGCTGACCCCTGCAGAACAATTGGTCCTGATCAACGATAATGCGCGTGGCTTGATGCTACGCCAACAAGCGGTGCTGGTTGACCTGCTACAGCAACTTGATGACCAAAACATCATGCTTGAAGGGCTGGATGATCTGACGCCCGATGACTTGGTCGCGTTGCATGAAACCTTCCTTACCCAAGTGTTTGCTGTACTGTCACCGCTGGCGATTGACCCTGCACACCCTTTTCCATTCCTGCCCAGCACCGGTTTTGCATTGGCGCTACAGTTAGAGCGTACCCGCGACAAAAAACCGCTTCAGGCATTGCTGCCCATCCCTGCGCAGATAGACCGCTTTGTCTCTTTACCTGCGCCCGAAGGCTGTAGCCGCTTTTTGCTGCTTGAGGATTTGTTGGTTCTGAAAATACCTGATCTGTTTCCGGGATATAAACTGAAAGCACATTTCAAATTCCGTGTTCTGCGTGACAGCGATTTAGAAGTTGAAGAAGAAGCCGAAGATTTGGTGCGCGAATTCGAGGTTGCCCTGAAACGTCGCCGTCGCGGCGAAGTTGTGCGCATGACACACTCTGCTGGTGCGCCGCCGAAATTGCTGGCGACCATCATGGATGAATTGGACGCAAAACCCCAAGATGTGATCGAGCTGGACGGCATGATCGGCATGGATGACCTGAGCGGCCTGATCGGCGATGACCGCCCTGATCTGCTCTGGCCCCCCTTCTCGCCGCGCATCCCTGAACGGGTGAGCGATTTTGAAGGCGATATGCTCAAGGCGATCCGTTCCAAGGATATGCTACTGCACCACCCCTATGAAACCTTCGATATGGTTGTTCGTTTCTTGCAACAAGCAGCGCGTGATCCGCAGGTTGTTGCGATCAAACAGACGCTCTACCGCACCTCGCGTGACAGCCCTATCGTCGAAGCGCTGTGCGAAGCGGCGGAAAACGGTAAATCCGTCACGGCGTTGGTTGAGCTGAAAGCCCGTTTCGACGAAGCCGCAAACATTCGCCAATCCCGCAGGTTGGAGCGCGCAGGGGCCCATGTGGTCTACGGGTTTATTGACCTGAAAACCCATGCAAAAATCTCAACTGTTGTGCGCCGCGAGGGCAACCAGCTGAAAACCTATACCCATTACGGCACAGGCAACTACCACCCGATCACAGCGCGTATCTATACGGATTTGTCGCTGTTCACCTGTGACGAGAAACTGGGCCGCGACGCGACCAAAGTGTTCAATTTCCTCTCGGGTTATGCGCAGCCTGCCCAACTGGAAAATCTGGCCATCTCGCCCACCACGCTCAAACCCCGACTGTTGGAATTGATCGCAGCAGAGGCCGAGCACGCAGTTGCTGGCAGGCCCGCCGAAATCTGGGCAAAGATGAACAGCATTGTGGACGATGAAGTGATCGACGCGCTTTACGCGGCCTCCAATGCAGGGGTTAAGATCAGCCTTGTTGTGCGGGGCATTTGTGCGCTGCGTCCGGGCATCAAAGGGCTGTCGGAAAATATCCGAGTGAAATCAATCGTAGGTCGTTTTCTGGAGCACAGCCGCATCGTTTGCTTCGGAAATGGTCATGGGCTGCCGCATAAAAAGGCACGTGTTTTCATGTCCTCCGCTGATTGGATGGGCCGTAACCTGAACCGCCGCGTCGAGACATTGGTCGAAATCGAAAACCCGACGGTACAGGCCCAAATCACCAGTCAGGTGATGGCTGCCAATATGGCCGATGTCGCGCAAAGCTGGGTTATGGCGCCCGGCGGTAGCTTTACCCGCCCGCCGATTCCTGAAGGCGTGTTCCCCTTCAATTGCCACCGTTTCTTTATGGAAAACCCGTCCCTGTCGGGGCGCGGATCTGCTGGCGCATCGGATGTGCCAAAACTGACCCATACCGAGGATTAAACCCCTCTTACCTCCCCCAGCGCCTTGCTGTTTGGTTACACTTAGCCAACAGGTTAACCATTGACGCGGGGGGGGCTATAGGCCAGTTTGCCCCAACTTTCCGCCTCACCCACCGGAGCGCGCATGCCTGAAACGAACACCCTCGCTGTCCCTGAAACCGGCGTCGCCGATCTGGGGCTTTTCGGAAAACCGCTTTTCCAAGACCCAGGGGCGCGTGCTCTCAAACGTGTAGGCGTAGTAGATGTTGGGTCCAACTCGGTCCGCATGGTGGTATTTGACGGCGCGGCGCGTAGCCCTGCCTATTTCTACAACGAAAAAATCATGTGTGCCTTGGGTGCCGGAATGGCCGATACAGGGCATTTATCCCCAGAAGGCCGCGTGCGTGCCCTATCTGCAATGCGCCGCTTTTCAAAACTTGCCGAAGGTTTGGGCCTGTCCGAATTGACAGCCGTCGCCACAGCCGCTGTGCGCGACGCAACAGATGGCCGCGAATTCTGCGAGGAAGTCCGTGCGCTAACTGGAATAAAAATCTGGGTTATCGACGGCGAAGAAGAAGCCCGCCTGTCTGCCCAGGGTGTCTTGCTGGGTTGGCCCGGTGCCTATGGGCTGGTCTGTGACATAGGCGGCTCATCCATGGAACTGGCCGAGATTTCAGGCGGCCGCGTTGGCAAACGGGTGACGTCCTCACTCGGCCCGCTCAAATTACGCGACATCAAAGGCGGGGCAAAAGCCCGCAACACCCACATAAAAGACGCGATGACAGGGCTGGCCGAAAAAATGGGCAGCCAGCGTGACCGCCTGTTCCTTGTCGGCGGTTCATGGCGGGCGATTGCGCGGATTGATATGATCCGCCGCGGCTATCCCCTGCATGTGCTGCACGAATACCGCATGACGCGCCAATCCGTGCGTGAGACAATCGAATTCATCCGCACGTCCGACATGGACACCCTGCGCGTTGAGGCAGGTGTGTCATCGACGCGGGCCAGCTTAGTGCCCTATGCCTGTGAAGTGCTGTCGCGGTTGGTTAAAACCTTTACCCCAAAAGACATCGCCATTTCCAGCTATGGCATCCGCGAAGGCATGCTCTATGAGCAGATGCCCCAACGTTTGCGTGACCGCGATCCGCTGATCGAAGCCTGCCGTTTTGCCGAAAACAAAGATGCCCGCAGCCCCGGTTTTGGCCGCATCCTCTATAACTTTGTATTGCCACTGTATAATTCGACCTCTGCCCCACGCAAACGACTGATCAAAGCCGCCTGCCTGCTGCATGATGTGAGCTGGCGTGCGCACCCAGATTACCGCGCAGAGGTTTGTTTTGATAATGCGACTCGCGCCAATCTGGGCGGGCTCAAACATTCGGAGCGCATCTTTGTCGGGCTGGCCCTGATGCATCGCTATTCCAACAAACGCGAAAACATCCGCTTCGCCGATCTGTTTGATATGGTGGATGAAAAAACCCGCGCCGAGGCCGAAATCCTTGGCAAAGCCATGCGGTTTGGCGCGATGTTGGGGATGGATAAAGTGGAAGAACTGGGCGAAATGCGCTGGCACCCCAAGAAAAAAGAGCTTCACTTGCGCCTCAGCGCCGAGATGGAGCCGTTGTTTGGTGAAGTCGCCGTAGCGCGGTTTAATTCACTTGCGGACTCATTGGGTGCACAGGCTGTTGTGAAGATCGCGCCGCGTTAAAGATCGATTTGCGGCTCATCTGGCAAGATTGGTTTATCCGGCTGAACCTCTGGTGCTGATGGCTTGCGACGGATAAGGATGTCACCGTTTTCCAAAACCTCAGGCGCTGCATAAACGCTCCAATCATCGACCTCTTCCAATACTTCGCGCAGTTTCGGCCCCATTTTGGTGACAAAATCCTCCAGCGCTGGCCCCGCCTCCTCCATCAGCGTTGCCACCTCATCCAAAGCGGGTGCCATTTCCTGCATCAAACCCTCAAAAAACAACTGCGCGCCCCGCTCCATCAGCGACGGAGGTTCCTCTTGCGCGTAGGCAGGAACGGCAAGCAGGGCGGTGGCAATGGAGGCAGCGATGAAGTGTTTCATACCCTCAATATAGAGAGTATTTTTCATTCCGCTACATCACAGATCAATTTCCACTGTGACGGGGAAGTGATCAGAGGCGGAAACCAGCGCATCGCGGAGCGCAGGTGTCGCCCAACAATCAGGATCATCCAAAGGATGCCAGATACGCCAGCGCGGGTTTTTCTGACGCAGTTGGGGGCTTACCATAATGTAATCAAGCAAGGCTTGCAGGTAACGTTTTTCTGGCTTGATCCAGAACCGTGAGGTGGTCGGCATCGCGCCCAAACGCTGGCCCAACGCGCGCGCTGCATGCGGATCATACAGGGGATGCGCCGTGTCTTTACCCAAGACAACCTCAACCGAGGAACGCCCGAAGAGGTTCTCAAACGTATCCAGACCGGGACCATCGTTAAGATCGCCCAAGAGCATCACAGGCGTATCACTGCCCAGATGTTCGTCAATCCGCCGCCGCAACCAGATCGCTTGCGCCAGCTGCTTGCGGCGATTGGCAATGGCAAGCTGCATCGCATGCGCTTCATCCCGCGCCCCATGCGGCGCTTTGGATTTCAAATGCGCCCCGATCATCCGAAAAGCAAAACCGCTTTGCGTTTCAATGGCCAATTCCAACGGCGGCTTTGAGAAGACAACGCTGTCTTCGGTTGCATCAATATCCAGATCAATCTGTAACACGCCGTCAAACCGCGGCGCCCCTTGCGCCCCATCCGCGTCCGCCTGTGGCCCTTGCGGGTCATGGGTGGCAGTGATCACATCAGGATCATAAAGAAGCGCGATCTCTTGCTGCGTATCATTGGCAAAGCCCATCACGGCGCGGCGTGCGCGCAGATTGAAGTGAGCAGAAAAATTCTCTAGCGCCTTTACAGCATCGTGTTTACGCCCCGCATCTGGCGCCTCAATCACCATCACCGCATCCGCATCCATCGCCGTGAATACAGCACCTAATGCGGCAGTTTGCGCGGCGCGGCTTATCTGATAGCGCGACGACCAACCGTCATCATTATGCAATTCATCATTGTCGTCAAAAAGCTTGGCAAACCACTCAACATTATAGGTCGCGATCCGCATCACGCGGTCCGCTTGCCCGAAAGGGTTTCCCACGCGCGGTTGATATCGATCATGCGTTTTTCGGCCATTTTTATCGCCTCTTGCGGCAGTCCACGGGCGGTCAGGGCGTCGGGGTGATTTGCACGCACCAAAGCCCGCCACGCAGCGCGAGCCTCTTCCGTGGTGGCGTTCGCAGTAATCCCCAGAACAGTGTGTGGCAAGGGCGATGAGTTGGGCACAAACCGCGCCTTTAGGGATTCAAAGCTGCCTTCTGGCAGGTCAAAAATATCTGCCACTTCTTCTAGAAAAGCGTTTTCATTCGGGTGATAGATGCCATCGGCCATCGCGATATGGAACAACCCTTCCATCAAATCGCAAAGGATCGAGCTGTCTTCATCAAACATGCCTTTGATCCGGCGGGCGTAATCATCAAACCCCGCCACGTCCGTACGGGCCAGATTAAACACCCGCGCCGCGCCCTGCGCATCAGCATCACCAATGTTAAAAACTTCGCGAAAGGCAGTGACTTCGTCGCGCGTAACCTGCCCGTCTGCTTTGGCCATCTTGGCCCCCAGTGCAATCACAGCAATGGTAAAACCGACCGAGCGTTCCGGCGGAGACTTGAGCCTGTCAAACACGCTCGATAGCGCTTCGCCAGAAGCCAAAGCCGAGAGAGCCTCAGTGATACGGGTCCAAATTGACATGGCTTTTCCTAATGCAACCTTGGTTCCTTGTCAGGGCTTAAGCAGTTCACGGCTCATCAAAATGAGGTCAATCCAGCGCCCGTCCTTGCGCCCTACCTGTGGCAAATGGCCCGTCTTTGCAAACCCCAATCGGCGGTGAAACGCCAATGCGACCGTATTTTCAGCACTGATGCCCGCGACCATCACGTGAATACCTTGCGATTGTGCCTGCACCATCGCCGCATTCATCAATGCACGGCCTGCTCCGCGTTCTGGTACGGTGATAATGGAATGTTCCGCAGTATGAACATAGCCTGGGCCGGCACGAAACGCTCCCCAGGTGATGAAACCTACGCACCCGCCGTCTACATCCGCCACCAGAAAGGCGTCGCTACGTGTTTGCATCAGCGTTTGCAGGTCTTCGTCTGATTTCTCAACTGTTGTGAATGTCGCAGTTGTATCGCGGATCATCGCGTTCCATAGCATTTTTATCGCTGGCAGATCAGTCTGCGTTGCCGCACGGATTAGCACAGGGTCACACCACCAGTGGGCGTCTCAAACTGGGCAGACAAATGCACAGGCCCTGTCGCGAAAGAAATGCGCCTATCTTCCAGAAAGGGCGCCAGCACATCAGCCAGATCGGCGGCCTGTGGGTGCGTCACTGTCAGTGACGTCAGCCGACAGTCCTGTTGTGTCAAACGCGGTGCGGGATGGGCATTGCCGATCCATTGGATCAAAGCAGGTGCGCAATTATCAAAGGGCAATACACCGTTTTGCGGTACTGCCATGCGCCACCGCAAATCGCCCCGCTGCAATTCAACAGGAGTACCAAAACCATCTGGAAGCTGCGCCAATGCGGCATCCAGATCGTCACAACGACAAATCCAATTTGTCAGACGCGGTGATCCCTTGAAACGGTCTAAATCAAACCAACGTGGGCGGTCTGGTGTGGGGGCCTCTGGGTTGATGGCAATTGCCTCTAGATACAGGCCATCCTGCAACCCCAACAACGTATTATGCGTATGAAAAACCGCATGTTCGCCCCCCTGCTGGAGAGGGACGCCCAAAGTTGTTTCCACATGTGCCGTCGCGGCGGACAGAGTTTGCGCCGCGACGGCGATGTGGTCAAACGTGATCACGTGCGGGCGGCGCGGATCAGTTTCAGGATGTCTTGGGCGGCGTTGGGGATGTTGGTCCCCGGTCCAAAGATCGCTTTGACGCCTGCATCATAGAGGAACTTGTAATCCTGCTGTGGAATAACACCGCCACAGATCACCAGAATATCCTCAGCACCCGCATCCTTCAGCGCCTTGATCAACTGCGGAGCAAGTGTTTTGTGCCCTGCCGCCTGTGAACTGATGCCGATGACATGCACGTCATTGTCCACCGCATCCTGCGCCGCTTCTGCAGGGGTTTGGAACAACGGACCAACATCAACATCAAAACCGATATCCGCAAAGGCAGTTGCGATTACTTTGGCACCGCGATCGTGACCGTCTTGGCCCATTTTCACCACCAACATACGTGGGCGGCGGCCTTCATCCTCGGCGAAATCTTCGACCGACTTCTGGATCGCAGCAAAACCTTCGTCGCCTTCATAGGCAGCGCCATAAACACCTGCCAATGTTTTCACTTCAGCGCGGTGACGGCCAAATTCGTCTTCCATGGCCATGCTGATTTCTCCTACGGTTGCACGCGCACGCGCCGCCTCAACAGCGGCTTCCAGCAGGTTGCCGCCTTCTTTTGCACGGCGGGTCATTTCGGCCAATGCGGCAGTGCATGCGGCCTCATCGCGGCTGGCACGAATGCTCTCCAGCCGTTTGATCTGGCTTTCACGCACGGCGACATTATCCACATCCAGAATATCGATCGCATCTTCTTTGTCGCGGCGATATTTATTCACGCCAACGATCACATCCGTGCCCCGGTCAATGCCCGCCTGACGCTGTGCAGCGGCTTCTTCAATGCGGAGCTTGGGCATACCCGTAGCAACCGCCTTGGTCATACCGCCCATTTCTTCGACTTCTTCAATCAGCTTCCACGCCGCTTCAGCCATATCATGCGTCAGCTTTTCAACGTAATAAGACCCAGCCAATGGATCAACAACATTGGTCACGCCAGTCTCTTCTTGGAGGATCAACTGGGTGTTGCGTGCAATGCGGCTGGAATTCTCTGTCGGCAAGGCAATCGCCTCGTCCAGCGCGTTGGTATGCAGGGATTGTGTGCCCCCCAGAACCGCCGACATCGCCTCATAGGCGGTGCGGATCACGTTGTTATAGGGGTCTTGTTCCTGCAGGCTTACGCCAGAGGTCTGGCAATGGGTGCGCAGCATGGATGACTTCGGGTTCTTTGGTTCAAACTCATCCATGATACGAGACCAAAGCAGACGCGCAGCGCGCAGTTTGGCAGCTTCCATGAAAAAGTTCATGCCAATGCAGAAGAAGAAGCTGAGGCGAGGCGCGAATTTATCCACGTCCATTCCCGCTGCGATTGCTGTACGCACATATTCACGCCCATCGGCCAGCGTAAACGCCAGCTCTTGCACAAGGTTCGCACCCGCTTCTTGCATGTGGTAGCCCGAAATCGAGATCGAGTTAAATTTCGGCATCTCGTCGGCGGTATATTCAATAATATCCGCAATGATTTTCATCGAGGGTTCAGGCGGGTAAATATATGTATTCCGCACCATAAATTCTTTGAGGATGTCGTTCTGGATTGTCCCTGACAGCACAGCGCGTGAATGGCCCTGCTCTTCTCCAGCAACGATAAAGCTGGCAAGGATCGGGATCACCGCGCCGTTCATCGTCATGGACACCGAAACTTTGTCCAGCGGGATACCGTCAAAGAGGATTTTCATATCCTCAACGCTGTCAATCGCCACGCCTGCCTTGCCTACATCGCCCTCAACGCGGGGGTGGTCACTGTCATAGCCGCGGTGGGTGGCCAGATCGAAAGCCACGGAAACCCCTTGTTGTCCTGCCGCCAACGCGCGGCGGTAAAAGGCGTTGGATTCTTCTGCTGTAGAGAAACCCGCATATTGGCGGATTGTCCAAGGACGGCCTGCGTACATCGTGGCCTTTACGCCCCGTGTATAGGGTCCCTCCCCCGGGATACCGCCCAAATGCTTCACGTCTTTCAGGTCGTCAGCCGTATAGAGCGGCGAGACGTCGATCCCTTCCAGTGTTTTCCACGTCAGTTCATCCAGCGAGCGGCCGCGCAGCTCACCTTCAGCCAGTTTGCGCCAATCGTCCTTGGAAGCGGTGGGGGTTTTGTTGGTCATGGAACTGTCCTTTTGTCAGTGCCCCCACAGGCAGGCTGAAGCCTGCTCTTTTGTGGGAGGAATCCTCTGTCAGTGTCGCAAGCCCATCCGCACCAGCGGTGAGCCACATTATATCGTCGGCATATGCTTCACGCAGGTTTGCCCCTTGTTCGAGCGTGAAGGGGGTCCAACGTTTTTCGTTCTGCGTAAGATGGTCAGGCAAATTGTCGGCTGGAACGCCGTTATCAATCATCTTCTGGCGCATCGTTGCGGTATCTGGTGAACGGTTCAGCCAGCTTGCAGCGTGGTTTGCAGGGGCAGCCCGCCCCGTGGCCTGCATCAGTACCTTATCAGCCTGACCCACAAATGTCTCAAAGGGCAGGATTTTGATCTCGGCTTGGGGCAAGGCACCGGCAACGTCGGTGATCACATCACGCCAGCTACGCTTTGATGCCGCAACAGTGGCAATGCGTGCCTCATCTGGCATCTCGTGACCGCGGCCCACACCATAAGCCGCCACCGAAGACCACCACAGGTCAAGCGCACGGATGTTCATCACCACACGGGTGATCCGCCCTTCAAACGCCGCATCCAGACGCGCCATGCGCTCACCGATAGCAGGGTACAACATGGCGGCACGCAAGCAGGCGCGCGGTGCGCCGATCATATTCTCTTCAGACACCAGCAGTCGTTCGATGCCTGTGCGTTCGGCCTGCGTGGCGCGGACCCGCACACGCCCCATGGCTTTGCGCTGCAAATCGCGCCCGTTCAATATACGTGGCTTTGCAAACAAACCGTCCAACAACCCCTGCCGCATCATTTGAGGTTCCCAAACGCCAGTGCCGTCATCAACTAACCGTGCACGGTTGCCCCGCAGATAATGTTGAAAGCTGGTCGTACCGGTACGGTGCGCGCCGATGTGCAGAATGATATCCATAAGCCTAGCAATGCCTTTGTGCAAAAGGGCTGCAACAGGCAGCCGCATTGAGATAATTACGGCAGTCATGCGGCATAATCCCTTGCGGCGATCTTAATGATAAAATTGGCCCGATCTTGCTTCGCAATTGCGCGAAACCTCCCTATATAGTGTACAAAGGGAGTGCTTATGAAAACGTTGTTAGCTGCTGTAATTATTGCTACTTTTGCCGGAACCTTACAGGCGCAAACCTTACCCGAAACAGACGCCATATGGATCTTAGACGCGTCAGCAGTCTCTAATTTGAGCGAATTCAAGTGGAAAAAGCGGCCCGTCATCGTTTTTGCAGATAGCGAGAATGACCCCGCCTTTATAGAACAGATGACTTTGCTGACCAAAGAAGTCGAAGATTTGGCAGAGCGCGATGTGGTTGTCATCGTCGATACCGCCCCGGCGGCACGCAGCGCCATCCGTTTGCGCATGCGCCCGCGTGGCTTCATGCTGACACTGATGGACAAGGCAGGGGATGTAGAATTGCGCAAGCCTTTTCCTTGGAGCGTACGCGAGATCACCCGCAGCATCGACAAAATGTCCATCCGACAACGCGAAATCCGCGAGGAAAACGCAACCGTCGCGGAATAGTGGTTAAGGGCGCTAACGCCCTCAACCCAGTTTATGAGTGGCGTAATGCTCACTCGAACTCCATGATCACATCGTCCACCGCAAGGCTATCGCCTGCGCCTGCGTTGATTTTGGTGACAATGCCTTTACGCTCGGCGCGCAGGATGTTTTCCATCTTCATCGCTTCGATCGTGCACAATGCCTGACCGTCCTGAACTTCGTCGCCCACTTGGACGTCCAGTTTAACGATCAAACCCGGCATTGGGCACAGCAGCAATTTCGACGTGTCTGGCGGTACTTTTACAGGCATTTTGCGGGCCATTTCGGCCTGAAGCGGCGTGCGCACATGGACTTTCAGGTCCGCGCCACGGGTGCGAATGCGGAAGCCACCTGAAATTTTGCCAACCTTCAAAACCAAAGGCGTGCCATCCACAGACATGGTTGCCAGCTGATCACCCGGCGTCCAGTCGCCTGCCACGCGCAGCGTTTCACCGCCATCAAAAGTCACTGTGGCGCCTTGCGGGTCTGCGTTAATGGTCACGTCAAAGCTGTGACCCTGTGCCGCGACATTCCAAACCATGCCAACTTTGCGTTCGTGGTTGTCCATGCGGCCCGACACACGTGCACGGCGGATTTCGCCAACACGGTGCATGGCAGCCGTTGCTGCCGCGATGCGTTTCAGGTCGGTTTCGGCCAGTTCCACGCCTTCAAACCCGTCGGGGTATTCTTCTTCGATAAAGGCCGTTGTCATCACGCCCGACACGAATTTCGGGTGATCCATAACCGCACTTAGGAACGGCAGGTTGTGGCCGATGCCTTCAACCTCAAAGCTGTCCAAAGCAACGCGCATCCGCTCAATCGCCTCGGCGCGGGTGGGGGCCCATGTGCAGAGTTTGGCGATCATCGGATCATAGTACATCGAGATTTCGCCGCCCTCATACACGCCAGTATCATTGCGCACAGCCGTAGTACCTGTGGGTGCGTCACCGTGCCATTTGCCGTTATCCAGCAGCGGACCTGCGGCGATCTCGGCTGGGGGACGATAGCGGGTCAAGCGGCCAATGGAAGGCAGGAAACCGCGATACGGGTCTTCTGCATAAAGACGGTTTTCAATCGCCCAGCCGTTGATTTGCACGTCTTCTTGCTTGATGGTCAGCGCTTCGCCATTGGCAACGCGGATCATCTGCTCAACCAGATCGACACCTGTGATCATCTCGGTGATGGGGTGTTCAACCTGCAAGCGCGTGTTCATCTCAAGGAAGTAGAAGTTCTTGTCGCCATCGACGATGAATTCAACAGTACCCGCCGACGTATAGCCAACAGCCTGCGCCAGCGCGACAGATTGCTCGCCCATGGCTTTGCGTGTGGCTTCGTCCAAGAACGGGCTGGGTGCTTCTTCTACCACTTTTTGGTTACGGCGCTGGATCGAACATTCACGCTCGTTCAGGTAAATGCCGTTACCATGCGCATCGCAGAGCACTTGGATTTCGATGTGACGGGGCTGTGTGACGAATTTCTCGATGAAGATACGGTCATCGCCAAAGGAATTCGCGGCTTCGTTTTTGGACGATTGAAAGCCCTCGCGCGCTTCTTCGTCGTTCCACGCTATCCGCATGCCTTTACCGCCACCGCCAGCAGAGGCTTTGAGCATCACAGGATAGCCAACTTCATTGGAGATTTTCACCGCCTCATCCGCATCGGCGATCAAGCCCATATACCCCGGAACCGTGTTCACACCTGCTTCTTGGGCAATCTTTTTGGAGGTGATTTTATCCCCCATCTTTTCAATCGCGCCCACAGGAGGCCCGACAAAGGCAACGCCTTGGGCGCTCAGTGCTTCGGCGAATTTCGAGTTCTCGGAGAGAAACCCGTACCCCGGATGCACAGCTTCGGCACCAGAAGACTTGATGGCCTCCATCACCTTATCGATCACGATATAGGACTGGTTCGCAGGGGGCGGGCCGATGTGTACAGCTTCATCTGCCATCTGCACGTGCAGCGCCTGTTTGTCCGCATCCGAATAGATTGCAACGGTTTTGATACCCATTTTGCGCGCAGTCTTGATGACGCGGCAGGCAATCTCGCCCCGGTTGGCGATCAGGATCTTATTAAACATGAACTGGTCCCTTATGGTGGTGAAAGAGGTTGGTGAAGCAAGCAGTGCCGCGCAGGTCGAAATCCTGCAGGGACAATGCCTTGAATGTCGGAGATGCGGCGCATGAAGCCGTGCTGTGATACATCATGCCCTCACTCGCCTACGATATGCGGATAGGTTTGGCGGGCAATACGAACATCAATGACAAGCATGGATTCGTAATGCGCTGGGTCAAACGGATCAGTGGCAGGAATGACTTCACGGCCAAACAGCCATGACAAGCGGCCTGCGTCCAGATTGCCCCGTTCAAAGGGTTCTTCGCCAAAATGCTCCCAAAGCGCTTTGAAAAACGCCTCATCGGCACGTTTATCCGGCGGACGACGATCCGAGCGCCGTTCGCGGCGGGTTATTTCAGTTGCGCCCTTGGGATTGGCGCGGCGTAGGGTAAATTGATAATCCGTGCTGGCCAAACGACCTGGAAAGCCACGGTGCTTGAGCATGTAATCTAGTGCCATGCTGCGCCCTCCACGGTTGAGGGCTGGGTCAGGACGGGCGCGGACGCCCATCCTGTATGTCGCTTACTTGTACTTACCCGTGTACACGGGTTCTTGGCTGATGGGCTCAACCACGACAAATTCTTCGACCTGCTGCTCACGCGCACAGGCAGCTGCTGCGGCCAAAAGGCCAAGCATTGCCACAAGTTTGATGTTCTTTGACATCTGTTTCTCCTGTCACTTGTTGTACGGGTTAGGTTTCTAAAACCTGCCATGTTTCCCGCAATATGATTGGACCGAACATGCGTCAGGTCCAGCTGCATCATATCTGAGCAAATACGCCGTGGATACGTGGATAAATCAGTGGCCAAATTATGTGACTCCAAAGCCGCAACTTTCTTTGTGCTTGAGGACCGAGCCGCAAGATATTGTGTATGCATCAAAATTCATCCCATATACAGATGCCGCCCTCGGGGCGAAATGCTTCAAAATACTGGATCGCGTCGGGATCCGGCTCTCCGAATTCGGTGATCCTGTCCATAAACGAGATCACAATTTTATCCGCCGCGAGCGTATATTCGGCCATATAGGGCAGAGCGAAGTCCTGACACAACTGCATCATGTCCGCCCCCGCTGAATCGTAGGTGATCTGCCCTGCCCCGACGGCAATCTGTGGCGTCAAAAATCGAAATCGCAGCCACGTCACCGTATCCTGCTTATCGACTAACACTTCGTGCAACGTCGCCTGTTGCCCCGAAGGCAGATCCGCCGCAGCAAGTGGTCCCGCCAGCGCGGCGAGGGTTAGGCTCAACTTAACCATGCCCTCAGCGATGACGCCCAGACGCCCTGCACAATGGCAGTTGCCACCGAAGGCAGGAGATTTCATGTCAGGGCGCCGCATCATTGCCTGATCCTACAGCGGAATATTGTCGTGTTTTTTCCACGGCATCGTGGATTTCTTGTTCCGCAGGCTGGCGAACGCACGGGCAATACGCTTGCGCGTTGTACGCGGTTGAATCACCTCGTCGATAAAGCCACGTTCGGCAGCGACAAAGGGGTTTGCAAAACGGGTTTCGTAATCTGCTGCGTGTTTGGCGATCTTTTCCGGGTCCTTCAGGTCAGCACGGTGGATGATCTCGGTTGCACCTTTGGCCCCCATCACAGCGATCTCGGCGGTGGGCCACGCATAGTTGAAATCCGAACCAAGGTGCTTGGAGGCCATAACGTCATAAGCACCGCCATAAGCTTTGCGCGTGATCAGAGTGACCAGCGGCACGGTGGCTTCGCCATAAGCGAACAACAGTTTCGCGCCATGCTTGATCACGCCGCCGTATTCCTGTGACGTACCGGGCAAGAATCCGGGAACATCAACTAGTGTCAGGATCGGAATTTCAAATGCATCACAAAAGCGCACAAACCGTGCCGCTTTGCGTGAGCTGTCGATATCCAGAACACCTGCCAGCACCATTGGTTGGTTGGCAACCACACCCACGGTGCGGCCTTCAATGCGGATAAATCCGATCAGGATGTTTTTGGCAAAATCTTCCTGAATTTCATAAAAGTCACCCTCATCAGCAAGCTTCTGAATCAATTCTTTCATATCGTAAGGCGTGTTGGCGTTTTCAGGCACCAGCGTATCCAACGACGGCTCGATCCGGTCGGGCGCATCAAAGAAAGGGCGCACTGGAGGTTTTTCGCGGTTGTTGGCAGGCAAGAAGTCAACCAAACGGCGCACTTCAGCCAGCGCCTCTACGTCATTTTCAAACGCGCCATCGGCAACGGATGATTTCTTGGTGTGTGTGCTTGCGCCGCCCAGTTCTTCGGCAGTGACCTGTTCGTTGGTCACGGTTTTCACCACATCAGGGCCCGTGACGAACATATAAGAGCTGTCTTTGACCATGAAAATAAAGTCGGTCATCGCAGGCGAATAAACTGCGCCGCCCGCACAAGGCCCCATGATCACACTGATCTGCGGGATCACGCCGGATGCCTCGGTATTGCGACGGAAAATCTCGGCATAGCCAGCAAGGCTATCAACGCCTTCTTGAATACGCGCACCACCTGAATCGTTCAGGCCAATGACAGGGGCGCCGTTTTGCAGGGCCATATCCTGAATTTTGCAAATCTTACGCGCATGGGATTCAGAAACCGATCCGCCCAGAACGGTGAAGTCCTGCGAGAAGACATAAACAAGGCGGCCATTGATGGTCCCCCAACCGGTGATCACACCGTCGCCCGCAGGCTTTTGCTGCTCCATACCAAAATCGGTACAGCGGTGCGTCACGAACATGTCGAACTCTTCGAACGAGCCTTCGTCCAGAAGCAGATCCACCCGTTCACGAGCGGTCAACTTGCCGCGTGCGTGTTGGGCATCAATGCGCTTTTGTCCACCACCAAGGCGCGCATCGGCGCGGCGGTCGTCGAGCTGTTGCAGGATATCTTTCATGGACGGCTCCTCCCATTGGATTGTTACTGCCATCCTTAACCGAGAGCGCGAAAGAGGCAAAGCCCGAACTAGCAAATTTGCAAAGCCTTTTCAGCATCAGTGCTGCAAATTGCAAATCAGCTAATCTCACGACGCACGGTCACAACTGACAACGCTAGACAAGGTCAGCCCTTCGGACTAACCCAGTTATATGCAAGAAACCCGAGAAGACCTGCGCCCCGTCAAACTGGGCGATAGACGGTCCCCGCCTCACATTATTACGCTTATTGTTCTCACGGGAATGTCCGCCTGTGTGATGAACATGTTCCTACCCAGCTTGCCCGCCATGGCACGGCATTTTGAAACCGATTACGCGGTGATGCAGCTTTCGGTTGCGGTCTATTTGGCGTTTTCAGCATTCTTGCAAATTTTTGTAGGCCCATTATCCGACAGATATGGCCGCCGTCCGCTTGTCTTATGGGGGTTGGGCCTGTTTATGGTGGCGACGCTGGGCTGTATTTTTGCGCCCAACATCGAAATATTTCTGGTATTCCGTATGATGCAAGCCGCAATTGCGACAGCAATGGTGTTGGGCCGTGCAGCAGTACGCGATATGTATACCCAAGACCAAGCCGCCTCCATGATGGGCTATGTCACGATGGGCATGGCCGTTGTCCCCATGATCAGCCCCGCCTTGGGTGGCCTGCTGGACGAATGGTTCGGCTGGCAGGCCGTGTTCTGGGCGCTGTTCGTCTTGGGCGGCTTAACGATGCTGCTGGCCTATGCAGATATGGGTGAAACAGCTGTGCCTTCCACCAAGTCCCTGACCGCACAGTTTGGCGAATATCCCGAACTCCTGCGCAGCCCTCGCTTTTGGGGTTATGCTTTGGCCTCTGGCTTTAGCTCGGGCGCGTTTTTCGCCTATCTGGGCGGCGCGCCATTTGTCGGGCAGGTTGTGTTCAACTTGTCACCTGCCCAACTTGGGATTTACTTCGGCTCTCCTGCCATCGGATATTTCGTCGGCAACTTCATCACCGCACGCTGTGCGGTGCGTTATGGCGTAAACCAATTGGTTCTCTGGGGATGCCTTGCAAACGCCGCTGGAGGCATGATTTCACTGCTGATCTTTCAGGCGGGTTTTGGTAACGCCAATACCTTCTTTGGCCTGATGACATTGGTGGGGTTGGGTAACGGGCTCTCCATCCCCAACGCTACAGCGGGCATGTTGTCTGTACGCCCCCATCTTGCGGGTACGGCTTCGGGCTTGGGCGGTGCAATCATGATCGGGGGCGGCGCAGGTCTCAGCGCTTGGGTTGGCGTTTTGCTCACCCCTGAAACAGGGGCTTTCCCGCTGCTGTGGATGATGCTGATCAGTGCCATCTTGGGTCTCTTGTCTATTGCGCTGGTGATGCACCGTGAAAAAGTGCTCAAGCGCAGGTCATCTGCCCCCTTGTGAAGCAAAGTTTGCAAAGTTAGTCTCGCTCCAACGCAGCGATTTGCAAAGGGCGGAGCATGGCCACACAAAAACTCTATGCTGGGGCCAAATTGCGCGAACAGCGTCTGCGCATCGGCCACACACAAAAAGACTTTGCCGCCCGTCTGGGTGTTTCCCTGCCCTATCTCAATCAAATGGAAAACAACAACCGCCCTGTTTCGACAACGGTGGTGCTGGCACTCGCGTCCGAATTTGGAATGGACGTGACAGAGCTGAGTTCGGGCGATAGCGAACGTTTGGCCAGCGACATGCAGGAAGTGTTGTCAGACCCGCTTTTCACCGGCGACATGCCCCCTTTGGCCGACATCCGGTTGGCTGCATCCAACGCACCGGGGCTTGCGCGTGCCTTTATCGCGCTACATCAAAACTACCGCCAAACCCATGAACGGCTGGCATCGCTGGATGAAGCATTGGGGCGCGAAGATGCACGTGCCTCGCCCAGCCCGTGGGAAGAGGTTCGTGATTTCTTTCACTATTGCGATAACTACATTGATGCTGTGGATCGCGCTGCCGAACATTTCGCGGTGCGTGCTGAAACCCCTGCACACATCCGCACCGTTGCCCAAGATGCCCTTGCCGCAGCGGGCCTGACGGTTGAGTTCAGCGATATGGATGCCCTACGCCTGCTGGATCACGACACAGCGACCCTCCATATTTCGGCCAATGCCCCACATGAAACGCAAACTTTCCAGCTGCTTTTGCAAGTCGCGCTTGCCCATCATGATGCCCTGCTGGAAGCCACGCTTGATCTGGCGCGATTCAATTCCAAGGCCGCCCGCGACATCGCCAAAATCGGGCTGGCCAATTATTTTGCGGGGGCCGCCCTGCTGCCCTACCGCGCCTTCCAAGACCGCGCCCAAAGCTGCCGTCATGATCTGGAAATACTGGCGCATCACTTTGGCGCGTCCATCGAACAGATTGCACACCGCCTGTCCACCCTGCAACGTACAGGCGCCAAAGGCGTACCGTTTTTCTTTGTCCGCGTGGATCAAGCTGGTACAATCACTAAACGCCACTCAGCCACGCGGTTACAATTTGCGCGCTTTGGCGGTGCCTGCCCCCTGTGGAATGTGCACCGCGCGTTCGAGACACCAAACCAATTCCTCCGTCAACTTGCAGAGACGCCTGATGGGGTACGATATATTTCAATTGCCCGCGACATATCCAAATCAGCGGGCCGTTTTGGCGCCCCCATGCGCCGCTTTGCCATCGCCTTGGGCTGTGAAGTGCGCCACGCGCCGCAACTGGTCTATGCAGATGGATTGGACCTCAGCCGTGACACCGCATTTGAGCCCATCGGCATTTCCTGCCGAATTTGCCCCCGCAAAACCTGCCACCAACGGGCCGTGCCGCCCCTTGAGCGGAACCTTGTCGTAAATCCTGACAGGCGCGACATCCTGCCTTATAGCGTCGATTAGCGCCGCGCCTTGCGCCAACCAGCCGCACGTGCCGACGCCTCCGTACAGAACCAACGTTCACCCTTACGCTCGTTTATTCTGGTACGGCTATAATAATATTGCCCTGGCACGTGATAAATCTTCACACCCTTGGCGCTGATATTTCCCTTAATGTTGCACGTGCCGTTGGTCTGGACAGGTTGTGTACGGCGCGCTTTGCGGTGCGCGGCGGGTGTTTGCATTTTCACCGCATGTAGCCCGCGATCATTAGCAGCGGCCTCACGCTCAATCTCCACGTAATCCGCCCCGTATTGCACATAGGCAAAGGCAAACCCTTCACTGACGAGCCAGCCACCGATGTCCTCACCCAACGCCGTACAACGCGCAACAACACGACCGTAGCGGTCAATGTCCATCTGCTGGCACTGTGCGCTTGCGCCTTCATAGCGGTCGCTGACAACCTTGGTCACCCAGCCGCCACAGGCCCAATCTTTGTCCTGATTCGTCTCGCAGGTTTGATCACTTTCGGGCGCATCAACGGCATGCAGGCGCACCTTTACGCCCCCCACTTCAAATGTATCTCCGTCAATGACACGCAGCTTACCACTGAACTCCTGCGGGCTCAGATTTGCTTGCAGGCCACCACCAAACAGAGCGAATGCAAGCGCCGTACAGCCAAGCAATACAGCGAAACGCCAGTGGCGCACGAGAGAGGAAAAAGGTTCAGCCTTCAAGGCTGTCTATGCAGGATATTCATCCTGCAAGAATACATCGGAAATTAATAAAGGTTAACGACGCGTTAACCTTTATTAAACAATTCTACCTACTGTGGCTTCGCCGTTAACCTTTACCGCTGCTCGGTTTCCCACTGCGGATGTATCCAAGGCACGTCATTCGACGCTGCCAAGGGATCTTTACCCAGCACATGATCCGCAATCTTTTCCCCGACCATGATAGAAGGCGCATTCAAATTCCCGTTGGTGATACGCGGAAAGATCGAGCTGTCGGCAACCCGCAGCCCCTCAACCCCAATCACACGGCCTTGCGCATCAACCACGGCGTCAGTGTCATTCACGCTGCCCATTTTGCAGGTGCCGCACGGGTGATACGCGCTCTCTGCATGTTCACGCACAAAAGCATCAATATCCGCGTCCGATTGCACTTCCGCCCCCGGCTGGATTTCATGTTTGACGTAAGGCTTAAACGCCTCTTGCCCAAAAATCTCTCGCGTCAGACGGATACAGCGACGCCATTCCTCCCAATCATCTTCATGGGACATATAGTTAAACAAAATCTTAGGATCGTCTTCCGAATTACCTGATCGCAACGAAACCCGCCCTCGAGACTTTGACCGCATTGGCCCCACATGCGCCTGAAACCCATGCCCCTCTGCCGCGGCTTGCCCGTCATACCGCACAGCGATGGGCAAAAAGTGATACTGAATGTCAGGATACGCAACTCCCGCCTTAGAGCGGATAAAGGCCGCGCTCTCGAATTGGTTGGAGGCGCCCATGCCTTTTTTGAAGAACAGCCACTGCGCCCCGATGACGGCCTTCGACAACAAGTTCCAGTGCTTATAAAGCGTGATCGGCTGGCTTGCCGCCATTTGCATATAGACTTCAAGGTGGTCTTGCAGGTTTCCGCCCACCCCTGGCCTATCGGCAATCACCTCGATCCCATGTTCCGCCAGATGCGCCGCAGGCCCAATCCCTGACAACATCAACAATTTAGGTGAATTGATCGAGGAAGCCGCAAGGATCACCTCACGCCGCGCACGGATCACTTCGGTCTTGCCACCCCGTTTCACTTCAACCCCAACGGCACGGCCCTCTTCAATCACAACCCGCTGCGCAAAGGCGCGGGTGATTTCGACGTTCTCACGTTTTAATGCGGGGCGCAGATAGGCATTGGCCGCCGACCACCGCCGCCCGCCATGCACCGTTTGCTCCATCGGGCCAAAGCCTTCCTGCTTTTGCCCGTTGTAATCGTCAGTGGTTTCATAGCCCGCTTGTTTACCAGCCTGCACAAAAGCGTCAAACAACGGGTTCTCACGCGGACCACGGCTCACGTGCAGGGGGCCATCCTTGCCACGCCAATAACTGTCGCCGCCATGCCCACCGTCATGCCACGTCTCCATCCGGCGGAAATAGGGTAACACATCGGCATAGCTCCATCCGTCAGCACCGCTATCGCGCCAATGGTCATAATCCATCGCGTGTCCGCGCACGTAAACCATCCCGTTGATCGAGGACGACCCGCCAATCACCTTGCCGCGCGGCACAACCAGCTTGCGCCCGTCCAGATGCGGTTCCGCCTCGGACATGAAACCCCAGTCATAGCGCTTCATGTTCATCGGATAGCTGAGAGCAGCCGGCATCTGAATGAACGGCCCCGCATCTGTACCGCCATGCTCGATCACCAGAACAGAAGCACCTGCTTCGCCCAAACGGTACGCCATCGCGCAGCCCGCGCTGCCCGCCCCTACAATTACAAAATCAGCTTCCATATCCACTCTCACTTCCAATGATTCCACGGTGGGTCAAGGAGGCCAAAGGCCCCCGGCGCATGCCGGGCTTGTCCTTGAGGCATCGGGGAATCAACCCATCCTTGTCGAGGTGACTTGAGGATCACATTGATCCCTCAAGCACCTCTCAGCCAAACGGGATTGACCTCTCAACCATCCCCGCATTGAATTTCTGCGAGAACACCCGCGCCACACCCCAAGAATGGGATGCGCGCAGCGCCCCGTCAGATCACGCCTGCTAGAACGGTGCTTCCATATCACCCATGCGGACATAGACCGATTTTACCTGACTATAATGCTCAATCGCAGCCTTAGAGTTTTCGCGGCCCACACCCGATGCTTTCACCCCGCCAAATGGCGCCTCAACAGGGGCGTCATTATAGGTGTTGATATAGCAAGTGCCTGCCTGAAACCCTGCGGCGACGCGGTGCGCACGGCTTAGGTCGCGGGTAAAGACACCCGCAGCCAGGCCAAACTCCGTATCATTGGCACGCGCCAACACATCCGCTTCATCGGTGAAATCCAGCACAGCCATCACAGGGCCAAAAATCTCTTCGCGGGCGATGGTCATATCGTCGGTCACATCGGCAAAAACGCAAGGCTGCATATAAAACCCGTCACCCTCAATTGCCTTACCGCCATAAACCAAACGCGCACCTTCGGCTTCGCCTTTGGCGATATAGGACAGCGCGATGTCGCGTTGTTGTTTGGAAACCATCGGGCCAAAACTGGTGGCTGGGTCCATCGGATCGCCTATCACAGCATTGTCCAACCGCTCGGCCAAGCGTGCAAGGAATGCTTCTTTGATGTCCGAATGCACAAACACGCGGGTCCCGTTTGAGCAGACCTGACCCGAGCTATAAAAATTACCAAGGATCGCACCCGAGACGGCGTTTTCGATATCCGCATCTTCAAATACGATCATCGGGGATTTACCGCCCAATTCCATTGTCACGTGCTTCATCTCCGCTGCCGCCGCCGCATAAACCTTGCGGCCCGTAGGTACAGACCCCGTCAGCGATACTTTGTCCACACGGCTGTCAGTGACCAATGCAGCTCCCACATCGCCCAAACCTTGGATGACATTATACAAGCCCGCCGGTAGACCCGCTTCGTGCAAAATCTCGGCCACTTTCAAGGCGCAGAGGGGCGTTGTCTCAGACGGTTTGAAAATCACAGAGTTCCCGCAAGCCAGCGCAGGCGCGCCCTTCCAGCAAGCGATTTGCGTGGGATAGTTCCACGCGCCGATGCCCACACAAACGCCCAGCGCCTCGCGGCGGGTATAGACCCAATCTTCGCCCAGCTGGATATGCTCGCCTGTCAGGGTCGCCGCCATGCCACCGAAATACTCCAATGCATCCGCGCCAGATGTCGCATCCGCCACCGATGTCTCTTGATAGGGTTTACCCGTATCATAGGTTTCCAAAACGCTCAGGTCATGGTTGCGCTCGCGCATGATATCGGCGGCACGGCGCAAGATGCGGCCGCGCTCGGTCCCGCTCATTGCGGCCCATGCGGCTTGGGCCGCTTTGGCCGAGGCAATCGCATGCTCAACAATTGCGGGCGTTGCGGCATGTACTCTTGCGATGACAGCCCCCGTTGCCGGATAGAACACCTCAATCGGTGTTCCTGCGATATCGTCTATATATTGGCCGTTGATAAAATGGCTGGCGATGGGTTGGGTTTGCATAATTATCTCTTTTGTCAGAGGGGGTCCCGCAAGGCGTTCCCTGCGGGACCAGTTATTTAGAAGTTCAGTTCAGCGGAGCCGCCTGCCCGTCCAGATCGCTCAGGCGGTGGCGTTTGACGAAGAACATGTAAGCAAGCGCGGCCAGATACATGCCGATCACAACTGTGCCGACCCATTGGATTTGCAACCATTGGCTTTGGAACAACAGCGTCAGCACAAACAGGCCAATGGCATTGGCGAACACATAAGACACCACGCCGAAACGTTCGGTCGTGAGGTTCAGGTTATCGGTGTAAAGGCGGATCAGTGAGTCAAACGAGTTGATCACAAACACAATGCCCACAATTGTCATCGCCCAATTAGGCAAACCTGCCGTACCAATGCCGTTCAGGTGGTAGTAATACAGCACCGAAAACCACAGTCCCAAGGGGATGGACGGGAAGATCAGCAAAGCCGCCAACAGTTGATAGGTTTTCAAACCACCGACAAAGCGGCTTACGAATTGGCCGATCATAATGGACCAAGCGAACCACCAGAACAGGTAGAATTCATGATAATCCGTCAGCGGGATGATGAACTTGTGAATATTGGTGAAATACCCGCCGATGTTGCTGGAGGTGCTGGCCAAATCACCGACACTCATTCCTGCATTGAGGAACATAAAGAGGATTAAACCAAAGAACAGCACGGTGGAGCTGACCGACAGGACCTTGACGAACTTGATGTCAGTCGAGCTGAACGCCGCGACAAGGATCACAAGGAAGCAGATCAAATAGAACACAGGCAAGATCGTTTCGCCGTCGCCCACTTCGGCAATGTAATACGGCATATAGATCAGGAACAACGCCCCCGTGAAGGCACAGGTGGTGATGATCACGATGTTGTTGAGGATTTTTACAGCGGGAATTTCAAAGAACTTCACCCGCGGTTCAATCGCGCAAAAATAGAAGGTGGTAAGGAAGTAGAACGCCCAGATCAGAAAGCCCCAAAACCCGAATTCCAGCGCCAGCGGATTGGTAAACCCATAGGCAGGCTCGGTCGCGACATCTGCGTATAGCGGATAGTCGAACGCCAGCGGGAACATGATCAGTCCCACATCAAGGCCGGATGTGAAGAGGATTGCGATGAACACAAAAAGCGAGACAGGTTGTGTGCCCGTCAGCGTCAGGTTCCACCATTTGATGGTACAGAAGATCACCAGCGCAAAGGCCATGATCACTCCAAAGGAAATGATTGAGGTTAACATTTTAGTCCCTATCGTTTTGTTCGGGTGTTTTATACTCTCTGACGGCCCTGCACCCATCGGCACCGCCAGTATTCGTTATTCGCCGCGTGGGAAGCGTTTGTTCTCTTCCAGCACATTCAGGTCCATATGGTTGCGCATATAGGCCTCAGAGGCATCGCGCAGCGGCTGGTAATCCCACGGATAATAGCCCCCTGATCGCAGCGCCTCATATACCACCCATCGGCGGGCCTGTGATTTGCGCACATCGGCGTCATAGGCTTCCAGATTCCAGCGTGCTTCGGATTTGGCGCGCAATTGGGTCACGGTGCCTGCATGGGCGGGCACCTGTGCCAGATTGGTCAATTCATGCGGGTCCGTTTCCAGATTGAATAGTTGATCAGGGTCCAGCGCACAGCGGTTGTATTTCCATTTGCCATAGCGCAGTGAAACCATTGGCGCATATGATCCCTCAGCGGCATATTCCATCGCGACAGGCGCGGTCCGCTCCACGCCCTGCCCCATCGGTACAAGGCTCTGCCCTGTTGTCCATTCCGCAACCTCAGACATATCCACGCCTGCCAAATCACAAAGCGTCGGACAAATGTCGATGTTGCTAACAGGCGTGGTTTGCAGCCCCGTCTCCATCTGCGGCGCAGCGATCATAAGCGGCACCCGCGCCGAGCCTTCAAGGAAGCTCATTTTGAACCACAATCCCCGTTCGCCCAACATGTCGCCATGATCCGAGACAAAGACGATAATCGCCTCTTGGCGCGTGTTTTCTAGCGTTTGCAGGATTTCACCAATCTTGTCGTCCAGATAGCTGATGTTGGCGAAATATGCGCGACGCGAGCGTTTGATATCATCTTCGGTGATGTCAAATTCGCGCCAGTTATTGGCATCAAAGATACGCTGGGAATGAGGGTCGTGATCCGCATAGGCCATTGCAGGGATTTCCGGCAGCAGGTGCTCGCAATCCTCGTATAGATCCCAATATTTCTTGCGCGCGACATAGGGGTCATGCGGATGGGTGAAACTGGCAGTCAGGCACCACGGACGGGCATCCAATCCACGCGACAGCTCATAAATCTTACGCGTGGCCTCATAGGCAACGGCATCATCATATTCCATCTGGTTGCTGATTTCGGCCACGCCTGCGCCTGTGACACTGCCCATATTGTGATACCACCAATCAATCCGCTCACCCGGTTTGCGGTAATCAGGGGTCCAGCCGAAATCGGCAGGGTAGATATCAGTGGTCAGGCGGTCCTCGAACCCGTGCAATTGGTCAGGGCCGACAAAATGCATTTTTCCAGACAAGCATGTGTAATACCCCGCACGGCGCAAGTGATGCGCATATGTGGGGATCGAAGAAACAAATTCAGCCGCGTTGTCATAGACACCCGTGGCAGAAGGAAGTTGCCCTGACATAAACCCTGCCCGCCCGGGCGCACAAAGCGGCGACGCAGTGTAAGCATTTTCGAAACGGGTTGAGCGCGCCGCCAGTTTTTTGAGATTAGGCGCGTGCAGCCAGTCAGCGGGACCATCAGGAAACAGCGTACCGTTCAACTGGTCCACCATCAGAATAAGGATGTTCGGCTGGCTCATGCGGGGTCTCCCAATAGCCGTGCAAGCATTTTCAGGGCAGCACGTTCTGCCGCCTCACGCGAACTGTCATCCGACAGCGCTGCTCGCAGATAAAGCCCGTCAATCAGCGCCGCCAAGACATCCGCATCCGCAAGGGGCGTCTTGCTCAGCGGGCGCAATGCATGTGTCAGGTTTGACCGCAGCCGCGCCTGATAAAGCATCAGCAAGCGTTTCGTTTCTGGCTGGGTGGGGGCCGCCGCATACAACGTCATCCACGCGCATACGGTTGCGGGCGCAAAACAGGTTTCATCGAAACTGGCGGCGATGATCGCTTCGACCCGCGCACGCGGGGTTTGGGCGTCTGCAAGGTGCAATCGAACCTGCGCGCCGAATTCAGCCAAGATATGGCGCATGGCAGCAAAGAGTATCTGGTTCTTGCCGCCGAAATAGTGATGCGCCAAAGCCGTGGACATGCCCGCCGTTTGGGCAATCTGTTTTACAGTCACGTCAAGCGATTGGGCACGCCCGATCTCGGCGATTGTTGCCTGCACCAATGAGGCGCGGCGCAGTGGCTCCATCCCTAGTTTGGGCATCAGAATCGGGTCATGTTAAACATGCCACTTAGGGTGCGGGTTTTAGATTGATCCGTCAATCAATAAAAATTACCCTTTTATTTCAGGCATATCCGGTGTCACTCGGCGATTTAGAACCGCTTCACGTAGAGTGATAAACAGAACCGACCCAAGGATAACAACACCACCCACAGCCACCCATATATCCACGGGTTCATCGAACCAGATCACCCCCAGCAGCGTCGCCCAGAGCAATTGCAAGAAGGTCACCGGCTGCGTCACAGTCATTGGCGCGGCAGCAAAAGCCAGTGTCATGGTATAGTGACCAGCCGTTGCAAACACAGCAACACCCGCCAATATCGCTAACTCGCGGGTATTGGGCGTGATCCACTCTGCATATGCAAAAGGTGCCAATCCAATGGTCACAAAGACAGAGAGCAAGGTCACCACAATCGCTGGCTTAACTTCGTCTACCAGCACTTTGGCCAATAGATAGCTGCCTGCAAAAACGACTGCCGCGATCAGCATCGCGATATGGCCATCGCTTACTTCACGAAAGCCTGGACGCAAAATAATAGCAGCGCCAATCAACCCCATGACAACCGCCACGATACGCCGCATGGCCAACCGCTCTCCCAAGAAAACGGCAGCGCCGATGGTGACATAAATCGGCGCAAGGTAGTTCATGGCGGTCACTTCGGCGATCGGGATGCGCACCATGGCGAAAAACCACAACATAACGCCCCCCGCATGGAAAAATCCACGCAGGGAAAACAAAGTCCACTGGCGGCGGGTCAGCTTTGCCGCACGGATCGACTTAATGGCCGGCAGTAAAAACACCAACCCTATCGCATAGCGCAAAAACGCAGCCTCGCTTGAGGGCAGTCGCGGCCCCATGGTTTTCACCAAAGCATTGACCATGATAAAGCTGGCGCCAGTGACCAACATCCAGAAGATGGCAACAAGCGGGCGTGGGGGTGGGCGTGTAATCATACCGCGAGATGACCGTAATACATCAGGCGGCGCAAGAGCTTAGTTAAAAAGAAGCGATGCCGCTATGGCCCACATGGTCAAGGCAATCAACGCATCAAGGATTCGCCAACTGTTCGGCTTGGCAAACAACGGCTCCAACAGACGCGCGCCATAGCCCAGCGCAAAGAAAAAGCTAAAGCTGGCAAGAACCGCGCCAGTACCAAAGGCAACCCTGTCGTCATATTGTGCCGAGATGGTGCCCAGCAAGACAAGCGTATCCAGATAAACATGCGGATTAAGCCACGTCAGAGCCAGCAACGTCAGCAGCGTGCGGCGCAGGCTTGTAGCCGCCTGCCCCTCTGCCCTCAGGCCGCTGCCCCCGCGCCAAGCACTGATTGCATTGCGCGCGCCATACACAATCAGGAATGCCGCGCCGCCATAGCGCATCACGGGTTCAAACCACGGCACCATTTCCGCCAAAGTGCCAATGCCCGCCACCCCAGCGGTAATCAGCAACGCATCTGACACAGCACAGGTCAGGCACACCCAGAACACATGTTCGCGCCGCAATCCCTGCCGCAAGACAAAGGCGTTCTGCGCACCAATCGCAAGAATCAAAGACAACCCGAGAAAAAATCCCGGTACGAAAGATGAAACCATTTAACCCTCACTCCATACGCCTCAAACGCGTCAGAATTTCTAACCCCAGCGCCCCACCCTGTCCAGACGGGTCAAACCTGACGCTGCTCACCACATACAAACGAAAAAGCCGCCGCATTTCTGCGGCGGCTTTTTCAGCATTCAAACCAAAACCGGTTTACTCAAGCGCTTCCATGACTTCGTCAGAGGCTTCGAAGTTCGCTGTCACACGCTGCACGTCGTCGTCATCTTCCAGCGCATCCAGCAGCTTCATCAACTTTTCCATGCCTTCCAGATCCATCTCGGTGTAGATGCTCGGCCGCCAGATCAGCTTTGTCGAAACCGACTCGCCCAGTTCTGCTTCCAATGCATTTGACACATCGTTCAGGTCGGTATCGGCACAATAGATCACATGGCCGTCTTCTGACGATTCAACATCTTCCGCGCCCGCCTCAATAGCGGCCATCATCACTGTGTCTGCATCGCCGATTTCCGCAGGATAGGTCACTTCGCCCATGCGGTCGAACATGAAGCCCACGCTGCCTGTCTCACCCAGATTGCCGCCGTATTTGGCAAAGGTTGACCGCACATTCGAGGCGGTGCGGTTGCGGTTATCTGTCATTGTCTCAACGATCACAGCCACCCCATTCGTGCCGTAACCTTCATAGCGGATTTCTTCGTAATCCTCCGCATCGCCGCCTGTGGCCTTCTTGATCGCGCGATCAATGTTGTCTTTAGGCATCGACGCTTGCTTGGCTTCTTTCACTGCCAAACGCAGGCGCGGGTTTTTGTCTGGATCAGGCTCGCCCATCTTGGCGGCCACTGTGATCTCCTTGGAGAACTTTGAAAACATCTTTGAGCGCAACTTATCCTGACGCCCTTTACGGTGCTGGATGTTTGCCCATTTGGAATGGCCTGCCATGGATTATCTCCGTCTGAGGTATATTTGTTTGACGCGCTTATAAAGCAGGGGCCATGGGGGCCGCAAGGCTCACACCTGCTGTAGGACCTGCGAAACCATGCCAATCATAAGATAAAAGCCGCTGACTCCGTCCCATTCCCCCTTGTTCTTCTCTTGCTGCTGAAACACTGTGCGCGAATGACACAAGATCAAATCACACTTTTCGCCCTTTTCGGCGCCGTCTTCGGCCTCCTCCTCTGGGGTCGCTTCCGCTATGATATCGTAGCATTTTCCGCATTAATGGCCGGAGTCGTGCTGGGGGTGGTCGATAGCAAAGACGCCTTTGCCGGTTTCGGGCACCCTGCCACATTGGTGGTGGCGCTGGTGCTGGTTGTCTCGGCGGGCTTGGTCCGTTCTGGGGCCGTGCTGCTAATCACCCGCACGCTGGTTGATTCCTCACGTTCCCTTGGGGCGCATATCACCCTGATGGGGGCCGTTGGCGGTATCCTCTCTGCGTTTATGAATAACGTTGCGGCGCTTGCGCTACTGATGCCCGTGGATATTCAGACCGCCCGCAAGGCAGGCCGTTCGCCCGGTTTATCGCTGATGCCTTTGTCCTTTGCCACGATCCTTGGCGGCATGGTCACCCTGATCGGCACACCGCCCAACATCATCATCGCTGCGATCCGCGAAGAAAGCCTTGGCGCGCCCTTCAAGATGTTTGATTTCGCTCCTGTTGGCGGTATCGCGGCTATTGCAGGCTTGGCTTTTGTGGCGTTGATCGGATGGCGTTTGATCCCTGCACGTGAAGATGGAGGCATCTCTAGCGAAGACTTGGACGCCTATATCGCCGAATTGGTTGTGCCCGAAGACAGCAAACACATCGGTAAACGCCTGTCCGAACTGCAAGAAACTGCCGACAAATCAGACGTAATCATCATCGGCCTGATGCGCGATGGCAAACGCCGCTATGGCCGCGCCCAAAACACCGAACTGCGCGCGGGTGACGCGCTGGTGCTGGAGGCAACTCCCGATGCATTAGATGAATTCCGCTCAACCCTTGATCTGGCCGTTGCTGATACCGCCCGCGAAGAGCGCCTGCGCGCCGATGGCGAAGGTGTTGAGATCGTCGAGGTCGTTGTCACCGCCGAAAGCCGCCTTGCAGGCCGTACCGCGCAAGCTGTTGGCCTTGCGTGGCGACAGCGCAGTATTCTGCTGGGCATTTCGCGCCGAGGCCGTAAAATCAATTCGCAACTGCGCACCACCAAGCTGGAAGCAGGGGATATCCTGCTGCTGCTGGTTCCGCGCGATACAGGTGCCGATGTCACCGAATGGCTGGGCGTTCTGCCGCTGGCCGACCGTGGATTGGCCGTGACCGAAAACAGCAAAGTCTGGCTGGCCATCGGGATGTTCGCAGGGGCCGTTGTGGCGGCTTCGCTTGGTTTGATTTACCTGCCGGTTGCACTGGGGATCGTCGTTGTTGCCTATGTTTTGGCCAAAATCGTCCCTCTCTCGGAACTCTATACCCATATTGAATGGCCCGTTGTGGTTCTGCTCGGCTCGATGATCCCGCTGGGCGCTGCGTTGGAGAAATCCGGCGGCACCGAACTCATCGCAGGCTCGCTTGTCAGTCTTACCCAAGGCATGCCCGCTTGGGCCGTCCTGACCGTATTGATGATCGTCACGATGACGCTATCCGATGTGCTGAACAACACCGCCACCACCATTGTAGCGGCCCCTGTCGGTATCCAGATGGCCCAAACGATGGACGTGAACCCTGATCCCTTCCTCATGGCTGTGGCCATTGCCGCCTCTTCCGCCTTCCTCACGCCGATTGGTCACAAAAACAATACCCTGATCCTCGGTCCCGGCGGCTATGGATTTGGCGATTATTGGCGTATCGGTTTGCCCTTGGAAATCATTGTGGTTGCGGTCTCTATCCCCGCCATTCTGGTATTCTGGCCCCTCTAAAATAGAAGAAGGGGCTGCGTCTTACCAACGCGGCCCCTTCTTACTTCGTGCTTTTCAATGAGCAAGCTATGGCGGCATTGCCGCCATAGGGCCTAGAGGCCCCCTTCCCCTCACCAGAACAACGGTATCATCGCACTGGCAATCAACGACATTGTGAGGTTGAGCGGTATACCCACGCGCATAAAGTCGGTGAACTTATACCCACCCGGCCCGTAGATCAGCGTGTTTGTTTGATAGCCGATTGGCGTTGCAAAGGCACAAGACGCCGCAATCATCACAGCGACCACCAAGGCACGTGCATCCATGCCCAACGCATCTGCCAATGAAATGGCAATCGGCGTCATGATAACCGCCACAGCATTGTTAGACACAATTTCGGTGAAGATGGTTGTCATGAGGAACACACAGAAGATCACAACCCCGGGCGGCATCGTACCCAGAGTAGGCGACACAGCGTCCACAATCATCTTTACGGCCCCTGTATGCTGCAAAGACGCCCCGACACACAGCATCGAGAAAATCAGAGCCAGCAACCGCCCGTCGATAAAGCTAAAGGCTTCATCCGCATCAATACATCCGGTGACCAGTACAACCGCCACCGCAATCACGGCCAGCATCAGGATCGGTGCGACGTTCAGCGCCGCTAGGATAACGATGGCGGCCAGTGCGCCCACGGCAATGGGGGCATGGCCACGTCTAAAGGCACGCTGCGAAGGTGCGCTGACGTCAACCATGTCCATGTCCACGGACAGGCGGTTGATATCCTCGGCGGCCCCTTCCAGCAGCAGCGTATCACCGACACGCACCACCAATTCATCCAACTGCCGTCCGATGTTCTGGTTGCGACGGTGTACCGCCAGAGGATACACACCATAGCGGCGGCGCAAGCGCAGCGCGCCAAGGCTGCGGCCGATCATCTTGCATCCCGGTGTAATCAGAACTTCAACGGTTGTTGTCTCCACCGCAGACACCTGATCCACACGCTTCAACTCTGGTGTGGCCTGCAGGCTGAGCAGTTCCGCCATTTGGGTACGCAATACGATACGGTCACCCGTCTGTAACTTCACGTCTTTCAGGTTACGCCGCAACGAGGCATCCCCGCGCACAACGTCAATCAACCGCACGCCTTCGCGTTTGAACAGCTGTACGTCCAAAACTTCGCGCCCAATCAAGTTTGACTCAGGCGGGATAACCGCTTCTGAAAAGAATTTCATCTTGGAACGGTCATTCAACATGCCAGCCAGACTATCCCGTTCAGGCAAAAGCCGACGGCCAATGGTGGCCATATAGATCAGGCCCCACGCACAAACTACCAACCCGATAGGCATGATTTCGAAAATCCCGAAAGGCTCCATGCCTTGCGATCGGGCAACACCGTCCACCAGAAGGTTGGTCGACGTACCGATCAAAGTCAAAGACCCACCCATAATCGCGGCATAACTCAGCGGGATCAAAAGCTTGGAAGGTTTGGTGCCCAGCGTCTTGGACAGCTGCACCACAACCGGGATCATCACAACAACAACAGGCGTGTTGTTCATAATTGCAGAAGCGCCCATCACCGACAGGATCACGCCAATCACCGCCAGTTTAGGATTTGTGCGGGCATATCGTTCAGCCATGCGGGTGAGAACTTCCAGCGCGCCAGTGCGCACCAATGCCCCCATCACAATAAACATCGCAGCAATCGTCCACGGTGCCGAGTTCGAAAGCACCATTTGCGCGTCAGCATAGGGCAGTAGCCCCAGCGCCAGCAATGCGGCAGCCCCTGCGATGGCGACAACTTCGGTAGGCAAGGTCTCTCGCAGGAAAAGGATGAACATCACCCCAACAACGGTGAGAGATAAAACTGCCTGTGTGAATTGAGAAAATTCTAACAAAAACATAGGTCCAATCCTGATTAACTCTCTCTTTTCGCCGATCCCAAGCAACACAGCAAGCATTGCTTTGCCAATGCCCGCAGAAGTCACCCCCCGCAGCACATCGGCATCAGCACCGCATTTTTCAGTTCAAGCTCGCTAACTGCGGCGATCTCCGCTCTCTCAGGTGGATGTGATCAAGGCGCGCTTTGCTGCAGCTTTCCGCCTTGTCGCACAGGTACAACCCGTGTGGCGCGGCCCGTGCGGTCGTCGGTTTCAATATAGACCCCAGACAGCGTCGCCTCGCCATTGGCGGGTGTGAAACGATCCTTTGGCATACCCGTGATAAAACGGCGCAAAGGTTCGGTCTTTTCCATGCCAATCACAGAATTATAATCGCCAGACATTCCCGCATCAGACAGATAAGCTGTCCCCGCAGGCAAGATCATCGCGTCTGATGTCGGCACATGGGTATGTGTCCCCACCACCAGCGACGCACGGCCATCACACCAATGGCCCATCGCCATTTTCTCGGATGTCGCTTCACAATGCATGTCCACAATGATGGCATTGGCCATACCGCCCAGCGGGTGGGATTTCAGCACAGCATGCAGCGCGGAAAACGGATCATCGAACGGGCGTTTCATAAACACTTGCCCCAAGGCCTGCGTGACCAAAACTTGTTTGCCGGTACGCGTTTTAAACAAGCGTGCGCCTTTGCCCGGTGCATTTTTGGAGAAATTAAGCGGCCTGATGATGCGCGGCTCTTGTTCGATATAGGACAGCATGTCCTTTTGATCAAACGCATGATCGCCCAGCGTCAGACAATCTGCCCCCGCATCCAGCAGGTCTTTGGCATGGCTGCCCGAAAGCCCCATTCCAGAGGTCGCATTTTCACCGTTCACAACGATAAAATCGAGTTTCCATTCAGTCCGCAAACGGGCCAGATTTTCGCTAATGGCGCGGCGCCCAGCGCGGCCCATTACATCACCAAGAAAGAGTATTTTCATGGTACTATCGCTACGCGGCTACGCCGCACGGTGCAAGAGCCAAGGCAGATGTAAAATCACCCTCCATGCCTAGAGCTTATATTTTTCAAAAAGTAGATAGGGATTTTCTAGAATCCCATTTCCTCAACCGATCTCGATCACACCCGTTTCTGTCACAATCAGATCAAGGGGTTGGTCCGTTTCCTCCAGCGGGGCCGCCGCCACTTCCTGCCCTGCAAAAGCAAAGCCGATGGCCAATGTGGCTCTCTTTGCGCGCAGCATTTCTAATGTGCGGTCATAAAACCCGCCGCCATAGCCCAACCGCCCGCCGCGCCGGTCAAAGCTCAGCAAAGGGACAATCAGAATTTCTGGTTCAAAATAATCTAACGCGGCTGGCACCTCAGCACCAAAAGGGCCTGAAACCATCGGGCTATCGGGTGTCCAAACCGCAAATTTCAGTGGCTGCGCAGTCGCTTGGATCACAGGCACCCCAACGCGGCCATGGGCGCTGGCTTCTGCCATGGCTGCGCGGGGGTCGATCTCGGTACGGATCGGCATGAAACCAGACAAGGGCACGCCGCGGTACCCTGCCAAGACTTCGCTCAAATACCCCGCTTGCGCTTTTGATGCAGACGCGAACAAGGGTTTGCGCCTCGCAAAAGCGGCTTTGCGGGCGTCCGCCTTGATCTGCGCCAGTGTCAAAGAAGAACCGCTGCAGCAAGCCCGAGAAAGGCAAAGAACCCGACAACATCGGTCACCGTTGTCACAAAGGCCCCCGAGGCCAAAGCAGGATCAACCCCCACACGTTCCAGCAGGATCGGAATGCCTGTGCCCGCCAAACCCGCAATGACCATGTTGATTACCATCGCCACCGCGATCACGCCGCCCAGCGCAGGAGAACCGAACCAGATAATCCCTACAATCCCCATGATGACGGCAAAAATCGTGCCGTTGATCAGCCCCACCAAACATTCCCGCCGGATCACCCGCCACACGTTTGAGCCGGTGAGGTCTTTCGTGGCCAAGGCGCGTACAGCTACGGTCAGGCTCTGCGTGCCCGCGTTCCCCCCCATCGAGGCCACAATCGGCATTAGCACAGCCAGCGCCACAATCTGCGCCAGCGCCACTTCGAATTGCGAAATCACCATTGAAGCAGCAATCGCCGTCAGCAGGTTCACCGCCAACCATGGCAGACGCTGTTTCGTTGTCTCAATCACGCGGTCAGAGAGCGAGCTTTCACCAACCCCCGCAAGGCGCAAAATATCTTCCTCATGCTCTTCATCCAAAACCGCCATCGCGTCGTCGATGGTAATCACACCAATCAGACGGCCGTCTTCGTCCACAACAGGCGCCGAAATCAGGTGATATTGGTTAAACGCATACGCCACATCGCCTTCATCACGGGTGGCGGGGATGATCTGAAATGAGTCCTCCATCAGCGCGGTGAGCAAAGTGTCGCGTTTTGAGCGCATGAGCTTGCCCAGTGTCACGTTACCTACCGGATGCAAACGCGGATCAACGACGATGATGTGGTAAAACTGGTCAGGCAGCTCTGCTTCGGGTGTTGCACGCAGATGATCAATGGCTGCGCCGACGGTCCAATGCTGCGGAGCCATCACAACCTCGCGCTGCATCAAACGTCCCGCTGAATACTCGGGATAGCTCAACGCTTGTTCTACGACCGCACGGTCAACATCGTCCAACGCTCCCAACATCGTCGCCTGCTGGGCGTCCTCAAGGTCTTCGAAAATATCGACAACGTCATCGCTGTCCAATTCGCGCATGGCTTCTTGCAAAACCTTCGGCGCCAATAGCGAGACAACTTCGTCACGGATGCCTTCATCCAGTTCAGACAGGATTTCACCGTCGAACTCATGACCGTATAGGCGGATCAACCGCGCTCGATCAAAGGTGTTAATTTGCTCCAAAAGGTCGGCGATGTCGGCCGCGTGCAGCGGTTCCATCAGCTCGATCAATTTTTCGCGGTCTTCGATCTCTACCGTATAGAGAATCGCGGCGACATCACGCTTGCCCAGCACATAGGCCTCGGCTTCGTCGGTTTCGGGGTTCGCATCTGTTTCGGCTACTTGATCTGACATAATTAATACCCCTTATAAAACGCCTATCTGCTTAAGCGGATAGCACAAATTCCACAATGGGCGCAAAGCAATCTAGGGGCATCTGCCCATTGATTGGGCCGCAAAAACAGGTCATCTTGTTGCAATGAACACACAAACACTCCTCACGGGCCAAACTCTTACCTTTAGCGGCAATCCTTTTGAGATTCCGTGGGAAGATTGCATTCACATCAATCGCACTGGCGCTGTCTTGCTAGACGCGGGGCGCATTGTGATTGTCGGAGATGCCGAGACGCTCAAAACCCAGCACCCACAAGCAAAAACGATCTCTTATGGCGATGATCTGATCTGCCCCGGATTTGTGGACGCACATACACATTACCCCCAGACCGCCATGATCGCGAGCTGGGGAAAACGGCTGATTGACTGGCTCAACACCTATACTTTCCCTGAGGAAGCGCGCTTCAGTGATCCCGAATATGCAGAAGCGATTGCCACCCGTTATCTGGATCTAACAGCGGCGAACGGCACAACCACGATGGCATCATTTGCCACGATCCACCCCCATAGTGTGGATGCGCTGTTTGGCGCGGCGCAAAAGCGGGGGCAATGTGTGGTCACAGGAAAAACCTGCATGGATCGCAACGCCCCTGATGATCTGCGCGACACCGCACAATCCGCATATGACGACAGCAAAGCCCTGATTGAGTGCTGGCATGGCAAGGGCCGCGCACAATACGCGATCACACCAAGGTTTTCCCCCACGTCCACGCCCGAGCAGATGTCAGCACTGGGGGCGCTCTGGGCCGAGAACCCTGACTGCTTGATGCAAACCCATCTAAGCGAGCAGACCGACGAAATTGAATGGGTGCGAAGCCTCTATCCACAGGCGCGTGATTATCTGGACACATATGAAGCACATGGGCTGCTGGGCGCACGCGGGCTTTATGGCCACTCGATCCATTTGACCCCACGTGAAATTGACCGGCTTGCCGAAGTCAAAGGCCGTGTGATCCATTGCCCAACGTCAAATACATTCATCGGGTCCGGTGCGCTGAACCTGCCTGCGCTGGCGGCGCGTCATATTCCGCTGGGGTTGGCGACAGACACAGGTGGCGGGTCCTCCTTTTCCATGTTGCGCACGATGGCCGCTGCCTATGAAGCAGCGCAACATCACGGGCAGGCCCTACATGCTGCGCAGCTGATCTGGCTGGCTACGGCAGGATCAGCAAATGCACTCCACTTAGGCCACGAAATCGGCAGTCTGACGGCTGGCAACTACGCAGATATTGCAGTGCTTGACCTCAAATCAACCCAAGCAATCAACCAACGTGCCAACCGCTCGGGCTCGGTCTGGGAGGATGTCTTTGCAACGCTGATGATGGGAGATGACCGTGCAATCCGTGCGACATGGATCGCTGGTGTTGCGGTGCATGGCTAGGCAGATACGCTTCACACCACTAGCAAATCAGCAGTTATCGCCTGCAAGTATCTGAACCCAAATGCCATTCTTCTGCGCCATCCCAAAGGCGCTGACATTTTTGTTAACTATGTTTTTGTGGTGCGCCGGTGATCCGGCCCACCCTGCCATGATCTTGCTTTGACTGTTGTATTTAGACCCTTCGCCCAAATTTTCCGTAACGGTGCACCACTTAAAGCCCGCTTTGGTTGCGCGTCTTCCCGGTGTTGATCCATCACTTCCGATGTGGCCATAGGTTCCGTTGGCCACAAGATCCGATACATGCGCACGCGCCGCCGCATCCAAACGCCGCGACCTCTGAATAGGCTTGCGGCTTGCTTTTGCACGGATTGCATTAACCTGTGATTGTGCTGATTGCCCTTCAGCAAACTGGGGGGCCGCCGCCACTGGTGAAGCCCCCCCCGTGCTAGACCCCGTGCCATTGCAAGCTGCAAACATGAGCAATGGAATCGCCACAGCAATCGAAAATACAAATTTATTCATAGTCTTTAACCTAACTTAACAGCCAATTCGTTCTGACGTCTGATGACGCCTTCCAAATCAACAGTGGTGATTTGCCCCTCTCGGACTACACCACGACCGTTAACAAAAAGATCACGCACGGTTGTTGGCCCCGCCAACAGCAACGCCGCGTGGTCCCATGACCCTGCCGCATGCACACCCGACATATCCCAGATCGCAATATCCGCACGCTTTCCAACAGCCAAACGCCCGCAATCAGGACGGCCAAGTACATCTGCGCCGCCACGTGTTGCAATTTCCAGCGCTTCACGCGCACTCATCGCGTCAGCGCCCAGCGCCACACGCTGCAACAACATCGCCTGCCGCGCCTCTAGCACCAGATTGCCCGCATCATTGCTGGCCGATCCATCAACACCCAACCCCACTGGCACCCCTGCATCACGCATAGCGCGCAAAGGCGCGATACCACTGCCAAGGCGGCAATTCGAACAAGGGCAATGGGCCACCCCCGTTCCCGTGCTTGCAAATAGCGCAATTTCCGATGGATCAAGCTTAACGCAATGGGCGTGCCACACATCCTCGCCGACCCAGCCAAGGCTCTCTGCGTATTGCCCCGGTCTGCATCCGAAAGTTTCGAGGGAATAGGCGATGTCTTCGTCGTTTTCGGCCAGATGCGTGTGCAGCATCACGCCTTTATCGCGCGCCAAAACCGCAGCATTGCGCATCAAATCCGTGCTGACTGAAAACGGCGAACACGGCGCAATCCCGACGCGGCACATAGAGCCCTCGGCAGGGTCATGAAATGCGTCGATCACACGGATGCAATCTGCCAGAATCGCGTCTTCATTTTCGACCAGCGCATCAGGGGGCAAGCCGCCAGCGCTTTCGCCAATACTCATCGCGCCGCGTGTGGGGTGGAACCGCAGGCCAATTTCAGACGCCGCGTGAATTGTATCCTCCAGCCTTGATCCGTTGGGATAGAGGTACAGGTGGTCCGAGCTGAGAGTGCAGCCAGACAAGGCCAGTTCCGCCAAACCAACTTGGGCTGAAATGAACATATGCTCAGGCGTGAACCGCTGCCAGATCGGATAAAGCGTGCGCAGCCAACCAAACAGCAGCGCATCCTGCCCGCCCGGCACAGCGCGTGTCAGGCTTTGATACAGATGGTGGTGTGTATTCACCAAACCGGGGGTCATCAGACAGCCCGAAACATCGACCACATCCGCCCCTTCAGGCGCTTGCAAGGCAGGGCCGATTGCGGCGATCACACCATCACGGATCAGAATATCCTCACCCGCCAGTTCGCGCCGCGTGTCGTCCATTGTCAGGATCGTGCCTGCGCCGCGCAGGAGCGTCACAGTCATGACGCGTTAGTCTTCTGTAAAATCGCCAATGCTTCGGCGTGAATTTCGGCGTTTGCCGCAGCAAGGGCACGACCCCCGTTATGGGCGGGTCCACCTTCCCAATCGGTAACAATGCCCCCCGCCGCCCGTATCAACGCCAGCGGGCCTTGGATATCATAAGCGTTCAATCCCGCCTCAATCACCAAATCGACCTGCCCAGAGGCCACAAGCGCATAGGCGTAACAGTCCATACCGTATCGGGTCAGCTGCGCATGGCTGGCAACGGCCTGAAATGCAACGGCGTCGGCGGGTGTGCCGACCTCGGGAAAAGTTGTAAACACAATCGCCTCTGACAGGGGCCGTGCGGCGCGGGTGCGGATGGTGCGACGGCTGTCGCCTCGAATCAACTCGGCCCCCTTTGGCGTGCCGATAAATCGCTCCCCGATATAGGGTTGATCGACGATGCCAATGCTTGGACCTGTCTCATCACCCACAGCAATCAGTACGCCCCATGTCGGCGTCCCTGCGACAAAACCGCGTGTTCCGTCGATCGGATCAAGCACCCAAGTCAACCCGCTGGTGCCGGCCTTGACTCCCATTTCCTCGCCCAGAATGGCGTCTTGGGGGCGGTACTGGGCCAGCACGTCACGCATGGCGGCCTCTGCCGCCCTGTCCGCCACTGTGACAGGATCATAGCCGCCTTCCAGTTTGTTATCAGCGCCCAGATTATCACTGCGGAAATAGGGCAAAATCACATCACGGGCGGCATCCGCCAGCAGATGCGCAACACGGGTCAGCTCTTCGCTCAGGTGTGGATCATTTTTCATAGTCAAGTCGTCTCACTCACGCAGCAATCGTGCAATACATGAAGTACAATAGCGGCGAAAATTAGCACATTTTTCGCTTTTCTCCGATTGCAGTGGGCAAGGTCACAATCAGGCCCTTCACTTCAACGCAAATTTGGTGATCAGCAGGTTCACCAACGCCTCCAAAGGAACCGAGCCTTTTCCCTCTGATTTGTAGAGGTTTATTTGCTGGACTGGCAAATCGGGTAGCGCGCCTGCGTGGTCGATCCGCTCCATCTGCAGAGGTTCTGAGCCCTCAATCGCCGTGTGCACGGCCAAATCGGCGCTTACAGTGGCGTGGATTGCGCTGTCGTTGTCTGATTCAACAACCATTTCCCACGCGATGTTATCAGCATCCAACGCCGACACGACAATCGGGCGAAAGCTGCATAAGCGGCCGTAGGCGATGTTCAGCGGGCGCTGCCGCCACGCCGCCCCGCCGGGTGCACCGACCCAGTGTAAAGGCCGTTTGGCCAGCGTAATGCCGCCGCTGTCTGGTGTGGTTTCGGTCGTGAGAATAACGTCACATTCCCCTTTGGCGAACATCTCTTTCAATGTATTCGTATGCGAGGATTCCAGCACAATACGGATTGCAGGAAACTGCGCGGTGAACTGCTTGAGCACCATTGGAATATCTGGATAAACAATGTCGTGGGGCACCCCCAAACGCAGCACCCCGACATATTCCTGCGCCGTCAGCCGCACCACGGCTTCGTCATTTAGCGCAACCATGCGCCGTGCATAGCTGAGCAGTTGATCACCGCTGGCCGTAAACGCAATCCCGCGGCCGCTTCGGTCCAGCAGTTGGACATCCAACAATTCCTCCAACCGCTTAAGCTGCATTGAAACAGCAGACTGTGTCAGATGCAAAAAACCAGCCGCACGGGTGACGCCGCCTGCGTCTGCGACGGCCACCAGTGACCGCAAAGTGCCCAGATCAAGATTTCTCATACACGCTCCAGCATCTCACACATCACCAAATCCAATAACACCCATCACAATCATTCATTTTCATGATCTATCATCTTCGCCCATACATCAAGCAACGAAATGAATACAGGCCAACACATCACAGAAAGAGAAGACAGAAATGCGTACATCCACCCCCTCCTCCGCCCTGCAACTTTTTGCCGCACCTCGCCGAATCCTGCGCTGCACCTTGCCCAACCTGTTTGCATTACGCCGCAGCCGCCGCGCCCTTGCTGCATTGACCGATGAACAACTGCGCGACGTAGGGATCAGCCACGCCGAAGCGGAAAAGGAAGCCGCCCGTCCGGTCTGGGACGCGCCTGCATCTTGGAAGTCCTGACCTCTTGCCTAAACTTGACCGAAAACCCTTGAAAAAAAGCGAATTGCACCCGATATTGAACGCGTACCCGTCCAAACTACTTGCGCGGGAAATCTTTAGGGAGTTTTAAATGGCAGACGTGAATACAATCCGGACAAGTGCCGGAAGCCGCACAGCCGCGATTGATGAGGGCCTGCGCGCGCACATGGGCAAAGTCTACGGCACGATGTCCGTTGGCATGCTGATTACATTCGCCGCCGCTTGGGCAATTTCGAACCTTGCGGTTACATCAGATCCAGCCGGCGCAACAATGGCGCTGCGCGAAGGTCAATTCCTAACCGGCTTGGGTGAGGCACTTTATGCTTCCCCTCTTAAATATGTTGTGATGTTTGCGCCGCTTGCGTTTGTTTTCGGCTTTGGTGCCGCGATCAACCGTATCTCTGCCGCGGCTGCCCAACTGATGTTCTATGCTTTCGCCTTTATCATGGGCCTCTCCATCAGCTCCATCTTTCTTGTGTATACAGGCGCATCCATCATTCAGGTTTTCCTGGTGACTTCCATCGCCTTCGCGGGTCTATCCATCTGGGGTTACACCACCAAGAAAGACATCTCCGGTTGGGGTAGCTTCCTTGTGATGGGTCTGATCGGCCTGATCGTTGCCTCTATCGTCAGCATGTTCTTCCCGAACCCTGCGCTGACCTTTGCAATCTCCGCCATTGGCGTGCTGATCTTCGCGGGCCTTACAGCCTATGACACACAGCGCATCAAAACCGAGTATGTTGCCCACGCACAGCAGGGTGATTCCGAATGGTTGGGCAAAGCTGCCATCATGGGCGCCTTGAGCCTATACCTGAACTTCATCAACATGTTCATGATGTTGCTGTCTTTGTTCGGTAACCGCGAATAATCGCTGGTACATTAAAACGAAAATGAGCCGCCCTTTCGAGGGCGGCTTTTTTAATCCTTAAAGTGCAGCCGACGTTCAGTGGGTAAAGTTAAAGGCACTGCCGATGCCCCACGTCAGCAGCATTGCAGCCCCACCCAACAGCACAACGCGGCGCACGGCAGGTGCGATAGGCGTACCACCCAGACTTGCCCCTACAGCCCCCGACAGAGCCAGTGTGGCAATAGCAATCGCAGCAATCACCGGCCCTGCGACATCAACAGGGGATACAACAGCCGCCATCAGCGGCAGCCCTGCCCCTAGCGCAAAGGCCACACCAGAAAATATAGCAGCTTGCTGCGGATCCGCCTGCCCCTCGACGCCAAAGATTCCCAACTCTTCGCGCGCATGGGCACCCAGCGCATCGTGATCTGTCATCTGCTGTGCCACTTCACGCGCCAGATCTGCTTCAACGCCCCGCGCCTCCAGCCCTTCTGTCAATTCGTCTAACTCATATTCGGGATCATCGATCAAAGCGACGCGTTCACGCTCCAGGTCCGCCTGCTCAACATCCCATTGTGTCGATACCGATATGTACTCACCCGCCGCCATAGACAGCCCACCAGCGGCAAGCCCCGCCAATCCGGTCAGCAGAATATCACCGCGCGTTAACCCCGCAGCAGTCACCCCGATCATCAAGCTAGAGATCGACACAACGCCGTCGTTGGCCCCCAACATCGCAGCGCGTAGGGCGTTAGAGCGGTTAATGAAATGACCCTCACGTGGCATGGCGTTTCCTGTATTTCAAATGCAAAAAGAGCCGCGAAATATCGCAGCTCCCAGCTTAGAACAATCTAAAAGTAGGCGATCTTACTTGATCTTGCCTTCTTTGTAATCAACGTGCTTACGCGCAACGGGGTCGTATTTTTTCATGACCATTTTCTCGGTCATTGTGCGTGCGTTTTTCTTTGTCACGTAGAAATGGCCTGTGCCCGCGGACGAGTTCAGACGGATCTTGATCGTGGTTGGCTTAGCCATTTTATCTTCTCCTCAAGCAGCGCCGCACCACTCGTGCTACGCGCGTATAATCTCTGAGCTTCGGCTTTTAGCTGTGCGGTGCGCCGAGTCAACCCTGTATTACGCCCTTGCTCCATATAGGTGCCAAAAATAGATAGTTCTTGGCGTGATCTTGGCGTGCCAGACGCTCCAGCAAAGAATATTACAGCAAAACACAAGGTAGACGGACCAGTTCTCGCCATCTTCGCATTCTTGTTGATCAGGCCCGCGAATCTTTCCCTAGCTCATGAGCTGGCCTTAACAAGGCCCCCTCACCTATGAATCGGATCGTCCCTTTCTCAAACCAGAGCGTCATTAAACGACGGCTGAATGCAGGGATGCTCGGTCACCCTATAAGGGTTTATTACCCTTCATCTTTGTACACGCAATCCGAATGTAAATATGACAGCGATAATGATTGGGGCGCCAAGTTCAAATGCCATGAGAAGTAAGAACAATGCGTCAGGCCAGCCAACAGATGCATATGAAAACAATCTGGTGACCCCGCCTGCAAAGTAAAGGGCGATTGCGCCATAGACCCACTCTTTGTGGCTCTCTAGTCTCGTCGAAAGCCACAAAAGCACCGCACCATAGGCCGCGAAGAACACAGCGAGCACACGCATTTCACTGTCGGCATTTGTATGCTCAAACCCACCAGAATAGGCCTTCGACCCAAATACTGCGCTGAGAATATCGCCCAGAAAATTTGCCGTTGTGCTAGGGCCGATGACAGCCATCATACCCCTAATTGCGATGATAGACACGCCAAGCAGGGATAGACATACACGCGTTACAGTGAGCATAATTACCTCATTTCAAATACATCTCACAATTATTGCATAACATCTGAAACTTGTCACTTTGACTTGCTGTGCGATGGCCCCTTTTCAAAATTAAAGTAGTTGCAGAACGTTTTGCCTAATCGACATGTTTTGCGGCACATGGCGTCCTAAAGCAGCACGCCCGATACGCCCCTGCGGATGATCAGTAGGTATAATTTGCGCGGAGGGCCTATAAGCCGGATTTTGTCCAGATGAACCGCTTGCGCGGCCATCTTGGATGACCATTCCTCTGACCATGCCGTTACCGACACAGCTACAGCCGCCAACCCGGACCTGCTGGAGCGAAAGAAGCTCCGCCGCCATACCCGAAGGCGTGGAAGCACGCGGTCCCTATTTGGCGTTGCTCCCAGTGGGGCTTGCCATGCCGCCGCTGTTGCCAGCCGCGCGGTGGGCTCTTACCCCACCGTTTCACCCTTACCTGACACTGACCCAAAGCAAGCCTTGGAGTGACAGGCGGTCTATTTTCTGTGGCGCTTTCCGTCGGGTTACCCCGCCCGGGCGTTACCCGGCACCATTTCTTTCCGGAGTCCGGACTTTCCTCCCCGATGCCTTACAACATCAAAGCGGTCACCCAGCCTTCCGCGCAAGAAGCGGCTTACGCGCAGGGCTATGTGCGGTCAATGGGTTTTGGCGCTGGATGCAGTATCACAACGTGAAATCTGCGGCCGACAGCGCCCCTGTACGCCACGGCGCATGCCGTAGACGGGTAGTGTGTAGCAAAGTGGTGAAATCACTTGGAGCGGTATACCCAGCGGCCTGCGCAGCAGCGACAAATGCGTCCTCAGTCACGGCGCTTGCATCAAATGCACGCCGCCGCGCCGCCAACCCCTGACGCTCCAACCGTGCCCAATCAAAATACGGGCCAGGGTCGGTCTTGCGGCCGGGGGCCATATCAGAGTGCCCAATGACACTGTCAGGGCGGATATCCCATCGCGTCATGATGCCACGTAACAGAACTTCCAACGCCTCAACCTGAGGGGCCGAAAACGGATGATTACCGCGATTGTCCAACTCGATCCCGATAGAGCGCGAGTTGATATCATCCACCCCGCCCCATTCACCTGCCCCTGCGTGCCAAGCGCGCGCGACTTCGTCTACCATCTGAATCACGTCACCTTGCGCGCCAATCAAATAATGGGCCGATACCTCTGCATCTGGATCACACAAGCGTTGCAAAGCAGAGTCCGCATCGCGCATCGCTGTATAATGAATAACCACCATCGTCGGCTTCAGACCGTTTCGGCGCGGCCCGCAGTTTGGTGACGGCTGTTGTCGCACAACCGCGTTAGTCAGTCAGGGTCGGGGTACGGAAAGCCGCAGGATCCCAAGAGCAAGCAAAGCCATCGCCATCGGGGTCCATACCTTTGCGGTCTTTGGTTGGGCCGCCAGCAGCTAGGAATGCCGTCTGCGCCTGATCTTGATGTGTGAATTCAGAACAGCTACGCGCAAATTTTCTGCTCGCGTTAAAGCTGCTGCGTTTGTACACTTTTGTGCCCTTGGCATGAGTGGTCGCCAAGGCGTAAGCAACGATATTTGGCCCTGTGTCTACCCTGTCTGGCAACGCCTGTGGTTGGATCACCTGATATTGCGCCCGATTGGCAGCAATACGCGCTGCATCGCTTTCGATGCTTCGCTGGCCAGAGACCGCTTCGAAGTTATTTTCCTGACTGATGCCAGTCGCGCGATTGACCGCAGTCGGCGCAGCGTTAGACGGGCTTGCTTCAAGCGGCGGAACGCCCGAATTATTCGCAGCAGCGGCGATACGGCCCGCATCTTGGGGTTGACCTGTCCGCGCCAGAATAGCCGCAGTTTGTGCAGCGGTATCCGCAGCACTTCCCGTTGCAGGAAGCGATTGCGCACGCACATTAGGTGCAGCAGGTACCCCACCTGCCAAAGCCTGATCGCGATTGGCACGTTGTGCATCAAACGTTTGGTCGAATCCTGTGCCAAAACGGCTATCCTCCGGCATCGCCGGTTGACAGGCTGCCAAAGCTACAAGGGCGGTGACACCCAAAACGTTACGAACACTCATCATATCAAAAGCCTGCATTTTTGTTTCGCGTTGCGGGGCGTTTACCACCATTTGTCGGGTTTGGCCACAAAACCTGCACTCCGCTCGAGCGCATAGGCGGAAGATAGCAACTCGCCCTCTTCCCAAGGCCGTCCGATCAACTGTAACCCAAGCGGCAAACCCTGCGCATCGACACCTGTAGGCACCGTGATACCAGGCAGCCCTGCAAGGTTAACCGTGACTGTGAATACGTCGTTCAGGTACATTTTAATCGGATCTGCATCTGTCATTTCGCCCAAACCAAAAGCCGCTGAAGGTGTGGCTGGCGTCAGGATGCAATCCACACCCGCTGCGAACACGTCGTCAAAGTCTTTCTTGATCAGGGTCCGCACACGGCGCGCACGGTTGTAATAAGCGTCATAGAAACCAGCGGAGAGCACATAAGTACCCACCATCACACGGCGCTGCACTTCTGGGCCAAAGCCCTCAGCGCGGGTTTTCTCGTACATCTCGGTGATGCCATCGCCTGCGTCCAGCGTCGCACGTTGACCATAACGCACACCGTCATAGCGTGCGAGGTTGCTTGAGGCTTCGGCGGGCGCGATCACATAATAGGCAGGCAGCGCGTATTTGGTATGCGGCAGCGAGATATCGACGATTTCCGCGCCTGCATCTTTGAGCATGGCTGTGCCATCTTCCCACAGCTTCGCGATCTCGGCTGGCATCCCATCCATGCGGTATTCGCGTGGAATACCGATTTTCTTACCGCGCATGTCGCCAGTCAGCGCCGCTTCAAAGTTCGGCACGGCCAGATTGGCGGATGTGCTGTCTTTGCTGTCATAGCTGGCCATGGCTTCCAGCATGATGGCCGCATCGCGTACAGATTTGGTCATCGGGCCTGCTTGGTCCAGAGATGACGCAAACGCCACCACACCCCACCGCGAGCAACGGCCATAGGTTGGCTTGATGCCCACTGTTCCGGTGAAAGCCGCAGGCTGGCGAATGGAACCACCCGTGTCAGTGCCCGTTGCCGCGAGGCAAAGATCAGCCGCAACCGCAGCAGCAGAACCACCAGATGATCCACCGGGCGTCAGCGGTGTCTCTTCGCCTTTGCGCCGCCATGGGTTGATGGCGTTGCCGTAGGCTGATGTCTCATTGGAGGAGCCCATGGCGAATTCGTCCATGTTCAGCTTGCCCAACATCACCGCGCCTGCGTCGGCCAAGTTCTGCGTCACAGTAGATTCGTATTCCGGCTTAAAGCCATCAAGGATGCGCGATGCCGCTTGCGAGGCCACACCTTTGGTGCAGAACAAGTCTTTGATCCCGATGGGCAGACCACACATGGCGGGCGCCTCTTCGCTGCCCTTCAAACGCGCATCAGCGGCGGCAGCGCGTTCCAACGCCAGTTCGGGTGTTTGGTGCACAAAGGCGTTCAACGCGCCAGCGCCCTCAATTGCTTTCAGACAAGCTGTCGTCAGCTCTACAGAAGTTGTGTCGCCCTTGCGCAGAGCATCACGTGCCTCGGCCAAACCCAGTTTATTCAGATCAGTCATTATTCCACCACCTTCGGCACAGCAAAGAACCCTTCACGCGCATCGGGCGCGTTTTTCAAAATGGCGGCCTGTTGGTCGCCATCCGCCACCACATCGGCGCGGCGGGTCAGGTTTTGCGGGGTGACAGAGGTCATCGGCTCAACGCCTTCGATGTCCACTTCGCCCAATTGTTCGATAAATCCCAGAATCGTGTTGAATTCCTGTGCCAGCGCCGGAAGCGCCTCTGGTTCAACTTTGATGCGGGCCAGTTTGGCAACCCGCGCGGCGGTGCTTTCATCAATCGACATAGGAGTTCCTCATCTACTTACCCGTCCTCTACCGTTACCGCGTCGCTGCTGCAAGCCATGGGGAGGCGTCTGCAAGGCCTGCATCGGAAAAATTCACACGCAGCCCTCGCCATTGCGCCGCGTTGCGCTAGGCTCAGCTCAATTATTCAGCACCACAGAATCAACAGGAGACATGGTATGAACATCATCTGGCTTGGGCACGGGTCTTTTCGCATCGAGATCGAAGATCAGGTAATCTTGGTTGACCCGTGGGTGAACGACAACCCGATGCTGCCCAGTGACCAACACGCCGCCGCGATCAAAGGGGCCACACATATTCTGGTCACCCATGGCCACACGGATCACATCGACGATGTTGTGCAGATTTCCAAAAACACAGGCGCGCCCGTGTCGGGGATGTATGAGCTGGCCCAACACTTGCACGGGCTTGGCGCTGTGGAAGGCGAAGCGTTCAACATGGGTGGCACCATTGCAATCGGCGATGCCGTAAAGGCCAGCATGGTGCCTGCGTCACACTCTTCAACTGCGGGCATAGACGGCAAGCGTCATTCAATGGGAAGCGAGACAGGCTTTATCCTGCGCGGCGAAGGACACACGATCTATATCTCGGGTGATACAGGGCTGATGGCGGATATGGCGTGGATCGGGGATTATTACAAACCCGATATCGGCATCCTATCTGCGGGCGGACACTATACGATGGACATGGAAATGGCCGCCTATGCGGCACGTACCTATTTTGACTTTAAAACCATCATCCCCTGCCACTACCGCACCATGCCGATGTTAGAGCAAACCGCAGAGGCCCTGACCAACGGCGTGATGCCCGGCACCTCGGTGGTAGAGCCGCAGGTCATGGAAGCGATAAATCTCTAAGTCTTGCGGCGCTGCGCAAAGAAATCACGCAACAGCGCCGCAGATTCGCGCTCGGCAATGCCATCAAACACCTCAGGGATGTGGTGGCATTGCGGATGCGCAAAGACCCGCGCGCCCTGCGCCACGCCGCCCGACTTGGGATCAGCAGCCCCGTAATACAGCCGCCCGATACGCGCCGCCGCGATGGCACCTGCGCACATCGGGCAAGGCTCTAGCGTGACATAAAGCGCGCAACCCGTCAGCCGCTCAGCGCCCAAATGGGTGCAAGCTGCGCGAATAGCTAGGATTTCCGCATGTGCAGTCGGGTCATTACCCTCTCGCGTGCGGTTGCCTGCCTGCGCAACCACCTTGCCTTGGGGGGACACCACCACCGCACCTACAGGCACTTCACCGCGATCTGCGGCTGCGCGGGCCTCGCTTAGGGCGGTCTGCATAAAGGACGTAAATACCATGGCCCTTGATGGCGGCAAAACACCTCCTTTCGCAAGGGGTTCTGTTGCGCTATGGCTGGCAGCATGAATGATACATCCTCCACGCCCGACGGCGACCGCATTGCAAAAGTTCTCTCTCGCGCTGGTATTGCCAGCCGCCGCGAAGCGGAACGCATGATCGAAGCGGGCCGTGTTTGGGTCAATGGCGCCGAGATCTCCTCGCCTGCGCTGAACGTCACCGCATCCGACAAGATCACTGTCGATGGCAAACCTGTAGGCCAGCCAGAGCCAGCCCGCGTCTGGCTATATCACAAGCCTACTGGGCTGGTGACATCAGACAGCGACGAAAAAGGCCGCGAGACGATTTACGACGGCTTGCCTGATGACATGCCGCGTGTGATGAGCATTGGACGGCTTGACCTTAACTCCGAAGGTTTGCTGTTGCTGACCAATGACGGCGGCGTAAAACGCTTGTTGGAATTGCCCTCAACGGGCTGGCTGCGCCGCTACCGTGTACGTGTGAATGGCCGCCCAACCGAAGAAACGCTGGAACCCCTGCGCAAAGGTATCATTGCCGAAGGCCAGCCCTTCCAACCCATGGAAGTGGTCATGGACCGCCAGCAAGGCGCAAACGCATGGCTGACAGTGGGCCTGCGCGAAGGCAAGAACCGCGAAATCCGCCGCGCCATGGATGAAATCGGGCTGAGCGTGAACCGCTTGATCCGTGTCAGCTATGGCCCCTTCCAGTTGGGTGACTTGAAACCGGGTGCCGTTGAAGAAGTGCGCCGTAAAATTTTACGCGACCAGTTGGGCGCAGAAGCAGAAACCCTTTTGGGAGCCCCTGCCGAAGCACCAACACAGGTCAAACGCGGCTTTAAACGGCGTGTGCCGCATAAAGGCGAATTTGGCGGCCCGGGCCAACCCGGCAGACCAAAGCCACGCGAAGAGATGGACGAAGATCAACGCGGCAAGCGCGGTAAATCCAGCAAATCCGCCAAAAGCTACCGCCCTACCAAAGCGGTGCGCGATGCCGCCCGCAAGGCAGCAGGCGGGCAAGGGCCAAAAACATTCTCCAGCTCTACGCCACGCACCTTCACCAGCTCAGCCTCAAAATCACGCCCCTCTACAGGGCCAAAAGGCCCAAAACGTTAGCAGGCGGTTTTAACAGATACTGCGCCCGCCCTTTTTCTTAGGGTCGGGCGCGTGATCTGTGCTTTTGCGCCACAGCCGAGTGATATTTTTATCCGGCCTTTCCCCGTGCAACTTAATTCACTTTTGCACCCTCTTGCGTTAAGCATGCGGCAACGAAATTCGAAGGAATCGCTATGACCGACCTGCTAACGCTCGAAAATATGGGCAACCTTGTCATGCTGTGCTTTTTGCAAGCTGTACTGGGCTTTGATAACTTGCTCTATATTTCAATCGAGAGTCAGCGCGCACCAGTGGCGCAGCAAGCCGCAGTGCGTAAATGGGGTATTATCCTTGCGGTTGCCCTACGGGTTATTCTGCTGTTTGTGATGATCAAAGCCATTGATGCGATGGCCGAGCCCTTCTTTATCCTCAACTGGGAGGGCGTTCTGACGGGCGGCGTGAACTTTGCCACGTTGGTGTTTATCATTGGTGGTATTTTCATCATGTATACGGCGGTCAAAGAAATCAGCCATATGCTGGCGATCGAAGACCTGAGCACAGACGTGCATTCAAAATCTGGCAAATCAGCCGCCAAAGTGGTTGGTTTGATTGTTCTGATGAACCTGATCTTCTCATTCGACTCGGTTCTGTCCGCCTTGGCGATCACCGATGTCTTCCCGATCCTCGCCACAGCGATCCTATTGTCTGGCCTTGCGATGTTGCTATTGGCCGAAAAGGTCACGCAATTTCTGGAAGCCAACCGCATGTATGAGGTGTTAGGCCTGTTTATCTTGCTGATCGTCGGCATAGTTTTGCTGGGCGAAGCTGGTCAAGCTGCCTCTCACGCTATGAGTGACCCAGAATTGGCGCTGCGCTTTTTCGGTTTCGAAGTGATCCCGATGTCTAAAACTACTTTCTATTTCAGTGTGTTGGTACTGGTGATCGTGGAAATCATTCAATCCGGCTATACCCGCAAGCTGAATACAGAGCGCCGCACAGGCAAGCGGCACTAGAAACCTTCACATAGCCTGCTTACTATATATATAACTGCGGCTTTAAGCCCGCGACATTTGAGGAAACTATGGGACCAAAACCATTTCGAAAAGCCGCTTATGTTGCGTTGATCGTTGTCCTTTTCGGCGTCAGCTCTGGCTGGCTTGGGGGGCTTTGAAGATGGCCAAACAATTTGGGGGCAAATACAGCCCTGATGCCAACGGCACCCAAAACCCATCTGACAGCCCCCGCGCACGCAGGATCGACGTCGATCCCGCGGGTGGGCGCTCAAACGTGCTGTTCATTCCAGCAGTTGTACTGGTCGCGACAAATATCAGCGGCGGCGCGCTGTCGCTTTTGCCTGCGCTTGTCGGGGCCGTATCGCTGACATTGGCGGCATGGCTGTTGCGCGGCGGGTTACGCGCCGAGGCCGCCTATAACGAACGCAAAGTTGCGCGTCGCCCTGCCCTGCCGCGCAAGATGCTGGCAGCCGCGCTCAGCGGGATTGGCGCGGCACTGGCCATTGTTGCACATCTAGACGGGATGAACATCATCTCACCTGTGATCTTTGGCGTGATTACAGCAGGTCTGCACATTGCTGCTTTTGGGCTGGACCCGATGCGCAACAAAGGCATGGACGGGATTGATACCTTTCAACAAGACCGCGTGGCGCGTGTGGTGGATGAAGCCGAAAAACACCTGAACACAATGCGTGAGACCATCAACCGTGCAGGTGACCGCCAGTCAACCACTCGGCTGGAGGGTTTTATTGAAACGGCCCGCGATCTGATCCGCACCGTAGAAGAAGACCCGCGTGATCTGACCGCCACGCGCAAGTTTTTGGGCGTCTATCTGGAAGGCGCACGTGACGCTACGGCGAAATTTTCCGACATCTATAGCCGCACCCGCGATGAACAAGCCCGCACCGACTATCTGGTACTTCTTGATGACCTCGAGACGAACTTTGCCGCCCGAAACCGTAAATCCCTGCTCGACGATCGCAGTGATCTGAATATTGAAATCGACGTGCTGCGCGAGCGGCTGTCGCGTGAAGGCGTGCGCCTTAAATAACTTGCGCAAAGCCACATTAACAAGGAACGAACAATGTCTGAAGCCACCCGCGAAAAAGCCGTGCAATCCCTCGCTCTAGTTGAGGAAGTCACAGCAGTTGTCCTGCCCGAACCTGTTGAGGCGAACGCTGTTGTTACGCTAGAGCAAGCAGACGCGCCCCAAAGCGCCGAAATCCGCTCGCGTATGGACGAGCTGGACATGGACGACACCCAGTCGATCATCAGCTTCGGGTCTGCTGCACAGGCTGAGCTGCAAGAAATCTCTCAGGCGATGCTGCAAGACGTGCGCAACAAAGATGTTGGCCCCGCTGGCGACAGTCTGCGCGGCATTGTTACAACGATCCGTGGCTTCTCGGTTTCCGAACTGGACGTGCGCCGTGATCGCAGCTGGTGGGAAAAACTGATCGGCCGTGCGGCACCTTTTGCCAAATTCACTGCGAAATTCGAAAAAGTCCAAAGCCAGATCGACAGCATCACCGACAATCTGCTGAGCCATGAGACAACCCTGCTCAAAGATATCAAATCGCTTGATATGCTTTATGAAAAGACGCTTCAATTCTACGACGAACTGGCACTGTATATCGCAGCGGGTGAGGCCAAATTGGCCGAACTGGATGCAACAGTGATCCCAGCCAAAGAAGCCGAAGTAAACGCGGTTCCAGAAGACGAGCAGGTGATGAAAGCGCAAGAACTGCGCGATCTGCGTGCTGCGCGCGATGATCTGGAACGCCGTGTGCACGACCTCAAATTGACGCGCCAAGTGACCATGCAGTCCTTGCCGTCGATCCGTCTGGTACAAGAGAACGACAAATCACTGGTCACAAAAATCAACTCGACGCTCGTGAACACTGTGCCGTTGTGGGAAACCCAACTGGCCCAAGCGGTAACCATCCAACGCTCGTTCGAGGCGGCCAAAGCCGTGCGCGAAGCCAACGATCTGACCAATGAACTGCTGACCTCCAACGCGAAAAACCTGCGCGAAAGCAACAAGGTCATCCGCGAGGAAATGGAACGCGGCGTGTTCGACATCGAAGCCGTCAAAGCAGCCAACGCCGATCTGATTGGCACCATCGAAGAAAGCCTGCAAATCGCAGATGCGGGCAAGGCAAAACGCGCCTCTGCCGAGAAAGACCTCAAAGAGATGGAAGCCAAACTGCGCGACACACTTGCCTCCGCCAAAGCCAAAAAGACAGGCTTGGGCGATACGGCAGCTGGCAGCGTGGCCAGCTAAATGGTACGGGTACGCAGCACTTTTCTGGCAGGGCTGGGGTTTATCGCTCTTGGCCTTGCCGCCTGTACGGACGTGCAGCAGCCCATCTTACCCATGACAAAACCTGTGGCGCGCCCTGACATTCCAGCCGCGCCACAAAAGCCCGCTCAGGTCGCACGCCCCACATCCGAGGCCAGCGCCGCCTTGCGCAGCTATCTCAATCAGGTGCAAAGCGCACAACTCAGCCAAGGGTTATTGCGGCGCGATGGCGGCGGTGAGGACACCCCGTTTACCGACGCAATGCTGGCGCGGAATTTCGAAAAAATTGCGTTCTACAATGAATACGACAGTGATTTCTCAGGCCGTGGGGGAGCCAGCCCGCTGCGCCGTTGGACAGCCCCTATACGGATGGAGGTCATCTTTGGCGATGGAGTCCCTCCCTCGCAACGCAAGTCCGACAGCGAGACGATAAGCGCCTATGCCGCACGGTTGGGCCGCGCGACAGGGCATCCAGTGAGCATGGGTGGCACTCCCAATTTCATCGTGATCGTTGCAGGCGAGGACGATCGGCGTGATACGCTCGCGGCTGCAATCGCCCGTATGCCCAGCATATCGCAATCCAGCATTGCTCCGCTGATCAATCTGCCCAAAGATACCTATTGCGTCGTGGCCGCCTATTCCGGCGGGAGTGGAGCCAACACCTACACCGCCGCATTGGCGGTGATCCGCGCCGAAAATCCCAGCTTACTGCGCCTGTCGTGCATCCACGAAGAACTGGCCCAAGGCATGGGTCTGGCCAATGACAGCCCCCATGCCCGCCCCTCGATCTTTAACGACGATGACGAATTCGCGCTGCTGACCCGTCAGGATGAGCTGATGCTCAAGATGCTCTATGACCCACGCCTGAGCCCCGGCATGCATGCCGAAGAAGCACGGCCCACCGTGCAGCGCATAGCACGTGAGTTGACCAGTGCGGGGCCTGTATGACGCCGCGCGTTTCCCTACTTCAAAGTGACGCAGAGGGCCTTGGCATCCAGACCTCGCGTACATATCTTTTGATCTCCCCAACCCCGAAGGACCAAATCTAATGGGCATTTTCGATTTCCTCTCCGGTGAATTCATCGACGTCATCCACTGGACCGATGATACACGCGACACCCTTGTCTGGCGGTTTGAGCGCGAAGCACATGAGATCAAATATGGCGCCAAGCTGACCGTGCGTGAAGGCCAAGCGGCTGTGTTCATCCATGAGGGCCAGTTGGCGGATGTCTTTTCTCCGGGTCTCTACATGCTAGAGACGAACAACATGCCGATCATGACGACCCTGCAAAGCTGGGATCATGGCTTTAAATCTCCGTTCAAATCCGAGATTTACTTCGTCAACACCACCCGTTTCAGCAACCTGAAATGGGGCACTAAAAACCCTGTGATCGTGCGCGACCCCGAATTCGGCGCTGTGCGCCTGCGGGCCTTTGGCACCTATAGCGTGCGGGTGACAGACCCTGCGCTGTTCATGCGTGAAATCGTCGGCACCGATGGTGAATTCACCATGGATGAGATCAGCTTCCAGATCCGCAACATCATCGTACAGGAATTTTCGCGTACCATTGCGCGCTCAAACATCCCTGTATTGGATATGGCCGCAAACACCCGCGAATTGGGCAACCTGGTGGGCAAAGAGATTGAAGCGCAACTGGCTGAATATGGTTTGGCCCTGCCAGAACTTTATGTTGAGAACATCTCCTTGCCGCCTGCAGTAGAGGACGTGTTGGACAAACGCACCTCCATGGGTGTGGTGGGTGACCTTAACAAATATATGCAGTTCCAAGCTGCCGAAGCTTTGGGCCGCGATGGCGCAGGTGCCGCGGCCATTCAGGCGGGCATGGGCGCAGGTCTGGGGATGCAAATCGGTGCACAAGCCGCAGCAGGCGGCCCTTGGGGCGCAGCACCACAGCCTGCCGCCGCAGCGCCCCCTATGGCGCCTCCTCCGCCCCCCGTTGAACATGTCTGGCACATCGCGGAAAACGGTCAGACAACTGGCCCCTTCTCCAAAGCCAAAATGGGCCGCATGGTAACAGAAGGCGGTTTAACGCGTGAGACATTGGTCTGGACTGCCGGGCAAGATGGCTGGAAAAAAGCGGAAGATGTTGTTGAACTGGCGCAGCTGTTTACTGTCATGCCGCCGCCGCCGCCAATGGCTGGCTAAGCCCCTATTGCCCTTAAACCAATTTCGTCCGCAGCTGATGCGGGCGGAAATCTGCTCTGAACACTCTCCAGCTCCATCCCCCCGATCAAAGGCCATCCCTTGTCCGACACTGATCCCATCGCCGTTCTGCAAGAGCACCGTTTCCCCTGTGATACATGCGGATCAGATCTGCGGTATGATCCTGCTGCGGGTGACTTGAAATGCGAGCAGTGTGGCAACGTAGAGCCGATTGGCACGGTCTGGAGCAAGAATAAAACCATCGCCGAGCTGGATCTGAAGCGCGGGCTTGCGCAGACCCTATCCGTGACCGAGATGGAAGAAACCCGCGTCAGCCAATGCCCGAATTGCGCAGCGCAGGTTGAGTTTGACGCCAATACCCAAGCCACCGAATGCCCCTTTTGCGCCACACCCGTGGTGGTGGATACTGGCACGCAGCGCCAGATCAAACCGCGTGCGGTGCTGCCCTTTGCATTGGCCGAAGAAACCGCGCGGGACGCTATGAAGGATTGGTTGGGCGGATTGTGGTTTGCCCCAAACGGGTTGCAAGCCTATGCCCGCAAGGGGCGCACCATGGACGGTATCTATGTTCCCTATTGGACATATGATGCGCAGACCCAAACCCGCTATACGGGCGAACGCGGCACAGTTTATTACGAGACACAAACCGTTATGCGCGATGGCAAACGCCAGCAGGTACAAGTAGCCAAAGTGCGTTGGCGCGGTGTGTCGGGGCGTGTGGCACGGTTCTTTGATGATGTGCTGGTGCTCGGCTCCCGCTCGCTGCCAAAACGGTTCACCGACGCGCTAGAGCCCTGGGATTTATCTGCGCTAGAACCTTACGCCCCCGAATACCTCGCTGGATTTCGCGCCGAGGGCTATACGGTCACGCTGGATGAGGGTCTGGTCGAGGCGCGTGCCAAGATGGACGCGATGATTGCCCGCGATGTGAAATTCGACATTGGCGGCGATAGGCAGCGCATTCATTCGATGGATGTGAACCTGAGTGAAACGACGTTTAAGCATATCCTGCTGCCCGTCTGGATGGCTGCCTATAAATATCGCGGCAAAAGCTATCGCTTTGTGGTCAATGGCCGCACTGGGCGGGTACAGGGGGAACGCCCCTACTCAGCCATCAAGATTACTTTCGCCGTGATCGCAGGCCTTATTGCCGCTGCGATCATCGGTTACCTCTATGCGCAGAACGGATAAGACATGACAGCAATCGAAACATTTTCCCAACTTCTGAATGACCGCTATTCTTGTCGTGCTTTCAAACCTGATCCTGTCCCGAATGCTGATCTTACGCGCATTGTTGAGACAGCGCGCCATGTGCCCTCATGGTGCAACGCCCAGCCTTGGCAGGTCGAAATCACACGTGGTGCCGCAACCGACCGCCTGCGCAACGCCTTGATGGAGGCCGCAAGCACAGGCACGCCCCCTACCCCCGATCTGGACTGGCCCAGTACCTATTCCGGCGATTATGCCGAGCGGCGGCGCACCTGCGGCTTTCAACTGTATGATGCAGTCGGAATCGATAAATCAGACCGCGCTGGCCGCATGGCGCAAATGCTGCGCAACTATGCTTTCTTTGATGCGCCCCATGTGGCAATCATCCACTCCCCTGTCGAGCTGGGGCCTTATGGCGCGATGGATACAGGCGGCTTTGTGACAGCCTTTACATTGGCTGCCACGGCCCTTGGCGTGGCCACCATCCCACAAGCCGCCATTGCAGCCTATGCGCCATTGTTGAAAGAGCATTTAGGCGTTGCGGATGATCGTCTGATCCTCTGCGCCATCTCTCTGGGGTATGCCGCCCCTGACGCCCCCATCAACAGCTTTCGCACCGCAAGGGCGGACACGGATGACATCATCGGGTGGCACGACACATGAGGGCCTTACTGCAACGGGTGATACAAGCCTCTGTTACCGTTGAAGGTAAAATCATAGGCCAAATCGATGCGGGGCTTTTGGTGCTTGTCTGCGCCATGCCAGAAGATGACTACGACACCGCCAAAGCACTGGCCTTAAAAATCTCAAAGCTGCGCCTGTTTAAAGATGAGGCGGGAAAAATGAACCTGAGCCTTACGCAAACCGGCGGTAGTGCATTGGTTGTCAGCCAGTTCACCCTTGCTGCCGACACGCGGCGCGGTACGCGGCCCGGGTTTTCCTATGCGGCCAAACCTGATGTAGCAGAAACTTTGTATCTGCAATTTGCATCTGCGTTACGTGATCTGGGACTTCCTGTTGAAACGGGAAAGTTCGGTGCCGATATGTCTGTGGCTCTCACCAATGACGGGCCTGTGACCCTCTGGCTGGACACCGACGCCTAAACGCAAAATGCGGACCCCTTAGGCCCGCATTTTAAGTCTATGTCTCATTTCAGGCTATCCGCTTACGGTTCGCGGAAAGCTTCCTTGGATTTATACAGCGGCTTGAGCAGGTATTGCAGAATCGTCTTTGATCCTGTGAGCAGCTCAACACTTGCCTGCATACCGGGGCGGATTTCCAGCTCGGATTGACGCGGTGTCAGATCGGAAGTGTCAACCGCCAGTGTCACTTTGTAATGCGGATCACCATCTGGATCGCGTGAGCGCTCGTCTTTGAACGTATCCGCCGAGATGAGCTTTACTTCACCCTGCAACGTACCAAAGATCGTGTAGTCATACGCAGACAATTTGATCGTTGCCGCCTGTCCACGGCGCACGTTAGCGATGTTTTCAGGCTTCACGCGGGCTTCGACGAATAGTTCTTCGTCCAGCGGAATGATCTGCAAAATCTCTTCACCGGGGCGAACAACGCCGCCGATGGTTGTGACGCTCAGGTTGTTCACAATGCCCCGTAGTGGGCTACGCAGCAACGTGCGGTCCAACTGGTCGGTGCTGGCTTTGAGGTTCTGGCGCAATGTCGACAGTTCGCGCAGCACATCAGAGTATTCTTGTGCGCGATCCAGATCAGTGCGTGTCACTACCTCATCATATTTGATTTTGGCATCCGCATAGGATTTGCGTGCGCGTGTTACTTCAATCAGGGATACAATCTTGTTTTTCAGCAACCCGTCCATCAAGTCACGTTCGCGTTGCGCTTCGATCAGAACGTTTTTTGCACCATCTACCGACGAGACATAATCAGATTGACGTGCCTGTAACAGTGCTGCCTCCGATACCAGCATTTCCGGTGTACGGCGTGCCCATTCGTCAGGGACATCAAAGGTGTACTCCCCGTCTATTTCGGCTTCCAACCGCATGCGGCGGATTTCAAATGCGCTGATCTGATCTTGGAGATCATCTACCGAAGATTGGAATTGCGTGTTGTGCAGGCGGGCCAGAACATCACCTGTCTCCACGATATCGCCCTCGCCCACGTTCAGTTCCGCCAGAATACCCCCTTCGAGGTTCTGGATGATCTGGGGTCGTGAACTGGAAATCATCGATCCTTCGGCGCGCACGATTTCATCGACCGAGGCAAAGAAAGCCCAAGCCAGAAACACGATCACAGTCCCAGCACTCAGCCATACAACCATGGAGGGGCCGCGCATCTGGCGTTCGATATGGGTATCCATGGAACCGCTCATGCAGCACCTCCTTTGATGGCAGTCAGATGGGCCATAACTTCGTCTTTCGGGCCATCAATGCTCATCCGGCCATTGCTCAGAATAATGGTACGGGTGGTCAGCGCCAAAATGGGGGCACGGTGGGTGGCGATTACCGCAGTACGGCCTTCCATCCACTGGTCCAGACGCTCGACAAGAGCCGTTTCCAGTTTTTGATCCAACGCCGCAGTTGGTTCATCCAGCAAACAAATCTTTGGGTCTTGCAGCCAGAGACGCGCCCAGCCGATGGATTGACGTTGCCCGATGGACAGGCCGCCCCCCGCATCCAAAATCTCCAGATCAAGACCTTTGGGGTGATTGCGCACAAACGCTCCAAGACCCGCAAACTCAAGCGAAGCCATCAGCCGCGCATCGTCGCGTTCCAGCATTGTGAGGTTCAGGTTATCACGCAGCGTGCCTGTGAACAGGCGAACGTCTTGGCCCAAATATCCGATCAGGCGGCGTAGGTCGCGGGGCTCAATCTGGCTCATCTCTGTACCGTCGATCAATACACGCCCTTCGGTGGGCGCATAAAGGCCGCTCAAGACCTTGAGCAAGGATGATTTACCGGAGCCGTTGGCCCCCAAAACCGCAACCCGTTGCCCGGGTAAAATGTTGACGCCGGGCAGGTCAAGCGTTGGAGCGCCTTCTTCCATATAACGGAACGTCACCGCTTTCAGTTCAAAATTGCCCACCAGTTCGTCGCGGCGCATGTAAGTGCGGCCGTCCTTTGCGTCCTGCTCGGAAGTGGCAATATGCTCCAATCCGTCGAGGGCAGATTTAACATTGCCCCAACGCGCCATCGTGCCCGCCAATTGCGTCAAGGGTGCCAACGTGCGCGACGTGAGGATACCGGTGGCGATGATCGACCCAACGGTAAATTGGCCAGCGAACACCAAATAGGTGCCCATGATGACCGCAGCCACATATGTACCCTGCTGGACGCCTTGGCTCCAGAAGGTCAAAATCGATGAGAGCTTACGCTGCTCAGAGGATTTCACGGCTGAAAGGGTTGTCAGCTCATTCCAAAGGCGCTGTACGCGCTCTTCGCCACGCTGGGTTTTAACTGTGTCCAACTCAAAAATGGCTTCATGCAGCAGACGTGAGGATTTCGCAGTGGCCCCTTGGGTTTCTTGCGTCAGGCGGATCATCCGCTTTTGCATGAAAAATCCGGGGATAACCATCAGGATACCACCTAACACCAACACCCAAACCACATTGCCCGCGATGGACGCCACAAGCGCAAGGAAGACAAAGATGAACGGGATATCGGCAATTGTACCAATGGTTGAAGCGGTAAAGAATTCACGAACTGACCCAAATTCACGCATCGAGGAGAATAGATCCGAGGGCGATTGCGGGCGCTTGTCGCTACGCATGCCCAGTATCCGTTGCATCAATGTGCTCTGCACTGACAGTTCGATTTGGCGGCCTGCCCCGTCCATCAGTTGGGCACGTGCTATTTTGATGAAGGCTTCCATCAGCAGCGCCAAAACAGCGCCAGCAGCCAAAACCCAAAGTGTGGCTTCGGATTGGTGTGGGATCACGCGGTCATAGACTTGCAAAGAGAACAAGGCGACGGCAACAGCCAGAAGGTTCGCCACAAAAGAGCCCAAGGCAACTTCGCCCAACTGACGTTTAAAGCCTGCAAATTGTCCCCAAAACCAATGTGTTGGTTTCTCGGCTGTTTTGTGAACCTCGGCAACCTTTTCAATCGGCATCTTAGCGCAGAGTGTTAGACCCGAAAAGAATGGGACAAAATCGGTTGCAGGCACCAATGCGCGGTTGTCGGGGCATGTTGTATCATACACCACCAACTCATCACGGACGCGGCCCATGACCAACAAAAGCTGGCCCGACGTCATATAAACTAATGCCGGAAATGTTTGTTTGTCCAATGACTTACTACGCAGCAACTCAGCGGTTAACCCGTTACGACGCAGCAAGGTTGTGATGACTTGCGCTTCATCCTGCTCGGTTGCATCCGGCTTGAGACGGCGGATCAACCCATCGGTGAGGTCTGATTGGGAGACATTAGCACCCAGTACACTTGCGTATGTTGCAATCAAAGCACCGCGCGCGCGCAGCTTGAGCTCAAAGCTTGGAACCACTTCTACTTTTGGCGTTTCTTCCACTTCTGCCGGTTTCAATCGCCCAGCATTGCCGTTCACGATTGTCAGTGTAAATGGCTTGCTCATATTGCGGACCCATCTGCCAGAACCCCTAAGAGTTCGGCCATGGCGATCCGCAAGCGGATGGCCTCATATTTCAAAGTAACTTCGGTTTCTTGCTGGCGGGCAAAAGTCTCGTAGACGCCTACAACATCCATGACCTGCCGCTGGCCCGCATCATATTGCGCTTGAAACAAATCGAGGTTTTTCTTGGCCTGCACTGTCAGCTTGGCTGCCTCTATGGCTTGGCGTTCTTTTGAGGCAATTTGCCCTTCGAACTTGCGCAGCTTGCGGTTTGCGTCTTCTGTCGCTTGCGCCACACGGCGTCCGGCGGCCTCGCTTGTGGCTTCAATCGCCTTGAGCTTGTCACCCGTTCCGAGCCCGAGGAGACTGTTGGAGCTGATCCCCAATCCTGCTGAACCGCCCTCGCCGATGGTTGCGCTGGCCGTCAAACCCGGCAACTGGCCAGCCCGATCAACCTTGGCTGCCGCAATAGCGCGAATTTTCTCTGCTTCTGATTGGGTCACGCTCAGCGGTTGTGCCAGCCCCGCACGGACGGGCAACGACGAGGTTCCTTTAACACCGCTCAGATCGCCAATGGCCATCGCGTTCAATTCTGCAATCGAGGTGTTTGCAGTTTCGCTTTCCGCAGACACCGTTGCCCTAATTTCCAATAGCTTTTGGCGTAAAATGTTCAAATCCGAGCTGTCAGAGACTCCGCCTTGAACGCGTTGCTGCATAACCCATTCAAAATGCCCGATGTCTTTGGCATTTTTGCTGGCCAATGCCATCTTTTCACGGGCTTCAAGCGCTGCGACATAGAGGTCGAGACCAGTGCGCACACGGGCATTTGTATCTGTGGCCAATGCCACGGCAGCAACTTCAACGTCAGCTACGGCAAACTCGCGTTCGCCTTTCTTGCGGCCATTGTCAAAGATCACCTGTTCAATCACCAGATTGGCCACAAGGGAACTGAGCGATGTCAGGCTGATGTTTGGACCAATGGAGGGGAGCCAGTTTTTGGAAGCTGCGCGCGCGCGCAACTGAGCTGCGCGCAATTCGCTTTCGGCGCTGCGCGAGTTCGCGGCAAGCACGGCTGTCGCCACACGGCTGTACGAACTGCCCGCAGGCAAAACCGAACGCCGGGCAATCAAACCCTGAATAATCGCGCTTTCCGCATTAATCTTTTCTGAGTGAGTTGGTTTGGCCGCATTCGCAGTGCCTGTGGTGCTTTGCATTGCCACGACATCACTATTGGAACCGGTACTGCCTGTACCTGATAAACAACCCGTCAACGCCAACGCGCTTGCGCACATTAACGTCGTCTTAACTAGCCACTGCCCCATATCCTGCCCTTAACGTGCCGATATTTATATTTATTATTTTTATTGTTTTATTCGTGTTGGGTGCGGCGGTGGTTTGGCCCCGCCGCATCCCTTATTTATTCGCAGTCAGCCGTTAGATGATGGCGACATTGATGTCTTGATCTACCAGCAACATGCCTTCGGCACCTACTGAATAGACATCATAAGTCTGACCGTCTGCTCCAACTTCAGTTTGCTCTGTCTTAAGACCGCCTTCGATGTTCAGCGTATCGTCGCTACCACCGCGCACAGTCAGAGTGTTTGAGCCGCTGGAAAGTGCCAACAAGCTTGCCTCATCAATCACAACAGTCGCGTCTTCGGCTGAGATCAAATCGAGGTTCTCGATGTTGAACTCACCGTAAGCTGCGTTAGAGAGATCATAGTCCTCTGTCGCCGCTTTGTCGTTCAACAAGACCAATGTACCCGACGTGTTGCCAGCTTCATCTGTTGAATTGACGATCAGATGTGAGCCGTTTGGAACGTCTTGATCAAACTCGAAAGTTGTCTCTCCCCGCGCGTTTTCGCCCTGCGTTCCTGCAACCTCATGGATGGTTCCAGCTTCGCGAACTTCAGCAACGCTTGTGACGTCAGTGTCGTCGCCGACACTTGTAGTCGCAATCTCGCGGTAGCCATCATTACGACCGTCACCGATAAAGTTAACAACCGGACCATCTGGCGCCTGTGTATCGATCGCAAGCGTTTCGTTGATTTCCGCTTTGTTGCCCACATGGTCAACAGCATTCACGGTAATCGCCGCATCATATTCCCCAGCAGGAATATCTTCTGCCGGGATATTCAGCGACCAGTCACCGGATTTAGAGACCACTGCTGTGTACTCAGCCGACTTGCCGTTAAAGTTGACAGTCACTGTCACGGTAGAGCCCGCTTCCACGGAGCCGCCCAGATCAATGCCCATAGCTGCTTCTTCTGCGTTCACAACGTTATCGGAACCAGCAGAGTTGCTTGTCATTTCAAGCGGGTTAACTTCGGTATCGATATCGACAGTTGCAGAAACCGACTTGGTGTTACCAGCTTTGTCAGTCGCAAGAGCAGAGACGTCAGCCGTATGGGTGCCTTCCGCCAATGCGCTTGCATCGAAGGTTGCGGTCCAGTTGCCTGCTGCGTCTACAGTCGCATTAGCCGTTTTGCCATCCAAAGTAACAACTACAGAGGTAGACCCAACTTCGGTTGTGCCGGTGACTGTCACGTTGCCGTCATGCTCGGACGCGCTGATGATGTTGTCACCTGCGATATCGTCTGCATTCAGGGTGAGGTTGTCTACGCGTGTATCGACTTCAACGCTGTCAGATGCCGAACGGTTGTTGCCGTATGGGTCTGTTGTTGTCGCAGTGATTTTAGCAGTATACACACCAGCTTCGACTTCGGATGCTTTGAAGAACGCTTCCCATGTGCCATCCGCTTTGGTTAGAACATCATGGCTTACGCCGTTCATTGTTACCGTAACAGTTGCACCTGCATCCGCAGTACCAGTTAGGATGACACCGTCGCTGGCTTCAACTTTGTTAACGACATCGTCACCTTCAACCGGATCAGTATCGATCGTGAGTTTGCCCGCTTCGGTATCTACAACGACCGATGTTGTGGCCGTATCAACGTTGCCCGCAGCATCAGTTGCTGTAGCGGTCATTGTCTTGGTGTAAGTACCTTCTGCAACGCTGCCTGCAGGGAAAGTAGCAGTCCAGCTACCGTCTGCGGAAACAACAGCAGTTGCAGTTGCGCCGCCCAGTTCAACCACAACAGTCGAACCTGGTTCGGTCATACCTGTAACGGTCAGCGCTTGCCCAACTTCGGAGCCGCTGATGACGCCATCGGAGCCACCTGTGCTGGATGTGATCGAGAAATCACGCACAAATGTATCAACTTCGAAGGAGCCGGTGCCATTGGCCACGTTGCCGTGGTTGTCCGTTGAGGTAACCGAAACCTCACCCGTGTACTCGCCCGTTGCCAGTTCAGTGGAAGTGAAGGTTGCGCTCCATGTACCCGAAGCAGTTGCTGTGACTGTTTTGGACACAGACCCGATTGTGACAACAACACTAGATCCTGCATCTGCAGTCCCCGTGAATATCGCACCGGAAGTATGTTCTGCACCGTTGATGACGTTGTCACCCACAGTGACAACACCGTCGACCGTTACGGAGACTTCTTCGTTGATGCTGACCGAGTTGACCGTGTCGATGACGAGGGTCTCGGTATAGCTGCTTGAGTTGCCGTAGCTGTCGGTGGTTACCGCAGTAATTGCAGTGGTATACTCGCCTGCTTCAAGCGTGCCTTTTTCCCATGTCAGGCTCCACTCGCCTGTTTCGGAAACAACTGTGCTGCGCACTTCGCCGTCGATTGTGACTTCAACAGTTGCACCTGCTTCGCCTGTACCGGTCAAGGTCACGCCATCTTCGAAGCTAACTTCATTGAAGAAATCGCCCGTAGACTCTGTACCCTCGGTAAAGCCGAGTACCGGTGGTGTTGTGTCGATTTCAAATGACGGGCCATCCAAATCAGTCGTACCACCGTCAGGGTCGGTAACAACCACAGTGGCATCATAGACACCATCTTCGGGAAAGTCTTCGCCTTCGAAAACGGCTTCAAACTTGCCATCATCGTCAATCACGGTTTCAACAACTTTGTCACCTACGGTAACTTTGACTGTATCACCTGGCTCACCACCACCTGTAACGGTCAAAGTTTCCTCAGCGTCATCACCACCGATGACACTATTTGAATCGGCGTCATCAACATACGGCGCTTTCGGACCTGTGTCGCCACCGCCGCCATTACTACCACCACCGTCTTTACCGCCGCCAGCGAGAAGTGCTGCACCGCCGACGCCTGCTGCGATCAAACCTGCACCAAGCAAACCACCGCCACCAAGCATACCAGCGCCAAGCATCGAAACCTGCTCATCGCCACCCAACGGAACACCAGCGATTTCATTGTCGCCAAGGAAGATCAGATCATCTGACGGGCTCCACTTGCCCCATTCAGCTGTTGGCCCGTACTGTGCATAAAGGTTGCCCTGCCCAGCATCAATAAAGCTCACTTCATTGAGGTAGCCGTCAGCCGACACAAAGAGACGGTTCGCTGCGCCACTGTCATTAAAGAAGTTGTCAATCGTCAGGACACGGCCATCACTAAGTGTGACGATCAGCTGATCACCTGAACGAACCTGACTCGCCAGATCTGACTGACGTGCATTAAGGGAAATTTCTTGACCGGCACCAGCCACGATCACCTGATTTGTGGCATCTGCAGAAACAGTTCCACGCTGTAAATCGCCCGCACTTCCACGGACAACGAAATCAATCGTCTTCATCGTTATACCCACTCTACCTCAGAAGCGCCCACTTTGTTGCGGGTCGCTTGGTTATAATTTTTTTATATTCTGCTATCCGGCCCGTTCGAGCGCGCCGTGATTTCACCGTTATTTGGACACATTATTCTGCGGCAATCGCGAAATCCAGTATTTAATTGAGGAAAATTCCCCCCTGTTTCAAATCTGCCGCTTTGTTGCCGCAAACGCACGGTATGGGCCGCAAGCGTCGTAAAAATACTACAGAATCAGACACATTCGGGACATTTGGCGCTCTGCGTTATCGGATAGGTTGTACTCTACCACGCAAGAGATTGTGGTTTTCATGTCTCCAACAGCAATCACTGGCACACAAATAGGCAAATGCTGCATAGCACAAAAAAATGTAAAATTTAATCAGGACAGGTTTGTCACCACATTTTACACGTCTTTTTTGCGGCCTACTACCTCCACTCTATGACAACACCTCCGACATGCCGCGGGCCTGTGAAATGCGGCACTGCGGCGCTGCGTTAAAATCTGCGCAACACAACTTAGAGCCATAGAGCGCAAGGCGATGCCCTACTGCCCATCCCATTCAATTTACCCACTGGCCCTTCGGGTGACGCACAAATCGTGTCCTCAAGAAACAAAAGACAGGTGCTTTGTAAAACGCCCCCTAAGTGCTCTCAACTCCCCTCGTTTCTTGTTGTGCGACTGACACATTGGTGGGGTAATACCCCTTGCGACACACCCTTAAATGCGTAACGTTAAGGCATCACATATATAAAGCAGCGCAATAGACGCTCATTTCCAACTGGGAGATCCTTACCATGAACGAACAACTGACGAAGCTCAGCACACAAGTTGCGAGCGGCGCCTTAACGCGTCGCGAGTTCATTTCACGCGCCGCTGCCTTGGGCGTGACAGCCGCCGTTGCAAACGCGATGCTGTCCAGCACGGCACAAGCCGAAGAAGCCAAACCTGTTGTCGGCGGCACCTTCCGCATGGGTCTGACTGGCGGCGAAAGCACAAGCACACAAGATCCCGCGCTCTGGGCGTCTCACGTCCCGCTGGCAATCGGCCGTCTCTGGGCAGAACCGCTGCTGCGCCAACTCCCAAACGGTGAACTGTCTGGGCTGGTCGCAGAAAGCTGGGAAGGCTCCTCAGACGCAAAAGTCTGGCGCTTTAAAATCCGCGAAGGCATCAAATTCTCCAACGGCCAAGTTGTAACCGCTCAAGACGCACTGCGCACGATGGAGCGCCACTCGAACGAAGATTCAAAATCCGGTGCCTTGGGCATCATGAGAAACATCGAGAGCATGCGCACCGATGGCGATGACATTTTCGAAGTCACGCTGAAGATCGGCAATGCCGACCTTCCCTATCTGCTGGTTGACTATCACCTGATGATCCAACCCGATGGCGGCTTTGACAATCCGAACGCTGCAATCGGCACTGGTGCATACGTCTTGGAAACCGACGAACCGGGTGTGCGCACCACAGCCAAACGTCGCGATGATTATTGGGGCGGCACACAAGAAGAAGTGGCCCATTACGATAACATCGAAATCATTGTGTTGAACGATGCAACGGCACGCACCGCTGCGCTGCAATCGGGTCAGGTGGATGTCATCAATGGCGTTGAACCAAAGATCGCCAAATTGATGGACCGCGCCCCAAATCTGCAAGTACGTAACATTGCAGGCCGTGGCCACTATGTATTCATCGCCCACGTTGACACAACACCGTTTGACAACAATGATCTGCGTCTGGCCCTGAAATATGCGGTTAACCGTCAGGAAATGGTCGATAAAATCTTGCAAGGATACGGCACAATTGGCAACGACATGCCAGTCAACGCAGCCTATCCACTGTTTGACGACACAATCCCGCAGCGCGAATTCAATCTGGAAAAAGCCGCTGAACACTACAAAAAATCAGGTCACGACGGCAGCTCCATCATCCTGCGGACCGCCGATGGTGCCTTCCCCGGTGCCGTAGATGCAGCAGCATTGTACCAGCAGTCGTGTCAGGCTGCGGGCATTCCGCTGGAAATTAAACGTGAACCAAACGATGGCTACTGGTCCGAAGTCTGGAACGTTCAGCCGTTCTCTTGCTCATATTGGAGCGGGCGACCTGTACAGGACCAAATGTACTCTACCGCTTACCTCTCTACAGCAGACTGGAACGACACCCGTTGGAAACGCGATGACTTCGACGCGATGCTTCTAGAAGCCCGTGCCGAGCTTGACCCTGCAAAGCGCAAGGAAATCTATTCCAAAATGGGTCGCATGATAAACGAAGAAGGGGGGGTGATTGTGCCAATGTTCAACGACTATGTCGATGCAATCTCCAGCGAAGTGCAAGGTTATAACGACGATCCAAATGCTTCGTTGATGAACTGGTATGCGTTTAAGAACACTTGGAAGGCGTGATCGGATCATGCACCCCATTGTAACTCTGGTTGCCCAGCGCCTCGCGCTGGGCATCCTGCTCCTCTTCGCCGCGTCCGTCCTTATCTTTGCAGGCACCACGATGTTGCCCGGCGATGTGGCGCAACAAATTCTCGGTCAAGGGGCCACCCCCGAAAGCCTCGCAAACTTGCGCGCAGAGCTGGGGCTGAATGACCCACCCGTGGCCCGTTATTTCAACTGGCTGGGCGGCGTGCTTCAAGGTGACCTTGGCACCGCCCTCACCAATGGCCGCGACATCGCCGAAAGCATCGGCGGACGTTTGAAAAACACCATGTTCCTCGCCTTTTGGGCTGCAGTGGTATCAGTCCCTTTGGCCTTGTTCCTCGGCCTGTTGGCCGTCCGCTACAAAGACAAATGGCCAGACAAACTGATCTCAGCGGTGACATTGACCACTATTTCGATCCCCGAATTCATGCTCGGTTACATCCTGATGTACTGGCTCGCGGTCAAACTGCGCTGGTTCCCTTCTGTCGCCATCCTGAACGACTCCATGAGCTTGCTTGAAAAGTTAAACGCGATTGCCATCCCTGTGATTGTACTTACCCTTGTTGTTCTTGCGCATATGATGCGGATGACCCGTGCGGCGATCCTGAACGTGATGCAATCCGCCTACATTGAGACCGCAGAACTGAAAGGCTTGGGGATGCTCAAAATCATCCGCACGCATGCTTTTCCAAATGCGGTTGCCCCTATTGTAAACGTTGTGATGATCAACATGGCCTATCTGGTGGTTGGTGTTGTCGTGGTTGAGGTTGTTTTTGCCTACCCTGGCATGGGCCAATATCTGGTCGATCATGTGACAAAACGCGATGTGCCAGTGGTGCAAGCCGTGGGTCTCATCTTCGCTGCGGTCTATATCGGGCTGAATCTGGTCGCTGATATTGTCTCTATCATCACGAACCCAAGGTTGAGGCACCCCAAATGATGCGTATTCCTCCCGCCGCCCTTGTTGGGCTCTTCTTCACTTCTGTCTTTTTCTTCTGCGCGATCTTTGCACCCTTTATAGCGCCCTACGGCATGGCCGAAGTGGTGGGCGATGTTTGGGAGCCCTCCTCCTCCGAGTTCCTGCTCGGCACTGACAGCATTGGCCGTGACCTGCTGTCACGTATGATCTGGGGCGGGCGTACAACCATCTTCATCGCCACCGCCGCCACGGTCCTTAGCTTTGTCACAGGGGCCACGCTAGGCTTCTTTGCCGCTGTATCGGGTGGTTGGGTGGATCAGGTCCTTAGCCGCTTTATTGACCTTGTTATGTCGATCCCTTCGCTCATCTTCGCGCTTGTGGTTCTCTCGGTCATGCCAACAACAATTCTCACATTGATATTGTTGATGGGCTTGCTGGACAGCACCCGTGTGTTCCGCCTTGCCCGCGCTGTGGCCGTAGACATAACCGTGATGGATTACGTCGAAGCCGCCCGCCTGCGGGGCGAAAAAATCGGCTGGATCATCTTCCGCGAGACACTGCCAAACGCGCTATCACCACTGGTCGCCGAAGTTGGCCTGCGCTTTATCTTTATGGTTCTATTTGTCTCGACCCTGTCGTTCCTCGGCTTGGGCGTACAACCCCCACAAGCCGACTGGGGTGGCATCGTGAAAGAAAACAAAGAGGGCATAAATTACGGCATTCAAGCGGCGCTTTATCCAGCCTATGCAATCGCAACTTTGTGTATCTCCATCAACCTTGTGGCTGACTGGATTTTAGGCCGCACCACATCACTGAAAGGCGGTCGGGGATGACTGAACCACTGCTCAAAGTACGCGGCCTGAAAATAGGCGCGACGATCTATCCACCGGGTGAAAAATCCCGCGATATTGAAATTGTACATGGCGTCGATTTTGATCTGGAAGCCGGTAAGGTACTGGGCCTTATCGGGGAATCTGGTGCGGGGAAATCAACCATCGGCCTTGCTGCTTTGTCCTATGGACGCGGCGGAGTAGAGCTGACAGGCGGAGAAGTCTGGCTGAACGGGCGCGACATTCTGAAATCGCGCATGGCTGACAAACGCAGTTTGCGCGGCGGCGAAGTGACCTATGTTTCACAATCCGCGGCAGCCTCCTTTAACCCTGCCAAGCGGATCATGGAGCAAGTGACCGAAGCTGCAATCAGCCACGGCAAATTCACCAAGAAAGAAGCCGAAGAACGCGCTGTTGGCCTGTTTGAGAAGTTGGGCCTGCCCGATCCTGAAAACATCGGGTCGCGTTATCCGCATCAGGTGTCAGGCGGCCAGCTACAACGCTGCATGACCGCGCTGGCGCTCTGCCCCCAGCCCGACCTTGTCGTTTTTGACGAGCCTACAACCGCGTTGGATGTGACCACCCAGATTGACGTGCTCAAAGCGATCAAAACGGCGATCCGAGATACAGGTGTTGCTGCACTGTATATCACCCATGATCTGGCGGTTGTGGCGCAAGTGAGCGATCACATCATGGTGCTACAGCAAGGCGCGATGGTGGAATACGGCAGCGTTGATCAAATCATCAATGCCCCGAAAGAAGAATACACCCAAGCATTGGTTTCTGTGCGCTCGATCAAACATGTCGAAAAAGAACCAGGCCAAACGCCCCTCCTGAAGGTGGAAGGCATCACGGCGCGGTATTCAGGGACCAACTTTGATGTCCTCAAAGACATCGACGTGGAATTGCACGCAGGCCAAACATTGGCCGTTGTGGGCGAAAGCGGGTCGGGAAAGTCCACGCTGGCGCGGGTCATCACCGGCCTTTTGCCCCCATCCGAGGGGACATTGACCTTTGATGGCCGCACCCTGACGCCTGATCTGGCAACACGCCCTCTGGACGATCTGCGCGAATTGCAAATGATCTATCAGATGGCCGACACTGCGATGAATCCGCGCCAGACCGTTGGCACTATCATCGGGCGGCCATTGGAGTTCTACTTTGGCCTCAAGGGCAAGGAAAAACAGAAACGTATCCAACAACTGCTGGATGAGATCGAGTTGGGCGAAGGCTTCCAAGATCGCTATCCTGCCGAATTGTCAGGCGGGCAGAAACAGCGTGTCTGTATCGCCCGTGCGCTGGCCGCCAAGCCCAAGCTGATCATCTGTGACGAGGTGACAAGTGCACTTGATCCGCTGGTGGCGGATGGCATCCTCAAGCTGCTGTTGCGCCTGCAAAAGGTCGAGGACGTAGCCTATTTGTTCATCACCCATGATCTGGCAACCGTAAAGGCCATTGCAGACAGCATCGCGGTGATGTTTCAGGGTAAAATCGTGCGCTACGGCCCGAAATCCCAAGTGCTGGCACCGCCATTTGACGATTATACCGACCTGCTGCTCAGCTCGGTTCCCGAAATGCGGATTGGCTGGCTCGAAGAGACAATTGCCACCCGCAAGATGGAAGCTGCGGGCAACTAAACAAATGGCCGCAGGCAAGGTTTCATCCCCTTGCCTGCACCACCCTATCGCGTATGGCGTGCAAAAACCTCAGTCAATTCATCCCGCTTACGGGGACCAGTCAGCGTTTCGACACGGTTGCCTTGACCATCAAACAACATCAAAGTCACATGCTGAACGTTGTGCCGTTGTGCAAACACAGCGCCCTCGGTCCGTGTCACATCAGCAATCAGATAGACTGGCGGCGTGCCTTCCATCCGTGCCAGCGCCTTGCGTGTCTCGCGCTGTAGCGCAGTGCACAGCGGGCATTGCGGATCGTGGATCTGAACCACGGTTGGTTGCCCCTGCCCGATGCGGCTCAGGTCATGTTCCTCAAGTGAACGGTTAAATGACCCAACAGCCCAAATACCGCCTGCACCAAGCACTGCTGCACCGACCACCGCCGCGCCGCCCCATGTCAACAGCCTACGCCGCGTCATGGCTGCCTTGGACGTGTCAGCCTGTTTGAGGGCCTGTTGTTGTTTGCGTTTGTTACCTTTGGCTGCCATTGAAACTCTCCTGCCGATGCGGTCCAGCCTGCCTGCTATCTCAAATCTCTGGAAAAGGGGCCTCACAATTTGGTGTGCTTACCCTTGCGCTACAGCACTGTTTGCCGTTGTGTACGCCCAAACGATAGGACGGGTAGAAACATGGATAAGAAACTTCTTTTGATCATCCTAGACGGTGTTCCCTACCGGAATTGGCGGCGTCTTTTTGGCAATCTGGAGGGTTGGGTGGACAGCGGCGATGCGCGGGTCTGGAAAATGCGTTCGGTTTTGCCGTCGATCTCGGCGTCTTGTTACGCGTCTATCCATACAGGTGTGGCCCCTGCGGTGCATGGCTGTACGGGCAACGGCAATGTGTTCCGCCTCAGCCAGCCAGATGTCTTTGCCCAAGTGCGCAAAGGCGGCGGCATTACCGGGGCCGTCGCTCACAGCTTCTGGTCCGAGTTTTTTAATCGCCATCCCTTCGATTACGTGCGTGACATCGAATATGACGAACCCGACAGCAGCACCATCAACCATGGCCGTTTCCACACGATGACAGGCTATGGCGCGGCCAACCAGATGACCCCCTCTGACGTTGATCTCTTTGCGACACTGTCCAACATGTGCATGCGTTTTGGCCTTAACTATGGTATGCTGCACACCTGCACACTCGACAGTATGGGCCATCGGTTTTTCCACGACTGTCAGGAAATGGATCATGCCTGTTTCGTCATGGACGAAATGCTGGCCCCTTTCATCCCGAAATGGCGCGCAGCGGGCTATGAGGTGATTGTTACGGCAGATCACGGCCAAGACGCACGTGGGCACCACGGCGGACGCGATCCGTTACAGCAAGAGGCAGCGTTATATTACTTTGGTGACGCAGAAGGCCCAGAGGCCGATCAGGTTATTGACCAACTCCAACTTGCGCCAACCATCCTGAGCCGTCTGGGCGCCCCCGTGCCTGACACGATGAAAGCGGGCAGTTTCCTGCGCTAGGGCCTAATACGGCCAGTCGCCCCGCGACAATGCGCTGGCCGCATCTGCCACACGGTCAAAAAACGCCGCCCCGCGCTTGCTCATGGTGCGGGCGCGCAAACAGCCGTGCACCAGACCTGCCTCTTCAAACCAGACAGCTTGGCCGCCCGCCGCAGTGATCGCGTCGCGGTAGGTTTCGCCGTCACTGGACAATGGATCACATTGCGCAGTTACGATCACCGTGGGCGGCAGGCCCCAGAAATTCGTATCGTGCAGAGGCGCAAACCGCGCATCACCCACCGGTGGCACGGCCCCGCCTGTTCGCACGGTTTTATAAAATTCCATATCGCGTGTGTTCAACTCGGGCGCATTTGCGTGAGTGATATAGCTGCCACGTGTGGGATCCCCGCCCAACCCCGGATAGATCAGCACCACGCCAGCAATGCGGTCACGTGCATGATGGGTCACCGCAGCCGCCAGATTGCCGCCCGCACTGTCTCCCGCCATCAGGATTTTACCTGTGTAGGTTTGGGATATGGCATCAAAGGCTGATTTTGCATCGTTGTAGCAGGCAGGAAACACCGTTTCAGGCGCCAGCCCGTAATCAACCGAGATCACCCGCGCCCCTGTCCGCGCACATAGCTCTGCACAGACGTCATCATGGCTGTGCAAGCCCCCAACGACAAACCCGCCGCCGTGGTAATAGATCAGCGTTACATCCGATGGGCCAACCTCATAGCGACGACACGGCACGCCGCCATAGGGTTCATCCCATGTTTGTACGCCCTCAGGGCGACCCGCATGAAAGGCGGCGCACATATCGTCATAGACTGCACGCTGTTGAATGATCGTCAAATTGACCGCATCGGGGGGATAGAACTCTGCCCCCCGCGCGATATAGGCCCGCACCTCGTCATCGAGGAGCAGGCTATAGTCTGTCACGCTCACACAGCGTCCCATTGGTTGATGAAGTCGCCCAGCACTGCGCCAACCGCAGTTTGATCCGCGCCATTCATTGCGATCATCGCAACAAGACCCCGCTTTTTATCATCAATCACATGATCCACACGCGCAGCTACGCCCGCTTTTTCCAATGCCCCGTCAAAGACACGGGTGATCGCCATGCGCCGCAGATCGGGTTTAAAGATTTTACCCACTGCGGTCTTGGGCAGCTCGCTCATGATGGTCATGTGCTTTGGATGCGCAGCTTTTTCGTGCACGTGCTTTTTAGCAAATGCCAACAGCTCTTCTTCGGTCACCGTGGCACCGCCTACCAGCTCAACAAAGGCGCAAGGCACTTCGCCGGCATGGGCATCAGGTTGGCCAATGGCCCCCGCGAAGGCGACAGCCTCATGGCCCAACAGGGCTTCTTCGATCTCGGCAGGGTCGATGTTGTGACCGCCGCGAATGATCAAATCTTTTGCGCGGCCCGTGATCCAGATATAGCCATCCTCGTCCTTGCGGCCCAGATCACCTGTGCGCAAGAATTTGGTGTCATAGTAGAGGTCTTTGTTTTTCGCGGCTTCTGTATAGGTATTGCCCGCAAAAACACCGGGGTTCGAGACGCAGATTTCGCCGATCTCGTCAACGCCTGCGTCAATCGGTCCGTCAGGCGTGCCTTTGATGATGCGTACCTTGGTATATGGGAATTCAACCCCGATGGAGCCGACTTTGCGCAGGCCATCAACTGGGTTACATGACACCAGAACCGTCGCTTCGGTCAGGCCATAGCCCTCAACGATGGTGATGCCAGTGGCTTTTTCAAACCGCTTGAACAGTTCTTGCGGCAACGGTGCTGAACCTGAAAACGCCGTTTTCACTGTGGACAAGTCTGCATTGACAGGACGCTGCATCATTGCCGAAATGGCGGTCGGCACTGTGATAATAAAGGTAACTTTCCAGCGTTCGCAGAGCTTCCAGAAATTATCAAACACGCCTTCACCGCGATACCCTTGCGGCGTTGGCAAGATCATATGTGCGCCCGAATGCAGCACGCCCATAAAGACCGAGTGGCAGGCCATCACGTGGAACAATGGCAGTGGGCAAATCGCAACGTCATTTTCAGTGTAGAGCAGGCGGTTCGCCGTCCAACCGTTGTAGATAACTCCAGAATAGAGATGCTGCGCCACTTTGGGCATACCCGTCGTGCCACCCGTGTGGAAATAGAAGGCCACGCGGTCTTCTTGCGGGTCTTCAAACTGCAAAGTTTTCGGCTGCTTGTCCATTTCGGCGTTAAAGTTCATGTAAGTCGCATGGTTTTGCGCGCTACGTTTCGGGCGAACCAAAGGTACGATCAGCTTTTTCAGCCCCGTCAGGTAGCGGTGTAAATCCACTTCCAGAACCGTCTTCACATTCGGAGCAAGCGCTACAGCCTCGGCGGCTTTGTCAGCGATGTCCGCCTTAGGGAACGGGCGCAGGGTGACAACCACCGTGGCATTTGTCTCGCGCAGGATCGCACCGATTTGCTCAGGCTCCAGCAACGGGTTGATCGGATTAACAATACCTGCAATTGCGCCACCAATCAGCGTGATCGCTGTTTCATTGGTGTTGGGAAGAATGAAGGCCACGACATCTTTGGGGCCAATACCTAGGCCACGAAAAAGGTTCGCCGCTTGGACGGATTTATCGTGAAACTGCTGCCATGTGAGTGTTTCTGCGAAATCCGTAGGGCCAGACAACAATTGGTAGCTGACGGCTTTTCTATTTGGAAACTTGGCTGTTGTCGCTGAAAGCATGCCATAAAGCGTTTTGTGCAAATCGCGGTCTTCCCACGCGCTCTCTGCTTCGATTGCATCACGATCCGCAATACCTGAAAATCCCATTTTTCTTCCTCCCGAGTGCTACCGCTTTTGCGGTTAACGTATTTGATACTCTACGATGACGTCCTCGATGCCATACATCAAGCAAACGATAGGCCAGAACGCTGCATTATTCGGAAGATTGACCCAACGTCAACGTGATCTTGGCTATATGGGGGATGTCGGCACCAGCCGAAAGGGCCGCACCCCGTAATTTTCTACGGGATGCGGCCAAGATATTAAAGCGTCGGGATGCGCAGAACCTGACCAGGGTAGATTTTGTCAGGGTGGCTCAACATTGGCTTGTTGGCTTCAAAGATTTTTTCATAATGCGCGCCATTGCCCAGCGCTTTTTCCGCAACGGCCCAAAGTGTATCGCCTTTTTCAACAGTGTGGAAAGTCGGCTCGCCTTCGCCGCCTTCTACGTCGTCTTCAACGGCGGCCACACCTTCAACGTTACCCACTGCCAGAATAACTTTTTCACGCATTTCCTGGCTGGCGGCTTTGCCCGTTACGGTAACTTTGTCGCCGTCAACTTTGATGTCCAGACCTTCGGCATCAAGGCCCAGTTCTTTCAATTCGTCCTGCAGTGCCGCGCCGGACACTTCTGCCGCATCTTCGCCGCCAAATACTTTTTTGCCGGCACCTTTTACGAAATTCCACAGACCCATTTGAAAACTCCCTGAATGGATTGGTTACAAGTGGATAGTCCAACCTGTGCCACCAAGGCGCAAGAGGGAATTACGCCTCTGGCGCACCATCTGTGAACTGCAATCGCGCCAAACGGGCATAAAGCCCCCCTTTCGCGACAAGTGCCTCATGGGTGCCAGTGTCCATGATGCGTCCCGCCTCTAAGACGACAATGCGGTCGGCCTTTTTCACCGTGGCCAAACGGTGCGCCACAATCAATGTGGTGCGATCTGCGCTCAGCTCCTCGACAGCGGCCTGAACCGCACGTTCGCTCTCGGCATCTAGCGCACTGGTGGCTTCATCCAGCAACAGCACAGGTGCGTCGCGCAGAATGGCACGGGCAATGGCAATACGTTGCTTTTGACCACCAGACAGCATCACACCACGTTCACCAAGATAGCTGTCATAGCCATCTGAAAGCGAAGAAATGAATTCATGCGCAGCGGCGGCACGTGCGGCGGCTTCGATCTCGGCGTCAGTTGCGTCAGGGCGGCCAAAGCGGATGTTTTCACGCGCCGATGCGGCAAAAATCACAGGGTCTTGCGGCACCAAGGCAATCTGACGGCGAAATGCATCGCGACTCAGATCGCGCAGGTCAATGCCGTCAAAGGTAATCCGCCCCGATTGCGGATCATAAAAGCGCAAGATCACCTGGATAATCGTGGTTTTACCTGCCCCCGACGGGCCGACAAAGGCAACGGTTTCGCCCGCTTTGATTTCCAGCGTCACACCATCCAGTGCTGCCGTATCTGGGCGCGCAGGGTAGCGAAAACCGACATCCTCAAACTGGATATGACCGCGCACAGGCTCTGCCAGTGTTTGGGCCGTGGCCGGATCGGTTACCGGATCAACAGTTTCCAACAGATCAACCAACCGCTCAGTCGCCCCAGCGGCACGTTGCAGTTCTGACCAAATCTCGGACATGGCAGCGACAGCGCCAGCGACCATCACAGCATAGATCAAGAATTGCACCAATGCGCCCACGGTCATGACTTCGGCACGGACATCGCGCGCGCCAATCCATAAAACGCCGACCACGCCAGAGAACACCAAGAAGATGATAATAGAGGTCAGCAGCGCACGGGTGCGGATGCGGCGGCGTGCTGCGTCATACGAACTTTCGGTCATCTGTGCGAATTGGGCGCGGCTTGCACGTTCGTGGGTAAAGGCTTGTACAGTTTGTACCGCGCTCAGACTCTCGGAGGCATTGCCAGATGAGGCCGCAATCCAATCCTGATTTTCGCGGCTCAACACCCGCAACCGACGGCCAAGAAACAGGATCGGCAACACAACCGCGGGCACAATCAGCAACACCAGCCCCGCCAGTTTGGCCGATGTCAGCAACATCAACGCCAATCCGCCCACAAACGTCAGGAAATGGCGCAGGGCGATGGAAACAGACGATCCGATCACACTTAAGATCAAGGTGGTATCCGTGGTGATGCGGCTCAGGACCTCGCCGGTCATGATTCTTTCGTAGAACACGGGGCTCATGGAGATCACACGGTCAAAGGTCGCCTTGCGGATATCCGCAACCACACGTTCGCCCAGACGCGTCACCAACGCATAGCGCAGCGCCGACCCAATCGCCAACAAACCCGCGATCCCCAATGCAGCCAAGAAATACTGATCCAGCAACTGCGCTTCGCCGCTGTTGAACGTATCGACAACACGGCGTACCGCCAACGGCAGCGTCAATGATATCATCGCAGTTGCAACCAAAGCAACTAACGCGCCAGCCATAAGCAAACGATAAGGCCGCAAAAACGGCAACAGCGCACCAAGCGCACCAATACGGCGCGAACGCTCACGCTCTTCTGTAGTGGAAGGGGGGGGCGTCGGTGTATCCGCCATGCGCTGTCCTTTTTCAAATCTATGCAGCGCTTAGTGGCGCGGCTATGGCGCGGGGTCAAGCGCCGCAATGTCGCATCTATAGGATCAAAAAGGGGATTTTGGAGCGGGCGGAGGGAATCGAACCCTCATCTTCAGTTTGGAAAACTGAGGTCTTAACCATTACACAACGCCCGCGACCAATCATTGGGTATGACATCACGGCTGGGGCGTCAAGATGTTCAGACGTACTTCAGTGCATGAAATTTCGACTTTGGGTGCTCAATCCTCTAATACGAGGTCCATAGAGGGCCGCAACGACGCGCGACCCCCTTTAGAGTTTGAGTAAGTTAAACAAAATCAACCGTATTAAAGAACGGCATGTCGCGCAGGCGGGTACCTGTAGCGGCAAAAATCGCATTGGCCAGTGCAGCAGCGGCAGGCGGCACAGGCGGTTCCCCAATGCCGCGCACATGCGGGTTATTTTCCAAGGCACGCACTTCGATCACAGGACATTGACGCAGGCGCATCCCCTCAGAGAGGTGATAATTGTCTTGCTCCGCCTGCCCGTCCGAATAAGTAATCTCGGAGTTCATCGCATGGCCCAGTGCCCAGATCACGCCCCCCGTGGCGACATTCTCAAAGGTGACGGGATCAACCACACGCCCCACTTCTGCGGCCAGCCAGACGCGGTCAATTTTGATACCGTCATCCGTATCCGTGACCTCAACAACTTCAGCCACAGGCACTCCAAACGAGGTGACCAAGGCAACGCCGCGCCCTTTGCGCGGCCCCAACGGGCTGCCCCAGTTTGACATCTCGGCCACCGCCTCAAGAACAGCACGGGCATCTGGATCATCGGCCAAACGCAAGCGTTCTTCCATCGGGTCAGCGCCCGCCGCATGGATCAATTCATCCAGAAAGCTCTCGGCAAAGAACCCAGCTGACGATGCCCCGACAGAGCGCCAAGACGATGTCGGCGCCAGTTCCGGCACCGCATACCCCCGCACACGCAGGTTTGGCACGCTGTAACGCATGTTCCACGCGCCCGCTACAATCTGCATATCTGGTCCCGGCACAGACGACCCAAGCCGCGCCATTTGCGAGCGTGAGGATGAGACCGTTGCGATCTCCAGATCAAGCGCCGTAATCTTACCGCCCTCAAACGCGCCGCGCCCACGGGCCATGCCGATCTGGCGGGTGAAATCCTGTGTGAAATCCTCTTCGCGACGAAAGATCATTTTGACAGCTGTGCCGCGCATTTTATCCGCTACATCAACAGCAACATCGATGTTGATAAACTCTAGCCGATGGCCAAAACTCCCGCCTGCATATTGGTTATGGAAGTGGATTTGCTCCTCATCCATTTCCAGACGTTTGGCCACTCGTTGTTGCACAAACCTTGGCATCTGATGCGCCGCCCAAATATCCACACGGTCATCCGTCACTTTGACAATAGCGCTGAGCGGCTCTAGCGGCTGGTGGGCCACATAAGGCGCGCGGTATTCGGCTTCAAATACCTCTGCCCCCTCAAACGCCGCCTCTACATCGCCGTCGCTGCGCCATTCCTTATCCAAACGATCAGGCGTGAAGGACGCAGCAACAGCGGCCCAATGGTCATCTTGCTCCGCTGGATAAGGCGCTTCGGCCCAGTCAATCTCGATCTCCTCCAACGCACGAAAGGCGCGCCATGTGTTGTCGGCAACCACGGCCACGCCGTAAGGCAGAGCGACAATTTGCGACACACCGCGCATCGTTTCAGCTGCGGTTGCATCAAAGCCGCGCATGGGCGCCCCTTTGCGCGGGTTCATCCGCACCGAAGCCAACACCATGCCCTCGATGTTCAGATCAATCCCATAGGTCTGGGTGCCCGTGGATTTTGCCACAACATCCATCCGCTGGACAGGCTTGCCCACCAACCGCCACTGCGATGGATCGCGCAAGGCGACATCTTGCACAAGGTCCATCTGTGCCGCTTTGGCAGCTAAGGTGGTATAGGCCATCCGTGTGCCATCAGGCAGCACAACCGCGCCGCCTTCGGTCTTGAGATCGCTTATCGGCAAACCTGTCTCGGCAGCCGCTGCCGCTTTGAGGGTTTCGCGGGCCATTGCCCCTGCTTGGCGCAGTTTTTCATAGCTGTCTGTAACCGAACTGGACCCGCCAGTGACCTGCGCGCCCATTACTTTCATCACAGCGTCCACCGTACTACGCGCCACCCCTGCGACAAAGCTGTCATCATTGGAGCGAAACGGCACTGCTTCGCCAGCCATCGCCGTGTTGTAATAGGCCGCCGCAGGGCGCCCGTAGCTGGTGGTAACCTGATCCAGATTCACATCCAGTTCCTCGGCAATCAGCATCGCCTGCATGGAGGCAGCCCCCTGCCCCAAATCCGTATGCGGCGTGACCAGTGTGATGCCTTCGGCGTTGATCTTGACCCATGGGTTAAACACGGCATCCGCGTCAGTAGCATCCAGCGCCAACGGGTTTTCGGGATCGCGCTTGACCAGATAAGCACCAAAGGCCACACCGCCAACAATGGCAGCCGATCCAATCAGAAACGAACGTCGCGCAATTGTTTTCAACTTACCCATGGGTCAGGCTCCCTGCAGCTTGGCGGCGGCGGTTTTAACAGCGGCACGGATGCGCGGATAGGTTCCGCAGCGACATAGATTACCATCCATCGCCTCATCAATTTCGGCGTCAGTGGGAGCGGTGTTCTCGCCCAACAGGCTGGCTGCTTGCATGATTTGCCCAGATTGGCAGTAACCACATTGCGCCACTTGATGTGTAATCCATGCGTCCTGAACCGCATGCAAGGCGTCAGGCGTTCCCAAACCTTCAATGGTTGTGATTGCACCGTCGACATCCCCTGCCGCCGTTTGGCACGACCGCACCGCAACACCATCGATATGGACGGTACACGCCCCACATTGCGCAATGCCGCAACCGTATTTTACGCCAGTGATGCCCAATTCATCCCGCAACACCCAAAGCAACGGCATATCGTCTTCGACATCCACTTCATGGGATTTTCCATCTACGTTCAGTTTCATCGCCTATTCCCTCCGGAGTGTTTCTTATTTGGCCTGCATGCGTTCGATGATCTTCATCACCAACCGCCGTGGTGCCAGCGGGATGATCCAATTCACCGCAAAGCCCAATCCTGCCTCGTTCACAGTGAGTAGATCACCGCGCAACATCGCATCATAACCATGCTTCGCAACCGAAGCAGGCGTTTTAGTACCTTTCGCCAGATCGGTGCCGCGCAAATCCGCACGGTCGGCAAAAGCTGTTTCGACATAGCCGGGAGCCAGCAGCGTCACAGTCACCCCCTGTTTGCGCAGCTCATGCTCCAACGCGAGGGAGAAGCTTTTGACAAAAGCTTTGGTCGCGAAATAGACAGCCTGTAGCGGCCCCGGCATGAAACCCGCCGTAGAGCCGACATTGAGGATGCGCCCCGTACCCCGTTTGGCCATAACCCCACCGAAATGATGGCAAAGCGCCACAAGTGCCTTGGTGTTAAGGTCGATCATGCCCAGTTCATCTTCAAGGGCGCGGTCAATATGCCGTCCTTGCCCCCCAAATCCGGCGTTGTTAATCAGAATATCAATCTCAATTCCCGCATCGGTGATTTGCTTGATCAATGCGGCTGGACCCTCTGCAGCGCCCAGATCAACCGCAAACACATGCGCCTTGATGCCATGCGCCGCCGTCAACTCAGCCGCCAGTGCTTGCAATGCATCAGCTGAGCGTGCCGTCAGAACGACATCGCCGCCTTTCGATGCATGATAACGGGCAAATTCAGCGCCAATGCCCGAAGATGCGCCTGTGATAAGTGCCGTATTGGACATTGTATGCCTCCGAGCCAAAGGTTAATTAAATTCACAAATAGGTACTCCACGCCAAAAGTCAACAATCGTTGACAACACATTTCAACACAGTAGAAACACCCCATGACCAAAGCCGAGAAAACACGCGGAGCTCTGTTAAACAACGCTCGTGCGCTTCAGTGGCGGTACGGCTACTCCAACGTGACACTCCGCCAGATTGCCAAAGCGGCGGGCGTGGATGTGGCGCTGGTTTCGCGCTATTTCGGGGGCAAATTAGGGTTGTTTGAGGCCACATTAGAAGGCGCGTTTGAGTTTCCTCGGGTCGATGGGCCAGAGGACTTGGTAGATTTGGTCGTGCATCTGTTCACCAGCCATCCCCGCGACAGCCCCGAACCCACAATTCTGCATCTTCTACTGATGAACGCGCAGGACGAAGAAGTGGGGCCATTGGTACGTGAGGCGCAGCACAGTGCAATGCAAACGGGGATTGAAGCTGCCTTGGGTGACAGCCCGCGTGCCGCGCTGTTTATGGCGGCTATTTTGGGCATGACTGTTGCCGAAAAATCCATGTTCCTAAGTGGTATAGCCCCCTGCGAAAGCCCCGTATACGAGGCCCAGCTCAGGCACATGCTGAATGCTGCGATTTCTTACAAGGCCCCTACGGTTTAGTCAGCCCTGCGCGGATCGTCAGCAACCCAAAGAAGAGCAACCCCGCCAGTAGCCCCCAAACCGCAGCACCGATGCCCGCAAAACTCATCCCCGAGGCCGTGACTGCGATGGTTAAAACCGCCGCTTCGCGCCCGTGGTCATCTATCAGTGCCGCGCGCAATGCGCCTGCCATGACGTTCAACACAGCAAGCCCCGCCAACGCCCCGAACACCAGTGCCGGAACCGCAGCGGCGAAAGCGGTCAACACGCCCGCACACAGCCCGAACAGGCAATAAAACACGCCGCCCATCACCGCCGACATATAGCGCCGCTCTGGGTCGGGATCACTGTCTTCATTGGCGCAGAGCGCCGAGGTGATCGCCGCCACGCAGATTGAAAACACACCAAAAGGCGCCGCGATGATGCTGCCTGCACCAACAGTGGTCAGCAGCGCAGCAGGCGGTGGCGTGTAACCATAGCTGCGCAGGATCGCGATGCCGGGCACGTTCTGTGTCGCCATCGTCACAATAAACAACGGCACCCCAATGCTGATCGCCGCAGTGAGCGAGAACGTCGGCAGGGTCCACTTGGGCAAAGTCACCAACGCCGCACCGTCCAGCGCGGATATATCGCCCATCAAAAACGTCAGAATACCCGTCATTATCAGCGCCGCAGGGACCGCCGCCAGCTTGTGCACCAATGCGCCCACGATCCACGCGCCAATGATCGGACCAATAAAATAAGGGAGCTGGGGCAAAGCCGAAAAAGGCACAAGGCAGATCGGCAGCAACACCCCTGCCAGCATCGCCTGCGCCAGATTGGCGGGAATTGCCGCCGCCGCACGGCCCAATGGCCGAACCAGCCCCGCCGCAAGGGTCAGCACACCCGCCACAATAAACGCGCCGATGGCCGTCGAAAACCCGCCCTGCGGAGCAACACTCACCGCCAGCAACGCCGCGCCTGGAGTGGACCACGCCACACTGATCGGCATGCGGTAAAACAGGCTCAGCCCGATGGCGGCAAGGCCCATAGCCATGGCTGACGCCATCAACCCTGCCGAGGCTTGCGATGGGCTGGCCCCCACCGCGCTCAGACCTTGGATCACAATCGGGAACGTCCCGAAGAAACCCACAATCGCAACGACCAAACCCGTTGCGATATGCCTCAGGCTGATCACCCGATCAGAACTCGACTACGGCACGAATGGATTTACCCTGATGCATCAGATCAAAGCCTTCGTTAATCTGATCAAGTGTGAGCTTATGAGTGATCATCGGGTCGATCTCGATCTTGCCGCTCATGTACCAATCCACAATTTTCGGCACATCCGTACGGCCCTTGGCCCCGCCAAAGGCAGTCCCGCGCCAGACGCGGCCTGTGACCAATTGGAACGGACGGGTCGAGATTTCAGCACCCGCTGCAGCCACGCCGATGATGATGCTTTCGCCCCAGCCTTTATGCGCCGCCTCAAGCGCCTGACGCATGACTTTGGTGTTGCCGGTGGCATCAAAAGTGTAGTCTGCACCGCCTTTGGTCAGCTCAACCAAATGATCGACGATATCGCCGTCAATTTTTGTAGGGTTCACAAAATCGGTCATGCCAAAATAACGGCCTGTTTCTTCTTTGTCGTCGTTCAAATCCACGCCAACAATCTGGTCGGCCCCTGCAAGGCGCAGACCTTGGATCACGTTCAACCCGATACCACCCAAGCCAAAGACAACGCAACGCGCGCCGATCTCGACTTTGGCGGTGTTGATCACCGCGCCGATGCCCGTGGTCACACCGCAACCAATGTAGCATATTTTATCAAACGGTGCGTCTTTGCGAACTTTGGCCAGCGCAATTTCTGGCACAACCGTGTGGTTGGCGAAGGTAGAGCAGCCCATATAGTGATGGATCGGCGTGCCATCCAACATAGAGAAACGTGTGGTGCCGTCGGGCAATTGACCCCGCCCTTGGGTGATGCGGATCGCCTGACACAGGTTGGTTTTACCGCTCAGGCAATATTCGCATTCACGGCACTCTGGGGTGTAGAGCGGGATCACGTGATCACCGACCTCAAGCGTGGTCACGCCTTCCCCCACTTCCATCACAATCCCCGCCCCTTCATGGCCAAGGATGCAGGGAAAAATGCCTTCTGGATCATCCCCAGAACGGGTGAATTCATCCGTGTGGCACAATCCCGTTGCCTTGATCTCGACAAGAACCTCGCCGCGCTTTGGGCCTTCAAGGTTCACCTCCATGATCTCTAGTGGCTTTCCTGCTTCAACTGCGACAGCGGCACGGGTTTTCATCATGAGGGTTCTCCTGAAATATGTTGCAGCCAAGGGACCCTCACAGGCCCCTTTTGTCAAGCCGATCGAGAGGGGGCCATGACATCTGCCATGGCTTCGGCAAGCGGAGTCGGGATGAAATCCGGCAGGGTTGCGTGCAGCGCGCTACCATCCACACGGTGCGGCGTATTCCACAGATAGCGCATCTCGAGCACTTCGCGCATCATCGGGCTGAATACGGACATAACACGCAACAGCCACCATGGAATTTGACCCACTGTTAGTGATCGTCCCACGGCCTGTGCAACGGCGTCTTTCAATTGCGTCCCCGTCAGGCTGTAGCCCTCAAACCCGAAGCTCACAAAGGGTGCAAATGTATCGCGTTTCTCTGCGAGACCAACCATCGCCCGCGCCATATCAGGAAGATAGGCCCATGCATGCACCACATCCATACTGCCCGGATAGGTGAATTTACCACGATGGGCCTTATTGCCAATTTGGCTATCAAACCAGTTTCCGCTTTTTTCCCGCTCCAGATAATCACCGCCGCGCAGGATGATCGTGCGCAACCCCTGCTGCGCCGCATCCTCAAAACAGCGTTCCATTGTCACCCGCAATGCGCCTTTTTTGGTGGTCGGCGCAAATGCATTTGCCTCGTTCAACACCACATCGGCATTTTCACCGAAGTTATAAACGTTACCGGGGATCATCACTGTGGCCCCGCTGGCAAGCCCCGCCGCGATAATATTGGCCGTATGAGTGGGCACCAATTGGGCCCATTGCGGATAAATCGGGTTCGCCGCATGCACGATCACATCCACGCCTTGTGCGGCGCTTATGACCGCCGCACGGACGGTAACATCACACGCCACGCGGCTGACCCGTGGCATGGCGGCCCCCTGCGCGGTGCGCGTAGCGGCACGCACATTCCATCCAGCGTCTGAAAAGGCCTGCGTCGCTGCGCGGCCAAATCGCCCGTTAGCGCCAAGGATGAGAACTGTTTTAGTCATAATGTGCTCCGTTCAATGATGTTGACAGAGACTGTTTGCCTGACAATATACGCATAAATAACTGCTGTAATTTGGACTTGGTCATACAAAAATGAATAGCACAAACTTGCCATGGCATTTACTTCAGTCCTTTGCGGCCATCGCAGCGGCAGGGTCACTATCCTCGGCGGCATCCACATCTGGCAATAGCCAACCCACCCTGAGCCGCCATCTGTCGCAGTTAGAGGAGTTGCTGGGCCAACGGCTGTTTTTCAGAACGTCAACAGGATTGACCCTCACCCCCGAGGGCGCAGTGGTGCAGGCCCATGCGGAAGAAATGGCCCAAACAGCGGCAAGACTTTCCTTGGCAGGGACGCAGGCGCAAACCCTCAGCGGAACAATACGCATCACCGCAAGCCAGATCGCGGCCACCTATCTGTTGCCCGAAATGTTGGTAGGCCTGAATGCCAGCCACCCGGACTTACAAATTGAAGTTGTGGCGTCGGACCATTCCGAAAACCTGTTGCGCCGCGAAGCGGATTTGGCGGTGCGCATGTACCGCCCCACGCAGAATGATTTAATCACCAAAAAAGTCGCCGAACTACCCATCGGATTATTTGCATCCTCGGCATATGTCGAAAAACACGGCATGCCTAACAGCGCCCAAGCCTTGGGCAAGCACACGATCATCGGCTATGACCGCAGCACGTTGATCATCGACGGCATGCGCGAAGTTGGCATGCCAGTGGACCGCAGTTTTTTTGCCTTTAGGTCAGATGATCAGGTGGTGTGCTGGCGGATGGTGCTGGAAGGCATGGGCATCGGATTTGTGCCGCGTTTGGTAGGCCTGTCGCACCCTGACGTGATCCAGATTTGGCCAGACATGCCGTTGGTAAGCATGCCTGTCTGGCTCACCGCGCACCGCGAGTTGCGGATGAGTCCCCGCGTGAGGCTGACATTTGACCATCTGGCCAAATGCTTTGCAGCGCTTTAATTCGCGCTGGTTGTGTTTTCCTCAAGCAAAGCGTTATCCCCTGCAGGCAGATCAAACGTCGCCCATTCCTCACCCTCGGGCAATTCGGGGGGCGTGTCACAGGCACCACGGTGCATGTTCACTTTGGCGATAAAATGGGCTGAAATTGGCGCCGTCACAAAGAGAAAGCCCATGATCAGTAATTCCTGAATAGCGCCGCCATTAAAAACACCATTGTAGATGATGGATGCCAACAACAACGCGCCCACACCCACGGTTCCCACTTTGGTAGGCGCGTGCAGACGCGTCATGCTATCGTTGAATTTCAACAGGCCAATGGCCCCCACCAGCGTAAAGATTGCACCGACAATCAGGCAAAAGCTGACAGCGTATAGGGCGATGATTTCATAAGTCATTCGATGATGTCTCCCCGTAGGACGAACCGCGCATAAGAGACGGTGGATACAAACCCGAGCATCGCAATGATCAAGGATGCTTCGAAATAGATTCGCGTACCTTGTGACAATCCCATCAGCACGATCAGACCAATGGCATTTACCACCATGGTATCCAGCGCCAGAATACGGTCGCCCGTGTTTGGCCCGATGACAACCCGCACCATCGACATCAACTGGCACAGGCCGACGATCACAAACGCCCCCATTAGCGCATAGTTCATTAGTTCGGTTGCAAAGGTCATTTGAAAATCTCCTTCAGGCGGGCCTCATAACGGGTTTTGATGGCGTCGCGTTCCCCTTCGGGATCATCGGTGTGCAGAATGTGAACCAACAGGTAATGGCCACTTTCCGATAGATCCGCCGATACCGTTCCGGGTGTCAGGGTGATTGTGCCTGCCAGCACGGTAATCGCTTCGGGCTGGCGCAGGTCCAGAGGGATGGTGATCCAAGCGGGTTTGAGCTTGGAGTTCGGGACCGTCAGCACGATCCAAGCAACCTGGATGTTGGCAACCATAATGTCCCACAGCACCATGACGCCATAGGAGATCATCTTGCCAGCGTGTACCCCCCCTGGCCGTTCGGGCCAGAAGGCGGCGGTGATCCGTGGAATGATAATCGCCAAGATCAAACCAAAGACAGCCATGCCAGCGCTGAATTCATTTTGCAGGATGATCCACACACACACCAACAAAACGGTCAGAAGGGGGTGGGGAAAAAGCCAATGGAAAAAGCGCGCCATCTCAGTGATCCTCCGCTTTTGCGTCGTCGAGTTTACCCGGTGTTTCCAAAACGGTGCTGGAATAGTCCTCGGGGTTGATCAGTTGCGCGGCAGTTAATGTGGTAAACTCATAGACCCTTCCAGCAAAAACCGTATGCGCGACCAGCAAGGCCAGCAATCCACCGACCGCCACAAACGACAGCGGCGCGGGCACAGATCGACCTGCTTCAGGGACAGGTGCCCCATCCGATTGCGCCTTCCAGAAAATCACAGACCCTGCCCGCGAGAACCCGACAATGGTAATCAAGCTGGAGAACAGGATTACCGACCAGACCCAAACAGCAAGCCCATCGTCAAACGCGGCATTCATCACCATCAGCTTGCCCACAAAACCCGAAAGCGGCGGCAAGCCAGCGATGGCAATCGCCGCCACCATGAACATGCCCGCAACCAATGCCGCCGAAGTAATCGGCGCATCCGTGCGAAGCTCCAGATGCCCACGGCTCTGGCGGATAAGGTCAACGATCAGGAACAGCGCCGCTGCCGACAAGGTAGAGTGCACGATGTAATAGAGCGCCGAGGCGATGCTTTCTTCGGTGAACATCCCAATGGCAACCATCACCATCCCCATAGAACTGATCACAGCAAAAGCCACCAGCCTGTCCAGCTTTTTCGACGCCAGCACCCCCACGGCCCCGACAACCAACGAAACCATCGCCACGGGTAGCAACCAAGTGCCGTGCAAACCCGCGGTGACCTCCAGATCAACTGGGAAGATCAACGTATAAACACGGATGATAGCATAAGCGCCCACTTTGGTCATGATCGCAAACAGGGCGGCCACTGGCGCTGGTGCTTCGGCATAAGAGCTGGGCAGCCAAAAGTGCAACGGCACAAGCGCGGCTTTGATCGCAAACACAAGGATCAGTAGCACAGCGGCGACACGGATACCCACGCTGGCGTCAACGCTGATCATCTGCACCCGCACAGCAAGGTCCGCCATGTTGAGCGTGCCTGTTTCCGCATAGAGCGCACCAAGCGCAAATAGAAATAGCGTCGAGCCAAGCAGGTTAAACAGCACATATTGCACACCTGCACGTAACCGCGTGTTGCCGCCTGCATGGATCATCAAGCCATATGAGGCGATCAACAGGACTTCAAAGAATACAAACAGGTTGAACAGGTCACCCGTCAGGAAAGCGCCTGCAATCCCCATGAGTTGGAACTGGAACAGCACGTGGAAATGCCGCCCGCGATCATCCCATTTAGATGCAATGGAGTAGAGCAGGACAAACAGTGCCAGAACGGCCATAAGAAGCAACATCATCGTGCTCAGACGGTCCCCCACAAGCACAATCCCGAACGGGGCCGCCCAATCGCCCAATTGGTACAGCATCACAGTGCCGTCCATTGTCTTAACAAACAGCCCCAGCGCAAGCGCGATCATCGCCATCACACCCGCCACAGAGAACACCCGCTGGATGCCCATGTGATAACGCGCAGCAAGGATCAGAAACGGTGCAAGCAGCGCCGGCAAAACAACCGGCATAATCAACCAATGGGTCATACTACGTCCTCCCCACGGCCGGGTGCATCATCAATGTGGTCATCATCCGTTCCCAGATAAGCCCCCAGTGCAATCATCACCACAACGGCAGTCATACCAAAGGAAATCACAATGGCCGTCAGCACCAAGGCCTGCGGCAAAGGATCGGTATAGGTGGTTGCATCTGTCAGGATCGGCGGCGCGCCGATGGTCAGACGACCAGAAGCAAACAAAAACACGTTCACCGCATAAGTCAGCAGCGACACGCCCAAAATTACCGGAAAGGTACGCAGGCGCATTACCAGATACAAACCACCTGCTGTCAGGATGCCGATGGCGGATGCTACAAGAATTTCCATGTTATACCCCCTGCCCTTTAAGCGCTTCTTTTTCGGAACGCGCAGGGTTGATATCCATAGCGTGATCACTGTCCTTTACATGGGCGCGTCTGGCGAGGCGCGAGAAACCGTCAAGCGAGAGCATAACCGCCCCGACAACGGCCAGAAACACACCCAAATCGAACATTGCCGCTGTGGCCAGTTCAAACTTTCCAAACGGCGGGATGCGAACATAGGCGAAATCAGATGTCAGGAAAGGTTTACCCACAAACCAAGACCCGATGCCCGTCAGACCTGCGATCAGCACACCTGCGCCAATCACACCGTGGTGCGGATAGCGCTGGCGCTGTGTCGCCCAGCTATAGCCGCTGGCCATGTACTGCATCACCAGACCAATCGACGCGATCAAACCTGCAATAAACCCGCCGCCCGGCTCATTGTGGCCGCGCAAGAAGACATAGAAGGCCACCATCATAACCACAGGCAGCAAGACGCGGGTTAGCACAACCATCATCATCGGGTGCATGTCCCCCGCCAGCGGCTTGTCCGGCGTACGGTTCAACAGACGCGCACGCACAGGGCCGCCCAAAAGTGCTTCTGTCAGGGCATAGATCAAGACCGCAGCAATCCCCAACACGATGATTTCGCCAAAGGTGTCGAAGCCCCGGAAATCAACGAGGATCACGTTAACAACATTTGTACCGCCGCCGCCTTTGTAGCTGTTGGCGAGATGGAACTCTGAAATCGGTGCCGTGACCGCGTCGCGCAGCAGATAGTGATAGCTGAGCGCCATTGTCGCCAAGCCCCCTGCCACAGCAACGCTGACATCACGCACACGGCGCAAAACGGTGCTTTCAACGGGTGTTTCGTTCGGGAGGAAGTTCAGCGCCAGCAACAGCAGGATTGTTGTCACCACCTCAACCGTGATCTGGGTCATCGCCAGATCAGGGGCCGAAAAGAACACAAAACCGACCGAAACCATCAGCCCGACAATACCGATCAACACAAGCGCCAGCAGACGGTTGCGGTGCAGGAATACCATGCCTAGCGTGGCCGAGACCAACATCACCCAGCCTGCAATTTCGATTGCGCCAGCAGGTTGCACACTGCGGGTCGGTGCGCCGACTGTGCCTGTGACCCAAGCGTAACAGCCTGCAACAACCACCGTCACTGCCATCACCGCACTATAGCGCGTGAATGCGCCGTTGTGCAGCGGCAGGGTCAGGGCACGGGACAGGCGCACAGCAGCCCTGATCACCGCATCAAAGATTGTCTTGGCTTCGGGGCGCGGCACTGTGTCCCAGATTTTCAACATTGGATTGAAAAGGGCCAGCGCAACCAAACCGCCGCCGACAGCCACGATGGACATATAGAGCGCAGGCACAAAGCCGTGCCAGATTTTGAAACGGCCGTCATAGACATCGCCAACGTTGCCAATAACAGCACTGGTGATCGCCTTAACCGCTGGCTCTGCCAGAAACGGAGCCACACCAATCGCCACAACCAACACCACCAGCACCGCAGGCGGCAGCCACAGACCCGCAGGCGGATCATGGGGTTTGGCGGGGTAATCGTCACGTTTGGCACCTAGGAAAGTGTGCCCGATCAACCGGAAGCAATAGGCCGCAGAAAACAGCGAGCCAACAACGGCCATTGTGGGAACAATCCATGTATTGCCGCCCATCACCGTGTCATAGGCCTCGCCCATCATCATTTCTTTGCTGAGGAACCCGTTGAGTAACGGAATACCCGCCATCGACAATGCCGCCAATGTGGCAATCACAAAGGTGATCGGCATCAGGTGGCGCAAGCCGCCAAGACGGCGGATGTCGCGGGTGTGGGTCTCGTGGTCAATGATCCCTGCGGACATGAACAGCGCCGCTTTGAAGGTGGCGTGATTCAAGATGTGAAAGACAGCCGCCATTGCGCCATAGGTGGTGCCTGTCCCCAAAAGCATGGTGATCAAGCCAAGGTGGCTGACAGTGGAAAACGCCAACAGCGCCTTCAGATCATGTTTGAACAGCGCAATCACCGCCCCTAGAACCATAGTGATCATCCCCGCCGAGGTGACGATCCAGAACCATTCAGGCGTCCCCGACAGCACCGGCCACATCCGCGCCATCAGGAAAATCCCTGCTTTTACCATCGTGGCCGAGTGCAGATAGGCCGAAACAGGTGTCGGCGCGGCCATGGCGTGCGGCAACCAGAAATGGAACGGGAATTGTGCGGATTTCGTGAAACAGCCCATCAAAATCAGGATCAGCGCAGGAAGATACAGGTCACTGTTCTGGATCAGCTCACGGTTTTGCAAGATCACGCTAAGATCGTAGCTGCCGACGATCTGACCAAGGATCATCATACCAGCGATCATCGCAAGACCGCCCATGCCTGTCACCGTCAGCGCCATCCGCGCGCCTTGGCGGCCTTCGGGAAGGTGCTTCCAATAGCCAATCAGCAGGAAAGACGAAAGGGATGTTAGCTCCCAAAACACCAGCAAAAGTAGGATGTTGTCGGACATGACAATCCCGACCATCGCCCCTTGGAACAACAACAAATAGGTGAAAAATTCACCCATATTGTCCTCACGTGCGAGGTAATAGCGTGCATAGGTGATGATCAGCAATCCGATGCCAAGGATCAGTGTGGCAAAGAAAAAGCCCAAGCTGTCGAGCATCAGGGTAAAGTTCAGGCCCAGACTGGGAATCCAGTCCATCCGGTACATGACCAGATCACCCGCCATGACCGCAGGCAGGTTGGTCAGCAGACCGACAAAGGCCGCCAGCGTGACGGTAAATGTCACTCCCGCGCAAGAGGCGCGGCCAGCCTGGTTCATCAATCCGGGAAGCAAAGCCCCCAAAAACGGTAAGGCAACAATCAAAAGAAGGGACACACGCGCTCCATACTGTTGGGGTGCGGAAAAAACTACTCCGCAGCCTGTCGTCTCACCGCGATCAGGAATCGTGGCGAATATTACAAATAGTTTCGGAGAAACTAAAGAATTGTGCGGGCTGATACCAGACCGCACAACCAAATTTCTTTAGGGTTTCCGTTTGAAACTTAGATACAGCGCCCGCCATCCACTTCCATGCATACGCCTGTAATCATGCTTGCCTCGTCCGAGCACAAGAAGCACGCGGCATTGCCCATGTCTTCGGGTGTGGAAAAGCGGCCCAGCGGGATGGTGGACAGGAACTTGGCACGCACCTCTGGCGTATCCTCGCCCATGAACGATTGCAGCAGCGGCGTTTCACCGGCAACAGGGTTCAATGCGTTAACGCGCACACCTGCGGGGGCCAGCTCAACCGCCATGCCTTTGGTGGCGTTATTCACCCACCCTTTCGACGCGTTATACCAGCTCAGGTTCGGGCGCGGCGACACACCTGCGGTGGATGCAACATGCAACACATTCCCTGTGCCACGGGCCTTCATCAGCGGCACAATATGCTGTGTTGTCAGATAGATGGATTTGCAATTAACCGCGAACACACGGTCAAAATCATCTTCTGTCACAGTCTCCATCGGCATAGGCAAATGCGTGACACCCGCGTTATTTACCAGAATGTCGATTTGTCCCCACGCGTCCATTGCCTGTGCAGTCATCGCCTCCACGCTGGCGGCATTTGCCACATTGGTTGTGGAAACAATGGTCTGCGCACCCAGTTCTTGGGCCAGCTCTTGAGCCAATTCTGTATTCAGATCAGCGATCATCACCCGCGCACCCTCTGCCACAAATTTGCGCACAATCCCTGCACCAAAACCCGAGGCACCGCCCGTTACAATCGCTGTTTTTCCCTGCAAACGCATGGTTTATTCCTTTTGTTGACGTTTCAAAATGCGCCGCATCGGCGCGGGTATTCCAGATCAGCCGTGGTAGGCTGCAACCGTTTTGAGCGAGGTAAAGCCGTATAGCGCCTCAAACCCTTTCTCGCGGCCATAGCCCGACAGACCTGACCCACCAAAGGGCAACTCAACGCCGCCGCCTGCGCCGTAGTTGTTCAAAAACACTTGGCCTGAACGCAACGCCTTGGCCAAACGCATCTGACGCGCCCCATCACGTGACCAGATCGAAGCGACAAGCCCGTAAGCCGTACCATTGGCAATCGCCAGCGCTTCGGCTTCGTCTTCAAACGGGATAATCACCTGAACAGGGCCGAAGATCTCATCTTGTGCAAGCGCATGATCCGGTGACACATCCGCAAACAAAGCCGGCGCAACATAGGCACCGCCTGCAGGCGCATCAGCAACAACTTCGCCCCGTGCAGCAAGGTTCAGGTCAGCGCCTTTGGCGATAAACCCTTCCACGATTTCCTTTTGACGAGCAGAGACCAGCGGACCAACCGAGAGGTCAGACATGGCTGGCCCTGCCCGCAATTCGCAGTACTTCTCTGCCATGCGGCGCACGACTTCATCATAGACCCCGCGTTGCACCAAAATCCGCGAAGACGCCGAGCAAGTCTGCCCTGCGTTCTGGATACCCGCATTCACCAAAAACGGCAGCGCCGCGTCGATGTCTGCATCGTCGAACACCAACTGCGGCGATTTGCCACCCAGTTCCAGCGTCACAGGGATCACATTTTGCGATGCTGCCTGCTGGATCAGGCGGCCTGTACCGACAGAACCGGTGAAAGAAATGTGATTCACATCCGCATGTGAGGTCAGCGCCGCACCCGCCTCTGCACCTAGCCCCGACACAACATTCAACGCCCCGTCAGGCAGCCCCGCACGACGCGCCAACTCGCCAAAGGCGATGGCTGTCAGACAGGCTTCCTCGGCGGGTTTCAACACAGCCGCGTTTCCAGTGGCTAATGCCGCCCCGACTGATCGGCCAATAATTTGCATCGGATAGTTCCACGGGATGATATGCCCCGTAACACCATGCGCTTCGCGGATTGTATAGACAGTATAGCCGTCCAGATACGGGATCGTCTGGCCATGCAACTTGTCCACGGCCCCTGCGTAGAATTCCATATAACGCGCCAGCGCCACCACATCGGCACGGGCCTGAGTAATCGGCTTGCCGACGTCCAGTGCTTCCAACTCGGCCAATTCGTCGATGTTCTCTAAAACCAGCGCCCCGATTCTTTGCAGGATACGCCCCCGCTCAACCCCAGTTGTGCGCCCCCATGGACCTTCAAACGCCGCACGGGCCGCAGCTACAGCGCGGTCCATATCTTCGGCACCGCCACGCGCGATTTCGCATAGCGTGCTACCATCCGAGGGGTTCAACAGCGGCAAAACCTGCCCGCTGGCACAGGGTGCCCATGTACCGTCAATCAGGCAATGTGTGGGATCAATATTCAGCGGGCGCAATGGCATAGGGACTGTCCTTAGGAAGAGATTTCCGCGGAGATTGACAATAGAAGCGCCCAAAGGCAAGACGTCAGGCCGCGTAAATCCCGTTTCCCGACATTATCTAAGCCCTTACAATTCTACAAAAGATGACGCAGCATCTCGAACAAAGACCCCGAAGACGATATTCTCAATTTACTATAGAGGTTGCGGCGGTGCACCTTGACCGTCTCACGCGAGATATTCAGCATTTGCGCGGCAGAGCCATTGGAATGCCCCAGCAAAACCAACCCCGCAATCTGCGCCTCTCTGCGCGTCAACCCTGCCTGAAATGCCTCATTCGCTTCATTCAGGATAAGTTCATGCAAAGCGCTGACGCGGGTCTGCTCTTGTGGTGAAACACCCGCCAGCGGCAATGACCGGCCATGGCTGACCAGCAATTCCAACAAAATCGGGCTGTAATCCTGAAGACATTGTATTTCACGACGGCGATATTGCCCGCTCCGCTCCAGACGGCTGAAGGACAAGTGCACGACAGACCCGCAAGACAGCGGGGCAAGCAGCCCCACCTCATCCAACAGGCGGGTTTCTTTGAAATACTTGTAGAAATACTCGCTTGAGAAAAACCGATCCGGCGCAATATCACAAAGACGGTACAGCCCGCCCTGCGTTGGCACATCAGTAAACTGGTAAAACGGATCAAGGCGGTACGCCCGATCCAGATATTCGCCCAACACATGCGGCGGCGTCGCGCCCAGCCGTTTCCACGTGCCGAGCAATGTTGGCGCATTGCCCGCATCAAATCGCATCATCAGGAACGTATCGAAATGTAATCTGCCTCTGAGAAGCTTCCTGAATGAGGTGAAGAAAGAATCGCTTCCAACCGAGGCCATCGCATGACGCAGGCGAAAAACGTCCCGATGAGAGAGTTCCTGCACTAAAATTACCCCCTAATTAAAGCGATTTTAAAAAAAACTACCTGATCGGGGTTATTTTTCATAGCCTAAACTAATTTGATCATGTTTACTGGAATCTCTGCTATCACAGCATATTGCCTTGATACTGGAACAGGGGACACAAATTTGACCACAGCGATACACGCCCGCAACCTGCGCAAGGTTTATCCCGGCAACCCGCCTGTAGAGGCATTGGCCGGCGTCGATCTTGAGATTGGCGACAACGAGTTTTTCACCCTTCTTGGCCCGTCAGGCTGTGGCAAAACCACAATGCTGCGGCTGATCGCAGGGTTCGAACATCCCACGGGAGGCACGCTGGAGATGTTCGGCAAAGACCTGCTGGACTTGCCCCCATATAAACGCCCGATCAACACCGTATTCCAAAGCTATGCCTTATTCCCCCACCTGACAGTGGCACAGAACATCGCTTTTGGTTTGGAAATGCTGGGCAAACCAAAAGCCGAGATTAAAGCCACCGTTGATGAGATGATGGAACTGGTGCAGATGACCGCAATGGCGGATCGCCAGACCAGCCAGATTTCTGGTGGCCAGCAGCAGCGTGTGGCCCTTGCCCGTGCATTGGCACCCAAACCGCGTGTATTACTGCTGGATGAGCCGCTCAGCGCGCTGGATTTCAAGCTGCGCAAAGAGATGCAGTTGGAACTGAAGCGCCTCCAGACTGAAACCGGCATTACCTTTATCTTTGTCACCCATGACCAAGAAGAAGCCCTGACCATGTCAGACCGCATCGCGGTTATGGGTGGTGGTTCGATCCGCCAGATCGGTTCCCCACGTGATATCTATGACCGCCCTGCTGAACGCTTTGTGGCGGATTTCATTGGGGATACCAACTTCCTGCCCGCGCAGATCAAATCTGTCGAAGGGGATGTGGCGCAGGTATTGCTAGCCTCTGGCAAAACCGTCACCGCGCATCTGCCCGAAGGTGTTGCACGCGAAGGTGCCGTGACCCTTGCCGTACGCCCCGAGCAAGCAAGCCTGACCACCTCTGAAACCGGTCTGTTGAGCGGCATGATCGACAATATCGTCTATTTCGGCACCGACACCCATGTGCATATGACGCTGGAGGACGGCACCACCTTTGTTCTGCGCCAGCAAAACAGCGCGGATTCGACATTGGAATACGAAAAGGGAGACCGTGCCGCTGTACGCTTTGGTGCGAATGTGGCTCAGGTTCTGAAGGATTGATGCATGGCTGATCTGTCCACAACTGTCGCCAAACGCGCATCGCGCACCCGCTGGATGCTGCTTGCGCCTGCGTTAATCATTCTGGTCCTTGCAGCCAGCGGCCCGTTGCTGATCACCTTGGTGTATTCCTTTCTGACGCCCGGCGATTATGGCGGGGTGGTTTGGAAATTTTCCACCGACGGCTGGTTCAACGTTTTTGCGCAGCGCGATATTTTCGATGACACCTTAGGGTGGTCGGATGCACATCTGAGCATCTTGTGGCGGTCGATCAAGCTTTCACTGATGACAACGTTGGCCTGCCTGTTCTTTGGCGTTCCCACCGCATATTTCATCGCTACACGCCCGAAACAACAGCGCGACATGTGGATGTTGTTGATCATGATCCCGTTCTGGACCAACCTGTTGATCCGCACCTTTGCGATCCTCGAATTGATCCGCAATGAAGGCACTATCAACACGCTTCTGCTGTGGCTGGGTATTATCGATGCGCCGATCCAGATGCTCTATACCGAAGGTTCGATCCTGCTGGGTATGCTCTATGTTTATCTGCCCCTGATGGTTCTGCCCGTCTATGCGTCAATGGAGCGGCTGGATTTCAGCCTCGTCGAGGCGGGCTACGATCTTTATGCGACGCGTTTTCAGGTGTTGCGCCGTGTGATTATGCCGCTGGTAAAACCGGGTGTGATCGCGGGTTCCATTCTGGTGTTTGTCCCATCGCTGGGCGCTTATGTGACACCGCGTGTGATGGGCGGCGGCAATCAGTTGATGCTGGGCAACCTGATCGAACTGCAATTCGGCCAAGGCCGCAACTGGCCTTTGGGGGCTGCGCTGTCGATCACGTTGCTGGTTATCGTTATGGTCGCACTGATCTTCTATGTGCGCACCGCTGGCAAAGAGGATGCACATCATGGCTAAACACGGTTTTGACATCAAGAAACAGACAGGTTTTGGCACTATTGCAATCGCCTGTTTCATCCTGCTCTACACACCAATCTTTTTGCTGATCATCTATTCCTTCAACTCGGGCACCTCCATCGCAGCATGGGAAGGTTTTTCGTGGCGCTGGTATGTTTCGGCATGGGAGAATGAACAGGTCCAAGACGCAACTGTCAGATCCCTAGTGATTGCCTTCTGGGCCTCAGCCATTGCGACAAGCGTTGCTGTGATGGCAGCCCTTGCAACCACTCGCACGCCCAAGTTCAAAGGCCAGACAGCGGCATTTGCTATGATCAACCAGCCCCTGATGGTGCCTGAGATTGTGACAGCGGTTGCCTTGTTGATCCTGTTTTCAGTGATCAAAGTCGCCACAGGCTATACGGGACTGCTGTACCTGATCATCGCTCACGCGGCTTTTTGTATCCCCTTTGCCTACCTGCCAATTCGCGCACGGCTGCAAGGCATGGACCTAAGCCTTGAGCAAGCAGCGGCTGATCTCTACGCTTCGCCGTTTTTGGTGTTCCGCCGCGTGACCCTGCCCCAACTTTGGCCCGGTATCCTTGCGGGCGCGATGCTGGCTTTTGTCATCTCTCTGGATGATGTAGTTATCACCGAATTCGTGAAATCCGCTGGCCAAGACACGCTGCCGACCTACATGCTGGGCCAGTTGCGCCGCGTGATCACGCCGGAAATCAATGCGATTTCTACTGTTCTACTAGGTATTTCGGTCTTTATGGTCGTTGCCTTTACACTGCTCAGCAAAATACGAAATTAAAAACCAACAGGAGTTAAAAATGAAAAAGACAGTCACCGCACTTGCGCTTGTTCTTGCAGGCCCCGCCTTTGCCGAAGGTGAATTGAACCTCTACAACTGGGGCAACTACACCTCGCCCGAGATGATCACGAAGTTCGAGGAAGAGACCGGCATCAAGGTCACGATCACCGATTATGACAGCAACGATACCGCGCTGGCAAAAATCAAAGCAGGCGGCCACGGGTTTGATATTGTTGTGCCGTCCGGCACATATGTTCCGATCTTCATCAAAGAAGGCCTGCTGATGGAAAGCAAGCCGAACGAGATGGAGAACTTTAAAAACGTGGACCCACAGTGGGTAGACGTAGAGTTTGATCCGGGCCGCAACTATACCGTGCCGTGGCAGTGGGGCACCGTTGGTGTGACCGTGAACACCAAAACCTACACAGGCGACATCAACACCGCAGCCGTCGTATTCGACCCGCCAGAAGAGCTGAAAGGCAAGATCAACGTCACACCAGAAATGAATGACGTGATGCAAATGGCGATCCACTATGTTGGCGGCGAACAATGTACAGCGGACAAAGAAGTCCTGATGAAAGTCCGTGACGTGCTGACAGCAGCCAAACCACACTGGCTGTCCATGGATTACGGCATGATCGAGAAATACGCTGCGGGCGATGTCGCTGCTGGCACCAACTGGAACGGTGCCTCTATGCGCGCACGTGTGCAAAACGCCGACATCGCATTCGGCTATCCCCAAGAAGGCTTCTCTGTTTGGATGGACAACGCGGCAATTCTGGCAGACGCCAAAAATGTCGATGAGGCAAAAACCTTCCTTAACTTCATGATGGACCCTGAAAACGCGGCGATGCTGTCTACCTTTGCGCGTTATGCAAATGGTATTGTCGGATCAGAAGAGTTCATGGCCGAAGACCTGAAAACAGCACCAGAAATCGTTGTTCCAGCCGAGCTGAAAGGCGCTGCCTATATCGCCAGAACCTGCCCACCAGAAGCAAGCAAGCTCTACACTGCGATCTGGACAGAATTGCAGAAGTAAGCGAAGATAAAGCCAACCAACAGCCCCGCAATTGCGGGGCTGTTTTTCATTCTGCCAGAGGCTTGTATGACACCTGACATCATCATCCACACCGGAAAACTCACCACTTTTGACAACGCTGCCCCGTCAGCACAAGCCATGGCCATCACAGGCGGGTTGATCACTGCGGTAGGCAATGACGCGGATATCCTTGCGTTGGCTGGCCCGCAGACCAAAATGCTTGACGCGCAGGGCGGCACAGTTTTACCCGGCATTATCGACAGCCATGTGCATCTGTTTGGCGGCTCGGTTGAATTGGAAATGTTAGACCTCTACGGCGTCAAAGGGCTGGAGGAGATGAAAACACGCATCCTGCCATATGCCGCCGCCAACCCGGACGACCAGATGGTTTTCTGCGTGATGGCCGATTATGATATTCTGGGCACAGGGGCCACCCTGACCCGCCAAGACCTTGACCAAATTTTGCCCGATCGCCCGCTGGCGATGTTTGCGCCCGATCACCATACTGTTTGGGCCAACACGGCGGCCCTACGTGCCGTAGGCATGCTGGAAGGCGGCAAAGTTGATGCGGGTTCCGAGATCGTCATGGGCGACGACGGGCAGGCCAGTGGTGCGTTGCTAGAGCCGGGGGCCTATGGTCCCGTGCTGGCGCTGACGCGTTATGGCGGGCGCGATATGATGGGGCTGACCACAGGCAAAGACCCCGTGCCGCCCGCCACCCCTGCCCAGCGCGAAATGGACAAAGACGCCATTGAACGCGGCTTGAAACATTGCGCCGCGCAGGGGATCACCGGATTGCACCTGATGGACGGCAATACCTATCAGTTGAAATTACTGTCCGAGCTAGAGGCCGAAGGCCGCTTGATCATCCGCTGCAATGTGCCTTTCCACATGAAAGGTACCGACCCGTTGGAATGGTTAACCACCCAAGCGCCCCTCATGCGTGACCATACGCAGACAGAAATGGTGCGGTGTTCGCACGTCAAAATGTTCATCGACGGTGTGGTCGAAAGCGGTACAGCCCTGATGCTGCATCCCTACCCCGCTGATCTGGGTAAGGATGGCAACACAGGTGACGAAGTCTTTACCCAAGAGCATTTTGTGAAGTGCTGCGTTGAAGCCGACAGACTGGGTTTCCAGATTGCGGTTCATGCGATTGGGGATGCAGGGGTGCGCCGCACCATTGACGCCTATGACGCAGCGCAAAAGGCAAATGGCACGCGCGACAGCCGCCACCGGATCGAACATCTGGAAGTGATGCATGTCGATGACATCCCGCGTCTGGCGCAGCTTGGCATTGTCGCGTCAATCCAGCCCGGCCATGCGCCGATTGGCCATATCTTTCCACCAGGTGCCATTGGCCAATGTATCCACCCCGAACAGATCAAAGGTGCTTATGCGTGGCAAACCATCCGTGATACGGGCGCCAAGGTGATTTTCTCAACTGATTGGCCTGTGATCCCTGTTGACGTGATGCCCAACATCCGCGCCGCCATTGCGCCATTGGATTTGGGCGAGGACTGGCCCGATCAAACCCAAAGCCTGACCGACACATTGGCCAGCTATACCCGCGATAACGCATGGGCCGAGTTTGCCGAGCATAAACGCGGCAGGATCAAAGTGGGCTTACAGGCCGATGTAGTAGTGATGGATCGTGATCTCTTTGCGCTGGCCGCTGATCGGATCACCGAAGCAAACGCGGCCACGACAATTTGTGATGGCAAAGTGACCTATCAGGCGCAATAACGCCAAAGGGTCGCGGGCGCGTCATGGCGCGCCCGCAATTGTTTAGCTTTGTGCTGCGATAACCGTGAATTCGACACGATAATCAGGTGTCGCCAGCTTGGCCTCACCGCAAGCACGCGCAGGGGTGTGGCCCTCGGGCACCCAAGCATCCCAAACATCATTCATCGCCGCAAAATCGGACATATCCGCCAGCCAGATCACAGTTTGCAAGATGCGTGTCTTGTCTGAACCTGCTTCGGCCAGCAATGCGTCGATTTTGTCCAGACATGTCTGGGTCTGTGCCGCGACATCATCTGTTGCGTTGCCCACTTGGCCTGCCAGATAGATGGTGCCGTTATGGGTTACGATCTGGCTCATTCTAGGGCCGCCGTGCATGCGTGTAATTGTGCTCATCGTAAATTCCTTTTGTGGTCCGAGGGTGATCGCGCTAAAAATCTCGCGCATATCTACATGCGCTGGGATACTTCTACGCTGGTTCATGCCTGTGCTTCCAGCAGGAAGTTTACGGCCAAGAGGCCGACACCACCTCCGTCGGCCAATGCGCGCCTGTCCCGTCAAGTGATCCTATACGACATGTTCACCATCAATCCCGCCAAGTGAGTGGAACAGCCCGCTGGTATTGCTGACATTGAATTTGCGCAACAGCTTTGCGCGGTACACTTCGACGGTGCGGTAAGAGATATCCAGCTGAATAGCAATTTCCTTGCTGGTCAGCCCTTCGCTCAGATGGCTCAGAATTTCGCGTTCACGGCGGGTGAGTTTGTTGTAAGGGCGCTCGGAGGACAGATCCGCAAAGCTCCAGACAGCGCGGGCAAGCGGATCATCAGGTGTAAAAGAATGGCCGCGTACCCTGCACCAGAAAAGGCAGGCATCTTTGCGCGCCATAATCCGTTCATCCCAATAGCTATTGTTTTCACGAAGCTGCTTAACACCCCGATCACGAATGTTCTTAAACTCCTCCGCCGAAGGATAGAGGATTGAAAACATCTGATTGCGCAATTCATCGCGTGTATAGCAGAACATTTGTGCAAATGCGATATTGCAGTCACGGATCACACGCATCTCGGTCACGACCAGACCAATCGGAGCATAGGTGAATGCCAGCTCTGCAAACTCCCCATTTGAATAGGAATCGTCGGTAAGTATTTCCACCATCTTGCCTCCAAGCATTATCTCGCGGATGGTGAAAGTGTTTTATACGATGGGCTTGGTGCGTGCAACGACATCGCCTGCCCCCAGGGAGGATACCATGAAGATATTAACGCGGTTCACCGCAACAATTGTCACGTCCCTTGCTTTGACCAGCGCAGGCTGGGCGCAAGACCCGATCAAGATCGCCCTGCTGCACGGGCTTTCCGGCTCCAGTTTTGAGGCCTTCTCAAAACAGGCACAAACCGGCTTTGAACTGGGTCTGGAATATGCAACCGGCGGCACCAACGAGATTAACGGCCGCCCCATCGAAGTGATCATCAAAGACACTCAATTCAAGCCAGATGTGGCGCGGGCTGTACTGGCCGAGGCATACGGCGACGACGAAGTGCTTTTGGCTGTGGGGGCTACCTCATCCGGTGTGACCAAAGGCATGCTGCCGATTGCCGAAGAATATGAAAAAATCCTCATCGTAGAACCTGCTGTTGCAGATAGCCTGACGGGCCCTGACAGCAATCGCTATGTCTTTAAGACCTCGCGCAATTCATCAATGGATATGCAAGCCCAAGCGATTGCCTTGCAGCCTGATGAAAACCTGTTCGTCGCCACATTGGCCGAAGATTACGCCTTTGGCCGTGACGGCATCGAAGCCTTCAAAACCGCACTAGAAGGCAGCGGAGCAACCGTTGTTACCGAAGAATATGTACCCCAAGGCACAGCCGATTTCACCGCTGCCACAGAGCGTATGTTCAATGCGTTGAAAGACAAAGAAGGCCGCAAGGTCATTCTGGTCTATGTTGCAGGCGGCGGCGATGCGCCGGGTAAAATTCAGGCGCTTGATCCTGATCGCTACGGCATCGAAATCTCGATGGGCGGGCACATTCTACCCGTTCTGCCAACTTACAAACGCTTCCCCGGCATGGAAGGCGCGGTCTATTACTACTATGAAGCCTACGACAATCCAGTGAACAACTGGCTGGTGAAAACCCATATGGAACGCTTTGACAGCCCACCGGACTTCTTTACTGCCGGCGGCATGTCAGCAGCCCTTGCTGTGGTGAAAACACTGCAAACCGCAACCAGCTATGACACCGAAAACCTGATCACAGCGATGGAAGGCATGTCATGGGACACCCCCAAAGGCGTCATGACGTTCCGCCCCGAAGATCATCAGGCTTTGCAGTCCATGGTGCATTTCAAAATCCGTGTAGACGAAGATGTTGAATGGGCAATCCCCGATCTGGTGCGCATCATTGAAGCGGATGAAATGAACATCCCAATCGGTCGCAATAACAACTAATCTACTTGTCGGGCCTGCTGCCCTGTCTGCGGGCCCGACACCCTAGTAAAGAGCGCCCCCATGCCCCAACCCTCTCTAATGACAAGCGATCTAACGATCCGCTTTGGTGGTCACGTTGCCGTCAACCAAGTCACTTGCGCCTTTCACCCCGGCGAAACCACGGTGATCGTTGGCCCGAACGGCGCTGGCAAGACAACCTATTTCAATCTGATCTCTGGCCAATTGCCCGCCACGTCTGGCACCGTGCATTTGGGGGATACAGACATCACCAGCATGTCACCCTCGTCACGGGCACGCCATGGCATCGGGCGGGCGTTCCAGCTGACCAATCTCTTCCCACAACTCTCGGTGCTGGAAAACATCCGCTTGGCGGTGCAGGCGCGTTCTGGGGCGGGCTGGGGACTGTTCCGCCCTGCCCATAAGTTAACACAGCTCAAGCAAAGCGCCGAGAAATATCTGGCAGCCGCACAGCTTGAGGACAAAGCCTACATGCCTGCGTCTGCCCTGCCCCATGGGGGTCAACGCAAGCTAGAGGTCGCTCTTTTGATGGCAATGGAGCCGAAAATTTACATGTTCGATGAACCCACTGCGGGCATGTCACTGGATCAGGCCCCCGCCGTACTGGACCTGATTGCACAGATCAAAGCCGACCCTGACAAAACGGTTCTGTTGGTTGAGCATAAGATGGATGTGGTGCGTGCATTGGCTGACAGGATCATCGTTTTGCACAATGGCGAGTTGTTGGCAGATGGCGCGCCCGCCGAGGTGATGGCCAGCCAGATCGTGCGGGACGTCTACCTTGGCTCTGCCACGGAGGAAACAGCGTGACCCTGCTTAGCGTGAAAGACATGAAAGCGAACATCGATCAATACGCTGTCCTGCATGGCATCAGCTTTGATGTGCCCGAAGGCGGCGTATTTGTTCTGCTGGGCCGCAACGGTGCGGGCAAAACAACCACGCTGCGCGCGATCATGGGGTTGTGGCAGCCCTCGGCGGGGTCGGTCACGTTTCAAGGTCAGGTGATAGCCGGAATGGGAACCGCCGATATCGCACGCAAAGGCATCGCCTACGTTCCCGAAAACATGGGCATATTCGGGGGCCTCACGGTTGAAGAAAACCTGATCCTTGCCACAGCAAAAGGCAAATTTGACAAACAACGGTTACAGCGGATTTACGACCTGTTTCCCGCAATTGAAAAATTCTGGACCAAACAAGCATGGAGCCTGTCAGGTGGGCAAAAGCAAATGCTGGCTGTTGCCCGTGCAATCATCGAACCACGCGCCTTGATCCTTGTAGACGAGCCAACCAAAGGCCTCGCCCCATCGATTGTTGCCGCGATGGGCGAAGCGTTTCGCGAAATCGCGCAGACAACAACCATCTTGTTGGTCGAACAAAACTTCAACTTCGCCCGAAGCCTTGGCCGTGACATGGCCGTGATTGACGATGGCCGCGTTGTACACAGTGGCTCCATGGTGGATTTTGCCGCCGACAAAGCGCTGCAAGGCCAGTTATTGGGTCTCTCTGCATGAGGAATGTCATGAATAAACTCACGGATACGCTGGGCCGGTTCGGCGGCGTAAACCTGCTGCCCGTTGCCTTGGCGGCGATTGCATTTGTCCTGATCGGCGCACCCTCGTCTTGGGTGACACTGACCATTGCGGGCCTATCCATGGGCATGATGGTCTTTCTGATGGCCTCTGGCCTCAGCCTTGTTTTCGGATTGATGGACGTGATGAACTTTGGCCATTCGGCGTTCATCAGCTTCGGCGCCTTTGTCGCGGCCAGCGTATTGGCGGCACTTGGCGGCTGGCTGGACAGTGACAGTATCCTGCTGGCCTGCGCCGCCCTTGCCCTTGCCCTGATTGCCGCCATCGCCTTTGGCCTTGCAGCGGGGTTGTTCTTTGAAACCGTCATCATCCGCCCTGTCTACCGGGATCACCTGCGTCAAATCCTGATCACCATGGGCGCGTTGATTGTCTCCGAGCAGATCATTTTGGCTGTTTGGGGGGGCACCCCTGTCACCGTACCGCGCCCCTCATTTCTGGACGGCGCGTGGATCATCGGTGACGTCAGCATTGAAAAATACCGCATCTTCGCCTTTGGCATCGGCGCTGTTGTTTTTGCAGGCTTGCTGGCTTTGTTAAACCGCACCCGTGTCGGGCTGTTGATCCGCGCAGGTGTTGAGAACCGTGAAATGGTAGAAAGCCTCGGCTTCAAAATAAACCGTCTGTTCATCGGTGTGTTTATGCTGGGATCAGCTTTGGCTGCTTTGGGCGGGGCTATGTGGGCGGGGTATGAGACTCTGATCACTCCAGCATTGGGCGGCGAGATGATGATTGTGGTGTTCATCGTGGTTATCATTGGTGGGCTCGGCTCAATCGAGGGCACGTTGTTGGGTGCGATCATTGTCGGGCTCACAGCCAATTACATCGGCTATCTCGCGCCCAAACTCGCGCTTGCATCAAACATGTTACTGATGATGGCAATTCTAATGTGGCGGCCCAGTGGCCTGCGTCCGGCGGTGAAATAACATGACCCAAGTAAAAGTCACCTACGGCGCGCTGGCGATCAAAGCTGTGATGATCATGATTGCTGCGGCATTGCTATTCGCGCCCTTCTTGTTTCAGGATGTGCGCGCACTGGAAGTCGCGGCGCGTATTTGTATCTTTATCGTTTTGGTCGCCAGCTATGACTTGTTGATTGGCTATACGGGCATCGTCAGCTTCGCACATACGATGTTCTTTGGATTTGGCTCTTATGGCGCGGCCATCGCCCTAAAAAAGATGGGACCGGGTTTGGATGCTGTGGCCGTTGGCACCTTGGCCGGGGTGCTGATATCATTGGTCATCGCCACTGTGATTGGCTTGGTCAGTCTACGCGTCAAAGCGATTTTCTTTGCGATGATCACACTGGCCGCTGCCTCGGTCGTTTTGGTGCTGGCCTCGCAACTCTCACAACTGACAGGCGGCGAAGACGGGATCACCTACCGTGCGCCCGAGGTTTTCAAAACCGCAAATAAGTTGATGGTAGATGAAAATGGTAAAGTTGTGCGCTGGTTCGGCGTCAAACTGAACGGCAAGTTGGCGGGCTATTACTTTGTCTTTTTCACGTCTCTGACGCTGTTTTTGATCATGCTACGCGTTACCGTTTCGCCGCTGGGGACAGTGTTAAAGGCCATCCGCGAAAACGAAGCCCGCGCCGAGGCGATTGGCTACCGCGTTGTTGCCTACCGCACGTTTGTATTTTGCCTTTCGGCTGTTGCGGCCTCTTTGGCGGGGTCCATTTATGCGGTTTGGCTAAAGTACACAGGGCCGGATACGGCGCTTTCTTTTGCGATCATGATCGACATTTTATTGATGGTTGTCATCGGTGGCATGGGCACAATGTGGGGGGCTGTGATTGGGGCCGTTTTGATGGTCATGGCGCAATATTATCTGCGTGACCTGATGGGCGCGGCGTCAGAGGCCACTGCAGGTATTCCCCTCCTGCCAGAGCTGCTGGCCCCTGATCGCTGGCTGCTTTGGCTGGGCATTATCTTTATTCTGCTGGTCTATTTCTTTCCGCGCGGCATTGCAGGGACGCTTATGACCAAAGGCCAGCGCGACTGATCTCATAGGGTGCAAGGCAAAGATTATGCCTATGCACCCTATGTCATTTCCGCGTTTTCCTTGGCCAGACGCTTGGACGCCATGCCCGGCTCCGCCCCCCAGACAGCGATCCAGCGATAGAATACAGGCGTCAGGAACAAGGTGAATACGGTGGCAAAGCCAAGGCCACCAACAATCACCCAACCCACTGCGATACGCGCTTCGGCCCCTGCGCCCGATGTCAGGATCAACGGCAAGCCGCCGAACACGGTCGAAACCATTGTCATCATCACAGGTCTAATCCGCAAGCGCAGCGCATCGCGGATTGCACTGTCGATGTCCTGCCCCGCCTCTCGCAACTGGTTTGCGAATTCGACGATCAGAATACCGTTTTTGGCCATAACCCCGATCAACATAACCAAGCCGATTTGACTGTAATAGTTCAGAGAACCGCCAGACAATGTGATTGCCAGCAAAGCTGCGGCAAAGCCGAAAGGCACCGTCAGCATGATCACAACCGCACTTGCGACGCTTTCAAACTGGGCGGCCAGCACAAGGAAAACCACGACAAAAGCGACGCCAAACACCATGTACATGCCAGCTTGCCCGTCTGTCAGTGTTGCCGCCTCGCCTGTAAAGGCAATCCCCATCCCGCTGGGCAATGTCTGCGCAGCAATCTCGGTCAACCGCTCCATTGATGTTCCCAAATCGATGCCTTCACCAAGGTTGGATTGCACCGACACGGCAAGCGATCCGCCCTGACGTTCAATCTTGGACTGGCTGACCACCGGAACCATCGTAGCTGCCGCAGAAACGGGGATGTATGCGCCATCAGGTAGACGGACATAGATGCTCTCTAGATCACTAGGATCATTGATCGGCGGGCCACCGGGAACGACATTCACATCTGTTTCCACATCGTCCTGAAACACGCTGACGGCCACTTTCCCCTGTACCATCGCACTGACAGTTGCCGCGATTTCCGCCTCGGTCAGGCCAAAGACACGGGCCATATCTGGGTCTACCCGCAATTCATATTGCGCCTGCACACTGTCGTCAGACAGCTGCGGGTTGAGGAAGGTAGCATCAGATGACATCGCCGCGATCAGATCGTCTGCCGCACTTGTCATCGCTTCTACATCCGTCCCTGTGACTGCGAATTGCAAACCCCGCCCAGCGCCACGAATGTTCAGACTGTTTGTCGAGCGCGCACTCACCTGAACGCCCGGTACATCCGAGAGTTGGCGGCTTACCTGCGCCACGATCTCTTGTTGGGTCAGGTCGCGATCCGACCAATCTGGCAAGCGCACAATAATAAACGCACTTGTACCACCGCCGACGCCAATGATGCTCTGCACCGCTGAGATATCACCGCGCAGACGGTATGGGGTTAGGATTTCTTCGACAAGGGTGACTTGGGTTGCAAGGTACTCAACCGTTGTGTCCGATGCCCCCCGCGCTTGAACTAGGAAAAATCCCCTGTCCTCGCTGGGCGTGATGCTGGACGTCAAGGTGCTTGCCGCGCCTCCAGCGATAAGGGCAAAGCCCACAGCAGTGGCCAGTACAATCATGGGTGCACGGATTGCATGATCCATGACAAAGTCGAAACCACGCGACAACGCGCCCTGCTTTACGACAACATTTGTCGCTTTCGGATCCGGTTTGCCGGGGTCCAGAAAGGCAGCAAGCACAGGGGCCAGCGTGAGGGCCGTAATCGAGGATAGGGTCACGGCAAAGGCCAAAACAAAGCCGAATTCACTGAACACGCCCCCTGCCTGCCCCGGCAAGAAGGAAATCGGGATAAAGACAGCCGCCAGTGTCGCGGTTGTCGAGATCACAGCGAAGAACACCTCGTTTGTGCCAGCAGCAGCAGCGGCAAAGGCTCCCATGCCTTGTTTACGTTTGCGCACGATATTTTCGATCACAACGATGGCATCATCCACTACCATGCCCGTTGCCAGTACCAGCGCCAAAAGGCTGATGGTGTTAACAGAAAATCCGGTAATCCAGATCGCGGCAATGGTCCCTATCAATGCGACAGGAATGGTCACCGCAGGGATCAATGTTGCACGGAACGAGCGCAAGAAAGCAAAGATCACCGACACCACAATCAAGGTCGCCAGCCCAATGGACTTGATCACCTCGTTGATGGACCCCTCGATGAAGATGCCATCATCAGAGGTCACAATCAGTTCTACATTCTCCGGCAGCTCTGCGCGCAATTCTGCCACAGCTACGCGCACGGCTTTGGAAATCTCCAACGTATTCCCAACCGATTGACGGCTGATGTCCATCCCGACGGCTGCCTTACCGTTCACACGCGCAAACACATCGCTGTCCTCTGGCACCACTTGCACAAAGGCCACATCGGAGACACGGGTCGTCGCGTTAACAAGAACCTGCCCGACGCTCTCAACCGTCACATCCGCATTACCCACACGCAAGGCGAGGGTTTGGGAGTTCGCCTCCAACGTGCCCAGAGGGGTGTCATCGCGCAGTGCGGTCAACGCCTCGGAAACATCAAATACTGTCAATCCGCGGCTCAACAGCGAAGGCATATCCAGCGACACGCGAAATTCGTTTGCACGGTTGCCCCGCACCGTCACTTCGGCGATGCCGTCGATCAGTGACAGGCGGTCATAGATCATCCCTTCGGCCAACTCGGTCATCTCGTTAAAGGTGGCATCCCCCAGCAAGGCCAAACGAATAATAGCATCTGCGTTGCTGTCGCTTTTTGTCACTGTCGGATCATCAATATCATCAGGAAGCTGCCGCAATGTCGCCGATACGATTTCACGCGCTTCGTTTGCGGCGATGTCAACATCGGTGCCTTCTGACAGGTCAATGGTGATCCTGCTGGAGCCTGTGGTTGAGCTGGACTCGATATAGGAAAGCCCCTCAAGCGCACTCAGCGCGTCCTCAAGAACCTGCGTCACCTGTTCATCAACTGTGGCTGGCACTGCGCCTTCGTAACTGGTGCGAATGGACAAAACGGGTTGGTCCACATCCGGCATTTCGCGCACATCCACCGATGCAAGCGCCGCCAAACCTGCGATGAGTATCAGCAAGTTAATCACAATACCGAACAAGGGCCGTGCTACAAAGAGGCTGGCGAACCCAGACTTTGTGCTAGGGGCAGAAGGCGTGCTCATGATGGTTCCTTTGGTGTTCTGCTACGAGAGGCCGAGGTGATGCTTGCACCCGCACGCAATTTCAGCGCGCCTTCGGTCACAACCATTGCACCCACTGCGATATCCGCATCAATCCAGACCTGATCATCGCGCCTAAACACAATTGTCACAGGCACCTGTTCGGCTTTGCCTTCATTATCCACCCAGACGCTTGAGCCACTGCGCGACCACGTAATCGCGGTTGACGGCAGCACCGACATCGGCGCGCTTTGATGGTTGATCCGCACAGAGAAGGTCATCCCTGGCCACAGCAACCCGTCAGAGTTGTCCACGCGCATCTTGACCGTCACACTGCGTGTCACGCTATCAATGCGGCTGTCGAACTCTACAATTTCACCTTCAAACGTGCGGCCACGTAATGTGGGGGTGCTTGCCAATACCCGCTGCTCGGGCGTCAGCATGCCAATAGAACGTTCAGGGAGTTCAAACTCAACCAAAAGGACTTCGGAATCGTCGATGGTGCCGATAACCGAATTGGCCGCGAGAATATCCCCGACCATCAAATCACTGAGCCCCAGCCGTCCGGAAATAGGCGCGCGAATGGTGCGTTCTTCCAAAGCAATTTCGGCCAGCCCTACTTTTGCTTCTGCAAGGCGCTGCGCCACATTCGCTTCGGATTTTGCCACATCTGTTATCGTTGAGTTACCAGATGACCCCAGACGCTCATACCTCTGAAAGGTGGATTGGGCTTGCTCCAACTCGGCCTGCGCGATTTCAAGGTTCAACGCCTCTGTACGTGCATCCAGCTTGACCAGAACCTCACCTGCCACGACCTCTCTGTTGGCCGACAGATTGGTCTCTATCACAGCGCCGGAAACCTCTGTGACGACATTCACGCTGCGCAAGGCAGCGGCACTGCCAACCGCACGCATAACATCTTCATAAGGCGCCATTTCAACAGGTGACGTCACAACGACAGTTGCACCGCGCCCACCGCCGCCTGCACCGCGTGCGCCCCTTTGAGCACCAGAAGCACCTGCATCAGGGTTGCTTGCGCTGCTCTGCTCGACACCCAAAAGGTCCGCAACAGGCGCTGGCATGCCAAAGCTGACGTAATAAGAGCCGGCAAGTATCACCACCACGGCAAGCAATGTCCCAAGCATACGCATTTGAATCGTCCCTATCAGTCTGTCCAGCGCCATCTGCCGCTCGAAATAATCTTAATGAAAGGGCGCACCAGACATCTCAGAATGGTGCGCCTATTCGGTTCTTGGTGCCCGATCACGTGACCACACCGCTTCTCTATACGACATGGAACATAGCTATCGTGCAACGCTATTCCACCTTGAAACGTGTTGGCATCACATCACGGGGACGTCAGCGAGCCACGGATGCCCCGCTGCACCTTTTTTAGTCGCGGGCGTCTTTGGCAGGCTTGCGGTCATGGTCACGTTGTTGCTTGCCATCGCGATCACCGTGGCCTTTGCCGTCATGGTCGCCGCGGTTTTTGCCGTGGCTCCGCTTGGCGCGGTCATCACGGTCCAATTGGCCGTCTTTGTTCCGGTCCATACGTTCAACCATATTGCCAAACCGCTTGTCCATTTCAGCTTGGGTGATCTGGCCATCGCCATCCGCGTCTAGCTTTTGAAACGCATCAACCATCTTCTCGCGGATCATCTCCATGTAGATTGTGTCGAACTCGTCAAGTGACAGATTACCCTCGCCCGACACATCCGCGCCCGACACCAGACCTGCGCGGAATGTATCAATCTCTTCTTGTGTCACTGCGCGATCACCGTTCGCATCAGCCTTTTTCATGATCATTCCCATCATGCCACGTCCGCCACGTTCCCCGCGAGCGCCATGACCTTTGCGCATACCGTGCGGTTTTGCATCTGGCGCATCGCTGGTCACTTCGGCTTGAACAGGGGCGGCTTCTTGTGTGGTTTGCGCTGTGGCAACTGTCAGACCAGACAAAAGCGCCGCAACGGCGAGAAAGCTGCCAGGAAGAATTTTGGAGTTTGTCATGTTATGTCCTTTCAAGAACTCAGTGAGGCATCCATCGCCTCGGTGATCCTTACTTAGGCGGTCTTGCGGCAAAAGGTTTGTCAGCACCAATGCCCGTTTGTCGCCATTTGTCGCAACCCTGCATCCTGATACATTTTGCGACAATTGAGCGCCCACAACCCGCGCCTGATGGTTGATTTATGATGGGAAGACAGCGCAATAAGAGACACCGAAGGGACAAACCCGACGGGGGAGAATAGCAATGACCGACCCGATAGCCCCACAAATCCTGATCGTCGACGATGCCCGAGACATTCGTGAACCCCTTGGCCAATACATGCGCAAGCAGGGATACCGCACGCGTTTGGCCGCAAATGCGGCAGAGGCGCGTGAGATTCTAGCGGATGCAGCCATTCACTTTGTGATCCTCGACATCATGATGCCCGGAGAAGACGGGTTAAGCCTGTGCCGCTGGCTGGTGGCGCAAGGCGGGCCGCCTGTCCTGCTTTTGACCGCAATGGCAGATGAGACCGACCGCATTGTCGGGCTGGAGCTGGGCGCGGATGACTATTTGGTCAAACCGTTCAATCCACGCGAATTGCTTGCAAGAGTACGCGCCGTTTTGCGCAGATCCCCCCCCGAGATCGCGCCAACGCCCAGCGGCAAGCGCAAGTTTGCAAATTGGACCCATGATCCTGATGCCCTCAAATTGCAGCACGCTGACGGGCAACTGATCGACATAACAACTGCCGAGAACCGCCTTTTGAGCATCTTTCTGGATCAACCACGCACAGTGCTCAGTCGGGCAACCCTGCTGGACCTAACGGCGGGGCGCGAAGCAAAAGTATATGATCGTGCCATCGACAACCAAATCAGCCGCCTACGCCGCAAAATCGAACCGGACCCGAAAAACCCGCAAATCCTCGTGACGGAATGGGGGGGCGGATATCGTCTGGTGGCAGATGTGGAGGTGGCCCCATGATCCGCGCCGTCACACGCCTGTTCCCGCATGGCCTTGCGGGGCGTATCATCTTGCTGTTGATCAGCACGATCATCATCGCCAACCTCATTGCGCTGCTGGTCCTTGGCTTTCAGCAACAACGTTTTGACAAACACGCCAGCGAAGACCGCCAGATTGAGCGCATCGTCGCCCTTATCCCTGCGATGCAAGCCGTTGACGATCAGGTGCGCCAAATCATCGCCAAAGACGCCACATCCCGATTTGCGCGTGTGCAAGTCGAGGGAACGCCGTTGCTGGAGCAAACCGCAACTGACAGCCGCTCGGAGTATATCGCGCAGGTTCTCACGGACACTCTTGGTCTGGAGGACGTCAGAGTAGCGATTGTTGAACGTGTCACTTCCAAAGGGCCTCCAAAGCCGAAGGGCCACAATGTTTCGAAAAAGGTCATTGCCGTTACCACACCATTGACCGCACGAAACGGACAGCAAGAATGGCTGAATATTGTAACCAGCGCCGCCGCCCCGCGAAAAGACCGCTTTGACGCAAAACCCTTTTTCACGGTCCTTGGTTTATCCCTGTTGTGTGTTCTGGGCGTGTCCATCATGCTGGCTGGCCAACTGACCAAGCCACTTGCACAGCTATCACAAGCGGCCGAAGCTGCCGGACGCGGTGACCGCACGGCGCGTGTGCCCGAAGGCGGCCCCCGCGAGATGCGGAAAGCCGCGCAAGCATTTAACGCAATGCAGGCCGAGATTTCCCAATTTGATGCAGAACGTGTGCGCATGTTGGCCGCAGTGGGGCATGACTTGCGCACCCCGATGACCAGCCTGCGCATCCGTGCAGAAATGCTGGATGATGACAGCCAACGCGAAGCCATGGTGCGCACATTGGACGAGATGACCGTGATGGCTGATGGCTTGGTTACTTATGCAAAAGAAGGACAAGAAGGGGAAAAGATGATCCCGCTGGTTCTTGGCCCCCAGCTCACCCAGATTTGCGCGGATCGTGGCGTGCCATGTGATGCCGAACTGGATGCATTGGTCAGGGGCCGCCGTGTTGGACTTGGGCGTGCCTTTGGAAATCTGATCGACAACGCCCTAAGGTACGGCAGCGAAGCGGCAGTCACCTTGAGGACCGATGGTCAAAACGCAATTGTAACCATCAAAGACGACGGGCCGGGCATTCCCCCAGATCAGTTGGATGCAATGTTTCAACCCTTCACCCGTGGCGACCACAGCCGCAGCCTTGAAACGGGCGGTGCGGGTTTGGGGCTTGCCATTTCGCGCACAATCATCCTTGCCCACGGGGGCAAGATCACGCTTGAAAACTTGCCCGAAGGGGGATTGCAGGCACGTGTCAGCTTACCACTGGAAAAATGCTGAACATGCCTTCATTTTGGGCAGCCCTCTTCTTCACTCAAAGGTTGAAGCGCGTCTACAATCGGCCTAATGCACAAAGCCAAATGGGCCTACTAAAGGCTGATTAAAACTGGATTGGGTGCAGCACCTATTCTGTGTGTTTTCAGATACGCCCCCGCCGTGCGCCATGTTGGGTCGCGCACATCACGCAAAAGGACATCGCATTATGAAAGTCGAGCAACCCAAACTGGGACGAAAAGGCACGATGCTTTTGCTGATTATTCTGGGGGCGTTTCCGCCGTTGACGATGGACCTCTACTTGCCAGCGTTACCGCAGATGGCAGATGTATTCCAAACCAGTCACAGCATGGTCAACCTGACGCTGGGCACTTATATGATCGCCTTTGCCATTGGCATGTTGTTCTGGGGGCCCCTTAGCGAACGCACTGGGCGAAAGCCGATCCTGTTTATCGCCCTCTCCCTCTACATTGCGGCCAGTTTGTTATGTGCAATGACCTACTCCATCGAGGGCTTGATTGCGTTTCGCATAGTGCAAGGATTAGCTGGTGGCGGTGTGACTGTCGTCGGCACCACAATTGTCAAAGACCTGTTTGATGGGCGCGAGCGCGAAAAGGTGATGGCCACAATCATGTCACTGGTCATCATCGCCCCGATGATTGCCCCCATCCTTGGTGCCTTTTTGCTGAAAATCGCCTCATGGCATATGATGTTTGTCGCTCTGGCCGTTTTCGCCTGTTTCGCTGCATGTCTTGTCGCGCTGTATCAAGAAACGCTTGAGGAAAAATCGACAGGACCGTTGCTGATGGCGTGGGGGCGTTTGGGGGTTGTGCTCAAGAACCCCAGATTTGCCTATCTGTTGCTGATATTTTCCACGGTGCCCATGTGTCTGATGTCCTTCATCGGGATCGCCGCTTATGTCTATGTCGATGACTTTGGCATGACTGAACAGGCGTTCGGCTTTATCTTCGCGATGAATGCTGCTTTTGCGATGCTCGGTCCGCAAATATACCTGCGTCTGTCCCGCAAGTTTCATGTGCAAAACATTATTTCGGGCTGCTTTGCAGTTATCGTTTCGGGCGGCATCCTAATGCTTTGGGGCGGATGGATGACCCCGTGGATTTTCGCGCCCATTGCGGCGGCAGTATCAATTGCGGTCATCGCAGTGCGTGTCCCCGGTGTTAACCTGCTGCTGGAACAACAATCGCAAGATACCGGATCAGCCGCCGCATTGATCCAGTTCAGCGTGACAATAATGGGGGCAGCAGGCATTCAAATCGTTTCCACTCAGTCGCAAAACCTCACAGGCTCCTACGGAATCTTGCTCATCGTGGTCGGCACCGTCTGCGCGCTCTTGTGGTTGGCAGTACAAAAGCGTCCCTTTGTCGCTGAAAAGCTAACCCAATTGTTATAAAAGTTAAGAACGCCCCAAGTCGAAGGTTATCCGGCATCTAAAATGAGGTCCTGAATGTCTCCCCCCCCATCACAGAACACGCCCCTGACAATTGCGCTTTGGCAAACATCCCCTTGTGGGGACGTGCAGGCCTGCCTTGCACAGCTTAAAGAGACAATCGCCGTGGCTGCGGCTGCAGGAGCAGATGTGTTTGTCACTCCCGAGATGTTCATCGGCGGCTACAACATCGGCCCCGCGCGTATCCATGCGCATGCCGCAGAGTTTGATGAAATACGCAGGGCGCTGTGTCGCCTTGCAGCGCAGCATGAAATCGCGCTGGTCATCGGTGTTGCCATTCCCGCAACGCCCCTGCCCTACAACGGTTGCATCGCCATTGACGCGAACGGTGTTGAATGCGCCCGCTATCACAAAACCCATCTTTTCGGCGATACAGACCGCGCTCAATTCACAGCTGGCGAACAATTGTCGCCAGTGTTCGAGCTGGCTGGCTGGCGCATCGGATTGGCAATTTGCTACGATATCGAGTTCCCCGAAGTCGCGCGTGATCTTGCCTTGCGCGGTGCGGATCTGATCGTTACGCCAACCGCAAATATGGAACCCTTCGATACGGTCGCAACACGCCTCGTTGCAGCACGCGCCGAGGAAAATGCGGTCTATGTGGCTTATTGCAATTACGTTGGCGCGGAAGGTGAATTTTCTTACAACGGGTTATCATGTGTCTGCGGCCCTGACGGGCAGGACCAAACCCGCGCTGACACATGCGCCACAGGTCTTTTTTACGCGACACTGAGCCACACCACCTTAGAAGACACCCGCCAAAGCCAGACCCACCTACAGGACCGTAGGCCCGATTTATATGGAGACGACAGATGAACCCCGTAAGCGTTTTTGGCCCTGACTTCCCTTTTGCCTATGATGACTGGATCAAACATCCTTCGGGGCTAGGCACCCTACCCGACAACGCACACGGCGAAACAGTTGCCATCATCGGTGCAGGCGCTGCCGGTGTGATCGCAGGGTATGAGCTGATGAAACTTGGCCTGCGCCCCATCTTGTTCGAATCTGGTCAGTTTGGCGGCAGGCTTCGGTCGCAACCCTTTGAGGGTGTAGAGGGTGTCATTGCAGAGTTGGGCGGCATGCGTTTCCCCGTCTCTTCTACGGGATTTTACCACTATATCGAAATGTTGGGACTGGAAACAGCGCCATTCCCCAACCCTCTGACACCTGCCGCGGGTTCAACAGTGGTCGATCTACTGGGTCAAACCCATTACGCGCAAACGCTGGCCGATCTGCCCGCGCTGTTTAGCGAAGTGGCACAAGCCTATGATGCTGCCCTTGAAGAGGGGGCAAATTTTGCGGCCCTAAAACAGGCCATTCGGGATCGTGACATCCCCCGCATCAAAGAAATCTGGGACCCGCTGGTCGCCGCATGGGACGAACGTACATTCTATGATTTTGTCGCCTCATCCGACGCCTTCCAAAAACTATCATTCCACCACCGCGAAGTCTTTGGTCAGGTCGGGTTTGGCACAGGCGGATGGGATTCCGATTTCCCCAATTCCATGCTGGAAATTCTACGCGTCAATGTGACGGAATGTGACGACCACCAGCGCTATGTGGTGGGCGGCGTCGAACAAGTCCCCCGCCAGCTTTGGGCGCATACACCCGAGGGCTGTGTGCATTGGCCCGCTGGCACCAGCTTGGCCAGCCTCAATGGCGGCGCAACCCGCGCCGGTGCCGCGCGCATTCGCCGTCAGCCTGATGGCACCATCGAAGTCACCGACAAATGGGGCCGCAGCGAAGATTTCGGGGCGGTTTTGGTCACCTGCCAGAGCCACCTTTTATCGACCCAGATCGACACTGAAGAATCCCTATTTTCGCAGGATTTGTGGATGGCACTGGATCGCACGCGGTACATGCAGTCGGCCAAGACCTTTGTGATGGTTGATCGCGCATTCTGGAAGGACAAGGACCCGGAAACAGGCCGCGATGTAATGTCGATGACATTGACCGACCGCATGACCCGAGGCACCTACCTGTTCGACAATGGCCCCGACAAACCCTCTGTGATTTGCCTGAGTTATTCATGGATGACAGACGCGCTCAAAGTGCTGCCTCTGCCTGTAGAAAAACGTGTTGATCTGGCGCTGTCGTCACTGAACAAGATTTATCCGACGCTGGACATACGCAGCCACATTTTAGGCAACCCGATTACGGTTAGCTGGGAAGCCGATGAAAACTTCCTTGGGGCGTTCAAAGGCGCGCTGCCGGGGCATTACCGCTATAACCACCGTATGTTTGGTCATTTCATGCAGGACGACCTGCCCGCCTCGGAACGCGGTATTTTCCTTGCAGGTGACGGTGTCAGCTGGACCCCTGCATGGGTCGAGGGCGCGGTGCAGACCTCGCTAAACGCAGTTTCAGGGATCATTCACCATTTTGGCGGAGCATCCCATGCAGGCAATCCCTCTCCGCGCGATGCATATGCTACATATGGCCCTATTCGCCTGCCCGATTGATCTAGGGCCGCATGGTTCGCGCTGGATCAGTACAAAAGAAAACGGCCACCACTTTCCCGAAGCGGTGGCCGTTGTGCAAATTGTCCAGCTTGCCTGAACAAGCGTGTCACGTCTTAGGTGTTAAACAAGAAGTGCAGCACGTCGCCATCTTTGACGATATAGCTTTTGCCTTCTGCACGCATTTTACCTGCTTCTTTTGCAGGGCCTTCGCCGCCTAGCGTGACGAAATCATCATAGGCAATCGTCTCGGCGCGGATGAAGCCTTTTTCAAAATCGCCGTGAATGACGCCTGCGGCTTTGGGGGCTGACGTGCCCTGTTTGATGGTCCACGCGCGGGCTTCTTTCGGGCCAACGGTGAAATATGTTTCAAGGTGCAGTAGCTCATAGCCCGCTCGGATCAAGCGATCCAACCCTGCTTCTTCGAGGTTCATATCATCAAGGAACATCTGCGCGTCATCTGCATCAAGCTGGCTGATCTCTTCTTCGATCTGGGCCGAGATAACCACCGCGGAATTGCCTTGCGCTTCGGCCATGGCGGCAACAGCGGCAGAATGTGCATTGCCTTTGGCAGCGTCATCTACGCCCACGTTACACACATACAGAACGGGTTTGGTGGTCAGCAGTTGCAGCATCCGCCATGCCTTCGCGTCATCTTCGTCTACTTCAACCACACGGGCGGGTTGACCGTCTTCAATGGCGGCTTGGGCTTGAGCCAAAAGGCGGTCCTGCTGCACGGCGTCTTTGTCATTGCCTTTGATTTTACGCACCAGACCTGCACGACGTTTCTCGATGCTCTCCAGATCGGCCAGCATCAATTCCGTGTCGATGGTTTCAGCATCGGCCACAGGATCAACACGGTCTTCGACATGGGTGACATCATCATCCTCAAAGCAACGCAGAACGTGCGCAATTGCATCAGTCTCGCGGATGTTGGCAAGGAACTGGTTGCCCAAGCCTTCGCCTTTGGACGCGCCTTTGACCAGACCCGCGATATCCACAAAGGTCATCCGCGTTGGGATGATGGATTGGGACTTGGCGATTTCGACTAATTTATCCAGACGCGCGTCCGGTACAGCAACCTCGCCGACGTTCGGCTCAATCGTGCAGAACGGGAAGTTAGCAGCCTGCGCGGCGGCCGTGCGAGTAAGCGCGTTGAAAAGCGTTGATTTGCCAACATTCGGCAGACCGACGATACCCATTTTGAAACCCATGACGACGTCCTTATAAGCGTTTTCGCCGTGTTAGGGCGTCAGAGCGTTCAGTGCAAGTGTCTGGTGAGGGATAGAGTGGTACAGTCGTGCATTGATTTCCGCGTCTGAATTGGGCATTGCTGGGGAAACACATTCCGAAAAGGCCTGTTCCATGACCCGTATTGACGCCAAATTCGCTGACCTGAAAGCCAAAGGCAAAAAGGCATTTGTGTCTTATGTGATGGCGGGTGATCCCGATTTTGACAAATCTTTGGAAATCGTGCGTGGCCTGCCCGGCGCAGGCGTGGACATCATTGAACTGGGCCTGCCCTTTACTGATCCGATGGCCGATGGCCCGACAATCCAACTGGCAGGTCAGCGCACTTTGGATGGCGGCATGACGCTAAAGCGCACGCTGGAGTTGGTGACCGAGTTTCGCAAAGGCGATGATACAACGCCGATTGTACTAATGGGCTATTACAACCCGATTTATTCCATGGGTGTGCCGACGTTTCTGACCGCTGCAAAAGAAGCAGGCATCGACGGTTTGATCATCGTGGATCTGCCCCCAGAAGAAGACACCGAGCTGTGCCTGCCAGCGCAAGAAGCCGGATTGAACTTTATCCGCCTTGCCACGCCCACCACCGATGACAAGCGCCTAAAGCGCGTGGCACAAAACACATCCGGCTTTGTTTACTACGTGTCCATCACAGGCATCACGGGCACCGCCGAAGCAGACGCAAGCGATGTGTCCCCCGCCGTGGCGCGCATCCGCGAGGCGACAGGCCTGCCCGTCATCGTGGGCTTTGGCGTGAACACACCAGAGAAATCACGCACCATTGCCGCAGTGGCGGATGGCGTGGTTGTAGGCTCTGCCATCGTGAGCCAGATCGCTGACGGTAAAAGCACTGCGGAAGTTCTGGCCTTTGTGAAAGCATTGGCCGACGGGGCGCATTCAGCCTAAAGAATTGCTGCGTTGATTTGCTCCCCTGTGATTGGTAAACAAACATAACCAATCACAGGGGAAGCCACGATGCCCGTCATTACCAACATCAACGATCTGAAACGCATCCACCGTCGGCGGGTGCCAAAGATGTTTTATGACTATGCCGAAAGCGGCAGCTGGACCGAACAAACTTTCCGTGAGAACACATCAGATTTCGACCAAATCCGCCTGCGCCAACGGGTGGCGGTGGATATGTCAGGGCGCAGCACTGCAACCCAGATGATCGGCCAAGATGTCGCCATGCCAGTTGCGCTGGCCCCTGTCGGCCTGACAGGGATGCAACATGCAGATGGCGAGATGAAAGCCGCGCGCGCCGCCGAGGCCTTTGGCGTGCCTTTTACCTTATCGACCATGTCCATCAACTCTATTGAGGACGTGGCATCAGCGACCAACAAACCCTTTTGGTTCCAGCTCTACACCATGCGGGATCAAGATTACGTCAGCCGCTTGATCGAGCGCGCACGCGCCGCGAAATGTTCAGCACTTGTGATCACCCTGGACCTGCAAATCTTGGGGCAGCGCCATAAAGACATCAAAAACGGCCTCTCCGCCCCGCCAAAACTGACACCGTCAACCATCGCCAATCTGATGACCAAATGGCGTTGGGGCATTGAAATGCTGCAAACCAAAAACCGCAGCTTTGGTAATATCGTGGGCCATGTGGATAACATCTCGGACGCAGCAGACCTGAGTTCATGGACAACCGAGCAATTCGACCCGACCCTTGATTGGGGCAAGATCGCCAAAATCAAAGAACAATGGGGCGGCAAGGTGATCCTAAAGGGTATTCTAGACGCTGAAGATGCCAAAATGGCGCTGAAAGTCGGCGCTGATGCGATTATCGTTAGCAACCATGGCGGACGGCAGTTGGACGGGGCAATCAGCTCCATCCGCGCCCTGCCCGCCATTTTGGATGCGGTGGGTGATCAGATCGAAGTACACATGGACAGTGGCATCCGCTCGGGTCAGGACGTGCTGAAAGCAATGGCCATGGGTGCCAAAGGCACCTACATCGGCCGCGCGTTCATTTACGGGTTGGGCGCGATGGGCCAAGCGGGCGTGACCCGCGCCTTGGAAGTGATCCACAAAGAAATGGACACCACCATGGCCCTATGCGGCGAGACCAAAGTCACCGATCTGGGGCGTCACAACCTGCTGGTCCCCAAAGGCTTTGAAGGCGACTGGCAAGACTGATGCTGGTTTTCACCGAGCAGAACCTCGTGCTTTTCTCGGTGCCAAAAACCGGTTCTACCGCGATGGAAGTGGCGCTCAAACCATGGGCAGATATTGCGTTTTATAAACAACGCAAACATACACCTGTGGGCCGCTATCAACGCAAGATCGCGCCGTTTTTGCGTGAGGCTTATGGGTTGGAGCCTGAAACCATGGCCGTGATCCGTGATCCGTTGGAACATCTGCGCAGCTGGTATCGCTACCGCGCGGCCACGCTGGAGGTTGATTTTGACGGGTTTGTGCAGGCAGTAATTGCACCGTCACCGCCAGAATGGGCGCAGATCGGATCACAGTTCAACTTTCTGACAGGACCAAAAGGCAAATTAGGGATCACTCATCTGTTTGCCTATGAATCCCAGCCCGTATTGCGTGGCTGGCTCGAAATCCGCATGGGCGCAGAGATCGCCTTCAAGCCGCAGAACGTATCACCCGCCGCTTCCACGCCAATCACACCCGCGACCCTAGCCGCGTTTAAGGCACATTACGCCGATGAAATCACCCTACATGACCGTGTGGTGGAATCAGGCGGCCATCTTGATAGTGCCACATAGCGTCCCACAATCCGCCATAAAACGCTGATAATATTCTCTCAGAGCACCACCTGTTGGATACCCCCGTCACGCCCCAAACAGGATGTTTTGGGTGGGTCTATGGAGGGCATGGCAGAATAAAAGGTTGAGGAAAATGGACATCACTTTTGAGCAACGTTTAATGCGGCTTTCAGGCACCAGCGGACACAACACAACAACGCCCCCTGTACTACCCGCGCTCAGTTCATCTAAACCCATTGGGCCAATCGCCGTTATTTTTTATGGCCTTTTAGGGTTCGCCTTTGCCATGACGACAACCTTCATGAACGTGAATTACGAGCGGATTACCGACGACATGTCAGCTGGAATTCCAGCAGCAACGCTTGTTTTCACTGTGCTGATCGGCTTTGCTGCCCTGAGTTTGCTCTTGATGGCACTCATGCTTTTGATCGCGTTGGGGCAAAGCCTGTTCGGCAAGAAAAGCAAATCAAACTGGTTGCGGCTGGGCGTTTTCGTCGCCGGCTTGTCGTTGGGCGGTGTGGCGACAACTACGGCACCCCTTGCACTTTATTACATGCAACTCATGTCGTTGCTCGGATAACGCCAGCGCGCGTACCCAAATCAATTCCCTACTTTCGCACAAAGATGCGCAGCCACCGCTGCGCATCTATTTTTTCATAAATCCGCTTTAGGATTAAAGCTTCCCTAGCGACCAGAAGAATGTCTCGCCCGAGCTGTCATCAACACCATCATTGTCCGTGCTAGCCCATGCGGTACCATCCGCAAAAATCGCCAGACCCTCAACTTTGTCCACCACATAGCCGTTGCCGGATTTCAGCGCAGGAATGAAATCCATGACTTCTTCTTTGGTCACAACAGGCAGTTCACCACCCAACGCAGCAGGCACCATCTGGTCGCCCGCGATGCGGTATAGCTTCTTGATCGCCGCGTTATCGCCGATTTGGTTGTCACGCTCAATCACGTAGAAATCACCGTTATAGGCTGTGATCTCCGACAGGCCGGTCCAACCCTTGTCTACCGCCGTTTTAGGATAAAGCACTGCGCCCCACTCTTTGGATTTGATGTTGTAAGACAGCAGTTTCACGTGATCCGCAGGGTCATCCGCCCACTCGCGTTGAATTGCCATCCACAAGGTGTCCTCTACCAAAGTGATGCCTTCCAACCCGAAACGTTTTTCAACCGCCAACAATTCAGCAGGCAGGCTGATTTCCGTGTCGATCACACCTTCAGCATTCACGCGGTAAATGCCATGCGGGATCATCCGGTCTGTACGGCCTTCAGAGGCCAGCCAAAAGCCGCCTTTGCCGTCCCGCGTGATGCCTTCAAGGTCCAACTTTTGCGCTGCAGCACCGCCACGTGTCACGGGCAAGGCTTTGATGATCTGTGCCGGTGTGACTTTGGTATCTATTGTGAAAATCGTCGGCTGATAGCCATAAAAACTGTCATTTACCGCATAAACCAGGCCGTCATCACCCGCTACCATACCCGAGATCGCACCCCAGCCGATCAATTCATCGGCACCCGCCGACGTCAACTGTGGATAGGCCGCGGGGGCATCTTGGTATTCATAGATCATTACATGGCTGCGCGCGCCGCCATCCTCGATCAAATCCGCCTCGTTTGCGGTGATGAACAGATTGCGCGACGGGATCGCAATCGCCCCTTCTGGCGCAATGCCCGACGGCAGCATTTGTTTGAGTACGGGAGCAGCTGGCGTGCTCACATCATAGACGCCAACGGTCGAAGCGCGCTCGGCCAGAATAAAGACGTAGGGGGTGTCGTTGAACGTAGCAAATTCCATACCTTCCGGTTCCACGCCTTTGGAATCAGAGCGCTTGTCAGGGTAATGCCCCATCTGGATGATCGCATGTTCAAAGGTATTGCCCGCCTCAAACACTTCTGTGCCGTCTTTGTTAAAGATCGTCCAACCGCGTGCGCCACCGTCCATGTCGCCTTCATTGGAAATCGCAAAGTGAGTATCATCAAGCCACTGCACCCCGTCTGGCTCACGTAGGCGGCCTTTTTGGGACTGGGTAAACAGCAACGCACCGCGTTCGTCTGTGGTGTCAATCTGATCCAGATCAACGGCACCTGCAGAGAAATGGTTGAGGATTTCGCCCGTCTTGGTCATCACAACCATGTGGTTGTTTTCTTGCATCGTCACAACGATTTCGCCTGCGGCATTCACATCCACAAACTCTGGTTCGGGGTCCTCGGGTGAGATTTCCGCCAAATCGTTTACGTTGGCTTTGACCAAGCTGTCACAAATAGGGAGCCCATCCGCAATGTCGAGTATTGCGACATAACCGCCGGGCATTTGTCCTGTGCGCCCGTCACCCAAATCTTCGTCGCGCTCGTTTTCAATGGCGATCACGATAAAGCTGCCGTCGGGTGCGATGGCGGTGCTGTCAGGTTGACCGCCCAGATCACAGGCCGCGACTTGTTGCTTTGTCGTCAGGTCATAGGCTTTCAACATGCCAGAAGGCTCTGTGTAGCTGACTGAGGTATTCACCCCTGCCATCGCAACATTACCCAGAACGGAAACCGCTGTTGGTTCACCGCCCACGTCAATGTTACCTTTAGCGGTGGGCGCTTTGGGGTCGGTGATGTCGATCATGCCAATCACACCAAGGGGGCTGTCGGAATAAACCAATGTCATGCCGTCGCCCGAGACGCTGATGATCTCGGCTGAGGATTCAACAGATGGGTCTTGGTTATTGGCAAAAGTTGCAAAGCTGCTGATGCGGTTAAAATTCATATCAGCGGCAGCGCCTGTTGCGATGATCGCCAGCGCGGATGTCATGCTGAGAAGTCGTAGTGACATTGTATGTCCCCCAAAGTGTTCTTTGTCATCGCGCAGCATTGCCCATGGTCGTGGAGGGAACATGACAGTGAGGTAACAGTTTGATGAAGTTCTCGTGCAGATTAGCTTCGTTTTGCCCCCCTCTGAGAACCTTCACGAATCTGTCACATACCAAGGCTAATTGGCCGCATGTGCAGATGATCTGTGCGTCCTTCGCAACGGGGCTGCCCTGTTGACGGAGTCATATTCGCTTGGGGCCGATGGCCCTGATCCCTCGATTGTGCGGCCTGCTGAGTGTCAGTGGCCAGACAACAACCGGAGTACGACAATGAAAAAACTCACGCTAGGCACAGCCGCTGCGCTGACCCTGATGGCAAACACTGCATTTGCCGAAACCGAAATCACATGGTGGCACGGCATGGGCGGCGCCCTTGGCGATACTGTCAATGAAATCGCAAAAGGTTTCAACGAAAGCCAAGACGAGTATAAAATCACCCCTGCGTTCAAAGGCACTTACGAAGAGACGTTGACAGCAGGCATCGCTGCTTTCCGCGCGGGCGAGCAGCCTAACGTCTTGCAAGTATTCGACGCGGGCGCAGCCACGGTCATCGGTGCCAAAGGCGCAACTGTTCCCGTGCAGGACCTGTTGGAATCCAACGGTGTTGACTTCAACATCGAAGATTACATCTCTGGCGTACGCTATTTCTTTGCCGATGCTGACGGCAAAATGATCGGCATGCCGTTCAACTCCTCCTCACCGGTTATGTATTACAACGTACAAGCGTTGGAAAAAGCTGGCGTGACACCTCCCAAGACATGGGAAGAATTCCAGTCCGTGACCGCCCCTGCCCTGAAAGATGCCGGTTACATCGCGATGACGCAGTCGCACCTGCCATGGATTTTCGTTGAAAACTTCATGTCACGTAACGATCAGCCATTCGCCACAAACAATAACGGCTATGACGGTGCAGACGGCACCAAAATTCTGGTCAACACACCAGAGTTGAAGGCCCAGTTTACCGCCATGGCTGACTGGAAAGAAAAAGGTTATTTTGAGTGGTTCGGCACAGGTTGGGGCGACAACCAGACACCGTTCGAGCAAGGTAAAGTTGGCATTTGGTTCGGTTCCTCCGGTTCTTTTGGCGGCCTGTCCAAGCAAGACCTGCCATTTGATTTCTCTGCGACATACCTGCCGTACTGGGAATCTGTCACAACAGAGCCCAAGCAGACCTTCATCGGCGGCGCAGCATTGTTCGCAATGTCGGGCAAGTCTGACGCGGAAAACAAAGCGACAACCGCCTTCTTCGAATACCTGACATCTCCTGAAGTTCAGTACATGTGGCACCGTGAAACAGGCTATGTGCCAATCACAACAGCCGCTTATGAACTGGCAAAAGCCGACGGCCACTATGACCGTTTCCCAGCTGCCGAAACAGGTATTCTGCAATTGTCGCTGGACGCGAGCGAAAACACAGCCGGCTATCGCATGGGCTTTTACGTTCAAATCCGCGACGTAATGAACCGTGAATTTGGCCGCATCTTTACAGGTGAAACATCTGTGGACGATGCGTTCAACGCGATCGAGAAAGAGTCCAACGAACTGTTGGCCCGCTTCGCAAAAACACAAAACTAAGCACATAACGTGCCATACCAACGACGGCCGCAGACCTTGCGGCCGTCTCGCCGTTTTCTGGGGGAAATATGAAACGCGCAGGCTTTACCACACGCTGGCTTCCAATGCTTTTGCTACTACCGCAACTGGCAGTCATTATCGTCTTTTTCTACTGGCCAGCTGCACAAGCTGTGCAATCGTCTTTTTACCTCGAGGACCCTTTCGGCTTCGGCTCTACTTTTGTGGGCTTGGACAATTACACTTATCTGGCCCAGAGCACGGAATACGCCAAAATCGCGCGATTTACGCTGGTGTTTACCATCCTTGTGACCTTCTTTTCCCTCGCGCTGGCGCTGCTGCTGGCTGTGAAAGCCGATAAAGTCATTCGCGGTGCAAAGTCTTACCGCACCTTGTTGATGTGGGTTTATGCCGTTGCCCCTCCTGTTGCTGGTTTCATCGGGTTGTTGATGTTCAACCAAAGTTGGGGGCCACTGACCGAGCTTGCCAAGTCCTTTGGTTGGGACTTCACCCTTGGTGTGAACGCCACCGACACCGCCGCTGCGATGGTTCTTGTGTCGGTCTGGAAACAAGTGCCTGTGAATTTCATCTTCTTCCTGTCGGGCCTGCAATCTATCCCCAAATCCGTACGCGAAGCCGCACTGATTGACTGCGCCTCTGCCATACGCCGCTTTTGGGATGTCACCTTTCCGCTACTGGCCCCTACAGGGTTCTTCTTGCTGATCATCAACATCACCTACGCGTTGTTCGACACTTTTGGCATCGTCGATACTTTGGTCAAAGGCGAGCCGGGAAATAACCCGATGACCCTTGTTTACAAGGTTTACGTCGATGGTTTCCGTGGCAATGATCTGGGCGGTTCCTCTGCGCAGTCCGTCGTTTTGATGGTGCTTGTTCTTGCCCTCACCGTTGTCCAGTTCAGGCTGGTCGAACGCCGCATCCATTACACATAGGGGCCTGTCATGACTGATATCACACCCAACCAACCGCCCCTTGCCAAACGCCCGTTCAGGTGGAGCACGATCATGGATCATGCGGTGCTGATCCTTGGGTCCTTGTTTTTGCTGGTGCCTTTATTGATGGTGCTGCAAACCACCACCACACCCGATCTGGATACCATCAAAAACGGTCCCCAATTTGTCATCGGCAATCGGATCGATGACAACTTCATGGCAGCAATGTTCAAAGCCTCGGGATTTTCCGGCGAGAACACTGGCATGCGCATGCTAATGAATTCCATGATCCTCGGGATCGGATTTGCTGTGGGTAAGATTGTTATCGGAATGATGGCGGCCTATGCGCTGGTCTATTTCCGCCTGCGCTTTGCCACTTTCGCTTTCTGGCTGATTTTTACAACCCTACTGCTGCCACTTGAGGTGCGCATCCTGCCTTCTTACGAGATCGCGCAAAAGCTGGGGCTGCTGAATACCTACACGGGTCTTATCGTGCCGCTGATTGCCTCAGCCACCGCGACATTCTTTTTCCGCCAATATTTTCGCTCAATCCCCGAAGAACTGGTTGAGGCGGCGCGGATTGATGGCGCGGGTCCGGTGAGGTTTTTCATCGATATTCTGGTGCCTCTGTCTCAGACCATGATCGCGGCGATGTTTATCATCATGTTTGTTTACGGTTGGAACCAGTACCTCTGGCCCACAATGGTGACCACGGATGAGGATATGTACACGCTGGTGCGTGGTATCAAGCAACTGACCCAAGACCTAGAGGGCACATCCATCCCCCAATATGGCCGCGCCAATATGCTGGCGCTCATCGCGATCCTGCCGCCTGTGCTGATCGTAATTTTCTTCCAAAGTTGGTTCGTCAAGGGCCTGACAGAATCCGACAAGTAAGGGCCCGAACATGGCACAAGTAACACTGAACAATATCCGCAAAGTCTATCCCAATGGTAATGAAGCCGTAGAACCGCTGAGCTTCAGCATCGCCGACGGTGAATTTGTCGTGCTTGTCGGGCCGTCTGGCTGCGGCAAGTCCACATTGCTGCGTATGGTTGCAGGGCTAGAGGATATTTCCGAGGGCACACTGTCCATCGGGGATAGCAACGTGAACCACGTAGACCCCGCCGAGCGCGACATCGCGATGGTGTTCCAGAACTACGCACTCTATCCGCATATGACCGTGCGCAAAAACATCGGGTATGGTTTGAAAAACCGCAAAATCCCTGCCGCCGAGATTGAAAAGAAGGTGCAGGAAGCAGCCAAAATGCTGAACCTGACCGAGTACCTTGAGCGCAAGCCAAGCCAATTGTCTGGCGGTCAGCGCCAGCGTGTGGCCATGGGGCGCGCCGTGGTGCGTGACCCTGCGCTGTTCTTATTTGACGAACCTTTGTCAAACCTCGACGCCAAACTGCGTCACCAGATGCGGATCGAGATCAAAGCACTCCAGCGCCGCCTCGGCGTCACCTCGATCTATGTGACCCACGACCAAGTTGAAGCGATGACCATGGCCGACCGCATCATCGTGTTGAATGCAGGCCGCATTGAGCAGATTGGCACACCCGCAGAAATCTATCACCGCCCGGCCTCTACCTTTGTCGCAAGTTTCATGGGTGCACCGCCGATGAACCTGATTGATGCGCAGGTCAAAGACGGGCGCGTTGTGATTGACGGTGATACGCCTGTGGCTGACGCGCAGGGGACGGGCGCAGTGACCATGGGCATCCGCCCCGAAGATGTGGAAATAGGGCCGACGTGTGACATGCCCTTTACCATCGACATCGTTGAAGAATTGGGCGCACATCGCTTGTTGCACGGTAAGTTGGCGGGGCAAGATTTCACCATCCACATCGGCAAAGACGTGGCAGCCGTGGCAGGCCCGATCCGCATCTCGATCAACCCTGACGCGGTGGTATTGTTTGACGCCGAAACGGGTGTCGCCCTGTGATCACCACCCAAGTTGCGATCCTGCCGCAGGTCACAAAGGCAGAGCGCGCGCGCATAATGGACGCGCCGCGCACCGCCGCCGCCCACCGCGTATTGCTGGGTGCAATTCCTGCGATGAATGCGGTTCAGGTTGGCGGCACTGCGCAAGCCGAGGTTTTACCAGCAGGCTTCACCGTCGCGGCGTGGAATGTGGAACGCTGCCTTTTCCCTGAAGACACGGCAGCACATCTTGGCCCGATTTCACCGCAAATCGTTCTGCTATCCGAAGTCGACCACGGCATGGCCCGCACCCAGCAACGCCATACCACCGAAGCCATGGCGCAGGCTTTGGGGATGACCTATGCTTACAGCGTCGAGTTCCATGAACTGGACCTTGGCGGCCCAACCGAGCGCGTATTTTGCAACGATGATTTCAACGCTTTGGGCTGGCATGGCAATGCGATCCTTTCCTCGGTTCCGTTTGAAAAAATCGCGATGATCCGTTTGGATGATCATGGCCATTGGTTTGCCAGCGAAGAGGGTAACGTAGACGCGCAGCAACCGCGTGTCGGTGGCCGCATGGCTATCGCGGCGATAGTGCAAACGCATGCTGGCCCGCTCTGTGTGGTGTCTACCCATCTGGAGAGCAACGCCGACGCAAAGCACCGTCACGGGCAATTTACCATCTTGCTGGACGCGATTGACGGTTTTGCACCTGACATGCCAGTGCTGATTGGCGGCGATTTGAACACAGGCAACCACCTGCCACCCAAATTTGATTGGCGCGACGAGAGTTTGTTCAAGTTAGCTGAAGATCATGGCTATGACTGGAGTTTCACCGCAGATGGCCCCACAACCCGCCCCAGCCTGATCACCCCACATCCAGACCGCGTGATGAAGCTGGATTGGTTTGCAGGCCGTGGTCTGACCTGTCAGGCGAATGGCATACTCAGCGCAGTGCACGAGAACGGAAAACCCCTATCGGATCACGACTGTGCATGGTGCACGGTCACTTTGTGACCCTTAGTTGATATTTGCGCATATGCTTGAGACGGGTCCAGCCCCTGCTCCCCTTTCGCTTTGGAAAAGCATATGCCAGAAATAGCTGGCAAGATTTGATCCATGCTGGGTCTGCCACGTCGGGGAGGACGTTTGCAGACAATCCAGTGGTCAATCTTGAGCCTTAGACATCGGGCCGTGACAGATGAAAACCAAGGGAGTTAATATGAAGAAGTTAATACTATCAGCGGCATTTTCCTTAGCCGCCAGCAGCATCCTTGCGGATGGTTATAATGCACCAGAAGCCATACTGCCCCCGTCGGCCTTCACCGGCGTGCACGGATTGGCCATCGATAGCAAAGGCCGCCTGTTGGCGGGAACCGTGCTGGGAAATCAGATTTGGTCGGTTGATCAGACATCGGGCGACGCATCCGTCTTTATTGATGGCCCTGTTGGCCAAGCAGATGACATCGCCATTGGCCCCAAAGGCGAGCTCGTCTGGACCTCCTTCCTGCAAGGCGTTCTGCGCATGCGCGTTAGCGATGATGCGGAAATCATTGATTTGGCCACTGGCCTGCCCGGCATCAACTCGGCCGCCTTTGATCAAAAATCGGGCCGCCTTTTTGCCTCGCAGGTCTTCTTGGCCGATGGCCTTTATGAGATTGACCCGACAGGCGCGACCGAACCTCGTTTGATCGCCGAAGGGATGGGCGGTTTCAACGGATTTGAAGTCGGCGCGGACGGCATGCTCTATGGACCATTGTGGTTCAAGGGACAGGTCGCCAAGATCAATCCGGACAGCGGTGAAATCACGATCATTGCCGACGGGTTTGCTGTTCCCGCCGCTGTGAACTTTGACTCAAAAGGTAGCTTGTGGGTTGTCGATACCAAAGCAGGCGAACTGGTCCAGCTTGATCCTGCAACGGGTGAAAAAGGGCGTGTCGTGCCTATGGCGACATCTATGGATAATCTTGCCATTGATGCCGACGACAATATTTTCGTGTCGAATATGGCCGATCACTCAATCACACAGGTCAATGGCGAAACAGGTGAAACCCGTGTTGTGATCTCAGGCAAAGCTGCTGTGCCCACCGGGCTAAAACTGTCCGAAGATGGCAAGACGCTTTATTTCGCGGATGCCTTTGCCATGCGTTCTCTGGATACGACCAGCGGCGAAGTAACCGATTATCGTCGGATGCAAGAAAGCGATCTGGAGTATCCTTTTGCTGTAGGTCTGTCTGCTGACTACGTTCTGGGTACGTCGTGGTTCACAAATACTGTCCAGGTTTTCAACCGTGCGGATATGTCGACCGCAGGAATGGCGCATGGCTTTGCAGCCCCGACCGACGCGCTGGTTTTGGCGGATGGTTCCTTGCTGGTCACCGAAATCGCTACTGGTAATCTGGTCCAAGCCAGTGGCGAGGATTGGGGCGACAAGACGCCAGTTGTGACAGGCTTGCAGGGCCCCGTGCAAATCATCAAAGCCAGCAACGACATGCTGTATGTGACAGAAGCAGCAGGCCGGATTTCACAGGTTGATCCACAAGATTGGTCCATGAAAACTATCGCCGAAGGCCTGACCCTGCCAGAGGGGCTGGCAGAACTGCCTGACGGTAATTTGGTGGTTGCCGAAGCGGCTGCCGGTCGTCTGACAAAGGTTGATATCTCTACCGGAGAAACCACCATCCTTGTCACAGACCTTCCCATCGGGCTGGAAGCAGGTCCGGGTCTTCCGCCCACCTACCTGCCAACCGGCCTTGCAGTAGATGCGGACGGGACAATCTATGTCGCGGCAGACCGCAACAACGCAATCTATCGGATCACCCCTGAATAAACGCGCTTGGCCCCTCTTTCTCATTATAGAAGGGGGGCCTTGCCTTTTATTGACAGCCTTTCACAGACCAGTCGCGCAGCGATACTCTGAAATCGACGCCAAAGGGATGCGGGCTCTCTGTTTTCGGATCAAAGCTGGGCTTTTGATAAAAAGTTGCCTGTGTACAGAGACTTTCGATGTCCCAATTGTGGCAGTTTTTACAGCTTTTGTTTTCCCAAAGTTCCGCACGCAAACCTTCAATCGGCGGGTATTTGGGAGAGCTGGTCAGCAACACCTCTAACGTCGCCGCATTCAGCGCCCCGCCAAAATCGACAGCAGACGGCTGCGTCACCAACAATTCGGGTGAGTTGCGTGTGATTTCATCATTGGCCAAAAGCTCGGCCAAAAGCGCCAAAGCCTCGTCGCGGTACTTGCCTGCGGGATTTCCACTCAGGTAGGCGACAACATGCATCGGATCGTTGCTAGCTGCCGCGCTTTGCCAATCCTGCGTATCAGGGTCAGTTTGCTCTGCGCCGCCCGCTGCAGGGATAGTTTCTGGCACAGCAGCAGAGTCGATTACCACTTCTACTTCGGGTTCAATCTCGTCGCTTTTATCTTTACCTTGCGATGCGCCAGCACCTTGCAATGCACCGGCAACCGCCGCCCTCAGCTCCGAGGCGGTTCCCTTCACTTCCGTGGCAGCGCTCGAAGAGAACTGCCTACTTACCAAAACAACACATGCCAAAACAACGGCGGCACCAATAACAAACAGTCGCATATTTTCTCCACTGCGGGATTTTGTACCCGCTTCGTGTTGCACAAAAAATGCCCGAACGCTACCAAGGAAACACACGATAGTGTGTTAGTTACGTCGTAAAGAGTATGATCTTGGGAGTTTATCTAGATGTTGTTAAAATCATGGCGGATGCCTCTATCTATAGTTGCATTTGCGGGCATGACATCCGCCGCCGCCGCCGATAGCGCGTTTACATCAGGCTGGATGTTACAGCCACAAAATTCAGTGCTCAGTTTTCAGACAATCAAAAACGACAACAAGGTAGAGCTGTCTTCCTTCCTCGACTATGAGGGCCAGATCGACGAAAACGGCGAGGCGCGCGTTACGATCCGTATGGACAGCGTAGATACGAAAGTCGATCTTCGGAATGTGCGATTGCGCTTTTTGCTGTTCGAAACATTCGATCACCCGACAGCTTCGATCACTCTACAAGTCCCACCAGAAGCACTGGAGGACCTGCGAGATGTGCGTCGCAAGCGTATGGTCCTCCCCTATACACTAGAGTTGGTAGGGATTCAGAAACAACTGGAAGCTGAAGTCATCGTCACGTTGATTGACTATAACACGGTGGCCGTCGCGTCTGCCTTCCCGATCTCTATTCTTGTCGAAGATTTTGAATTGACGGATGGCCTGCGAAAACTTGAACAAACAGCAGAGGTGGATGTCATCCCCTCTGCAACAGTGTCTTTCAACTTTGCATTCGGGCGCAATACGCCCCTGCAATCCCAGCAGATCGGCACCTTCTCTGCCCGCGCTCCCGTTGCTGTTTCATCCGAAACAAGCGGCACGTTTAACGCCGATGAATGCGCAACACGATTCGACGCGTTGTCACGCAGTGGCCGCATCACCTTTGCCTCCAACAGCGCAACGTTAGACGCAGAAAGCATGCCCCTGCTCAGCACTCTGACAGGGATTGTAGCGCGGTGCACTGACATGAGCATTCAGGTCTCTGGGCATACGGACAGCACCGGCTCCAGCGCTTCCAATCAAGAGCTATCGGAATCGCGGGCACGTACGGTTGTTAACCTTTTGATGCGGGGCGGCATTAGTGCCAATCGCCTTTCATACATCGGGTTGGGAGAAGCGCAGCCCATAGCAGACAACGAAACAACGTCCGGCCGCGAAAGAAACCGCCGGATCGAGTTTAAGATCACCAGCGGCAGTTAAATTAACTGTTACCCACCACACCGTTAACATGCTTAAAATGTAGCAACCGGGTCCACGTAGTCCGGCTGTTTAAAGAATATGCCAGATTTGGCTTTTACCCAGAAAGAAAACACCATGTCCAAACTTACTACTTTCGTCACTGCAATCACGCTCTGCGCCGCAGCCACAATTTCTTATGCTGAAACATGGACGCTGGACGCAAGCGTTTCAAAAATTTCTTTCGGTTCGATCAAAAATGACAGCATTGGTGAATCCCACACCTTCAACGACATCAACGGCGCCGTGAATAACGATGGCGCAGTGACCCTTAAAATCGGGCTTCCGTCTGTTCAAACCATGATCGAGGTACGCAACGAGCGCATGGTTGCTCAGGTTTTTAAAAATGCGGTTGCCGCTACGATCTCAGCCCAAGTGGATATGGCTGAATTGAACAAACTGTCCGTTGGTGAAGCAACAACTGTTGAGTCAGAAGGCACACTGAGCTTGCTCGGAACAGATACCGCTCTGGATGCTGCACTTTTTGTCATGCGCCTCAGCGAAAATCGTGTTCTGGTCACAACAGACGGCATGATTATGCTTGATCTCGAAGAAGCAGGCCTCTCTGAAGGCATCAACACACTGCAAGAACTGGCCAGCCTAGACAGCATCACGCGCGTAAGCCCTGTGACCATGCGTCTGATCTTTGATACACAGCCTTAAGATATAAAAACAAACAGGCAAACTCATCCCGTTTTTGCCTGTTTGTACACGCCGTGTGTCACAGCCTTTTACTCAGGCTGCATCATCACAAGTTTGCGGCAAATTCCCTACGCACAGATCACGACACGCTGAGGGCGCAGCGTCTGCCGTCCACAATCCAAACTCTGGACTACGGTAACTATCGCACCCAAGTTTTCCTCATACGGTTCTGACCGTTTGGCCAATCCCCGTCCATTTTCACGGTACCCGAAACTGCATTTGATCACGGAAACGGGTTTTGCAAAACAGGTTAGACGTTAAGCCATTGAATATATGGGCTAGTATTGGATATCTGAAACAAACTACACTCACCTTTCCTCGACCGATTCACCTGCATTTCTGGAGGTACCAACAAATGCCCAACACAACATCACCTGTGATCTTTGATGGCCACAATGACGTTCTCTTGAAATTGCACAACGCTGGTGGCCTGTCTGCCACCGCAGATTTTTTGACGGGCCGTGATGGTGCGATTGATTCCGTTTCTGCCGCCGCGGGCGGATTTGGGGGGGGATTCTTTGCTGTTTATGTCCCCTCGCCTTATGATCTGGACGACAAAATGGATGAGATGACCAAGCCCGAGTATGATCTCCCCCTGCCCGCCCCCATCGACTACAAAGACGCGATCCCTGTGGTGATGGCACAGGCCGCCCTTTTGTTTGATCTGGAAAAGCGCGGCGCGTTAACCATCTGCCGGACAACAGCCGACCTTCGCGGCGCTCTGAAATCAGGTAAAATGGCGGCAATCCTTCACATGGAAGGTGCCGAGGCGATTGATCCAGACCTCAATACGCTGGAAATCTTGTACCAAGCGGGCCTGCGCTCCATTGGGCCAGTATGGAGCCGCCCGACCATTTTTGGCCACGGCGTTCCGTTCAGATACCCCGCCACCCCCGACACCGGCGAAGGCCTGACCGAGCATGGCGTCCGTCTGGTCAAGCGCTGCAATGAATTGGGAATCATGGTCGACCTTTCGCACCTAAATGAGGCAGGTTTCTGGGATGTTGCACAACATTCGACCAAACCCTTGGTTGCAACACATTCAAATGCCCACGCAATTTGCCCTCACAGCAGGAACCTGACCGATAAGCAGCTTGCCGCGATCAAAGAGAGCGACGGCATGGTCGGGTTGAACTTTGCAGTCGCGTTTTTGCGCGAAGACGGTCAAATGTTGGCCGATGTGCCGCTGGAGCAAATGTTGCGTCACCTTGATTATTTGATCTCCCATCTTGGTGAAGATCGGGTTGGTTTGGGCTCTGACTATGACGGGGCGGTTGTGCCACAAGACTTGACCTCTTGCGCAGGTCTGCCCAAACTAAGGCAGGCAATGAAAGATCACGGCTACGAAGATGCGTTGATTGCCAAACTTTGCAACGAAAACTGGCTGCGTGTGTTGGAAAAAACATGGGGAAAATAATCCCCAGTTTGCACACAGCTTTAAAATACCGAACAGGAGAGGTTCACACATGAATTTATTTAACCGACTACTGACAAGCGCCGCGATTGGCACTGCCGTCAGCATGTCATCCTTTGCGGCATATGCGGAAACACCAGCCAACATGCTGGTTATCGCAAACCGCATTGATGACATCATCACAATTGACCCCGCCGAGAGCTTTGAGTTTGCGGGCTCCGATGTCAGCCGTAACATTTACAGCCGCCTTGTCTATCTGGACCCATTGGATCTGGAAGCAGGCTACAAGCCCGGTCTGGCAGAAAGCTGGACAGTGTCAGAAGATGGTAAATCCATCACCTTCGTCATCAGCGAAGGCAACACATTTGAATCTGGCAACCCTGTCACGGCTGAAGACGCAGCATTCTCTTTGCAGCGGGCTGTCATCTTGAACAAAACGCCATCGTTCATCCTGACGCAGTTTGGTTTCACACCTGAAAACATCGCCGAAACGATCAAAGCGGAAGGCAACACGCTCACGATCACAACGGATCGTAAATACGCGACGTCGTTTATCCTGAACTGTCTGACGGCAACCATCGGCGCTATTGTCGACAAAAAGACGGTTATGGCCAATGAAGTTGACGGTGACATGGGCAACACATGGCTCAAAACCAACTCCGCTGGTTCCGGCCCCTACAAGCTGGACAGCTGGAAACCGAACGACAGTGTCACACTGTCACTGAACCCTAACTTCTCGGGTGAAAAGCCGGCAATGGAACGTGTCATCGTACGCCACGTAACCGAGAGCGCCTCTCAGCGTTTGTTGCTTGAGCGTGGCGATATCGACATTGCCCGCAACCTGAACCCCGAAGATATTGTAGGGGCCACCGAAGCAGGTGGCGTGAAGGTAGAAGACGAGCTGAAAGGCCATCTGATGTATCTGGCCCTGAACGGCAACCACCCCGTTCTGTCCAAGCCAAAAGTACGCCAAGCGTTCAAATATCTGGTTGATTACGCAGGTATGCAAGACAGCTTCCTGAAAGGTCAGTACACCACTCACCAAAACTTCTTGCCTGCCACATACCTTGGTGCATCCACTGAAAACCCATTTTCTTTGAACATTGAAAAGGCCAAAGAACTGTTGGCCGAAGCGGGTGTTGAAGGTCTGGTGATCGAAGCAGGTGTTCGTGAAGCACAAGAGCGGATCGAGATTGCACAAACCATGCAAAACACGCTGGCTCAGGCAGGCATCACGCTGAACATCACAGTTGGTACAGCAAAGCAAATTCTGGGCCGCTACCGCGCGCGTGAATTGGATATGTATGTCGGAATCTGGGGACCAGACTATCCTGATCCACAAACCAACGCAGGCACATTTGCGTATAACCCCGACAATTCCGAAGAAGCAGGTGCAACAGGCTTTCTGGCATGGCGCACAGCTTGGGAAGTCACCCCTGAAATGAACGCAGCGGTCGAAGCAGCGGTCACCGAAGGCGACCGTGAAAAGCGGGTCCAATTGTATCAGGATATTCAAAAAGACTTCCGCGATACATCGCCGTTTATCGTGATGTTCCAACGTATCGAGCAATCAGCCATGCGCGACAACGTGATGAACTTCTCGACAGGCCAAGCGGTATCTTCCGCTGCGTACTGGCAGGTCACCAAGTAAATGGCATTGACCGAAAACAATCACGAGGGGCGCCCAATGCGGGCGCCTCTTCTTAGCAGGCTTTGGTCTATCCTGAAGCCTGTGCTTAGCACCTTGGCAAGCATTGCAATCACGCTACTAGGTTTGCTGTTTGTCACCTTTATCATCGGTCGCATCATGCCGATTGATCCCGTTCTTTCCATTGTGGGGGAACGCGCGTCAAAAGAAACCTATGATGCCGTGTATCTACAGATGGGGCTGGATAAGCCGCTGTTGATGCAGTTTCTTTATTATTTATGGGATGTGATCCATCTCGACTTTGGCACATCATTGCTGACGTCGCGCCCTGTCGCTGATGACATTGCCCGCGTCTTTCCCGCCACGCTTGAGCTTGCCACCATCGGGATCATCTTTGGGATTGTTCTGGGCGTGCCGCTGGGTGTTCTTGCCGCTGTGAACAAAGGCAAATGGATCGACCAGATTGCACGGGTCATTGCCTTGGTCGGGTATTCTATGCCGATTTTCTGGCTGGGCCTGATCGGGTTGCTGATTTTCTATGGGATACTCGGATGGGTCGGCGGACCGGGCCGTGTTGGTATCTTTTACGTCGATGTTGTGCCCAGTGTGACAGGTCTCATCCTTGTTGATGCTTTGCTGGACGGCAATTGGGACGTGTTCAAAAGCGCCTTTAGCCACATCGTTTTGCCGGCCTCGCTGCTGGGATATTATTCACTGGCTTATATCAGCCGAATGACACGGTCCTTCATGCTGGAACAACTCAGCGCGGAATATGTGACCACAGCACGTGTCAAAGGCATGTCCGAATGGGATGTCGTGTGGAAGCACGCTTTCAAAAACATCCGCGTGCAACTGATCACAGTCATCGCGCTCAGCTATGCGGGTTTGCTGGAAGGATCGGTTTTGACCGAGATCATCTTTAGCTGGCCCGGGATCGGCAGCTATATCACAACTGCGCTGCTTAGCGCGGATATGAACGCCGTCATGGGCGGCACGGTTGTTGTCGGGCTGATCTTTATCCTACTCAATATCTTCTCAGATCTTCTCTACAAGATCTTTGACCCCCGAGCGAAATAGAAGGGCGGTTCAGTTATGTCTGATACACAAACGCTACGCGAGTGGCTTCTTACCGAGACTCCAACATCACGACGGCACGCAAAAATTTCCGCCTTTTACCAAGGCTGGCTCACCCTGCGCTCAAACACGATGGCCATGATCGGGCTGGGCATATTGGTGCTGATGCTCTTTGTCGCGGCGGCTGCCCCTCTGCTTGCTCCCCATGACCCGTTTGTGCAGGACTTGGGCAATCGCCTTGCCCCGCTGGGGACCGAGGGCCATGTGTTTGGCACCGACAGCCTTGGCCGTGATATCCTGTCCCGCCTGATCTACGGATCGCGCATTACGCTTTATATCGTTGCTTTGGTCGCGCTCATCGCGCCTATTGCGGGACTGCTTGTCGGGACCGTATCGGGATATGTTGGCGGCTGGACGGATGCCGTTTTGATGCGGATCACCGACATTTTCCTTGCCTTCCCACGTTTGATTCTGGCCTTGGCCTTTGTCGCCGCCTTGGGTGCGGGGATTGAGAACGCGGTGCTCGCAATCTCACTGACCGCATGGCCCCCCTATGCACGGATTTCACGTGCGGAAACCCTGACAATCCGCTCTTCCGACTATATCAGCGCCATCCAACTGCAAGGTGCAGGTGCCTTTCGGATTATCACCAAACACATCTGGCCCCTGTGCATTTCCTCACTGATCGTACGCGTCACACTCGACATGGCGGGTATCATTCTCGCCGCGGCTGGCCTTGGTTTTCTGGGACTTGGCGCACAGCCCCCCAGCCCTGAATGGGGTGCCATGATTTCTGAAGGACGTCGGTTTATTCTGGATTACTGGTGGGTGGCCACGGTTCCCGGACTTGCCATTTTCACCGTTTCGCTGGCCTTCAATCTGTTGGGCGACGGGCTGCGCGATGTCCTTGATCCAAAGGCGGGTGAATGATGAATAACCTACTTGATGTCGAAAACCTCTGGGTGAAATTCCCCAACCGCAATGGCGTCTTTGACGCTGTGCGGGGCGTGTCCTTTACCCTCGGGCGCGAGCGCTTGGGGATTGTTGGCGAAAGCGGGTCAGGTAAATCCATGACAGGACGCGCCATTTTGCGACTTATCCGCAAACCCGGTATTGTCGAAGCAGATCACATCAAACTGGATGGCGTTGATTTGCTTGGCAAAACCGAAAAAGAAATGCGCGCCGTGCGGGGGCAGCGGATCAGCATGGTCATGCAAGACCCCAAATTCTCGCTCAATCCGGTGATCACCATCGGCGATCAGATCATCGAAGCCTACCGCTTGCATAATTCAGCAAGCAAAGCAGATGCTTATCGCAAATCAGTGGAGATGCTTGAAGCCGTTTCAATCAACGACCCGGAACGCGTGATGCGCGCTTATCCGCACGAAATGTCTGGCGGCATGGGACAACGTATCATGATCGCCATGATGCTGATCCCAAACCCTGAAATCCTAATCGCGGATGAACCGACCTCGGCCTTGGATGTGTCTGTTCAACGACAGGTACTGGATATTATGGACAAGCTTGTAAAAGAGCGCGGCATGGGCCTGATCTTTATCAGCCATGACCTGAACCTTGTTGCCGACTTTTGTGACCGCGTGTTGATCATGTATGCGGGCCGTGTGGTTGAAGTCTGTGATGCTAAAAACCTGCATGAAGCCAAGCACCCCTACACCAGAGGGCTTTTGAATTCCCTGCCCCGTCTGGACGAGCCAAGCAAACGGCTTGAAGTATTACAGCGCGACCCAGAGTGGTCAAAAGCGCCAAGCGTGAGTGGTCGGGTATGAGCATGTTAGACGTAGATGGCCTGAACGTATGGTTCGGAAAACACCTCGAACGGGTGGACGCTGTAAAAGGCGCGACATTCCAAGTGGCACGCGGCGAAAGCTTTGGCCTTGTCGGCGAAAGCGGCTCGGGGAAATCCACGATCCTGCGTGCGATCACAGGACTGGCCCCTGATTGGTCTGGCACCCTTAGCATTGAGGGCCAGCCCATCGCCAAAAAACGCCCAAAGACATTCTTTAAACAAGTGCAAATGGTGTTCCAAGACCCATACGCCTCCCTACACCCCCGCCATTCTGTCGATCAGGTATTGGGCGAAACACTACATCTGCATGGTTTTCAAGACATCGACACTCGGGTGGTGAAACTGCTGGATGATGTCGGCCTTGGCCAGAAATTCCGGTTTCGCTATCCGCATCAACTCTCTGGTGGTCAACGCCAGCGCGTCGCCATTGCACGCGCCCTTGCGCCAGAACCAGAGCTGCTTTTGCTGGATGAACCGACCTCGGCACTGGATGTTTCAGTGCAGGCCGAAATCCTCAATCTGCTCACCGATTTGCGTGCCGACCGTGGCCTGACCTATTTGATGGTCTCGCATGACCTATCGGTGGTCGCGCATATGTGTGACCGTCTTGCCGTTATGAAAAGTGGTGACATCGTCGAAATCATGAGCGTAGACGCCCTGCGCGCCATGAACGCAACGCACCCCTACACCCAACAGCTCTTCAAGGCATCGCTGTAGCAGCGCTATTGCTCTTCAATTTATGGGAATCTCCATAGATTGAGGGGCACACTACTTGGCCGCTTTCCATTCAACCGGCGTCACGTAAACAATGCCTTCGTCAACACTCACCATCACACTGCCGTCTTGAATGTTGACCTGTAGCTTCATTGAGCGGCTTGCCAGTTTTTCCAGTTCGTGAGTGTCGGTCTCTGAAAAATTCACAACCTGAAGGTTGTCAAAACGGGTCGTGCTGTTCTTGATTTTGTCCCACCACATCTCTGCCGTGTTGCCGCCATAGCAATAGACAATCACTTTGTCAGCTTTACCGCAGGATTGACGCACCACCTTCTCACTCGGCAGCCCCAGAGCCACCCATAGCTCCAGCTCACCACTGAGACTTTTCTGCCAGATGTCTGGCTCTTCATCCGTAGAGAGCCCTTTGGTAAGCTCTAATTGCTCATTGGCATTCAGTGCAAAAGCAAGAAGGCGCACCATTAACCGTTCGTCGGTCTCTGACGGGTGTTTGGCAACCGTCAGCTTGTGGGTCTCATAATAGTGACGGTCCATATCGGAAACGGACAGTTCAACTTTGTAGATGGTGGATTTCTGCGCCATGATATGTACCTGAATAACAAAGACTGCGATGGTTAATGCGTCTGGTTACTTTGTAAAAGCCTATAACGTATACTCTTTGCACAAAGGCCGCAGACCTCGGTACAATTATGCTGGAAAACATGGCCTCTTTTAACCGCTGTAAATACCATGCAGTTCCATTATCCCCTCACCTAGTGATTTTCTCTTTCCCTGAAAGCGATTCCCGTCTATACGCGCGACTTCACGTGGAACGACAGCCTTGGAGGCGTTCCACCCTTATATTATGGAGAATTATTATGGCCGGACAGATCCCAGATCTCGAAGTTCAAGCACGTACGGGGACAGGCAAGGGCGCCGCTCGTCAAGCACGCCGCGACGGCTTGGTACCAGGTATTGTTTTTGGTGGTGACGTTGACCCGCTGCCGATCCAACTGGATTTCAACAAGCTGCTGACAATGTTGCGCAAAGGCCGCTTTAAAGCGACTTTGTTCAACCTGAAAGTCGAAGGCCACGATGACGTTCGCGTTATCTGCCGCGATGTACAGCGCCACGTTGTAAAAGACCTGCCAACGCACGTCGATTTCATGCGTCTGAAGCGTACAACAAAAATCAACTTGTTCATCAACGTCGAAGTGACAGGTGAAGAAGAGTGCCCAGGCCTGAAAAAAGGCGGTACGCTGAACCTCGTACGTCCTGAGGTTGAGCTGGTTGTAACTGCGGCTGACATTCCTGAAAGCCTCGTTATCGACATCTCCGCACTGGAAATCGGTGATAACCTGACAATTTCCGACGTGAAACTGCCAGCAGGCGCCAAGCCTGTCATCGACCGCGACTTTGTTATCGCACAGGTTTCCGCACCATCCGGTCTGGTTGCCGCTGACGATGAAGAAGAAGGCGAAGAAGCCGCAGCAGCAGAGGGCGGCGAAGAGTAATCTTCACTGACTTTGTAGCGTATTTGAACGGGGTCACCTTTGGGCGGCCCCGTTTTTCTTTGTGCATCACGAATCTGCCGCATATATTTAGCCTATGAAACGCCCTTCTCCACCGCGCGGCATTGGCCAGACGCTTGCCCGTGTGCAAGGAAACGCCATTACTTGGCTGGCGGTACTTTTACCTCTATCTTTGGCCAGCATCTTTGGCATTTTGTATTTCGTCCGTGAAATCCGTGGGGCGTCCCGTTTGCTGGGCTTACCCCAGTCCAGTGCCGAAGCTGTTTTGGTTGATCTATGCGTGGCGTCCTTGCCTGTGATCGTTGTGATCGCCGTCTATCTGCGGCAGATCAAACAGGCTCGTACCCGCCTACGCACCGTATTTCTAGCCGCACATGAGGGCCAGTTACTTGTACAACTGCCCGCCTTCCCCTCGCTTGTGTACCAACGAAGCGCGGATCGGCTCTTACTTGCCTGAAACGCCACTGCGCCCGTTGGACCGTGACCGATTTGCCGCCACTGGCCCCCCCTAGCTGCTGGACGCTCCGCTGCCTGCGCCATATGATGCGCCCAAGCAGCGGAGAAGCACCATGAAACTGATCGTTGGCCTTGGAAATCCGGGCAGCAAATACGCGAAGAACCGTCATAACATCGGCTTTATGGCGGTTGAACAAATGGCTGCAGATCATGGTTTTCCTGCGTGGAAAGCCAAACACCAAGGCACCCTGACCGAGGGGCGTTTTGGCTCTACCCGCGCGGTATTGCTAAAACCCGAAACCTTTATGAATAAATCCGGTGATAGCGTCGCTGCGGCGATGCGGTTTTACAAGCTGGAGCCAGAAGATGTGATCGTCCTGCATGATGAATTGGACCTCGCCCCCGGTAAGGTGAAGTTCAAGATCGGCGGCGGTCATGCAGGGCACAATGGCCTGCGCTCAATCCACAGCCATTTGGGGCCGGAATACGGGCGTGTGCGCTTGGGCATCGGCCACCCCGGTCATAAGGACCGTGTAGCGAATTATGTGCTGGGCGATTTTGCCAAAGCCGAGGCAGATTGGCTAGATGATGTGATGCGGGGCCTCTCAGACGGGGCGCCATATCTGGCACTAGGGGATGGCGCCAAGTTCATGAATGCCGTCAGCCTGCGCACCGCCCCTGCCCGCCCCTCGACTGGCACCAAAGGGCCAGCCAAAGCACCGACCAGCCCAGCAGCTAAATCCCCCACTAAAACACCCAATGTTGAGCAGCCAAAGGTAAGTGATGAGCGTAGCGCGATGCAAAAATTGATGGACCGCTTCAAGTGAGCCTGCCTGAAGCCCTGCGTCATCAGGCAAAGGCCTGTGCCAATCTGGGCAGCCCGTTTATGGCGCAGCTACTGTCGGTGCTGGCAGAAAACTGGCCCCAAAACAGCGCCTTGGCACATAAATTTTCCGCCTTTGAGGGCAATATCGGGCCTGCGGGGCATTCCTTGCCACTGCGCATAGCGGGTGGGTTGCATGCACTGGTGTTGACCCAGCGTGATGCGGGGCTGATTGCCACCTATCCCCCGCACCGCCCCACCGATACCGCCCTACGCGATGCGGTTTTGGCGGCGCTTGAAACCCACCAAGATTTTCTGCTGGAATGGACCAACAGTCCACCGCAAACCAACGAAGTGCGCCGTTCAGCCGTTTTGATCGCGGGTGCGCAAGTGGCTGTCACGCATTTTGACCTGCCTGTACACCTGAGCGAACTAGGTGCCAGTGGCGGGTTGAATTTGATGTGGGATCATTACGCTCTTGAGGTGATGGATCAGCGCTTTGGCCCTGACAAGGCCGCGTTGACACTTGCACCCAAATGGACGGGGAAGGCTCCCCCCGCCAAGACTGTGCACATAGTTGACCGCTCTGGTGCCGATTTGAATCCGCTAGACCCGCAAGATGAAACTGACCTCTTACGTCTCACTGCCTATCTTTGGGCCGATCAACCCGATCGCCTTGCCCTGACACGCGCTGCTGCATCGGTGATGACGGCCCAGATTGATAAATCCGACGCGATTGACTGGCTGGCCACCCGTTTGGCCACCGCGCCACAAGGGCAATTGCATCTGATCCAGCATTCAGTCGCATGGCAATATTTCCCCGAAGAGGTACAAGCCAGAGGCACTGCATTGATCGAAGCCGCAGGGGCGCAAGCCACCGCTGACCGCCCGCTGGCGTGGCTCTCGATGGAGAGTGACGGCGATGCGACGGGTGGCAAAGGCGCTGCAATCACCTTGCGGCTTTGGCCCGGAGATATCACGCTGGCCTTGGGGCGTGCGGATTTTCATGGTCGGTGGGTCGACTGGCACTATGATGTAGCGCAGACAGGCTGAACTTCTGCTGGTCTGTCATTGGCCGCCGTGATTGACTGGGCCAAACGTCAAGGGAGTTGATAACATGGGTACATTCGGCAAGTCGGTTTTGCGCATCCTAGTGATGCTTGTTCTGGCCGCAGTTGTTGTTGGCCTATGGCAACGTGAACAAATCACACGGCTGCTCGCCGTCAATTCATTGTTCTCCGAAGATAAAATTGTGAATAATTTTTCGCATATGGATGCCGCGTTTCTGACAACTCCTGTCTCGCGTGGCACGGGTCCAACCAGCGAGTTGGCTTATGGCGCAGATGCGACCCTACCTGCGGAGGTAGCCGACTGGGTGACAGCCCGTAATGTTACCGCGCTGGTCGTGCTAAAAGACGGCGATATCGTACATGAGAGCTATTACAAAGGCACCGCGCCCGATGATCTGCGGATTTCTTGGTCAGTCGCCAAAAGCTACCTCTCCGCACTGATCGGTGTGCTTTTGGAGGAAGGCGTTATTGCTTCTATCGACGATCCGGTCACCCAATACGCACCGGCGTTGATCGGGGGTGCTTATGATGGTGCAAGCATCCGCAACGTATTAAACATGGCCAGCGGCGTGGTGTTTGACGAAGATTATCTGGACAGCAAATCCGACATCAACAAAATGGGCCGTGTGCTGGCACTGGGTGGTAGCATGGACGATTTCGCGGCCAGCATGACCCAAACCTTCACACCAGCGGGGACGCAGTGGCAATATGTATCAATTGATACACATGTACTGTCCATGGTTGTGCGCGGCGCAATAGATCGCCCGATTGCCGAGCTGTTAAGTGAAAAAATCATCGCCCCGATGGGATTGGAGCAAGAACCCTATTACCTGACCGACGGCTTTGGCACTGCCTTTGTGCTGGGCGGGCTAAACGTCACAACCCGCGATTATGCCCGCATGGGGCAGATGTTCTTGCAGCGCGGCATGTACAACGGCCAACAGATTGTGCCTGCGGCTTGGGTTGATGCCTCTACGATCGCCTCCGCCCCTACGGCTGAACAGCAGATCGGATATGGGTATCAATGGTGGGTCCCGCAGGGCGCTGTTGCGGGTGAATTTATGGCACGTGGCATCTATGGCCAGTACATCTATATCAACCGCGCCCGTGGCATCGTGATTGCCACCAATGCAGCGGATCGAAAATTCCGTGAACCCGGTGTATCGGACCAGAACGTGGCCCTTTTTCGCGCCATCGCAAATAGCATTTAAGGAGCCCGCCATGGAACCAGAAGAAAGCATCAATGTGGTCGGCGGTGTGCTGGCCTTATGTGGCACGGATCCGGTCACAGGATTTTACCGCGACGGATCGTGCAACACCTGCGCCGCAGACCAAGGCAACCATACGGTTTGTGCCGTAATGACCGCCGAATTTCTGGCCTTTTCAAAATACGTTGGGAATGATCTGAGCACCCCCAACCCTGCCTTCGGCTTTGACGGGCTGAAAGCAGGGGATACATGGTGCCTCTGCGCCCTGCGGTTCCTGCAAGCCGCAGATGAAGGCTGTGCGCCACTGGTGCATCTGGCAGCCACCCACAAGCGCGCATTGGATGTGGTGCCGCTTGCCATCCTACAGGCCCATGCAGCGGGGAAAAGCCAATGAAACGGGTACTCATCATCTGCGTCTCGGCGTTGCTTGCAAGTGGCGCGTCGGCGCAGGAAATAAGACCACAAGAGCAGGCCAGACTGGACCGCTATGAACGCACAGCAGGCACTGCCCTGCTGGAAGCCATGGCCGGTGGGGGCGCCGCAGATGTTGCAGCCCTAACCACAGCCTTGTCAGGTACACCACAGGTCGCCTTTGACCCGTCCCTGAGCGGCGACTGGAACTGTCGCACGTTGAAACTAGGCGGATCACCGCAACTGGTGGTCTATAGCAATTTCAAATGCAGCATGGCGTTAGACATCACCGGCATCACCTTTCAAAAGCTGACAGGATCACAGCGTACCTCTGGTCGCATCGAAATGCGGAATGGGCGGGCGGTCTATCTGGGGGTTGGATATGTCTCGAGCGAGCAACCCCAAAGCTATGGAGATTTGGCACCTGATTTTGAGGGGACAGGCACCATATCACCCGACGTGGCGGTGTTTGAGCGGATATCAGACACCCGCGCCCGCCTGTTGTTCCCTGCGCCCCTGTTAGAGAGCGATTTTGATATTCTGGAACTGACCCGCTAAGGCCGCATGGCAGGGGCGTAGCGCCCCTGCCCGCGATGATATTAAGCGAATTCGCCCATCTCAAAACCCAACGCACGCGCGACGGTAAAGATGTCTTTGTCGCCGCGGCCACACATGTTCATGCAAATGATGTGATCTTTGGGCAAGGTCGGCGCGATCTTGATCACATGGGCCAACGCATGAGACGGCTCAAGCGCGGGAATGATCCCTTCCAGCTCACAACATTTCTGGAACGCCGCCAGTGCTTCGACATCGGTGATCGCAACATATTTGGCGCGGCCAATCTCATGCAGCCATGCGTGTTCTGGCCCGATACCGGGGTAATCAAGACCCGCAGAGATGGAAAAGCCTTCGAGGATTTGGCCATCATCGTCTTGCAGCAAATAGGTGCGGTTGCCATGCAATACACCGGGGCGGCCGCCAGTCAGAGAGGCGCAATGCTCCATCTTGGCCGTCACACCTTTGCCGCCCGCCTCAACACCGATGATGTTCACCGCTTTGTCGTCAAGGAACGGAAAGAACAGACCCATTGCGTTAGAGCCGCCACCGATCGCTGCCACCAGCGTGTCAGGCAAACGGCCTTCGGCGCGTTCCATCTGGGTGCGGACTTCTTTGCCGATGATCGCTTGGAAATCGCGCACCATGGCGGGATACGGGTGCGGGCCTGCCACTGTCCCGATGCAATAGAAGGTATCGCGCACATTGGTCACCCAGTCGCGCATTGCATCGTTCATCGCATCCTTGAGCGTACCACGGCCTGACGTGACAGGGATAATCTCTGCGCCCAGCAGGCGCATGCGGAAAACGTTAGGGGCCTGACGCTCAACATCGTGGGCGCCCATATAGACCACACATTTCAGGCCGAACTTTGCACAGACAGTTGCCGTGGCAACACCGTGCTGGCCTGCGCCTGTTTCAGCGATGATGCGCTTTTTACCCATGCGGCGGGCAAGGATGATCTGGCCCAACACGTTGTTGATTTTATGCGCGCCTGTGTGGTTCAGCTCGTCACGCTTCATATAGATTTTAGCGCCACCAAGTTCTTCGGTCAGGCGTTCAGCGTGGTAAAGTGGGCTGGGGCGACCAACGTAATGTTCCCACAGGTCATCCATCTCGGCCCAGAAGCTCGCATCGGTTTTGGCTTTTTCGTACTCGTCCTGCAACTCAAGGATCAGTGGCATCAGGGTTTCAGAAACGAAACGCCCACCAAAATCACCAAAACGGCCATTTTCGTCAGGGCCGGTCATAAAGCTGTTCAAAAGATCGTCTGCCATTGCGCGTGTGCCTCTCGGATAAAGTTGGGTTCAGCAGTATCGCCCCTGCGGCCAATGGTAAAGATCGTCTATGTCAGGCGTCGCGTGCAGCCTGAATAAAGGTACGGATCAGCGCAGGGTCTTTGACACCCGGGCTGCTCTCTACACCTGACGACAAATCAATCTGCTGTGCGCCCGTGCGTTTGATCGCCTCGGCCACATTTTGCGGGGTCAGCCCCCCTGCCAGCATCCATGGACAGCGCCAGACACGGCGCGACAGCAGGTTCCAATCAAAGGTCAGGCCATTACCGCCGGGCAGATCGCTGCCTTTGGGCTTTTTGGTATCAACCAAGATTTGATCCGCGACCCCAGAATAAAGATCAAGCTGGGCAAGATCGGCGCGTTCAGCCACGCCGATGGCCTTCATTACAGGCAAGCCATAACGCGCTTTCACTTCCGCCACACGCTCTACCGATTCGCTGCCGTGCAGTTGCAACATATCCAGCGGCACAGCCGCCGTCAGCGCATCCAAGAAGGCATCATCGGCGTTGACCGTCAGGGCGACCTTGCACAGACCTATGGGAGCCTGTGCGGCCAGAACGGCGGCATCTGACATCTCAATGTTTCTGGGCGATTTCGGAAAAAACACAAACCCAACATAGCGCGCGCCAGCCTCGGCTGCCGCGGCAATGTCTGCGTGAGTGCGCAATCCGCATATCTTAACTGCAATGTCGCTTGGCATGTTGCTAACTTAACTTGCTTTTTCCAGCAGCGCCAAAGCTTCGTCTTTGCCCTGATGTTTCTCTGCTTTCAGCTTTTCGATCTCACGTTGCAAGCGGCGCATTTCGCGTGCTTGTTTGGCGGCTTCCGCACGCTCGCCGTATTCGCGAATCCACTCCCAGACAAAACCCACCAGAAGTCCCGCCAAAATGCTGCCCAGAATGACAACAAACAGTGGCAGCTGGATGGAAGGATTCATCGCAAACAGGCCCGACAATTCTGTCGGAAGCACTTGCAAAGACACCAACCCACGGTTTGCCAAAGCAACAGAGATTAAGGCCACCGCGAAGATGGCGATGCATAGATAGCGGACGTAGCGCATTAGGTATTCCCGTTTAGCCGATCACGGAGCAATTTCCCCGTTTTGAAGAACGGTACATGTTTTTCTTCGACATTGACAGTCTCACCAGTGCGCGGATTGCGGCCAACACGGGCATCGCGCTTCTTGACTGAAAAGGCGCCAAAACCGCGCAGCTCAACACGGTCGCCCCGCGCCATGGCTGTCGTTATCTCATCAAATATAGTGTTCACGATACGCTCTACATCACGTTGATATAGATGTGGATTATCATCTGCGATCTTCTGGACAAGCTCTGACCGGATCATTCTTTTCTCCCCCGCATATTGCGCAACTAATTTAACACTATGGGAAACAGCCTAGCCTGCGAAACGCAATTGAAACAACCAAAAACATCGCGTTTTCGTAGCCTTAGCGCAAAACCACTTCATATTTTTGGGGTTTTCATGGGGTTTATGCCAATTTGCGCCCCAACCTCACCATTTACAACTCAGGCTCAAAACCCGATTCGGAACAAAAAAGGCCCCGCACATCACTGCACGGGGCCAATTCTTTACAGAGCGGGCCAAAGCCCTGCCCTATTAGTCGTCGCTGGATTTCAGCGCCGCACCGAGGATATCGCCAAGCGATGCACCCGAGTCGGAGGAACCATACTGTTCCACGGCTTCTTTTTCTTCAGCGATTTCACGCGCCTTGATTGAGACGCCCAGACGGTGTGCTTTTGCGTCGACATTGGTGATGCGCACATCAACTTTGTCGCCAACTGAGAAGCGCTCTGGGCGCTGCTCGGCACGGTCACGGGACAGATCGGAGCGACGGATAAAGGCTTTCATGCCTTCATATTCAACTTCGATGCCGCCTTCTTCGATGGAAGTCACAGCCACAGTCACAACAGAACCGCGCTTCACGCCGCCCACTGCTTCTGCGAATTTGTCACCGCCGACACCTTTGATGGAGAGCGAGATACGCTCTTTCTCAACGTCAACTTCGGAGACAACGGCCTGAACCATATCACCTTTGCGGTAATCTTGGATCGCTTCTTCGCCGCGCTGGTCCCATGAGAGATCAGAGAGGTGAACCATGCCGTCGATGTCGCCGGCAAGACCAACAAACAGACCGAATTCGGTGATGTTTTTGACTTCGCCTTCAACTTCTGTGCCTTCAGGGTGTGTTTCTGCAAACACTTCCCATGGGTTGCGCATGGTCTGTTTCAGACCAAGGGAAACGCGACGCTTGGCGCCATCGATTTCCAGAACCATGACTTCGACTTCTTGTGAAGTAGACACGATTTTGCCTGGGTGTACGTTTTTCTTTGTCCAAGACATTTCTGAAACGTGAACCAGACCTTCAACACCTGGCTCCAGCTCAACAAAGGCGCCGTAATCGGTGATGTTGGTCACGCGGCCAGTGTGTGAGGATTCCAGTGGGTATTTCGCAGCAACAACATCCCATGGATCTTCTTGCAATTGCTTCATACCGAGGGAGATACGGTGTGTCTCTTTGTTGATCTTGATGACTTGAACCTTGATGGTCTCGCCAATTGTCAGGATCTCGGACGGGTGGTTTACACGACGCCATGCCATGTCTGTTACGTGCAACAAGCCGTCTACGCCGCCAAGGTCAACAAATGCACCGTATTCGGTGATGTTCTTGACCACGCCGTCAACTTCTTGGCCTTCGGTAAGGTTACCGATGACTTCGGCACGCTGTTCTGCACGTGATTCTTCGAGGATCGCACGGCGCGATACAACGATGTTACCACGGCGACGGTCCATTTTCAGAACCTGGAACGGCTGCTTGAGACCCATCAATGGGCCAGCATCGCGCACGGGGCGTACATCAACCTGAGAGCCCGGCAAGAACGCAACAGCGCCGCCCAGATCAACAGTAAAGCCGCCTTTAACACGACCAAAGATCGCACCTTCAACGCGCTCTTCAGCAGCGTAGGCTTTCTCCAGACGGTCCCAAGCTTCCTCACGGCGCGCCATCTCACGAGAGATAACAGCTTCGCCTTTGGAGTTCTCTACTTGACGCAGGAACACTTCGACTTCGTCGCCGACTTCAACTTTGGGAGCTTCGCCTGGTTCGGCAAATTCTTTAAGCTCGACGCGGCCTTCCATCTTGTAGCCTACGTCGATAATGGCTTGGCCCGCTTCGATCGCGATAACCTTACCTTTGACAACAGAACCCTCATCGGGCGTGTCCATTTCGAAGCTTTCGTTCAAGAGTGCTTCAAACTCGTCCATCATATTCGCCATGTAGCGTATCGTATCCTTTGATATGTTGTATCTGGCCGTGCGGTTGTCTCCGCCGGTCTTGAATGAAAATTGGACCTCGGGAGGAAAAAACCGACCACGATACACAAAGAGGGCCGGATATGTCCGACCCTGCCTGATTTATCGTGCCCGGTGCGTGTATCCGCCCCTTAGACAACCGCGCATATAAAGGAGTGTGAGCGAGGTGGCAAGGGCTGAGCCATGTGTTGATCAGCAAACAGTGGATGCCATCACGCCCAGCCCGTCACTTACGCAAGGCCAGACGAATGTCATCAATAGCGCCAATTTGCTTGGAGGATAGCTCCCCCTCAACAAGTTCCGCCAGAACTTCTTGTAAAACGGTCCAAGACTTATCGCCCTCTAGTTTATACAGCCGTCGGGCAACCCGCGGAATCGCTTGTGCGGGCCCTTTGCATTGATCAATCAGCCATCTGCTCAGCACCAGAATTTCCTGCGCTTCGTCACTTGAGCAATACAATTTTGACTTCAGCATCGCATTCAGGTGTTCACGTTGGTCTTTGGTCGGCAGATCATCCAGCTCAATAAAGGCTTGCGCCATGACGCCGATAGCAATGCGGGAATCGTCTATTCCTTCAACCGGATGTTCATTGGTTTGCCGCCTGAATGCCAAACGTCTGGGGGCGTTTTTGATCGTTGTCACAGCATCTTGCGCTGCGTTAATCGCGTCACGCGGATTATTGCGCGCCCAAAACCAGAGCGCGCCGCCAAGGGCAGACAGAATGAGAATAATAAATGGCATAACGACCGATCCCGCTTAAGCAATACAAGCTCTGATCGTAATCCTTTTTATTCACCAAAGAAAACACTGTTTTCTAGTTCTACAGATTGAAAAAACTCGGGCCCTTCAAAGCACGCGACGGACTTCCCTGCCCCCCCCCGCAAAAGGGCAAAGCAATTTCGCGCAATCGACAAGGTCAGAGCTTAACTTACCCAAATGCGGCGAAGCGCGTATTAGCCGTTTCTCAACGACTGTTATGCCCTATGGCCGCAATCAGTCGCGCTTGGCTTGCACAGCGGTAATCGCCTCGGCAACGGCCTGTTCAATCGACAACTCGGAGGTATCGATTAAAATGGCGTCCTGCGCTGGCCGCATGGGCGCTTCGACGCGGTCGGCATCGCGTGCGTCACGTGCCTGTACATCTGCCAAAACCTGCTCAAACGTATCTGCATGGCCTTTGCCTGACAGCTCTGCAAAACGCCGCTGCGCACGGACCTCGGCGCTGGCCGTGACAAACAGCTTTACGGCCGCTTCGGGGCATATCACCGTTCCGATATCACGCCCGTCCAAGACTGCACCGCCCAGACGTGCAGCAAAGCTGCGTTGGAAGTCCAGCAAGGCAGCACGGACATCCGCAATCACAGCAACCTTGCTGGCCGCTTGTGCCACTTCGGATGTGCGCAGGCTGTCGTCTTCCAGATCTTCTACGATAAGCGTTTGCGCCGCCTCAGTAGCGTCCTTACCCGCCAAGACCTTGGCGCCAACCGCACGATAGAGCAGCCCTGTATCTAGATGCGCAAAGCCGAAATGCGCCGCTACGGCCTTGGAGATTGTGCCCTTGCCTGCTGCGGCTGGCCCATCAATTGCAACTGTAAATCCATTTTGCATAATCACCCTTTCAAATTAGTTTTTTCGCGGGTCACATTGGCACCCAATGTCGTCATCAACGGTTCAAATATCGGGAAAGACGTGGAAATTGGGCCGCCATCATCCACTCTAACGGGAGCATTGGCAGCCATACCAAGGATCAAAAAAGACATGGCAATCCGGTGATCAAGGTGGCTGGCGCAAGTGGCACCGCCTGTGACATTACCGTGGCCTGCCCCCGTAACAATCCACCAGTCTTCGCCATCTTCAACGGTGATGCCATTGGCCCGCAGCCCCGTCGCCATCGCGTCAATCCGGTCACTCTCCTTGACGCGCAATTCACGCACACCGCGCATCACAGTCTGACCTTGCGCGTAAGAAGCCACAACACTTAAGATCGGATATTCATCGATCATACTGGCGGCGCGCGCCGGTGGCACCTCGATCCCATGCATGTCCGGTGAGAATTTAGCGCGCAAATCGGCAACAGGCTCGCCACCCTCGATGCGCTCGTTCTCATAGGTCAGATCAGCGCCCATTTCACGCAGGGTGGTAAACAGGCCAGCGCGTGTGGGGTTCAACCCGATCCCCGGCACCAAGACATCCGAACCCGGTACAATCAATGCCGCACAGACAGGAAATGCAGCCGAGGAAGGATCACGCGGCACTTCGATGTGCTGCGCCTTCAGCTCGGGCTGACCCGTCAGGGTAATCTCACGGGCCTCATCGGTTTCACGCACGGTTATTTCCGCGCCAAAGCCTTCCAGCATCCGCTCTGTGTGGTCGCGTGTGGCTTCTTTTTCAATCACGACCGTCTGACCGGGGGCATTCAGCCCTGCCAGCAGGACAGCGGACTTTACCTGTGCGGACGGCACAGGCACCACATAACGCGCAGGCACAGGCTCACGTGCGCCAACCAGCGTCATCGGCAAACGCCCGCCCGTACGGCCCACTGTCTGGCAGCCAAATAGCGCTAGCGGGTCTGTGACACGTGCCATGGGACGGCTGTTCAAACTTGCATCACCTGAAAAGGTTGCCGTGATCGGTTGGGTCGCCATAGCGCCCATGATCAGGCGCACACCTGTGCCAGAGTTCCCGCAATCAATGACGCCTGAGGGTTCTGCAAAGCCCCCCACACCAACACCGCGCACCGACCAGTTGCCGCCGCCAAGGTCTGTCACCTCTGCGCCAAAAGCCCGCATCGCTGCGGCGGTGTCCAGCACGTCTTGGCCCTCAAGAAGGCCAGTGATCGTTGTTTCACCTATGCACATTGCGCCAAAAATCAGTGAGCGGTGAGAAATGGATTTATCACCCGGCACATTTGCCGTGCCTTTCAACGGCCCGCAGGCAGTTGACGTCATTGGAATAGGATCACCGTGGCCCGACATAAAAGCGCCCTCATTTTGCATTCTGAACTGTTCTAACCTGCAAGCCCTAGCTGGTCCATGGGATGCAGGCGCTTTTGGCAGCAGCCCGTACCGCTTCAGATCCGCCGGAACGTCAAGTAATGCGGCACACGGCCTTCGCGCAGTGCTTTTTGTTCATAGCGGGTGGAAATCCAGTCATCCCACGGCTTGCGCCAATCCTCGGGGCGCTCTGCCAACCATTCGAACCCGTAACGCGGCACTTCTTCCAACGTTTGACGCACATAGTCTTCGATGTCCGTCGCAACGCGGAAAATGGCTCCGGGTTTTAGCACGCCGTGAAGCGGGACCAGATGCTCTTCGGTCACGAAACGGCGGCGGTGATGGCGGGTCTTGGGCCATGGATCAGGGTAAAGTAGAAATGCCTTTGAGATGCTTTCGGCCGGCAGCACGTCGAACATATCCCGTACATCACCGGGGTGAACTTTGACGTTCTCGACACCCGCACGGCGGATTTTACCCAGCAGCATCGCCACACCGTTGATATAGGGTTCACAGCCAATGATCCCCACATCAGGGTTTGTGGCCGCCTGATGCACCATATGTTCACCGCCACCAAAGCCGACCTCAAGCCACGCTGGTTTTCCACCGAACATTGCATCGGGGTCTAACATCGTGCGTGAGGGGTTCGCCTCCCAATCCACCGGGCCGGGTGACAATGCGCTCAGGTCTTCGTCAAGATAATCCTTTTGGGATTGCTTGAGATTGTGGCCCTTGAGGCGGCCATAAAAGTTGCGGCGGGGTCTGGTTGGCATGCTCATAAATGCGGATGTAGCGGGGATAATGCGGCGCTGCAATGCCCTGTCAGTGACCAATTGTTAAGTCTTTTCCATATAGATTTGCTCTAGGCACCCACATGGCAGGAGCGACAGATGGTCCAACAGGCGAAAATATCTACACCAGAAGGCCAGCAGCCCACCTTGGCAGCAATGCACGCCAAGGTCCTGATTGTAGATTCCCAGCCGTCTAATCGCCTGCACGTGAAAGGGTTGCTTCGCAAGCTTGGTGTCGCCAACGCGATCACTGAAGTAGACAATATTAAAACCATGCGCCAAAAAATCGCGCATGAAAAATTTGATTGTATTTTCGTAGCGAACAATCTGCCCGACGGCACGGGTTTGGCCGCAAATATGCTCATCCGTACCAACCGTACAAATCAAAACGCGTCAACGATCATGATTGCTGAATGCAACCAGCCTGATACAACGATTCAGGCTTTTGGATCAGGTTTCGGCGCCTTCATCACAATAGAGGCGATGTCGCTGGAAACCCTCCTCCAAGCGATCGAGAGCGCCTACTCCAAGGCGAAACAATTTGGAGGTGTCGCACGCCATGAAGACTATAGAAATGCGGCCTCTGAGCCGACTGACAACCGTTCCAGCGGATACGTGCAAGACATCAAGCCCATCGTAGGCCAAATGATGCGCGAGATTCGTGAAATGCAGATTCTGCACGACATGGATCAATTGCCTCACCCAAATGCGCTTGAGCGTATTGAAACCATCGGAGTGACATTGCGCCGTCTATGGGTGTTTTTGGATTTCTTGGACCACGAAGGCAAACCTAAAGAATCAGCCAGACCAACGATACCACCAGCACGCGGCCTGCGCCCCTCGCTGACTGCCAGCATCAACGCACGTGTGCCGTCGAAGCTCCCCGCCTCCAAAAACGCCAAACCACCCCAGACGAAATCCGTCAAACCACCCGTGATTTTCCGACGGCGGCCCGACTAAAGCGTTTCGAGTTCAATTGATTTCCACGGGCATCACCTAACGCGTTGAAATCTATTGTTTCAGCCAACGTTAGGTGATTCAAATTTAACGCGAAACGCGATAGATCACGCCCTCGGCATTAAAGAGCTGACTTGAGCGCCTCTGCGATATCCGTGCGTTCCCAGCTAAACCCGCCATCCGCATCTGGTGCGCGACCAAAGTGACCATAGGCCGCAGTACGCTGGTAGATCGGCTTGTTCAGTTGCAAATGGGTGCGAATACCGCGTGGTGTCAGGTCCATGACCTGCCCAATTGCGCGTTCGATCGCTTCTGCATCCACTTCACCAGTGCCAAATGTATCGCAATAGATCGACAAGGGTTTGCTAACGCCGATGGCATAGCTCAGCTGAATTGTGCACTTTGACGCAAGCCCAGCCGCAACAACATTTTTCGCCAGATACCGCGCGGCATAGGCCGCAGAACGGTCAACTTTTGTCGGGTCTTTACCCGAGAAAGCACCGCCGCCATGCGGGGCCGCACCACCATAGGTATCCACAATGATTTTGCGCCCTGTCAGGCCCGCATCACCATCTGGTCCGCCAATCACAAATGTACCCGTCGGGTTCACCCACCAATCAGTTGCATCCGTGATCCAGCCATCGGGCAGAACTTCGCGAATATACGGTTCTACGATGTCGCGAATGTCTGCGCTGGTTTGAGATGCATCTGCATGCTGAGTGCTCAACACAATCGAAGTCACACCCACAGGTTTTCCATCTTCATAGCGCACCGAAAGCTGGGACTTTGCGTCAGGGCGTAATGTCGGCTCGGAACCGTCTTTGCGCACCTCCGCAAGACGGCGCAAAATGGCATGTGCATAGTGCAGAGGCGCGGGCATCAATACATCCGTTTCATCGGTTGCATAGCCAAACATGATGCCCTGATCGCCAGCGCCCTCATCCTTATTCGCAGCAGCATCGACACCCTGCGCGATATGCGCCGACTGCTCGTGCAGCAGGTTCGTGACTTCTACAGTCTCGTGGTGGAACTTGTCCTGCTCGTATCCGATATCTTTGATACAGGCGCGTGCAATACCCTCAATCTTGCCCATGTAATCGCGTAGCTTGGCGCTATCCGATAGGCCGACCTCTCCACCAATCACAACGCGGTTGGTCGTGGCAAAAGTCTCGGCGGCAACGCGTGCTTCGGGCTCTTCTGCCAGAAATGCGTCGAGTACTGCATCGCTGATCCGATCACAGACCTTATCGGGGTGGCCCTCAGAAACGGATTCCGAAGTGAAAATATATGATTTGCGGGACATGAAAGTGCTCCAATGAATTAAAGCACCACGTCAGGAAGCCGTTGTGGTGCAACCCAAACCGATTAGGCTTCCCTGCGTTGCAGGTCAATCACTATTCCCGTATTTCGCGGGTTACCCCAAAATTACGCAATGCCAAAGCGCCTAAAAGCAAAACCAACAACACAACAGCCGGTACATCCCCCGTGCGACTATACAACGTTGGCGCCAGCGGAAGTGGCAGTGCAGCATCAAGATAACCTGCCTGCCCCATTCCGATACGATCCAGCACGCGGCCATATGGGTCGATCATGGCAGAGATGCCTGTGTTCGCAGCACGGGCAACAGGCAAGCCCTGCTCAATCGCACGCATCCGCGCCTGTGCCAGATGCTGTTGCGGCCCGGCAAAGGGACCAAACCACGCATCATTAGTGGCGTGAATGATAAAATCAGGCCGCGTCGGCGCCGCATTTACGTCATCGGGAAAAACGGCTTCGTAACAGATCAGCGGCAAAGCACGGCCAACGGGTCCCAAGTCCATCAACTGCGCCCCCGGTCCTGCAGTAAATCCTGCACCGTTTTGTGATGCCATGCCATAAATCCCGAAACGGGCAGCCAGATCGCCCAAAGGCATGTATTCTCCGAAAGGCACCAAGTGATGTTTATCATAGGTTTGAAGCACTTGGCCTTGTGACCCCAGTAACGCCAGCGCGTTAAAATAGCGCAGTCCGTCACGGCGCTGCGCCCCCAAAACAACGGGCACGCCCCCCGCAGCGGCGCTGATTTCTTCCAGCACAACACCGCTGTCGTTCAGGTTCCATGGAATAGCCGTTTCCGGCCAGATGACAGCATCAGGTTCTTTTTTTGTCTCAGGGCGGGCCGCGGTAAAGGCCAGTTGGCGCTCATAGAACACCCTGATCATATCGGGGTTCCACTTGTCCTTTTGGGCCGCATTCGGCTGCACCAGGCGCAGCACAGTATCGGACAACGGAGCCTTACCATTCATTGGAGGAATGAACATAAGCAGGACAACAGGCACTAGCGCCGCAATCCGCATCCCCCACCCGCGCCCACTGAGGCCAGCAAGCCCAACCACCACAGCAAAAATCAGCAGGTTGAGGCCATGCGGACCGATCAACGCAAGAGACTGGCCGGGCAAGACATTAACCATCGCTTGCGCAGGACTGGCCCATGGAAACCCCGTAAGGATGTAGGCGCGCAATACTTCCACGCCAGCCCAACACGGCACAAGCGCCCAGCCCCCCGAAGACAGGCGGCGCGCCGCCCAAAAGCCAATGCTCCAGAATACCGCGCCCCCTGCCGCCATAAACATCACAGCAAAAGGGGCCATCCAACCATAGGTCGCGGCATCTACTAAAAAAGGCGAAACAATCCAGTGGAGGGCCACAGCAAAATAGCCAAACCCGAAGGCAAAGCCGCAAGCCGCTGCGGTACGCGAGGTTGAGGCGGTCGCATTGAAAACAACCACCGCTGCCGCCATCGCAACGATCATCACCAACGGCAAATCAAAGGGCGCTTGCCCCATCGCAGCCAATGCCCCCAACACGAGGAGTATCAACCATCGTTTGCGAGCCGACATCATTGCGCTGGCGTTGCGTTCATTCGCACGCGCAAACGTTTGATCCGACGCGGATCGGCATCCATCACTTCGAATTCGGGGCCATTGGGATGCACCACCACCTCGCCGCGCGCGGGCACGCGACCAGAAAGCATCACCACCAAACCGCCGAGCGTGTCAATTTCTTCTTCATCCACATCGTCATGATCCGTAAGTGAAAAACCCACCTCGTTTTCGAAATCCGCAAGGGGTGTTTTAGCCAGTGCCAGATATTGGCCCGGCTTTTCCTCGGAGAAATAGTCGCCTTCTTCAACGTCATGTTCATCCTCGATCTGACCGATCACCTGTTCGATCAAATCTTCGATGGTCACAAGCCCATCCACGCCACCGTATTCGTCAATGACCAGCGCCATATGTCGCCGCTCCGCTTGCATTTTGGTCAGCAAAACACCGATTGTCATGGAGGGCGGCACAAAAACCAGCGGGCGTATCACTGCCGAAAGGTCAAAATCCTTTGCGGTTCCGTTAAAGCCGAATTTCAGCGCCAAATCTTTAAGGTGCGCCAACCCGACAGGTGTATCCAATGTGCCATCATAGACTGGCAACCGCGTCATGCCGCTGTCTTTGAAGACATCCACCAGTTCGTCCATCGTGGAGGTCACAGAAACCGCTACAATATCCGCCTTGGGGATCATCACATCATCCACGCGCATGCGGCGCAAGTTACCCATGCCTGTGGTTCCGTGTTCGCCATTACTTGTGGCGATCGAAGTGTCATCAACATTTTCAGAAGGGCTAAGCGCACCGATGACGCGGCTGAAAAAGCCACTCTTGCCGGTTTCTTGCGTGTTATCGTCTTCGGAAGCGAAAAAATCCTGCGCGCTCTGCGCAGCGTTAGATGGTCCGTCAGTGTCGCCCATTGGGTCCTGTCTCTAGAAGCGGCGGCCTAATGGACGCCTGTTGGTATAATATCAACGCTATATGGGTCATCCAGCCCGAGATTACCAAGAATTTCAACCTCCAACCCCTCCATAAGCGCTGCATCGCCGTCAGTTTCATGATCATAGCCGAGTAAATGTAACACTCCGTGCACAATCAGATGCGTCAGATGGTCACTGAAGGGTTTGCCTGATTCGGCAGCCTCACGTGCACACGTCTCATAGCTGAGGGCGATGTCGCCCAATTCAAACATGTCATCAAACCCGCGTTCAACTGCTGGTGGTGCTTGCCCCTCAGACGGGGGCGCAACGGGCTGCGCTGGCCAACTGAGCACATTTGTGGCCGTTGGTTTGCCGCGGAATTCTGCGTTTAACTCAGCAATACGTGCATCATCGCAGGCAAGAAGCGTGATCTCGCAGGCGTCAGCCTCAAGCGCCATATGGCGCAAGGTAGCAATCACTGCCCCTTGCGCCAGCGGAGTAAACTCGTCCGTGCTCCAAGCACCGGCCTCAAAAACGATATCAAGCGCGTCCATGCTGCCTATACATCTCGGTTGAGCGCACGCTCGGCTTCGGCTTCGTAGGCTTCGATGATCGCGGCCACCAGCGGGTGACGCACCACGTCTTTTGAGGTAAAGTAGTTAAAGCCAATCTTGGGGATCGTTTTTAACAACCGCTCCGCATCGGCAAGTCCCGATGCCTGCCCGCGTGGCAAATCGATCTGGGTACGGTCACCTGTGATCACCATGCGTGATCCTTTGCCCAGACGGGTCAGGAACATCTTCATTTGCATGGTGGTCGCATTTTGCGCCTCATCCAACACCACAAAAGCGTTAGACAATGTGCGCCCCCGCATAAAGGCCAGTGGCGCGATCTCGATCGTTTTTTCTTCGCGCAGCTTAGCCAACTGTTTCCCCGGCAAAAAATCATTCAGCGCATCATAAAGCGGCTGCATGTAGGGATCGATTTTTTCGTCCTGCGTACCGGGTAAAAAACCCAACCGCTCGCCCGCCTCAACGGCGGGGCGGCTGAGGATGATTTTATCAACTTTGCCAGAGAGAAACATCGACACGCCAACAGCCACAGCCAGATAGGTCTTGCCCGTCCCCGCAGGCCCGATGCCAAAAGCCAGTTCATTTTCAAACAACGATTGCACATAGGCTTTTTGCGCTTCGGTGCGCGGCTCTACCCGCTTTTTGCGGGTCTGGATTTCTATGCCGCCGCTGATCGGCATCTCAATCTGATCACCTGCACGCACACCTGTGCCCTCAGCAGATGATCCCATGCGCAGAACCATATCTACATCCGCGGGCTCAACCCCGCGCCCGCCTTCCAAACGCGCGTAAAGCGATTGCAAAACTTGTGCCGCAGTTTCAGTGCTCTGCGGCTCGCCCAGCAATGTTAGAAAATTGCCACGGCGCACAATTTGCACTTCCAACGCTTTTTCAATTGCCGCCAGATGTTGATCAAACGGGCCACATAGGTCGATTAACAGCCGATTATCGGAGAACTCAAGCACAGGTCCCGGCGGACCGGTTTCAGGCGTTGGCAGATCTGATGAGGGCAAAGTTAAATCCTTTCAGGCGATAGAGATTCCGAGATAGGGAGCAGCGAGCCGGATTGCCATAGGCAAGACGTAAAAAGGGCCGCGATGCAAAACACCACGGCCCCTTTAGACAGTTTTTTGGTTTACCCAAAATTAGTTTGGATCCTTGAATACGCTACCGCGCTTAAAGTCACCAACGGTTCTGGTTGGCTCTGCGACACCAGAACAAACCGGCTTGCCGAATTTATCCAGACGCGCCGAGAGATATCCCTCAAGACCATCATCAATGATCCAGTGGTCACAGCCGTTGGGGTCAACCCAGATACCCGCCTGAAGCTGGCTCAGGTGTTTGCGGTCAAAACCACGGTCAACGCTTTTGTCAGGGTTATAGCCGCCCGAACAAGCAGCCAGAACCAGCGGGAGGGCGACAAGCGTAGAGATTTTAAGAATTTTCATGTGCTTGCTTCCTTAACGAATACAGATGATTTCGACACGGCGGTTCTTTGCCATGCCTGCGGATGTGGCATTGGATGCTGCGGGCATACGTTCGCCATAGCCACGAACATCAGCAATGCGGACACCCGTTGATTGGGCGATCTTTGCAACTGAATTTGCGCGATTTTGCGACAGGCGCATGTTGTACTCATCGGAGGCACGACTGTCTGTGTGTCCCGTGATGATATAGCTTACTGCGCCAGTTTTGGAGAAGAAGTCACGAAGACGCGCCTTGCCGCCCTGAGAAATCCGCGCACTGTCCGTCGCAAAGAACTGATCGCTTTGCAGAACGCCGCAGACGTTACCACGACGGCAAACAGGGATACCTTGACGGTTTGTGTGCGGGGTCATGTAACCCTCGGCACCGTCATCCATCACCCAGTGTTCGCACCCATCGGGATCGACCCAGATCGTTGGAATATATTGACCGCGATCGCGGCCTCCTTGGCTCGATGATTGTGCTTGTACTGCAGCGCCCTGAAGCGCCAGAGCAGCAACCAACGCCGCGCCTGCGGCTACGCGCAGTGTTTTGAAAAGTGTGTTTGCCACAGCTTCTCTCCTTATGTTGTTCCCCCGAAGGAAATTCAATATGCGGCAGCGCACCCAAAATATCCTTCACATCCTCACAGGTTAGGCAAAACTATCCGCCGAGGAAAGGACTATATGGCATATGTGGTGGCCTAAGTGATCAAAATGTCTATTTGATGTGGCCCCAGCGCATCTTTTCTAGACCCATCGCCTGAATCAGCCCGAAACAACGCTCATCGCGACTGGTCACTACGCCCTATAGCTCGCGGGCAGTCAAAGAGTTGGTCATCGCACGGGTGATGCGAACAGGCACCACATCGCCAATCTGTGCGGTTGAATTGTCGATATGTACAGAATGCAGGTATTCCGACTTGCCCAACATCTGCCCCGCGTTGCGCCCCGCCTTCTCCACCAGCACAGACAGGTCGCGGCCTACCATGCTTTCTTGGATCGCGCGCTGCTGGCGGGTGATCAAAGCCTGCAAACGCTGCAAACGCTCGTCAGCTTCGGCAGGGTCAACTTGTGCCCGTGAGGCAGCAGGCGTTCCAGGACGGGTCGAATATTTGAAGCTATAGGCGTAGCCGTAATTCACCTGCTCGACCAAATCCATTGTGGCCTGAAAATCGGCTTCGGTTTCTTCTGGGAACCCGACAATAAAATCCCCAGACATCATAATGTCGGGACGCACTTCACGGATACGCTCGATCAGGCGCAGATAGCTTTCGGCCGTGTGACTGCGGTTCATCCGCTTGAGAATGCGGTCAGAGCCGGACTGTACGGGTAAATGCAGATAAGGCATCAACTTGGGGGTGTCCGCATGGGCGGCGATCAGATCATCATCCATGTCATTGGGGTGACTGGTCGTATAGCGGATACGCTCTAGCCCGTCGATCTTGCCCAAGGCACGGATCAACTGCGCCAGCGTCATATCACCGTGATAAGCATTAACGTTCTGCCCCAGCAAGGTGACTTCGCGCACACCGCGCTCCACCAATTCTTGCGCTTCGCGCAGCACCCGTTCGGCAGGGCGTGAAACCTCGGCACCGCGTGTATAAGGCACCACACAAAAAGCACAAAACTTGTCGCAGCCCTCTTGCACCGTCAAAAACGCAGCCGGCGCACGGCGTGCCCCTGTGCGGCCTTTAAGGTGGGCAAATTTGTCTTCTTCAGGGAAATCCGTATCCAGTGCGGTCTTTCCCTCACGCAAACGCGCCTCCATCTGGGGCAAACGGTGATAAGATTGCGGCCCCACAACCAGATCAACAGCAGGCTGGCGACGCATGATTTCCGCACCTTCTGCCTGCGCGACACATCCCGCCACGCCGATTTTTAAATCTGGCTTTAAATCCTTCAGAGGCTTCAAGCGGCCCAATTCGGAATACACTTTTTCTGCAGCTTTTTCACGGATGTGGCAGGTATTGAGCAAGATCATATCCGCATCTTCGGCAGTGTCAGTCTGCACATAGCCCTCAAGACTTTCGGCCATACGCTCACTGTCATAAACGTTCATCTGACAGCCGTAGGTCTTGATAAAGAGCTTTTTCGGAGTGTCTGTTTTTGTATCGGACATGAGGTTCGCCTGCGGATGAACGTGTGAATTGAGATGCAACGCGGCCTATCAGTGTGTGCAGCATCTTGCAATGCACGCCAATTTAACCGATTCTATTGCAGAACCCAATGATGCTCGACCGGATATTCAACAATCACATGCAGTACACCTCACTTGACCAATTCATCAAATCCCAGCGCACGGCCCTTACAAAAGGACCCATTGCAATTGTGCTGGTCGAAGATGATGTGGAAGTAGACACAACCCTGCGGCATCATTTGCAAATGGGTTTCACACATGTGCTTGCGCTCATGCCCACAATGTTCAGCCTGCCGCGTGACTTGCAAGAAACGGTTCACCGCATTGATTATGACGCCACCATCGACGGGGCGACGCAAACGGCCATTAACACGATCATAGCGGCCGCCCCCAATCAGTGGATGTTTTACTGCTATAATGCAGAATACCTTTTCTACCCCTTCTGCGAAACCCGTGCGATCACCGAGATGTTGGCCTTTCATACAGAAGAGCGGCGCGATTCCATGCTCACCTATATCATCGACCTTTATGCCGATGATCTGCACACACACCCCCACGCTGTTTCGCTAGAGGACGCCCATCTTGATCGGACGGGCTATTACGCGCTTGCACGGCCAGATGCCGACGACGACGGTAACCCCAAAGACCGGCAACTGGATTTCTATGGCGGATTGCGCTGGCGCTATGAAGAACATGTTCCCGCTGCGCGCCGCAAGATTGACCGCATCGCGATTTTCCGCGCCGCCCCCGGCCTACGCTTGCGCGAGGACCACACCTTTTCGGATGAAGAGTACAACACTTACGCCTGCCCTTGGCACCACAACATCACCGCCACCGTGTGCTCATTCCGGACCGCCAAAGCGCTCAGGTCCAATCCAGGCAGCCGTTTTGAAATCGACACGTTCAAATGGCACAACTCAACCGCGTTCGAGTGGCATTCACGCCAACTGCTTGATCTGGGGTTGATGGAACCCGGCCAGTGGTTTTGATCTGATCAGGCTGTGACCTCAAAGCATTTACAGACCTTGCCCTCTGGCGTGCGGTAGGTCCGGAACCCGATGCTTTCATAGAAGGACAGCGCGCCTGCATTGGCCGCCCCGATCGAGGCATCTATATTCTCTAGTTCCGCTTTCACTGCCGCAGCATGGGTGGCGACAAACAGCGCCTTCCCAACCCCGCGCCGCGCCGCATTTGGCCGCACATGGGTTCCGATAATCCCCCAGCCCGCCGTCACACCATATACATTTCCCTCAGACGCGACCTTCAAAATTTGAAGGCCCAGAATTGTGCCGTCTTCAGCCAGCGCTACAGCGCATTGAATTTTGTCGGCATGATCAATGTAATGACTACGCACATAAGCAGCATCGCTTGGCAACGTTCTCAAACCCTGTTTTTCAAGTTGTTGCAAGAATTCAGAGATTTCACCTGCGTCGCCCAATACCGCCTGTCTGACCTTCACGTTAGCTCCTCCTTACCCCAAATCCTGTACCAGATCAGAGTAGGCGATGCGGATGGCATGGCAACAGGACAAACACAGGCCATTGACAAAATCCTTATATGTAATAATGTAATTACATGAATACTAATGATGACATGGATTCGATCTTTCACGCGCTTGCCCACACAACCAGACGGGCAATGCTGGATCACGTACGCGCCACACCGGGGCTGACCGTTGGCAAGCTGGCCAGCAATTTTGACGTCAGCAGAATCGCCGTGATGAACCATCTGGCCGTGCTGGAAAAAGCAAACCTGATCATCAGCGAAAAGGATGGGCGGTCGCGCAAGCTCTACCTCAACGCGATGCCCATTCAGGACATCCATGAGCGATGGACAGACACATATTCGGCCCATTGGGCCGACCGCGTAAATATTATCAAACACGCAGCCGAAACGGCTGCGCGCAAGTTAACAAGGGATAACGACAATGAGTGAGCCTGTTTTCGCCAAGACCAATATCAACCGCACGTTTATCAAAGCGCCAATTGATCTGGTTTGGTCAACACTGGTCGCGACAGACAAGGCGCTGCCATTTTTCTTTGGCTCCATTTGCCAAACTACGGATGGCCTCAAGGCAGGCGCAAAGTACCGCATGGTACATCCAAACAAGAAGTTGGCGATGGTGGTTGGCGAAGTCATCGCCTTTGATCCGCCACACATCTATTCCCATACATTTCAGATGACCAACATCGACGAGCCACCTTGCAAGGTCACCTACACGCTTGTTGAAAAAGACGATGGCACCGAATTCACGCTCACCATCGAAAACGCCATTGAAGGCGGCAAATTGTTCAAGGAAATGGCATCCGCACAAGGCTTTATCTCGTCCAACCTCAAGGCGTTGTGTGAAACAGGGCGGCCTGCGTTCACCGGACGGATGGTTGCGGTATTGCCCCCAATTTTTGGTCTGTTTGCGAAGAAAAGCCAGAACATCAACAACTGGCCACTTGGTTAACTCGTTCACCCCAACACCCCATGAAAGGGAATTTACATGTCTTCGACAACCTTACCTCTCAACACCCCTATCTGGCTCAAAGCAATCTCAATCCTCGGGATAATCTGGTATGCGTTTGGCCTGCTGCAATTCTGGCTAGCCTATTCGATGGACACAACTGCAGCGGCAAGCGCAGGCACCATCACCACAGCCCATGCCGCCGCGATCGCTGGCACGCCTGCTTTGGTTTGGCTGACCTTTGCAGTGGCCTCTGGTGCCGGGCTGTTGGGGGCGGCTGCTTTGTTCATCGGCTCCGGTCGGGCAAAACTGCTGTTCGCCATCTCAGCCATTTCAGCACTTGTCTATTACATCTGGTTATATGCGATCAGCGGCACCGGAGCAGACCGCCCCAGCGAGGAACTTCCAATCGCAGTGGTCGTAGTCGTTGTCACACTGGGGTTCTTGTTTCTTAACAAGCGCACTCACCCCTGATCATCGTATCAACCAGACCCCGGCCTGTTCACCTTAACACGGCTTTGCGGCATCCTGCTTAATGTGGGGGCCGCCCGAGGGGCCTCACCAGTGATGCCCAGCCGATCCAGCATCAACGATTCCTCGCTACCTGCCGCATACCCAAGAGAGTCGATTGCGGCGGCTTGTGGATTCCCAATGCCGTTTGCGCTTTGCTGCGCTGTCCCGCCGATGGCGGCCAAAGCCAGATCTTGAACGGCTGCCCGCAACTGTGGCTCGGTACGTAAGGCCACAACAAAACAAGCAGTCAGACCAAAGCCAATGGCCCGCCCCAGAAAACGCGCCCTGCGTGCCCGCGCGCGGCGGTTGATCAGCATTTCTTCGCGGTATGTATCTGTAAATGTCATACAAGCCGCCTAACCGCCAAAAACGGCCATATTTTGACACCTGTCACAAAAACCACGTGCAGCTTGCACGCGCAGCCAGTAAACCCCTCCTCATGAATGATCCCCAAACCTTCGAAATATTTCTAGTAACCGTTCCGGGCCTTGAGCAGTTGCTCTGCGATGAAGCGCTTGAGCGCGGCTTTGCTGGTGCTGTGGCTGTGCCGGGTGGCGTGACGTTTCAGGGCGGCTGGCCCGATGTCTGGCGTGCCAATCTGGTGCTGCGCGGGGCCACGCGTGTACTGGCCCGCATCGGCGGCTTCTTGGCGTTCCACCTTGCGCAACTGGACAAACGCAGCCGCAAATTTCCCTTTGGCGAATTGCTGCGTACCGATGTGCCGCTGCGCGTCCATGTCACCACCAAAGCCTCCAAAATCTATCACGCAGGTGCCGCCACACAGCGGATCGAAAAGGCGCTGACAGACACCCACGGCATGACCCTCGATCCCGAGGCGGAACTGATCCTCAAAGTGCGGATCGACGACAACAATGTGTTGTTCAGCCTCGATACCTCTGGCGAAAGCCTGCACAAGCGTGGCCATAAAGAAGCCGTGGGCAAAGCGCCCATGCGCGAAACGCTGGCCTATCTGATGTTGCGACAGGCGGGGTATACAGGCACGGAGCCTGTTGTTGACCCGATGTCCGGCTCAGGCACATTCCCGATTGAAGCTGCCGAAGTGGCCGCAGGCCTATTGCCCGGTCGCACGCGCAGCTTTGCGTTCCAACATCTGGCCAATTATGACGCCGCCGCCTTTGACGCGATGAAATCTGTGCCCACCAAGCAGCCCCCAGCGCAGTTCTACGGATCAGACCGCGACGCAGGTGCCGTGCGCATGGCGCAAGCCAACGCCGAACGCGCAGGCGTGGACGCATTCACCCATTTTGCCAACCACGCAGCAGGCGAGCTGACACCCCCTGACGGGCCTGCGGGCCTTGTCATCGTCAACCCACCCTACGGCGCACGTATTGGCAACAAACAACTTCTCTACCCGCTCTATGGCACATTGGGCAAAACGCTGCTGACCCGCTTTAAAGGCTGGCGCGTGGCCCTTGTGACCTCAGAACCCGCATTGGCCAAAGCAACTGGCCTACCGTGGAAACCCCAAGGCCCCGCCATTGCTCACGGCGGCATGAAAGTCTGGCTCTGGCAGACGCCCCCCCTTAGATAACGCCCCTTTCACCAAACGAAGGAACCGCACCATGACCCATATTAACGTCGCAAACCTGACCCTTGGCAATGACCTGCCCTTCACCCTAATCGGCGGCATGAATGTGCTGGAAAGCCGTGATTTGGCGATGCAAGTGGCCGAAACCTATGTGGAAGTGACCGCCAAACTGGGCATCCCCTATGTGTTCAAAGCCTCGTTTGACAAAGCCAACCGCTCTTCGATCCACAGCTACCGTGGCCCCGGCATGGAAGAAGGGCTGAAGATTTTTCAAGAGATCAAAGAGACATTCAACGTCCCGGTGATCACCGACATCCACACCGAAGCACAATGTGCGCCTGTGGCCGAAGTCTGTGACATCCTTCAGGTGCCTGCCTTCCTTGCACGCCAGACGGATCTGATTGCAGCGGTCGCCGCGACAGGCGCGGTGATCAACGTCAAAAAACCCCAATTCATCAGCCCCCCGCAGATGCAAAACATCGTTGAGAAACTGCGCGAATGTGGCAATGACCAGATCATGCTGTGCGAACGCGGTGCGTGTTTTGGCTATGATAATCTGGTCGTTGATATGCTGGGCATCCGCACCATGCGCGATATCTCAAACGACGCACCGATCATCTTTGACGTGACCCATGCCCTGCAAATGCGTGACCCCGGCGGTGCCGCTTCTGGGGGCCGCCGCGCCCAAGTGGCCGAACTGGGCCGCGCAGGTCTGGGTGTCGGCCTTGCGGGCCTGTTCCTTGAGGCGCACCCAAACCCTGACGAAGCATTATGCGACGGCCCAAGCGCCCTGCCGCTGGACAAGCTGGAGCCGTTTTTGATCCAGATGAAAGCCGTCGATGACGTGGTGAAATCTCTGCCGCCGCTCGATATCGCCTGAAACGGCTTTGGGCGCGGCAACCTGAGTGATGTCACATAAAACGGCTGTTAGCACATTTTCAAGCTAACAGCCGATACATCAGGCTTCCCATATCACAACCGACACATAAGGGCCGCTTGGACGATCAGACAAGAAACTCTGGTTTCCAATGCAATACGACTCTCACCCAAACTATCGCAAAAGCGAACCTCTTGTATTCCTTTCAACTCTATCTAAATATCTAACCTTGGCCAGTGTGTATCTGGCCCCGTCAAACTAGGTAATTAACGATGAAAACAGTTAGCGTTGTAGTTTTGTTCACCAGCATGGTCCTTTTACAGGCATGCTCCTCTCCACAGCAACAAAAGCAAGTTGGATGTGTTGGCGCAACCGTAGCAGGCTCGGTGGCTGGCGCGGTTTTGGGTAAACAGCTGGGCGGTGGGCACGGCAAGGAAATCTTAACCACAGCAGGCGCAGTTGCCGGCGGTATGGCCGGAAACAAAGCGGCAGGCTGCTAAGGCAAAACTAGGATAAAATCTGACATGCGGGGCGAAGGTTCAGCCTTGTGGTCCTCGCATGAACATCAGGGATGTTTGACCTCAACGGTCCCTCCCCCAAAAGCAAACAGGCGCCGTTTTTCAACAGCGCCTGTTCAATATATTAAAAGGGCAAGCGCCTCAGAGGTTTTCGGCCTGTGGCATTCCCAGCACGTGATATCCGCCGTCCACATGGATGATTTCACCCGTGGTACATGCGCCTGCGTCTGACGCCAGATAGACAGCCGTGCCACCTACAGCTTCCAAGGTTGCGTTCGCACGAAGGGGAGCGTTCATGTCAGTGTGCTTATACGTCTTGCGCGCCCCGCCAATCGCAGCCCCTGCCAGTGTTTTCATCGGACCCGGTGAGATGGCATTAACGCGGATGCCTTCTGGCCCCAGATCGTTTGCCAAATAACGCGTGGCGCTTTCAAGCGCGGCCTTGGCAACGCCCATGACGTTATAGTTAGGCACAACTTTGTTGGAGCCTTGATATGTCAGGGTCAGCAGCGTGCCGCCGTTTTCAACCATCATCGGATGCGCACGGCGGGCGACCTCGATAAAGCTATAGGCCGAGATATCCATGGAGTGTTTGAAGTTCGCACGGGAGGTGTTCAAGAAACGGCCTGTCAGCTCGGATTTATCCGAAAACGCAATGGCGTGAACCACGAAATCAATCGTCGGCCAGCGGGCGCCCAGTTGTTCAAAGGCTGTGTCCAACGATGCATCGTCGGTGACATCCACATCAACCATGAAATCCGATCCGACGCTTTCGGCCAGCGGCTTCAGGCGCGTGCCAAAGGCGTCACCCTGATAGGTGAAGGCCAATTCAGCCCCCGCCCCTGCCATCGCTTTGGCGATACCCCATGCGATGGAGCGTTCGTTCGCGACCCCCATAATGAGACCGCGTTTACCACTTAACATGCCAGTCATACTCTTGATCCTAACCTTGGTACTTTGAGAGGATCATAGATCCGTTGGTGCCGCCAAACCCGAAAGAGTTGGTCATGACGGAATCGAGCCCTGCATTATCCACACGTGTGGTGGCGATTTCAGCAGGGTCCAGCCGTTCGTCCAATGTCTGCACATTGATCGACGGGGTGATAAAATCATCTTGCAACATCAGCAGACAGAAGATCGCTTCCAATGCGCCTGCGGCCCCTTGTGCGTGGCCCGTCATAGATTTGGTTGAGCTGACCGGTGGGGTGCTGCCTTGGCCAAAGACACGGCGCACCGCTTCAATCTCGCCAACATCGCCCACAGGCGTAGAGGTGCCATGCGCATTGATATAGCTGACCTTGCGGCCCTCTGGCAGCGTGGACAGGGCCAGACGCATTGCACGCTCGCCGCCTTCACCGCTGGGGGCGACCATGTCGTGACCATCCGATGTGGCGGCGTACCCTGTGACTTCGGCATAAATTTTTGCACCACGCGCCAAGGCGTGTTCAAGGTCTTCCAGCACAACCATACCGCCGCCGCCAGAAATCACAAAACCGTCTCGGTCTTGGTCAAACGCGCGGCTCGCCAACTCTGGCGTGTCGTTATATTTGCTGCTCATCGCGCCCATGGCGTCGAACAGACAGGACAGCGTCCAATCCAATTCCTCGCCACCGCCTGCAAACATAACATCCTGTTTGCCCAGCATGATCTGCTCTGCCGCGTTGCCGATACAATGCAACGAAGTCGAGCACGCCGAGGTGATGGAATAGTTGATGCCTTTAATCTTATAGGCAGTCGAGAGGTTCGCGCTCACGGTGGAGGACATGCATTTTGGCACGGCAAATGGGCCGATCCGCTTGGTCGCGCCTGTGTTTTTCACAATATCATGCGCGGTCAACATCGCCGATGTCGACGGACCGCCAGAGCCAGCCACCAGACCCGTGCGCGGGTTGGAGATCATATCTTCGGATAGCCCCGCATCCTCAATCGCTTGGCCCATCGCCAGATAGGCATAGGCCGCGCCCTGCCCCATAAAGCGGAATGTGCGTTTGTCGATATGCTCGGACGGATCGATTTTAAGCGTCCCTGCAATACGGCTGCGAAAGCCGTGCTCAGTCATTTCTTCCGAGGCAACAATACCGCTGGTGCCCGCCTTAAGCGAGGCTTTGACCTCGGAAGCATTGTTTCCGATGGATGAGACGATGCCCAACCCTGTGACGACGACGCGGCGCATATTCTAGCACTCCCTTAACGATTTATCTCTATTTAGGACGTCTACCCACTGTCGCGCAACCTGTTAAGGGCGCATCCACTCTTTGCCGCTGGGACATTAGAGTTCAAACACGGTGCAATCGACAAACGATCAGGTCGGATGAAGACGGAAAAACAAAAAGGGCGGTATCAACATACCGCCCCAACTTCCTGAATTAAATGCTGCTTAGCTCTCGCTCAGAGCAACCTTCATGTCTTTAACTTCATAGATCACTTCGCCATCCGCCTCGACGATACCGTCCGCCACACCCATGGTCAGGCGGCGGGTTTGGATCGCTTTGGTAAAATCAATCTTATAGGTCAGCAGCTTACGATCAGGTCGCACCATGCCTTTCAGCTTCACTTCCCCAACGCCCAGCGCATAGCCGCGCCCCTGCCAGCCGCGCCAGCCAAGGTTGAACCCTGTCAACTGCCACAGGCCATCTAGGCCAAGACATCCGGGCATGATCGGGTTACCGGGGAAGTGACAATCAAAGAACCACAGGTCAGGCGTGATATCGAACTCGGCCAAAATATGGCCTTTGCCGTGCGCCCCGCCATCTGCGGACACTTCGGTGATGCGGTCCATCATCAGCATCGGCGGTGCGGGCAGTTGGGCATTGCCCTCGCCAAACAATTCGCCACGCGCACATTTCAGCAAAGCTTCTTTGTCGAAACTGGTGGGATAAGTTGTCATAATTACACTCCTGCGCGTCTTTGAATTCCCTCACAAGCTAAGGCCCACAAGAGCAGACCGCAAGGGGCGCAAGATGTCCTTTATCGCATAAAAACAGGGGTATTTCCGCATCTTATCGTTGCTGCCGCTATATGTCGCAGGATTTCTAATTGAAAACTGCCCCTATCCCCCCCTATATTGAGGATAATTCGCAAAGAGGCTGATCATGTCTGATACCCAGTTGGAAAACGGAACGAAATGGCTCGCAACTGCAGGGCTGCGCCCGACGCGCCAGCGTGTGACGCTTGCCACACTGCTTGTCGGTGACGGCAATCACCGCCATGTCACAGCCGAAAGCCTGTTTGACGCAGCCAAAGACGGCCCTGACTCGGTTTCGCTTGCGACTGTTTACAATACTCTGCGCGCCTTTTGCGATGCGGGTTTACTGCAAGAAGTTACCGTTGACGGATCACGCAGCTATTTTGACACCAACACCCACGACCACCCCCATTTCTATTGGGAGGATGAGGCGCGGCTTTCTGATGCGCCCTCGGACCAATTGGTGATCGCACAACTGCCCGATGCCCCTGAAGGCGCCGAGATTGCCAGCGTGGATGTGGTGATCCGCCTGCGCAAGAAGTCCTGATGCCCCACGCTCTGCTGAGCCAAGCCGACATCGACACCTACCAGCGCGACGGTGTGGTTATTGTGCGCGGCCTGTTCGCCGATCATGTTGAAGCCCTACGCAAAGGCATTGAACGCAACATGGCAGAGCCCGGGCCATATGCCTCAAACAATGACAAAGCAGGCGAAACAGGCCGCTTTTTCGATGATTACTGCAATTGGGAACGCATTCCCGAATTCGCCGAGGTGATCAAAGCCTCACCCGCCGCCGAGGTCGCCGCCGATTTGATGGGCTCTAACACGGTGCAATTGTTCCACGATCACGTGCTGGTAAAAGAGCCGGGAACATCCATGCCAACGCCGTGGCACCAAGACGGGCCCTATTACTTTGTTGAGGGGCAGCAAACCGTCAGCTTCTGGTCGCCGCTTGACCCTGTGACAGACGCCAGCCTGCGTTGTGTGGCGGGGTCACATAGATGGGAAAAACCTGTGCTGCCCACCCGATGGGTGAAAGGCGACGCATTCTTTGATCCCGCGCCCTATATGGCCGTGCCTGATCCTGATGCCGAGGGCATGGATATTCGCGAGTGGGAAATGCAACCAGGTGATGCGGTGGCCTTTAACTATGGCACGCTCCACGGGGCACGTGGCAACACCGCCAATGCACGCCGACGCGCGTTTTCTTTGCGGTTGCTGGGGGATGATGCGCGTTACACCCAACGCCCCGGCCCGACATCGCCCCCTTATCCGGGCCATGAGATGCAACAAGGCCAGCGCCTGCGCGAAGACTGGTTTCCAACGCTATACACACGCGGTTAATTAAAAAGGCGCGGCCCAAACAAACGGGCCGCGCCTTTTCTTTTGCCTAAAAACAGCTCAGAGCGCCTAAACCACAGGCAAAAACGCTCTGGCTGGATATTTATGCAGCGTCGATTTTTACCAATTCTATATCGAATTGCAGGTCTTTGCCTGCCAGCGGGTGGTTTGCGTCCAGAGTAACGGTCGCTTCGTCTACTTCAACCACAGTCACAGGCATGGCCTGACCATCTGGCGTTTGCATTTGCAGCTGGATACCAACCTCCAGCGGGATATCCGCAGGGATGCCTTCGCGTGGCACAGCCTGACGCATTTCAGGGTTGGCCTGACCATACGCATCATCTGCGCCGATTTTCACGATCTTTTTCTCACCCACGGTCATACCGGGGATGGCAACATCCAAACCGGGGATGATCTGGCCAGAGCCTACTTCGAACTGCAAAGGATCACGACCCTCGGAGCTGTCAAAAGTGCTGCCATCCAGCAAAGTGCCTGTGTAGTGAATATGTACGGTATCGCCTGCCTTAACTTCGGCCATGTGTTGTCTCCAGTATGTCTAGGGGGAATGGGGGTGGAGGCCGCGTATCTGCGCAGGTGCTCCAAAAGATGGGCATCTTCTTTCAAGCCCTGCACCAAACCACAACCCCCTTTTCGCCCTTTTCCACATGCCCCCCTCATGCCAAAGTGTTGCCAACACCCCACATGGCGAGGAGGCCATATGTCCATCACCACCTGTATCTTCGATGCTTACGGCACATTATTTGATGTCGCCGCTGCCGCACGGCAGGCCGCATCCGAACCTGAATTCACGGCCATTTCAAACGACTGGCAACAGTTGGCCGAGCATTGGCGCCTCAAGCAGTTGCAATACAGCTGGCTGCGTGCCGTCGCGAACGCGCATTGTGATTTCTGGCAGGTCACCCAAGAAGGGCTTGATTGGGCGCTGGAAAAAACCGGCCATGACGGTGATGTCGCGCTGCGTGACCGCCTATTGCAACTCTATTGGGAGTTGGGGGCATACCCCGAAGTGCCCGCCATGCTGCAAGCACTCAAGGATGCAGGGCTGAACACGGGTATCTTGTCCAACGGATCACCCGCCATGTTGCGCGGTGCTGTGGATAGTGCGGGCATCGACGGGGTGCTTGATGCGCTTCTTTCAGTCGAGAGCGTGGGCATCTTCAAACCAGATGCGCGGGTTTATGATCTGGTCGGCGCCGAATTCGGCTGTGCCAAAGACGAGGTGCTATTTGTGTCCTCCAATGGTTGGGATGCAGGGGCTGCCACGGGATACGGGTTTACCACCGCATGGGTGAACCGCGCAGGTGATCCGGTAGACCGCCTGCCATGGCGCCCCGCCCATATGCTGCGTGATCTGACGGGCATTCCCGAACTTGCAGGTATCGCAAAAGGAGCAAATAACTAATGGCATATTTCACCACATCCGACGGGCTCTCCCTGTATTATACCGACGAAGGCGAAGGCCTGCCGATCCTCTGCCTTGCGGGGCTAACCCGCACCACGGCTGATTTTGACTATGTCACCCCACACTTGACAGGAAACCGTGTAATCAAATTGGATTACCGCGGGCGCGGGAAATCGGATTTTGACCCGAACTGGAAACACTACATTCTGCCCGTAGAATGCCGCGATATCATTGAGCTTCTGGATCATCTGGAGCTTGAGAAAGTCGCCATTATCGGCACCTCACGGGGCGGCCTGAATGCGATGGGGCTGGCGCGGGGCGCAAAACACCGTCTGCTGGGTGTCGCCCTCAATGATGTTGGTCCGGTCATTGATCCCAAAGGGATGGAGATGATCTCAAACGTCATTGGCCGTGACCCGGCCGCAAAAACCTATGAAGACGCCGCCGCTGCGATCGAACGGGCCTTTCCCGAATTCAGCAATGTGCCAGAAGGGCGCTGGCTGGAGGAAGCGCATCGGCATTTCACCGACGATGCTGACGGGCTCCAAATCACCTATGACAAACATCTGCGTGACGCGATCTTGGCAGCGGGTGATCAGATGATGCCAGACCTCTGGCCCTTCTTTGATGCGATGGAAGGCCTGCCTTTGGCACTCATCTGGGGGTTGAACTCAACCCTACTCAAGGCGGATACTGTTGAGGCCATGCAGAAACGTCGCCCTGATATGATCCTTGCCGAAGTGCCTGATCGTGGGCATATCCCCTTCCTTGATGAGGCCGAGTCCGTAGCCGCCTTGCACCAGTGGATCGGAGCCATGAAATGAACATCGAAATGATCCGTGCGGCAGCGCAACGCATTGAAGGTCATGCGCGGCGCACACCTTTACTGACTTCGCCGTTTTTGGACGAAATCGCTGGCCGCCGTGTTTGGGTGAAGGCCGAATGCTTGCAGCACACAGGCAGCTTCAAATTTCGCGGCGGGTATAGTGCGCTCAGCGCCCTGCCCGCTGAACAACGTGCCAAAGGCGTCATTGCCTTTTCGTCGGGAAATCATGCGCAAGGCGTCGCGCTGGCAGCCAAAATGCACGGCACATCCGCTGTGATCATCATGCCTGCCGACGCGCCACAGCTTAAAATCGATAACACCCGCAGCTTGGGCGCTGAGGTGGTGCTATACGACCGCGCCACCGAAGACCGCGACGAAATCGGTGACCGCCTAAGCGCTGAACGTGGCTTGACCCTGATCAAGCCATTTGATGAACCCCAAGTCATCGCAGGCCAAGGTACAATCGGGTTGGAAATTGCCCAAGACGCCAAGGCTCACGGCATCAAAGATGCGGATGTCATCACCTGCTGCGGCGGTGGTGGCCTGACATCGGGGATCGCCCTTGCCCTAGAGGCCGAGGCCCCCACCCTGCGCGTGCGCCCCGCAGAGCCTGAAGGCTTTGACGATGTCGCACGGTCCCTGCACAGTGGTGAACTTAAACGCAATGCGGCGTTGTCGGGCAATATCTGTGACGCAATCATTACACCCCAAGCAGGTGATCTGACGTGGCCGATCATGCAGCGCCTGTGTGGTGCAGGTTTGACAGTCTCCGAAGACGAGGCCCTGCGTGCGATGGGGCTGGCGTTCTTGCGCCTCAAAATCGTGGCCGAACCGGGCGGCGCTGTGGCACTTGCCGCTGCTCTTTTCCGTAAAGACCAAATTGAAGGCTCGGATGTGATTGTCACCATCTCAGGTGGCAACGTTGATCCTGCCATGTTTACCCGTGCTCTGGATACCCTATGACCAACTTCACTATAGCTAGTTTTAATGTTAAAAATCTGATCGGTGCGGATCATGAATACTACCAGTTTCAATCCTACACCCCAGAAGAATATGCGTGGAAGCGCGATTGGCTGGCCGATCAGATGGTCACGCTGGATGCCGATATCATCGGCTTTCAAGAGGTATTTGACGAAGAGGCGTTGAAAGACGTCATCAAGCTGGCTGACACCTATGGCGATCAGCAAAATGACTTCTCGCTTCCCGACGCCACCAAACGCTACCGCAAACGCGCCATTTTCGAGAAACTTGCCTATGGCAGTTACCGTGATGCCAAGGTCGCTTTTGCGCCAAACATGAATGACGGCGATGCCGGTCATCGTCGCCCCGGTCTTGCGATCATTTCGCGGTTTGGTTTTGAGGAAGAGCCCGAGATCATTCAGGATTTGGGGCAACCGCTGGACATCCCGTTTTCAGATGGCTTTGAAGCCGATGGTTTCTTCCGCATCAGCCGCCTGAGCCGCCCAATCCTCAAGGCGCGTATTCGTGTGGGCGGTCATGTGATCACTGTCTTTAACTGTCACCTGAAATCCAAACTGGGTGAATATCTGCGCCCCGCCGATGGCGGCCCTGCCCCCGAAGCGGATTTAACGCGGTACGATCCTGTGGGCCGCGCCTTGGGCTCTGCCCGTGCCGCCATGCGCCGCATGGCCGAGGCTTGGGTGCTGCGCGGTGCGATTGTGCAAGAATTGCAGAAGGGGAATCCCGTCATGGTCTTGGGTGATTTCAATGATGCTGAGAATGCGGTCAGTTCCGAAATCATCAGCGGCGAACACCCGTTCAAGAATTATCAATGGATGCTACGCCACGACGCGGAACATCGCGGTGATCGGTACTCGGAAGCGGAAGCACATCAAATCACCGAAGACATCGAAGCCGTGCGCCTTCATCCTGCCGAAAAGCTGTTTGTGCGTAAATCCCTGCGCGATATGGTCTTCACATCCGCTTTTGGTGGCGTCTATGAGAGCATTGACCAGATTTACATGTCGCGTCACTTCCTGCCTGAATTTGCAGGCAGCATCGGTGAAATGGACTATTTCAGCGTGCTGAACGATCACCTGACCGATGGCAGCCACCCCGAAGCGCCCTATAATAAACTCGCCTCGGATCACGGGCAAATCATGGCACATGTCAAACTCAAGGAAGAGGCGTAATGCAAATATTTGACGCAGGAGATGCGCGAATTCACTACCGTGTAGATGGTCCAGCGGATGGCGCTCCTGTTGTCTTTGCCAACTCGCTTGGCACGGATATGCGCCTGTGGGACCCGATTTTGCCGCTGCTGCCCGAAGGTCTGCGGATCATCCGTTGGGACAAGCGCGGCCACGGATTATCAAGCGTGCCGAGCGGCCCCTATAAAATGGGCGCGCTGATCCGCGATTGCGAACGCTTGCTGGATCATTTGAACGTGCGCGATTGTGCCTTTGTTGGCCTTAGCATTGGCGGCATGATCGCCCAAGGTTTGGCTATCAAACGGCTGGATATGGTCCGCGCCCTTGTGCTCAGCAATACCGCCGCGAAAATCGGCAATCCCCCCCTATGGGAGAAACGCATCGCCGCCGTGCATGCGGACGGGATCGAAAGCTTTGCCGATGCCGTGATGGAGCGCTGGTTTGCCGCCGAATTCCGCGCCAAACCCGAACTGGAGCTGTGGCGCAACATGTTGGTACAACAAGCCGCCGATGGATACGCGGGCTGCTCGGCTGCGATTTCGGGTACAGATTTCTACACCCCAACTTCTGGCCTGCGCCTGCCCTGTCTGGGTATTGCGGGGTCTGAGGATGGTTCAACTCCGCCCGATTTGGTGCGCGAAACTACCGATCTGATTCCCGGTTCCAAATTCCACTTGATCCGCCGCGCAGGCCACCTGCCTTGCGTCGAGCAACCGCAGGAATATGCCAGTGTGTTGAGTGAGTTTCTAAAAAACATCGGTCATATCTGACCCCACAAAAGCCACTAAAACGAATAGGTTTTCGGGTCCGCCGCGATCCGAATACCCCCTACAGGATACCCAGCATGACCGCCTCTGTATTTGACAGCCCCCTTTATACCCACCTGTTTCCGACTGGCGACGCCGGCAGATTGTTCTCGGACACAGCCGCCATTCGCGCCATGCTTTTGGTGGAGGGAGCGCTTGCAAAGGCGCAAGCGGCGCAGGGCATCATCCCCGAATTGAGCGCCAAAGCCATTCAACGCGCAACGATGGAGATCCAGATTGACCCGGGTGCGATCGCCCGCGCAACAGGCGCTAACGGCGTGAGCGTGCCGGGCTTGGTGGACGCCTTTCGCGCCGAGATGAACGCCCCCGAGCATGCCCAATACGTGCATTGGGGGGCAACATCGCAAGACATCCTCGACACGGGCCTAATGCTACGTTTGCGGCAATTGCTGCTGCTGGCCGAAACTGACTTGCGTGATGTAGTCACCGCCCTTGCCGATCAGGCAGAGCAGCATGCCGCAACCCCGATGGCGGGCCGCACCTATGGCCAGCATGCCACCCCCACCAGTTGGGGCGCGGTGCTGGCGGATTGGGGTCACGCCCTGTGCGATCTGCTTGAGGCCTTGCCCGCCTTGCGCAAATCCTCGCTGCTGGTGTCTTTGTCGGGCGCCGCTGGTACAGCCTCAGCTTTGGGGCCAGATGCGGCAGACACGCGCGCCACCCTAGCCAAAGGCTTGGGCCTGGAAGACCCTATGCGCAGTTGGCATGTGGATCGTGGCCCGCTACTCAGGATCACCGATTGGCTGGCACAGGTCACTTCCGTACTGTCGCGTATGGGCGGTACGCTGATTGCTCTGACGGGCAGCGAAGTGGCGGAGGTCAGATTGGGCACCGCTGGTGCCTCCTCAACCATGCCGCAAAAGCAAAACCCGGTGTCGCCTTCTGTCTTGCAAGCTTTGGGTCACCAATGCGCAGGCCTGCGCGCAGCCATGGCCCCTGCCACCCAACATCTGCACCAACGCGACGGTGCCGCATGGTTTACAGAATGGATGATCCTGCCCCAGATCGCCCTTGGAACCGCCTGTGCGTTGCAACACGCAAAAGGGCTGGCACAAAACATGCAACCAGACAGCCTGCGCATGGCACAAACCTTGAAAAGCAGCGGAGGGATAATCCACGCCGAAGCACTGAGCTTTGCCTTAGCCGCGCATATGCAACGCCCGCAAGCACAAGCCGAAACCAAAGCACTGTGCCGTCAAGCGCAAGAAACAAACACCCCGCTAGACGTTCTGGCCCGTGCAGCCTATCCCGATCTGCCCGCAGACCTGTTTGCCTCGGCACAATCCTTAGGGCTGGCCGCAGGGGACGCACGGAGATTTGTCGTCAGAGCACGGGCGCAATAAGGCACATAAGAAGGCGTAGGATAGCACCACTACGACTTGGTTCTCCCAGCCTTAGTGCCCCACAAAAAAGGCCCGCGCCATACAACTGCGCGGGCCTTTTTTAGATTTCATTCCAACAAGCGAGTATTAAAAGAACGCCTGCAAGCCAGTCTGTGCGCGGCCCAAGATCAGGGCGTGCACATCATGTGTACCTTCATAGGTATTCACCGTCTCAAGGTTCATCATGTGGCGGATCACTTGGAATTCACCAGAGATACCGTTGCCGCCGTGCATGTCACGGGCATGACGTGCAATTTCCAGCGCCTTGCCGCAGTTGTTGCGTTTAACGATGCTGATCATCTCGGGAGCAGCGTTGGCTACATCCATCAAACGGCCAACTTGTAGCGACGCCTGAAGGCCCAGCGAAATCTCGGTCATCATGTCTGCCAGTTTCTTTTGGAACAACTGGGTTTGCGCCAGTGGTTTGTTGAACTGGTGACGGTCCAGACCGTATTGACGTGCAGCATGCCAGCAGAATTCGGCAGCGCCCATCGCGCCCCAGCTGATGCCATAACGCGCACGGTTCAAACAGCCGAACGGGCCTTTCAGACCTTGAACATGCGGCAGCAGCGCGTCTTCGCCTACTTCCACGTTGTCCATCACGATTTCACCTGTGATTGACGCCCGCAAGGACAGCTTGTTGCCCACTTTTGGCGCTGTCAAACCTTTCATGCCTTTTTCAAGGATGAAGCCACGGATTTTACCGCCATGCTCTTCGGATTTGGCCCAGACCACAAACACATCCGCAATCGGTGCGTTTGAGATCCACATCTTGGAACCCGTCAGCTTGTAACCAGTGGCGGTTTTCACAGCACGGGTTTTCATACCAGCAGGGTCGGAACCCGCGTCAGGCTCGGTCAGGCCGAAACAACCGATGAATTCACCGCTGCACAGTTTGGGCAGGAATTTCTTACGCTGTTCTTCCGAACCATAGGCGTAGATCGGGTACATCACCAAGGACGCCTGCACGGACATCATAGAGCGGTAACCACTATCCACACGCTCTACTTCACGGGCAACCAGACCGTAAGAAACATAGGAACCGCCAAGGCCGCCGTATTCCTCGGGGATTGTGACACCCAGCAGGCCCATGTCACCCATTTCACGGAAGATGCCTGCGTCGGTTTTTTCCTCAGCATAGGCTTCGATGATGCGGGGTTGCAGCTTTTCTTGCGCGTAGGAACGCGTGCTTTCCATGATCATCCGCTCGTCTTCGGTCAGTTGATCGTGCAAACGCAGCGGATCGGACCATTCAAACGTGCCCAGATCTGGTTTATCTTTGGCTCTCAACTTGGGAGTCTCGGCTGTCATAGGTGTTCCTTTCTGAGGAATGCGAGGTATTTGCGCCCAGCATTGCATATCCTCGCGCAAAGTTCTAACGATGCTTACTCCTCAATCTATGAGTTTTAATCATACATGATCGCCCCCCGCCGCTACCTGCCTTCTATCTCTGCGCTACTGGCGTTTGAGGCCTGCGCAAGACTGGGCAGCGCCACGCAGGCCGCTACAGAACTGTCGCTGACGCAATCGGCGATCAGTCGCCAAATCAAAGCGCTGGAGGGGCAATTGGGCGTGCAATTGATGGCGCGCCAAGGGCGGCGATTGGTGTTGACGCAGGCAGGTACAGAATATTTGCGCGAAATCCGTGACGTGCTGGGCAGGCTGGCACAGGCCTCGGTTAATGCCGCGACAGAACTGCAATCGGGTGTGCTGTCACTGGCGATTCTGCCTGCGTTTGGCATGCACTGGCTTGCACCGCGCCTGTCCGACTTTGCCGCCGAGCACCGCGAAGTGACGGTAAACCTGTCCACCCGTCTACAGCCTTTTGCCCTAGGCCCCAGCCCCTTTGATGCGGCGATCCATTTCGGCCACGAAGACTGGCCGGGGGTACATTACCTTCCCTTGATGCCAGAAGTTGTTGTGCCCGTTTGTGCGCCTAATCTGACGGGTGCACCCTTTGAAACCCCCGCGCATTTATTGGCGCATCCGCTGCTGCACCTTGAAACGCGCCCGCGTGCGTGGGCAAGGTGGTTTGAGGCAGTTGGCCATCCCTGCGATCCGCCGCATGGCATGATGTTTGATCAATTCGCAACGATGGCGCAGGCTGCGCTGCATGGGCTTGGCATTGCATTATTACCTACATTTGTAGCCGAGCCGTATCTGAAGGATGGCCAATTGGCTCTGGCATCAAACAAGACAACGGAAAGCATCGGCAGCTACTATCTGGTTTGGCCCGAAGACCGCCCCGCCCCGCCGCCGCTGGTAGCCTTTTGCGACTGGCTTAAAAAACTAACAAACTCCTAATGATCGCCCCAATTGAGAGGAAACTGCGAAATTCAGTGTAATTCCGCCCCATTTGCCTCAATTCGGCCACATTAAACTTTTAGTAAAACCCAATGTGAAGGTGGGGGCCGTCACTTAGGAGCATAGCCATGCTTGGTAACAATTTTTTCCGTGCGGCCGCAACTGCCGTAGCGCTTACTACGTCCGCAGGCTTTGCCTCGGCTGAACAATACCCTGTCGTAATGTACGAAAATGGTTTTTTTCCGGAACTGAGCTTTGTGAAGGCTGGCGATGTGTTGGAAATCACCAACAAATCTGGGGAAAGACGCGACATTCGCTCAAGAGACGGTGTTACGCTTATATCAAATATTTCGATAAATGGCACAAAATCTCTGACAATTGCGGCAGACACGCCAACTGAATTTGTGGGCATCCACCGTGGTTATGGCTCAATTAGCCCCAACCAAAGCCGAGACAAATACAACCGAAATTGGGTTATTAGCACTCTTGACTTCAACGACCCGCCATCGCTGTACCCAGGCGACACGGGCCTTGTATTCGGAAACTAAGCTAACCTTGACGATCTCGCGCCCTACTCGGGTGATGGGGTGCATGTAGCACCGAGCTGAACACAAACTGCCGCCCGCACGCCTGCGGCGCGGCAGTTTTCATACCATACCTACCCCCAAGAAATTATGATCCCCTACCTTGCCAGAAAATACGCAAGAAACGGATCGCTCAGGGGGAAGGCTCTTTGCCATACTCAACGCAAAGGAGCCCGATATGACACAACTTACCTATTCCCCGATGCCTACAGACACAGTTGCACATTTGCGCGCAGGCGGCACGGACGCGTATGATCAGCCAGCAGAGAAAACGATTTCGAACGGAGCAGGCAACCCCTGCCGGCACTGTCTTTCCTTTGTGCCAAAGGGAGCAGGAATGCTCATCATCGCACATAGGCCTTTTGGCAAAATGCAGCCCTACGCAGAAACGGGGCCTATATTTTTATGTGCAGGTGATTGCGCCCCGTTTATGGGAAATGGCATACCACTAATCCTAACCACCAGTGCCGCCTATCTTCTCAAAGGCTATACGGCAGATGAGCGGATTTGCTACGGCACAGGCAAGATTGTGCCCCCTGATGCGTTGCCAGAGTATGCGGCAGAACTGCTAAGCCGCCCCGAAATCGCATTTGTGGACGTCAGATCCGCCAGCAACAATTGCTTTTTGACACGGATCACAGCAAACAATTAGCAGACAGCGCACAAAAAAGGCGCGCCCAGACTGGACGCGCCTTTTGGTCACTGCTTTTGCAGAGATTATTTTGCGACGATACGGCCATCTGTGTAAGGCGTATAAGGCGCGTTCTGGATCAGAAACTCGGCCAGAACCTCTGCCACATCGGGGCCAAAGTCATAGGCGTTGGCCGCGTCTTTGAACATCGCATAGCCATCGCCACCGTTGCGCACATAGTTGTTGGACACAACGCCGTAAGTTTTTTCCAAGTCTACAGCAGCGCCACCAATCATCACGTCACTGATCCGGTTGCCCACAGGCGCCTTTGCATCAAAAGCGTAAGTCATGCCCGCAACTTGGGGGAAACGGCCCGCGCCCTCTTCAATCTGGCTGACGCCGTTTTCCAGCGCCTCAACCAGCACTGCGCCAGTGATCTGGAAGGTGGACAGCGTGTTTTGGAACGGCAGAACCGTCAGAACATCCCCCATCGTCACCGCACCCGCATCAATCGAGGCGCGGATGCCGCCGCTGTTTTGATAGGCAATCTGGATACCTTGATCTGCCACACGTGCCAGCATTGCATCCGCAATCAGGTTGCCCATGGTGCATTCGCGCGCACGGCAGACGTCGCGGTCGCCGACAATCGGCTCGGCGGTTTGGGCCACAACCTTGCTACGAATTTCTTCCAATGGGGCCGCCAGTTCGGCAATCCGCGCGACTGTCTCCGCATCCTCGGTAATGGAGGCATCTATCAAAATGGGCTCACCCGTTGCGGCGGTAATGTTACCTGCGTCATCAAAGGTGACGTTCAATTCGCCCAGATATTTGCTATAGGCATAGGCCTGCACGATCGCCGTATTCCCTACCATCGTAGGGTATGGGCCCTCGGCACGCTCGTTTGTGTTGCTGAGCAGCGTGTTTGTATGGCCGCCCACGATCACATCAACGCCTGTCGTCGCGGCTGCGACTGCTTGGTCCACGCCGTAGCCTGAATGGCTCAGCACGATGATCTTGTTCACACCCTGCGCGGTCAGTTTGTCGACTTCGCCTTGCACAGCGGCAATCGGATCAGAGAACGTGACCTTGTCACCGGGGCTGGCCAGTTCATGGGTATCCTCTGGCGTCAGGCCGATCAGGCCGATCTTTTCACCGCCGCGTTCAATCACAGTGGATTTAGCCAGCTTATCCGCCAGCAAAGGTTCTGCGCTGACATCCGCGTTAGACATCAAGATAGGGAACTGCACCGCCGACATGAAGGACGCCAGCACTTCGGGACCATCGTCGAATTCGTGGTTGCCCACGGTCATACCGTCATAGCCCAGTTTGTTCATCATCTCGGCGGCCATTTTCCCCTTGTAATACGAGTAAAATAGCGTGCCTTGGAGTTGATCCCCACCATCCACAAGGATCGCGTTATTGGTACGGGCGCGGGCATCTTTGATCGCCGTCACCAGACGTGCCGTGCCGCCAAAACAATCGCCAGCGGTGTTATCCTCAGACGCGCAAGGGCCGTCATATTTGCTGATCGGCTCAAACCGCGCATGGAAATCATTGGTATGCAAAATCGTCAGGTTATAATCGGCGCTGGCCATACCTGCTGTCAGGCTTATGGTTGCGGCGCTTAAAAGGAATCGTTTCATGGTGGGGTCCCCCATTGGAATCACTGCCTATATCGTGGCCTGCGTTACTGCGCCTGTCAAAGCCAGATACCACCTACCCTAGAAAACCAAGCAACACGCCCAGCCGCATTGCCCATCGTTCGCCCTTGACCCACCTGCCCCGCAGAGGCATCACATAAACATGCTTATATTTAAAATTTTCCGCACCGATGAATGGCAAACCCTGCGCAAAGAGGGCCGCACAACAGGCGCGCCGATTGATGTCGCCGATGGCTATATCCATTTTTCCACCGCCACACAGGCCGCCGAAACCGCCGCGAAACATTTCGCAGGGCAAGACGGGCTATTCCTGATCGCCGCCGAGACGGAAGCACTGGAACCTGAACTGGAATGGGAAGTCTCGCGCGGCGATGCGCTGTTCCCCCATCTCTACCGTGAATTGGCGCTGACAGATGTTGTTTGGGCGCAGCCTTTGCCATTGGTTGAGGGTGTTCACCAATTTCCCGCTGGATTAGAGGAAGCCGCAGTATGACCCATTACGCCGATACCGAACGCGCACAGTTCGAGATATTCAAATCGCTGCCCCGCGACACACCTATTAACATGCTCAACCTTGTGCAGTTTCATCCGTTGGCACAATATCCAGCAGAGCACGCATTGGCAGGCCAAAACCTGACAGGGGCGCAAGCCTATGCCAATTACGGAGAAGCCAGCGGTCCCGTCCTCAAGCGTGTCGGCGGCAAAATCATCTGGCGCGGCGGCTTTGAAGTGGCGCTGATCGGCCCCACGGACGAGCCATGGGATGCCATGTTCATCGCCCAATACAAAAATGCAGGCGCGTTTTTGGCAATGGTCACTGACCCTGAATATCAAAAGGCCGTGGTTCACCGTCAAGCAGCCGTGATGAATTCGCGCCTGATCCGCAGCAAACCCCTCCCCGCATCAGGAATATTTGCATGAACGCACTGATCGAAAAACTGGGCCTCACACTGCTGCACCGCGTTGACCCAGAGGCGGCACATGGGCTGGCCATTCGCGCTTTGCGCATGGGCCTTACCGCACGTCCCGGGCCTATCACCTCGCCGCGACTTGGCGTTGATCTGGCGGGAATGCGTCTGGCCAACCCTGTCGGTCTTGCCGCCGGATTTGACAAAAACGCCACCGCGATTGAACCGCTCAGCGATGCGGGCTTCGGATTCATCGAAGTCGGTGCCGCCACGCCCCTGCCCCAACCGGGCAACGACAAACCCCGCCTGTTTCGCCTGACCGAAGACCGCGCTGCGATCAACCGTTTCGGGTTCAACAACGAAGGCATGGAAGCGATCTGTGCGCGTATCGCCGCCGCCAAACGCACTATTCCCGTGGGTCTGAACCTAGGCGCAAATAAAACCAGCACTGACCGCGCCGCCGATTTTGCGCAGGTGATGGAAGCCGCTCGCGATCACGTGGATTTTGCCACGGTCAATGTCTCTTCGCCCAACACCGAAAAGCTGCGTGATCTTCAGGGCAAAGCCGCATTGGCAGGCCTGCTGCAAGGTGTGATGGACGTTCGCGGCGACACGCCAGTCTTTTTGAAAATCGCCCCTGATTTGACCGAAGCCGAGATTGCCGACGTGGCGCAAGTGGCTCAAGATGCGGGCGTTGCCGCGATCATCGCAACCAATACCACGCTGTCGCGCGACGGTTTGCAATCGCCCCACAAAGGCGAGGCAGGTGGATTATCTGGTGCGCCGTTATTTGAAAAATCCACCCGTGTATTGGCACGCTTGTCTACGTTGACGGATGTGCCCCTCATTGGGGTCGGTGGTATCAGCGATGCGGATCAGGCCTATGCCAAGATTTGCGCCGGCGCTTGCGCTGTTCAACTTTACACCGCTCTGGTGTTTGGTGGGCTGGCGATGGTGCCTGCGATTGCCAAAGGCATTGACGAACGCTTGGCCCGCGACGGGTTTGCCACCGTGGCAGATGCGGTGGGCAGCCGCCGCGAGGATTGGTTGTGATCACGATCTGGCACAATCCGCGCTGCTCAAAATCGCGCCAAACACTGGCGTTGATCGAGGCGGCGGGCCTGCCTCATATGGTGCGCAAATATCTGGAGGATGCCCCCAATTTGGCAGAGCTGGAGAAAGCCCAAGTAGCCCTTGGCGTTGCAGTAATTGACATGCTGCGCCCGTCAGAGAAATTGTTCAAAGAATTGGGGCTGACCCGCACAGATAGTGGCGCAAGTTTGCTCTCTGCCGCCGCACAAAACCCGATCCTGATCGAACGCCCCATCGTCTTTTCTGGCAACCGCGCTGTGATCGGACGCCCACCCGAAGCTGTAGAGGCATTGTTATGAGCGACACCACCCACGTCACCGCGCTGAACCGTGCTGCTTGGAATGCCTCTGCCCCGCTGCATGGCGCTGGCACAGAGTGGGAGGCATTGTGCAAAACCATCCATCAGGGCGGATCGGTTCTTGATGAGGTCCTGACCGCCGCACTGCAGGACGCAGGCGTGGCAGGGGCGCGGGTGGTTCAAGTGGGCTGCAACAATGGCCGCGAGACGTTTTCAGCCATGGCACTTGGCGCGGCGGAAGGTTGGGGCATCGATCAATCCGACGCTTTTCTGGCGCAAGCTGCTACGTTGAACACGTTAAGCCCCCATAATGTGAATTTCGTGCAAGGGGACATCTATGCGCTGCCCGCAGAGGCGCCGCGAGACTTCGACATCGCTTTCATCACCATCGGCGTCCTGAACTGGATGCCCGATCTACCGCAGTTCTTTAAGGTTATCGCCAGCTTACTGCGGATTGGCGGCCAATTGGTGATCTATGAAACCCACCCCATGTTAGAAATGTTTGACCCTGCCTCTGACACCCCACAGACACCCGCCTTCAGCTATTTCCGCACCCAACCGCATATCGAGACCGAGACAATCACATATGACGGCACGGGCAGCGAAGGCGGGCCAGAGGCGCATTGGTTCGCCCATACGCTGGGTGTGATCGTGCAATCGGCGCTGGATGCAGGGCTGGCACTGACCGCCCTGCATGAGTACCCGCATTCGATCCGCGAGGTTGATTACGACATCTACAAAGACCGCGACGCGCAAATCCCGATGAGTTATCTGCTCCGTGCCGTGAAAACCTAAGCCGCTGCGCGTTCCAACGCGGGATAGCGCAGGCCCAGCGTGATCCCGCGTGCGATGAAGGAAATCAGCATTGCCAGCCATAATCCGTGGTTGCCAAATTGTGGCTCTAGCAGCAGCACCGCTCCAACATAGACGCCAAAAGACAGCGCCATCATATTGCGCATGTCACGGCTTCGAGTGGCCCCCACAAATATCCCGTCCAGCATAAAGGCCGCGCAGGCAATCACAGGCAACCCAACCAGATAGGGCAGATAAATCCGCGCTTGTACCCGGACCTCTGGTGCGGTGGTCATCGCATCGACGATCATGCCACCAAACAGGGCAAAGCCCAGCGCCATCAGGGCAGCAGAGCCCAACCCCCAGCCAGTGGACAGCAGTGCCGCTCGGCGCAGATGCACCGGATCACGACGGCCCACAGCTTTGCCAACCAAAGCTTCGGCAGAGAAGGCGAAACCGTCCAATGCATAGCTGGTGATCATGAGGAATTGCAGCAACACCTGATTAGCAGCCAGCGTCACATCACCCTGCCCCGCGCCGATAAACATAAAGCTCACGAAAATCGCCTCCAGCAGCATGGAGCGGATCATGATGTCGGTGTTCACCCCCATCATCCGCCGCCAGCGTACCGCGTCAAACACAGTGCCCCACGCCCGCCATGCCGCCCCTGCAAATACGGCACGGCAAAACCATAGGCCCAGCACAAGGCCACTCCATTCGGCCAAAAACGTCGCAAAAGCCACCCCCTGCACGCCCCAGCCAAGCCCAAGCACAAACCAGAAATCCAGCGCGATGTTCAGCCCATTCATCCATAGTTGTAGCACCAGCACCGCCCGTGTGCGTTCTTGTGCAATCAGCCAGCCTGTGACGCCGTAAAGCGCAATCGCCGCAGGTGCCGACCAGACTCGCATCGCCATATACTGCCGCGCCAGTGTCTCCACTTCGGCACTGGCGGGTGAGACCCGAAAGGCAGCCCAGAATAACGCCGCTTGCAGCGCAATGATGGCCACACCTGCGCCCAGACCGATCATCAAGGCACGCGTCAAAAGGGCGGCAACCTCACCGTGATCACCCTGCCCCTCGGCCTGTGCCGTCAGGCCCACTGTGCCCATGCGCAAAAATCCGAACACCCAATAGAAGGCAGACAAAACCACCGCCCCAATGCCCACCGCCCCAATCGGCGCGGCCAGCCCCATCTGGCCAATCACCCCCGTATCAACTGCGCCCAAAATCGGCACGGTCGCGTTAGAAAGGACGACGGGGATCGCAATATGCAGAACGCGTTTGTGGCTCAGGCGTTGGTTGGCCAGATCACTCACCTTCAGTTTCTCGAGGGGCGGGCATCACAAAATGCCCCATGGCCTGCGCATAAAGCCGTTCGCGGTTGTCTTGCCACGCTTCAACCTGAACGCTGGCATAACGCCGCCCTGCACGGGTGATCCGTGCACGCGCATAGGCATCGCGCGGCAGACCAGTCCGCAAATAATCAACGGTGAAATCCACTGTCTTGGGCAGGCGCGGCAGACTGGCCGGGGTGAGTGTTTCTAGGTTGATCTTACCCGCCTCCAGATCATCCCAAAGATGGAACCAGTTTAGCGTCATCACGGCAGTGACTTCTAAAAATGCCGCCGTGGCCCCGCCGTGCAGCGCGGGCAATAACGGATTGCCGATCAGCCCTTGTTTAAAGGGCAAGATCCCCGTCAATTCATCCCCACGACGCTCAAACTCGATCCCCAAAAAACGAATATAGGGCACGGCTTCGGTCAACACCCGTAAGGCAGTATCGCGGCGTTGCTTGATAACTTGTACGGATTCTGGCTTGCTGCGCGGGCTCATTTCTTGGCCTCCACGGTGAAGGCGCCTGTGGCAGTGGCGACAGGATTACCCGTGTCATCATCGGTCGCCACTGCACGAACAAAGGCGACAGAGCGGGTGAAATGGTAACACGTCGCACGGGCCACAATCGTCTGGCCGGGGGTGGCGGCGCGCATATAATCAATGCGCAAATCAATTGTCGCCGTGCCACCGCGATTATCAGGATGGCACATCACAGCTGCCCCGCAACAAGTGTCCATCAAGGCAGACACCGCGCCCCCATGAATAACCCCTGTGACAGGATCGCCGATCAGTTCTTCTTTATACGGCATGCTGATTGAGGCTTCGCCTGCGCCCATCTCGCGCGGCTCCATCCCCAGCATAACGGAATGGGGTAAGGCGTGAATGAACTGTTTCGCCATCGCAACTATATCAACCATCGGCTCTCCTTCGCGGCAAGCACACAGGCTTGCACTTTGGCTCTTTACAGCAGTCACACGCATAAAGGGCAATAGGGACCGTTGCACTTCCGGCCCAGTGGTTTTACTTTGCTCGTGGGAGGACGATCACACCATGAGCGAAGTAATACGCCTGACCTTTAAGGAAATGTGTGCGCAGTTTGACGTGACACCACGCACATTGCGTTATTACGAATATATTGAGTTGCTATCCCCCGACCGCGAAGGCCGCACCCGTTTCTACGGACCACGCGAACGCGCGCGGATGGAATTGATTCTGCGCGGCCGCAGCTTTGGGATTTCCTTGGAACATATTCGCCAATGGCTACTGATCTATGAAAACGAAGGCACCGAAGCGCAAATGCGGGCTTGGATTGATTTAGCCAACGGGCAGTTGGAAGAACTCGCGATCAAGAAGACCCAGATTGATAACGCACTGGTAGAGCTGACGCGTTTACGCGATGTGACATTGGACGCGTTGAGCGAAAAAGCCTAGGTCAGCGCGGGCCTTGGCCCACTGCATCTATCTCAGGCAAGGTTTGTCGTGCGCCCCAGTCGCACGGTAGTGATCTGCTGCCACATTATTAAAGAAAACCAGTTCAGCTGTGCAGCATTCAGCCGCTTGCCAGCCTTACACCTGTAATTCCCCAAACCCATTTCATTTCCCTCAAGTTGACGCAACGTGACACAACGTAAATGTAGAAATTGACGTAACGACGCACTAGGTAAAGCGGCACAAGGGCGATACACCTGCGGAAATCGACATGCCTGCCGCGAGTCACCTTAACCGTGAGAGACATATGAACACCGACACGCTGACCATACGCGAGATGTGTGACACCTTTGATGTCACCCCGCGCACCTTGCGTTTCTATGAAGCCAAAGAGCTGCTGTTCCCCCAGCGCATTGGCCAGAAACGCCTGTTTACCAAAAAGGATCGCGCACGGCTCAAACTCATCTTGCGCGGCAAACGCTTTGGGTTTTCACTCGAAGAAATCCGCCTGTTGCTGGACCTGTACTACAAAGGCGACGGCCAGCAGAGCCAGATGGAACAAAGCTATGCATTGGCCTGCAAACGCCTTGAAGATTTGGAAAGACAGCGCAACGATCTTGACGATGCCATCTCTGATTTACGCGACCAGCTTAAGTGGGGGGAGAAGATGATCTCGTCCCTGCGCAAAACAAGTTAACCAGACATATCTGCTCTAGGGAGAGACCCAATGCCTACATACACAGCCCCCACAAAAGACCTGCAATTTGTCTTGCACGAAGTGCATAAAATCTCTGAATCCGCCACCCCCGGCTATGCCGATCTGGAGCCGGATTTCACCTCTGCCATCCTTGAAGAAGCGGGCAAACTCAGCTCCGAAGTTCTCGCCCCGCTGAACGCCGTCGGCGACAAAGAAGGCTGTCGTTTGGAAGATGGTAAAGTATCCACACCTACGGGTTTCAAAGAAGCTTTTGCAAAGGTCAAAGAAGGCGGTTGGACAGGTCTGGACATGCCAGAGCAATATGGCGGCCAGAATATGCCTGCTGTCATCGGCTCTGCTGTTGGTGAAATGTTCTCGGCATCCAACCACGCCTTTGTTATGTACCAAGGCCTGACCCATGGCGCAGCAACAGCAATTCTGGCCCATGGCACAGACGCACAAAAAAACATGTACCTGCCGAAAATGGTCGCCTGCGACTGGACAGGTACGATGAACCTGACAGAATCCCACTGCGGGACAGATCTGGGCATGATGCGGACCAAAGCCGAACCACAAGCAGACGGGTCTTTTAAAATCACTGGCCAGAAGATTTTCATCTCTTCGGGCGACCATGACATGGCGGATAACATCATCCATCTGGTTCTGGCCAAGATCGAAGGCGGCCCTAAAGGCGTCAAAGGTGTCTCTTTGTTCATCGTCCCTAAATTCATGGTAAATGAAGACGGTGCGCTGGGCGAACGCAACGCCGTTTCCGTTGGCTCCCTTGAAGAGAAAATGGGTATCCACGGCAATGCGACCTGCGTGATGAACTATGATGGTGCGACGGGTTTCTTGCTGGGCGAAGAGCATAAAGGCATGCGCGCCATGTTCACCATGATGAACGAGGCACGTTTGGGCACTGGCATGCAGGGTCTATCCGCGGCTGACGCAGCCTACCAAAACGCCGTGATTTATGCGAATGACCGCCTGCAAGGGCGCGCTGTTACAGGGGCGCAATTCCCTGACAAACCCGCCGATCCACTAATCGTGCATCCAGACATCCGCCGTTCTTTGATGGATCAAAAGTCCTTCGTTGAAGGCGCGCGTGCCTTCATCCTTTGGGGCGCAACCCTGATCGACACGGCACACCGTTCAAACGACAAAGACGCAGATGGGCTGGTGTCCCTGCTCACCCCAGTCATCAAAGGTTTCTTGACCGACGTCGGCTATGACATGACCGTCAAAGCCCAGCAGGTTTACGGCGGTCACGGCTATATCGAAGAATGGGGCATGTCCCAATTCACCCGTGATGCACGTATTGCCATGCTGTATGAGGGCGCAAACGGCGTGCAAGCGCTTGACCTTGTGGGTCGTAAACTGGCCCAAGATGGCGGCAAACACCTCATGGCCTTCTTTGATCTGGTCAAATCCTTCTGCAAAGAGAATGCAGGTCAGGATGACGCCTTTGACACAGACTTCATTGAGCCCCTCAAGGCCGCCAGCAAAGACCTGCAAGCCGCCAGCATGTACTTTATGCAAAACGGCATGAAGAACCCCAACAATGCGCTGGCTGGCTCTACTGACTTTATGCACTTGTTCGGTCACGTTTGCCTTGGCCTGATGTGGGCGCGGATGGGCAAAGCCGCCAAAATCGCATTGGCAAATGGTGCCTCAGACGTCACGTTCTACGAGACAAAGCTGACAACAGGCCGTTACTATATGGCACGCCAGCTGCCCGCGACAGCCCTGCACCTTACACGTATCCAATCTGGTGCGGACACGGTTATGGCGCTCGACGCGGCAAACTTCTAAGCTTGTCTGGCGGGGGGCCGTCCCCCGCCACCCTACAAGGAGAGACATGTGCCAAAACGCTTCCGCCTGACACGGCGCTTCCCCGTTGCAATGACCGAAGACGGGTATCGCAGGCTTAAGAAATTCAGCACCGATTCTGGATTGGATGAAGGCGAAGCACTGTCCTTCATCTTTGAAAACTTCTCATCGGTCATAAACGAAGAAAACCTGATTGCGCGGATGCGGCTGTTTAACTCTGAACTGGACGCCCGTAAGAAATAGGAAACTGCCAAACCCTACGGCACGACGGCCCAGCGCCAACTATACGATAGGAAATGACACGATGATCCGCAAAATACTCATGGCTTCCGTCTTATTCGTTGCCGCGTGCACGACACCGCAAACATCATCCTACACACTGCCCCCAGAGGATCGCGCAGCCATTTCGACGCGTATCGCCAATTTTGAGCAAGCTTTTGTGCGCGGCAATACCACTGAAATCGTCAATATCATTCCCCCACGTATGATTGCGACCATCGCCAAGGATGCAGGCGTACCAGAACCGATGTTGCGCCGTGAGTTGGCTAAATTGACCCGCGAAACCACACGCGATGTAAAAATCCTGTCTTTTGGTATGTCGCTAGAGAACGCCACATTCCGAACCACGCCCACTGGCCGTCCCTATGGATTGATCCCGACGCAAACTGTGATCCGCACAGCCGAAGGCCAGAAGCTGCAATCCAACAACCAAACACTCACCTTGGAAGACGGCGACAAATGGTATCTCATTCGCATCGACGACGCGCGCCAAGTCGAGTTGATGCGCAAAGTCTATCCCGACTTCAAAGACGTCACCTTTCCCAAAGGCACGTCAAAAGTGATTAAATAAAAACGGGCCCTTCAGCATTTGCGATCAATGCGCGTCCGAAAGTTCACCGCTAGGCACACAGACAACAGGAACCAGACTATGACCATCAAACTCTACTGTTTCGGCGAAAGCGGGAACGCCTATAAAGCCGCACTTGCACTTGAACTTTCTGGTCTGGCTTGGGAGCCCGTCAAAGTCGATTTCTTTGGCGGCGAAACCCTCAAACCAGAATACCGTACAACCATCAACGATATGGGCGAAGCGCCCGTGATGATTGATGGCGATGTGAGGCTCACTCAATCTGGCGTCATCCAAGACTATGTGTCCGAAAAATCAGGCAAGTTCGGCGGCAAAGACGCGACCGAGCGCCGCGAGATTTTGCGCTGGGTGCTGTGGGACAATCACAAGCTCAGCTCTATGGCGGGGATGACGCGCTTTCTGATCAACTTTATGCCCGTTGAAAAACAACCTAAAGAGGTGATTGCCTTTAATCAGGCACGCCTTGCGGTGAATTACGAGTTGCTCAACAACCACCTCGCGGGGCGCAACTGGATTGTCAGTGATGGCATTACCAATGCAGACCTGAGCTGCTGTGGCTATCTCTATTACCCCGAACCCTTCGGCTTTGACCGAAGCGCTTATCCGAACATCGATGCATGGCTCACCCGCTTGTCACAGACACAAGGCTGGAAAGCGCCCTATGATCTGATGCCCGGCTCACCCGCGGATCGCGCCTGATGTCTCTAGCCGCCTCACGCTGGTTTTCCATGTTCAGCCCTTTCCGCGCCTCCATTCAGGATCGCAGATGGATCGCCGAAGGGTTGATGATGTATGAAACTGATCATGCCACAAGGCCCGTTACCTTCCGGTTTTATGCCGAAGAAGGAAAAGCACAATACAGCCTCACACGCAGTGAAACGGCATAACTTGCCGCGCTGCTTGACGATTTCCTCAAGAAAGGACCGACACCATGACCGAAGCATATATTTATGACGCATTGCGCACCCCACGCGGCAAAGGCCGCGCTGACGGGGCGCTGCACGAACTCACTTCACTGCGTCTTTCTGCGCTCACCTTGAACGCTGTGAAAGAGCGTAACAACCTTGAAGGCCATGCCGTTGAGGATGTGATCTGGGGTAACGTCACCCAAGTGATGGAGCAAGGCGGCTGCCTTGCCCGCTCTGCTGTGCTGGCCTCCGATCTGGATGAGCGGATTCCCGGCCTTGCGATCAACCGCTTCTGCGCGTCTGGCATGGAGGCCGTGAACCTTGCGGCAAACCAAGTCAAAGGCGGCGCTGGCATGGCCTATATCGCTGGTGGTGTCGAGATGATGGGCCGCGTGCCCATGGGCAGCGATGGCGCAGCAATTGCGGCTGATCCCAGCATTGCCATGAACCAGTATTTTGTCCCGCAAGGTATCTCGGCAGACATCATCGCCACAGAATACGGATTTACCCGCGAACAGGCAGACCGACTGGCGGTGCTGTCCCAACAACGCGCCAAAAAAGCGTGGGATGAAAAACGCTTTGCCAAATCCGTCATCACGATCCGTGACCAGAACGGTCTCGAAATCCTGAGCGAAGACGAATACATGCGCCCCCAAACCGACATGCAGAGCCTTGGCTCCCTGAACCCCGCGTTTCAGGCCATGGGCGAAGTGATGCCCGGCTTTGATAAAGTCGCCCTGCTGAAATACCCGCATCTGGAAAAAATCAACCACATCCACCACGCAGGTAACTCTTCGGGCATCGTTGACGGTGCCGCGGCTGTGCTGATCGGCAATAAGGAATTTGGCGAAAAATACGGCCTCAAGCCACGTGCGCGCATCCGTGCGACTGCCAAGATCGGCACGGACCCTACAATCATGCTCACTGGCCCTGTTCCAGTCACTGAAAAAATCCTTGCAGATAACGGGATGAACATCAGTGACATCGACCTGTTCGAAGTCAACGAAGCCTTTGCCGCCGTTGTCATGCGCTTTATGCAAGCCTTTGACGTGGATGAGGAAAAAGTCAACGTGAACGGCGGCTCTATCGCCATGGGTCACCCGCTAGGCGCTACAGGTGCAATGATCATCGGCACACTGCTGGATGAATTGGAGCGCACCGACAAAGAAGTCGGCCTTGCCACGCTTTGCATCGCCTCAGGCATGGGTGCCGCCACGATCATTGAAAGAGTCTGAGACGATGGGGGATCACGTAAAAACAGCAAAGGAAATCTCGGAGGAGATTTTGGAGATCACGGGCAAAGCCTTGCTCTCTAATGATTTCGATTCCTTTGAGCCTTGTTTTCGCATCCCCCATTTCATCTCTTCCTCGGAAGATAAGGCAACGATAAATACACGCGAAGAAATGCGTGCCATGTTTGGTAAGCTGGTCGAGTATTACACCCTCAACCGTGTTACCGAACTGGTCCGTATTATCGAAGTCTCCGAATATCGGACCCCTACGCGCATCGAGGCCACGCACATCACCCATGTGATGTCTGGCAATCAGCGCTTAGGCGACAGTTTTCCGTGTTACTCAATCCTCGAATTCATCGACGGGCACTGGCAAGTTATAAACAGTCAGTATGCGGTCGATGCCAATACAACTGTTGGCTACGCGCTTACATCAAAGCCTCTAAAGCCATCAGAAGAACAAACAGAAATCAGGAATACAAAATGACCGATTTTACAATGAACACTGACGCCGAAGGCGTTGCAACAATCACTTGGGACGTCGCAGACAAATCCATGAACGTGATGTCCATCGACGGGCTGTCCGAACTGGATGCCTGCATTGACGCTGCCCTTGCCGATGACGCCGTCAAAGGTATCGTGATCACCTCTGGCAAAGCAGGGTCTTTTGCAGGCGGGATGGACCTGAACCTGTTGGCAAAAATGCGCGAAGACGCAGGCGATGATCCGGCCAAGGGCCTGTTTGAAGGCACCATGAAAATGCACCATCTGCTGCGCAAGATCGAACGCGCAGGCATGGATAAGAAAACCAACAAAGGCGGCAAACCTATCGCCTCGGTTTTGCCGGGCACTGCGGCGGGCATCGGGCTGGAATTGCCGCTGGCCACCCACCGTGTTTTTGTTGCCAACAACCCCAAGGCGCGGATCGGCTTGCCTGAAATTCAGGTGGGTATTTTCCCGGGTGCTGGCGGCACCACACGCCTTGTGCGGATGCTGGGCGCAATGGCCGCTTCGCCGCTGCTGTTGGAAGGCAAAATGTTGTCACCTGACGCCGCCAAAAAAGCGGGCATCATCAATGAAGTCAGCGACGATCCAATGGCCGATGCGCGTGCTTGGGTTTTGTCGGCAACAGATGCCGATATCCTGAAACCTTGGGATGCCAAAGGCTATAAAATGCCCGGCGGCGCGCCGTACCACCCTGCGGGTTTCATGACCTTTGTGGGCGCATCCGCCATGGTGAACGGTAAGACCAAAGGCGTCTATCCCGCCGCCAAAGCCCTGCTGTCAGCCGTATATGAAGGCGCGCTTGTGCCTTTCGACACGGCCCTAAAGATCGAAGCACGCTGGTTTACCTCAGTTCTGCTAAACCCCACATCCTCTGCCATGATCCGCTCTTTGTTCCTGAACAAAGAAGCCTTGGAAAAAGGCGCTGTGCGCCCCGAAGGCATCGCCGATCAGCGCGTCAAAAAACTGGGCGTTTTGGGTGCTGGCATGATGGGTGCGGGTATCGCATTGGTCTCGGCGCAGGCAGGTATCGAAGTGGTCCTGATCGACCGCGACCAAGCCGCCGCCGACAAGGGCAAAGCCTATTCCGAAAGCTACATGGACAAGGGTATTGCGCGTAAAAAGGCCACGGTAGAAAAGAAAGAGGCACTGCTGTCGCTGATCACTGCCACGGCTGATCTGGACGCCCTCAAAGGCTGTGACCTGATCATCGAAGCTGTGTTTGAAGACCCTGCGGTGAAAGCCGAGATGACCAAAAAGGTCGAGGCCGTGATCCCCGAGGATTGCATTTATGCCTCCAACACCTCCACCTTGCCGATCAGCGAATTGGCCAAAGCGTCTTGCCGTGCCGACCAGTTCATCGGCATCCACTTCTTCAGCCCTGTTGAGCGGATGGCGCTGGTGGAGATCATCAAAGGCAAGGAAACAGGCGACCGTGCGGTGGCAAAGGCCCTCGATTATGTGCGTCAAATCCGTAAAACCCCGATTGTGGTTAACGATGCGCGGTTCTTCTATGCCAACCGCTGCATCATCCCTTACGGAAATGAAGCAAACCGCATGATCACCGAAGGCGTCGCCCCTTGGTTCATCGACCAAGCCGCGCAAATGCTTGGCTTCCCTGTGGGTCCTGTGCAGTTGGGTGACGAGACTTCTGTTGATCTGGCCACCAAAATCATGCGCGCCACCAAAGCGGCGATGGGCAATGCCTATCCCGCCTCCGAGGCGGATGAGCTGATCGTCTGGCTCGAAGAAAAAGGCCGTTTGGGCCGTAAATCCAAAGCGGGCTATTTCGACTATGACGAAAAGGGCAAACGTCTGGGATATTGGAAAGGCATGCAGGATAAATACCCGCTGGCCGAGGTCCAACCCGAATTGCAAGACGTGCAAGACCGTTTGATGTTTGTTCAGGTGCTGGAAGCCGTGCGTGCACTGGAAGAAGGCGTGTTGATGGACATCCGCGAAGGTGACGTAGGTGCGATCCTTGGCTGGGGCTTTGCGCCTTGGTCCGGTGGGCCGCTGTCATGGCTGGATATGATCGGCACCCCCTACGCCGCCGAACGCTGTGACCAGCTCGAAGCACAATTTGGCGAACGCTTCAAATGCCCTGATCTGCTGCGGGAAATGGCTGACAAAAACCAATCCTTCTATGGCCGCTTTGGCCCCAAGGATGCAGCCGCTGCCTAGGTTAAAGCGCATAGAAAGAGAGAGGGGCGCATCATGCGCCCCTTTTTTATAGCTCGGTGGTCACCGCTGGTTATCGTCAAATTTATACCCGAAACGGGCAATGTCATCCGCGCATATCTGTGCAACCAACGCGCGGGTTTCATCTGTATAAGCGCCGCGATAATCCGCCTGCCGCGTGCTGGTGTTTACATGCGGTATGTCTAACTCAAACCCCAGATGGTCCTGCAAAGGCGCGATATCTTGGGCCAAATGCTCTAAACGAATGAAGAGATCAGCGCGCAAACGCCCTTGCCGATCCGTCACATAAGAGGCTGCTGTCGCTCTGGAAAAACTCACTGTAATTGCAGGCTCCGCCACAAAGGACGCAAAATCACGCTGCTTGGCCAGCGTCACGGCCAAATGATCAAACTGCTGGACTTGCAGCCAGTGATAATAGCTAACCATGCGATCCCACGGGTTGCGCACCATGGTAAAGATGAACAAATCCGCCAATTCATCCGCCTGCACCACCCCGTCCAGATCCGCCAATGTTGCGTGTTTCCACAACCGCCCCGCGGCCTGCACAGCGGCCAGCTTCTTGCGCCGCTTGAGCGCCTTGGGCGTATCGCCCAGCATGATGTCATCCTTCATCGCCCGCGCCTCTAGCGCCAGCGCCATGGATGTTCCGCCTGTTTTGGGCGCATGGATGAACAGGTATTTACGCCCGCGTGAGAGGATCATCGCCATACCTCGCCAGTTTCATCGTCAGGAATTTTGACCGCACGCACAGGCAGCGCCTTTTCTGTGCGCAGTGCAATCACGGCCCCCGCAGCAATGATCAAAGCCATCCCTGCCAACGCCAGCGGGCCAACCGTCTGGTCCCATAAGACCCAAGCCCAAAAACTGGCAAAGACCAAAAGCGAATATTCAAACACGGCCACATAACCTGCTTCGCCCAGCAGATATCCGCGAAAGATCAGGCCGATCCCGATGATGGACCCTACCGCCTGCACCGCGATCCAAAACCACATTGCCCCTGTCATCGGCACCCAGCCTCTTTGCACGAAACCTGCAAACCCTTCGGGTCCGCCAGCGGGAAGAATGATCAACCCAATTGCCCCAAACACCGCCAACATACCAAAGAACCCCGCCGAGAGGGCGATTGCCCCTTCTTTCGCACACCATTGCCATGTGACAACCGCGCCAATCGCGTACAGAAAGCCCGCAACGATTGGTAAGAACACAATCAGGTCGGGCGCCGTCGGGTCAGGCTGGATCACCATCAATGCCCCGACAAACCCCAATAGCGCTGCACCAACACGCACGGCCCCTACCCGCGTGCCCTGAAACACAACCGAGATGAGCAAAACAAACAAGGGGGATGTAAAAAGCCCTGCAATCACGACCCCGATTGGCAAAACAGACATACAACCAAAATAGATCAGCATGGCTGTCGCGGGAAAAATGCTGCGCCCCAGCACGGCACGCCAACTGACAGGCCGGATCACCCCCACGCCGACCGCAGCCAGCAGCGCCAACAGCACAACCGCCATGATCCCCCGAACCATATGGAATTGCCAAAGCGAACCTGTTTCCGAGATGTAAGGGACAAAATTGTCCGTGATCCCCAAGACAAACATGCCACCCAAAATCGACAAAGCAGCCGCTCCGGACCGTAGCTCAGCATTACCCATGACTGTGCACCCTTCTGTTTAGCAAACATCGTGATTGCATATTTCTACCCCCTGCATATCGTGCTGTGACGTTTAAACAATGTTCTTATAGGGAGTCGTACATATGGGCTGGATGAATGATGAGAGTGGGCTTGAAAAATGCGCAGCCAATTATGTCGCCCTCAGCCCCTTGTCACATCTGGTTCGGGCGGCTGATGTCTTTGCCAACCACCCCGCTGTCATCTATGGCAACCACCGTGTCACCTATGCGCAATATTATGCGCGCTGCACGCAATTAGCCTCTGCGCTTGTAAAAATGGGGGTACATTCTGGCGATGTCGTGGCAACCCTACTGCCGAACATCCCCGCACAAGCCGAAGCGCATTTTGGTGTGCCTGCTTGTGGCGCCGTGTTGAACACGATCAACACACGGCTGGACGTAGACACCATAAGCTATATTTTCGATCATGGCGGTGCTGTTGTGGTACTGGTTGATACGCAGTTCATTGACGTGGTTGAGGCCGCCATTGCCCGCCTCAACGATACGCCTCCCCAGATCATCGAAGTTCCCGACGCAGCCGCAGGATTCCCCGCCACTGGCCGCCACCGCATTTATGAAGAGGTGCTTGCAGACGGCGACACAGGTTTCACATGGCACATGCCACAAGATGAGTGGGAGAGCCTCGCGCTCAACTATACGTCAGGCACAACAGGGCGGCCCAAAGGCGTGGTCTATCACCACCGTGGGGCCTATCTGATGACGATGGGCACTGTGATCAGTTGGCGCATGGTGCTGCATCCGGTGTTCATGCAAATTGTGCCCCTGTTTCACTGCAACGGCTGGAACCATACATGGATGATGCCGCTGATCGGCGGCACGCTGGTCTGCGCCCGTGACATCACCGCTCCTACCATCTTTAACGCGATTGCAGACGAGAAAGTGACTCATTTTGGCGGCGCACCTATTGTCCTGAATATGTTGGTAAACGCCGCCGAGCACGAGCGCCGCGACTTTACGCATCTGGTCGAGGTCTTTACCGCAGGCGCGCCCCCTGCCCCCGCAACGCTGGGCAAGATCGAGGCATTGGGGTTTAACGTCACCCATGTTTATGGGCTGACCGAAACCTATGGCCATGTCACCGAATGTATCTGGCGCGAAGCGGATTGGGCTGATCTGGATAAAAAGGCTCTGGCCGCTGTAAAATCACGTCAGGGTGTGGCGATGCCCATGATGGAACATATCACCGTCATGGATGACGCAATGAAAGAAGTACCGCGCGACGCGACCACTCAGGGCGAAATCATGATCCGTGGCAATTCGGTTATGAAAGGCTATTTCAAAAACTCCGAAGCCACGATCGAAGCCTTTAAAGGCGGCTATTTCCATTCAGGCGATCTGGCGATCCAACATCCCGATGGCTACATCCAGATTGCCGACCGCGCCAAAGACATCATCATTTCTGGCGGCGAGAACATTTCATCCGTGGAGATCGAAGGCACCCTGATGGGCCATGATGCAGTGATGCTTGCCGCTGTGGTTGCCAAACCAGACGAAAAATGGGGCGAAGTGCCTTGTGCCTTTGTTGAGCTGAAAGAAGGGGCCATCGTCGACGAAGAGACGCTGATCGCCTTCACACGCGAAACGCTTGCAGGCTTCAAAGCCCCCAAGAAGGTCGTGTTTCAAGAGCTGCCCAAAACCTCAACAGGCAAAATCCAGAAGTTCGAACTGCGCAAACTGGCTGCAATGCTCTAGTTGCTCTGATCGGGGCAGGAAAATCGCTTGTGCATAATGGCTCCTCGCCATTGCCCTGCCTCACGCAAATGCTAATGTAGCCCGATAATAACGCTGGGCTACTGATCCAATGACCGCACTTACAAAATATGATCGCCTAGAGGCGCTAGGCCTGTGGCGCCCTACCCCTGACGGGCAGCGGCGCGAAGTTTTGGTGTCTGTTGGGAATGCAACATTGGTCATCACTGACAAAAACGATCAGCCCATCACCCATTGGTCACTTGCCGCTATCGCCCGCGCAAATCCCGGTGAAATTCCCGCAATCTATTATCCCGATGGTGACGACGGCGAAACGCTTGAGCTGGCCTCCAACCACATGGAGATGATCGAAGCGATTGAGACATTGCGCGCGGCTATTTCCAAACACCGTCCACACCCCGGCAGGGTCCGGTGGCTGGGCATGGGCCTGTCGGTGGGTGCAGTCATCGCGCTGCTGCTATTCTGGCTTCCGGGTGCAATGCGCGATAACACGCTACGCGTCGTTCCTCAGGTCAAACGCGAGGCGATTGGCGTTGCCTTGATTGAGCGTATGCAACGGGTCACTGGCCTCTTGTGCAAAGACCCCGCTGGCTTGCGCGCCTTGCGCAAGCTCGGGTCGCGGCTTGAGACCCCGAAACTGGCAGTTGTGCCCGCGCTGGGGCGTCCCGCGCTTCACCTGCCGGGCGGGGTGATTTTGCTGGATCGCTCCGTTTTTGAAGATTGGGAAGAACCCGATGTCGCCGCAGGGTTCATCCTCACCCAGCTGGCTCTGCAACTGGAACGGGATTCACTTGCCGCGCTTTTGGATGTTATCGGGCCGTGGGAAAACTTCCGGCTGCTCACCACGGGTAATATATCCGCAGCGTCGCTGGACGCCTATGCCGAGCACCTGATGTCGGCCCCTCGCATTGAACCTGACACCTCAAATCTGCTCGCGCTGTTTGAAGCCGCAGAGGTCCGCGCAACCCCTTATGCCCGCGCCCGTGACGTCACTGGCGAAAGCGTGCTGGCCCTGATCGAAGGTGACCCGATGCAGGGCCGTGTAACAGAGCCGCTGATCGACGACAGCACATGGCTGCGCTTGCAAGGCCTGTGTGAGGGGTAATCCTAGGACAGCCGCCGCGTCTGCCTCCACTTCCTAATAGCCCACAAAGCGGTCTCGGCCTTCTTGTTTCAACGCCCTAAGGCAAGAGAATGGCCCGCCGGACTCTCTCCGACGGGCCATAAAGATCGCATAAATCCGGTTTAGCGCGCGACGGCGTTATGCCCTGCACTGCGCAAACGGCTGAGGGCGCGGTTCATATCGTTCTGGCCCCCGAACGGACCCGCAATCACCAGACGGTTGGCCTGCCCTTTGCTGTCATAAATTCCGACACGTACCGGAATGCCCATACGCTGAACTTGCTTTGCAAGGTTCTGCGCCTGCTCTGCGGTGCTGAAACGTCCCACTTGCACATAGCCGTCTGCCGCAACTGCCTTTGGTTGGGCGCGCGTTGTTGTCGCTTGTGGTGTCGAACGGCTGGAGTATGTCGCTGTGCGTTGCACTGTTTTCACACGCGCCTGACGCGGTTCCGGCGCAACAACGCCTGTGACACTGCGCACAATTCTCTTGAGCGTCTGGCCGTTACGCTGAACAATTGTGACCTGACCCAGCTCACGTACCTGCTGGGCGTAATCTGTGTAAGGATAGACCAGCGGCACAGAGGCCGTCACATCACGTCCGTTTGCTTGATTGATCAAGCGCCGCGGCACGGTTGATGTCCAAACCATAGACATCGACTTGTGCCCCGCCAGAGATTGCTCTGCGCGTTTGGGGTTCAAACGGCCGTCTGTCCAAACCGATTTATATCCACGTGGCACTTTCACGTTGTTGGTGTTCACACGGTTCACAGCGACATGCTTTGGCACGACACGACGATTTTGCGAAACCCGAATGGGCTGAGGCGCAACGGCAACCTGCCGTTGTTGACCATAAAGTGCCGTGGTCGCACGCGGCACAGGCGCACTGGAAATCCGTGACCCAACAATCGCACCGTCCTGCGGGCCACAGCGGACAGCAAATTTACCCGGACGCAGATACTGGCTGCCTACAGCCGATGCGTTGGGGCAGGCAGAATTGGAACGAGGTGCAACCGGAAGCGTGCGCATCTCACGGGGTGCATATTGAACCGTCTTTTCCACAATCGGCGCGGAACGCCGCGCAACTTGCCGAACAACTTTGGGTTTGGACCGTGGCGCTGCGGCAGCAACACGGCGCGGTTTAGGCTTGGGTGCCACAGCGGCAGGAATGGTGATCTGTTCGACAGCAGCAGTCTGCACAGGTTCTGGCGCAGGTGTCACTTTGCCCGCGAATGTCGGGCGAAAACCGCACACGCCAGTGCGTTTGCGCGTAACACGCGCGATCCACGACACATTGCCATCAATACCTGCGCGAATGAATACACAGCCTTTGCTATCAACGTATTGCTTGCCTTTATAAGAGCTTGGCGGAAATTCAGCCGGCGTACGATCCAACGAACTTTGCGCCGAAAGCGCACCAGCGCTCACAGACCCCAAGATAAACGCAAGTGCTATAAGTTTAGTAAGTTTCATCCATGCCCCCACACAATATTGTGTTAGAATGTCAAGAACAGGACGCAGAGTAAAGCGCTAGCGTCGAAAATAAGTCGAAAAAAGCGCGCAAAATCCCTTAATGTTATGGAAATTATGCCCCTGAGGACACTAGCGCTCTATTGTGGTGCACGCCAAGGCGCACCACAATCTTGTTTTGGCCTGCGGATCGCTTACTTGGTGCCAAACATTCGGTCACCCGCGTCACCCAAACCAGGCATAATATAGCCAAGTTCATTCAACCCTGCATCCAACGACGCCGTCACAATTGGCACGTCTGGATGCGCTTCTTTCATACGCGCCACCCCTTCGGGTGAGGCCAGCAAGCACAGGAAAATAATATTGGTCGCGCCCGCGTCTTTAAGCAGGTCGATTGCTGCAACCGATGAATTGCCTGTCGCCAACATCGGGTCCACAGCAATAACCAGACGGTCATCCAACCCCTCAGGCACCTTAAAGTAATACTGAACCGGCTGTAGCGTCTCTTCGTCGCGGTACAGGCCAACAAAACCAACACGGGCAGAGGGGATCAACTCTAACACACCGTCTAGCAGACCATTGCCAGCGCGCAGAATGCTGATCAATGCCAGTTTCTTACCGTCCAGCGTGGGGGCATCCATAACCTCCATCGGCGTTTCAACCTGTTTGGTTGTCATCGCCAGATTGCGCGTGACTTCATAGGCCAACAACTGGCTGATTTCGCGCAGCAACTGGCGAAATACGGCTGTCGGCGTGTCTTTGTCGCGCATAATGGTCAGTTTGTGCTGTACTAGCGGGTGATCCACTACGGTCAAATGTTGATCGCTCATGTCCGGCTCCTTGTTTGATTAAGGAACCTTTACCCCCAGATGCGCCGCAACAAAAGCCGCCACATCCACAAATCCGACCTGCCCCAGCGATCCTACACCCTTACCAGCCACCAAAACAGGCACACGTTCACGGGTGTGATCGGTGCCGATCCATGTAGGATCGTTGCCATGGTCAGCAGTCAACACCATGATATCCCCTTCACGCATTTGCGTGATCAGCTTGCCAATTGTAGCGTCAAACCACTCTAACGCGCGGGCATACCCCGACACATCGCGGCGGTGGCCATAGAGGCTGTCGAATTCCACGAAATTGGCAAAGGTAAAGGCACCATCAGGTGCATCCCGCACCAAATCCCCCAGATGCCCCATCAACTGCGCGTCGGGACCTTTGCGCACCTCGTCAAAACCTTGCATGGAGAAGATATCGCCGATTTTACCTACCGCAAAACTGGCCCAGCCTGCGTCCTGCACCCAATTGCTGAGAACGGGTTTAGGCGGCATAATCGCGTAATCCCGCCTGTTTGGCGTTCGGACAAATCCCGCCTCAGCGTTGCCGACGAAGGGCCGTGCAATCACCCGCCCCACGCGCATCTTGTGCAGAATAGGAGCCAAGTCCTCACAGAGCTTCAGCAACCGCTGCAACCCGAATGTCTCTTCATGTGCGGCGATCTGGAACACGCTATCCGCAGACGTATAACAAATGGGCCAATCGCTACGCATATGCTCAGTGCCTTGTGCCTCAATAATCGCGGTGCCGGGCGCGTGACAATTGCCAAGGATTCCAGCGGTTCCCGCCGCCGCGCAGACCTGCGCAATCAAATCCGCATCAAACGACCCTTCAGTCCGCTCAAAATAATGCCACTCCCGCGGCACGGGCAGGCCCGCCAATTCCCAATGCCCCGAAGGCGTGTCTTTGCCGCGTGACACTTCTGTTGCAGTGCCCCACATACCCGCAAGGGGCGCATCCAATGATGGCAGGTCCAAGCCACTCGCCGCTTTTACCGCGGCGCCCAGCCCCAAAGACGCCAAAACGGGCACGTACAAGGGGCCGCTGCGGCCCTCCTCGGCCTGCCCATCGGCGCAGGCCTGCGCGATGTGGCCCAGCGTGTTTGCGCCCGTATCAGGCACATCGCCGTTAAAGAACGTATCAGCATCAGGCGCACCGCCGATGCCTACAGAATCCATCACCACCAGAAACGCACGTGCCATCAGCCTACAGTCTCCACAATCAGGTCAGGGGGTGTGAGTGCACCGCCGCCCAGCGTTATCGCCGCACGCACAGCGGCCACAGCCTTGTCCGCTTGCGTAAGACGAGAGGCGTGCACAACCGCCAGCGGCTGACCTTTTTCCACACGCATCCCCAAGCGCACCACGTCGGACAAGCCAACAGCCGGATCAACAGGATCGGTTTCAACCATGCGTCCCCCGCCCAATGCCACCACAGCAAGGCCCAATGCCTCGCCATCAATAGCCTGCACAATACCTGCCTCATGCGCGATCACCTCACGCACCACAGTCGCCTCTGGCAAGAACCGCCGCCATTGCTCAACAAAATGCACAGGGCCGCCCAGCGCCGCAATCATCGCGCCGAATTTTTCGGCAGCGCGACCATCCGCTATGGCGGTTTTGATCAACGCCGCGCCTGCATCTGCGTTTTTGGCAAGCCCTGCCCCCGCCAGCAAGACACCGCCCAGCGCACCGCAAAGCTCTACCATTGCGCCGGTTTGTTCGCCGCCCAGCACCCGCATGACTTCGGTCACTTCCAACGCATTGCCCAAGCTGGGAACCAAAGGTTGGCTCATATCGCTGATGATTGCCCGCGTCGGGCATCCCGCAGCGTTGGCAGTACTCACCAAGGCCTGCGCCAAATCACGCGCCGCGCCGATGTCTTTCATAAACGCACCAGAGCCGACCTTAACGTCCAGCACCAAGCCTTCCAGCCCCGCCGCCAGCTTCTTGGACAGGATCGACGCGGTGATCAAGTCCAGACTGTCCACCGTCGCTGTCACATCGCGCACCGCATAAAGACGACGATCCGCAGGGGCGATATCACCTGTCGCGCCAACAATTGCACAGCCCACTTGGCCTACAACCTGCCGCAAGCGCGCTTCGTCCAGCATCACGCCAACACCGGGAATCGCCTCTAGCTTGTCCAATGTGCCGCCTGTGTGGCCCAAACCACGCCCCGAAATCATCGGCACATAGGCACCGCACGCCGCCAGCGCAGGGGCCAGAACAAGGCTCACACAATCGCCAACACCGCCTGTGGAATGTTTATCCAACACAGGCTTGTCCAAATTCCACGTCAGCACATGGCCTGATGCACACATGGCACGCGTCAGCGCCACGCGGCCAGCTTCATCCAGCCCGTTGCGGCACACCCCCATGGCAAAAGCACCCGCTTGTGCCGCGCTCAAGGTTTGGTCAGCCAATGCGCCAGCAACCCAAGTCAGCTCATCTGCGCTGAGCCGTTCATCATGGCGCAGCTTGGCAAGAATACTCCGCGCTTCCATTTAGCCCCCCAGAAACGAAGGGTCGAACGCACCGGGCAACAAATCAGCGATGCTCATGACCTGCTCGGCACCGGCTACGGTTGCCATGGTCACGGCCACATCGCCTTTGCCAAATTCAGCCAGTTTTTGACGGCACCCGCCACAGGGCGTAACGGGCAAAGGTGACCCTGCCACAACATAGGCTTCGGTAAATGATGTCTCGCCCGCAGCAATCATTGCCGCAATCGCGCCTGCCTCTGCACAGGTGCCCTCAGGGTAGGCCACATTTTCAACGTTACAGCCACGATACACCACCCCGGATTCGCCCCGTATTGCAGCCCCAACTTTGAAACCCGAATAGGGCGCATAGGCATTTTCACGCACGTCTATCGCCGCTTGTCGCAAATCCGTCATCTTATTCTCCTACTGGTCCTACCCATCACCCTAGCCCCGCAAATCCCAAGATGCGACGGGTTTTCACGCTGTAGGCTTCCCCGTATGAACATTAATCTTATTCTTACAATACAGCCCCTAAACAACAATATAACTGGCGGCTTTTCACTTGGCCAAAATCTTTACTGGCACTCTACGCACAATAGTTTAATGCTAAACTAAATTCCAAAACACGAGGTTTGCGATGACTGAACACCCTAATTCCCGTCAAGCCGCACTTGATTATCACGCCTACCCAAAGCCCGGCAAACTTGAGGTTCGAGCCACCAAGCCTTTGGCAAACGGCCGCGATCTGTCTCTTGCTTATAGCCCCGGCGTGGCCGAGGCTTGTTTAGAGATCAAAAAAGACCCTTCCACCGCGGCCCTCTACACATCACGCGCCAATCTGGTGGCGGTTGTCACCAACGGCACGGCGGTTTTAGGCTTGGGGAACATCGGCGCACTGGCCTCCAAACCCGTAATGGAGGGTAAGGCCGTTCTGTTCAAAAAATTCGCGAACATTGACTGCTTTGACATCGAAGTAGACCAGACCGATCCAGAAAAGCTCGCGGAAATCGTTTGCGCATTGGAACCGTCATTTGGCGCGATCAACCTCGAAGACATCAAAGCGCCAGATTGCTTTACGGTTGAGCGCATCTGCAACGAGCGGATGAACATCCCCGTTTTTCACGATGATCAACACGGCACAGCGATTGTTGTTGGTGCTGCCGCTACAAATGCGCTGCTGGTTGCGGGGAAGAAATTCGAAGATATCAAAATCGTCTCAACCGGCGGCGGCGCGGCGGGGATTGCCTGCCTGAACATGCTGCTCAAGCTGGGTGTGAAACGCGAAAACGTCTGGCTGTGTGACATTCATGGTGTGGTCTATGAAGGCCGTGTTGAGGATATGAACCCGATCAAATCCGAATATGCCCAAAAAACCGATCTGCGCACGCTGGATGATGTGATCCCCGACGCTGACCTGTTTCTGGGTCTGTCCGGCCCGAATGTGTTGACCCCTGAAATGGTCGCCAAAATGGCGTCACGCCCGATTATTTTTGCGCTGGCCAACCCAACGCCCGAAATCATGCCAGACGCGGCGCGTGCGGTGGCCCCCGATGCAATCATCGCGACAGGACGCTCCGACTTTCCGAACCAAGTGAATAACGTGCTGTGTTTCCCGTTTATCTTCCGTGGCGCGTTGGATGTGGGTGCGACCACCATCAACGACGAGATGAAGATCGCCTGTATTGAAGGCATCGCCGCACTGGCACGCGAGACAACTTCAGCCGAAGCTGCCGCCGCCTATCAAGGCGAGCAAATGACGTTTGGCGCCGATTACCTTATCCCCAAACCCTTTGATCCCCGCCTTGTTGGCATCGTTTCTTCTGCTGTGGCCCGTGCTGCGATGGAAACAGGCGTCGCCACCCGCCCGATTGAGGATATGGAAGCTTACAAAGCGGCCCTTGACGGATCAGTGTTCAAATCAGCGCTGTTGATGCGCCCTGTGTTCCAAGCAGCGCGGACATCACCGCGCCGCATCGTCTTTGCCGAGGGTGAAGATGAACGCGTGTTGCGCTGCGCACAAGCCATGCTGGAAGAAACCACAGAACGCCCCATTCTAATCGGTCGTCCCGAAGTAATTGAACGGCGAATGGAGAAAGCAGGCCTGTCGCTCAAGCTGGGTAGGGATGTGGACATCGTGAACCCTGAAAACGATCCGCGTTACCGCGATTACTGGGAAACCTATCACCACCTGCTGGCGCGGCGCGGCGTTTCCCCCGCGATTGCCCGCGCCATCATGCGCACCAACACCACGGCAATTGGCGCCGTCATGGTCCACCGCAACGAGGCAGACAGCCTGATTTGTGGCACCTTCGGTGAAACCCGCTGGCACCTGAACTATATCGAGCAAGTGTTAGGCCGTGATGGCGCCCGTGCGCATGGGTCACTTTCGCTTATGATCCTAGAAGATGGCCCCTTGTTCATCGCTGATACCCAAGTGCATCAACACCCCACACCCGAACAACTGGCTGAAATCGCCATTGGCGCTGCCCGCCACGTGCGCCGTTTTGGCCTGACCCCCAATGTCGCAATGTGCTCACAGAGCCAGTTCGGCAACCAAGGCGAAGGATCAGGCAGCCGTCTGCGCAAAGCGATCCAAATTCTGGACGCGGGTGATCATGATTTCTGCTATGAAGGCGAAATGAACATCGACACCGCCCTAGACCCTGCGCTGCGGGCGCGCTTGTTCCCTGACAATCGGATGACTGGCCCTGCAAACGTGTTGGTATTTGCCCATGCTGATGCGGCATCTGGCGTGCGTAACATCTTGAAAATGAAAGGCGGCGGTCTAGAGGTTGGCCCGATCCTGATGGGTATGGGCAACCGCGCACATGTGGTATCGCCCTCGATCACCGCACGCGGCCTGTTGAACATGGCAGCCATCGCAGGGACACCTGTGGCCGAATACGGCTAAACGTAAAAAGGGCCGCATCCCCAAACGGGTGCGGCCCTTTAATCATGCGCAATCAGACTTACAGCTTGCTGATCGTTCCAGTGTAAACAATCTTGGACCCGTAGGCACGCTGGGGCGGATACAGGGTAACCCGATCACCCTTGATCGCAATCACACCGCAATTGGCATTTTTCGCGCGCTTGGTAACTTTCTGACCGGCCTTGCGGCGGCGTTCTTCATAGAATCGGCGATTCGGGTCATCCAGACAAACTTGGTTTCCGCGGACTGTCCACTCACTCAGCGACTTGCGAGGATAGCTGCCATTTACTTCCCAAGTGGATTCACCAGCCAACAACATATTGACGATGAATTTCGTAGGCGCGCCTTTGCGCGGCTTGGTGTCGCTGACAGGGCGCAGCACCAATTGTGTATTGGTCAAACGCTTTTTCAACGCATCACCCGCCAATACATCTTCAGGATAAACCGCCTGCGTACAAGCCGACACCAACAATCCAGCAGCAACTAAAAATCCAAGTGTTTTCTTCATAACATTCCCCCCAAAGGAACTAATTAAATAAATGGCCATTTCTGGCCCAACCCGTGAAATCTGACAGCATTAACCCTTGGCTTCAACCTGATTTCAGCCCGCTCCCAGAAATCTCTGTGTAAACGCCTTTACACCAATCACCGAGCCCCCCTGCATTCTACTTGCCCCCACCCCGTTGCAAAGCTTAGGCTTTCTTCAATACTCGGGAGGAGCATACATGGGATACGCAGAGGTTTACAAATCCGCCAAGGACGATCCAGAGGCCTATTGGCTGGATCAAGCGCAGGCCATTGATTGGGTTACCGCGCCGCAGCAAGCGCTCTTTGACAAAGGCAACAACCTGTATGAATGGTACGCCGACGCATCGGTAAACGGCTGCTACAACGCTGTTGACCGCCATGTGGAAAACGGCCGCGCCGATCAGGCCGCCATCATCTATGACAGCCCCGTCACCGACACCAAAGAAACAATCACCTTTGCCCAGTTGCAAACCCGCGTTGCCGCCCTCGCAGGGGCCCTTGTGGCCCAAGGCGTGACCAAAGGCGACCGCGTTATTATCTATATGCCCATGGTTCCCCAAGCCATTGAGGCGATGCTGGCCTGCGCCCGAATCGGCGCGGTACATTCAGTGGTGTTTGGTGGCTTCGCAGCCCACGAACTGGCCGTGCGGATCGATGATTGCACCCCCAAAGCGATCATCGCCGCCTCCTGCGGGTTAGAGCCGAACCGCGTTGTGCATTATAAACCCCTGCTGGATGAGGCCATCGCGCAATCAAACCACAAGCCCGGGTGCTGTATCATCCTGCAACGCGAGCAAGAGATTTGCACGCTGGTTGAAGGCCGTGATCTGGAATGGAACGCCGCAATTGCCCTTGGCACCCCTGCCGCTTGCGTGCCCGTCGCGGGGAACCACCCTGCCTATATTCTGTATACGTCAGGCACCACGGGTGCTCCCAAAGGCGTGGTGCGTCACACCGCAGGCCACCTTGTTGCGCTGAACTGGACCATGAAAAACATCTATAACGTCGATCCGGGTGATGTGTTCTGGGCCGCCTCCGATGTCGGCTGGGTCGTGGGGCATAGCTATATCGCCTATGGCCCGCTGATCCATGGCAACACCACCGTTGTGTTTGAGGGCAAACCGGTTGGCACCCCCGATGCGGGAACGTTCTGGCGTGTGATCTCGGAACATAATGTGCGCAGCTTCTTCACCGCGCCCACCGCCATACGCGCCATCAAACGCGAAGACCCCAAAGCGCTGGAACTAAAGAAATACGATATCTCATGCCTAAGCGCCCTCTATCTGGCAGGCGAACGTGCCGATCCTGATACGATCGTGTGGGCGCAAGATGTGATGGGCAAACCCGTTTACGACCATTGGTGGCAGACGGAAACCGGATCAACCATCGCGGGCAACCCCGCGGGGCTTGAGACACTGCCAGTCAAAATCGGGTCTCCGACCGTGCCAATGCCCGGATATAACATAGAAATTCTGGACGAAGCAGGCCACCCGATGCCAACAGGTGAATTGGGGTCAATTGCCATTAAGTTGCCCCTGCCCCCCGGTACATTACCCACCCTGTGGAACGCCCAAGAGCGCTTTATCACAAGCTATCTGACCCATTTCCCCGGTTATTATGAAACCGGTGATGCCGGTATGATCGACGAGGATGGGTATCTGTACATCATGGCGCGCACGGATGATGTGATCAACGTCGCGGGCCACCGCCTGTCCACAGGTGCAATGGAAGAAGTACTGGCAAACCACCCCGATGTTGCCGAATGTGCCGTAATCGGCATTTCCGACCCTCTCAAAGGCCAAGCGCCCATGGGGTTTCTCTGCCTGACCAAAGGCGTAGATCGCCCCCACAGCGAAATTGCGTCTGAATGCGTGAAGCTGGTGCGCGATCAAATCGGCCCCGTGGCCGCATTCAAGCTCGCCACGGTCGTCGACCGCTTGCCCAAAACCCGTTCGGGCAAAATCCTGCGCGCAACAATGGTCAAGATTGCCGACAATGAACCTTTCAAAATGCCGGCAACCATCGATGACCCCGCCATTCTGGACGAGATAAAAGCAGCCATGCAAACTGTCGGCGTCGCCACGGGTTAACATGGCCCAAAAACGCAAGACGGCCCCCGAAAGGGAGCCGTTTTTCGAATATAATCTGTGTCATTCCATTTTCAGGAACACTCTAACCCTGTTCAGGAATTAGCCGACTTTGGCTGCAAAGTTGTCGACCTGCTTTTCGGCCTCTTCTTTGGCAATCCCGTATTTCGCTTGAATTTTACCAACCAGTTGATCGCGGTCCCCTTCGGCTTCCGTGATCTCGTTATCGGTCAGGTCACCCCATTCCTCTTTCACTTTGCCGGTCATCTGCTTCCAGTTGCCTTTTACTGTATCCCAGTTCATCGCTGATCTCCTTTGTTCATGTCGTTGCAGATACATCCATTTAAAGGGTTGCTCCCTCGCATCTGCTTGACAATACAACGGGCCAAGGCGGCAAATCGTTCCCGATAAATCGCAAATTATTTATTCAGGTGAATTGTTCGGAAATCAGCCGCTCTTCCAACCCGTGGCCGGGATCGAACAAAATTTTATGCGATATGCTCGGTTCCGAGCGTATTTCGACGCTGGCCACATCGCGGTAACTGGTGCCATCCGCATCGGCCATCACGGGGCGTTTATCCGGCTCTGATACGTCAAAGCGCACAGTAGCGTTTTTGGGCAGCAAGGCACCGCGCCAACGCCGTGGCCGAAACGCAGCCACCGCCGTCAGTGCCAAGACATCTGCGTCAATCGGCAAAATCGGGCCGTGGGCCGAATAATTATAGGCCGTTGATCCCGCAGGTGTGGCCACCAGTGCCCCGTCACAAATCAACTCTTGCATCCGTAACCGACCATCCACCGTAATTTGCAGCTTGGCCGCCTGTGGCCCCTGCCGCAGCAACGCCACTTCGTTCAGCGCCAATGATCGGGACTCGCGCCCATCCGTGTGGATCGCCCGCATCGACAGCGGATTAATCACCGCTTCCTCCGCTGCATCCAACCGCGCCCGCAGGTCGCTTTCGGCATAAGAATTCATCAAAAAGCCGATGGTGCCACGGTTCATCCCATAGACTGGGGCAGGCAATTGCTGGGTTTCATGCAGCGTTTGCAACATGAAACCATCCCCGCCCAGCGCAACGATCACATCGGCATCTTCAGCAGACACTTCGCCATAACGCCCGATCAACGCCGCACGTGCAGTTTGCGCCAAAGGTGCTCGGCTGGCCAAGAAGGCAATCTTTTGAGGCATTTTGTTTCCGATCCGCGCCGCTTTCTACCCAGAGAAACACAATATTCCTCGACACACCAGCACACCACAAGCAATTGCTGCTTATTGGTAAAAATAGGGATGCACAGGCGTAGTGGCGGCTCTATGAGGCAGGTAGTCGTTTTCATACCTTCACCACCGCCTGCGTTTCCGATACGAAACAGTTATACGGAACACCACGCTCAAGGAGCCAACCCAATGTCATCATCCACAACTGATTTCTTTACCCGTTCACTGGCTGAAACAGATCCCGCCATCGCCGAAGCCACCAAGCTAGAGCTGGGACGCCAGCGCAACGAGATCGAATTGATCGCCTCCGAGAACATCGTCTCTGCCGCCGTCATGGAAGCGCAGGGCAGCGTGATGACAAACAAATACGCGGAAGGTTACTCTGGCCGTCGCTATTACGGCGGCTGCCAATTTGTGGACATCGCCGAAGACCTCGCCATTGAGCGTGCGCGCGAATTGTTCGGCTGTGGCTTTGCCAACGTGCAACCGAACTCTGGCTCGCAAGCGAACCAAGGCGTGTTCCAAGCCCTGCTACAGCCCGGCGATACCATCCTTGGCATGTCACTTGATGCAGGCGGCCACCTGACCCACGGTGCCAAACCAAACCAATCTGGCAAATGGTTCAACGCCATCCAATACGGTGTGCGCAAACAAGACAACCTGCTGGACTATGATCAGGTGCAAGAACTGGCGACCGAACATAAACCAAAGATGATCATCGCAGGCGGTTCCGCCATCCCGCGCCAGATTGATTTTGCACGTATGCGCGAAATCGCCGATAGCGTTGGCGCTTATCTGCACGTGGACATGGCGCATTTCGCAGGTCTGGTTGCGGCGGGTGAACACCCCTCCCCCTTCCCCCACGCGCATGTTGCCACCACCACCACACATAAAACCCTGCGCGGCCCACGCGGCGGCATGATCCTCACCAACGACGAAGCCTTGGCGAAAAAATTCAACTCGGCCATCTTCCCAGGTATCCAAGGCGGCCCGTTGATGCATGTGATCGCGGCCAAAGCCGTAGCTTTCGGCGAAGCGCTTCAGCCCTCGTTCAAAACCTACATCAAACAGGTGATCATCAATGCCCAAGCCCTGTCTGATCAGTTGATCAAAGGCGGCTTGGATACAGTCACCCACGGCACCGACACCCATGTCGTGCTGGTTGATCTGCGCCCCAAAGGCGTCACAGGTAACATCGTGGACAAGGCACTGGGCCGCGCCCACATCACCTGCAACAAAAACGGGGTTCCGTTTGACCCTGAAAAACCAACCGTCACATCCGGCATCCGCCTCGGCTCCCCTGCGGGCACAACACGCGGCTTTGGCGAGGCCGAATTCCGCCAGATCGCGGATTGGATCATTCAGGTCGTAGACGGGTTGGCTGCCAATGGCGAAGAAGGCAACGCAGAGGTCGAAGCCAAGGTAAAAGCAGAAGTCGAAGCCATGTGCGCCCGCTTCCCGATCTACCCGAACCTGTAAGGCAATCGGCAACTTTAAAAAATTCAACTGGCCCTGACAGTAATGTCTGGGCCAGTCACTTGGGAAGCCAAGACCTGACATGCAGACTTAGTGAGCTTCCCTTGCGGTTATGCCATTGGCAACCTTCGAGAGCGTTCCATAAACAGTAGTTTTTGGAGGAGAATATCGAAAGAGATATTTGCGATCCGGCTGCAGCTGTTCGCAAATCCCTGCAAGTTTTTTTAATAGGTGAAGCTGATGCCATATCTGTTGCTTTCTAACACGTTCACAAATAGCGAGATTCAATGGGACGATGTTTGGCGCAGGGATGAGAGACCTCCGGAATATGTGGAGCTTGGATCTTCGCATGGGCAGGTTCCCGCGCTAAGTGGTCCGATTCCCTACCGAATGTATAAGGGGAGGCTGCTCAGTGGCGGTGTCTTGCCCGATATAACAGCGGGCCGCTGGGCAAATGATACGATCATTAGCGCAAGGGTAAAGGCGCTGATTGAAGATCTTGACCCGGTCACCCATCACTTTATCCCTCTAAACCTGACGCTCAAAGACGGCAGGCAGGTAGACGGCGAATTTTTCTTGTTTGTGGCGGGAGACATGATTGATGGGATCATAGCAGACAAGTCTGACACCACACCGATTGTGTATGACGGACGTCTTGCTTACTATTCAGTCCCCGGCCATCCGCATATCACATGGCGTCGAGACGCAATCGAGAACAGGGCCATTTGGGTGGACAAGTATTTATCAACACAAATTTGCATTTCAGATGAATTGTTTGGGAAATTCAGCCGCCTTAAATTGAAGAGATTTGACACCGTACTTTCTGTAGCTTCGGATTGATGTAGAAGTCATCCACATCAAGCTATTGTCTATGGCCCGCACTGACGTGCCCATGACCGCTGCAAGGCCAAAGTAACGCAGTTCCAAAACCCCCCTTCAAAACCCAAGTGGCTGTTGAAGGTTTTTGGCTGCCCTTAGATAGCGGTCATCCATGCATAACGCAGCATCGGTCACTCTGGGCCCCAAGATGACTTTCGGCAGTTCTAACCGAAAACCCCTTCCAAGCCTGCCAAGACTACTACACTGTATCGAAACTGACATGCGACAACGTACATCATCCAAAGGCGAACATCATGATCATCCACCCCGCAGGCTCCCGCCCCTCAGGAAAAGGCCCCGCCGAGTATTTCACCGGCAGCGTGCGCATGGACCCGCTGATCAGCACACCTGCCCCTGCCCGCCTGCGCGGCGTGACTGTCACGTTTGAACCATCGGCGCGCACCGCATGGCATACGCATCCTCTGGGCCAGACCTTGATCGTGACGGCGGGTATTGGGCTGGTACAACGTGAAGGCGGCGCGATTGAAACCATCCGCGCAGGGGACACCGTTTATTTTGAACCCAATGAAAAACACTGGCACGGCGCCGCCGCTGACGTGGCGATGACACATATTGCCCTACAAGAAGAGCTGGATGGCAGTGCCGTCACGTGGATGGAACACGTCTCCGACGCGCAATACGCAGGTTAGACGAAACCGCGCCACCACAGCCAGACGATGAACATGATCGCAACCAACAACAGGTTCGCGACCACTGCACCCGTCATGCCCAGAATACGCGATTTGCGAATCTCGACCTCGTCCAGCCCTGCCAGATGACTGCGCACAATCTCATATGATTTTTCAACCGCTGCACTGTCTACTTGCCGCGCGGTCTTGGGGTTATGGGCCAATATTTCGGCCTGCATCAGCTCAGCCCCGTGTTTGCGCACGGATTTGGGCAAACGCCGCCCCGCACGGCGCAACGACTGGCGCAGGTCGCGGCCTTTTACATCCAGCTTTTGCTGCATCAATCCGCGCAGCTTGCGCGACTTGGCCGCCATATCTTTATCCGTGATCATAGAAACTCTTTAAGGTGCTGGCCATGTGCCTGCAATGGCGCTAGGCCTAACACATGCTTAACTTTCTCGAATATGGGGATACTTCCCCCGCCACGCCCCCGCTTGTCATCGCACACGGCCTTTATGGTTCGGGCCGCAATTGGGGTGTGATTGCCAAACGCCTGTCAAATACCCGCCGCGTGATTACGCCCGACATGCGCAACCACGGCAATAGCCCACGTGCAGCGACTCAAAGCTATGACGACATGGCCGATGATCTGGCTGAATTGATCCGTCACATCGGCGGCCCCGTTGATTTATGCGGCCACTCTATGGGAGGCAAAGCCGCCATGGTGATGGCGCTGAAACACCCCGAATTGCTACGCCGCTTGATCGTCGCAGACATCGCCCCTGTCATGTATGACCATTCACAGTCCCACCAGATCGCTGCCATGCGCGCTGTGGACCTGAGCACAGTCACACGTCGCTCAGAAGCGGCTGAGCAACTGGGCGCACAAGGGGTAGAACCCGCTTTGCAGAGCTTTTTCACCCAATCGCTAGACGTGACTGAAAAACGGTGGCGGCTGAACCTTGATGTTCTGGATGCCGAGATGGATAAAATCATCGGTTTTCCAGAGGTCACAGGCGTTTTTGAAAACCCCACGCTGTTCCTCACCGGTGCTGACAGCAAATACGTCAGCCCCGAAGACCGCCCCCTGATCAAATCCCTGTTTCCGGCAGCGCGCTTTGCGAAACTACCAAACGCGGGCCACTGGCTGCACGCCGACAAACCACGCGAGTTTGAAGCCGCAGTGCGCGCCTATCTGGACGCCTGACCCTAAATATAGCCAACAACAGGCCGCCTCTCATACAACCAGAGGCGCTTCAGCATTCTTAAAATCAAGCGACATAAAATTCGCCGCGATTCCACCTTGCGCCCCACCACCCAAAGCCTATAACCGCACAAATTTGCCAAATTATAGGGGGCTATAGCCATGCCAAAGAGAACCGACATCAAGTCGATCATGATCATTGGTGCAGGGCCTATTGTCATCGGACAAGCCTGCGAGTTTGACTACTCCGGCGCACAAGCCTGTAAAGCACTAAAAGAGGAAGGCTACCGTGTCATCCTCGTCAACTCCAACCCCGCGACGATCATGACCGATCCGGGTCTCGCCGACGCCACATACATCGAGCCGATCACACCCGAGATCGTTGCAAAAATCATCGAAAAAGAACGCCCCGACGCGCTGCTGCCGACAATGGGCGGCCAAACCGGCCTGAACACCTCGCTTGCGCTTGAGGAAATGGGCATTTTGGCGAAATACAACGTAGAAATGATCGGCGCGAAACGTGAAGCCATCGAAATGGCCGAAGATCGTCAACTCTTCCGCGAAGCAATGGACCGTCTGGGCATCGAAAACCCCAAGGCCACCATCTGCACCGCCCCCAAAGACGCGAACGGCAAAAAAGACCTCGCCGCAGGTGTGGCGCTGGCGCTCGAATCGCTCGAAGAAATCGGCCTGCCCGCCATCATCCGCCCCGCCTTCACCATGGGCGGCACAGGCGGCGGCATTGCGTATAACCGCGAAGATTACGAATTCTACTGCCGCTCGGGCATGGATGCCTCGCCGATGGGTCAAATCCTGATCGACGAATCGCTGCTGGGCTGGAAAGAATTCGAAATGGAAGTCGTGCGCGACACGGCCGACAACGCGATCATCGTCTGTTCCATCGAAAACGTCGATCCGATGGGCGTACATACGGGTGATTCCATCACCGTCGCCCCTGCCCTCACGTTGACCGACAAAGAATACCAAATCATGCGCAACCACTCGATCGCGGTATTGCGCGAAATTGGCGTGGAAACAGGCGGCTCAAACGTGCAATGGGCCATCAACCCTGCCGATGGCCGCATGGTTGTGATTGAAATGAACCCCCGCGTGTCGCGCTCCTCGGCGCTGGCCTCCAAGGCCACAGGTTTCCCGATTGCCAAAATCGCTGCGAAACTGGCTGTTGGTTTCACGCTGGACGAACTGGACAATGACATCACAGGCGTCACACCTGCGTCATTCGAGCCGACAATTGATTACATTGTAACCAAAATCCCGAAATTCGCGTTTGAGAAATTCCCCGGCTCCGAGCCCTACCTGACAACTGCGATGAAATCAGTGGGCGAAGCGATGTCCATCGGCCGCACAATCCACGAAAGCCTGCAAAAAGCACTGGCATCCATGGAATCCGGCCTTACAGGGTTTGACGAAATCGAAATTCCGGGCGCGCCCGACAAAGCGGCGATCACCAAAGCGATCTCAAAAACCACACCTGACCGTATGCGCACCATCGCGCAGGCCATGCGCCACGGCATGTCCAACGAAGACATTCACGCCACCACCATGTTTGATCCATGGTTCCTTGCGCGTATCCGCGAAATCATCGACGCCGAAGAAGACATCCGCAAAAACGGCCTACCCGTGACCGAAGACGCCCTTCGTGCGATCAAAATGATGGGCTTCACCGATGCCCGCCTTGGCAAACTGACAGGCCGTGATGAGGACAACGTGCGCCGTGCCCGTCTGAACCTTGGCGTAAAAGCCGTGTTCAAACGCATCGACACCTGCGCCGCTGAGTTCGAGGCGCAAACCCCCTACATGTATTCCACCTACGAATCCCCGATGATGGGTGAAGTCGAATGCGAAGCACGCCCGTCTGACCACAAAAAGGTTGTCATCTTGGGCGGCGGTCCAAACCGTATCGGCCAAGGGATCGAGTTCGACTATTGCTGCTGCCACGCCTGCTATGCGCTGACAGACGCGGGTTATGAAACCATCATGGTTAACTGTAACCCCGAAACCGTTTCCACCGATTACGACACATCCGACCGTTTGTATTTTGAACCGCTGACATTTGAACACGTCATGGAAATCCTGCGCGTTGAGCAGGAAAACGGCACGCTGCACGGCGTTATCGTTCAATTCGGCGGCCAAACCCCGCTGAAAATCGCCCAAGCCTTGCAGGACGAAGGCATCCCGATCCTCGGCACCACGCCCGACATGATCGACCTTGCCGAAGACCGCGAACGCTTTGCAGACCTTGTGCAAAACCTTGGCTTGAAGCAACCGAACAACGGTATCGCCCATTCCGACGAAGAAGCGTTTGAAATCGCCAAAGACATCGGCTTCCCGCTGGTGATCCGTCCCTCCTACGTCTTGGGCGGCCGCGCCATGGAAATCGTGCGCGACCAATCCCAACTCGAGCGCTACATCTCGGAAGCGGTTGTCGTTTCAGGCGACAGCCCCGTTCTGCTCGACAGCTACCTGTCAGGCGCGGTTGAACTGGACGTCGACGCACTGAGCGATGGGAAAGATGTGCATGTTGCAGGCATCATGCAGCACATCGAAGAGGCGGGCGTACACTCGGGCGATAGCGCCTGTTCCTTGCCGCCTTACTCCCTCAGCCGCGACATCATTGAACAGGTAGAGGTCCAAACCAAAGCGCTGGCAAAGGCGTTGAACGTGGTTGGCCTGATGAACATCCAATTCGCGGTCAAACCAAACGCGGAAGGTGTTGAGGAAATCTTCCTTATCGAAGTTAACCCACGCGCCTCGCGCACCGTGCCTTTCGTTGCCAAAGCCACCGATAGCGCAATTGCCTCTATCGCTGCGCGGATCATGGCGGGCGAACCGCTGTCAAACTTCCCGCTGCGCCCCGCCTATGATGCAGATGCCGCTTATGAAGACATCCTGCCATTGGGTGACCCAATGACGCTGGCTGATCCAAACATGCCGTGGTTCTCGGTCAAAGAAGCCGTGCTTCCCTTTGCCCGTTTCCCCGGTGTTGATACCATCCTCGGGCCTGAAATGCGCTCAACCGGCGAAGTCATGGGCTGGGACCGTGACTTCCCGCGTGCCTTCCTCAAGGCGCAAATGGGTGCTGGCACAATGCTGCCCCGCACAGGTAATGCGTTCCTTTCTATTAAAGACATGGACAAAACCAACGACGTGCTGGAAGCAGCCCGTATTCTTGTGGCCCAGTCCTTTACCATTGTCGCAACCCGCGGCACCGCGACATGGCTAACATCGCATGACATTCCTTGCCAAACCGTGAACAAAGTCTACGAAGGCCGTCCTGACATCACCGACATGATGAAAGACGAACAAATTCATCTGGTGATGAACACCACCGAGGGCGCACAAGCGGTAGAAGACAGCAAATCCATCCGCTCCATCGCCCTCTATGACAAAATCCCCTACTACACGACCGCCGCAGGCACATACGCCGCAGCATTGGCGATCAAAGCACAGGCAGAGGATGACATCGGGGTGAAACCGCTGCAGGGGTAAGAAACCTCTGCGGCGAAACTCCGCTTCGGGCCCAACTTGACCGATGCTGCACGCTGCACGAATGTCCGTTGTTGTGAGGCCTTCCAAAAACCTCCAACAACCACTTAGGTTTTGAACAGGGTTTTTGGCAGCGTCATTTCGGATGATTTTTGCATCTGCCAAAAAGGAGCGTTTTTGGAATCTAGCTTAGCATGGCTCTCTCAGATATGAACAGTTAAAAAGCCTTTAGGAGAATAGTTATGCGTGCATTGGATGCGTTGATTTTGTGGACACCCAACCGAGAGCCGTTCCAAGAAATGCCCTTTGCCGGCACTGTATCAATTACAACGATCCCCGAAGCCGATGAACTGAAAGCACACCCGATGTCTGTTGGCGCGTGCGACCTGAGCTGGCGTGAAACGGATGACTCTGGTCGGCAAGATCTAATGCAGCGCTACTTCACGCAAATGCTTCACCGCGACAACATTAATGAGGACAAAATATATCAAGCCATTTCAAGCATTGATGAGTTTGATGGAGAGCATTTTTCCACTGACGTTCCTGCGGGCGAAGATTGGAAATAAGGCTTGGCGGCTTCCTCCTCCAAAAACGAGGGTTTTGGGAATATCCGCGAGGGGTTTGACGAACTGCCTAACCAAGCTTTCGTATTACAGTTTGTGCAAGTGTTGCTGCGAGTGGCCCAAGGATAAATATCATCGTCGGCACCAGAACGGCTGTGAGCAGGAATGTCTGCACTGGTAGCGGCATATCCAAGCCTGCCCGCTGGAATCCCACTAAGGTGGCAGTGACAGCGACATAGACGGCAATCCACACGAAGAAGGCCGTCAGAAGTCGCTTCATGGCTGTTTTTCCATAAAATCAGAAATGGTTTCAAAATAGCCGGGCAGGATCGACGCAAGCACTGTCTTGCTTGCGTCGGTTAGGGCTAGACGGTGAGCGCGAGAATCTTCGGGATCGTCACGGCGCACGAGCAATCCGTCTTTCAACAGCGAGGCCACGGTCCGGTGCAGGACCGGCTTCGAAATATCCAAGCGTTGATTGATTTCGCTTTGACGAAGACTGTCCGTGTCCGGCTCGCGGTCTATCACGATGAGGATATGGAATTTCAACTGTGAAAGGCTATGGCTGTTAAAGTAAGCATCTAATAGGCGCTCCAGCTGGCTCGCCTCCCGCATCATCGAGAGTGCTTGTGCAACGGCATCCACATCACCTACACCAGTCGCCGAAACGTAGCCGTCGATCATCATCCGCGTCGGTAATTCCCGAAGAAAGAACATGCTGTTAGGTTAGACCACGCAAAGGCAGGATACGGGGTGGTTCGGCCAGCCAACCCTCATAAGATTTAAAAACCGCAACTGTGTAGGGCTGGGCAAGATGCTGATCGAGCGCATCCTGATCCTGCCACTCCTCGAAAAGATACAGCTTATCCTGATCCGGTGCCTCGAACAGCTTGAACGAATAGCAGCCGCTTTCAGCGCGGGTTTGGGCCAGAATCCCGATGATCGCTTGTTGGGCATCCTTGAAATGTTCTGGCTTCGGTGTGATTTCGGCAAAAATGATTAGTGCGTTTGACATCAGGCGGTCTCCTTTAGTTATCATGATAACTAATACGTCAAATCGCCAATGTCAACCGAACGCTAAGACAGCTTTGGGCTACCGTTATCAGCACCGGCGCGGGTCTCCAAAAACCACCCTTTATGGAGCGGTCTCCTGAAAGCCGACATTCGGGCTTCTGCAGTGAAGGTCGGCTTCGTCCCGCATAGCAGACGCCCCCATCACCCCTCCCCCTCCTCCAAATACCGCATCCCCTCCACATCAAATATGCGCCCAGCCTTGCCGCGCACCAAATTTCGCGCGCTCAGTTCCCCATCGCCCAACCGTGTGCGCCATTCCACGCGCATCAGCTCCAGATCAACATCGCTGGCATCTGGCCCCTTGATCAGCCCCGCCAGCCGCCCGTGCATCCACGCCGACAACACATCGTTCATCCGCTGCTGATACCTTGGCCCCATCTTACGGAAGAACTTCACCACATCGTCTTCCAGCCGCAGGGTGATCCGCGTCTTGCCCTGCCGCATCTTGCTGCGGGCAATCTCGTGCCACGCGTCTGGCACGCGGCCCTCGTTCAACATCTCTTGATGTAGGTCCCATTCGATCTGTTTCATCAGATCAACAAAATAGTTTTGGTGTTCACGCTGTATCTTGCCTGCGGGTCTCATGGGTGTCCTTTCAGATTTACCATGGGCAGCGTCGACAAATTTCTTTAACAATATCCGAACAATGCGTATGCACCGCTGGTGTACGCGCGGTGCACAGAATGTGACATTTTCCCTGACACCGCGTTACCCACAGGCATAAAAGCCGCTAAATGACTGCGATTAAAGAGGAAAACCAGATGTACACACCCGCGATAACAGGCACAGGCGTTTTCACGCCCTCTCAGGTCATCACCAATGCCGAACTTGTCGCGTCGTTCAACGCTTACGTTGACATCTATAATGCAGAAAACGCAGCCCAGATCGCCGCTGGCGACTTGCCCGCCAAAGACTATTCCTCCGAAGAATTCATCTTCAAGGCGTCAGGCATAAACCAACGCTATGTCATGGACAAAGAAGGCATTCTTGACCCGCAAGTGATGCACCCGTTACTGCGCCAGCGCAGCGATGAAGAACCGTCCATCATGGCCGAAATGGCCCTCGATGCGGCCAATAAGGCCTTGGCACAAGCAGGCAAAACCGCCGCTGACGTAGACGCCGTGATCTGCGCCGCCTCCAACCTCGAACGCGCCTACCCTGCCGTTGCGATTGAGATACAGAACCTGTTAGAAATCAACGGCTTCGCCTTCGATATGAACGTCGCCTGCTCCTCCGCTACCTTCGGGATTCAAGCTGCCGCTGATATGATCCGCTCTGGCTCCATCCGCAGTGCTTTGGTTGTGAACCCTGAAATATGTTCTGCGCATTTAGAATGGCGTGATCGCGATTGCCACTTTATCTTTGGCGATGTCGCAACCGCCACCCTGATCGAACGCAGCGAAGATGCTGCTGGACCCTATTTCGAAATTAAATCAACACGTTGCGCGACCGATTTTTCAAACAATATCCGCAACAACAACGGCTTTCTGCGCCGCTCGCGCCCAGACGGCGTGGCCGACCGCCGCGACATGCAGTTCATGCAAAACGGCCGCAAAGTGTTCAAAGAAGTCCTGCCAATGGTGTCCGAGCACATCGCCAACCACATGGCCGCGCAGGGCACCCAAGCCTCTGATCTCAAGCGCATCTGGCTACATCAGGCGAATAAATCCATGAATGATTTCATTGGCAAGAAAGTCCTAGGCCGCACACCGGAGCAAGGCGAGCAGCCAAACATCCTGCAAGACTACGCCAATACGTCTTCTGCCGGATCAATCATCGCCTTCTCGCAATACTCTGACGACTTCAAAGATGGGGAAACTGGCCTGATCTGTTCGTTTGGGGCGGGCTATTCAGTTGGCTCGGTGATTGTAGAAAAACACGGTTAAATGTCTTTAAGGGATACGCGTTTGTGGACTTCCTCAGCGCTTTCCACCCGTTCGGAATACCGATCAACAAGGTAATCCGAACGGCCCCGTGTCAGCCATGTGAACTTTACCAGTTCTTCCATAACATCAACGACACGCGCATAGAACGATCCGGCTGGCAGGCGACCCTCATCATCAAATTCCAGCCACGCCTTTGGAATACTGGATTGGTTCGGGATGGTGATCATCCGCATCCAACGCCCCAATATCCGCATCTGGTTCACCGCGTTAAACGACTGCGACCCGCCAGACACCTGCATGATCGCAAGCGTCTTTCCCTGCGTCGGGCGGATACCGCCCTGTAAAGACAACGGAAGCCAGTCAATTTGTGATTTCATAATGCCCGTCATGGCACCGTGCCGCTCGGGGCTGGACCATACCATGCCTTCGGCCCAGACGGCCAGTTCACGCAGTTCTGCAACCTTGGGGTGATCGGCCTCGGCATCATCGGGTTGGGGCAAGCCACGCGGATCAAACAGTTTTGTCTCGCAGCCAAGATAACGCAAAATACGGGCAGATTCTTCGGCGGCACGGCGGGAGTAGCTCTGCTCGCGAAGCGACCCATATAGCAGGAGGATACGTGGCTTGTGGCCCGCATCGGACGGAGATTTCAACAGATCCGTGTCGATCTGCGGCAGTGCCTCGGCGATCAACGCAGGAAGTGTATCAGACACTTTCATCCTCGAGATGTAATTTCATGTCTACTAACACCTGCTGCAACATGGATGTCTCTTTAAGAAGCCGCTTGGCTTCGTTCACCGTGATCACACCATCTGCGATGGATTGCTGGTATTCGCCCATCAACATCGCGAAACGCTGGCTCAAAGCGATGACGTCAGAATTGACCCCCCCTTTGGAAAGATCATTCGGGCGCCGCTCGTCATAATCGATGTGCGCGCCAGATAGTTCTGCCAATGCTTGGGTTACATGCGGATAACCCGCCGCCGCCTCAAGCGCCGCAACTGCGTCAATTGGCATAAACCGGTCCGCATGTTCGTCATGATCTGAATAATACCGACCCAGCGTCGCCTTGGACTTACCTGTGACTTCACAGGCCGCTTCCACGCCAACGGCTTTCACCAAGGCTTCTGTGTGTTTCTTCAAATAGCTGCCAGCTGCATCCATTTTTTGATCACCTTTATTCGTAAATTATTCGGGGCAAACTAACGCGATTTCCCTTTACGACCTAGTGCAATCTCCCCTCGACTTTGTCAATTAAAGGCGGACCGTCTTGCGCAAAGGCATGAGAGACAGGTAAAGACCGATATGGCCAAGCTTTACTTCAATTACTCCACAATGAACGCCGGTAAATCCACGGTGCTTCTCCAAGCAGCGCATAATTACCGCGAACGCGGCATGGTGCCCTATCTGATGACAGCGCAACTGGACAATCGCGCTGGCGAAGGCCGGATTGCGTCGAGAATTGGCATCGGACAAGACGCTGACACCTACCATAGTGACGAAAACCTCTATGAAAAGATAACGAAACGCCTTGAAAGCGGTCCATGCGCCTGTATTTTTATCGACGAGGCCCATTTTCTCAGCGATGCGCAGGTCTGGGATCTGGCACAGGCGGTTGATGACCTTGGCGTGCCCGTCATGTGCTATGGTTTACGCGTTGATTTCCGTGGGCAGCTATTCCCTGGGTCGGCTGCTCTGCTTGCGCTATCAGACGAGATGCGAGAGATCAGGACAATTTGTCACTGCGGCAAAAAAGCAACAATGGTAGTGCGCCAAGACGCAAGCGGCACAGTCGCCCGCGAAGGCGCACAAGTGCAAATCGGCGGCAATGAAAGCTACGTTTCACTATGCCGCCGCCATTGGCGCGCTGCGATGGGCGAAAGCTAAACCGGATTTGGCGGCGTATCCCCCCGCAAAAACGCTTGCAGATTAGCAACCGCCATCAGCCCCATATCCACACGGACTTCCATCGTGGACGTACCTAAATGCGGCAATAGCACAACGTTATCCAGATCGCGCAGCGCTTGCGGCACCAGCGGTTCAAACTCATAGACGTCCAAGCCTGCCCCCCCGATCACACCCCGTTGAAGCGCGTCTATCAGCGCCGCTTCCTCCACCACATCACCGCGTGCGATATTGATCAGACGTGCGTGCGGCTGCATGGCTGCAAGCACATCTGCATTGATCAAGTGATGGGTCTGCGGATTGCTGGGCACAGCAGTGACCAGAACATCCACACATGCAGCCATCTCTTGCAGGTCGCTGTGATATACCGCCTCGAAATCCAGCTCTTTTGGCGCACGGCCAAAATAGCGAACTGGCATCTCAAATCCGAAATGACAACGCCTTGCGATGGCTTGGCCGATGCGTCCCATCCCTGCGATCCCGACGGTCTTGCCTGTCAGGTGCATGCCCAGCATTTGTGTCGGATGCCACCCTTCCCACGCGCCCGAGCGGACCAAGCGCTCTGCCTCGCCGGCGCGTCGCGCACTCATCAACATCAGGGTCATCGCAGTATCCGCTGTGGCGTCTGTCACGGCCCCCGGCGTGTTTGTCACCATGACCCCCACCGCCTGCGCCGCCCTGACGTCAATGTGGTTAAAACCCACACCGAAATTCGCCAGAACCTTGCACCGTGGCTGTGGGACATCGGCAAACACCTCAGCCGAGAATTGATCCCCCAAGGTACACAGCACCCCGTCAAAATCGCGCAGGGCGGCGCGCATCTCATCGTCATCCAGCGGCGTTGTGCGGTCACGCCGAACAACCTCCAGCCCGTCTAGCGCAGGATAAACACCCTCTGGCAATACGCGTGCGATTAGTACTTTTTTCAATGCATCCGCCCTCCGCTTGGGGTGTCTTTATCAGGGCGCACCAGCACAATCGCGCCCGCGTCATCCGGAACACCCAGCACTAAAACTTCGGACATAAATTTGCCAATCTGACGGGGTGGAAAATTCACCACCGCCATCACCTGCCGCCCGATCAAGTCTTCGGGTGTGTAATGCACCGTCACTTGCGCAGACGTCTTGCGCACACCAATTTCGTCACCAAAATCGACCCACATTTTGATTGCCGGATTGCGGGCTTCGGGAAATGGCTCAGCTTTGACCACGCGGCCTGTACGAATATCGACCTTCATGAAGTCGTCAAATGAGATGTTATCCACGCGCCAACTCCCTTGATCGGTCAGCCGCCGCTGCAACCGCACGGCGCATCAAGGCAGGGAAACCGTCCTGTGGGTCCATCAACACTTCTAGAGCGGCTTGGGTGGTTCCATTAGGGCTGGTCACATTGATGCGCAGTTGCGTCGGGTCTTCAGCAGCAGCCATCGACAGCGCCCCTGCCCCCGCAACAGTTGCGCGGGCCAGTTGCATCGCCATTTCGGCAGGTAAACCTTGATCAACACCCGCAGCGGCCAGCGTTTCGATCATGTGAAAAACATAGGCAGGGCCAGAGCCGCTCACCCCCGTGACAGCGTCGATCTGGCTTTCTTCCGTCAGCCGTACAACCTCGCCCACAGCAGTCAGCAGCAACTCGGCCTCGTCCAGCCCTTGGGCACCCGCACGGTCATTTGCGACAATCGCGGTGATCCCTTGCGAGATCGCAGCAGGTGTATTGGGCATCGCACGCACAATCGGCGTATCAGCCCCCAACGTCTGTTCAAAGAATCCAATGGGCGTGCCCGCAGCCATACTGACAAACAGCGTTTTGCCATTGCCCATTGCGCGCAGGGTCGGCAGGGCTTCGGCCATCATTTGTGGTTTAACTGCAACCAGTACAATTGCAGGCGCCGCAGGCAAATCAGCATTGATATGAACGCCTGTGCTGCGCAGCCAATCGGACGGGTGTGGATCCAGCACCCAGACCGACGTCTTTGGTAAACCGCGCGCCAGCCAGCCCGCCAGCATCGCTGACCCCATTTTGCCGCAGCCCAGCAGAACCAGACCGTCCTGCGCTATTCGTGAATTCTCCATGCCGTCCCCCAATTGTTGACGGAGACAGAGTTACGCCCGCCCGTAAGCCTCTGCAATGGCGACTTGCATCGCATCTTTGGGAGATTTATCCCCCCAAACCACCATTTGCACCGCAGGATAATACCGCTCGGCGCTGGTCACGGCCGCGCCGATCATCGTGTCGATCTGTTCAGGTGTTGCATCCTGCCCGCCAGCCAGCACCAGACCATAGCGGTACACCATCATCTGATGTTCCGCCCAATAGGTGAATGCGCCCGCCCAGATTTGGTCATTCACTTCGTTCAGAAGGCCATAGAGCACAGGCAGTTTATCTGCTGGCGGTTCCATCTCAAAAGTACAGATCAGGCGCAGGGTTTCGTCAAAAGCCGACCACGCCAACGTGACCGAATAGGTCCGCCACTGCCCCTCGACCTCCATCGCGATCTGTTCGTCCGAAATACGGTCGAACTCCCAATCGTGATGGGCCGCCAATGTTTCGACAATGTCGATCGGGTGAATGTCGTCTTCCAGATAATGCTCGGACAGGGCCATTTCGCCACCTCATTTTGGGCCAAAGCGCTGGGGGCTATTGCCGCCCGCTAACCTTGGGTGCTTACGCTATAGAACGCGGGTTTGCCTGTGCGTCCTACAATATATGGTGGCGGCACAGATAGGGTCTGGCAAGCATTTTTCTGGGGATAACCCGAATCAGCGGTGGATAAGTTCGTTTTTTGGGGGATATCTGCTGCGCGACAGCGCAATATTAAGTTCCTGTTAATGCACATTAACGCAAAACGCCCCCAGCAGATGCTGGAGGCGCGAGACTAAGACACAATATCTAGGTCGAATTTACGGGGTCACTTGGCCTCAAGCGCGTCCAAACGCGCCTTCAGCGCTTCATTCTCTTCGCGGGCTTTTTGCGCCATGGCGCGCACCGCATCGAATTCCTCACGGGTGACAAAATCGCGGTCTGCCAACCAACGGTCAACAACGCCTTTTACTGCATTTTCCGCTTCGTCCTTGGCACCCTGCGCCACGCCCATCGCATTGGTCATGATCTTGCTGAGGTCGTCAAAAATCTTGTTGTTGGTCTGCATCGGGTTTCTCCACTGGCTACACAGCTTATATGGGGTGCGAAACGTCGCCATGCAAGGTTGACTTCCCCGCCTGAGCGCGCTCAATCACCGCATGCAAGCACTTATCCCCTTCCCCGACATTTCACCCGAGATCTTTACGATCTCTCTTTTCGGTATGACATTTGCCCTACGTTGGTATGCGATGGCCTATATTGTCGGCATCCTGCTGGGCTGGCGTTTGGTCCTGCGCGCGGCAAAAACCCCGCGTTTGTGGCGTAACGATACGCCTGTGATGACCGCAGAGCAGATCGAAGACCTGCTAACTTGGGTGATCCTCGGTGTGATCCTTGGCGGTAGAATGGGCTATGTGTTGTTCTATCAACCCGGCTTTTACCTCTCGAATCCTGCACAGATTTTGAAGGTTTGGGAGGGCGGGATGTCCTTCCATGGGGGTGCACTTGGCGTCATTATCGCGGCATTTCTCTACACGGGACGTCACAAAATCGCGAGAATCAGCGCCGGTGACCTGATTGCCCTCGGCATCGCGCCCGGCCTGCTGCTGGGCCGTATTGCCAATTTCATCAACGGTGAACTTTGGGGCCGACAGACTGATCTACCATGGGGCGTCGCCTTTCCGACACAGGCCGCGCAATATTGCCCGGACGTAGCAGGCATTTGCGCACGCCACCCTTCACAGCTCTACGAAGCGGCCCTTGAGGGACTTGTGCTGGGCGCTTTGCTGATCTGGCTGGCGTGGCGGCGTGGCGCGCTCAAGATGCCGGGTATGGTAATGGGGACTTTCCTTGCAGGATACGGCGTGGCGCGGTTTGTGGTGGAATTCTTCCGTCAGCCCGATGCGCAATTTATCACCGAGGGAAATCCGCTGGGCCTCGCATGGCGGATGGGGGACTATGGCCTCACCATGGGGCAAATCTTGTGCCTGCCCATGATCGCCATCGGCCTATTCTTTGTCATACGGGCGCGGCGTAACGCATGAGTCTGCGTGATATCCTGATATCCCAGATCCGCGCACAAGGGCCGATGCGGCTGGATGACTACATGTCCACCTGCCTGCTGCACCCTGAGCATGGCTACTACACCACCCGCACGCCCTTTGGCGCGGCGGGTGATTTCATCACAGCGCCGGAGATAAGCCAAATGTTCGGCGAACTCATTGGGCTTGCTTTGGCCCAAACTTGGCTGGAGCAAGGTGCGCCGAAACCATTCACTTTGGCCGAACTCGGACCTGGGCGCGGCACATTGATGGCCGATGTTTTACGTGCAGCAAAGCGTGTGGATGGATTTGTGGAGGCCGCAGAAATCACATTACTAGAGGCCTCGCCTGCGCTACGTGCTGTTCAGGCAGACACATTAGCAAACCATGAACCGCACTGGATCGACACAATCACCGCGCTGCCCGAACAGCCGACGTACCTCATTGCCAATGAGTTCTTTGATGCCCTGCCCATCCGACAGTTTGTCCGCGATGGCAGCCGCTGGCGCGAACGTCAGGTGGGTGTGGCAGAGGATGCGCTTGTCTTTGGCCTTGGCCCTGCACAGCCCCAACCCGCCCTAGCGCATCGATTGGAAGACACAAAAGACGGTGACCTGATCGAGGATTGCGCGGCGGCGGCACCTGCCCTCGCAACCATATGTGACCGGATCGCAGCCCACGGTGGCGCGTCGCTGATCTTTGATTATGGCGACTGGCGCACGCTCGGCGATACGCTACAAGCCTTACAAGATCACGCCCCCGCTGATCCGCTTGACGCACCCGGCCATGCCGACCTAACCGCGCATGTTGATTTCGAAGCCCTGCTTGGTGCTGTAACGGTTTGCACTGCCAGCCGCATCACACCCCAAGGCCTGTTTCTGGAACGCCTTGGGATTACGCAACGCGCACAGGCTCTTGCAAAAACTCTAAGCGGTGCAGCGCTGGAATCGCATATCGCAGCACATCGCCGCTTGACCCACCCGCAGGAAATGGGAAACCTGTTCAAAACTTTTGGAATCGTCCCCAAGGGCGCGACAATGTTGCCCGGATTGGAAATATGACGTTAGAAATTCTCAGATCAGACGCTTTGTCCGTCAAGCACGGCTTCTTCACCCGTAAGGGGGGGGCGTCATCTGGTGTGTTCGCGGGGCTTAACTGCGGCCAAGGATCAAGTGACCAATCCGAGATCGTTGCGATCAACCGTGCCCGTGTTGCAAACGCCATGGGCGTTGAACGCGACCACCTATTGGGTGTGCATCAAGTCCACTCAAGCGTGGCGGTTACTGTAGACGGCCCTATGGCCGACAAACCTCGCGCCGATGCGCTTGTCACATGCACCTCTGGTGTCGCACTGTCTGTGCTGACAGCCGATTGCCAGCCCGTGTTATTTGCCGATAGCACTGCAGGTGTGATCGGTGCCGCACATGCGGGATGGCGTGGCGCACTGGATGGCATTTTGCACGCCACCATCGACGCGATGGAAAACCTAGGTGCGCGCCGCGAGAACATCACCGCCGTTATCGGCCCCGCCATCAGCCAGCGCGCCTACGAAGTTGGGCCAGAATTTATGGACAGCTTTTTGGCGGAAGACCCAGCATATGGGCGGCACTTCATCCACGGCAAAGGTGACAGGATGTTATTCGACCTGCCGGGCTTTGGCCTGAACCGCCTGCGCGATGCGGGGGTGGGTCATGCCGAGTGGACGCGGCACTGTACTTTCTCCGACCCTGATCGATTCTACTCCTATCGCCGCACGACCCACGCGAAAGAAGCAGACTATGGCCGCCTGATTGCTGCCATCACGCTTTGATCAAGTCAGAAATAAGGCAGGTGACGTCATAGGCCGGCCATATTACCCGAGGCCTGCGACCGCAAAAACCTCAAACACTGTTTCCGATTTCGGCACAATTAACAGTAATTAGGCGTTTTTCCTACCATTGTCAGGATGTCGTCCGCAGCCACATTTCAAACCCATTCGCCTATAATCTTTCCCAGAATATTATGTCCTGCGCCCTAATGCGGCCCAATTGGGGCGACATACTCAGTCTCAAACAAGGGTTACAGCCCCATCCAGAGACGAGACTGAGGACAAGAATGATGAAAACCAATACACGCTTTATCAAGTCGATCACAAAAGCAGCCGCCGAGAATGACACCGTCATGCCTTGGGCCCGCGGCGCCCGCCGTACGGCGTTTATCCTCAAACGCGCCACTCAGAAGGCGCCCCTGCGCAAAAGCGCCTAATCAATTGACCACATGGGGCTAGGCAGCGTGATAGCCCCTCAAGTGACCTAACACTCAAAACTTCAAACTCTTCCAGCGTTGATTCTCTGGGAGAGTTTTTGATTCGAAACCTAAATGTGGCAGCATTTTTCAAGAACTTTGAAACAAACCTCCCAAAAGCCCAAGATTACCTCTCAATTTTACGCAAATGTTGTTCAAACTTTGACAATGAGGCCCAAATATGGCGAATTGGGTCCAACGAAAGACACGAAATGACCCAAACGTTATTTCCGTCGTTGTCGGTGGGGGCCGACGAAGGATGTGACCAACCAAAGATAGGTTAAGCACATGACTATGACTGCTACTTCAATCGCTGCTCGCACAGCTGCACGTAAATCAGGTTTCGGAATGATGACATCATCCATGGCAACCCCCGTCCAAGAGACGGCAAAGCGCAACTACGAAGTCGCGGCGCTGCGCGAAGATGGTTCTTTGTTCATCGGCCAAAGCACTGCACCTGCAACAGCCCTGTTTGAAAATGCCTTTTCGGCACTCACCCACGGCAGCCTGATCCAGACACCAAATGGCTATGTAGCTGTAGAAGACCTGCAACCCGGCGACATGGTGAACACCGCCACAGGTGAAGCAGCAGAGTTGACATGGGTTGGCACAACGACCTTCTCGCCAGCGGAAACAGGTCAGCGCACCCAACTCGTTCGGATTATGCCAGATGCATTCGGCCAATCACGCCCCGAACGTTCGCTTACTGTTGGCGCAGGCGCACGCATTTTGCACACGCCTACCGCTCTGCGCGGAGTGGCAGATGGCCGCCAATTACTAACCCAAGCATCCAAGCTGGTAGACGGTATCAATGTCATTGAAATCAACCCACCAACACCCGTGCGTCTGTTTCATATCTGCCTGTCACGCCATGCCGTAATCAATGTCGACGGCATCCAAATGGAAACTTTCCACCCGGGCGCCCATGCAATGCGCGATGTAAGCCATACATTGCGTGATCGCTTTATCTCGATGTTTCCACGGATCAGCCATATGTCTGACTTCGGCCCGCTGGCACACCCTCGTACTCCCGAGATCGACACTCACTAAATTGCGTAAGCCGTGTTGGCCTTTTTGGGTCAGGCCTGCACGCGCAAGCGATCTTCCAAGACATCAAACGGAACACCGGGGTCATCCTTGGCGTTCCGTATGACCAATGATGTTTTGACGCTTGCAACATTGGCGGCCGTCAAAAGCTGCCCTGTCAAGAAGCTTTGAAAGCTCGACAAGTCAGGCGCCACACATTTCAGCATGAAATCCACCTCGCCATTCAGCATGTGACATTCGCGCACAAGCGGCCACTCGCGACAGCGACCCTCAAATGCCGAGAGGTCAGATTCAGCCTGTGAATTCAGCCCCACCATTGCAAACACCTGCACCTCGAAACCCAATTCGCGCGCATCAACGTCCGCATGATAGCCGCAGATATACCCCTGCTCTTCCAAAGTGCGCACGCGGCGCAGGCAGGGAGGCGCGGAAATGCCAACACGCTTGGCCAATTCCACATTGGTCATGCGCCCGTCAGCCTGCAATTCAGCCAAAATTTTCCGGTCAATCGGATCAAGCCGTGTACCTGCCATACATCCCCCTCTGGATTTGCATTTGTTATACAGAGCGCCACAGTATGCGCAATAATCTTTCACCAATACGCATGATCCAGTCGATTTAACTATGGAGTTTGCGCTCGGAGACACTGCTTTGGCGCAATCAAGCAGCTGGTGCAAGCCTACAAGGGGTTTAAAATCGGCGTCACGTGTATATATCCTCCGGACACAGATTCCCTCACAGCCCCAATCCCGCTCATAAAGGACACCCCATGGCCGAGACACGCAAAACCAAGCTTTTGATCATCGGCTCCGGCCCCGCTGGCTATACCGCTGGCGTATACGCAAGCCGCGCCATGCTGGATCCAATCCTTGTGCAGGGCATCGAACCGGGCGGCCAATTGACCACCACCACCGAGGTTGAAAACTGGCCTGGTGATTCCGAGGTACAAGGCCCCGATCTGATGCTGCGCATGGAAGCGCACGCCAAGGCGATGGGAACAGAGATCATCGGCGACATCATCACCGACCTCGACCTGAGCAAACGCCCCTTCACCGCCACGGGCGACAGCGGCACAAAATATGTGGCGGATGCTGTGATTCTTGCGACGGGCGCACGTGCCAAATGGCTGGGCCTCGACACCGAGGAGAAATTCAAAGGCTTTGGCGTATCCGCTTGCGCCACCTGTGACGGCTTCTTTTACCGTGGTCAGGAAATTGTGGTTATCGGCGGCGGCAACACCGCTGTAGAAGAAGCACTCTTCCTCACCAATTTCGCCTCCAAGGTTACACTGGTTCACCGCCGCGATGAATTGCGCGCCGAAAAAATTCTGATTGACCGTTTGGAAAAGAACCCTAAAATTGCACCCCTTTGGTTTAACCAGCTTGAAGAAGTATACGGCACCGACAGCCCGCTGGGCGTAGAAGGCATTAAAGTTAAGAACGTCAAAACAGGCGAGATCACCGACATTCCTTGCAAAGGCGTCTTTGTCGCCATCGGCCACGCACCTGCAAATGAGTTGGTAAAAGACACGCTGGAAACGCATATGGGCGGCTATGTTGTCACGAAACCCGATAGCACAGAAACCTCTATCCCCGGTGTTTTCGCAGCAGGCGATCTGACGGACCACAAATACCGCCAAGCCGTCACAAGCGCGGGCATGGGCTGCATGGCGGCACTGGAAGCCGAACGGTTCCTTGCTGAAACTGATCCAACCTAAACACCACCACAACCTTTTTGAGAAACTTGAAAGCCATGCGCACGGAGGTGCACATGGCTTTTTGCGTAATTGGAGCGTGCTTTCAGTGCCACATCTTAATCTCGACACAAGTATGTTCTTGCATGAACATACTTTTCATCTATGCCCCCCTTAGTACAAAGTGATCGAGACTTAAAAATGGCAATGTCGCCCGAAAAAGCCTCCTCCGAACAGGAGGATCAAATGTTCCGCCTGCTCAGGCAGCTGGATATCGCACCGTCGGCGTCCCAAAGGGCGACAGCGACTGCGATTGGCGTTTCATTGGGGCGCTTTAATGCGCTACTACGCCACGCCGCTGATGCCGGCCTTGTGAATATCAATGATCACCATGGCCCAGACAAACGGGCCCGATTCACCTATACAATCACAACCCGTGGCGCGGCCGAGAAAAACCGCCTCACGGATCAATTTTTAGCCCGAAAATTTGCAGAATACGACGCACTTCATGCGGAATTAACCGGCACAAATTCAGGCCTGTCTCCCTTAAAAGTAAGGACCAAACTCATGCAAAACAATCTCGCCCCAATCCCGGAACTCTATGTCTCTTATGACAGTGCCGAAAAGCTGAAATTTGAAGCTTCGGACCTGGTTAGCCATGATCTGACACCCCGCCAGATATGCGACCTAGAGCTCCTGTTGAATGGCGGGTTCAACCCGCTCAAAGGCTTCTTGTCCCAAGAAGACTATGACGGCGTTGTTGAAAAAATGCGTTTGGCAGACGGCAGCCTGTGGCCTATGCCGATCACTTTGGACGTGTCCGAAGAGTTCGCAGGCAAATTGGAAGTTGGCCAAGACATCGCCTTGCGGGACCAAGAAGGCGTGATCCTTGCCACCATGACAATCACCGACAATTGGGTGCCGAACAAATCGCTGGAAGCTGAAAAAGTATTCGGTGCCGACGATAGCGCCCACCCTGCTGTGAACTACCTGCACAACCAAGCTGGCAAAGTATATCTTGGCGGCCCGATCACAGGCCTTCAACAGCCTGTTCATTATGATTTCAAAGCCCGCCGCGACACACCAAACGAATTGCGTGCCTATTTCCGCAAAATGGGCTGGCGCAAAGTGGTTGCCTTCCAAACACGTAACCCACTGCACCGTGCCCACCAAGAGCTGACGTTCCGCGCCGCACGCGAAGCCCAAGCCAACTTGCTGATCCACCCCGTTGTCGGCCTGACCAAGCCTGGCGATGTAGATCACTTTACCCGCGTGCGCTGCTATGAGGCGGTTCTGGATCAATACCCACAATCGACAACATCCATGTCCTTGCTGAACCTCGCCATGCGTATGGCAGGACCGCGCGAGGCTGTTTGGCATGGCCTGATCCGTAAAAACCACGGCTGCACACACTTCATCGTCGGCCGAGATCACGCAGGCCCTGGCAAAAACTCTGCCGGTGACGATTTCTATGGCCCCTATGACGCGCAAGATCTGTTCCGCGCGCATCAAGAAGAAATGGGCATCGAAATGGTCGATTTCAAACACATGGTTTGGGTGCAAGAGCGCGCTCAATATGAGGCCATGGATGAAATCAAAGACAAAGACGATGTGACCATCCTGAACATTTCGGGCACAGAACTGCGTCGCCGCCTACAAGAAGGCTTGGAAATCCCCGAATGGTTCTCCTTCCCTGAAGTTGTAAAAGAACTGCGCCGCACAAAACCGCCACGCGCCAATCAAGGCTTTACTGTTTTCTTCACAGGCTTCTCCGGCTCGGGTAAATCCACCATCGCCAACGCTTTGATGGTTAAGTTGATGGAGCAAGGCGGCCGCCCTGTGACATTGCTGGACGGTGACATTGTTCGCAAAAACCTGTCTTCCGAACTGGGCTTTAGCAAAGAGCATCGCGACCTGAACATCCGCCGCATCGGTTATGTCGCAAGTGAGATCACCAAAAACGGCGGTATCGCCATCTGTGCGCCGATCGCGCCCTATGCAACCACCCGCCGCGCTGTGCGTGAAGATGTAGAGAACTTTGGTGCCTTTGTTGAAGTGCACGTAGCGACATCAATAGAAGAATGCGAACGCCGCGACCGCAAAGGCCTATACAAGCTGGCGCGTGAAGGCAAAATCAAGGAATTCACAGGAATTTCAGACCCCTACGATGTACCTGCAAGCCCTGAACTGTCGGTTGAGACTGAGAACGTTGATGTAGACAACTGCGCGCATCAAGTCCTGCTCAAGCTGGAGAGCATGGGCCTGATCAAAGGCTGATCGCTTTAGGGCATGAATTAAATTAAAGGCCAGCCTCTCGAGGTTGGCCTTTAATCTACAAGCTACGTCGTGAACAACCAACCTGACCGTGAGAAACAGTGGCTCAGGTTCAGAGGTGTAGCACTCTCACGTTTGTCACTCTAAGTGAACCTTTCCTGACATCACCAGTGCCCCCCGCCCACTGACCTGTACGCCCGCAATCCCATCCCGTGGGCCCAGCACGCTTACCTGCGCTTGCCCTGCGCGGCCCATGCTGTGACCCTGCTCTGCTACAAAATGCGGCGCCTCAATCAACCCTTGCGCCCAAAGATACGCTGCCATGCACCCTGTGGCTGAACCAGTGAAAGGGTCTTCGGTTGGGCTGGGCGGTGCCATAAGAAGGCGGCTGAAAGTATCGCCGCTTTCGCTCGCGCCTTCTAATATCACCCAAAACGGCTCCATCATGTTGTTCCCATCAAGACCCAGCGCAGCCGCATAGGCGTCAAGCGCATCCAGATTAAGCGTAACACGATCCAACGTTGCGCGGTCCCGCAAGACAGTGATGCAAAACGGCAAACCCGTTGAAACAATCTGCGGCGGCTGGATAATGTCAGCGGCATCAATCCCACCCACGGCAGCAACCAAACCTGCATCAACACGCGGTCCGAACTGAGGCGCAATCTGAGTCATGGTCACGCGGTCGCCTCGCACCTCAACAGGTACCGGCCCAGCCGCTGTTTCCAGAACCAAAGGCCCGTCTGTGATCATGCCCCTTTTGCGCATCGCCACAACAGTGGCCACAGTCGGGTGGCCCGCAAACGGAATTTCACGACTGGCCAGAAAGTAACGCACACGGATGTCGGCGATGTCAGATGGCCCTGTGAACGTACATTCAACAAGTGACGTTTCACGCACATAGGCAATGCAGGTTTCATCAGACAGCACCGCGCCGCCATGCACCACCGCACAGCCGTTGCCGCCGAACACCTCATCCGTGAACGCATCCACCCAGTCAAATTCAAACGCCATCACCGTCTCCACATACAAAAGGGGTCGCAGAAAATGCGACCCCTTTACCATCTCTCACTGACCCATGAGGTCAATGGATTTAATGTACCAATACAGGCGCGTAGTTGTGCTCACGCGCCAAATCAAACGCCAGTTTGCGGTCGCCGACCAGCGCCAGTTGTTGGCCCTCGGCGTCATGCACCGCGTACAACTGCTCCAGCCCTTCGGCCTGATCACGCACTTCGCGGGGGAGATCGGTTACGGCAATTGTCTTGACGTAAACAGTCCGGTCCATTGGTCCCGTTGTTTCAGTATTTCCCATCTTTTACCCCTTTCGGATATTGATCGTCTGCACGACCATTTCAGGTTTGGCTTGGGTCAGGTCCACATGCAGCAGACCGTTTTCCATCAGGGCCTCGCCCACTTCGACACCGTCCGCCAACACAAAGCTGCGTTGGAACTGGCGCCCTGCAATGCCGCGGTGCAAAAACACACGCCCATCGCTGTCGTCTTGATGTCTGCCGCGAATGACCAGCTGGCGGTCTTCGACGGTGATAGACAGATCATTTTCGGAAAAACCAGCCACAGCCAGCGTGATGCGGTAGCTCCGCTCCGAAGTTTGTTCAATGTTAAAAGGCGGATAGCCTTCGTTGCCGGATTTAGCGCTGCGTTCCAGCACCCGCTCCAGCTGTTCAAATCCCAACATATGGGGATATGATGCAAGCGTAAGTTTCGTCATCTGCGACACGTCCTTATATTCTCAAGCGACAGTCTGCGACGCCCCGCAATTGGCTGCGTCACCTGTTTAATATGGGAAGCATTTACGCGCCGTGCAAGGGCTAGGCGACACGGCAGATACGGCATATGGTCAAAACACCAAATATTAGCCAGAATCAGAGACCCTATGAACCCGCCCAGAGACTTATCCATGGAAAACGATGAAGTTCTGCGCGTCGAACTGGAAGTATTCCGCAGTGAGCATCGCGATCTTGACGAAGCCATCACGGCACTCACAGAACGCGGCACCTCTGATCAACTGACCCTCCAACGGCTAAAACGGCGCAAATTGCAGCTGAAAGACCGCATTGCGCGGATCGAAGACCGCCTGACGCCCGATATTCTTGCCTAGGCCCTGCCCAGAGAGATATTCTCAAGCAAACATATCTGGCTACCTGCGTATTTTTGAATGAACACCACATTGCCCCGCCACCTTGAATGGCTATAGTGACCGCTTACTTTTCCTGACGAAGAAGGCCGCACCGCAATGAGCACCCCCCCCGTTGGCATCATCATGGGCTCGCAGTCCGACTGGCCCACCATGCGCGAAGCCGCAACGCTATTGGACGAATTGGGCATCGCCTATGAGACGCGGATTGTGTCCGCCCACCGGACCCCTGACCGCCTGTGGGACTACGGCAAAACTGCTGCCGAACGTGGATTGCAAGTGATCATCGCTGGCGCTGGAGGTGCGGCGCATCTGCCCGGCATGATGGCATCCAAGACCCGCGTGCCGGTGATCGGCGTGCCAATATTGACCAAAGCACTTTCTGGCGTCGACAGCCTCTACTCCATCCTGCAAATGCCGCGTGGCTACCCCGTAGCCACAATGGCCATCGGTGCCCCCGGTGCCGCAAATGCCGCGCTGATGGCTGCTGGCATCCTCGCGCTGCAAGAACCAGCGCTCGCCGCCCGCCTTGACGCATGGCGCACCGCCCTTTCTGCCTCAATTCCGGAAGCCCCCACTGATGACTAATCCCCTCCCCACTGGCGCAACCATTGGCATCCTTGGCGGCGGTCAATTAGGCCGCATGCTGTCGGTCGCCGCTGCACGGCTTGGGTTGCACACCCATGTTTATGAACCCGCAAGCAACCCGCCTGCGGCTGACGTGGCCCATGCCGTCACAACAGCGCCTTACGACGATGTGGCCGCCCTCACCGCATTTGCGAGGTCCGTTGATCTTGTTACCTATGAGTTCGAGAACATCCCAACCGAAGCGTTGGACATCATCGAGGCCATTACCCCGATCCATCCCAACCGCCGTGCCCTTGGCACCTCCCAAGACAGGCTTGTGGAAAAGGCATTCCTGCAAGACATCGGCCTGACCGTCGCACCTTTTGCCGATATCACGGACGCCGCCAGCCTTGATGCCGCCCTTACCACCATCGGCACACCCGCAATCCTGAAAACCCGTCGCTTTGGCTATGATGGCAAAGGTCAAGCGCGCCTGAAGTCCCCCCAAGACGCCGCCACCGCCCTTGCCGATATGGCAGGTGCGCCTGCTGTGTTGGAGGGTTTTGTGACTTTCACGTCAGAGATTTCCATCATCGCAGCGCGCAACCCGCAAGGCGAAGTGGCCTGCTATGACCCCGGTGAAAACATCCACCGCGATGGCATTTTGCACACCACAACGGTGCCTGCTAACATTCCCGCCAGCCTGCGGATGGATGCGGTGCTGCTGGCGGGTAAAATCCTTAACATGCTCGATTACGTGGGCGTGATGGGGGTTGAGCTGTTTGTGACCCCTAAAGGTCTGATCGTGAACGAAATCGCTCCGCGTGTGCATAACTCTGGACATTGGACACAGAATGGCTGTGCCGTTGACCAGTTTGAGCAACACATCCGCGCCATTGCCGGTTGGCCGCTGGGCGATGGCAGCCGCCACTCGGATGTGGTGATGGAAAACCTGATCGGGGATGATATGGACAAGGTGCCAACGCTTGCGCGTGAGCAAAATTGTGCGATCCACCTCTATGGCAAAGTTGAAACCAAAGCGGGCCGCAAGATGGGTCACGTCAACCGTATCAAAACCTAAAAATCCGCTTTGCCGTGCGCCTTCAGGCTAAAAAGCGCGCGGCAATATCACCGCACATATAGCTTACACGACCCTGCACCAATGTGGCTGCCACGCGCAGGCTGTCGCGCTCTAGTATAACCATATCGGCGCGTTTTCCTGCCTCAAGCACACCACGATCTGTCAGGCCCAACACCGCTGCCGGCCCCGCCGAGACCAACCCCCAAGCACCAGCCAAATCACGCATACCGTTTTGCCACAGCATCAAGGCTGCGCGGCGTGCACTGGGATAGTGGTAATCGGATGCCAGCGCATCACAATAGCCCATCGCAATCAAATCAACCGCCGAAACATTAAGATTATGTGATCCGCCCCGCACCACATTCGGCGATCCCATCACAACAATCCCACCCTGTGAGGCCGCCGCCTCAGCGGCTTCCAGCGTCTCGGGGAACTCTGCCACAGTCACACCGCGTGCGGCCCAAATGGCGCGGCCTTCGGCTGTAGTATCGTCATGACTGCCCATGGAAATACCCTGCGCGGCCAGTTGCTTGCACAGATGGTCCAAGGCTGCTGGCACCTCTTCACTGCGCGCCTCCATGGCGTGCATCATCGCCAAATGCTTTTCAGGACTGCGCCGTGCCTTTAGGGCTTGCGACACCAGACGCCGTGGCTGCACACCTTTTTGCAGACGTTCGTGCGGGAGGTGATCGTTAAACACGATATACCGCAGGCCCCACTCCGCCATTCGATCTGGCAAATCTTCAAAAAGGTCTAGTTGATAGGTCTCAAACCGTAATTGCCCACGCAGATCAGTGACCATTGAGGGGGCCACATCGCGCAAATGCGAAAACACTTGTTCGGCAAATTCCAGACTACGCACGCCGCCTTCCCAACTCACAAATTGTGCGAGTGTCGCTGTGGTGATCCCGTTCGCCGCCAGCTCTGCCTCAACAGCAACCAGCCCCTCCGACATTTGCTTCATTGCACCACGGCGCGGTGCCAGATGACGCTCAAATCCGTCCCCATGCACGTCAACAATGCCGGGCAACACCAGATAGCCGCTCAGATCAACAGACCGCCCCGCAGGCCCGTCTACAATCACGCCATCCGCAAAAGACAAACCATCACGGTGTATGCCTTGAGGGCCAAGAATTTCGGCACCTGTCACATCAAGGTTGAGCATCTGGTTCCTCAATTCCCGGCAAGCAACCGCCTTCTGGGCACCCCAACTGTTCCAGCACAGCCCCCAACAGCGTCATGTTTTTTTCAAATTTTCCATCTCGCAGAAAATTCACCGTCTGCGCAATCACACGAGGGTTATTCATCATAAAAGTATGGGTCACAGGCAAGGTCAGATGCGCTCGCATGCCTTGAAGGCGCGTGGACGCCACCGAGACTTTACCATCGTCTGGCCCCTCTAGCAGCGACGAGAAGTAGGGGTTCAGCGATTGTGTGCCAGCTATCACACCCAGTTCAAAATTCGCAGGGGGCAAGCGCAGCGGAAGAGAGTCCGGGCCCGTCCCCATCTGCATTCCCGCAGGGCCATTGATCCAGTCAAAGGCGACGACATCGCGCAGTTGATCTACAACTTCACTGCCTTTATTGGGCGGCCCCAACATCACCACACGCCCGATCCGGTCGGGGCCAACTTCGGCGACCCATTGACGCAGCAAAATCCCACCCATTGAGTGGGTGACAAAATCGACTTTGGGCGTCCCGCAAGCTGCCAGCGCATCAGGTAATGTGCGCTCCGTCAGCTCTTCAATCGGCGCCTCTGTCGACGGATACCCGGGCCGCACAACGCGCCAGCCCTCCGCCTCCAGTGCTGCTTCCATCAGGGCAAAGGAGGTCTCCGTGCGGGCCAACCCATGCAACAAAACAACACAGCGGGCTTGTGCTCCGCTTGCCGTCAGCCCGAGGGCACATATAATCAAAATCAATCTCATGGCACGCTATGTAGTCCCAATCCGCACAGTTGTAAGCCCCCTACGCAGCATCACACAGATCGGATCGCAAAATGACGCCCATATCATCGCCGCGCCTTGCCGCACGTGCCCTCATTTTGCACGATAACCATCTGTTACTGGTCAACGCATGGCCAGAAGATAAAAGCGATCTCATGTGCGCGCCTGGCGGCGGGGTGGAACGTGGCAGTGCATTGCCCGACAACCTGATCCGTGAGGTCTATGAAGAAACGGGTTTGGATATCACCGTCGGTGCACCGTGTCTGGTAAACGAGTTCCACGACCCAAACGGCAGTTTCCATCAGGTCGATATCTACTTTCGCTGCACCTTGGTCAGCGCTGCGACGCTAGACGAAAACTGGGAAGATGTGGATGAAATTATAACCCAGCGGCGTTGGGTGACGCGTGCACAGATGGCGCAGTTGCGTGTCAAACCTGACAGCTTGGTCGCAGTGGCGTGGGGCGATACCAATGGCATCACCTATGATCCACTGGAGCCGATTATCGTTTAGCGGTCACGGCCCATCCGATACCGCCCACAACCAATGCAGCAGCGACAATCACAACAGGCTGCACCGTTTCGCCCAGCATAAGCGCCCCTGCGGCTATGGCGATGATTGGCACACTTAGCTGAACCACCGCCGCTGTCGTACCCTGCATTTGCCGCAGCACATTATACCACAACGCATATCCCAACCCAGACATCAGCCCGCCTGAAATAACGGCGAAAGTAATGCCCCACGTATCCCCGTCTAACCCGATCCCTCCCAGCAATAGAACAGCAATCAACAGCGGTAAACACAGGAGAAAGTTTGCGCCCGTTGCCGCCAATGGGTCCGTCGCGGTACGCCCCGCTATCGAATATGCAGCCCAACCGATGCCTGCCAATACCATCAATGCCGCCCCGACAGGGTCGGTCACGTTGCCACCACTTGGCCAGAGCACCAAGACCAAACCGCCAAAAGCGGCTACCGCTCCGCTCAACTGGCGCGAGGTTGGCGTTTGGCCCGTCAGGGCCGAATGGGCAAACATCGTTATCTGCGTAACACCGAACAAAATCAACGCGCCCAGCCCTGCATCAAGTGTGAGATAGGCCAGCGAAAACCCTGCTACATAGGCAGTCAGGCTCACGGCCCCCGTCAAACGTGATTTATGCAAAAGCGGCAGCGTGCCACCGCGAACCGCAACCAAAATCGCAAGTATCAATGCCCCAGACGCCACGCGCACTATCGCAAAGGCGGCAGGGCTCAGGTGTCCGCCCTCTACTGCCGCACGGGTCAATAGAGAGTTGGCGGCAAAGGCGCACATGGTCAGGGCAGTTAGGAAAATCAAACGCATAATCCCGCCTAACGCGTCGTGCGACAGCCTCCAAGTACAAACAATGACTTGGCCAGCAGATGGAGTAAATTTTTCGTTAACCAACACGCAACTCACGCCTGTAAACGTGACAAAGGGCCCCCTAAGGAGCCCTTTGCGCTATAGCCTGATCAGCTGATCGGCAGATTTTGCGATTGCAAAACCTACTTACATCATGCCGCCCATGCCGCCCATGCCGCCCATGTCAGGCATGCCGCCACCGGCGCCGCCATCTTTGGATGGACGATCAGCAACCATTGCTTCGGTTGTGATCAGCAGGCCAGCAACGGATGCTGCGTCTTGCAGGGCTGTGCGGACTACTTTAGCAGGGTCGATGACACCAAACTTGAACATGTCGCCATATTCTTCTGTTTGTGCGTTAAAGCCAAAAGTAACGTCGGTGCTTTCGCGGATTTTGCCCGCAACAACGGAACCGTCAACGCCGGAGTTTTCAGCAATCTGACGCAGTGGCGCTTCGAGCGCACGACGGATGATTGCGATACCAACGTCTTGGTCAGAGTTTGCACCCTTAAGACCGTCAAGCGCTTTGCCACCTTGGATCAGTGCAACACCACCGCCAACAACAACACCTTCTTGAACAGCAGCGCGTGTCGCGTTCAGTGCATCGTCAACGCGGTCTTTACGCTCTTTGACTTCCACTTCGGACATGCCGCCAACGCGGATAACAGCAACACCACCAGCCAGTTTGGCTACGCGCTCTTGCAGTTTCTCTTTGTCGTAGTCGGATGTTGTTTCTTCGATCTGGTTACGGATCTGAGCAACACGTGCTTCGATCTCGGCCTTCTCGCCCGCGCCATCAACGATTGTTGTGGTGTCTTTCGTGATCGACACTTTCTTGGCGGAACCCAGCATGTCCATTGTAACGGACTCAAGCTTCATGCCCAGATCTTCGGAGATCACTTGACCGCCTGTCAGAACTGCAAGGTCTTGCAGCATGGCTTTGCGGCGATCGCCGAAACCAGGTGCTTTGACCGCAGCAATTTTCAGGCCGCCACGCAGTTTGTTCACAACCAGAGTTGCAAGCGCTTCGCCTTCAACATCTTCCGAGATGATCAGAAGCGGTTTCTGCGACTGGATCACCTGCTCGAGCAGTGGAACCATTGGCTGAAGTGAGGACAGTTTTTTCTCGTGAAGCAGGATGATCGCGTCTTCCAGCTCAACTGTCATTTTGTCGGAGTTTGTCACGAAGTAAGGGGACAGGTAACCGCGGTCGAACTGCATGCCTTCAACAACATCGGTTTCTGTTTCCAGACCTTTGTTCTCTTCAACAGTGATAACGCCTTCGTTACCGACTTTTTGCATCGCGTCTGCGATCTGACGACCGATTTCTGCTTCGCCGTTGGCGGAGATTGTACCAACTTGTGCAACTTCGTCGCTGTCGTTGACAGGGCGTGCTGCTGCTTTGATCGCTTCAACAACTTTGGCTGTTGCCAAGTCGATACCGCGTTTCAGATCCATCGGGTTCATGCCCGCTGCAACTGATTTCATGCCTTCTTTGACGATGGCTTGGGCCAGAACAGTTGCGGTTGTTGTACCGTCGCCTGCTTCGTCATTGGTACGGGAAGCAACTTCCTTAACCATTTGTGCGCCCATGTTTTCGAACTTGTCTTCCAGTTCGATTTCTTTGGCCACGGATACACCGTCTTTGGTGATGCGTGGGGCGCCGAATGATTTATCCAGAACCACGTTACGGCCTTTGGGGCCCAGTGTTACCTTAACCGCGTCCGCCAGGATGTTCACACCCTTGAGCATCTTGTTACGCGCGTCGGTACCGAATTTGACGTCTTTTGCAGACATATTCAAAGTCTCCTAAAATTGGTTTGATGTGAAGCTTGTCGTAGGATGGGTAAAACCCACCTGCCCTATGTTCAGGACAGGATCCCCATGATGTCGCTTTCTTTCATCATCAGCATTTCTTCGCCGTCGACAGTTACTTCTGTGCCGGACCATTTGCCGAACAGAATTTTGTCGCCTGCTTTTACTGCGGGTGCGATCAGTTCGCCGTTATCTTTACGTGCGCCTTCGCCCACGGAAACGACTTCACCCTCAGAGGGCTTTTCTTTCGCGCTCTCGGGGATATACAACCCGCCAGCAGTTTTCTCTTCGCCCTCTGTGCGCTTAACCAGCACGCGGTCGTGAAGCGGTGTCAATGCCATCTTTGTAGCTCCTTGATGCTCAAAGTTATATCTGATGACCGGCCCTTCTCATGAAGCGACCCGCCGTTATCACTCACCCTAGTCGAGTGATAACGAGAGATAGGTATGGACGCTGACGTGCTGAGTCAACAAGAAGCTGATAAAAAATATTTGCGGGTCTTACGTGGGCGTGAATTAGCTCAACCCGCGCCCAAGACACGCGCCGAAACCGCAACAGCATCTGCGCCCGCAGGGGTAATCCCATAGACGCCTTTTTCGATCTTCTCGAACCAGCCATAGTGGTTGGAACGCATCATCGCAGTGGCCTTGGAAACACCGGTTTCGCGGGCCACATCCGCCCCTTTGGATGCACCTGCCTCGAACAAATAGATCGCAATTTTAATCGCATCTTGTCGATATGCCGTCACCAGCCCTGCCCGTGTTTGCCCGCCATCATTGGGATCACCTTGGCGGCGCGCGAATTCGCGTAAAAGCGTCGCTTGTCGTTTGGTGTTTTTGCGCGGCACATAAGGGCCGGGATCACAATGCACCGTCACCAGCCCATCCGCGACCCGCACAGTCATCAGCCCCAAGCCCAACCTCCGCGCCAGCGTCGTATTGGCCTTCACCGCTTTGTAGAAGGGCTTGCCCGCTTTATGGGCCACAGCAAGATAGACATCATCGCTCACCTTCAGCCGCTCAACGCATTGATGAAACAACGCCAGTGAGAACCCCAGCTTCAACTCCACCACCACAGGGGGCTCACTGCCACGCATAGCGACAACATCCGCCGCGCCCACTTCGGCTTTCACCACATATCCCTGATCCTCCAAGAAGGTTTTGACGGGGCCATAAAGATCGGTTTCACGCAAACTCATGCGCTGTACGGTATCACTATTCCCAAACCACGTGCGACCCCCTATCCTAAGATCATGACCCGAGACGAGATGACCCGCTTTTGTGCAGCCCAACCTCACGCCAGTCATGTGGTGCAATGGGGCAATGCAGATGTCTATAAAATCGGAGGCAAAGTTTTCGCCATCGTCGGCATGGGCGAGACAGATAATACCGTGACGTTCAAAACCTCACATCTCGCCTTTGAAGTCTTATCCGACAGCCCCGGATTGCGCCCCGCGCCTTACATGGCGTCAAGGGGGCTCAAGTGGATTCAGCAATTTGAGGAACCCGGCCTGTCAGATGACAGCCTGCGCGATCATATTCGTGCGTCTTATGACATGGTTGCAGCAGGGCTGAGCAAAAAGCTGCGCGTACAACTGGGGTTTGCTTAAAACCGCGACCTTCAGGACAACCGCAGATGCGGCAGCACAGTGCTGCGCATCAGGCAGTGACACCATATGTAGGCATGGTATAAGGCGCGCGAATTGATCCATCCTTTTCTGGAGTCCTGTTATATGACAACCCTTGTTTTTGGCCACAAATCCCCCGACACAGACAGCACTGGCAGCCCAATCGTCTGGGCGTGGTATCTGAACACAGTTTTGAACGTTGAAGCCAAGCCCGCTTTGCTGGGTGAACCAAACACCGAAGCGCTGTTCATGCTGGATCACTGGAAACTGGACAAACCCGAGATCATTTCAGACGTCGCAGACGACCAGCCTGTTGTTATTGTAGATACCAACAACCCTGCCGAACTGCCCGCAAACATCAACAATGCCGATATTCGCGCCATCATCGACCATCACAAACTGGTCGGCGGCCTAGAGACAAAAGGCCCCATTCACATCGTGATGGAGCCACTGGCCTGTACAGCAACTATCATGTGGAAGATCATCGGCAAAGATATGGCGCAAATGCCTGATGATATTAAAGGCGCGATGTTGACATGTATCCTCTCTGACACGCTTGAATTCCGCTCGCCGACCACAACGCAAGAAGACAAAGCCGTTGCATGGTCCCTTGCCGAAAGCCTTGGCATAGACATTCCAACCTATGCCGCGCAAATGTTTGCGGCTAAATCTGATGTGTCTTCCTTCTCCGAAGCAGAATTGTTGCGGATGGACAGCAAGGAGTTTGAAATCGACGGCAAGCAATTCCGCGTTTCGGTTCTTGAAACAACCTCGCCCGCATCCGTGCTGGACCGCAAAGACGCGCTCATGGCGGCGATGCCTGCTGTTGCAAAAGAAGACGGCGCAGATGAAGTGCTGCTGTTTGTTGTCGATATCCTCAATGAGGAAGCAACACTGTTGATCCCCAACGACATGACAAAAACAGTGGCCGAGAAATCATTTGGCGTCACGGTGACGGGGGACACTGTTGTCCTTCCGGGCATCATGAGCCGCAAGAAACAGATCATTCCGAACCTTAAGGTCTGATCAGACGGCATACCTTTGCAGCTCTTGGCGCATCAGCGCCGAGAGCTGCGCCCCATCCCGATTGCAGCAGCACCGCAGGAACCGTCCATGACCCGTATCATCAATGCCCTTTCCGACGTATCTCAAAACTATGACGCGTTGTTTGTCGATCTCTGGGGCTGTGTGCACAACGGGGTGACAGCCATTCCCAGCGCGGTCGCAGCGTTGCAAGTCTACCGCAAAGCCGGTGGCACGGTGATCCTTGTCACCAACTCGCCCCGTCCCCGCGCAGGGGTAACCAAACAATTGGTGCATTTCGGCGTGCCAGAAGATGCATATGACGCGATTGCCACGTCAGGGGATTCTGCGCGCTCGGCGATGTATCGCAGCGTGGTGGGGACGCAGGTCTGGCACTATGGCCCTGTGACCGACAGCCGCTTTTTCGACCCATTGGATATTTTGGAAAACCCAGTGGAGATCAACCGCGTGCCACTGGCAGAGGCAACTGGCATCGTTTGCACCGGCCCGTTTGATGCACAAGCTGACCCCGACACATGGCGCCCCGATCTGGAAATCGCGCTGGCGCGGGGGTTGAAATTACTTTGCGCGAACCCCGACATCGTAGTGGACCGCGGCGATGTACGCGAATGGTGCGCTGGCGCTGTGGCGAAACTCTATACTGAAATGGGCGGCGAGAGCCTGTATTTCGGCAAGCCCCACGCGCCAATCTATGATCTGGCACGCCGCAGGCTGCACAGTTTGGGCAATGACATTCCCGACAGCAGCATTTTGGCCATCGGCGACGGTATTTTGACAGATGTAAAAGGTGCCGTGGACGAACAGATTGATTCCCTGTTTATCACAGGCGGTCTGGCAGCAGCAGAGACGAAAACCGTCACACAGCCCGATGAACAGGCACTGGCCAACTATCTGGAAAAAGAAAAATGTGATCCGACCTTCACCATAGGGCACCTGCGCTGACCTAGATTTCCCTTGCAATTGCTGCAGCTGCAAAGTAATTAAGTTCCAACAAGCGGCTACCATATGTACGATTATTACTGAGAGGGGAAAATGTTGGACAATCTTCCGCGCGGCACCATCGTCATCGAAGACCTTGAAATCGGCATGTTCCGCTATCTGCGCAAACAGGTGACAGATGAAGACATTGAAATGTTTGCGACCGTCTCGACTGACCGCAACCCTGTCCACCTCGATGATGATTATGCCCAAGATACCATTTTTCAGGGGCGCATTGCCCATGGCATGCTAACAGCTGGCCTGATTTCCGCTGTCATCGGAGAGCAACTGCCCGGCCATGGGACCGTCTACTTGGGCCAAACGATGAAATTCCTGCGGCCTGTGCGCCCGGGGGATACCGTTTACGCCGAGGTTAAGGTGACCGAAATTGATCCTGCCAAACGGATCGTCAAAATGGATTGTCACTGCTCTGTAGAGGGCAAAAAAGTACTCATTGGCGAAGCAACGGTACTGGCGCCCTCTCGCAAGTTCGACTGACCTTGCACTGATCCGCACACGCGGCTAGTCAAAGACCATGCGGATTATATCAGATTATCAATTTGTCGAAGACACGGATCGCGGCGCCACTGCCGCGATTGGCAACTTTGATGGTGTTCACCTTGGCCATCGTTCGGTTATCGAAATGGCGCGCAGTGCCGCCCCCGATGCCCCTTTGGGCGTTGTGACCTTTGAACCGCATCCCCGCGCCTATTTCGCGCCCGATGCCCCGCCTTTCAGATTGATGGGCAGTGCATCACGCGCATCGCAACTTGCCAAGGTTGGCGTGGAAAAACTGTATCAACTGCCTTTTAACACACCGCTTGCATCACTCAGCCCCTTTGAATTCGCGGATAAAGTGCTGCACCGTGGCCTTGGCCTGCGGCATGTGGTTGTCGGGGCGGATTTTTGCTTTGGTAAAGGCCGTGCTGGCACTGCTGCCGATCTTGAAGAATTTGGCGCACAGCTTGGCTTTGGTGTCACAATCGCGCCTTTGATGGCGACCTCTGATGAAACTGTCTCCTCCACCGCCATTCGCCGCGCGCTGAGTGATGCACGCCCGCGCGATGCCGCCGCGATGTTGGGTCACTGGCACCGCATAGAAGGTCCTGTCATCCATGGCGAACAGCGTGGCCGTGAGTTGGGTTATCCCACAGCAAATATGTCTATCGACGGGCTGCACCCGCCTGCCTTTGGCGTCTATGCCGTGCTGGTCGACGTGCTGGAAGGCGCGCATGTGGGCAGTTATCACGGTGTCGCCTCTATGGGGGTGCGTCCGATGTTCGGTGAAAACAAACCAAACCTTGAAACCTTCATTTTTGATTTCAAAGGCGACCTTTACGGCACCCCGCTGTCCGTCGCTTTGGTTGAGCATCTGCGCGGAGAAGAGAAGTTTGACGGCCTTGAGGCTTTGATCACCCAGATGGATGCAGACAGCCTTGAGGCACGTAACATTCTGGCAGCCCTATGAGCGATAATTCCAGCGCCCCGACCGACGAAGACACCATCAACCGCAACGGGTTAAGCAAACTGTTCTGGGAGCGGAAATCGCTCAAATCCATGAACAAAAAGGAATGGGAAGCGCTGTGTGATGGTTGCGGGAAATGCTGCCTGAACAAGCTCGAAGACGAAGAGACAGGCGAAGTTGTCCTGACCGATGTTGCCTGCCGCCTGTTGGACGATGGTACCTGCCATTGCTCGCAATATGAAATCCGCCACCAATTTGTGCCCGATTGCATCGTCATGACGCCTGAAAACATTGACGATCACGCCTATTGGATGCCGCAAACCTGCGCTTACCGTCTGCTATGGAAGGGTGAACCTTTGCCCGAATGGCATCCGCTGATCACAGGCACACAAGAAAGCGTTCACAAGGCAGGCGTTTCCATGCGGGGCCGAACGGTCAGCGAATGGGAAACCGCATTTGAAGACTGGGAAGATCACATCATAGAGGAACCCCTGTAATGTTTTTTGCATCTGACAACTCCGGCCCCGTCCATCCTAAAATCATGCAACGCGTGATAGAGGCCAACAGCGGCTATGCCATGCCTTACGGCAATGATGACATCATGGAAGACGTTCGCACCAACATCCGCGCCTTGTTCGAAGCGCCCGAGGCCGCCGTTTATCTGGTCGCCACTGGAACAGCTGCCAATTCGCTGGCCCTTGCGTGTTATACACAACCTTGGCAAACGATTTTCTGCGCCCAGCATAGCCACATCGAAGAAGACGAATGTAACGCGCCAGAGTTCTACGCAGGCGGGGCCAAGCTAACCCTGATCCCCACAGGCGATAAAATGTCCCCTGAGGGCCTAAGCGCAGCGATTGCACACCGCACGGGCGGCAGCGTACATGTGGCGCAGCCCGGTCCGGTCTCAATCACTCAGATCACCGAATTTGGCGGGGTACATACGCTTGAGGAACTGCGCGCATTAACCGCCGTAGCCAAAGCATCCGACTTGCCTGTGCATCTGGACGGGGCCCGTTTTGCCAATGCCATTGCTGCCCTCGGCTGCACACCCGCAGAGATGACGTGGAAATCAGGCGTCGACGTCGTCAGCTTTGGCGGCACTAAAAATGGCTGTATGGGCGTGGAAGCTGTTATTTTCTTTGACCCGACCAAAGCATGGGAATTCGAGCTGCGCCGCAAACGTGGTGCGCATCTGTTTTCTAAACATCGCTATTTGTCGGCTCAAATGGCGGCATATCTTACGGATGATCTATGGCTTGAAATGGCGCAAAGCGCCAACGCCGCCTCAGCTCGTCTGGCAGCAGGACTGCGTGCCAATGGAGCGCAGATGTTGCACAACCCTGATGCCAATATGATCTTTGCCCGCTTCCCGCGTGCTGTGCACCAAAAACTGCAAGCCGCTGGCGCCAAATATTATGTGCTAGACGGTGATGTTGCCACGGGCGACGCAGATGAACTGCTCGCCGCGCGGCTGGTCTGTGACTGGTCGATGACCGATGAATTGGTCGATCAATTCCTAAGCCACTTTTAACCCTAGCTGCGCGCCAACAAGGCACGCACATGGGGTGCGACATCATCAGGGTGGGTAATGGCTAGCATGTGCCCTGCGCCTTTGATCACCACTCGCTGCACATCCGGCAGACGCCGCTCAAGTGAATCGGCGACATTGCCGCTCATGGGAGGGGATTGGTCGCCCTCGATGAGCAGCGTAGGCATAGATGCTTGGCCCATGCGGTCCAGTAACTTCGCACTGTCATAGTGCAAGAACGCCGAACTCGCCGGGACATAATGGATCAGACGCGCCATATGGTCCTGCATACGGGTCGGCAGTGTATCCCAAGGCGTGCCATCGCCCCAATCGCGGTTAAAAACCCGTGCTGCTTCACGCTCATCCCCTGAGGCAAAGGCCGCATCCAAAGCTGCGCTGTTCCGCTTATAGTTCACCAACAACTCTGGCTCATCCGCGATCGCCGCCGCAAAATAGACAGGTTCGATCATCGTCAAACTGCGTACCAATTCAGGCGTTTCCACCGCGATCCGCATCGCAACAGTTGCGCCGAACGAATGGCCAATCAGGTCCATCGGGCCGTCCATCAACCCGCGTGCGATATCCGTCGATATATCATGGATATTGCCTGTGCGGTCCCATTCCCCAGATTTCCCGTGGCTTGGTAAATCAAAGGCAAGCATGCTCAAATCATCGTGTAATGCCGTTGCCAGCCCGCGCCATGCGCTGGATTGCCCCAAGGTGCAGTGGATCGCCAATGCACGCCGCTCTGCCCCCTCAAATAGATGTGTATGCGTATGAAGTGTCACGGTTTTCCTTACAAATACTGTTCCAGGTCATCGAGACGGTCCTGTCCCCAGAACCGTTGCGTATTCATAACATAGAACGGTGCACCAAATACGCCAGCCTCGATCGCATCTTCAAGATTGCGCGCATAGGTTTCCGCCAAGTCCGTTGGATCAGCGCTTGCCAGCGACGGATCAAAACCAGCGGCTGATAAACAAACACGGATGACATCCTCCCGCGCGATGTCCTTTTCCTCAGCCCAACACGCCCGCATCAATCCATGGGCCAGCCCCCCTAAATCGCCCCCACCAGTCTTCTGCGCTGCCAGAAAGGCGTATGCTGACGGCGTTCCGTTTGTCGGCCAATGTGCGGGGTTCAAGTTGAACTCCATGCCCAGCTTTTTGGCCTGTCGTGGCAACTCTTGAGCGCGGTATTCTATACGGCTGATGTGGCGGTCTTTGGCTGGGACACCGCCTGTCCGCCCGAACGCTTGCATGACGTCAAAGGGTTTGTACTGAATGTTCACCCCGTGTTTGGCCGCGATTCTCTCCAACCGCGTGCCTGCAAGGTAACAATAGGGTGACAGCGTGGCAAAATAATAGTCGATATGGGCCATTTAATACTCCTTCAGGGTAAGCGCACTTTGCCTCACAGTAGGCACATGCTAATCGCTGGGCCAGTGACGATTCTGTCAACCGCTGCCACGGAGCCCCCCACATGCGAAGCACCCCTGAACCCAAGCTGATTTCCGGTAATGCAAATATGCCACTCGCGAAAGGCATCGCGCGGCGGATGTCACTACATCGGGGAGCAAACGTAGGGCTGGTTGAAGCACGTGTCGAACGCTTCAACGACGGTGAGATTTTTGTCGAAGTCTATGAGAACGTGCGCGGAGAGGATATGTTTATCATCCAGCCCACCTCAAACCCTGCCAACGACAATCTTATGGAATTGCTGATAATGGCTGATGCGCTGCGCCGGTCATCCGCGCGCCGCATCACAGCTGTACTGCCCTATTTTGGCTATGCCCGCCAAGATCGCCGCACCAAGGCCCGCACGCCCATCAGCGCCAAACTGGTGGCGAATATGCTTGTCGGGTCAGGCATTGAACGCATCCTGACAATGGATCTGCACGCAGCCCAAATTCAGGGCTTTTTCGACATTCCTGTTGATAACCTCTATGCATCCCCCGTATTCGCTTTGGACATCAAAGACGCGTTCAAAGACCAAATGGATGACTTGCTGATCATCTCCCCTGACGTGGGCGGGGTTGCGCGTGCCCGTGAACTGGCCAAACGCCTGAACGCGCCTTTGGCCATCGTAGACAAACGCCGCGAAAAGGCAGGCGAAGTGTCCGAGATGATCGTGATCGGGGATGTCAGTGGCAAAACCTGTATCATCGTAGATGACATGTGCGACACGGCTGGCACCCTATGCAAAGCCGCAGAGGTCCTGCTGGAAAACGGCGCAAAAGAAGTACACGCTTATATCAGCCACGGTGTCATGTCTGGCCCAGCGGTAGAGCGTGTGACAAATTCGGTTATGAAATCATTGGTGATCACAGATACGATCCAGCCAACAGAGGCTGTGAAGAGCGCTCCAAATATACGGATTGTCCCCACTGCCCCTATCTTTGCACAGGCGATCCTGAACATCTGGAACGGCACCTCTGTATCGTCGTTGTTTGAGCAAGACACGCTCGGCCCGATCTATGATGGCATGTATACTGCGGAATAAGGTCAGAGACCTTCCAGCGGCTTTAATGCTGCAATAAACCTTATCTGACCTTCCCCAACACAGGGGGAGGTCGCGCCTAAGCGTCAGACCACATCCCAAGAATCATCGTCACTCAGCGCGCCAATTGCTGTCCAAGCGATACGCACGCGGGCGACTTTGGTATCCCCCCAGGTGCGAAATACCATATCAAACCCCGAAGTTGTGACCGATTCTGATGTGACATCGGCACGCACAACCGACCCTGCATCGATGTCCCAAAGTGAAATGGACAGTTGCACAGTAGGTGCTTCTAGAAATCTATCAGAGAATTTTATCCGGCGGCGGCGTTCACGCTGGCCCCGCCCTGTCCACATCTCTCCACCGTCCTCAAAGTCTTGAAACAAGACTTCATCTCCTTGGTCTAGGCCAATGGTCGAGCTGCGCAACTTCTTCATTCCGTATTTCCTGTAGCATTTTCATAGACTTGCTTACGCCACATTTAAGGCAAAATCAGGACGCAAAGAAGGAAAAAAGGCCCCGCATTACTGCGAGGCCTCTAAAACTTTACTTAAAGCGGATTACTTCTTAGCGGAAAGACCCATGTTTTCACCCATGGCGACCATATCAGACAGCAATTTCGCTGCGTCATCCACGGGACCAGGCTGATTATCAAATGCCTCTTTCTGCTTGGAATAGGTGTTCTTTGCCTCTTCCATGATCTCGTCCATGATCTCTTGTGTCATGTCTTCACGCGCCAAAGCACGTTCAGCCAAAACCGAGACACCTGTTGTTGTGATCTCGGCGAAACCGCCGGTCACCACATACTGGGACTGCCCGTCAGGACCGTCCACTGTCAGGATACCCGGGCGCAGAGTGGTGATGGTTGCCGAGTGTCCGGGCATTGCCGTCAACTCGCCATCCGTCCCCGGAATCTGCACCGAGACCACTTGGGCCGAGGCCAGGCGCCGCTCAGGCGACACCAGATCGAATTGCATCGTGTCTGCCATTACAGCGCCTCCTTAAGCAGCAGCGTCCGCTGCCATTTTCTCGGCTTTCGCCTTCACTTCTTCGATGCCGCCTACCATGTAGAATGCACCCTCTGGCAGGTGGTCGTACTCACCGGCAACAACTTCTTTGAAAGACTGAACAGTCTCGGCCAAAGGAACCTGTTTGCCGTCCGCGCCAGTAAAGACCTTCGCAACGTCAAACGGCTGGGACAAGAAGCGCTCGATTTTACGCGCACGTGCCACTGCCAGTTTGTCATCCTCGGACAGTTCATCCATGCCGAGAATGGCAATGATATCCTGCAAGGATTTGTAACGCTGCAAGATTTGCTGAACGTCAGTTGCAACCTTGTAGTGCTCTTCGCCGATCACAAGTGGATCGAGCAAACGCGAGGTGGAACCCAGTGGATCAACCGCAGGGTAGATACCTTTTTCCGAGATCGAGCGATCCAGAACTGTTGTCGCGTCGAGGTGCGCAAAGGATGTGGCCGGTGCAGGGTCTGTAAGGTCATCCGCAGGTACGTATACGGCCTGAACCGATGTAATCGAGCCGGACTTTGTGGAGGTAATACGTTCCTGCATCGCACCCATGTCGGTTGCGAGTGTTGGCTGGTAGCCAACCGCAGAAGGAATACGACCCAGCAGAGCCGACACTTCGGAACCAGCCTGTGTGAAGCGGAAGATGTTGTCCACGAAGAACAGAACGTCTGTACCGGATTGGTCGCGGAACTGTTCGGCCAATGTCAGACCTGTCAGGGCAACACGCATACGCGCACCTGGAGGTTCGTTCATCTGACCGTAAACCAGTGCCACTTTGGACTGTGTCAGGTCGTCAGGAACGATAACGTTGGATTCGATCATCTCGTGGTAAAGGTCATTACCTTCACGTGTACGCTCGCCCACACCCGCAAAAACGGAGAAGCCAGAGTGCACTTTGGCGATGTTGTTGATCAATTCCATGATCAAAACGGTTTTGCCAACACCAGCACCACCGAACAGACCAATTTTACCACCTTTGGCGTAAGGCGCCAAAAGGTCGATCACTTTGATGCCTGTTTCCAGAACTTCGGATGTGGTCGCCTGTGCGGCAAACTCAGGTGCGTCTGCGTGGATCGAGCGGCGCTCGTCTGAGTTGACAGGACCCTGTTCGTCGATGGGCTCGCCCACAACGTTCATGATGCGGCCCAGTGTAGCGTTGCCAACAGGAACGGTGATCGGTTCGCCGTTGTCTGTTACTTTTTGACCACGAACCAGACCTTCAGTCGCATCCATAGCAATGGTGCGAACCGTATTTTCGCCAAGGTGCTGAGCCACTTCGAGGATCAGCTTCTTGCCTTGGTTCTCTGTTGTCAAAGCGTTGAGAATAGCTGGCAGGTTATCCTCAAACTGTACGTCAACGACAGCGCCGATGACTTGGGTGATTTTGCCGACTGCTTGTGCCATGTCGTATTACTCCAATATCTTACAGCGCTTCAGCGCCGGAAATGATTTCGATCAGCTCGTTGGTGATGACGGCCTGACGTGAACGGTTATATTCGATTGTCAGATCATCGATCATCTCACCCGCATTGCGCGTTGCGTTGTCCATTGCGGACATGCGTGCACCCTGCTCAGACGCACCGTTTTCCAACAGTGCCGAGAAGATAGATGTTGCCACACCACGCGGCAGAAGATCAGCGAGGATCGCTTCCTCAGAAGGCTCATAATCAAACAGCACGTCAGGCGCAGTGCCTTCCGACTGTTCGAATTTCGCCGGAATGATCTGCAATGCCGTTGGGATCTGCGTGACCACATTGACGAATTCTGAATAGAACATCGTGGCGACATCGAATTCGCCTTCGTCAAAACGGTTCAGCACATCCACAGCGATGTCCTGTGCATTCACATAGCCGATACGTTTAACCTCGGTGAGGTCAACGTGGCCAACCATGTGCTTGCCCAAATCACGCTTGAGCTGGTCACGACCTTTTTTGCCAACGGTCAGGATTTTAACTTCCTTACCTTCGGCAATCAGCTTTTGCGCATGTGCGCGGGCCTTCTTGGCGATGTTGGCGTTGAAGCCACCGCAAAGACCTTTTTCAGCTGTCAGGACGAGCAACAGATGCACGTCATCTTTACCCGTACCGCTGAGCAGTTTGGGCGCAGTATCAGAGCCACCGACAGAGGCCGCCAAAGACGACATGACCGCGTTGAAACGCTCCGTATAAGGACGGGACGCTTCGGCAGCTTCCTGCGCGCGGCGAAGTTTCGCCGCGGCAACCATTTGCATGGCCTTAGTGATCTTACGGGTGTTCTTCACACTCGCGATCCGGTTTTTAAGGTCCTTGAGATTGGGCATTGCCTATCTCTCCTTAAGCGAAGTCAGCAGCGAACGCGTCGAGAGCCGCTTTGATTTTGTCTTCCAGTTCACCTTTAACCTTGCGGTCATTGTTGGTGATGTCTTCCAGAAGATCGGCATTTTTGCCGCGCAGGTGCTTCAGAAGAGCAGCTTCAAAGCGGCCAACCTGTTTCACATCTACTTTGTCCAAATAGCCGTTTGTGCCTGCGTAGATTACGCAGACGATTTCGGCGTTGGTCAGTGGGTTGTACTGGGCTTGCTTCATCAGCTCTGTCAGGCGCGCACCACGGGCCAGCAACTGCTGGGTGGAGGCATCCAGATCGGAACCGAACTGAGCAAAGGCTGCCATTTCGCGGTACTGAGCCAGTGACAGTTTCACAGGACCAGCAACAGAAGACATTGCTTTTGTTTGAGCAGAGGAACCAACACGTGAAACCGACAGACCCGTGTTCACAGCGGGGCGGATGCCTTGGTAGAACAATTCGGTCTCAAGGAAGATCTGACCGTCGGTGATCGAAATCACGTTTGTCGGAATAAACGCGGAAACGTCGCCACCTTGGGTTTCAATGATCGGCAGAGCTGTCAAAGAGCCGTTGCCAGCCGCATCGCCCAGCTTCGCAGAACGCTCAAGCAAACGAGAGTGCAGATAGAAAACGTCACCTGGGTAAGCTTCACGGCCGGGTGGACGACGCAGCAAAAGCGACATCTGGCGGTAAGATACAGCCTGTTTGGACAGATCATCATACACGATCAGGGCGTGACGGCCGTTGTCGCGGAAATGCTCAGCCATAGCTGTTGCAGAGTAAGGCGCGAGGAACTGCATAGGTGCAGGCTCGGACGCGGTGGCAGCAACAACAATGGAATAATCAATCGCGCCTGTTTCTTCCAGCTTTTTAACCAGCTGGGCAACAGTGGAACGCTTTTGACCGATCGCAACGTACACGCAGTACATTTTCTTGCTCTCGTCATCGCCAGCAGCTTTGTTGACCTGTGCTTGGTTCAACATCGCGTCAAGTGCGACGGCTGTTTTACCAGTCTGACGGTCACCAATGATCAATTCGCGCTGGCCACGGCCAACAGGGATCATCGCGTCTACGGACTTCAGGCCAGTTGCCATTGGTTCGTGTACGGACTTACGCGGGATGATGCCCGGCGCTTTGACTTCGGCCAGACCGCGCTTGGTTGTACCAAGAGGACCTTTGCCGTCGATTGGGTTACCCAAACCGTCAACAACACGGCCCAGCAGCTCGTCACCGATTGGCACGTCCACGATGGAGTTTGTGCGCTTGACGGTGTCGCCTTCTTTGATGTCACGGTCGGAACCGAAGATAACAACACCAACGTTGTCCGACTCCAGGTTCAGGGCCATACCCTGAATGCCGCCGGGGAATTCGACCATCTCACCGGCTTGGACATTGTCCAAACCGTATACGCGGGCGATACCATCGCCAACGCTGAGAACACGGCCAACTTCGGCCACTTCAGCTTCTTGACCAAAATTCTTGATCTGGTCTTTCAGGATTGCAGAAATTTCTGCCGCTTGGATACCCATTTATCCGACCTCTTTCATTACATTCTGGAGGGAATTTAGCTTGGAGCGGATCGACGTATCGATCATCTTCGAGCCTACTTTAACAATCAAACCGCCAATGAGGCTTTCATCAACGGTCTGGTGCAGTGTCACGGTCTTGCCGGTTGTTTTATTGAGAGACGCGGCCAATTGCTCGGCTTGTGTCTTGGTCAATGCTTTGGCGGATGTCACATCGGCGGTCACTTCGCCTTTGTCTTCCGCAATAATGTCACGCAGGGTTTGCACCAGCTGCGGCAATACGAACAGACGGCGCTTTTGCGCCATCAATGTCAGCGTGTTCGCCATCATGGGCGACAGCTTCATTTTTTCGGCAAGTGCGGTGATCGCAGTTGCTTGCTGTTCACGGCTATAGATCGGTGAGTGGATCAAAGCACGAAAATCGTCACTGGAGCTGAGCGCATCCTGCAACACGGTCAAATCCGCCTCAACGGCTTTAACCTTTTTGGCCTCTTTGGCCAATTCAAATACAGCAGTCGCATAGCGTTGCGCGATGCCAGTGGAGATCGAAGCTGGTTCGGACACGTCCATCCTCTCATACGTCATGCCGATGGGGCGTAATTGCCCGGCACCGGTCAGTTGCGCTGACGGGGATAGGTCCCCAAGCGGTTAAATCATGGGCGATGTAGCAGACCGCCCCTACTGCCGCAACATACTATCGTCCTGCCGCTTATTGTTCACCCCCCTAATTTTCAAGGGTTTGGCCAAACTGCGGCTTTTTGACCCTGCACAAATTTCAGGCAAATGCCCCATTTTTGCGAATACAGGCGATTCTTAGCTCATTCTAAACAAACCATGCCCGCCAAGCATTTTCAAAACAATACCCAGTTTTTGGCGTCATTGTTTCCACTGTCTGCAGCATACCCCTTCCACAACGCTTTGGGGACTTATTTCTTTGACACCTTCATCATTTTCGAAATTACTGACGGAAGTTTAACAATTTCTCGGAGTGCCTCTCATGTCTGGTCTCGCGTTACTTTCAATCCTCGGCTTTGCATTGGTATTGCCACTGTTCCTGAACGATGATGAGGATGACGACGACAATGTCACCACTGTAGACCCAGTGGATCTTATGGATCCTGTAAGTCCGGTCACCCCTGCCCCTCCCGTAACTCCTCCAACTCTAGAAGGTCCTACGCTGAACGGTACGGCCGGAGACGACGTCCTTGCTGCAACGGACAAAACCACAAACATGTACGGTTTTGCGGGCGACGACACGATGGAGATTTTCGGCGCACCAAACATTGTGGCTGATGGCGGGCTTGGAGATGACCAAATCACCTATGAGCCGACAGACGCCGCAGATACAGGAAGCGTCACGGGTGGAGCGGGTGACGATACCATAGACACCTTTGGCATAGGCGGTAGCGTTTCGGGCGGGCTGGGTGATGACGTGATCAACGTTCAGGGCACCCTGAATGGCGTTGAAGGTGGCGAGGGTAACGATACCATCAACAGCGACAGTGCAGATTATGGCGGCGGCACACCTTTGGACGGCGGTGCGGGCGATGATCTGATCACCCTCACTAATTCCCCCGGCATCCAGATTGGCTCTGCCGTGGACGGTGGCGCAGGTGACGACACGATTGCCTCTGAAACAATCCTTAACAGTGGCACAACCTACGACACGCTTACTGGTGGAGCAGGTGATGATAGTTTCGAATTGTCTTTCGTGGGGTCCAGCCTGACAGACGGGTCCACGGATGCAGGTATCGTAACAACCATCACTGACTTCACCCCAGGCGTTGATGTGCTGTCTATCGTAAATCAGTCTGATCTTGGCACAGACAGCCCCCCCATAACGCTGGGCAACGTATCGCTCTCCGAGGCGCCAGACGGGAGCTTTACGGATGTTATCTTCACCACCTCCCCCGATCAGGACGCCAGCCCCCTGACAGGCACCGTACGTCTGATGGGCACAACGGGTCTCACGCTGGACGACCTCAAATTCGATGCAGACAGCGTTACCACCGAAGGTTCGGAGGGCAATGACACACTATCTTCGACGGGAAGATTTGACCCACCCGATACAATCCGCGGCAATTAGGGAGACGACGTGCTGCGCAGCGATGTCAACTTGCTTGGCTCCTGCAGCGGTTTGGATTCCTTCATCACCGGAGAGGGTGTCACCGATATTACGGAAGATGATATCGCCTTTGGCCAGCTTGAAAAGGCTATTCCGTTGTTCAGCCGCAGCGTCATCCCCGCAGGGATTTAAACCGGCTCGGCGTGCGGCTCCATCACGCCGATGGGGCTGCGAGACCGTTTACGTTCCACGCGGCCTTTGGGAGGATAGACCAGCTTGGTCGCCTCCACCATAAACGCACCACCCGCCACGATGCTCGGTAGGTTGCGGCCAACTTTTTCAAACAATCCGCCTGCTTTCATCCACATCCGCTGGCCCGAAGGAAACTGATAGAGCGCCCCTGCATGGCGTTCAGGCAAAAACTGGTGCTTGCGCAATTGCGCATCCAATTGCCCGGATGAGTAAGGGCGGCCATAGCCAAAAGGCGTGCGATCGCGCCGCACCCAGAGCCCTGCACGGTTCGGCACAATAAACAGCGCCTTGCCCCCCGGCCCCAACACCCGCCAACATTCCTCAAGCAAATCTGACGGGCGGTCAGATGTTTCCAGCCCGTGCATCAAAACCAGTTTATCCACATGACCTGTCTCAATTGGCCACAGTGTTTCTTCGGTTAAGACAGACGTATTGGCCATACCCGCAGGCCAAGGCATCACGCCCTGTGGCCCCGGCATCAGGTTAATCACCCGCCGCGCATCCGCCAGATAAGGCCGCAGTAAGGGCGCGGCAAAGCCAAAGCCGACCACAGTCTGCCCCTTGGCCTCTGGCCACATCTCCAGCATCCGCCCCCGCAGGGATTTCTGCGCGGCACGCCCAAGCGCACTGCGATAATAGAAGTTACGCAAATCCTGCACATCAAGATGCATTGACAGGGCCTCCTAAAGCGCCATTCTTGATCACTCTAACGCAGCACAGGAAACTTGCCCATGCCTTCTGAAACAATTGAGACCGACAGCCATATTCTAGTGACGATTGCGTGCTTGTCAGACAACTATGCCTATTTGCTGCAAGAGAAGAAATCAGGCGCAGTCGCTTTGATAGATGTGCCCGAAGCAGCGCCGATCAAGGCCGAACTGTCTGCGCGTGGCTGGACGTTGGATCAAATCTGGCTGACGCACCACCACTATGACCATATCGACGGCTTGCCTGATCTGCTGCCCGACTACCCTGCCCCCGTCTATGGCGCCGCCGCTGATGCCCACCGATTGCCCGATCTTGATCTGTCTTTGAAAGAAACCGACAGTTTTGATCTGGGCACGACGCAGGTACAGGTGATTGACGTGTCAGGGCATACAATTGGCCACATCGCCTTTTTCGTGCCGTCCGCACAGGTGGCATTCACCGCAGATAGCTTGATGGCACTGGGGTGTGGCAGGTTGTTTGAAGGCACCGCTGAACAAATGCACAAAAGTCTGAACAAGATGGAAAATTGGCCCGATGAGACGCTCATTTGCTCGGGTCATGAATATACTGCATCGAATGCGGCTTTTGCCGTCACGGTTGATCCCAACAACCAAGCCCTTCACCAACGAATAGACGCAATCAAAGCTGCACGTGCACAAGGACGGTTTACTGTTCCTGCACCCATGGGCCTTGAGCGGGCCACAAATCCCTTTTTACGTGCTGCCAACAGCGACTTGCGCACCGTGCTGGGTCTGTCTAGCGCGTCAGATGTAGAGGTTTTCACCGAACTTCGCAGCCGCAAAGACCGTTTTTAACATAATCATGAAAATCAGGGACAAGCTGGTAGTATTCTCGAACCCTACTCCCTATCTTGAACACATCAGTTCGTGTTGTAGCGCTGCCTCACTACCTTCCAGAATCCTATCCTCAACCCCCACAACAAAAAAATGTGACACAAATATTTCAAAAAAGACTTGAAGCTGGGCAACAATCAACCAAACTCTAATACTATCAGGCCATGGTCGGCCTTTAGGCGCTGGCACCTCTAACGCCCTTTCCGTCGACCTCATCGAAAAGGAGCACCATCGTGCCTTCATTCTCGACCACACTAGAGCAGTCCATTCACGCAGCCCTTGCGCTTGCAAATGCACGCCGTCACGAATTTGCCACGCTAGAGCATATGTTGCTCTCCCTGATGGATGAACCGGATGCCGTACAGGTGATGAAAGCATGCTCTGTCGATATTGACGAGTTGCGCGAAACACTTGTCGATTTCATCGACGAAGAGCTCAGCAATCTAGTCACCGACGAAGAAGGTTCCGAAGCGGTGCCAACTGCGGCCTTCCAGCGTGTCATCCAACGCGCCGCCATCCATGTGCAATCTTCTGGCCGCACCGAAGTTACCGGTGCCAACGTACTTGTCGCGATCTTCGCAGAGCGCGAAAGCAACGCTGCCTATTTCTTGCAAGAGCAAGAAATGACCCGCTATGACGCCGTCAATTTCATCGCACACGGCGTCGCCAAAGACCCCGCCTTTGGAGAAGCACGCCCGCTATCAGGCGCGCCCGATCACGAAGAAGAAGCTTTGGGTGTTACCGAAGGCGACAAAAAAGAATCCGCCCTTGAGAAATACTGCGTAGACTTGAACAAAAAGTCACGCGATGGGGATGTTGACCCTCTGATCGGACGTGATAGCGAAGTTGAACGCTGCATTCAGGTTCTTTGCCGCCGTCGCAAAAACAATCCGCTGTTGGTGGGTGACCCGGGTGTAGGCAAAACCGCCATCGCCGAAGGTCTTGCGCGCAAGATCGTCGCAGGAGAGACCCCTGAAATTCTCTCCAAGACAACCATCTACTCCCTCGACATGGGCGCACTTTTGGCTGGCACGCGCTATCGCGGCGATTTTGAGGAGCGCCTGAAAGCCGTTGTAACAGAGCTGGAAGAACACGAAGATGCGGTTCTTTTCATCGACGAAATTCACACCGTCATCGGTGCGGGTGCCACTTCGGGTGGGGCCATGGATGCGTCGAACCTTCTGAAACCTGCGCTTGCCGGTGGCAAATTGCGCACGATGGGCTCAACCACCTACAAAGAGTTCCGCCAGCACTTTGAAAAAGACCGTGCGCTTGCCCGTCGCTTCCAAAAGATCGACGTGAACGAGCCTTCTGTCGAGGACGCACAGAAAATCCTCAAAGGCATCAAGCCCTATTTCGAGGATCATCACAGCGTCAAATACACCGCCGATGCGATCAAAACCTCTGTTGAATTGGCGCACCGTTATATCAACGACCGCAAATTGCCTGACAGCGCGATTGATGTCATCGACGAGGCAGGTGCCGCGCAGCATTTACTTGCGGCTTCCAAGCGGCGCAAAACCATCGGCATCAAGGAAATTGAAGCTGTTGTGGCCAAAATCGCCCGCATCCCGCCGAAAAGTGTCTCCAAAGACGATGTTGTAGTCCTCAGAGATCTCGAAGCCTCGCTCAAACGCGTGGTCTTTGGGCAGGACAAAGCCATCGAAGCGCTTTCATCAGCGATCAAACTGGCGCGTGCAGGTCTGCGTGAACCTGAAAAGCCCATCGGCAACTACCTGTTCGCGGGACCAACGGGTGTTGGTAAAACCGAGGTCGCCAAACAATTGGCCGATACTTTGGGCGTTAAATTGCTGCGCTTTGACATGTCGGAATACATGGAGAAACACGCGGTTTCGCGCCTGATCGGTGCCCCTCCGGGATATGTCGGCTTTGACCAAGGTGGCATGTTGACGGATGGCGTAGATCAGGACCCACATTGCGTGCTGCTGCTGGACGAAATGGAAAAAGCGCATCCCGATGTCTATAATATCCTGTTGCAAGTCATGGATCACGGCAAACTGACGGATCACAATGGACGTACAGTAGATTTCCGCAATGTTGTGCTGATCATGACATCGAATGCAGGTGCATCCGAGCAAGCAAAAGAAGCCGTCGGCTTTGGCCGTGAGAACCGCACGGGTGAAGACACTGCTGCGATTGAACGGACCTTTACGCCCGAATTCCGCAACCGTCTGGATGCTGTGATCTCCTTTGGCGCATTGCCAAAAGAAGTCATCATGCGGGTGGTAGAAAAATTCGTGCTCCAACTTGAAGCCCAGTTGATGGACCGCAACGTGACAATTGAGCTGAGCACTAAAGCCGCCGAATGGCTGGCCGATAAAGGCTATGATGCAAAAATGGGGGCGCGCCCATTGGGCCGCGTTATCCAGGAACACATCAAAAAACCGCTCGCCGAAGAATTACTCTTTGGCAAGCTTGCTAAAGGTGGCGTGGTCAAGATTGGCGTCAAAAAAGGCGAACTTGATATCATCACTGAAGGCCCTGACAGCCCTCGCATTACAAGCAAAAAGCCACCTCTGCTCACGGCTGAATAATGCGTCTTAAGGTACTGATCCTGTTTTCCCTCGCTGTGCCTGCCACAGCGGGGGAACTTTCTCTGACCTCTCCGATCGACTGTGATTTGAATGGTCCCTGCTATATCCAGCAATATGTAGATCAGGATGCCTCTGATAAGGTCTCTGATTTCACATGCTCTGGCCTCAGCTATGATGGCCACAAAGGCACAGACTTCGCTCTCGCCAGCAGTGACATGATCGCACAAGGCGTGGACGTTCTAGCATCCGCTGCTGGCGTTGTGTCAGGGGTGCGCGATGGCATAGAGGACGTCCGCTTCACATCAAAGAATAGCCAAGCCACAGAAGGACGCGAATGCGGAAACGGCGTGATCATTCGCCATGACGGCGGCTGGGAAACCCAATATTGCCACATGCGCCAAAATTCGGTTTCGGTTGAACGCGGCCAACAGATACAAGCAGGCGATGTATTGGGTCAGGTTGGCATGTCAGGCCGCGCCGCCTTTCCACATGTGCATCTCTCGGTGCGCCGCGATGGCAATGTCGTCGATCCATTTGACCCAGATGGCACGATCACCTGCGGCGAGGTCGATCAGAATACGCTTTGGTCTGATTTGCCCCCCTACCGCGCCGGCGGCATCATCAGCATCGGCACGGGCGCTGAGGTGCCTGAATTCTCGTCAGTGCGCGACAATTCAGTGCCGCTCCCCAATGCCCAAAGCGAGGCGCTGGTGTTTTATGCCTTTCTGTTTGGCACACAAAAAGGTGACGTTGTGCAGCTCTCGCTAAGCGGCCCTGACGGTGGGGTCTTAGTGGAACGCGATACTCTGATGAAGCGCCGACAGGCGCAGTCTTTTCGTGCCATCGGTAAAAAGCTGCGAGCCGAGCGTTGGCCAGCGGGTGCTTATGAGGGCAACGCTGCCTTGATACGATCTGGAAAAATAGTTGAACAACAAGCGCTTACACTCACCCTACCCTAGTAGTTTATTTTTCGGTGAACTTCAGCTCAATCCGACGGTTACGTGCCCGCGCCTCATCGGTGTTTGCCGTATCCACGGGCTGATATTGGCCAAACCCGTTTGCGGACAAACGATCTGGCGGAATACCCAAAAAATTCGCCATATATTTCACAACAGACAATGCACGAGCCTGACTGAGTTCCCAATTATCGGCAAATTCGCCAAGACCGGACAGCGGGATGTTATCCGTGTGCCCGTCCACGCGGATCACCCAATCAATGCCATCAGGAATATCCGCAGCTACATTTCTCAGAATATCCGCAATTTTAGAAATTTCACGCGTCCCTGCACGGGACAGATCAGCCCCGCCCGGTGGGAACAGGACTTCGGAGCTGAAGACAAAGCGGTCTCCCTCGATCCGCACGCCTTCCCGATTACCCAAAACATCCCGTAATCGGCCAAAGAACTCCGAGCGATACTGCTCCAGATTTTTTGTTTCCGCTTCCAGACGCGCACGCTCAGCTGCTTCCAATTCGGCACGGCGGCGTTCTTCAACGGCGACCCGCGCAAGGGCGGTGTTCAACTGCGAGCCAAGAGATTGCAGCTCAATCTCTCTCGCGACGTCCTCGGCTGCGGCCATATCCAATAGACCCTGCAGATCAGACAATTGCGCGCGTAGCGCTGCTACTTGTTGATTTAAAAGCTCTGTCTGGCGTTGGGCCGCCGCAGATGTTTCCTGCTCTGTCGCCAGTTGGGCCTGTGCCTGCGCAAGTAGCGCGGCGCGGCGTTGTATTTCGCTTTGGGTTTCATCCACATTACCTTCAGCAGCCAGTTTGGCAGCTAACGCAGCTGCTAGTCGCGTGCGTAAATCGTCAATCTGGGTTTCTGTTTCGGTTTGCGTATTCCCAAGCTGCGCTTCCAAGGCTGCAACCCGCGCTTCGGCATCTTGAAGGCTGGAGCGTAGCTGTGCCTCACTCCCTTCCGCTTCGCTGAGTGCCGCAGTCAGGCGCAAGTCCAGCTCTTCCTCGGCGGCGCGGGCGGCGGCCAGCAATGTCAGAGTTTCCTCTGCCCGTTTGCGCTGTGCCTCCAGCGAAAGCGTCATGGCTGTCAGCTCGGCATCCGCAGTTTCCAGCCTTTTACGTAGAGCCTCTGCTGCTGCTGCATCGGCCAATTCCGCTGCCTCTTTCTCGGACAGCGCAGCCTGCGCCGTTGCAATGTCATCGGTCAGCGCCTGGATTTCGCCCTCGGCCTGCGCATTTTTTACCTTCAGATCAGCCATCAAGGCTTCCAAAGCTTCACGTCGTGCCGCAGCAAGACGCGCTGCTTCTTCTTGCGCATTCACTTCCTCGCGGCTGGTCGCCAGCGCTAGGTTTAGGGCCTCCTGCTCGCTCAGCAACACTTGTTCACGCTCGGTTAAATCGGCCACCTGTCCCCGCGCGACATCACGATCCGCAATCAACGCCGCAACCTGTGCTTCAAAACTGCTCAGCCGAGTTTGCGCTGCGCTCAATTCTTCAGCTTGTTCGGCACGTTCAGATTGCAGTGCAGCAATTTGAGCGCTCTGTTGTTCTGTAGTCCTCTGCGCATCCCCAAGCGAGGCACGCAACGCACCGACACGCGCTTCTAGATCAGAGTTCTCCAATCGCTCTAACCCCAAGGCTTGCGCCAAAGCTGCAACCTCGGAGGACAGTTCGTCCAGCTCGGTCTCTTGGCCCGATATCTGCTCGGTGAGGACAAATTGCATGACCATGAAGATGGTTAACACAAACATCAAAACTAGCAGCAGACCCGTCATGGCATCCACAAAGCCCGGCCAGATAGAGGCCTGAAACCGCGCGCCAGTGCGTCGCGACAGGGCCATCCCTAACGTCCTTCGCCAGTATCAGGTTTTTGGGTCGCCCGAATTCGGCGCGGTTCATTTGTATTACGGGACAGCGAAAGCGCCTTGGTCAGGTAAGTAAGTTCTTGGCGCAGTTCAGCCATGGTTTCCTGACGCCCCGCCGAAATTTCTTCCAAAATACGCAGCATCTGTACATCAATCGACCGCAAGCGCATGCGGCTTTCCGCATCAGCCCCACCAGCATCCGAAGCCGGCGCCGCCTGCTTCTCTAGCGCTAAAATCATCCGCTCTTGCCCGTCCGCAATCCGCTCAAGCGCATCCGCCGCACCGCCCTGATCGCCCAGTTGGACGGCCATACGCTCAATCGCAGTCGCCAAAGCCCCCAAACGTTGCTGTACTTCTTCACGTCCCGCTTCCGAGCGGCTGAACATGTCTTGCATGGCTTCCATCTGTTCGGCCATGTGATCCATCATGCCCGCCATCACAGCTTGCTCTGGTGTGCTTTCGTCACCCGACGCAAAACCAACCCGCGTGATTGAGCTGAGCCAGTCTTCCAGCTCTTGATAGAAACGGTTTTGGCCATGGCCTGCAAACAGCTCAATCAGACCAATGATCAGCGAGCCAGCCAACCCCAAAAGCGACGACGCAAAAGCAACACCCATCCCTGCAAGCTGCGATTCAAGCCCTGTCATCAAACGGCTGAAAACATCGGTGCTGGATTCGCCTGCCTGCGGGGCAAGGCTGCGAATGGTATCTACGATGGCAGGAACTGTGGTCGCCAGACCATAAAAGGTACCCAAAAGACCCAGAAAAATCAGTGTGTTGACGATGTAGCGTGTGATTTCACGTGCTTCGTCAATGCGGGTAGAGACCGAATCAAGGATTGATCGGGTGGAAGACGCGCTGACCTGCATCCGCGCACCGCGCGTGCGCAGCAAGGCAGCCAAAGGCGCCAACATTTGCGGCGGCGTATCGCTGGGTTCGTCATTATCTGCGGCAAAATTTTCAATCCAACGGACAGAGCCGATCAATTGGAACACCTGATAAAAACACGCGACAACCCCGATCACAAAGACGAGGCCGATAAACCCGTTCAGATAGGGGTTGGCCAAAAACACCGACATCACCCGTGGCAGCGCCACGAATATGCCAAAGCCCGACAGGCCCAGCACCAGCAACATCAGTGTGATTTGCCGGACAGGTTGAGAAAACTGCGGTTTTGCCTTGCGGTCTGGTTGCGACATGCGCTCCTGCTCCTGACCTCATTGTTATTACAGATAGCTTAACGCGAAATCACGTCAAGCCAAAGGAATTATACAGAAATTTCACGTACCCGTGCTGCCAACCACTCTAACGCAGGATCATGTAGGCCCACAGTGACCAAATGATCGGCAGTGTTATAGAGATATTCGGTGTTCGGGCCACGGCCCCCAACTGCACGCGCCATGATCTGCGCCTGCTCTTCCAGCTCCAAACCCCCGCAATACTGCTCGTGTGCTTCGTCGATAACATAGACCAGCGCGGTGACCGTGCGCCCGTCAACCAATTGCACAGGCAGTTCTTTTTCCACATAGGCTGAAGAAATTAGTTCACGTTCACGCAAATAGGCCAGTGTCTGTTCCTCTTGGCCAGCGACCACTTCCAGCGCGACACCTTCACAGGCTTTGCCGGCCTGCTGGTCCAACGCCAACACAAGGCCGGGTTGTTCAACAGTGCCGCGATGGTGGATCGAGCGCATGCAAAACGACCGCGCGTAATCCGGTAATTTTCCCACAACGCTTTGTGCGACTTCAAAACCCGGGTTCCAAAGCAGGCTGCCATAGCCAAATACCCACATACTCATCTGGTTCTCCTCTGTTGTCGCAGGTAAACCCTAACTATGCGTTGATGAAAAGGGGGCTGTGCCCATGCGTCGCTTTGCACTGAAGTTTTTGATCTTATGCGGCCTTGTTTGGGGCGGTTGGTGGTATCTTGCCACCACCAGCACTCAGAAAGGCGTGAACACATGGCTGGAAAGCCGTCGGGCTCTGGGCTGGCAGGCCGAAACCCAATCCATCACTTCAGCGGGGTTTCCACTCAAGATTACTACCCTCATCGAAGGCCTATCGCTTGAGAAGCCAGGCGCACAGCGTAATTTGACAGTGCCAAACCTCTCACTCTCGGCGCCAATTTATTGGCCCGGTCATGCAACCGTAGAACTGGGCAATGCGCCGATCACCTTCACTGCAGGCGAAGCCAATCTTGTTTTGGGATCAGAGGGCACACGTGCGGATCTACGCTTGCACCCGAATGCCGCGCTTCAGCTTGAATCACTCAGTGGCCAAAGTACAAATGTGATCGCTGACTTGGAGGATGTGCGCATCTTCGACATCGCGCAAGTCGACGCCACTGTGCAACAAGGTCGTACTCCAGAAGCCTATAATATTTCGCTTACAGCAACAGGGTTTGCCCTTGGTCAGACGATATTGGAGAAATCCGCCTTGCCGCCGCCATGGCCCGCCAGCTTTGAGCCCATCGTCGCAGATATGACTGTTATCTTTGACCGCCCCTTGGACCGACGTGCATTACAAGGCCCCCGCCCACAGCCCCGCAGCATTCGAATCGCCGAAGTGACAGCCAAATATGCCGATACCGGCCTGACCCTGAGCGGAGATTTCACCGTCGATGCCGTGGGTATTCCCACAGGGGCGCTGCGCGTCCAGTTACGCAATTGGCAAAACGTCTATGAAATGAGCGTGGCATCAGGTGCCGTTCCTGCGGAATGGGCATCGACGCTGGAGAAGATGCTGCGATCGATGTCAGACGCAAGTGGCACTTTGGACCTGACGATAACCGCACAAAACGGGCAGTTGCGGATTGGCTTTCTGCCGCTCGGCACCGCCCCGCGCTTGATCATCCGTTAGCGACAATAACTGCCTGAACGATATCGCGCCGTATCGAAATGGAAGTGATCCAGATGAAACCTGTTCGCTTTGGGGCCAAGAACGGTCCCGAAGGTGCCACAAGCCTCAGCGTGCATACGTCTGAGCACCTGACTGCTGCTGCCTGCATTCCACCCTTGTAAAACGGTGATCTGACTGCCGTCTGCCATCTGGAAACCCGAAATATCAATGGCACGACCTTTGCCATGTTCAGATACTTTGCCAGTTTTTGCGTTGTTTCTGCGGCGACACGCGTAATCCGCAGCAACCTTCAACTCCCGCAACCCGCCGCCTTTGCTGGACAAAGCGGGCTTGGCACTGCTGTCCACCCATGTTTTCAGTGCCTGCGCCGTCCCGCAATCCATTGTCGATTTTCTGTTGAGCCGGACACCAGAAACAGACGTGATCCTGACTGCATTCTCAACACCGCACCCCGACATTTCCGCAGCTATTCGACCAATGGCTTCGCCTTGAATGGAAGGATCACCACAAACAGATCCTGCCGCAAGCTGGCGTTGTTGCTGCGCCACTTTGGGGGAACGAAAAACAGGGCGCAGCGATTTAAAGAAACCACCTCCGGCATCTCCGGTGCCTTCTGTTTGGTCATCCACCGCCGTCACTTCAGCGCTTTGGGGGCGGGGCTCAGGCCGTTTGGAGGTGTCTGGCCCCGCACAAGAAACCGTTGCCATCACACAGAACAGGGCCGTTAAAACCTTCAAAGCTTGCGCCCTGCGCTTCGGCCAAAGTTGGGTGCGTCCGTGTCTTGCCCTGCTTCGATAATGCCACGACGAATGGCGCGGGTACGGGTGAAATAGTCAAACAAATGATCTCCATCGCCCTGCCGAATTGCACGTTGAAGGGCGAAAAGCTCCTCTGTGAAACGGCCCAAGATTTCCAGCGTCGCTTCTTTATTGCTCAGGAAAACATCACGCCACATGGTCGGATCAGAGGCCGCGATACGGGTAAAATCCCGAAAACCAGCGGCCGAGTATTTGATCACTTCGCTATCGGTCACACGGCGTAAATCATCCGCTACGCCCACCATTGTATAGGCAATCAGATGCGGCGCGTGCGATGTCACGGCAAGCACCAGATCATGGTGCTCTGCATCCATTTCCTCAACATTGGCACCGATCCCTTCCCAAAGGTTGCGCAGGCGCGCTATAGCCTCGGGATCAGCCCCTTCTGGCGGGACCAGCAGACACCAACGGTTGTCAAACAGCTCGGCAAAGCCGGCGCGTGGGCCGGAATGCTCTGTCCCGGCAAGCGGATGACCCGCAATGAAATGCACACCCTCGGGCAGATGTGGAGTGATCTGTTCGATCACATCCTTTTTGACCGAACCAACATCCGTTACCGTTGCACCGGGGGCCAACGCATCAGCGATCTGTGCCATCACAGGCCCCATCACGCCAACAGGCACGCAGAGTACCACCAGATCAGCACCGCGCACGGCGTCTTTGATGTCGTCATAGACAACATCACACAGTCCAATTTCACGGGCGGTCGCACGAGTTTCGTCTGAACGGGCATAGCCCGTGACTTCGCCAGCCAAGCCGCTGCGTTTCATCGCCCAGAACATTGAGGATGCAATCAGGCCAAGGCCGATCAGTGCGACGCGGTCATATACTTGCGCCATTACTCGGCTTCCTTGAACTGGCGCACCGCATGAACGACACGGCGGCAACCGCTTTCATCACCCACGGTAATGCGCAGGCATGTCGGCAGTTTATAGCCTGCAACACGGCGCACAATCAGGCCTTGGGATTGCAGGTGTAAATCACAGGCCTCGGCCTCTGCCTGCGAAGTAAACCGAGCAAGGATGAAGTTGGCCAATGACACATCGGAGGGCACCCCGATTTCGGCCAAAGCATCTGCCATCCAAACACGCCAGCGCGCATTTTCCGCGCGGCAATGATCCACATATGCGACATCGCGCACCGAAGCTTCGGCAGCGGCAAGCGCAGCATTGCTGAGGTTGAACGGACCGCGCACGCGAGAGAGAACATCAACCACATGCGCAGGGCCGTATCCCCAGCCCACTCGCAAACCACCCAGCCCGTAAATCTTGGAGAATGTCCGCGTCATAACCACGTTTTGGCGCGCATCTACCAAAGCTGCGCCACCATCGTAGCCATCGACATATTCAGCATAGGCACCGTCCAGCACCAAAAGGGCCTGCTCGGGCAAACCGTCCGCCAGACGCGCGATGTCGCCTTGACCGATCATGGTACCTGTCGGGTTGTTGGGATTAGCCAAAAATACCAGACGTGTTTTATCCGTGCAGGCAGCAAGGATCGCATCTACATCTGTCACGCGCTCGTGCTCTTTGACTTCAACGGGCGTCGCACCTGCGGCCAAGGCCGAAATACGGTACATGGCAAAGCCGTGTTCGGTGTAGATCACTTCAGTCTCTGGCCCTGCATAAGCCTGACACAGAAACGCAATGATCTCATCCGATCCTGCACCACAGATGATCCGTGCGGGGTCCAGCCCGTGAACTTCACCAATCGCGGCACGTAGCTCAACGTGATCGGCACTGGGGTAACGGTGCAATTCGCGCCCTGCCCGCTCATACGCTTTGAGCGCGGCAGGTGACGGGCCAAACGGATTTTCATTCGAGCTCAGTTTAAGCGCATTTTCCTGACCTGCGACATGTGACGCGCCCCCTTGATAAAGGGTGATATCCATAATGCCGGGTTGGGGTGCGATCAGCTGTGTCATATCAGAACTCTTTGGTTGCTTAGCGCCTTTTAACTGCTCAGGCAGGCCACAGCCACCCGCGATTTTCATACCGCACACATCAATTCAACACTGGCGCAAACCCGCAATAGAAAACGCCCCGCCGGAGTAACCGACGAGGCGTTTTTGAAAGCGTTCGATGTGGTGGCGAAGATTAGTTCTTCGCGTAGAATTCCACGACGAGGTTTGGTTCCATAACAACAGGGTACGGCACGTCGCCCAAAGCAGGGGTGCGTACGAATGTCGCTGTCATTTTGGAGTGATCAACTTCGAGGTAGTCAGGCACATCGCGTTCAGCCAATTGTGTGGCTTCAACCAGCGCAACCATTTGCTTGGAACGGTCACGTACTTCGATCACGTCACCTTCTTTTACACGGTAGGAAGGAATGTTAACCAACTTGCCGTTCACGCGTACGTGGCGGTGGTTTACGAATTGACGTGCAGCAAAAACTGTCGCAACGAACTTGGCGCGGTACACAACCGCGTCCAGACGGCGTTCCAGCAGACCGATCAAGTTTTCACCTGTATCGCCTTTAACACGCTCGGCTTCGCCGTAAATGCGACGGAACTGCTTCTCGGTCAGGTCGCCGTAGTAGCCTTTCAGCTTCTGCTTGGCACGCAACTGGATACCGAAATCGGAAATCTTGCCTTTACGGCGCTGACCGTGCTGGCCGGGGCCATATTCACGACGGTTAACTGGGGATTTTGCGCGGCCCCAGATGTTTTCGCCCATGCGACGGTCAATTTTATGCTTGGCAGCTGTACGTTTAGTCACAACTGTTCTCCTTCAAATGGCCCCCGCAAAATTGCGAATGGGGCGGTAAAGGGCGTTGTCCTCTGAGCTTGCGCTCTGACAGGGTTCCCTTTGCAGGGTCCACCAACACCAATAGAAGCGCCGCTTACTATGATCTACAGCACAGAGTCAACGACATGGTTAGCAATTTAGAAGAATAACGGCCTTAATCGGCTTTTTCCCTGCCCCCAAACGACAAGAACCCCAATGCAAGCACTGCTGGTATCAACTGAGGCAAACCAGATTTAACCGCGACTGTGATGCTAGCCATGATGCCGGCAACAGCAACAAACAGCAGAAAACAAACGGCAATATTTTTCTGCCATTTAGGATCTTTAATGAACAAAGCCCACGACAGGCCCACTGCAAGGAAGGCATTATAGATGCCTTGGTTTGCCGCCATTTGAACCGTTTGGTCAAACAGATCGGCTGGGAAGCTGTCAAAGATCGTTGGCCCACGTGTCGTCCACGCAAATATTTCGAACCAAGCGATGTAGAAATGCAGCAAAGCAATAATGGCCACCAAGGCCAAAGCGATTTTCTTCAAGATTTCCATCCACCTAATTCAGCATCAAAGCATGACATCTTATATACTCGACAGTCACCTAACCTGCCTTCAACCTCTGGTCGATAACATTTTGAACTACTTAGCGTCCCAATGCAGCACAGACACTATGTCTATGGCAGCCCACCAGATGGTCATTCACCAATCCACATGCCTCCATCCACGCATAAACGATTGTAGGCCCGCAAAATTTGAAACCTGCCTTCTTCAGGTCCTTTGCAACCTTTTCGGACAGTTCGGTTTTAGGCGGAACATCCGCTTGCGACACAAAGCGGTTTTGCAAGGGCTTGCCCCCCACGTAATCCCACATAAATGTGTCAAAGCCTTGCTCTGCCTCGATCCGCTGCCAAGCCTGCGCATTTGTGATCGCCGCTTGAATCTTGCCGCGGTGTCGGATGATACCCGCATTGCCCAGCAACCGCGTCACATCATCCTCACCCCACTCCGCAATGATATTCGGGTCAAAGCCCGCAAATGCCTCCCGAAAAGCGTCCCGCTTTTTAAGGATCGTGATCCAACTCAGCCCCGCTTGGAACCCATCAAGGATCAGTTTCTCCCACAAAGCGCGGCTGTCATACTCGGGCACACCCCATTCAGTATCGTGATATTCAACATATATCTGCTCGGGCCCTGCCCAAGCGCACCGCGTTGTATCCTGTGTCATTGCCGCCCCTATGGTTATCTACATTTGGCGCCAAATTTGCCGATTAACACCTTATTAGCAGCTGCACGCCAAAGTCCACCAGAGCCATATCCAGCAGGCGCAGAGCAAAGAGGGACCAGACCGTGACAGGCAACATCAATCGCAAAATGGCCAACATCACGCGAGACATCCAAAGTCCGCTGGATTTTGCTGTCGAAAAACAAACTCAAAGCACGCTGGGCATGGTCCAAGAGGCGATTGCGCATGGCCAGACGTTGCTGGCATTTCAGCCCGTGGTGCGCAGCGGCACCTCCGGTAAAATCGGCTTTTATGAAGGTTTGATACGCGTTCTCGACCCCACAGGCAGAGTAATTCCTGCTGTCGAATTTATGGGCAAGATCGAAGATACGGAAACGGGACGCGAAATTGACGTACTCGCCTTGCGGCATGGGCTGAACACGCTCAAGAACAATCCCGCTCTGCGCTTGTCGATAAATATGTCCGCACGTTCAATCGGCTATTCACCTTGGATCAATTGCCTCAACAGGTTCATGCATGACGCCCCTGAACTGGGGGAACGGCTGATACTTGAAATAACCGAGACATCTACAATGATGATGCCGGAACTGGTTATCGATTTCATGCATCGCTTGCAGCCCAACGGTATTTGCTTTGCCATGGATCACTTCGGGTCCAGCGCTTTTACAATCAAATATTTCAAGGATTTCGATTTTGATGTCGTCAAAATCGACGGCCAGTTCATTCGTGGGATTGCACAGAACCCCGATAATCTGGCAGTGACACGCGCATTGATGGCCATTGCCCACCAGTTCGAATTACTAACAGTCGCAGAATCTGTGGAAACGGCGCAGGATGCCGAACTGGTAAATCAGATCGGCATTGATTGCCTTCAAGGGTACTATTTTTCTGCCCCCACAACGCAACCGGACTGGCTACGCACCGCGAACCAACGCAAAGCATAAGATTCGGTTCTCCCCATGCTTCTTGCTGTACTTTGCCCCATGCGGTATCCAAAGTGACAAGGTAGGGGGCATTAGCGAGACCCATCAGGAAACCGCTTCACTCTGTCCTCTGCCGCGCGTCATATTGAGAGGACCACCATTCCATGACCAATGTTGTTATCGCCTCAGCTGCTCGAACTGCCGTAGGCAGCTTTGGCGGCTCGTTCGCCAACACGCCAGCCCATGATTTGGGCGCAGCCATGCTCAAGGAGATCGTTGTGCGCGCTGGCGTCGATGCCTCAGAAGTATCCGAAACTATCCTCGGCCAAGTGCTCACAGCCGCTCAGGGCCAGAACCCTGCCCGTCAGGCCCATGTAAACGCAGGATTACCAATCGAATCTGCCGCATGGTCCATCAATCAGGTGTGCGGTTCAGGTTTGCGCGCCGTCGCATTGGCCGCACAGCATATCCAGCTGGGCGATGCCGATATTGTGGCCGCCGGTGGCCAAGAAAACATGACCATGTCCCCCCACGCGCAAGCCATGCGCGCGGGTCAAAAAATGGGCGACATGAAACTGATCGACACGATGATCAAAGATGGCCTCTGGGATGCATTCAACGGCTACCACATGGGCCAAACTGCGGAAAACGTAGCAGCCAAATGGGAAATCAGCCGCGACCAGCAAGATGAATTTGCTGTCGCTTCGCAAAACAAGGCCGAAGCAGCTCAAAAGGCTGGGCGCTTTGTTGACGAGATTTTCGCCTACACCGTACCGGGCCGCAAGGGAGACACGATCGTCGATGCAGACGAATACATCCGCCACGGCGCAACCATGGACGCTATGGCCAAGCTGCGCCCTGCCTTTGCCAAAGACGGGTCCGTCACAGCGGCAAATGCTTCTGGCCTCAATGATGGTGCCGCAGGTGCCCTGTTGATGAGCGCTGAAAACGCTGAAAAGCGCGGAATTGAGCCGCTGGCGCGAATCGCATCCTACGCAACGGTTGGCCTTGACCCCAGCATCATGGGCGCAGGTCCGATCTATGCATCGCGCAAAGCGCTGGAAAAAGCAGGCTGGAAACCGCAAGATCTTGATCTGGTCGAAGCCAACGAAGCTTTCGCTGCACAGGCCTGTGCTGTGAACAAAGATATGGGCTGGGACCCTGCAATTGTGAACGTAAACGGTGGTGCCATCGCTATTGGTCACCCCATCGGCGCCTCCGGTGCGCGCATCCTCAACACCCTGTTATTTGAAATGAAACGCCGCGGCGCGAAAAAAGGTTTGGCAACTTTATGCATTGGCGGCGGTATGGGTGTTGCCATGTGCCTAGAACGGCCATAACACTAGTCAGGCACGTAACATTGTTGCGTGCCTGATATGCAATTGGCAAGAACATTACAATCGGGAGGGTTAATATGTCACGTGTCGCACTAGTTACCGGAGGTAGCCGAGGAATCGGCGCAGCCATTTCAAAAGAACTGAAAGCCAAAGGCTACACAGTCGCTGCCACCTATGCAGGTAACGAAGAGGCAGCCAATGCATTTACCGCCGAGACAGGTATTAAAACCTACAAATGGAACGTCGCGGATTATGACAGCTCCAAAGCTGGTATCGCGCAGGTAGAAGCTGACTTGGGGCCCGTTGAAGTGATTGTTGCCAATGCGGGAATTACCCGTGATGCGCCTTTCCACAAAATGACACCCGATCAATGGAAAGAGGTCATCGACACCAACCTCACTGGCGTTTTTAACACAATCCATCCGATCTGGCCCGGCATGCGTGAACGCAAGTTCGGACGCATTGTGGTGATATCATCCATCAACGGCCAAAAAGGCCAGTTCGCTCAGGTTAACTATGCCGCGACCAAAGCTGGTGATTTGGGGATTGTGAAATCTTTGGCCCATGAAGGCGCACGCGCCAACATCACAGCCAACGCGATCTGCCCCGGCTACATCGGCACAGATATGGTCATGGCCGTACCGGAAAAAGTGCGCGAAAGCATCATAGCACAGATTCCTACAGGCAGATTGGGCGAGCCAGAAGAAATCGCACGTGCTGTGTCCTTCCTCGTTGCGGATGATGCTGGTTTTATCAACGGCTCAACAATCTCGGCAAATGGCGCGCAGTTCTTTGTCTGATTTGTAAAAGCAAAATCTATGTACAAAAAAGGGTCAGTGGAAACATCCATTGGCCCTTTTTATTAGAAATAACAGACAGCAAAATGACCCCGCCGAGCGCATAATCGGCGCGCAATCTACTTTCCTTAAAATGTACTGTGAAATAGGCGGTTTCCGCCTGAGTGACACCAGCGCCTATTTTGCGCTGGTGACGTCCATTGGCATACCTACAAATCAGGCATGCGCAGCGTATTCTTCAACTTTAGATCAGTTAGACAATCGACCGATTTCTTCTTTCAGTCGCATTTTCTGTTTTTTCATATCGGCCACTTTCAGGCCGTCAATTCCTGGTGCACGCTGTGCTTGCTCGATTGCCTCGCTCATATCACTGTGTTTTTTCTTCAACGTCTCAAGATGTGTGCTTAGGGACATACTTCCTCCAGTTGTTAAAAGTGCATGTTCAGTGAAGCACGAAGTCTGCACCAAGTCACGCCGCCCCGCAGCATACAGGCATATGTGGTAAACATCCGCTTAACCCTGCTCAAAAAGGCAGCGCAGCCCCTATGCGCAAGGCGTCTCGCACCTTTTGACAGTACTGATCCCCATCCACATGAGCGTCGCCGCGGTGCAGAATTAGCGGTGCATGTAGACAAAAATCTGCACGACCTGACTTGCGCGCCCGTAAGATCACCCGCTCTGCGGCACGCCCGACCCGCGCAGCAATCGGCAACACCTCGATACTCCCCATGTCGTTTGGCAAAGCAGCCAATAAATCAGGCAACCGTTCTGCGCGGTGGATGAAATGCAGATAGCCTTTGGGCGCCAATCGCTTTGCCGCAACCTCAACCCAGAGCGCAAGCGGCGTTTGTTCCCCCAATGCTGCTTCTCGCGTCGGGTCACTAGCCGCAATGGAGGCATCACGCCGCCAATAGGGCGGGTTCGCCAACACATGGTCAAATTGTCGCTGCCGTAACATCAGCGGAAGGTCGGCAATATCAGCGGTGACCACCTCCAGCGCCCCCGCCCCGTTGCGCGCTGCAAGCTCTGCATAAGTCGCTTCACGCTCGACACCTGTCAGTGTCAGCCCCGTTACCCGAGCGCCCAAACACAGCACAGCAGCCCCCACACCGCAGCCTAATTCAAGCACACGTTGCCCTGAAACCGCTGGTATAGTGGCTGCAAGCAGCACAGGGTCCACCCCCGCACGATAGCCACGGCGCGGTTGCCACAACTGTACCAGCCCGCCTAGAAAAGCGTCGCAAGTCAGGTCGCTTCCATTCATCTTCCCAGATCAATCTCATTATCGCGCATCACGCGAAGCGCTGCGTCAAAATCGTCATCCCGCACCATCAGGCGGCGTGGGAAGATTCCTATCCCACCTTCAAGGATGCTCATATTTACGTCCATCGAGAAGCAGGCTATATCCTCGCCCTGCAACAGGGCTGAAGCAAAGGCGATGATCGTAGGATCGGTGCTGCGCAAAAGTTCTTTCATAGTAATGATGTAGTCTGAGGGATGTACCCTTGTCGAGCGTAGGACGCGGGAAAAAAATGAGCACTGTTACAAGTCAAAAGCCGCATGACCGTCTGGCCCAAGCACTATCGAACGAAATGGCCGCCGTAAGCGCCCTGATCCGCGAACGCATGGCGTCGGAGCATGCACCGCGCATCCCCGAGGTCACGGCCCATCTGGTTGAAGCAGGCGGCAAACGTCTGCGCCCGATGCTGACGCTCGCTGCGGCAAAGCTGTGCGGGTATACGGGCCCTTATCACATCCACCTTGCCACAACCGTTGAATTCATTCACACCGCCACGCTATTGCACGATGATGTTGTGGATGAGAGCAGCCAGCGCAGGGGCCGTCCAACGGCAAATCTGTTGTGGGACAACCAATCCTCTGTTTTGGTCGGCGATTACCTGTTTGCGCGAAGCTTCCAATTGATGACAGAGCCCGGCTCAATGCCTGTGATGCGAATCCTATCAAATGCAGCCGCCACCATCGCTGAAGGCGAAGTGCTGCAACTGACTGCCGCGCAAAACCTCGCCACCACCGAGCAAGTCTATTTACAGGTCGTGCGCGGGAAAACTGCTGCGCTCTTCTCTGCTGCGACCGAAGTGGGCGGCGTCATCGCTGATGCGCCAGAGGACCATGTGCGCGCCCTGTTTGATTACGGGGATGCCTTGGGAATCGCCTTCCAGATCGTGGATGATCTGCTGGATTATCAAGGCGACACCAGCGCAACCGGCAAAAACATCGGTGACGATTTTCGAGAACGCAAACTGACGCTGCCTGTCATCAAAGCAATTGCCTTGGCCGATGACGAAGAGCGGGCATTCTGGGTCCGTACCATTGAAAAAGGCAAACAGACCGAGGGCGATCTTGAGCACGCCCTGACTTTGTTGAATAAACACGGCACTCTGAAAGCCACGCAAGCGGATGCGCTGGCTTGGGCAGAGAAAGCCAAGTCAGCCTTAGCGCCACTGCCCGCGCATGAGATCAAAGATATGTTGATTGATATCGCGGATTACGTTGTCAGCAGGCTTACCTGATCACACGGCCCGCACGGACCCACCAGTCCGGGTGGGCCTGTGCAATCTGTGCCGCCGCTTGGGCTGCGCCATTGGCAAAAAGCCCGAAACACGTCGCACCTGCCCCTGACATCCGCGCCAACAACGCGCCCTGTAGCGTCTCCAATGCCGCACCGATTTCGGGCGCGATCAGACGCGCTGGCGCCTCCAGATCGTTACGCTGAGCGCCAAGCCACGCGCAAAAGGCCTGCGCATCTACAAAGGTGGGTAATTTATCAGCCATAGGTGGGTTGTGCTTTGATGTAAGGCCAGAAAACACAGGGCCAGTAGGCACCACCACACACGGGTTGACCAATACAATTTCCATGTCTGGCAAAGCCTGCATCGGGTTTACCACGTCACCGATACCTTGCATCCTTTGTGGCAAGGAAGACAGGCAGACAGGGACATCGGCCCCCAAAGTAACAGCCCGCCCTGCCCCTCCAAATGCACGCAAAACCGCAGCAGCATCAGATGAACCGCCACCGATGCCCGCACCGTGAGGCAGGTTTTTCTCCAATGTGATTCGGCCCGTCCACCCAGCCAGTTCTGCCGCTTGCCATACCAAATTTCCGTGATCCGTCGGGACACCATCAGCGAAGGGGCCAGTAACGCTGATGTGCATCTGCGGCCCTGCTTCGAACCACATACGGTCACCGATATCCGCAAACACCACGATACTATCCAGCAAGTGATATCCGTCGTCGCGTTGCCCAGTAACGTGTAGCGTCAGGTTAACTTTGGCAGCGGCGAAACCCTCAGAGGTCATTCGCAACATTCAAGGGATCAGCGCCTTCTTCCTTCAACACCACATCAAGACCCACCTCAATCTTGCGGCGGATGCGGTCAGGCTCAACATCTGTGGTCGTTTGTTGAAACTGGATGAAGGACAAGGCGCGCTTCCACTGAAACTGCGCTTCGCGTTTGCGGCCCACGGCCCAATAAACATCGCCCAAGTGATCATTGACCACCGGATCAACAGCCTCCAACTCAACAGCGCGTTCCATCTGGATCACCGCCTCTTCGTAGCGGCCAAGGCGATAGTAAACCCAGCCCAAGCTGTCCACGATGAACCCGCTGTCGGGGCTGGCAGCAACTGCACGCTCGATCATATCCAGCGCTTCGTCCAATTCGCGATTTTCTTCGACCAACGAATACCCCAAATAGTTCAGCACCTGTGGTTGCTCGGGGTTGGTCGCGAGGGCTGTTCGAAAATCTGCTTCGGCGGCGGCCAAATCACCCTCTTGAGAATAGGCAATGCCGCGTGAAAAATGCAGCGCCCATACACGCGGATCATCTGAGTCCGTCAGTTCAACCGCTTTGGAATAGGCCGCAATTGCCGCTTGCCCCTCTTCTTGTGATCGCAAGGTATCCGCAAGCGTCGAATAAACCACGGCAAGGTCTCCGTGACTACGCGTCAACTGTTCCAGCACCTCAATCGCCTGATCTGCTTTGTCCAGACGGCGCAGCGCGTCAGCGCGGCCCAGTTCGGCCACGTGATAGGCGGGATCATCTGCCGAAACGCTACGGTATTCAGCGATCGCCAGTTTGTTCTGCCCCAGCCCCTCTAACAACGCCGCTGTCATCAAAAGCGCATCCATATGATCGGGGCGCAAATAGCGGGCAACGCGGGCATAAAGCAACGTATAATAATCACCTGCCTGCTCGGAACGCAGGAGGGCTGCAAAGGTAAAAAACACCTCAGCCAATCCTGCACGGGCGGTAGGGGCAAGGGTAAAGGGCAGCGTCTCATCCGCTTTTAACTTCGAGATCAGAATATCTAGTTCAAGGTCACTTGCACCATTGAACGTCTGCTCCATCAACTTGATTGCATCGTCATTCCGGCCCAGCTGCGACAGTATTTCGACGCGTGCAACCACCCCCCGACGTGTACGTGCAGCGCCACCTGGAGCACCTTTTGCAAACAGCGCTTCTGCCGCCGCATAATCCCCCAAGGTCGCATAGGCCAAAGCCTTGTGATAAAAGACAACACCCTTCATTCCGGCATCATCGGTAATGTTGTCAAACTGGGTCATGGCCGCGTCGACATCATCCGCGCCAATCAGCGCCCACGCCTTGACCAATCCATCCACCCAAGGATTTATGCCATCCGTCTGGATTTCCTGCTGCGCAAGCTCTGCATAATTTCCCTCGTCAATCAGGCCAGCTGTGACCAACATCCGTGCCGCCGCGGAACGATATTCTTTGGCAGCCATCATTTTCGCAATGGGGATACCCCGTTCGATGTCGCCCAACGCCAGATAGGCGAGGGCCGTGCTATCCATCAGGTCAAAGTTGTCGGGGTCTTTTGCCAAAGCTGTCGCAAAATATTGCGCTGCGATGTCATAATCATTGCTACCCGCAGCACTGCGCCCCGCCAGATAAGAGCCCGCCAGCGATTCAGCGGCAACCGGCATTGGCGCCGTCACGACTAAGGCCAGCCCGATGGCAATCGCGCTCACTGTGGTTCGGAAATTTCGCATATGCTTGGCCTCATAATTTTCATGCCAAGCTAGCATGTTTGCGCGTCCGCGCAATGGCGGCTTCCCACCCAAATAGGCAGGAAGCCGCAACAATTGATCACATGTTCGGGTAGTTCGGCCCATCACCGCCCTGCGGCGTTGTCCAGACGATGTTCTGGCTGGGGTCTTTGATATCGCATGTTTTACAATGCACGCAGTTCTGGAAGTTGATCACAAACCGTGGATCTTTGCCTTCTTCCTCAACGAATTCATACACACCCGCAGGGCAATACCGCGCGGAAGGACCTGCATATACCGGAAGGTTTACAACAACAGGCACGGTATCATCCTTAAGCGTCAAATGCGCAGGCTGGCTTTCTTCGTGATTGGTAAAGGCGAAAGCCACGTTGGTCAGGCGGTCAAAGCTGAGCTTGCCATCTGGTTTGGGGTAGTCGATCTTTTGGTGCTTATTTGCGGGTTCGGTCGCTTCCGCATCCGATTTACCATGCTTGAGCGTCCCCATAAGCGAACCGCCAAACAATGTGTTGCACCACATGTCAAAGCCACCAACCGCCAAAGAGGCAATCAGGCCAAATTTGGACCACAGCGGCTTGACGTTACGCACCTTGTACAGATCTTTACCGATCTCGCCGTCACGAACGGCTGCTTCGTAATCAGGTAGTTCATCCCCTGAACGGCCCGCCGTGATCGCCTCGAACGCGGCTTCGGCTGCGGCTTTGCCAGACAGCATCGCGTTGTGGTTGCCCTTGATCCGCGGCACGTTAACCATACCCACAGAACAACCCAACAACGCCACGCCCGGTGCAACCATCTTGGGCATGGATTGGTAACCACCCTCAGTGATCGCACGTGCGCCATACGCCACACGTTTGCCGCCCTTCAGCAATTCCGCCACCATCGGGTGATGTTTGAACTGCTGGAATTCCATGTAAGGGAAAACATGCGGGTTTTTATAGCCAAGGTGGACAACAAAACCCACATAGACTTGATTATTTTCAAGGTGATAGATGAACGATCCACCGCCCGCCTTGCTGCCCAAGGGCCAGCCCATCGTGTGGGTCACGGTGCCCAATTTGTGCTTGGCAGGGTCGATTTCCCAGATTTCTTTCATGCCAAGGCCGTATTTCTGCGGCTCTTTGCCTTTTGCCAGATCATATTTGGCAATCACTTGCTGTGACAGCGATCCACGCACGCCTTCGCTCAGGAAGACATATTTGCCATGCAGCTCCATGCCCGGCTCATAGCTGGGACCGGGTTTACCATCTGCGCCCAAGCCCATTTCGCCTGCGACCACGCCTTTGACTTCCCCGTTCTCGCCATAGACGATCTCGGAACAGGCCATACCAGGGAAGATTTCGACGCCCATTTCTTCGGCTTGTTCTGCCATCCAGCGGCAGACATTGCCCATGGAGACGATGTAATTGCCGTGGTTGTTCATCAGCGGCGGCATGGGGAAGTTCGGGATGCGAATTTCACCTGACGCGCCAAGCGCATAGAAGTTATCTTCGACTACCGGCACATTCAATGGTGCGCCTTTTGCTTTCCAGTCAGGGATCAGCGCATCAAGGCCACAAGGGTCCAGAACCGCACCTGAAAGGATATGCGCCCCCACTTCAGAGCCTTTTTCCAACACAACAACACTGCAATCAGCGTCAAGTTGCTTGAGACGAATAGCCGCTGACAGGCCCGCAGGACCTGCTCCAACGATCACAACGTCGTATTCCATCGCTTCGCGTTCCATATCGGACATATCAGTCGCTCCCTCTGCGTCAAAAACGGTTTTATCCGAGGTATCGCCTGACACCCTGCATTGCAATCGCGACCATACGTTAAAACCGTTATAAAAGGGTCCTTATTGCCCAATCACCACATCCTGCATGCCTCTACCTAATTGGAAGGGACATCCCCCATAAGATAACGCGGCCCCTGACCGTTCTCGGCAGCCTTATCTTGTGGATTATAGAGCGCACAGGCCTCAAGGCTCAGGCAACCGCACCCGATGCACCCATCCAGATTGTCCCGCAGTTTGGTCAGGGTCGTAATCCGTGCATCCAGACTGTCGCGAAATCCCGCGCTGATGGCGGCCCAATCTGCCTTGGTCGGGGTACGCCCATTTGGCAGCCCCTCCAACTGAATACGTATTTGCGGCAAGGTGAAACCAAACTGCTGGGCAATCATCACAAAGCTCAGCCGTCGCAAATCAGCGCGGGCAAACCGGCGCTGCCCGCCCCCGTTGCGCCACGGCTTGATCAGCCCTTGCGCCTCATAATAGCGGATTGCAGACACCGCCAGGCCCGTGCGCGTGGCCAATGCACCGATTGTCAGCCCGTCATTTATCGCCACAATTTTCTCCAAAATATACCTTGACCTAAAGTTAGGTTTAGCAATTAGAGATAAGGGCGTCACCTCAATTTCAACAAGGAACGCGCCATGACCGCACAACTGGAACACGCAAATTTCACCGTCTCGGACCCAGCAGCCACAGCACATTGGATGGAGGAACTGTTTGGCTGGCGTATCCGCTGGCAAGGCGATGCCATTTCAGGAGGCCACACGATACATGTGGGGACAGACAGCCAATATTTAGCGCTATATACACCCCCAAAACCTCCACAGGCTAAAACAGACAGCTACGCTCAACTCGCAGGATTGAATCACATTGCGGTTACCGTAGAAGACTTGGAGAAAGCCGAAGCAAAAGTGAAAACGCTCGGCTTTGTCACCAAAAACCATGCAGACTATGAACCGGGCCGCAGATTCTACTTTCACGATAATGACGGTATCGAATACGAAGTCGTTCAATACGATTAAACCCCGCTTTCGGCGAAACCGCGCCTGCCCTTGCACCTTATCTCCTTGCATTTAACTCTGATATTGGGTCAGGTAACTGCAACGCAAACACGCGCCCCGAGTAATTTCGGGGCGCGCCTTAGTATTACGGACACGAACACCATGGAAAAAATTCCAATGACCCGCGCGGGTCACACAGCCCTCGAAACGGAACTCAAACACCTGAAAACGGTTGAGCGTCCTGCTATCATCAAGGCAATTGCCGAGGCCCGCGAGCATGGTGATTTGTCCGAAAACGCCGAATACCATTCCGCAAAAGAAAAGCAGTCGTTCATCGAAGGCCGTGTGAAAGAGTTGGAAGGTGCCATTTCTCTTGCAGAGGTCATCGACCCTGCAAAGCTGTCCGGCTCTATCAAATTCGGCGCAAAAGTTACCTTGGTCGATGAAGACACCGACGAAGAGAAAACTTATCAAATTGTAGGCGAATATGAAGCCAACATCGAAGCGGGATTGCTGAACATCAAGTCCCCCATCGCGCGTGCCTTAATCGGGAAAGAAGAAGGCGACAGCGTCGAAGTCCGGACTCCGGGGGGGCAGAAATCCTATGAGGTTCTCAAAATCGTCTATGCGTGAGCGGAGCGCCCAATATGTCTGATGCCCTCAGAACCCTAGAACACGACGATAGCGAACAGCCCAACGGCGCGCGCGCAGGTGCTAGATCGCAAACGCGGTCTGCGCGGCCAACACCTCTTGGCATTTATGACAAGAGCAGCGCAGGCACCATCACCGGCATCGAAATCGCAGCGGTTGTTCTATCGTGCATTTGGGTATTGGTCTGCGTGGTCTTCTTTGTCTTCGGGCAAGAACCTGCCGCGACGGAAGGGCAAGGCGGGCAGCGGTTTTTGATTACGATGCTTGTCGTATTCATGCCAATTGCAATGATTTGGGTCGCCGTCACAGCAGCCCGCGCAAGCCGCATCATGCGTGAAGAAAGCCAGCGCCTGCAAACAGCTATCGACGCCATTCGCCATGCTTATCTGTCCCAACAGCAGGGCGGACGTTTGAACTCAGAACCCTCAGTAAACCGCAAGCTGGATGAAATTGCAGCGGCAACCCGTAAAACGGAAACTGCTTTGGCCACCTTCTCTACCCGCCGCGAAGAAACCCCGCGCGCGGCCAAGCCCGCTATTGCCCCCCCAAGCGAGGATCAACCCAAGCTGGCTCTTGGCACGCAAACAACCGACATGACGCCCCCCATCGAAGGCGATGATCTGATCCGCGCCCTGAATTTCCCCGAGACCGCCGAGGACGAAGCGGGCTTTGCCGCGCTACGCCGCGCCATGAAGGACCGCAATGCGGCCCAGTTGATCCAAGCTGCACAGGATATCCTAACACTGCTCAGCCAAGATGGCATCTATATGGACGATCTGCGGCCCGACCGTGCACGCCCGGAAATCTGGCGGATGTTCGGGCAAGGTTCACGTGGCAAGACAATTGCCGCATTGGGTGGCATCAGGGATCGATCATCACTGGCGCTGACATCAGGGCGCATGAAGCAAGACCCGATCTTCCGCGACGCAGCGCATCACTTTTTGCGCCGCTTTGACAAGCTCTTTGCCGATTTCGAAAAAGTCGCCACCGACGCCGAGGTTGTCGCCATGGCCGATACACGCACAGCACGGGCTTTCATGCTGCTTGGCCGCGTTGCAGGCACGTTTGATTAAAGACCAAAACTACCAAAAGGTATGAATCGTACCAGATCACCAGCGCGGATATCCTGCGCTGGTTCTGACAACTCTACCAGCCCTTCGGCCCAGCTCAATCCACTGATACGGCCCGATCCCTCAGAAGCAAATACCTCTACGCGGCCCTCACGGATACGCGCGCGCAGATACTCGCGGCGCCCCGCTTTTTTACGCTTTTCAAACGCTGCGGGTACATCGAAACCTTGTGGCACGGCCCATTCCGCCCCTGCCAATTGCGCCAACGCGGGCCGCGCAAAAACCAAGGCGCAAACCATCGCCGCCACAGGATTGCCAGGAAGGCCAAACACAGGCACTTCACGCCACAGCCCTAAGGCCAGCGGACGCCCGGGTTTCATAGCAATCCGCCAAATCCCCATCGCCCCCGCCTCTTCAAGCAACGCCGAAACGTGATCTTCATCCCCGGCAGAAGCACCACCACTGGTGATAATAGCGTCTACCTGCCCCGCCGCCGCGTCTAGCTTGGCACGTAATCCATCACGGTCATCCGGCGCGCGGCCCAGATCGACAGCCTGATGATTTAGCCGTGCCAACATCGCCAGCAACATGGGGCGGTTTGCATCGTATATCTGACCTGAGGTTGTCGGCTCTCCGGCCTCAACCAATTCATCGCCCGTAGACAACACCCCCACGCGCAGCGGCTTGCGCACGGAGACATGGGACACACCCGTTGCCGCAAGTAACGCCAGATCAGCTGGGGTAACAATGCGGCCACTTGCCAAAACAACATCACCTGCCTGAACATCCTCTCCTGCGCGGCGGACATTACTGCCCTGTTTCAGGCTTCCGTGAAATGTGATGTGACCCTCTTCAACAGTGACATCCTCTTGTAAGATAACCGTATCCACGCCCTCAGGCACGGCCGCACCTGTCAGGACACGGATCGCCATGCCATGCGGCACGGTGATTGGCACATCCCCTGCCGCTGCCCTCTCCTTCATCAACGGCCAGCGGTGTGTGCCATCCCCACACCCACCCGCAAATCCGTAGCCATCCACAGCAGTATTGGGGAGCGGCGGATTAGCCCGCATAGCGGTCACGTCAACCGCAGCAATGCGCCCTGTGGCCTGTGCCAAAGGCACTGTTTCAGTTGTGGTCACAGGCAAAAGCCGCTCGCGCAGCATCGTCAAGGCCTCGTCAACCGGGGTCCAGTGCACGCCTTGCGGCAAAGCAAAGCAATCGTTTCGCACGGACGACACGGCCACCGCCAGCGCGTTCAACTCGTCCGAAATGCCTGCCCCGAATATCCACCCCTCTTCACGGGCAATGGGCGGCACATCAGTCATATGTTCGGCCAAACGCGACACCGGCAACCGCGCCAAGGCATCTGCCAAAAGCTGTACCTGTACGCGGTCGCGGATCTGCTCAGCCCCGTCTTGTGCAAGCCTAGACTTGACTGCTTTCTCGATCACACCCGGCCATATTTCAGCAAAGACCACATCCGCATCGTGCCACGTTTCAAACGGCCACACGCAGGCGCCTGTCATACGGCGCAAGCGGTTGAGCGTCGGCAAGCCCATCATGACCTGCCCGCCAACCGTTGGTGGAAAAGCCATCTGAAAACACGATGAAGCGGCTTTGGACAGACCTTCACAGCTGCGCTTTTCGGCAAAAAGGTCAAAGCTTATACCCGCCTTGCGGTAAGGCAGATCGGGCCAACTATCCTCATGTGACTTACCCCAAAAAGGGCCAATGCCATCAAACATCTGGTTGAGGTTTTCTGCCACATCATAGCGGTTGTTACTGCCATCTTCGGCATCCGTGATCTGCGCCTCAAACCAATCCCACAGCACAAAAGGATCATCCGACCCCGTCACATGACGGGTAAATCCTGTCGGGTAGCCAAAGGGGAAATCAAACGTACACAGCACGCGCCGCCCTGCTACGGTTTCTTGCGAAATCAGCAGCTCTAGGGCCTGCTCGGCATCGCGCCGAGAGCGGCAATAGCGCGGCTCTAGGCTGCCCCCTTCCCGCGTGATCCCCAGCCAAATCGCATCTTTTTGCGGTGTCGGACCCGCGCGTTTACCAGCCGACCAGTCGACAACAACAACCGTATCAAAGGGCCTCACAACCCCACCTCGGCAAGGACAAAATCAGCGATAGAAATCGTGTCATCCAGATCAAAAACGGGACGATCCAAAGTCAGGGGGGTATCGCTGGCCACGGCTTGCACGGTCGGATCATCGGGTGCGATCAGCGGGTTTCCCGTGACGGACCGATGCGCCTCAATTTTGGGATGGGCATCGCGTTTATACCCCTCCACCAGCACCAGATCCACAGGTGCAAGCTGACGCAGCAGCTCTTCCAATGTTGGCTCAGGCGCGCCGCGCAATTCGTGCATCAGAGCAATACGGTTGCGCGACGACAGCAGCACTTGCGATGCCCCTGCCTCGCGGTGACGAAAACTGTCTTTGCCGGGGTGATCCACGTCAAAGCTGTGATGGGCATGTTTAACAGTGGATACTGAAAATCCACGGCCTGTAATCTCGGTGACAAGCCGCTCCATCAAGCCCGTTTTACCTGCGTTTTTCCATCCAACCACGCCAAACAGCTTCATAACATCGTCTCCGCTCGGGCCAGATCATCAGGGGTGTTCACGTTGAAAAACGCATTTTCGTCGGGAAACAATGCCTCACGGCCATCATGCCCATCCGTCCAAAGAACCACTTTGCGCAGCCCTCCTTGTAACGCTGCACGCAAATCACCGCGCAGTGCTACAGGCCAGAGGCCAAAGGTGGGGTGACGTGCGCGGCCGCGCTGCGGATCAGGGGTGGTGGCCAGTACCAGCGGGTGATTCATACCCTCAGATGCCAACAAAAGCTGCGGCACCAGATCACAGGGAAGAAACGGCGTATCCGCCGCTGCAGTCACAATAAAATCGGCCCCTTGGGCAGCGGCCCAATCCAACCCCGCCAGCACACCCGCCAATGGCCCGGCAAAGCCGTCAACACTATCGGCGATCACAGGTAAACCCACCCCGTGGAAGCGCGCCGCATCGCCATTTGCATTTAGCGCAACCTCGGCCACTTGCGGTGCCAACCGTGCCTCAACCCGCGCAAGCAGGCTTTGACCGCCCAACATGCGCAGACCTTTGTCGCCGCCGCCCATACGGGTAGCCTGTCCGCCGGCAAGGATAACACCAAGGGGTTGCTTCATCGGGATGCCTCGATCCATTTGTTAACGTCTGCCTGAAAGGCTTCAATCTGATCAGGGGAGTCAAAGGCGCTGAAGGGCACAGAAACGCGGTTTCCGCCCAGCCACAGCAAAACCGCTTTCTTTGACACCCCCACGCCCTCAAAGCCCGACCAGGAGATAAGAGAGCTGTAGTGGACCGCTTGCGACTGTACGCCGCTTTCATCGATCGTCAAAACCACCCCACCTTGATTGATACGGGTGGCCATAAGCTGCCGGACAATGATGGGATATGTCACAAGAATAGTGCCGAAAATCGCGATATAGACCAAACATATTCCGACCACCGTAGCCCAGTGCAGCAAGACAGGTGTGCCTGTAAGTATTTCTGACACCCCATAGCCAAAGCCGATGCCACCCAATGCCAACAACACGCAATGTAGCACGCGCAGCAATTTGCCGAGGGTCTGGCCACGGACTTTGGCAAAAGGGGGTGGTACTTTTACCCCAGCAAGAAGCACCTCGTAATCAGCGGGGCATGTGAATTTGTAAACAGCACTCATATCCCAGCCTCGCGCCAGCGGATCAAATCATCCCGAAAGGCCGCTGGGGAAACACCATGCGGCAATGCGGCGTCTGGCACCGCATACACCATCGCCCCCGCCCGCAGCACGGTTGCATCGGTCAGTGCTGAAACATCATCAAAGAAGCGCCAATCCATGCGCCCCTTGCTGATCTGTGTTGTCATGGTGACGTGATCAGCGCAGAACACGGTCTCAATCATCCCTTGCCGCTTCATCGCCGCATCAGAAAACCCGACCAGTTTAAGGGTGCTTGTCCTATGAATGACATACCAAAGAATAAGCCCTGCATAAAATCCGATCAATCCGCCAAGCAGAAAACCCCTACTGACGATGTCATACTGCAAGAGTACCACTATGGCGGCGACCAGTACCACAAAACCGACAGCCCCCAACACCACACGCAGCATCTTGGCCCTGCGGCTGCGCACGGGCTGCGCCCAAGAGAGCATCGCGCGGTGCAGCATTTCAGGAGCAATTTCGTAGGTCAGAGTGTACTGTGTCATTGCCCCGCCCTCTGCCAACGTTGCATGGCGGCCAAGGCAGCGTCTGCATCCAGCGGGTCGTTAAAAGCGCGGCGCGGCAAAGGCAGAGCAACGGCAGAGACACAGATCGTTATTGTTTGCTTGCCCCCGACCACTTGGGTCACATCCCCCCAGCCCGTATGCCAGTGGCTTTGCGCGGTCCTCAGGTTGACGCCATCCTCAGCCACAGTCGCAACATATCTGCGCCCAAAGCGTGAGGATAAAGATATTTGTGCCATCATGACATAGGATTGCCGCAAGAGCCAAAAGGCCAGAGCGCCAAATAACGCAAAGGTCACGGGCAGCGCTCCGGTTGGCAGGTCTTCAAACCGTGGCCCGCCAGCCAAACCGACGATAACAAAAGCCAGCATCGTCGCGCCAAGCGGGGCGAAGAAACAGACAAAAAACATCAGCGCAAACGACAGCACCTGTTGCGATTTGTTCATAGACACTTTTCCAGCCGCAACCATTGCCTCATAGACCTCGCCTACATTGGACCTGACCTCGACCTCCCAACGTTCCTCGCTCATGTTGTGCCCTTTCGGCCAGCGCGACGTGGCTCATCAGCTATGGCGGCTGGGTCTGCATCACGCAGCAAGCGCTCTTCACCCGAGAGGCAAATAAACCGTCGCCCCTTCATGCGTCCGATCAGCGTCAGGCCCAATTGCTGGGCAATTTCCACACCCCACGCTGTGAAGCCTGAGCGCGAAGCCAATACAGGAATACCCATCATCGCGGTTTTAATGACCATCTCAGACGTCAGGCGCCCCGTTGTGTACAGTATCTTATCATCGGCGCTGACACCTTCCGAGAGCATCCAACCCGCGATTTTATCCACCGCGTTATGGCGCCCGACATCTTCCATATAGACCAGTGGGCGATCCCCACAGCACAACACCGTGCCGTGTATCGCACCCGCTTGCAAATAGAGGCTGGGCGTGCGGTTTATCTTGGCCGATAGGGCATAGAGCCAAGACGTACGCACCGCAGCTTGTGGCAAAACCACACCCTCTAGCCCCTCCATCATATCACCAAACACCGTGCCTACCGCGCACCCGCTGGTGCGGGTCTTGCGCCGCATCTTATCCTCATAGTCCGTCTGCCGCGCCGTGCGGACAACGACAACTTCAAGGTCTTCATCGTAATCAACGCCAGTGATTTCATCATCGCGGTTCAGCATGCCTTGGTTGCGCAAGAATCCCAACGCAAGGTAATCAGGGTAATCCCCGATGGTCATGGCCGTCACGATTTCTTGCGCGTTCAAGTAGATCGTCAGGGGCCGTTCCTCAACCACGTTAATCTCTTGGACCTGACCCTCATGATCCCAGCCCGTCACAGCACGGGTCAAACGGCGCGCCTGCGGGTCAGGAGCGATCAAATATTCTGAAAGATCATCCAGTTCAGCCAATTGCGTCCCCTCCGTCAACACGTTACGCATTGCAGGTAATCTAGGGGCAACGCATGACCACTACCACCCGCAAATCTCCGTATCGTCAGGGCATACTTGACGCTGCTCCCTTCATTCTGATGGTGATCCCCTTTGCAACGCTGTTTGGCGTGATCGCAACAGAGGCGGGGTTGAACATTATTGAGACAATGGCGTTCTCGATTGTGGTTATCGCAGGGGCAGCCCAGTTTACCGCCTTGCAATTGCTACAAGAAAACACGCCCACCGTGATTGTTCTGGTCTCTGCGCTTGCGGTTAACCTACGCATGGCAATGTATTCGGCGTCTCTCACGCCTTACATTGGTGCGGCCCCAATGTGGCAGCGTGCCCTATGTGCCTATATGACAATCGACCAATCCTATCTGGTGAGCATATCCAAGTTCGAAAAAGAGCCTGACATGACCGTCCCTGCACGGGTGGCCTATTTTATGGGTGTGGTCACCCCGATTGTGCCAATGTGGTATGGCTTTACGCTGGTTGGCGCCTTGGTTGGCGCACAAATTCCAGAAAGCTGGGCATTGGATTTTGCCATTCCCATCACGTTTCTGGCAATGATCGCGCCAATGTTTCGCACCATGGCCCATGTGGTGGCTGCATTGGTTGCCGTTGTCGTCAGCCTTTTGGCAGCGGGTGTGCCCTATTCGCTGGGCCTGATCATCGCGGGTATCGCCGGCATGATGGCAGGCGCCCAAATGGAACTCTGGCTGGAACGTAAGGGAGCAAACAAATGATCGAAACAGGTGCGCTTTGGACCGTCATCATTTTATTGGGGCTCGGCAGCTTTGGTTTGCGCTTTGTCTTTACGGGCCTTGTTGGGGACCGCGCCATGCCAGATTGGCTGCTGCGGCATCTGCGCTATACCGCTGTCGCGATACTACCCGCACTTGTCGCGCCCCAAGTAGTCTGGCCTTCGGTCACTGACGGTGTGTTCGACATCCCACGTGCAGCAGCGGCCGTTGTGACCCTGGCAGTTGGATTGGGCACAAAGAACGTGCTTCTTGCGATGACCAGCGGTGCTGGCACGCTCTACGGGTTGCTGTACTTACTGGGCTAGGGCCCTGACACCGTCCATCACATTGCCCTCATCGTCTTCATAGTGACGTGTGGTGGAAACGCCTGGAAGCTGCTCAACCTGCGCCATTAGCTTTTCGGGCTTGAAAACCTGCTTGATGGATTCAAACCCCTCTATCTGCCTCAGGATGCCCGACGTTGCATTGGCACAAAACGCGCTTGTGACAGCGCCATTTGCCTGAACCAGCTGCAAGGCACGTGCTGCCTGCGCAGGCGTTACGACGAACTCCTGACTAACCACATGGAAAGTGCTACGGGCATGGGCGGATTTATACCACTCCACCCAATCAGGTGACATCCCGTACAAGACATCGCCGCGCTCTGGAATTTTGTCATGGTTGAACGAACCAGCAGGGTCGAACAGCACTGTTTGCGTGCTTTCAACCAACAGCGCCGTATGCGCACCAGCACCCGTGCGGTTGTTGATCATCGTCATCAACGTCAGCTTGGTCTGGCCACGGTTCACGTAGATCGCATCCTCGATCGCTTGTGTTGGCGATTCTTTGCCTTTGTCAGAACATCCGGCAAGAAGGGCCGCTGACAAAGCCAGCGCGAGGAACGATTTCAACATCTGGAACTCTTTAATCTAGAATGATTGACGGATTAGCGGGCGAAAATCGCCATAAAGATAAGGACGCCGATGATCGCGATGGATGAACGCGTCACAAATGTGATGAATGCGTCAAACATCTTTTGGTTTTCTTCGGAGTTCATTGAGCCATGTTCATGTTCAGCCATGGGGCGTTCCTTCTATCGTCTTGGAATATGTTTCGTACCGATTACGGCATTTTATCTACGCTGTCACGTCAGTTGTACGCGATGTGGTCAAGAAGAAACAACTTATGCCTCGTCGCTCTCCAGCTCCTGAAACAGTTTGAACCCGATGCGGTTGGGTTTTTCCGTCTCGATTGCTTTGGGCAAAGCACGAAACACAACGCTAAGCTGGCTTACGTGTTGCACAAGTTGCATCTTTGCCCCAGCCGGATCAGCCCCGTAGAACGTGACAATATCAGGGTCGAAATACCCCATACCCTCGATCTTGAGCACGCCAGCATCAGTTCCCGCAAAACCCATCGCGATTTCGTGATCATCATCCAGCCCCTCCTCAAACTTTTTGAGGTAAAGCACCGTGCGCTCATAGGCCCATTGGGCAGGTGATTTTTGCGCCACAGGCTTGTCCGCCATGCCTTTGGGCAAGGGTTGATCCGAAGCGTTTTTCGCATCTGGATCACTATGCACCTCATGCATGCGCGGCAGCGCGTCTGCCTCTACGGCTTCGGCTGCGGTTTTGATCTGGTTATCCATTGCTCACCCCTTGCGCTGAAACAGCCATGCTCCGTCTTCACGCATTGTACGCGTGGCAAGGCCTTCTTGGTGAAGGTGGCTCAAATGCGCAAAGGCTTCAACCATTGCAAGACCATATTCCGACTCACCTATCGCTCTTTTGAACAGCGACGGGAAAACTTCGCCAGCGGTTTTGGGGGTCTCGATATACTCTAACAAGCGTTTTAACGCGCTGTGATGATTATCAATCAGCTGGCGCATCCGCGTGGGCAGCCCTTGGAACGGCAGCTTGTGCCCCCCCAGCACCAAGTGATCCACATGCCCCAAAAGCGCCAGACGCTCGCAAGCTTCCAGCCATTCGCCAATAGGATCGGCCATCTGTTCGGTTGCGTAGACGCCAACATTGGGGCTGATCGACGGCAGGATTTGATCACCTGCGATCACCAGATTATCGTCGCGGCTCCAGAATGTTGCGTGCTCTGGCGCGTGGCCATTACCCATATGAACATCCCACGTACGGCCACCCATGGTGATGCTATCCCCTTGTTTGATCCGCAAATAGCCTTGCGGCAAAGGATCAACGATATCGGCAAAATTGAACGGCCTGTCCGCAGCGCGTTTCGCGTAAATCTCTGGGTCCATCCCCGCCGAGCGGTAAAAGGCGAGGCTCTCTGCATTTGGCACGTCTTGCGTATCAAACGTCAGCATCCGCGCCATCAGCCAAGCGGTGCGGGTTGTTACCAATTCGGCCCCGTGAACGGTCTGGAACCATCCCGCAAGACCGATATGATCGGGGTGGTGATGTGTGACCACAACGCGGCTAATAGGTTTCCCGCCCAGCGGCCCCGCCATGATCTGCGCCCACATCTCTTTGGATTTCTTAGAGGAAAACCCAGTATCAATGATGGTCCAGCTGTCACCCTCATCCAATGCATAGACGTTGACATGGTCCAGCTTCATCGGCAGCGCAAGGCGCATCCACAACACGCCGGGCGCAACTTCGATGGCCTGCGCCCCCTCGGGTGGTGTTTCCCAAGGATAACGCAAACCTTTGTGTTTGTTCTCAGCCATTATACAGCCAAATCATCAGCGGTCAGCGCATAGAGGTCTTCTGCCCCTGCCTGCGCATGGGTTAACAATGATGCATGTTCAGGCAGCAAACGCTGGATGTAAAAACGGGCTAGTTTTTCACGTGCACCACCGCGATCCGCCAAGGCGGCTTTGAGGTGCAGATGCCCGCCAAGCACACGCGCAAAGGCACGCAGGAAAGGCACAGCCCCCGCAAAGCGGTTTTGCATGTCCTCTTGTGACACCAACCATTCCGTTGCCTCCCGCATGCTTTCGCAGGATTCCCAAACATCCCGCGCCATACGCGGAAACACATCGCGGGCGCGCTCGACGTCTTCTTCGACTTCGTCCAGCAGGGCAAAAGCCGCCTCGCCGCCGTCCATCATTTTACGCGCCACCAGATCCATCGCCTGAATGCCGTTCGTGCCCTCATAGATCGGGGTGATACGCACATCGCGGCTGAATTGGGCGGCACCTGTTTCTTCGATAAAGCCCATGCCGCCATGGATTTGCACACCCATTTCAGCCACAGCTACACCCGTATCCGTGCCAAACGCCTTGGTGATCGGCGTCAGCAGGGCAGCGCGTGCTTTCCATGCCTTATCACCGGTTGCGGTGGCCATATCGATAGCCACCGCATTGGATACTGCAATCGCACGGGCCGCAAAAATATCCGCCTTCATTGTCGCCAACATGCGGCGCACATCTGCGTGGCCAATGATGGTGCCTTCGGCATTTTCTGGCGTTTTGCCTTGCTTGCGTTCTTGGGCATAGGCCAGCGCGTGCTGATAGGCCGCATCCGCCACGCCGATGCCTTGGCCGCCAACGCCCATCCGCGCATTGTTCATCATCGTGAACATCGCCGCCATGCCGCCTTCTTTTTTACCAACAAGCCAACCTTTGGAGCTATCGAATTGCATCACACAAGTGGGCGATCCGTGAATACCCATCTTATGCTCAAGACTCACAACGCTCACGCCGTTACGTTCGCCCGGATTACCGTCGGCATCTGGCAAAAGCTTTGGCACCATAAACAGGCTGATCCCGCGCACTCCCGGTGTCGCATCTGGCAAACGCGCCAGAACCAAATGGCATACGTTGCCGCCAAAGTCATGGTCGCCCCAAGTGATAAAGATTTTCTGGCCGGAAACCGCATAGGTGCCATCGCCGTTATCCTCGGCCTTGGACGACAACGCCCCCACGTCCGATCCCGCATGGGGTTCGGTCAGGTTCATCGTGCCTGTCCATTCGCCGCTGATTAGCTTGGGCAAATACAGCGCCTTCAATTCGTCACTCGCGTGATGCTCTAGCGCTTCGATCTGGCCTTGGGTCAACATCGGCGCCAGTTGCAGCGACAGGCAAGAGGCGCTCATCATATCTGTCACCGCAGCGGTCAGCGCCATCGGCAAGCCCATACCGCCGTATTCAGGATCAGCCGAGATCCCAACCCAGCCGCCTTCGGCAATCGCTTTAAACCCTTCATGAAAGCCGGGTGATGTCCGCACCACACCGTTTTCCAGATACGCACCGTTCAGATCACCATTGCGCTGCAAAGGGGCAATCTTTTCTTCGCACAACTTGCCCAGCTCCGTCAGGATGGCATGGGTCACATCAGCACTGGCATCCTCAAACCGCTGCGTCGCGCGCAGCCCTTCCAGACCAACAACATGATCAAACAGGAAATTGTAGTCTTCTACCGGCGCACGATACGTCATAAAGGTCTCTCTCACATACTAGTGGCATATTTTGTACCACGATGGACAGACACCAGCCCAAGTGCAATCAAAACGCGGCGTCAAAGTAAAAGGAACAGGCCATGCCCCATCAAACGGAACGTCTCTCCGCTGATACCGCAAGCCTAGCGCGCGCAGCCGAGATTTTGCGCAACGGCGCGCTTGTCGCGTTCCCGACCGAGACAGTTTACGGTCTGGGTGCCGATGCACGGCAGGGCGAGGCCGTTGCCGCGATCTATGCCGCCAAAGGCAGACCTTCGTTTAACCCGCTGATTGTGCATGTTGCTGATACCGCAACCGCCCAAAGTTATGTTCAGTGGACCCCGCAGGCAGACAAACTGGCCCAGGCTTTCTGGCCCGGCCCACTGACAATGGTATTACCTTTGCAGGCAAACCACGGGCTATCGCCGCTGGTGACAGCAGGATTGCACACCATCGGATTGCGCGTGCCTGCACATCCTGCAGCACAGGCGTTACTGCGGCAATTTAATGGACCCGTTGCAGCACCATCGGCCAACCCGTCAGGACGGATCAGCCCGACAACCGCGCAACACGTTATGGCGGGACTAAACGGACGCATTGCAGCCGTTCTGGATGACGGCCCCTGCGCCGTGGGCGTTGAAAGCACTATAATCGGATTTGACGGCCCGCATGCGGTGCTGCTGCGCCAAGGCGGCGTGTCCCTCGAAGATATAGAAGTAACACTTGGCGCTGCGCTGCGCTCTCACACGAACAGCGCCATCACTGCCCCCGGACAGCTCTCTTCACATTATGCACCGCGTGGTACAGTCCGCCTGAATGCAACCACCGCAGAAGACAGTGAACATCTGCTGGGGTTTGGGGCAATTGACGGCATTCTAAATCTGTCGCCCAGCGGAAATTTGGCAGAAGCTGCAGCAAATCTGTTTGGGCATCTGCATCTGCTGGACGCCATGGGCGGCCCGATTGCAGTGGCCCCCATTCCGATGCACGGCTTAGGCCGCGCCATCAATGACCGCCTGAACCGCGCTGCCGCACCCCGCGACTAAGCGCGCCCTGCCACAGCCGAAAGGCCAAGCGGATCAATGCCAATGCTGCGCACGGCGGCTTCCCACACGGCATCGCGGTCCGTGTTGAACACCATTTCAGGCGTCGCAGACGTGGTGAGCCAACCATTCAACGCAATTTCATTATCCAGCTGCCCTGCCCCCCAGCCCGAAAAACCAAGCGTAAATAGGTATGGATCAGGGCCGTTACCCGCGCCGATGTCTTCCAGAATGTCTTTGGTCGCGGTCAAAACATAGCCGCCCGGTATAACCAACGGCTCAGGCGCGCTGCGCGCCGTATCGCGGTGCAACACAAATCCACGTGTGGTCTGAACCGGGCCGCCCAGATTGACTGGCGCTTGCGAAAGGTCGGCAGTGACCGGCATCTCCAATTGCGTCAGTACCTTAGCCAGCTTCAGATCAACGGCGGGTTTATTGATAATCACTCCCATCGCGCCCTCTTGAGAATAGTCGCAAATAAAAACAACCGACCGCGAAAACAGGGGGTCATCCATTCCCGGCATCGCCACAAGAAATTGTCCTGCCAAATCCATGCACGCCTCCTGCCACATCCAACACCAATGTGCCCAGCCTAACACAAAGCTGCAAGCGCCTTCGGCGAAACATGACTAACTGGTTTGTGACTTGGCAAAGACGGCAAGCCACGCCACATAGGAAGCATGATAAAAAATCTGCTTTGCGCCACCGCTCTGATGATCCCGTTTACACCTGCCCATGCGGCAGACCCGATTGGCACCGTTGTGACGGCCAAACTGGTCGACGGTTGGCAGCAAGCCGATGGTACGCGCATCAGTGCGATCCAGCTTACACTGGCACCTGAATGGAAAACCTATTGGCGCGCGCCGGGCGATGCAGGCATTCCACCCGACTTTAATTGGCGCGGATCACGCAACCTGCGTGATGTCAGTATCAGTTGGCCAACGCCCAAAGTATTTGACCAAAGCGGCATGCGATCTGTTGGGTATTACAATCAGGTGATGTTGCCGCTTGCGGTGTCGCCCAAGCAGGCAGGCAAGCCCGTAGACATTAACCTGACATTGGAAATTGGCGTGTGCAAAGACATCTGCATACCTGAAACCTTATCGATCAAAGGGACGCTGAATTCTCAATCCCGTACCCCCCTGCCCGCCATTGCCGCAGCATTGGCCGAGCAACCCTATAGCGCCGCCGAGGCAGGTGCCAAAGGCGTCACTTGCTCGCTCCGCCCCACCAAAGAGGGCCTAAAAATCACCGCAAACCTGAATTTGCCTTCAACAGGCAAGACAGAGCATGTGGTGATCGAAGCAGGCAATCCTGATGTCTGGGTCTCTGAGGCCACAACACGCCGGTCGGGCAACACGCTGACGGCGGAGGCAGAGTTGATCCGTAGTGCCAAAGGGCCGCTGTCGGTTGATCGCTCAGCGCTGCGCTTTACGGTTTTGGGGTCATCTCTGGCTGTTGACCTGCGGGGATGTACGCCCGACTGATCTGCTAGCGCTGCGGTTTTGACCTTGTGCGGACAAACATCCACGCAGCGCCGCACAGATACCCAAGCAACACCACCAGAGCAGTGCCCCCCACAAACAACGCAAAAGCGGCGGGCATAAGGGGCATCACGGCAACCGAGTTGAAGGCAGCTGCAATCGGCCCCCAGAGGCCGCCTTGCACGGCGGCATATCCCAACGTAGCAGCCCCCCAACCCAAAATGATTGCCCACAGCAGCCAAAGCCCCATTTGAAGACCGCGCACAGGGCTGCGCGTACCACGGCGCATTGCAGCAATCTGGCGTGCAATGTCATGCTGTACCGCAACCAACGCAGGCACAACAAGCAGCACCAAAACCATCCCGAATCCCAGACCGTAAACCAATGTTATCACAGTCGGCTTTAGGAATTGCGCCTGCCTGCTCTGCTCAAACAACAGCGGCGCCATGCCCAAAACCGTGGTCAGGGTGGTCAACATCACAGGGCGCAACCGGTCTGCGGCGCCATCAATGATCGAGGGAAACAACCCGCGCTCAGCAGCATATTCATCAATCGTAGTGACCAAAACGATGGAATCGTTGATGATAATGCCCGTCATCCCCAACATCCCCACAACTGAAAACATGCTCAGGGGAACATCCCACGCATTATGCCCATAGATTGTGCCGATCAGCCCAAAGGGGATAATTGCCATCACCACCAATGGCCTTGTCCAACTGCCAAACACCCAAGACAGCACCAGATAAATCCCTGTCAGGCACAGGATTAACCCTGTCATTGCATCACTCAGAAACTCGTCTTCCTGCTCACTTAACCCTGAAAGGCGGTATTCCACCTGCAATTCTGACGCGATGCGCGGTAAAATTTCCTCCTGCATAATCTTGGTTATCTCGCTTGCCCGCGCAGGATCATCTTCGGAGATGTCCCCCGTGACAGAAATCAGGCGGATACCGTTTTCGCGCTTTACTGTGCCAAAACCGCTGCGCTGCTGGACGCTCACGATATCGGACAATGCCACGTAATTACCCTCGGGCGTGCGCATCTGGGTACGGTCCAGAAAATCGGCTGTCAGTTCGCCCTCGGGCAATTCCACCCGTATTGTGGCCGAGCGCGGGCCCTCTGGATAGGTCGCCGCTTCGATCCCTGCCAGGCGGTTACGCAATACGCGGCCCAACTCATCAATGGTAAAGCCCAATGCCAACCCTTGCGGGGTCAGATCAAGGATCAACTCTTCCTTGTCATAGGCCAGATCATCCTCCATCGCACTGACTTCGGGATATTGTAGCAACGCTGCTTGCAGTTCCGTCGAGGCGTTTTTGAGGGTTTGCGTATCCGCACCGTAAAACTGCACGTCCAGCGCATCGCCCCCCGGACCAGAACGCCAGCCACGGAAGCTCACACTCTCGGAGAGGGGGTGGTTCACCACCTCGTCTTGCAGCAGACCAACAAACTCAGAGCTGGAATATGGGCGCAAATCGGCATCAATCAATTCAATCGAAATGCCACCCAGCAGATCACCGTCTTTATTTTCTGCCGCCGCCAGACCCCGTCCGCTGTTGCCGCCAATCTGCGCCATGACATATTCCAGCGGATTGATCCCGTGCTCGGCCTCTAACTGGGCGGCGACCGCATCAGTAGCGCGCTGCATTTCGCGCATCATCTCCAACGTATCGCTACGCGTTGCGCCCTCGGCCATGATGAAATTACCGGAAACCGAACCGCGCTCTGGCGAATTAAAGAAGCGCCATTGAACATCCCCGCTGATGAACAATGCGATCTGGCTGGCCAGCACCGTCACAACCCCTGCCAACACCACGTAACGTGCAGCAATAACGCCCGCCATGAAGGGTTTGAACATCCGCTCGCGCATCCAGACAAAACCCGCGTTCACCACAAATGACGGCGTATCAATCCCATGCCGCCCGATGCCGTTCAAAACTTGGCGCAACCGCGCAGGACGTGAAACGAAATAGCCAACGATCAAAATCACAGTGACCCCGACCAATGCCACCGATACCCCCGACAGCAGCCCATAGGCCTGCCCGACATCCGCCCCATTGAGCCTCAAAAACAGGCAAATCGCGCCAAAGATCAGAGCCGAGACCAGCATCGTTGCCACCACGGCAGTTACGAATCCCCCGATCACCAGCTTAAACGCAGAGAAGCTTTCCCGCCGCTCACTCCCTGCCAGCGCGGACTTCATGTGGTGCGGCAAGATCAAGAAGCATTCGATCAAAGAAGCCAACAAAACAGCGATCACCGTAAAGGGAATATCCGCGATCAGGCCGCCAAACCGCCCCCCCACGGCGACCAGACCGAAAAACGCTATCACGGTTGTGAGTGTCGCAGCAAAGACAGGCATTGCCATGCGTTGCGCAGCGCCCTCTGCCGCCTCAGCGGCACTAACCCCGCCCAAACGGTAGCGGTGATCGGCATGTTCCCCAACCACAATCGCATCATCCACCACAATTCCAAGCGTGATGATCAACCCGAACAGCGAAATCATGTTAATCGTCAAACCGCCCGCATACATCAAAGCAATAGCAGCCCCCATGGCAACAGGTATCCCCGCAGCCACCCAAAACGCCGTGCGCGCATTGAGGAATAAAAACAACAACGCCACCACAAGCCCAAGCCCGACCAGCGCGTTCCCCACCAGCAGGTCCAAACGCCCGGAAATAGCTTCGGCCCTTGTACGGATCAATTCCACCCGTACGGATGCAGGCAGGCTTGCTTGAAGATCGGCTGCGACTCTCTCGACGTCATGTTGGATGCCAATGGCATCACCACGTTCCGAGCGGTCCACCCGCACGGTCATTGCGGGATTGTCACCAACGAAAAATCCCATATTGCGATCAATACCCAGCGCCAAGACCGTGGCCACATCGCCCACCAGCAATTTGGACCCATCTGCATCCGATCTCAGCGTGATCCCAGCGATCTGTTGTGGCGTACGTTTGGCAATACCTGTGCGCACACGTGCATTTGCGCCGTCCACATCCCCCGCCGGATCAGCATCTACTTCTGATGCAATAGCCGCCGCAATCTGTGCCATCGTCACATCATAGGCGATCAAACGGGATGACGGCACTTCAACCAGCGTTTGTGGCGCAGCGACCCCGCGAATGGAGGTACGAGTGACACCCGCAGCAAAAAGGCGGGTCACAAATTCATCAGCAAATCGACCCAATTGCTCTGGCGCGACCGGGCCTGTGATGACCACATCTGTCACGCGGTCACGCCATGCGCCGCGCCTTACATTTGGGTCTTCGGCTTCCTCTGGCAGGGTTGTGATCGCATCAACGGCTGTTTGCACATCTGTTGCTGCACGCGACATGTCCCAATCCGGCTCGAACTCCAGAAAAATTGTGCTGCTGCCCTCACGCGATGTGCTGGAAGTGCTTTCAATCCCTTCCAGCCCCAACAAGGCTGTGCCCAGCACCTGACTGATCGCCTCATCTACATCATCTGCGCCAGCCCCCCGCCAAACAGTGGACACTGTGACGCTGTCCACAATAACATCGGGGAAAAATTGCGCCCTCATGTTTGGCGCCGCAACAAGCCCCGCAACAACCATCAGCACCAGCAGCAGGTTTGCCACTGTTTTATGCCGCGTGAAATACGACAGAATTCCGCCAGCGGTTTTGGGGATTGGGCGTACCATAGGTTAGCCCCCCATCCGGCGCTCGATCAGCTCAACCATCTGCGCAGGGACCAATGGTTCGGCCAATTGTGTAAGTGCGCGCGCCTTGGCAGCCTCGGGCATACGTGTGTTTTCTTCAACAAAGGCCACCAACTTTGCCCGCCGCTCGTTTGTTAGCTCCAGCATCTGCGGCGCGTCTGGCTTGGCGCCTTTGCGCAACGGTTTCACCTTAATGCCAGCGCCCATCAATGGCGATCTGGCTTCAACCACTTCGCGGCCTGCGATGTCGCCGCGCACTAAAACAGCGCCGCCAACCCGCCGCAGCACCTTTACTGTCGCCGCCTCTAACCTATCTTCTGGCCCCAAAAGCAGCACGGCCCCCGCCGCATCAACTGCCGAGGCAGGCAAACGCATAACGTTTTCTAACGCGGGTTCTTGCAAACTGATCGTGACAAAATCACCCGGTTTGAAACCCGCCGCCGTATCCAGCTTTGCAAATACCAACCGCCCTGTCTGGCCCGCCCCTGCGGCAGCAGAGGTACGCGTCACACGACCGACCGCTTCGAGGTTCGCCCCCGAAACATCCAGCCCCACACGAAGCTCTGATTTCAAAACTTGCCCTTCCGCATCCAGCATCCGCGCATATTGCCCGATCGACAAACGGAAAGAGACTTCCAGATCATCAGGATCAATCAAATCCGCGACACGTTCATTTGCGTTGACCAAACGGCCTTCAACGACGCTTGTAGCGCTCAGCGTGCCATCAAAGGGTGCGCGTAGAACGGTATCCGCTAATCCTCGTTCCAGTTCCGCCAAAGCAATCTGCGCACGGGTCTTGGCATTTGCCGCCTGATCAATCCGTGCTTGCGCCTGCGCCACTGCCTGACGCCGTGACAAAACGGCCTGTCGCGCAGCAGATGCTGCAAGCTCGGCTGTTTCTGTCGCTGCTGTGGTTCCAACACCACGCCCAACCAAATCTAACTGACGTTGTGCAGCGCGCAAATGCAACGCCGCCTGTTCTTGCGCCGCAGATAATTCATCCTGCGCCAGATCAACTGCACGCTCAGCATCGCGAATTTCGGCCATTGCATCCGCCAGATCACTTTGCCCGCGCAGCACAGCAGCCTGCGCATCAACCGGATCAATCCGCAACAACACATCGCCTGCACGCACGCGACCGCCATCTTCAAACCCTGCGGCCAAGGCGATCACACGCCCGCTTCCTGCCGCCCTTAACTCTAGCGTCCGGCGGCTTGCGATTTCGCCAAAACTCTCAAGGATCGGTGTTCGGGTGCTCTCTATAGCCTGCACAACGTTGACAGTGAAAACACGCTCCCGAGCGGCACGTTCAACCGACTTATCCGCCATCCGCGTTTGAACCGCCCCACCGACTAGTTCAACCGCCCAGACCAACAAGCCCAAGGTAACAGCCGCCAGAAACAGGCCGACCATGCTTTGTCTCAGAAACCGCATTGCACACTCACGTTAAACATTTCACTTACAATAGTTGGCTTTCTACCGCGTCCAAACCTGTCGCAGCATATACATGCGCCAGACCAATATCATAGCAACGCTTAGAAGTGCGGCCTATTTACGGCGCTGGTGTTCGTCCAGCCGTGGGAGAATCTCAACAAAGTTGCAGGGGCGGTGGCGATAATCCAACTGCTTGACCAAAATTTCATCCCATGCGTCTTTGCACGCCCCGGGACTGCCGGGCAGCGCAAACAGATACGTGCCATTCGACACACCGCCTGTTGCACGCGATTGCACGGCGCTGGTCCCGATCTTTTGCATAGAGACAATGGTGAACACCGTCCCGAAAGCATCAATTTCTTTTTCATAGACATCGCGGTGCGCCTCGACGGTGACATCACGCCCCGTCAGCCCTGTACCGCCAGTTGAAATCACAACATCAATCTGGGGCTCTGCGCACCAGTCGCGCAACTGCTGCGCGATCTCGGCACGCTCATCGCGCAGGATTTTACGGTCGGCCAAGACATGGCCCGCCGCCTCCAGCCGCGACACAAGCACGTCGCCCGAACGGTCTTGGGTCATGTCACGTGTATCGGACACGGTCAAAACCGCGATCCGCACGGGTATGAATTCTTTTGCTTCGTTCATCGTTGTCATCGCTTACTCCATCACCGCCAAGCGCGCGGCCAAGGCAGCGTAAATGCCGCTGGTAATATATCCCAGCGTCTTGCTGGAGCCGATCAGTTTGGCACCGAATGTGCCTGCATAAGCCCCAACCATGCCGTTGATCACAAAACCACCCAGCGCAATCATGCTGCCAAAGACCAGAAACTGGACAAACACCGGCCCTGCTTCGGGCACGACAAATTGCGGGATAAAAGCCAGCACAAAGTAGATGACTTTGACGTTGCTCAAATTGGTGAAAAACCCTGCACGGAACGCTTTGAACGGGCGCATCCCTTGTCCGCCTGCTTTGATCTGGTTGCTGCGCAACGCCTGAACCGCAAGATACAGCAAGTACGCAACCCCGATCCAACGGATCGCTGAAAACGCCCAAGGATAGGCTGCCACAACCGCGCCCAAGCCCAGACCCGCAACCGTCACATGCACAAAGGCACCCGCACTGACCCCCGCGCTGGCCGCCCAAGCCGAGGCCCGCCCCGAACGCATCCCTTGCGCCAGACATAACATCATATCAGGCCCCGGCGTTACATTCAGCGCCAAGGCCGCAGGCACAAAGGCCAAGAGGATTACAGGATCAATCATTTTTCCACCGCCGCCTTTATTTCTAACAAATCCGCCCATGCCTCTTTCTTGGCATCCGTGTTTCGCAAAAGCGACGCAGGGTGCAGCATTGGCATTGCGGGCAAACCAGCGACTTGCGTCCATTCTCCACGCAAACGCGATACGCCTACTTTCGCCAAAAGGGCCTGACAGGCGCCATTACCCATCAACACCAACACCTTGGGCGCAGCCAATTCGATGTGGCGCAGCAAAAACGGTTTTATCATCGCGATTTCATCCGGCTTTGGATCACGGCCCGAATTGGGCCGCCACGGTATGACATTTGCAATATAGAGAGGGGCATCAGCACGCTCGCGCCCCATATCGATGGCGGCAAACATCCTGTCCAGCAGCACGCCTGTATCGCCGACAAACGGCTTGCCTGCTCTGTCTTCGTCACGGTTTGGCGCCTCGCCGATGATCATAACAGGTGCACCTGCGATCCCGTCAGAAAACACCATATTGCGCGCACCTCGTTTGAGATCACATCGCTCAAACGCCTCCATCGCTAAACGCAATTCGTCCAGCGTAGTTGCCCCCTGTGCTGCGCTCTGCGCCTCGGCCACAGGATCAGGCGCATCCATTTTGACTGGCCCTTTGGTCAGATGCGGCTTGATGTCAGGTTTGTTTGGTTTGACCAGCTTGTCAGGCAACGCATAGCGATCGACAGGGGCGTCGCCGATGCATTCATCGGCGCCCAGCTCAATCTGCCACTCCAAAAGCGCGCGCGCCGTGTGAAAATCCAGTGATTCCATTAGTGCAGTGTACGCGCCAACCACGCGATCCGAAATGCCCTATGCAGCGGTTCTTGCCCGCCTGTGCCTGCGGGCCTATAACGGCCCAAACAGACAGAGGTTTTCGCCATGAGTTTCGCCCACCGTCACCTGCTCGGCATAGAGCCTCTGCATCCGTCAGAGATCACAACCCTACTGGATTTGGCCGACAAATATGCCGAGCAAAACCGCAAGCCTGACAAACACGGCTCCGCGCTTAAGGGTCTGACCCAAATCAACATGTTCTTTGAAAATTCAACGCGCACCCAAGCCAGCTTTGAAATTGCAGGCAAACGATTGGGCGCAGATGTGATGAACATGGCCATGCAGGCCTCATCTATCAAAAAGGGCGAAACCCTGATTGATACGGCGATGACCCTGAACGCCATGCATCCTGACCTGCTGGTGGTGCGTCATCCGCAATCGGGCGCGGTGGATTTACTGGCCGAGAAAGTGAACTGCGCCGTGCTGAACGCAGGTGATGGCCGACATGAACATCCGACACAGGCGCTGCTGGACGGATTGACGATCCGCCGCGCCAAGGGCCGCCTGCACCGCTTGTCCATCGCCATTTGCGGTGACATCGCACACAGCCGTGTTGCACGCTCAAACATCATGTTGCTTGGTAAAATGGAAAACCGCATCCGCCTGATTGCACCACCCACGCTGATGCCATCAGGCATTGGTGAATTCGGTGTCGAGGTCTTTGACAACATGGAAGAAGGCCTGAAAGACGTCGATGTTGTCATGATGCTTCGCTTGCAAAAAGAGCGCATGGACGGCGGGTTTATCCCCAGCGAACGGGAATATTACCACCGCTACGGCCTAGATGCCGAAAAGTTATCCCACGCCAAACCCGATGCAATTGTCATGCACCCCGGCCCGATGAACCGTGGCGTCGAGATCGACGGAACTCTGGCGGATGACATCAACCGCAGCGTTATTCAGGATCAGGTGGAAATGGGTGTGGCTGTGCGTATGGCGGCGATGGATCTGCTGGCGCAGAACCTTGCAGAGAGCCGGAAATGAAAAACCCCACCGATTTTTGGGAGACAGTGCTGGAGCCAGATGAAAAGCTGCTCTGGACTGGCCAGCCAAAGCCGCGGTTGCATTGGCGCAATTGGCGGCTTTATGGCCCTGCGCCAATGGCGGCGGCAGGGTTGTTTCTGGCGGGCGGCTTTATCATCGCCACCCAAGGCAAAGACAATGACGTCTGGCTGTTGCTATTGCCTGCCCTGTTGGTGTTGATCCCTGCTTGGGCCACATGGCGGCAGCTCAAAGCCTTTGCGGCGACCCGCTATGCCCTGACAGACAAACGGGCCTTGATGTTTCGTATAGAGGGGCAGAAAACCCGCGTGAAGGCAATTCCCCGCGAAACGATTACCGCCCCAAATTTGCGCAATACAATGCCCGCCAGCGTAACTTTTCTGCTCCCCGAGGCCAAGAAAAAGACCGAAATAGGGTTTGAATTTGTCGAGCACACAGACGCGCTGTTGCCCCATCTGGAGGCACGCGTATGACTGTGATCGACATTCCCCAATCTGAACACGGCGTAATCCGCGTTTTTGCCATTTCCCGCCCGATGGCGGATATGGCACGCACCTTAAAACAGCAGCCTAAAAGCGCTGTGGCGGCCCAACTGCTTAACCATTCCGTAAGCGAGGGTGAATTTGAACTGTTCGCCCTATCTGACCTGACGGGCGTGGGCCTGATGCAGTATCTCAGTGACGGGTATGACGTGGACAAAGCCGCGCTGCGCCGTGATCAAACCCGCCTGCAAGCGCTGGACGGTTATGTGCTGCTTCTTTTCTCCAAGGTCAGTGACGCAGGCGGTATCACCTTTACCCCTGACAGCGCGTTGACCCTGATCGGCACCTATGCCGAACCCCAAGCCCTACATGGCGCGGCACCGATCGCTTCTGATGCCGCAAAACTCTATTCTGGCGTGGGCGGCAAACCCACAACAGCAGGTCGGATGCGCATGGGCAGTGGCATTACCGCTGTGGCAATGGTGCTGATACTTCTCTTGATATGGTGGATACTGAAATGAAAGAACCCAAACCTGATCCCAAAATGTCGGGCCGCGTTGCTACCGTCGCGCTATTGGTCGCATTCGCCGTGGCTGCAGGCATGGTCTGGATGGCAGGGTGAGCGAACCGCTCGCTGCCTGGTCCCCCAACTTGCGGGTGTACCTGCGCCGTTGCGCGCTGGCTGGCGTGACAACCGCCGCTGCTTTGGCCCTGTTCGGCTGGGGAGTTGCCCAGTCGACGGGGTATTGGCCGCTGATCTATATCGCGCCAATCTTGAGCCTCCTCTATAGTTTCGGCGTTGATGATCCGACGCGTTGGCGGGCTATCCGCCAGAACCGTTGGTATCTGCGCACCGATGCCGTCATCCACCATGGCCCGGACGGCGAAGTCCGTATCCCGATGGCGGATATCACGGATGTCCGCACGCGGTTGGGGTGGAGCGTTGTACTCTTCCTCAAGGACAGGCAGCGCGTGTGTATCGCCTATGTGCCAGAGCCTGCCAGCATCGCAGCGCAAATTCTAGCCGCCCGCGCCCGACTGCTGCCATGAGCGACCCATGGGACGGCATATTGGAAGCGGATGAAACGATCCTCTGGCAAGGTCGACCCGACACTGTTTTCTCTATGACTCGTGAAGAGTTCTTCATGATGGCATTCGGAATGTTGTTCAGTGCTTTTGCCCTGATATGGATGACAATCGTGGTATTCGCAGGCGCCATATTCTGGATCGTAGGGCTGATATTTCTGGGTATAGGAATTGCCGTCACGACCTATGCAATCTGTCGCAATACGGTCGCGCGGCGCTATAGCTATTACACACTCACCTCCCGCCGCGCTATCATCGGCCTGTCATACCCATGGGCCAAGCCGCGCCTGCGCAAAATCCGCATCACACCAAAGCGAAAAATCCGTACCGACCACGAGCATACAATCACCTTTGGCCCCCCCGGCCGAAGCAAGCACCACCCCTTTCCCACACGCCCCCCACAATTCACATGGATTGACGATGTGGACAAAGTGTACCACCTCATACTGAAAATCCAGAAAGAGACGCCATGACGCTTCATTTCATCAACGCCACTTTGATTGATCCTGAAAACGGGACCGAAACGGTCGGCTCGCTTACTGTTAAAAATGGCCGCATTGCTGCTGTCACCGCAGGTGATCTAGCCAACCCAAAAGGAGAGATCATCGACTGCGGCGGTAAATACCTTGCCCCCGGCATTGTCGATTTGGGTGTCAAAGTCTGTGAACCGGGTGAACGGCATAAAGAAAGCTACCGCTCGGCGGGAATGGCAGCGGCCAAAGGCGGTGTCACCACGATGATCACCCGCCCTGACACCGCTCCCGCCATCGACAGCCCCGAAACACTGGAGTTCGTCACCCGCCGCGCCAATGAGACAACGCCCGTCAACGTGCTGCCCATGGCCGCGCTGACCAAAGGCCGTGAGGGCCGCGAGATGACCGAGATCGGCTTTCTCATGGACGCTGGTGCGGTGGCCTTTACCGATTGTGACCATGTGATCACCGATACCAAAGTTTTCTCCCGCGCGCTGACCTATGCCCGCAGCCTTGGTGCCTTGGTCATCGCCCATCCCCAAGAACCGATCCTGAGCCGTGGCGCTGCGGTGACATCTGGCAAATTCGCATCCCTTCGCGGTTTGCCCGGCGTGTCGCCCATGGCCGAGCGGATGGGGTTGGACCGTGACATTGCTTTGATCGAGATGACAGGTGCGCGCTATCATGCGGATCAGATCACCTCGGCGCGGTCCTTGCCGCCGCTGGAACGCGCCAAACGCAACGGGCTGGATGTGACAGCGGGCATTGGCATCCACCACCTGACGCTGAACGCGCTGGATGTGGCGAACTACCGTACGTTCTTCAAGCTCAAGCCGCCATTGCGCGACGAAGAAGACCGTCTTGCAATGGTTGAAGCCGTGGCATCGGGGCTGATCGACATTGTCTGCTCTATGCACACCCCGCAAGACGAAGAAAGCAAACGCCTGCCGTTTGAAGAGGCCGCATCAGGTGCCGTGGGGCTTGAAACGCTGCTGCCTGCAGCGCTGCGTCTGTGGCATGCGGATATGATCACGCTGCCGCAACTGTGGCGTGCTATGTCGTTTAACCCTGCCAAACGGTTGGGCCTGCCTTCGGGGCGATTGGCCGAGGGTGCGCCTGCGGATCTGGTGTTGTTTGACGCCCATGCGCCCTTTGTGCTGGACCGTGCAACATTGCTGTCAAAATCACGCAATACCCCATTTGACGGAGTGCGCATGCAGGGTAAGGTTCTATCAACCTATGTTGCAGGCTCCTGCGTCTATTCTGTTTAACTGGAAAGTACCCCATGCCGCTAATTGAAAGCACCGTCTCTGTTTTGTTGCTCTGGGCCGTAATTGGCTACCTCATCGGATCTGTCCCTTTTGGCGTTGTGATTGCCCGTGTGATGGGCCTTGGCAACCTACGTGAAATCGGGTCTGGCAATATCGGGGCCACCAACGTGCTGCGCACGGGGTCAAAACCCGCCGCCATTGCGACCCTGCTATTGGATGGCGCCAAAGGGGCGGTTGCGCTGCTGCTGGCGCGTGCCTTTAGTGGCGAAGATGCCGCACAAATCGCGGCGCTCGCTGCGATGTTGGGGCATTGCTACCCTGTCTGGCTCAAGTTCAAAGGCGGCAAAGGTGTCGCGACTTTCTTGGGGATATTGCTGGCGCTGGCGTGGCCCGCAGGCATTGGCGCGTGCATTGCATGGCTTGTCGCGGCGGGTCTGTCACGCATGTCCTCCATGGGCGGACTGTTTGCGGCGGCGATGTCCAGCGTTCTGGTTGTACTTACCGGCTTTGGCACGACATATCTGCTCGCTCTGGCGTTGACGCTGATCGTGTTCTGGCGTCACCGCGAAAACATTGCTCGCATTCGTGCGGGTACCGAACCCAAAATAGGTCAAAAGGGATGAAGTTTCCGGCAGCTACGCTGTGTTTTTTGATGCTCGCCGCGCCTGTGGGTGCTGAGAGTTTTAGCGTTTCCTTGGGCGGCAAAGCCTTGGGACAGATCAAATTCGCCGAGACCGGGCGCAAAACCATTTTGACATCGACCTTGGACAACACTCCCTTGGGGGTTTTCAACGGAAACTATACTGGCACCAGCATTGGCAACACGGCAACCAGCCGTTTTACTGGCGAAAGCAGATCATCGCGCAAAAACCGCGTGGTCACGGTGGAGATTGCGAAAGCCCGCGCTGTGGGCACCGCAATCACACCCCAAGACGAGCTGACAGCCTTATCTGACATCAACAAAGTACCCGCAGGCGTCATGGACCCCGTGCGTGCAATGGCACAACTGTTTCGCGCCAAAGGCTGCCCTGCACCGATCCAAATGTATGATGGCCGCCGCGTTGTCGCGATGCGCTCCGACCGCGGAACGCAGGCTGGCGAAACGCTGACCTGTGCTGTCAGCTACAAAGTAATTGCAGGGCCGGGCCATCTGTCACCTCTCGGCATTTCCTCGGCCAAGATTGAGCTGATCTATCGCACAGCAGGCGGCAAACAAACCCTGCAACACCTCAAAATATCCTCAGGCCTCTTCAACGTCAGACTTTCGCGCGAAAAATGAACCAAAAGCACCGAAAGCATCTGTCGTCGATTTTTCTTGCACATTCGATCCATTCTGATATTTCTGTCATTACAGAAATTAACAGATGAGTCGTTCCAATGCACCTGACCCCCGCCATGCAGAACTTTATCCTCCACTGGGGTGACATGGGTGCGAAATGGGGCACCAACCGTTCAGTCGCGCAAATCCATGCGCTGCTGCACATCTCGCCTGATCCGCTGAATGCGGATGAAATCTGTGAGCTTTTGAATCTGGCACGCTCGAATGTGTCCAACGGGCTGAAGGAATTGCAAAGCCTTGGCATGGTCAAATCCCAACGCCAGCTCGGCGATCGCCGCGATCACTTTACGTCAGTCCGCGACATGTTCGAACTCACCACTACCGTGATCGAGAGCCGCCGCGAACGTGAGTTTGCCCCGACCCTGCGCGCCTTGGAGGAAGTCCAACGCGAGGCAGAAGAGGATGCAACACCACCCGCCGTTAAGGCACGGATCAAAGAGACACTTGATACAATGCAGATGTTTGACAGCTGGTACACAGATGTCTCGCGCCTGCCCCGCTCCGTTCAAATGGCGGCGATCCGCCTTGGTGCCCGCGTTGCCCGTTTCTTGCCAAAGGGTAAGGACGGCTAGGGGCTATAGGTCTAACTTTTGGCCTTTAATTTCTCTTATGACAGAAATGATAATAAATTCAGAACCGCGACACACTGAAAGGACATCACATGCAGACCCTTATCGCCCCGCCGCACATCCCATACCCGACCCGTTACGTCATTGATCCCGTTGCATTCTTTGTCGCTTTGATTGGCGGGCCTTTGGTTGTCACCCTCTGTGGTTTCTGGGTCCTTTTCATCCCTGTGTTTGCGCTCATATTGGGCGGGCCGCTCTATCTCATGGTCGGCACCCCTGTTCTGCTCTGGTATTTACGCCACCACGACGGTGCGCCGAGTGACTTGGCCTTTGTGGCCTTCGCGTCGATGATCGTCGGGTTTGCGCCCTTGTTGCTAATTTTTGCCGTGACTGGCGACAGAGAGTTTTTCGCCACTGGTTTTATGTACATCGGCTTCGGTATGGTCTTTGCCCCCTTATGGACCTACGTCTTTGCAAAAATTTACCACAGCTTGCGCCGCGACTTCTTTGCAAAGCCGCGCCCGTTCTAACCCCTCATCACACTTCTGAAAGGAAACATGACATGCTTATTCTTGCCCTTTTCTACATCGCCCTTGGTTTTGGTGCTCTTGCCGCACTGGCCGTTATGATCCTACGTATTGGCAGTTTGCTGGGTGAGTGCCCGCAAAGTCGTGCCATAGCCCGTACCGGTGCCATCACCATTGCAACCGGCTTTAGCGCGATTGGCGCTGGTGGTGTAATCTTGATCGGTGCCACCCTGCCCTTACTAGCAGACGCGCCTATGGTCGCCTTCCTTACCGCGCTCGGCTTGGCCGCGCTGTGCCTTGGGCTTGGATTCACCCAAGCAATCGGCACCCTGCGCGCAGTAATGTATGACGCAAAGCCCAAGCAAGTGGCAGCAGCGCCAGCCTAACCCCTTTTAGAAATCGACAAAAGGTCCGCGCTCATGCGGGCCTTTTTACGACTCTGTCGTGAATTCACCACATTTTGCCCCAGTTAACGACACGGATGCCCTTCATAGATTATCAAGAAATCAAACCTAAATTTAGGATAATGAGCTATGACCGGACCCCTCATCGCGCTGAAACTGGCCGTAGTGAATGCCTTTAACTTCGAAGGCCGCGCAACCCGCTCGGAGTTTTGGTGGGCTTTTCTAGCTATTGGCGTCATCGGCCTTATCGTTACCGTATTCGATTTGGCCAAACTTGCCGCCCTAAGCACAGGCCAGAACCTCTTAACCCTATCAGACCTAAGCCTGTTTGATTTCGGCACCGGCTACTACCTTGTACTAGTCACCATCCCTTACACCAGCCTGTGCATACGGCGTTTACATGATGCAGGGATGTCGGGCTTTTGGTGGCTCCTGTCCTTTGTTCCTATCGTCGGCGGCATCGCCATACTGGTGCTGTATGCTATGCCATCCAGCGGCAGCACGCCCACACGTCCAATGGCACAAACAGGCAAGGCAAAAAATTCTTCAAAAGCCGTCGATATGGATGCCCATCAAAAAGCAATGCAGGGCTATGCTCTGCTGTTCGACAAAGACAAACCAGTGTCAGCAGCGACTCAAGCGGCGCGCAAATCAGAGATATCGGAGTACTACCGCACCCGCGTTCTCAAACCTGCGTCAGCCGCCTAGGTTTAGTAGGAAAAATCACCGTAAATCCGGCTCAAGTCTCCGGCCCATTCGCCACCATAGCAATCCAGCAGCTCATCAGCTGGGGATTTGCCTGTTTCGATGCTTTCCTTCAGCGCGTTCAGGAAATGTGTCTCGTCAGGGACCAAACCACCCGCACCACTGCGGGCACGTGCCTTCAAGCCCGCCTCTGACAGCGCAACAGTTTCGCGGGCAAGGTCGATCATTTTGATCCCGTTCACCTCGGCCTGAAGCCCGTCAACAGACGCCGCAATCCGCAGCTCTTCGCGTGTTTCTTTGCTCCAGTCTTTGACCAGATCCCACGCGCCATCCAACGCATTTTGGTCGTACATCATGCCCACCCAATAAGCAGGCAGCGCACACAGGCGACGCCACGGGCCGCCATCAGCGCCGCGCATCTCGATATATTTCTTCATCCGTGCTTCGGGGAAGGCGGTGGTTAGGTGATCTGCCCAATCGCTCATCGTTGGCGTTTCGCCCGGTAGGGCCGCAAGTTTTCCTTCAAGAAAGTCACGGAACGACATCCCCAGCGCATTGATGTATTTACCATCGCGGTAGACAAAATACATCGGCACATCCAGCGCGTAGTTCACCCATGCCTCAAAACCGAAACCTTCTTCGAAGATAAAGGGAATCATCCCAGTACGGGCATTGTCCAAATCGCGCCAAACACGGCTGCGCCATGATTTATGGCCGTTCGGCTTGCCCTCAAAAAACGGAGAGTTCGCAAATAGCGCTGTGGCGACGGGCTGCAAGGCCACACCCACGCGCATTTTTTGCACCATGTCCGCTTCTGATCCAAAATCGAGGTTCACTTGAACAGTACAGGTGCGGCGCATCATGGTACGCCCCATTGTGCCGACTTTTTCCATATAGTCGTTCATCAGCTTGTAGCGGCCCTTGGGCATCAGATCCATTTGTTCATGGGTCCAAATAGGTGCGGCCCCAAGGCCGATCCAGCCGACGCCAATCTCATCTGCTACGTCTTTGACTTCACGCAGGTGGGTGTTCACCTCATCGCATGTCTCATGGATTGTTTCGACAGGAGCGCCTGACAGCTCCAACTGACCGCCGGGTTCAAGCGATACATTGGCACCGTCTTTTTCCAACCCGATCAGCTTGCCGCCTTCTTCAACCGGGGTCCAGTTATGGCGATCACGCAGCCCTTCCAGCATCACACGGATAGAGCGCTCACCCTCATAGGGCAGCGGCAGCAGCGTGTCTTTGCAATAGCCGAATTTCTCGTGCTCAGTGCCGATCCGCCACTGGTCCTTAGGCTTGCAGCCATCCGATAGATACTCGGCCAATTGGTCAAAATGTTCGATCGGGCCGCCGCCGGATTGTGGGATAGACATGTTAGGCACTCACTTTAGGGGTTTAACCGCAGCCTTGCGGAGAATCTCTGCTTCGTCAATGCAGCAGGGCGTGGGCAGGGCGCAAGGGCTTGCGCTCCCAAATCACAACTGCGTGGCCACGTTTGGCACGCAACTCGGTCAGCATTCGTTCGGTCCGCAGATCAGGCAGGGTCGCAAAAGCATCAAATAACGCGTCCGATCCTGCCGCGTTTACAGGGATGAGCACAGGTGGTTGCCCTGCTGCATCCAGCTTCCAATGCGGCGGGTGAAGGGTGGCATCCAGCGTCAACCGCTCAAGCGATTGCAGCGCGATAACGCCGCCAGTAAGCGGCCCGAAATATGAAATCTGCCCTTCGTCCACCTGTACTGCACCCACACCATCTCCCGTACCGCGAAACCGCGCCCGTTGAAATCCGACAAAACACAAAGCCATACCGCCCAGCACCAGCGCCCATCCGGGAACCGCAAGCAGCAGGCCCGGCCCTGTGATCAGCCACAAGCCCAACAGCGCCATCGCAGCCGCAACCAGCACCTCGCGCCACCGCCAAAGAGCGGCCTTTGCTTCAGGTCTGAAAAACATCATGCGCCCCTTTTTATCAACACCGGAGATTTCAGAATCGCCAGTTCATAACTTCCGATGTGCTTAAAACCGATACGCTCATAACCCCGTGCCGCGATGGCGCTGGCCGCGAAAAGCACAGCTGTTGTGATGCCTTGCCCCTGCAAGCCGGCCAAAAGCGCTGCAACAACAGCACCGCTGAATCCTTGCCCGCGATGATGAGGGGGCACATATACCCCGCCGACTTGAACGGTTTCCCCCACAAAGGCATTAAGAGATGCCATCCCGACAAGTGTCTCGCCTTGCACCAATACACGCGCTGCCTCATGAGCAATGAAGCGCGTTGCGGCCTCGTCTGACGATGTCCCGCCTGAGGGCATAAAGCCTGTATCTTGGGCATAACCAGCGAACCATTCGACCAGAATCGCATGATCGGACATCTGTGGCGCGCGTAACTGCACCCCTGCCATTTCGGGCGTGATCACCTGATCTAACTTCAAACGATAAAGCGGCTCAGTCTCTTTGACCTGAAACGCATCATCGCTAAATCCCAAAGCAGCGATCCATGCATTGACCTGATCGGGTACGCCCGTCAGCCCGCCAATTTCGCGGCCTAGCAATACATCCGCCGCCGCTCGCCAAAACGCGTCATCCGCCCTTGGGGCCTGACACATCAAATACCCGCCGTTGGAACAGCCGATAACACCCTCAATCGGTCCAGCCGCATTGATCCAATAGGTTGTACCATGTTGGTGGTCACGGTTGCCGATGCCATGCGCCGCCAGATTGCCACGCAAAAACATTGAGGTTTCAGGGTGCTGCGCCAAAAACGCATCCAAGGCAGCGGCCTCCTGAGGCTGCACCTCGCGCAAGTGAACAAGCGCCGACATCAGACCCAATCACCGCAAGTTTGTTGCCAAACGGTCATCGCCGCCACCGCAGCCGTGTCCGCACGCAAAATCCGTGGTCCAAGAGACACCGCGCCCGCATACTCCAATCCGTTCAATTTTTCGCGCTCGCGCGCCGAGAAACCGCCCTCTGGTCCGATGAAGATTGCCCAAGGCCCGACAGCCCCTTGCAGCAAGGCAGGGGCTGCTGTTGCCAATGCCTCATCGCAGAACATGATTCTCCGCGTGCTATCCCACGTATCCATCAAGCTCCTGAAACGGACCAAATCGACAACCTCGGGCACACAGGTGCCGCCGCATTGCTCGGCGGCTTCTACGGCATGCGCTTGCAGCCGGTCACGCTGGATACGACCCGAATTGGTAAACTCCGTCTGCATTGGCACGATTCGCGCCGCGCCCATTTCAGTGGCTTTTTCCACAATGAAATCTGTACGGGCCTTTTTGATCGGGGCAAAACACAGCCACAGATCGGGCGGCAGTTGCAGAGGTTTGGTCTGCTCGACGCAGCGCAACACGCCACCGCGCTTGCCTGCCTCCACCACCTCGGCGCGCCATTCGCCATCTGTGCCGTTGAACAGCAACAAATGCGCGCCCAAAGATTGCCGCATCACCCCAAAGAGGTAATGCGCCTGCCCTCGATCCAAAGGAACCGATTGCCCCACACCCAAAGGGTGCTCTACATACAGTCTAATTTTCGCGTCCATAGGGTTGGATATATGCAAGACAGTGCCCCACCGCCAGAGCCACAAGAAAATGGAGTGGTCGCAGATGCCTATTCGCGTAACTGGGTTGACCTTTATGCACCTGCCGCCACCCGCCCCTACCTGAGGCTAAGCCGTGCTGACAGGCCGATCGGGACATGGCTTTTGCTGATTCCCTGTTGGTGGGGGTTATCACTGGTCATGCTCTATGACGGGCAGACAAGCTGGGGTGATCTGTGGATTTTTGTCAGTTGCGGCATCGGTGCCTTCTTGATGCGCGGTGCTGGTTGCACTTGGAATGACATCACAGACCGCGACATAGACGCACAGGTTGCCCGAACGCGGTCGCGGCCGATTCCCGCTGGCCAAGTGAGTGTCAAAGGCGCTGCCGTCTGGATGACAATACAGGCCCTCATCTCCTTCGCGATCCTGCTGACCTACAACGCTGCGGCGATCCGTCTTGGCGTGCTGGCACTTATTCCTGTTGCAATTTACCCGTTTGCCAAACGTTTTACATGGTGGCCGCAGGTGTTTTTGGGGCTCGCATTCAACTGGGGCGCCTTGCTGGCTTGGACGGCTCATACAGGGCGGCTGGATGCGCCTGCGGTTGTTTTATACCTTGCAGGGATTGCGTGGACCTTGTTCTACGACACCATATACGCCCATCAAGATACCGAAGACGACGCGCTGATTGGCGTGAAATCCACCGCACGACTGTTTGGAGAAAACACCAACCACTGGCTGCGCCGTTTTCTGGTGGCAACAGTTGGCCTCATGGGCATTGCCGTGATTTTCTCCACTGTGAATAGCGTGTCCGTTCCGGCGTTAGGCGCTGCCATCGTGGGGCCGTGGGCCATGGGCTGGCATATGGCATGGCAATTGCGCGGGTTGGATATCCACAATTCCGATAAAATGCTGCAATTGTTTCGCGTTAATCGCGACACAGGCATAATTCCGCTTCTATTCTTCGGTTTGGCCCTACTCCTGTGATTGCACCACAAGTCACACAGGGCTATCACCATGCTTAATATTTAAACTATCGCGAAAGTGCCTATGCGCCTCTCCTCACTACTCACAATATTCCTGACCTTCGCCGCTGCCGCCATGATTTCGCTTGTGGCAGCTAATTTTTCAGTCAGCCTGATCGAAGATTCATCAGAAATTGGCGTACGTGACGCGCTGGATGCCAAAGGCATGACATGGGCCGAAGTTGAGGCCAACGGGCTACAAGTTTCCCTGTCGGGCATCGCCCCAACAGAGGCTGTACGTTTCTCGGCACTGACAACTGCGGGATCTGTCGTCGACGCAACCCGCGTTATTGATGACATGGGAGTTGCCGCGCAAGAGGCACTGGCTGCGCCAAAGTTCTCGGCTGAAATCCTGCGTAATGACAGCGGCCTCTCCGTCATTGGATTAATCCCAACCAGCACTGATCGTGAATATCTGATCGCTCGCTTCAATAACATTGCAGGCTCTGCTGGGGTGACCGATCTTCTGGAATCAGCTGACTATCCATCGCCCGACGGGTGGACCACCGCGCTGGATTATGCGCTGTCTGCCATGATCAGCCTGCCCCGCGCCAAAATTTCAATCCGCGCCCAGCATGTGGCCATTACCGCCATTACCGATAGCGCCCCTGAAAAGGCCCGTCTGGAAAAAAATCTGAGGCAAATGGCCCCCGAAGGTATGGCGTTGGATTTGAACATCTCTGCGCCGCGCCCCGTCATTACCCCCTTCACAACCCGTTTCCAGATCACAGAAGACGGCGCCAGCTTTGATGCCTGCTCGGCTGATACAGATGTGGCGGCGGAACGCATTATCAACGCGGCAAAAGCTGCTGGCGCGACTGCACCGCGTTGCACTGTTGGCCTTGGCGTCCCAAGCCGCAAGTGGGCAGATGCCGTTACCGCTTCGATCAATGCACTTACAAAACTGGGTCAAGGATCGATCACCATCGTTGATGCAGACATTTCCTTGCTCGCAGCGCCCGGCACCAGCCAAGCCGACTTTGACACGGTTGTTGGCGAACTCGAAAATGCCCTCCCCCCTGTCTTTGCCCTGCAATCGAAACTACCTGAGGCGCAGGACCCAAATGCTGGCCCACCAGAGTTTACAGCAACACTCAGCGCCGAAGGCCAGATACAATTACGCGGCCGGGTGAACAACGAAGCTTTGCGTGAACTTGCCAGTAGCTTTGCCAAGGCGCGTTTCGGGTCCGATAAGGTTTATACAGCCACCCGCGTTGTTGATGACCTTCCCCAAGATTGGCCCACGCGTGTGCTTGCTGGTCTCGAAGCCTTGGGTAAACTCGAAAATGGCTCTGTGCGGGTACTGCCTGATAACCTTGTCCTCACTGGCAACACCGGTAACCCCGATGCCTCCACTGAAACAGCATCCCTGCTGGCAGGTAAATTGGGAGAAGGCGCACGTTTTGACATCAACGTCATCTATCAAAAGCAGCTTGATCCAGTCTTGGGCCTTCCTACTCCCAGCGAGTGTGAAGCAGAGATTGGCGAAATTGTTGCTGCTGGGAAAATTAATTTTGAGCCGGGGTCGGCCACAATTGACGCATCCGCATTGGGCACAATGGACAGTATCGCGACCTTGCTAAAGCGCTGTGGTGATCTGCCGCTTGAAATTCAGGGCTATACTGACAGTCAGGGCCGCGAAGAAATGAACCTCGCCCTAAGCCAAAGCCGCTCAGAATCAGTTCTAAACGAACTGCGTGCACGTCGCGTGGTTACCGGATCTTTCAAAGCCGTCGGTTACGGCGAGGAAAGTCCCGTTGCCGATAACGGCACTGAAGTGGGCCGAGAAGCAAACCGTCGCATCGAATTTCACTTGATCCGTCCTGACACCGCGGAGACACCGACCGAAACAACGCTGGAAAACACTGCCGAAAACGGTGATACACCTTCCGAAGAGTCGACAGAAGAGAGTGCTACCGAATGAACGGATTTCAATTTAAACTCGCAACAGCCATTATTCTGTTTGTCGCATTTTGTATGGGCTGGTTTGCCAACTGGCTTTTGCACCGCTTCACACGCGTGGCCGCAGACGACGTTGCCCAGCTGGACCGGATGAGCCAAGAGCTTCACGAAGCAGAAGAAACCCGCGATCAAGCTATCACGTATCTTCAACAACGTGAGGCAGAGTTGACCAACCAGCTCTCTCAAACCGAAGCCGAATTGCGGGCCGCGATGGATGGTCTACGCGACGCGCGTCGTGAGGCAGAGGAAATGCGTGCCTACATAGAGAGCCAGATGGCAGGTTAAACTCTGCTTGCTTACGGTACAGTCATACACGCGCATTTTGCATGTTTGCCAATCTGGTGCGACGTACTGCCCAAGACCAATGCTCTGAAATCGCCCAGACCACGCCGACCTGTGACAATCAAATCTGCTGAGACGGCTTCGGCTCTGTTCAACACGTCATTACCGGGGTCGCCACGCCCGACATGGGCCGTAACATTTTGCACCCGCTCCGTTGCGGCAATCGCCAAGGCTTTTTCACACAGCTTTTCCGCAGCTTCGAGCAACATGTCCTGCTGTGCGACATTGGGTCCGATATAAAAACCCGAAATCGCATCCGCCGCATAGGTCACCGTTTCATCGCGTGGGGTGTGAACAATTTCCAAACCAGCATCGAACTTATTGGCAATACCACATGCCATGATCAATGCGCGCTCTGACGCGTCAGAGCCGTCGATACCGACAACAATCGAAGTGAACATATTTCGTCCTCCTGTAAATGATGGCATCAGCCTAACAATTTACAGCATCTACCACCTTGATGTGGATCAACGCCCCAGCGTCACCATCGTTCCAAGGCCGCTTCGTCTTCATCCGTGGCAGCAACCCATGCCGCCCCTTTTGAAGAGACTTCACGCTTCCAGAAAGGGGCGCGGGATTTTAAATAATCCATTAAGAAACTTGCAGCGTCAAAAGCATCCTTGCGGTGTCGGGCCGCTGTAGCAACCATCATAATCATATCGCTAGGATGCAACCGCCCATAGCGATGGATCACCAACACATCGCCCAGCCGGAAACGTGCCATCGCGTCCTGTGCAATCGCAGTGATCGCTTTCTCGGTCATGCCAGGATAATGTTCAATTTCCATGACGTCCATCGAACCATCAGCCAGATCACGCACGATACCGGTAAAGGTGACAACCGCCCCCAAATTTCGATGCCCTGCCGAGAAAGAAGTCAGCTCTGCCCCGGGATCAAAAGCCTGCTCTTGTACCGAAATCCGCATCTTAGCCGCCTGTCATTGGCGGAAAAAATGCCACTTCCCGCACACCGGCAAGCGGTGCATCGAACTCGGAGAGTTCTTGATCCAATGCAACGCGCAGCGCGCTTATATCCTCAAACGCAACCGCGTAGCGTTCTTCTCGGGCGCGCAGTTCTTCTACCAGCTCCATGACCGTTGCCGCCGACGTCTCAACAACTTCGCGCGGCACCCCGATCCGCTCACGAACCCAAGCGAAATACAACACATCCATCAACGTCCCTCCTTGAGAAAGGGCATTGCTTTCATCAGGTAATCCCAACCCGTGATTGCTGTCAGCGCCGCAGCCCCCCACAGCAACCAATGCCCGATCAGGCCAGACCATTCCATCGCCATAGCTTTCCAAGCTAGGCCCAGAATGTCTTCTTCGGTGCCATTCAAAATGGCAGCAACCAAAGCATCATCCATCCCATAGATCGTCATACCAAGGTAATGTTCAAACACACCTTGGCTGAACAACACAGCAATTGCTGTCATCTGAAGGGTGGTTTTCCACTTTGCAAGTTTCGTAACCTTCAACGTACCCGCCGTATCCCCCAGATATTCCCGCAGTCCCGAGACAAAAACCTCGCGAAACAAGATCACTGTGGCAGGTAAAACCAGCGTAGGTGACCAACTGGAAAAGCCGATAATGACCATCAGTGCGATCACCACCATCGCCTTATCCGCGATTGGGTCCAGCATCGCGCCCAGCTTGGTTTCTTGCTTCCATGCCCGTGCCAGATAGCCGTCGATCCAATCGGTTGCCGCAGCCGACACGAATAAGATCAACGCAAACCAATCGGCGTAGGGCCGCGTGAAATACAAAAACATCACCGCGACAGCAGGTGCTGCGGCCAAGCGAATGACGGTCAGGATATTTGGTAAGTTCCACTTCATTCCATCACCCTACACTGTGCAACATTAACGTAAAAGCATGAACAGTTGCCCGCTACACAGCTTCACATAAAAAGCGCCGTCTTGCTTCTTCGTTTCATTCTAAAACCCAGTTTCATATGCTTCATGAAAACCAAGGCCTTACGCGGTACTATCCTTTTTCGTGAAAATAGCCATAGATCGTTTCGGCCAATGCCCCCGATACCCCCTCCACGGCCTTCAGGTCATTCAGGTTGGCACGACTCACCGCTTTGGCTGAGCCAAAATGCACCAGCAACGCCCGCTTGCGCGCCGCCCCTACCCCCGGCACATCGTCCAACGGCGTAGCACCAACAGCTTTTGCGCGTTTGGCACGGTGCGTTCCAATCGCAAAGCGGTGGGCTTCGTCTCGCATGCGCTGGATGAAATAGAGAACCGGATCATTGTGCCGCAACGCCATCACAGGTTTGCCCGTGCGGTAGAACTCTTCTTTCCCTGCATCACGGTCCACCCCTTTGGCCACACCGACCATCGGAATATCCTCAACACCAAATTCGCGCATAATGTCACGCACAGCACTGACCTGCCCCGCGCCGCCATCGATCAGCAGTAGATCAGGCCAATGACCCTCTTTGCGCTCGGGGTCTTCCTTGATCAGCCGCTTAAAGCGCCGCGTGAGTACTTCTTTCATCATGCCAAAGTCATCACCGGGCGTCAGGTCTTCGCCCCGAATGTTGAATTTGCGGTATTGGTTTTTCATCATCCCCTCTTGCCCTGCGACAACCATCGCACCCACAGCAAAAGCCCCCTGAATATGGGAGTTGTCATAGATTTCGATCCGCGCAGGTACTTGGGGCAGATCGAATACCTCTGCCAGCCCTTTCAGCAACTTGGCCTGTGTCGCGCTTTCGGCCATCTTACGGGCGAGGCTTTCACGCGCGTTGCGCAGCGCCCCCTCCACCAGTTCAGCCTTCTCCCCGCGCTGGGGCACCAGTATTTCAACTTTACGGTCAATTTTACTGGCAAGCGCCCCTGCCATTAAATCAGGGTTTTCAATCTCATGGCTCAGGATCAACTGGCGTGGGGGATCGCGCTGATCATAGAACTGCCCGATGAAGGCTTCCAGCACCTCGGGTGCTTCGACATCCGCGCTAAGCCGTGGGTAATAGTCGTGGTTGCCCCAATTCTGGCCCGAACGGATGAAAAACACCTGAACGCAGGCCTGTCCGTCTGCCATATGCAGCCCAATGATATCGGCTTCAGTCACGCCTTTCGGGTTGATGCCCTGCGCCGTCTGAACTTGCGTCAGCGCCTTGATCCGGTCACGCAGCGCAGCAGCCCGTTCAAATTCCATTTCTTCAGATGCGGCCATCATTTCACTGGCAAGCCGCGTCTGGATACCCGTGGTCTTGCCTGCCAAAAACTGCCGCGCGTCATCTACAGTCTGTTTGTACTCTTCTTGGCTGATTTTCCCTACGCAGGGGGCAGAACAGCGTTTGATTTGATATTGCAAACAGGGGCGTGTACGGCCCGCAAATACCGCGTTGCTACAATCTCTGAGCAGAAAAATCCGCTGTAGTTGGTGCAACGTTCTTGTCACCGCCCCGCCGCTCGCGAAAGGGCCATAATACGCCCCTTTTTCCTTTTTCGCACCGCGATGTTTCTTCACCAATGGATAGTCGTCCTGAGTGGTGACGACGATACTGGGAAAACTCTTATCGTCCCTCAAGATCACATTGTATTTTGGCTTGAGCTGCTTGATCAGGTTGTGTTCCAAAAGCAGTGCTTCTGTTTCGGTCTTGGTTGTCAGAAACATCATCGATGCCGTATTTTCGATCATCCGCGCAATACGCGGGCTATGCCCATTGGGCCGCGCATAGTTGCTAACGCGGGCACGCAGGTTGCGGGCCTTGCCCACGTATAAAACGCGACTTTCGCTATCTAGCATCCGGTAAACACCCGGTGAGCCATCAATCGTGTTCAGATAACTCTGAATACGGTCATAGCCTGTTAAAGGGATGTTTTCGCGATCTGGCATTGTTTCCCGATTCTTCCTTTTCGCCCACACTTACAACCGAACGGCAACCACAAACCTGTCCACTTATCCTGTGGATAACTCTGATGATAACTTTCGTATACTCGTGTTTTTTCGTTACATTTTAACTGCTTCGTCAATTTGTTCAATTTTTAGGCACATCCACATCATACTGATTTAATTGGATATTTTTATTTCAGCTATGTAAAATAGCATATTACGGCCTCTTTATGTGCCCCCAAAGGCTGTAAACTCACCTTAGGTGCAAAACTCTCGTAGGTCGCGCCTTACTCTACCCCCAAGACATCAGGCGTCTGCCACCCAAGGTGCTGCCCCCCGTCCACACAGAGCAATTGTCCCGTGACTGCAGGTGCGTCCAGAAAATAGCCTAGCGCTGCGGTGACATCGCTTGCATTGGCACCCCGTTTCAGGATTGTAGCGGCCCTTTGCCCCTCAAAATGCGCTTGCGATTGGCGGCTGCCTTGTAACGTCGGTCCGGGGCCGATTGCGTTAACACGCATATGGGGGGCCAGCGCCTGTGCTGTGGTTTGTGTCATCGCCCACATCCCCATTTTCGCAAGCGTGTATGTCATGAATTCAGGTGTCAACTTGCGCACGCGCTGGTCGAGCATATTGACGACCAAACCCGAAGAAACCGGCTCCCCTGCCTCATCCTGCACCGCCTGCAAGCCCTGCGCGGCCATGGCTTGTGTCAGGACAAAAGGCGCACGCAGGTTTGAGTTCATGTGACGGTCCCAACTGCTCCGCGTGGCGCTAAGAACTGAATCATATTCAAATATCGAAGCATTGTTAACCAAGCAGGTGATAGGACCGCCCAGCGCATTTGCAGCAGCGGGTAGAAGCCCCTCCATCGCATCCAATTCAAGCAGATCTGCTTGTATCGCAACCGCCTGCTGCCCCTTTGCATGGATCAGCTTCACGACTTCCGCGGCTTCGTCTTGTGAAGTGGCGTAATGAATGGCCACATCAAAACCACGGTCGCCCAGATAAAGCGCCATAGCGCGGCCCAGCCGCTTGCCTGCACCGGTCACTAATGCGCGCTTCATAGAAGCCTCCTTAGCCAACTAAAACAACAACCAGATAGATGGCGTATAGAGTGCTCAGCCCGATCCCCCAGAGGCGGGTGATATTTTTCCCCAGATAAACAAAAGGGATCAGCATCAAAGACGCCGCCAACATGACCCATAGGTCAAATTGCAAGAACTCCGGATCAACTTCGATTGGCCCGATGAACCCTGCAATACCGATGATTGCTAGCAGATTGAACATGTTGGACCCGATAACGTTGCCCAGCGCCACATCCGCCTGACGCCGCAAAGCAGCAACAACAGTTGTAGCCAATTCAGGCAAAGAAGTCCCGACCGCCACCAACGTCAGGCCGATCACCGTGTCACTGATGCCAAACGCTTTGGCAATGACCGTGGCGTTATCCACCAGCAAGGACGCCCCCAAAGGCAGGCCAATCAGCCCAAGTAGCAAGAACAAAGCTATGCGCCAGCTGGGCATATCCGGGTCAACGCCTTCCAGATCGTCTTCGCCCACTGCGGCACAGGTAGCATCGCCCTTTTTATGCGCCAGCGCGTCACGTGCCGCATCAATAAGGATCACAGCAAGGACCAAAAGCATCACCACTGACGCAACCCAGTCAAACACACCGCGAAAGGCCAAGCCAATAAACAATATGGTCGCTGCAATCATTTGGTTGAACGATTTTCGCGTGTCGCATTCTGAGGTGTGCATCGTCGCCATCAAAGCGGGGATACCCAGCACCAACAGGATATTGGCCGTATTCGACCCCACCACATTACCCAGCGCAATACCCGGCAGATTGTCCGAAACCGCTTTGACCGAAATCAAAAGTTCGGGCGCAGAGGTGCCAAACGCAACGATGGTCAGGCTGACGATCAGCGCAGGAATACCGATCCTCAGGCTCAGGTTCACCGCACCTTTTACCAACGCATCCCCCGCCAGCAACAAAATTAGCAAGCCAAGACCCGACAACAGCCAAGCAGTGATCATCCCCGTTTTCCTCCACAGGCGCATGGCCCTTTTCCGATGCGGTAGCGACCGCAGCTGTTACATTTTCGCTGGGTCAGGGATTTAGCCCCAAGCCAGTGCATTTTACCAAACCACCCCAGAACGCCGATAAATACCAAAAACAGGGCAACAATCTTGAGGATCATATCACAACCCGAACCGCGCAAATTGCGCACGTTCTTCGACACCATGCAGTGCATCGCCTACAATCTGCGCGCCAAAGCGGCTCAGAAGGCCCTTTTTAGCTCCGTAACGGCGTAGCTTTACCTTCTTACCAAATCGGTCTTCTAAATACGGCACCAGATGCCCGATCCCGTCGATCAGCCCAACTTCGATCGCTTTGCGCGCCAGCCAGATTTCACCAGTGAACAGATCACGCTCCAACGACAGCTTGCCTTCGCGGCGCGCCATCACGTGCTCTTTGAAATTGACATGAATATCTTCCAGAAGCTCTTTAAGCCGTGCGACATCTTCGGGTTTTTCAGGGCGAAACGGGTCCAACATGGATTTGGAATTACCAGCCGTATACACGCGCCGTTCAACACCGTTTTTCGCCATCAACTCATGCAGGCCAAACCCAGCAGAGATCACCCCGATTGACCCAACCACCGACGATGTATCTGCGTAAATCTCATCCGCTGCCGCTGCCAGCCAATAGCCACCAGAGGCGGCAACATCTTCGACAAAGGCAATCACGGGGATGTTTTTTTCGTCGGCCAACCGCCTGATCCGCGCCCCGATCAACGACGATTGCACTGGGCTGCCTCCGGGCGAGTTCACCTCAAGCGCCACCGCAACGGGTTTACCTTTGGTAAAGGCCCTTTCAATCAGCGGGGCAAGCCCTTGGTCATTCAGTGCACCGCGACCGGATGTACTGATCATTCCCGACAGCCGTATCACGGCAACAGTCGGATCGCTTTTCAAAAAGGGGAGCCATTGTTTCATACACTCCATGTAAAGTCGCAGACCGCTGGCAACAAGGCGCACACAAAGATTATTGCCGGATGCGCCACCCTGTTTTGAATATCCACCAAATAACGGACAGGCAGAGCGCCGTAAAACCCGCAATGGCCAGCAGGCTCAGCCCGATTGGCACATCGGCCGCACCAAAAAACGACCAGCGGAAACCCGAGATCAGGTATACGACAGGGTTAAAATGCGAGATTATTTGCCAAACGGGTGGCAACATCGAGATTGAATAGAAAGAGCCGCCAAGGAAAACCAGTGGCGTGATGATCAGCAATGGCACCAGTTGCAACTGCTCAAAACTGCCTGCCCAGATGCCGATGATGAACCCCATCAGCGAAAAACTGATGCAGGTCAGTACCAAAAAGCCGACCATAGCAAAGGGATGCTGTATTTCAAAATCGACAAATAGATAGGCAGTGCCAAGAATGACCAGACCAATGAACAACGCTTTGCTGGCCGCTGCCCCGACATAGCCCATGACAATTTCAAGAAAGCTCACGGGTGCCGAGAGCATTTCAAATATCGTCCCGATGAATTTCGGAAAATAAATGCCAAAGCTGGCGTTAGAGATCCCCTGCGTGATCACGCTCAGCATAATCAAGCCCGGCACGATGAAAGATGCATAGCTCACACCTTCGACCTCTTGGATGCGGCTGCCGATGGCTGCGCCGAACACCACAAAATAGAGCGATGTTGACAGCACAGGGGAGATGAAGCTCTGCGTGAGTGTGCGGAAAAACCGCGTCATCTCATAGATGTAGATTGATTTTACGGCGATCCAGTTCATCGTGTTTCCCCCTCATGGACGAGGTCCACAAAAACATCTTCAAGGCTTGATTGTCGTGTCACCACATCGCGCAAAACCAAACCAGCAGCAGCCACATCTGATAGCAGTGTGGTGATCCCCGTCCGCTCGCTCTGTGTGTCATAGCTATAGATCAAGGCAGTGCCGTCATCAGAGAGGCGCAACCGATCCGAAACAAGGCTAGCAGGGATTTCAGTGATCGGTTGGGACAGCTGAACCTCAAGCTCCTTCTTGCCCATCCGCGCCATCAGCTTGGCCTTATCCTCGACCAACAGAATTTTACCATCTGCGATCACACCGATGCGGTCAGCGATTGCTTCGGCTTCTTCAATGTAATGTGTTGTCAGAATGATCGTGACACCGTCCCGTTTCAAATCGGCGACAATCTCCCACATGTCGCGGCGCAGCTCTACGTCGACACCGGCAGTGGGTTCATCCAGAAACAGCACACGCGGCTCATGGCTAAGCGCTTTGGCAATCAACACACGGCGTTTCATGCCGCCTGACAATGCCCGAATTTGGCTATCGCGCTTATCCCAAAGCGAAAGCTGGCGCAGAATTTTTTCGATCAACGCAGGATTGGCAGGTTTGCCAAACAGCCCGCGTGAGAAATTAACTGTGCTGATCACTTTCTCAAAGGGTTCCAGATTGATTTCTTGCGGCACCAAACCGATCATCGCCCGCGCAGCGCGGAAATCCTTGATCGTATCGTGCCCGCCGACAGTCACGGTTCCAGAGGTGGCCGTCGCGATGCCACAAATCGTTGAAATCAAGGTCGTTTTTCCCGCCCCATTGGGGCCAAGCAAGGCAAGGATTTCACCTGCATCAATTTGCAGATCGATCCCTTTAAGCGCCTCAAACCCGTCTGGATAGGATTTACGCAAGTCTGTTACATTAAGGATTGGGGGCATGGCAGTCTCCGGCTCTAGGCCCATCTACCTAGTCCGAAATGCGGCCCCCAACAAGTAGCTGGCGCCTTACGACTTGGCGCGACCGAACCAGCCCTTCTTGGCGGGCTCTTCCTCGGCGGTTTCAACGCTTGTTCCCTCAGCAGGGCCTTCAAGCGTTTCTTGCAGGTTGTTGAAAAACTGATCCGCCATTTTCTTTGCAAAACCGTCAATGATCCGACTGCCCAATTGAGCCAGCTTGCCGCCAACTTTGGCCTCTACATCATAGCTCAGCTCACAACCGCCCTCGGTTTCAACCAAGCGCACATCTGCCCCGCCTTTTGCAAAGCCCGCGGCGCCGCCTTTGCCTGCCCCATCAAGACGCAAAGAAACGTCCTGCACCATATCGCTGATCGTGACTTCACCTTTGAAGGTTGCCTTCACAGGCCCAACTTTTTGCACAACTGTCGCTACAAACCCTTCTTCGGGTGATCCCTCCACCTCTGTCGCGCCGGGCACACAAGATTTGAGCATTTCGGGATCCAGCAAGGCAGCATAAACCTGCGCGGGTGTGGCGGCGATCTGGCGGGTGTCGGACATTTGCATGGGCTTAGGCTCCTCAGCTGGTTGCTGTCTACGCTATGAATTTTTCTGGACAGTCGCAATGGAATTGATGAATGTGAACACATGATACAAGCCGCGAACCGCGCAGGCCCCGCAATTGCCTTTGTGCTGTTCGGCGTACTGTGCATTTCCCTCAATGACATGCTGATCAAGCAACTCTCCAGCGGCTATCCACTGCACCAGATTGTATTTTTCAGAGCGCTGATCGCAATTATGGTCAGTTGTGTTTTCCTGCAATTCGAGGGCGGTTGGGCCGCTTTGCGCACGGACCAGCCACTGCTGCACATCGCGCGCGGCGTGTTGGTTGTGATTGCCAACATGTCCTATTTCGTTGCACTTGCCGTGTTGCCACTGGCCGATGCCACCGCTCTGTTTTTTGCAGCCCCCTTGTTTATCACCCTACTGTCGATTCCCATCTTGGGAGAAAAAGTAGGCCCCTTACGTTTAGGCGCCGTGCTGGTCGGCTTCATCGGGGTGGTGATCATGCAGCGCCCTTGGGAGCCCTCAGAGTCCCTCGAAGTATCGCGCCTTGTTTTGCTGCTGCCTGTTCTCTCGGCGCTGGCCTATGCGCTCAATCAGTTGATGACGCGCAAACTCGGGATCAAGGCACCCGCTTCTATGCTCTCTATCTATATTCAGGCCACATTTCTGATCGTCTCAATCGGCTTTTTCTTTGTTGCGGGCGATGGCAGGTTCGCAGAAGGGTCAACCAATGGCTCTGTGCAGTTCTTGTTGCGCGCGTGGGTCTGGCCCGCACGCGAAGACTGGTGGGTGTTGATCGGGATGGGCGTGAACGGCGCATTGATCGGCTACTGCCTCAGCCAAGCCTACCGCCTCGCCGATGCAGCAACAGTTGCGCCGTTCGAATACGTGGGCCTGCCACTGGCTGTGATGTGGGGCGTGATCATCTTTGCCGAACTGCCCACATGGGAAGTCTGGACAGGCATCGCGCTGATCCTGTCATCAGGTCTGTTTGTATTCTTCCGCGAACGCGCCAAAGCCAAACGGATAACCAAACGCGCCGTGCCCAGACCGCATTAACCCTAGGCCATCACGTCAATCACAACCTTGCCTGTCGCCTCACGGCGGCGCAGCAGGTCCAGCCCTGCGTTTGCATCACGCAGCGGTAGCACATTGCTCACATGCGGTTTAATCTTGCCCGCCACATACCAGTTGATCAGTGTCTCAAAGCTGTCGGTCAGTGCTTTCGGGTTCAGCTTGGCGTAGCCACCGATGTACAGACCCAGCACAGTCATGTTTTTCACCAGCAAAATATTCGCAGGAATTTGCGGCACCTCACCACTGGCAAATCCCAAGGGTAACAGCCGCGCACCGGGGTTACAGGCGCGAAATGCGGCCTTGAATTGGTCGCCGCCAATGGGATCATACAGCACATCCGCCCCGCCCAGCGCTTTGACGGTGTCGCGAATGTCAGCCGTATCGGAATCAATCAGGTGGTCGGCCCCCATCTGCTTGCATATCTCCAATTTGGCCGCGCCGCGCGCACAGGCGATCACTTCAGCCCCCATGAGTTTGCCCAGTTCAACCGCCGTCAGGCCCACACCGCCTGACGCACCCAGAACCAGCAACCGCTCGCCCGGTTTCAGACCTGCGCGGTCCTCTAGGGCCAGATGGCTGGTGCCATAGGTGATCAAGAACGCCGCCGCATCCGTGAAAGGCATGGCATCAGGGATCGGTACACAGACCGAAGCAGACACAGCCGCATATTCCGCCAATCCGTTTTTGCCACTATAGGCCGCAACGCGTTGACCCACGTGCAAATGGCGCACCCCCTGCCCCACAGCGCTGATCGTTCCGGCCATTTCCATGCCCATCGTAAAAGGCAACGGCGGTTTTTCCTGATAGGTGCCTTTGATCAACAATGTATCGCCAAAATTTAAACCGCAGGCCGCGACTTGGATCACCACTTCGCCTGCCGCAGGCTTTGGAGTTTCTAATTCACACAGGGACAATGGGGTATCAAAGGCGGTGACTTGCATGGCGTACATAGTGGCGGTTCCTTGAATTTTGGTTTCCGCCACACTGTCGCGCAGCCTAACCGTTTTCAAGCCATCCACGCACAAGTGACGCGCCGTTCCTGCGGATTAAACCGGAAAGCGCAACTGCACCCGCAATCCAGGCTGCATATCCACAAAAGACAATTCCGCCTCATGCAGCTTTGCTACGGCCTCAACTAGACTGAGCCCCAAGCCATTCCCCGCCGTGTTACGGCTGCGGTCCAAGCGATACAAGCGCTGCGTCACACGGGCATGTTCATCCGCGGGAATACCCGGCCCGTTATCGGTGACGGTTAGCGCGACCGCATCAACGCCGTTGACCAATGCAACCTCAATTGCGGCACCCTCGCCTGTGTGGCGCAGGGCATTTTCCAATAAATTGGCAACGATCTGCCCCAGCAGATTTTTCTCACCCTGTATTTCCAGATGTTCAGGGCCAACATAGACCAAGGCTTGCGCCTGTGTCGTTGCGGATGGTTCATAAACTTCGACCATCGTGCTGCATAAACGTGCCAAATCAACGGGTGCAAACCCTTCTTTTAACGCACTATTTTCCACTTGTGACAATTGCAGCAAAGAGTTGAATACCGCTGAAATGCCATCCACCTCAGCACGGGTTTGCGCCACCAGATCAGCCGCTGCGCCCTCGGCCACCACACCTGCCAATTCGTCCAACTGCAAGGACACCCGCTGCACAGGGGTTTTTAGGTCATGGGCGATGTCCGATGAAACCTGCCGCAGTGCCGTGACCGACCGCTCTTGGGCATTTGCCATGCCGTTCACCGCAGCACCGATGCGCAACAGATCATCCGACCACCGTGGGCCGATCACAACCCGCGCCGCCAAATCCCCCCCGGTCAACCGTTCTAGCGCGCCGCCCACCACTTCCACATGACGCTGTGAACGCCGCGCAAGGAACAGACCACCAGACAACGCAATCAAGACCGTTGGCAATAGACTGATCCACAGGATATTCAAAAACACCGGCTGCAATGCCTCAATCTCGGCACGGCTGCGGGCCACCGTCAAACGCCCGCCATAAAGTAGCGAGCTGAGCGCCAGATATTCACCGTCCAGCGCGGCACGCCCGTCTTCCAATGAAATGATGTGATAGCCGACATCATCTCGCGCCACGGCTCCATTACCGTAAATTTGGCCTGTGCGAGTCACATAGCTGAGCACCAATCGGTCGGGGTCTGTTCCCTCGGATTCGGCCTGCACCAGTGCAGCCAGTGCCCGCGATGAAGGGGCCGCGCGAAAGCCCGCCATGTCTTGGGCCAGATCGTCGCGAATGGATTGCTCAAACGCAGAACGGCTGAACGCATAGCTGGCACCAAGGCTCAGCAGGCTTACCGTGCCAAACAAGACCACCAACACCAGCGCCAATTGCAGCGGCATAGACCGCCATAGCCGCCTCATCCGTCGATCCTGTATCCAGCACCGCGCACGGTTTTGATCAACTCTGTTGCAAAAGGTTTATCCACCTTTGCCCGCAGACGGCTGACGTGGGTTTCAACAACATTGGTCATCGGATCAAACGACAGGTCCCAAACCCCTTCCAACAGCATGGTCCGGGTCTGTACACGCCCTTTACGGCGCAGCAAAAACTCCAGCAGTGTAAATTCACGCGGCAGCAGATCAATCACCTGCCCTTCGCGTGTGACTCGGCGCGTCAGCAAATCCAACGTCAGATCACCTGCTTGCAATGTTGTCTCTTGCTCAACCGCCTGCGGGCGACGGCCAAGCGCTGCAACCCGTGCCGAGAGTTCACCAAAAGCAAAAGGTTTGACTAGATAATCATCCGCCCCAGCGTTCAGCCCGCCGATGCGGTCTTCGACCGATCCCATCGCCGTGAGAAACAGCACAGGCGTTGCATTGCCGGTACCACGCAGAGTTTTAACCAACGACAGCCCATCCACCTGCGGCAACATCCGGTCCACGATCAACACATCATGGCCCCCGCCTGTTGCCGCAATCAGCCCGTCGCGGCCATTGCTTGCCACATCCACAACGTGCCCCTCCTCACGCAGACCGCGTGCAATATAGGTCGCTGTGGTGGTGTCATCTTCAATCACTAGTATTTTCATACCACCCTATATAGCGCGACTCGCGGCGCACTGCATCCAGATTGAGGGTTACAGTTTTGTATAGGAGAGAGGGGCTTTCCCGTAATCTGGGGTACCTATCTTTAGCTCAATCGCAACCAGATGCACGAGGAACAACAATGACATCTTTGCTCTCCAAATCCGCCCCCCTTGCCCTTGCAGCCGCAATGGCCCTCTCGCCAATGCTAGCACCGACCGCAGCTTTTGCCGTGCCCGCAGGCGGCTATGCCGATCTGGTGGAAGAAGTTGCACCTGCCGTGGTGTTCATTGAAGTGACCAGCCTCGCCAAAGCAGGCATGCAACTGCCCCCAAATATCCCCCAAGCCCTGCGCAAACAGCTGGAAGATCAAATGTCACAAGGCGCCCCAAGGGGCGGTTTGGGATCGGGTTTTTTGATCTCGGCTGACGGCAAGATTGTAACGAATAATCACGTCGTCGCAGACGCACAAACCGTGCGGGTGACCCTAACGGATGGCCGCAAGTTTGACGCTGAGGTTGTCGGTACCGATGTGGCCACAGATATCGCGCTGCTGTCGATCAAAGCGGATGTGGACCTGCCATTTGTCAAATTCGGTGCCTCCGATGATATGCGCGTGGGCGACGAAGTTGTCGCTGTGGGCAATCCTTTTGGCCTCAGCTCAACCGTGACCACGGGCATCATTTCCGCCAAGGCACGAGACATTAATTCTGGCCCTTATGATGAATTTCTCCAAACCGACGCAGCGATCAATCGCGGCAACTCGGGTGGACCGCTGTTTAACAATGCAGGCGATGTGATCGGCATGAACACCGCAATCTTGTCACCGGACGGCGGCTCTGTAGGGATCGGATTTGCTGTACCTTCCGATGTTGTGAGCGAAGTTGTTGCCGATTTGGGCGCTGACGGATCGGTCACACGTGGCTGGTTGGGCGTCAGCATCCGCCCGATGAGCGATGAAGTCGCCAATGTTCTGGGCTATGACGCCTCTAAAGGGGCTGTTGTCGAAGCAGTTTCAGCAGACAGCCCCGCCGATACAGCAGGATTGGAACGTGGGGATATCATTCTTGATTTTGACGGCACTGCAATCGACACGCTACGCGATCTAACCCGCGCTGTAGCGGCAAAAGATCCCGATGATAAAACCTCCCTCACCGTGCTGCGCCGTGGCAAGGAAATGAAGATGGATGTCACCATCGGCGTGCTTGCCCCGCAAAAAACCTAACACCCTTTTGGCGCACTGAGCCTCGCAGTGCGCCAACTGCCGAGTCCTCCCTCAATCGGCAGATTGCCCCGATGCCCTCCAGAGCGTCGGGGCTTTTTACTTTTGCACAATGGCTCCCCAACAAGCGATACCACCCTCGCCTTTTTCTTCGGCTGTCATGCAGTGATAGGCGTCAGCCATCACTTCATCCACAAGAGATCTAGCGGTCAGGATGCGCGGCGACAAAGGCGGGATGCGCAGCGCAGGCTTGTGCTGCCCCTTTGATGCGGGTGCAACCCGCATAATCCGCGCCCCATCGGTCTGCGTTATAAACCTGCGGCATCAGCACGATATCGGCAAGGCTAGGCCTATCGCCACAGCAATAAGGCGCTTGATCGAACCCTTCCAACATCGTTTCAAACGCTGCCATGCGCGGCGCGATAAAATGGCGCATCCAGTTGGTGCGGGCCGGTTCTTGGCCTTGGGTGGCATAGCCCGCAACCGACAGGTTACAGACAGGGTGCAGATCAACTGCAATAGCGTGTGCTAGTGCAGTTTGCCTTGCCCTTAGAGCGGGATCGGTGGGTAAAAACCCAAGATTACGGGTACTGTCCAGATACTCAAGGATCGCCAGAGATTGCGTCAGGCGGTGGCCGTCAATATCCAGCACAGGCACAAAACCCTGCGGATTGCGCACCAGATGATCCGCACTCAGGTGGTCCTTGGCCAATAAATCGACCGTTTTGATCTCATAGTCGATGCCCGCGAGGTTCAGCGCAATGCGCAAACGGTAACTGGCTGACGATTTGGGATAATCCCATAGAACAACGCCGCTCATTTGGCGGCCTCCAGCGCGGCGGTCAGGATTGCACGGTCGCCGATGTGATTGGCCAGCGTCAGGATCAGGCGCGCGTTAAACGCATCGCTTTGCTCTTTGCTCAGGTCCGTATGGGCGCGGATCAATTCTTCGTAAAATCCGTCAGGATCAGGCAAATTGGGAGTAAGGTTCAGCATGATCAGGCCTTTCCGATTGCGATTTTAAGCGCGTTTGAAACTGCACCGCTATCAAAGCCCGCCCAGCGCGCAACAACATGCTGATCAGGACGGATCAAGTAGACCGCGCTAGGGGTATCGCCCAGATAGCGGCTGCGCAATTCGGGTGATGGGGTGGCAACGTTGACTGTTGAAACGTTAAGCCCATGCGCCGCAACCTCTGTTGCCTCACAGCCTATTGCCAGCAGGGTGAAACCACCGCCAAGGTGATCGAGAATAAACCCTTCGCCATGTGGCGCATCGGGGCAGGTCATGCCGGGACGTGCGGTGTCGGGACCTTGCAGCGCGTCTTCGCCAAACAGATCAAAACCGATGTAACTGCACGGCACAGACAAGCGTCCAGAATTAACCATTGGCCTCGCAAAAGCATGTTTGCCCGCCAGTTCCAGCACCGCGTTACGGAAGGTTTTGGAGACGTCTGATTTGGGCGTCATAAAATCCGTAGCACGTGAGGAATTCAGAATGTTTTCATCTGCACCATGTTCACGTTCGGAGGCATAACTGTCCAACAGGCTGTCATCGGCCACCCCCTTCAGCACCAGATCCAGCTTCCACGCGAGATTATCCGTATCCTGCACGCCGGAATTCGCACCCCGTGCGCCAAACGGCGAAACTTGATGGGCGCTATCGCCCGCAAAGATTACATTGCCGTGGCGGAATTTTTGCATGCGGCGGCATTGGAACGTGTAAATGGAAGTCCATTCCAGTTCGTACTCAGGCACATGACCCGCCTGCGAAGACAACATTGCATCCACACGCGCACGGATGCGGGCGGGGTCCAGTTCCTTTTCGCGGTCAATATCCCACCCCAATTGGAAATCAATCCGCCAGATGTCATCGGGTTGTTTGTGCAGCAAGGCGGACTGGCCTGCGCCCTTAAAGGGTGGCTCAAACCAGAACCAACGCTCGGTCGGGAAGTCGGCCTTCATATGCACATCAGCAATCAGGAAATTATCTTCAAACACGCGGCCATCAAAGCTGAGGCCCATCATGTCGCGCAGGGGCGAGCGCGCACCATCACAGGCGATCAGGTAGTCCGCCTCTAGTTGGTAAGGGCCATCGGGGGTATGCACTGTCAGCGTGCTATAGTTGCCGTGATTTTCCAGCGCAGTCACACAGTTTTGGCCCCGAATTTCAATCGGTGCGCCTTTTGCCTGCGCTGTGTTGATCGCGTCCACAAGGTATTTTTCAAAATACGGTTGTTGCAGGTTGATAAAGGCAGGGTTGCGGTGGCCTGCTTCTGGTTGCAGGTTGAAATCAAAGACTTTGTCATCGGCATGGAACACCTTGCCGACATTCCACACCACACCTTTATCCACCATCGGTTGGCTGGCGCCCAGACGGTTGGCAATGTCCAACGTGCGTTTGGCAAAACAGATCGCCTTGGAGCCAAGGCCCGCACCATCATGATCATCCAACACCAGCGCAGGCGTACCCTTGAGGCCCAAATCCAGCGCAAGAGCGAGACCGATTGGCCCGCCCCCGACGATCACGACAGGGTGACGCACAGCCGCGCTGTCTTGGGCCGCGACTTTGGCATAGGGGTAGAGTTGGAAAGCGGTTTTGTAGCGTGTAGCGACCAATTTATGTTCCTCCCGATGGTGATAGGCGGGCGCGCCCTCCTCAGAATGCGCCCGCTGTCGTTTTCATGGCGCAGCTTAGCCTTGCAGCGCAGCCCACATTTCCAGATCGCGCTCAGCAGTCCAGATGCGGGGATGCGCAATGCCGCGTGCTTCGTCATAGGCGCGGGCCACGTTAAAGGGCAGGCAATGCTCATAGATCGCGTAATCAGCGAACTTCGGATCACATTCGGCGCGCACTGCGTCCCATGCTTGCTTGAGCGTGCCACCTTGGGCAGCCACACGTGCGGCTGGGGCGTAGGTGGAGTTGACGAAATCACGGGTGCTTTCGATCGCACGGTTCACGGCTTCTTTGCCGATCAACGCACCACCACGACCCGGCGCGATGGAGTTCACATCATAGGCTTTGATCGCGTCCAGCGTGTTGCCCCAATCGGCGAAATGCCCGTCACCGCAATAGCAGGCGGAGTGGTCTTCGACGATATCACCCGTGAACATCACGTTTTCATCTGGCACATGGATGACGATATCACCCGCCGTATGTGCGCGGCCAAGGTGCATCAGATCAACGCGGCGGTTTCCCAAATGCACTGTCATGCGGTCGTTAAAGGTAGTGGTTGGGAAGGTCAGGCCGGGGATCGATTCATGGCCTTCAAACAGGCGGGGGAAGCGCTGGAATTCGGAATCCCAATCTTCTTGGCCGCGCTCCATCACCATGCCACGGGCGGCTTCGCCCATGATAATCTGATCCGCACCATACGCCGATGCACCCAGTACGCGCACCGCGTGATAATGCGTCAGCACAACATGGCTGATCGGTTTGTCGGTGATGCTGCGTACTTTTTCGATCACTTTGTTCGCAAGGCGTGGGGTCGCTTGCGCCTCAACGATCATCACGCTGTCGTCGCCGATGATCACGCCAGAGTTCGGGTCGCCCTCGGCGGTAAACGCCCAGAGATCGCGGCCGATCTCGTCAAAGGTGATGTTTTTTTCGGTCATGTCGCCTTGGGAGGCAAATGCTTTGGCCATTTTAGTGTCCTAACGTAGATTTATGGGAATTTAACGGCGGGTTTGATCGTGCCGGCACAGGTGCCGAAACCGATCAGATAGCCATCGCCTTTTGCAGCGCCGTGCAGGGTGAGAGTATCGCCGTCTTCGATAAAGCTGCGGGTTTGACCGCCGCCAATATCTATCGGCTCTTCGCCGCCCCAGCTGAGTTCAAGCAAACTGCCGCGCTGGTTTTTTTCTTCGCCCGAGATGGTGCCAGAACCCAGCAAATCACCCGGCGTCATCGCACAGCCCGAGCTGGCGTGATGCGCAAGCTGTTGCGCAGCAGAGTAGTACATTTCGTTATAGTTGGTTTCACAGATCGTCACCGCATCGCCGCCTTCAGGCTGCAAGGTTACGCTCAAATCGATGTCATACAACATCGGCGAAGGCTCTTGCAGGTGCGGCAGCAATTCAAACTCACGCTCGGGGGTTGAGGTGCGGAAAGGCTCCAATGCGGCGCGGGTCACGATCCACGGGCTGATGGATGTGGCGAATGCTTTGGCTTGGAACGGCCCAAGCGGTTGGTATTCCCACGCCTGAATGTCACGGGCGGACCAGTCGTTCAGCAGAACGTAACCAAAGATCATTTCATCCGCTTGGGCAACCGAAACAGGGTGGCCCATTTCCGAAGCACTGCCGACAATCGCGCCCATTTCCAGCTCAATGTCCAAACGTTTGCACGGCCCAAAAGAGGGAAGCTCTGCGGTGGGGGCTTTGGTCTGGCCGTTGGGGCGGTTGATGTCCGTGCCCGATACAACAACGGTAGAAGCGCGGCCATTATAACCGATCGGAATGTGCAACCAGTTCGGCGGCAGCGCGTTTTGCGCCCCACGGAACATCGTGCCTACATTTGTCGCGTGATGTTTGCCTGCATAAAAATCAGTAAATTCCGCCACGACCATCGGCAGTTCCATACGGGCATCGGCCATTGGAACCAGCAAAGGCGCAACGGTGGCTTGCTCGGACGAGCCATCTGCCAGCAGTTGTTGCAAACGGCTGCGCAAGGCGGCCCATGCTTCTGGCCCCAGCTCCATCACGTCATTCCAATACGGCACGTCAAATACAGGTTCTTCTGCCAGTTCGATCAAGCCGGATTCTTCGGCGGCATACATATCAAGGATCATGTCACCGATGGCCACACCGCACCGCGGCTCAAGGCTGTTGGTGGTGAACACGCCGTAAGGCAAGTTGTTGAGGGGAAATTGACTGTCAGCGCTGTTGGCGCTTTCTACCCAAGATTTCATCAGTGTCATATTCATTCCTTTGGTCTTTGTGTGAAGGTTTCACATGTGTATCAATCGCCGCCGCCATCACCGCCGCCACAGTCACCACCCCAGTTGTCACCGGACCAGTCTGAACCACCGCTACCGCCAGTACCTCCGCCGATTTCGCCGCGTGTTTTGACATTGCGATAGCTGGAACGGAAGCGCGCTGGCTTATAATAGTCCCATGCGATGCCGATGATGCACAACACGATAAACCCGATGATGATCAGTGCAGTTTCCATTATTTTTTACCCGGTGTTCCATCGAATTTCTTTTCCAGATCAGTCCAGCAGTCGATGTAATCATCTTGTAGCGGTGCCTCTTTGGCCGCGAACTGGGTTAGATGCTGGGGGAAGCGGGTTTCAAACATAAACGACATAGTGTTTTCCAGCTTTTCCGCGCCGAGATCAGCATTGGAAGCCCCTTCAAAGGCGTTTTTATCTGGCCCGTGCGGCAACATCATATTGTGCAGGCTCATCCCGCCCGGAATGAAGCCTTTGGGCTTGGCGTCATAAATGCCAAATATATTGCCCATCAGCTCCGACATGACGTTCTTGTGGTACCATGGCGGACGAAAGGTATCCTCGGCCACCATCCAACGGTCACGGAACAACACAAAATCAATGTTCGCCGTGCCTTCAACACCGCTATCGGCGGTCAGCACGGTAAAGATCGACGGATCAGGGTGGTCAAACAGGATCGCACCAACGGGACAATAGGTGCGCAGATCGTATTTGCACGGCGCGTAATTGCCATGCCACGCGACCACGTCCAATGGCGAATGGCCGATCTTGGTCTCATGGAACTGGCCCGCCCATTTGATCGTGACAGTTGAAGGCGCATCGCGGTCTTCAAACGCAGCAACAGGCGTTTTAAAATCGCGCGGGTTGGCCATGCAGTTGGCTCCAATCGGGCCACGGCCCGGGAGGTGGAATTCCTGCCCGTAGTTTTCACAAACAAAGCCGCGCGCAGGCCCCTCCAGCACTTCGACGCGGTACACCAGACCCCGTGGAATGATAGCGATTTCTTGCGGCTCAATGTCGATCACGCCCAACTCTGTTGCGAAACGCAGGCGGCCTTCTTGGGGGACAACCAGCAATTCGGAATCGGCGGAATAGAAATAAGCGTCTTTCATCGACTCTGTGACGAGATAAATGTGGCTGGCCATGCCGACTTGGGTATTCACATCCCCCGCCGTGGTCATTGTACGCATGCCAGTTAACCATGTCAGCGGCTGGTCCGAATGCGGTACAGGATCCCAACGATATTGACCCAGAGAAGTCACATCAGGGTCAACATGGGGCGCGGATTTCCAATACGGCAGATCGATCTTTTCGAAGCGGTGCGTGTGTTTCACCGAGGGGCGAATACGGTAACACCATGTCCGCTCGTTCTGGTGGCTGGGGGCGGTAAATGCTGTCCCGCTGAGCTGCTCTCCATACAGGCCATAATTGACCTTTTGCGGAGAGTTCATCCCCTGCGGCAGCGCGCCAGGCAGGGCCTCGGTTTCAAAGTCATTGCCAAAACCGGGCATATATCCCTCTGTTGTTCCAACAGTGGTGGCTCCGGTTTGCATGTTATGCGGTGCAATATCTTTGGTCATGTGGCTCCCCCTTTACACGTTACCCTAGCAGGTATTAGTTAGTTTTGTAACTAACAACAGGTAAGTTCCAAAAATGTCAGATGAAGACTTCGATCTAAGCAGCTTTCTGCCCTACGCCCTGAACCAAGCTGCAGAGGCAACCAGCATCGGTTTTCAAAAATTCTACCGCCAGCAGTATGGTATGCTGCGCACGGAATGGCGGGTGTTGTTTCATCTGGGGCGTTATGGCGAAATGACAGCCAAGGCGATATGTGAACGCGCAACCCTGCATAAAACCAAAGTCAGTCGCGCCGTGAGCGCGTTGGAGAAAAAACGGTATCTGTTACGCTCAACCCAAGAACAAGACCGCCGCCATGAAACATTGTCACTGACAAAACAAGGGTTGGTCGTCTATGCGGATTTGTACAAGTCAGCACGGTCCTACGACGCCTCACTGGCGGCGCATTTCACGCCACAAGAGCGTGAGGTGTTGAATCGCTGCCTGAATAAGATCGCCAAACTATAGGCAGGCCGCAGCTATCCGCGCCCTGCCTGTGGATATGGCGGTGTGGTTAGTCAGATTTCTTCATATTGGAGTGGTCCATTTTACCGTGATCCATTTCGCCGTGACCATTAGATGAGCGTTCTTCCACGTTGAACTCCACTGCAATCTCGCCTGCTTTTTCAAAGACCAATGTCGCTTTGATCTTTTCACCCAACTCAAAAGGATCGCCGCCCAGTTCCATGAACATGACATGCAGACCGCCCGGCTGGAACATAACAGTTTCGCCTGCGGGGATGTCGACACCTTCTTGTTTGATCATACGTGCAACACCGTTTTCATCGGTTTGCGACAGGTGCAGTTCCACCCGCGGGATGTCGTCGGCACGGATTTCCAACAGTTTGTCCGCGTTATCAGACGTATTTGCGATAGTCATATAGCCGCCGCCGACATTGGCATTTTTAGCCGTTTCAAACGCCATCGGATGCCCGACTGCGATCCCCTCTTTCGTATAATCATGTGCCTGTGCGGCAGTGGCCAAAAGAAAAGTCGCAACGGTAGCTTTAATAAGAGTTTTCATGTGTTTTCCTGTAGATCGCGTCGGGTAACCCGCGCGTGATGTAATATAAGTAAATCGGGCACTACATCACGCGCGCGGTGGCGCGCGTACAGGGGGTGTTGTCTCAGCCGCTGGGGGATGTGAATCTGTCTGACCTACCGTCACCACATCCAGTGGGGTTGGCGCGGACAACGGGCGTAGCAGTTGCGCAAACTGCGGCAGGACCATCCCAGCGCAGATGTTGCAGCTTTCGCAGCCCCCTGCCCGATGACCGCCGAATTCGCCACAAATATCCGACAGTTTGCCACCCATCGAAATAAATTGGGTGAGTTCTGCTGTCACAGGCTCCGCACCGGCACGCTGTACAAAAGGCAAGGCCAGCATCGCCAAAACAAAGGCGGCCAGCACACTATGCCTAAGCAAGATATATAGAGAGCGGATCATGCCTCGCAATTACAGCAGTGCCAACGCCAACGCCAGTACCGTTGCCTGCGACATTCACGTCCATTGCCTGTCGTGGGGTGTCACGGTTCCCTAAGTCAAAGCTTCGGATGCACTTGAACCATTCTACAGCAGTTGCGCTGGCTTGAACGACGGCTTTGAGAACAGACAGCGATGCTGTTCTGGCACGCTTCACCCTATTACTTGCAGAACAATACCTCGATCACGATAAAGGTCGCGAACTTTGGCGGGGCAAGCCATACTTGCCCAGATAATTCATCGTATTTCCAAGGGTTGCCCGTGCTGTTTGTTCCATTTCCATTTATTGTTGCGATCTTGTTACTTGTTTTGCTGCTGGCCGTCGCAAGGCACGGTGATGAAAAGCCTCGCAATTGGCCATTTCTCGCGTTGATTTTCGCAGTTGCTGTGCAATCGTTTTTGTCCGGACTTCGCTGGGGATACGGGGTGGAGGCTATCAAGTATATCTCGCCGACTCTTGCAGCCACAATTCCTGCGCTGGCTTATGCTGGGGTGTCCAAATTGGTCAGGGTACCACGACAGTCATTGGCGCGGCGCAGCGGGTTGAATGCGATTCCGGCTGTGACAATTTTATGCATGACTGTGCTGTGGCGCGACGCTATTGATCCAGCGCTTATCTTGCTGTTTGTTGGATATGCACTGGCGATTATTTTCCTGATACGGCCTGGCACGGATGCGCTGCAGCTTGCGCCCTTTGAAGGTGTGCAGCCTGCATATCGTGCGATCATGTTCGCCGCTGGCGCTCTGCTTTTCACGGCGGCACTGGATGGTTTTGTCTTTCTGGATTTTGTGCGGGCGCGGGGCGCTTATGCAATACCTGCGATTACCGCGGGAAACCTTGCCGGGCTTTTATTTTTGTCGGTTGCGGCGGCTTCGGCAAGTCAAAGCCAGACGCCTACCGAGCCTAAAGGAAGCGAGCAGGAAGTCGACACCAGTGAAGATCGCGAGGTTCTTACAGCATTGCAGGCCATAATGGAGGCGAAACGCATCTACCGTGACCCCGATCTTAACCTTGACCGGCTAGCGCGCAAAACTGGTATAACAGCCCGCCACATATCTTCGGCAATCAACCGCGCCATGGCAAAAAACGTGTCGCAATATGTGAATGAATACCGAATCTCCGAAGCATGTATATTGCTACAGAAAACCGAAAACTCGGTGACAGAGATCATGTTTGATGTGGGGTTTCAGACCAAATCAAACTTCAACCGTGAATTCCGGCGCGTCACAGATATGTCGCCGATTCAATGGCGCGAAACGCACAAAACCCCTGTCTGATACGATGGCCCTCAAGGACTAAATCGTGATCGAGGCCGCCTGAATCCTGTTTTAGGTCTCGCCGCTGATCCGGTTTGTCCATCTTGGCGGTATGAACCAGATAAACCCACATGACCGCAAAATCGCCGAGACCCTCAAATCGCTTTCGTTTGAGCCAGTGGCATCAGCAATAGAAACATCGGGCAAAAAGGCCCGACGCTTCATCATTATTGTCGGCCTGATTTCTTTGGTGGCAATATCAAGCCTGACCGTTATGTTTTGGCCCGAGATTATGACGTCCACAAGATTGGGCGGGCGTGATCCTGCGACCTTGTCTGCCAACGCGGCAGCGACTGAAATCGCGACGCCAGCCGAACAGGTTGCAATCCAAACAAACGAAGGGTCTGCCGTTAGGCGGCTGCCCGTCGCAATGCCACAGGAAATTGCTGGTTCTGGCTATGTGGTCGCGCCGCATTCAATCGCTTTGTTTCCCAAATACGGGGGCATATTGGATGACCTCGCCGTTGAGGTCGGCACGCGGGTTGAAGCTGGCCAGATTGTCGCTGTGCTTGAAGATGCAAAGGCCCGTTTTGCCCTAGAGCAGGCAAGGGCCGCATTGGTTTCGGCAAAACTTACTTTGGCGGGGTATGAAATTGCACAGGCTCAGGCTCAGGCATCGCTTGAGCGTGTCACTGCGCTTGCCGCACGTAATGTCGCCTCTGGTTTACAGGTTGATGAGGCAAACAGCGCCTTGCAAATCGCACAGAACGTAGTGGCGCAAGGCAAGCAAAGCGTTTTGCTTGCAGAACTGGCAATCCGCATCGCCCGTGAACCCGTCGACGCCCTGTCTGTCCGTGCGCCAATCAGCGGCACCGTCACACAATTGAATACAAGTGTCGGTGACAGGGTCCTTGCGAGCAGCGATGCCCAAGGCCTGCTAACGATTACCAATACTAATGCGATGGTCATCGACGCCGATGTGGCCGAGGCAAACATAGCATTACTGCAAACCGGCTTGCGTGGTGAGGCGGTCTTGGATGGCTTCCCCGACACGCCCTTTGCCATTGAGCTGAGCCGCATCGCCCCCGTGGTTTCCGCCGCGAAAGGGACGGTGTCTATTCGACTGCGTTTTGATGCACCGCCGACAGGCATTCGCCCCAACATGGCGGTGCGCATCCGCATTTCCGCCCCCATCCCCGCAACACATTAGGAGAGTGAGACCATGACTAATACCCAACCCTATATTTCCATTCGCCACCTACAAAAGGGCTACAAGATCGGCGGCGAGGCGATCTCTATCTTTGACGGCCTTGATCTGGATATTCCAAATGGCGATTTTGTTGCGATCATGGGACCTTCTGGTTCTGGCAAATCGACGCTGCTGAACATGCTTGCGGGGATTGACCGCCCCGATGCAGGCGAGCTGAGGATTGGCAACAGCTATCTGAACCAGATGGGCGAAGGTGCTCGAGCGTCTTGGCGGGCGCATAACATGGGCATTGTTTTCCAATTCTATAACCTCTTGCCGATGCTGAACGCTGCCGAAAACGTCGAGCTGCCACTACTTCTTAAACCTCTGTCGGCAAAGGATCGACGCGACAGAGTCCGCAAAGTTCTGGATCTGGTCGGCCTGTCAGGTCGCGAACGGCAATATCCGTCGATGATGTCCGGTGGTCAGCAGCAACGCGTTGGGATTGCACGCGCCATTGTCTCAGATCCCGGCCTGTTGCTGTGTGATGAGCCGACCGGTGATCTGGACCGCAAATCTGCGGATGACGTTTTGCAGATGCTGAGGTTTCTCAATCAAGAACTGGGAAAAACCATCATCATGGTCACGCATGATCCCGAGGCTGCAAAATACGCCAAGCGGGTCTTGCACCTCGACAAAGGGAATTTCGTTGAAGAGAAAAGAGCCGCGTGATGACATTTTCCAAACTGGCAAGAAAAAATATGTGGAGAAAGCCACTCCGCACTGTGCTTTTGATCATCTGCGTTGCGGTGGCATTTCTCATTTATGGGCTGACAGCGAGTTTTGTCGCTGGATCACAAGGATCGTCTGCCGCCAGCGAGGATGTCCTTGGGGTCACAAGCGTGGCAGGCCAATCCCAACCGTTGCCGATTGCCTATCTGGGACGGATCACGTCGCAACCGGATGTCGAGACTGTCGGATATATGACCCGTCTGCGTGGTTTTGTTGAAACAGAAAACAACGTCGTTTCAGTCAGCGCGACTGATCCCGCGAGGCTCATGGCCGTCACTGGCCCACAGCTTGGCCTGACGCCAGTTTTGATCGAGGCACTTGGCGGGGCACGCGACCGGTTATTGGTTGGGCGAGCGCTTGCCAATGCCAATGGATGGATTGTTGGCCAGCGTATTACCGTGACGTCTTTTCAGATCGCCAAACAAGACGGCATCCGAAACTGGCGTTTTGAAATAGCAGGCATATTTGAGGGTGAAAGCACCAGTACAGATACCTATTTCGCAATCGCACATTATGATTATGTCAATGCCAGCAGGGCCTTGGCACAAGATACAGTCAGCGCGTTTATTCTGCGTCCCCGTGCGGGCGTCAGTCCCAGTGAACTCGCCGTGCAGATTGACGCGCTCTTTGCGAATTCAGCCACGCCAACACGCACCCAGTCGGAAAAACAGTTTCTCGAAGCCTTTATGCGGCAATATGCGGATGTCGGGATGATCGTAAACCTCGTGACTGGTGCGGCCTTTGTCACGCTGTTGATGATCATCATCAACACGATGATTTTCGCGGTCCGCGAACGACGGTTTGAGATCGGTGTATTGAAAACACTTGGGGTCTCGCGGCGGCGGATCATGATGCTGGTGCTGGCTGAAACGCTATTGGTGTTTATCGTCGGTGGCGGCGTAGGGCTGGCGTTAACCAAACTAGCCACGGTGCTTGCAGGACCTGCAATTGGCCTGACGCTGACGCCAATGATTATCGCCAAAGCCTCCGCCATCATTTTCATTCTGGGAATAGCAACCGGCGCTTTGCCTGCATTCAACGCAATGCGTACACCCATCGTTTCTGCTTTTAGAACAAGGTAATATCATGTCAAATCACATCAAACAGACCTTCATCATGTCGCGTGCAAACCTGTTCAGCCTGCCACGTCGCCTTGCGATTTCAACGTCAATGGTCCTGTCAGTGGCACTGGTCGTCGCGGTACTTGCTGGCTTTTTGGCCATGAGCAAAGGGTTTGAGCAAGCTCTTGAAGGGGCAGGTTCGTCAGATATCGCCGTCGTTCTGGGCGGCGGGACCAATCAAGAAATGGGTTCGGATATTCCAGCGGATGCAATCCGAAATCTGCAAGCCATGAGCGGTGATTTCGGCGTGACACGTGATGCGGCAGGCAGCCTGATTGCATCGCGCGAGATCATTGTCACGATCGGTTTCACCCCTGAAGCAGACACGCTGCCGCGAACATTGGCACTGCGCGGTATGGATGCAAGCGGGCCTTTGATCCGCGACGGCGTTACCCTTTCCGACGGGCGTCTTTTTCGCCCTAGTGCCCGTGAAATTGTGGTCGGTGCGCGCATTGCAGCGGACTTTCCCGGGTTCGAAATCGGTGAAACGGTACGACTGGGGGCGTTAGATTGGACTGTCGTTGGACATTTCGCATCCAATGGAAGTGCATTTGAATCCGAGATTTGGGCCGATCTTGAGACCACACGCGCCGCCTTTGATCGCCAAGGCCAAGTTCAAAGCCTGCGCTTGCGTTTGCACGATGCATCAAGCCTTTCTTCTCTCAATGTTCAGCTCCAAAACATCTCGCAAACACGCCTGCTGGCCGTCTCAGAGGCTAATCTTTACGCCGCTCAGGCGGGGCGCACAGCGGATATTATTCAGCTTTTCGGTTGGCCGCTTGCACTGCTTATGGCCATTGGCGCGACGGCGGGGGCGTTGAACACCATGATGAGTTCAGTTGCCGACCGAACCGTCGAGATAGCCACCCTTCGCGCACTTGGATTTAGCCGTCTGTCGGCCTGTCTGGCAACTTGGTTTGAGGCCATCGCACTGGCTTGTATCGGTGCCGTACTCGGCATTCTAGCCTCATGGCTGGGCTTCAACGGCTGGCAGGCCAGCACCGTGGGCGCCAACAATGCCAGCATTGGATTTCAACTTTCGGTCACAGGCGATGTCATGCTGAACGCCGGCCTGCTTGGCCTTGCAATTGGAGCTCTGGGCGGCGCGATCCCCGCATTTGCCGCAACACGCTTACCATTAACCGCCGCACTGCGTGCATCGGGGTGATAAGGCAGGCTCCTAGTATTGCTGCAACATCCGCTTTCGCAGCCACGCATGTTCAGCGCCTTAGATCTGGCACGGTCCTCTTCACAACATTGCCATTTACTGAATTGGCGGTCGTAGGAGATACGCTCTAGCTAGCCAGACAGGTGGGGCGACGCATAGTTCTTCCGTTTTGGAAATATCCATTCATTGTTTTGAAAGAGAACAGCAACGGAAATTGCAAGCTGTCTAAGAAACTGGTGGCCGTTCAATCATAAGAAATGTTCCAACCAGCGCTGTGTTGTTGCGCCGACAAGTATGGGATGAATGCCAGCGGCACGTGCGGCTAACGCATCTGTTTTCGGGTTGTCACCGATCATGACAGCTTGATCTGCATCGACTTGCCCCAAGGCCCTCAACAGCAACCTCGGCATCGGCTTGCCGATACGGATAACCTGACTGGGAGCATGACATTTTTCCAGCAGATGTAACAGCGCCCCGCTTTCGATGGCCGGCCCGTTTTCACCAGGATGAGTGATATCGTCATTAGCCAAAATAACTGGGCAGCCTTTGACAATATGCAACAGAGCCGCCTCAAGACGTCCAAGCGTTAGTTCCGTATCACGGCAAATTATTATTGCACGCGGCTGATCAGCGCAGTGGACAAGACCTATTGCAGCGGCGGCAGCCTGCATTTGAGAATTGGCCAAAAGAAACATCGGACCCGGGCCAAAATGATCTACCGACCAAGCCAAAGTCTCCTCCCCTGCCAGAAAAAATTGATCCGTATGCAGGTTCAAATCAAGGGAACTCAGACGCGCTTGCAAGCTCACTTTTGTGTCCGTCGAGTTGTTTGAAACCAGCACCAGCTTATCGGCGAAGCGCCTAACAAACTCATGCCCGCCGGGCAGAACGCGGGAGCCCGAAATCAGGCACCCATCGATATCGCACAGAATTTTCTGGGCAGATTGGACGCGCGTTTTATCTTGCCGACTTCCTACATCTGAATGAATCTCGGGTTCGTTCATAGATCTGTAAAACCTTCATGTCGCATGTTCAGTTGGTAGCTTACGTTGTCCACGCCTTCAGGCGCACCAAGCGAAAACCGTGGCGACGCTTCGGCAAACTCAAACATATGTGCAACCACAAGGTCATCTGAAAGAAGAACCACACCGTATGCGGGTTGCGCTAGGTCACCTGGTACATTGTTGGCTTCCGGATTTAGGTCTAACGCCACCTGATGGTTCAACCCGCGCATACACGAAAAGGAAACACCCCTCCAATTGCCAAAGATGGCGCGATGAACATGGCCAAAAAAGAGATGTTGTATACGGTGTTTATGTGGCTCAATCACTGCATGAAACACATCAGCGTCTTGCATCATGATGTTGTCCATCGCCTTGATACCAACTGGAAACGGAGGGTGGTGCATAAACAACAAAACCGGCTCTTCTGATTGCTCAAGCTGCTGTTTGAGCCAAGACAATCGTTCAGCACAATATGCTCCTGCGTGAGTGCCCTGCTTTTTAGTATCAATACAGATGGCTTTGTGGTGCGGGGTGTCAAAAGTGAACTGGACAAATCCTGCCGGATCACGTGGGGCATCAGGGAAAGTCGCAGCAAAAGCAACACCATCGTCGTGGTTGCCAACCATCAGATGCACTGGCATCGGTAACCGATGGATTTCACGCGCAAACGCGTCATATGCATCGGCATCGCCCCAATGAGTCATGTCACCAGTCACAACAACGAAAGCCGCGTCAGCGTGATCTGAAATAATACTATCCACTGCGCGGGCAAGACGACGCGCGGGATTGGCGCCATACAACAGCCGGTCGCCACCGATTACATGGGTGTCTGTCAAGTTGATGAATTTCAATGGATTTGTCATAGTTCTAACCTTTGATGAGAAAAGCGCCGAACCCTTGACGGGGTTCGGCGCAAAGTTGGTTTAGTTGGCAGGCAAAAGATCGTTGACCTGTTCAACCATCTCTTCTTGCAACTCTTCCATATCATCGGCCTCACCGGTGGCGATCATTTCCAGGCTGTCATAGATCACCTGCGTGATAGCTAAACCATTCGCCCCAGGGTACGCTTGCCAGTCGCTAAGTAGCGGCAATTGATCAACAGCTGTTCTCTTGTTTGGGTTCTGGCCATAGAAGTCAGCCAAGATGATGTCATTGGCGGCTTGGTTTGGCGGCATGTAGCCTGTTGTTTTGGCGACTTCTGCGGCACCTTCGCCCGATGTAATAAAGGTGAGCCAAGTCCATGCCGCAGCCAGAACTTCTGGATCTTCGGATGTGGAGGTTAGCATTGCAGCATTGCCGCCAGCGGGGAGACCTTTGGGCGTCCCAACTAAGCCAGGGAATGCCGCAGTGGAGAAGTTGAAATCGCTCTTGGCACGTTCAACCCGCCCCACTGAAGAAGTCGACGAGAAGAACATTGGCAAGTCACCCGCCGAAAATGATGCAACCGCTTGATCTGGAGTCAGGTTTTTCATCTCACAACCGTCAACGATGGATTTTATCGTCTTGAGAGCGATGAGTGCTTCAGGGCTATCCAACGTCAAGCGGTCGTTTTCAACAGTAGGTTTGCCTTGGGTCCACATCAAGGACTGCAAGAACCAATTACCCGTGATTGCCCAGTTCCAGTAAACTGGATTGTTAGACCCGCTTGCGATCAATTTCTTGCATACGCCAATCATTTCATCCCATGTTTTTGGCGTTTCCGTCACTCCGGCCTGCGCCAGTGCATCCATGTTGTAATATCCAACGGGCAGAGACACCGCGAAAGGCAAGCCATAAACTTCGCCATCAAACGTCGACAGCTTAAGCATTGCAGCATGATACCCATCGGTTTCGAAGTTTGCTTCCTTGTTGATGAAAGGTGTGAGTGAACGAGCGATGCCTTTTTCAACTAGGATCTGCTGACGGTTCAGGCCCTGCATGGTGACATCAGGCAAGTTACCCGAAATTGACTCTCGCAGGATCGTGTTGGTGCCATCCTCATATTGTTCATATGCAGAGCGGAACTTCACCTCAATGTTCGGATACTGCTCCTTGAATTTCGGGACTATTGCATCAAACGTCACATCAAAAGAAGATGCATATGGATAGGCGAATTCGATGGTGACGGGCTCTTGGGCCAGTGCGATCTGCGTCGTGACAGCTGCCATTGCAACAGCGCCGAGGGTGGTACGGATCATTTGTCTGTCTCCAGTTTGCAAAATGCTCTGGCAAGGGTGAATTGACACCAGAGCTGTTGTTCCGGCGATGCCGGATTGGGAAAGGCCAATTGGCTATTTCATGCCGCTTAGCGTTATGCCTTCGATGAATTTTTTCTGGGCCAGTAGGAAAGCGACGATCAGAGGTGTCACTATCACGGTGGCCGTGGCCATCATCGGGCCATAAAGGCTTCCGTCGATGTCAGCTTTGAATTCACGCAACCCAAGCGGCGGAGTGAAAAGGCTGCGATCCCCAGTAACGACCATGCGGGGCCAGAAATAATCGTTCCAATGCGCAACCACACTAAAGATCGCAAAAGCCATCAGCGCCGGCACAGCCGTAGGCAACATGACACGCCAGACGATGTTGAGTTCTCCCATCCCGTCCATTCGCGCGGCATCGATGAGTTCGTCCGGAACGGTCATGAAGAATTGCCGCATTAAGAAAATGCCGAAAACCGAAATGGTCCAAGGGATGATCAGCGCCGCGTATGTGTTGATCAAGCCCAACTTCGCGAGGCCGATATAAAGAGGCAAAGCGATTGCATGAACAGGGATCAAAAGGCAAAAAAGGACCAAACCAAAGACTGTTTCGCGCCCCCAGAATTTCAGCTTTGAGAGGGCATAAGCCGCGGGTAATGCCACGATGACCTGCAACAAAAAGATTGATCCTGTAACAATCAACCCGTTCAACAAATAGCGCATTAAAGGCGCTTCTTTGAAGGCGCTTCTATAGTTAAAGATGGCAGGGCGGACCTTGCAATCCTCGCGCACTTTTTCAAGCAAGGCCCCGAGGATATCGCTATCACTAAGGCTGGGGTAATCCGTGCGGGCAGCTTCGACATCTACACGGTCTGGCGTGTTGCTACCGACACAGCGCTCATCAATCATCAGGGCTTGTGACCCCATAAACCCGCCAATGCCACGTTCGATTTCGGCAGGAGATTTAAGCGAGTAGCTAACCATTTGGTAGAAGGGGACGATAACAATGAACGCCCCAAGTAGTAGTAAGGCATGTTTGAAAAATTCGCCAATACGTGTCATGAGTAATGTACCTTACGTTCTGTCAATCGCCGTTGGATGAGGGTGATGATCATCACAAAAACCAGGAATAGCATTGTGATCGCAGAGCCAATCCCGATGAGATTTTGCTTGATGCCTTTTTCATAGATCGCAAACATCATCATGTAGGCGGACTTTGAAGGCCCGCCGCCCTGCGGGAATAGGGCTTCGACAGTGTCAAATACCTGAAAAGAACGGATGCAAGTAATAGTGACCACGAAAACGGTTGTTGGTCCGAGAGCCGGCCAAGTCACCAAGCGAAAGCGTTCCCAAGCGCTACGTGCCCCATCCATTTCAGCAGCGTTATATAAATCACGCGGCACACCTGTTAGCCCTGCAAGGTAGAGGACCATATTAAAGCCAAACCCTTGCCAGATGCCGATAAAGCAAACGACCCAAAGAGCATAATCTTTGTCACCCAGCCACAATGGCATCCCATTGGCGCAGCCATTCGCCAGCCATGGCCAAAGGCTCTCAATCACAGTGCCGCAGCCCAATTCTAATGTGCGGTTAACGATCCCGATGGTAGGATGCAGCATCAATTCCCACACGATTGCCATGGCCAAAAGTGTCGCCATCACTGGTAGAAAATAGATAGTTTTGTAGATTTCTTTCCCGCGTGCCAGTGAGTTAATCAACAGCGCGGCCCCCAAGCCAAGGCCCACCGAAAGCGGGACGACAACAGCAACGTATGTGAAGGTTGCCCAGAGCATTTTCTCATAGGAGGATCGCGTAAAGAGCTTTTCGTAGTTATCGAAACCCACCCAGTTTACCTCTGGGGCGGCCAGCGAATAATCAGTGAAGCTCAGGACAAAGGCGCTCAGGACTGGCACGAGCAAAATCACCACCATTAGGGCCAGTGCGGGTGCAGTTAAAAGCCAAGCAGTACTTTTGTGAGAACGCGTACGGCGGCGGGTGTGATTTTGGGGCAAAGTTTCTACAACGGCCATTTTCAAACCGCCTCTGCAAGTTGCTTTGCCGGGACAACCTGACGAATACGTTTGCCATTGGCATCAAAAAACAAAGCAGCATTGGGATCAAAATTCATACCGACATGCAGGTCAGGTTTCAGCGCTTCATATTTGGCGGGGTCTGCCCTGATGACCAGTCTCACCCCCAAATCTTCAATCACTATTTGCGCAAAAAGCTCTGAGCCGAGGTGTTCCAAATGAACGACACGTCCTTTCAACATAGGATCAACCATCGAAAGCGTCAGCATTTCGGGTCGCAGAGCCATTTGAAGCGGCCCGCGAAGGCTACCTGCCAAAAGTGGCAATGACCGCCCCATCAACGACAAGCGACCTTCATCGCCAGCCTCAACAGGTAGAACGTTGATTTTGGGTGAGCCGATGAACTCGGCTACTCGGAGATCATTAGGGTCAGAGTATACAATTTGAGGCGGCGCACATTGTAAGATCTCCCCGCCCATCATGACCGCAATCCGGTCAGACATCGTCATTGCTTCTACCTGATCGTGGGTCACATAGATAAACGTAGCGCCTAGTTTTCGATGCAGTTCGGCAATCTCGGTACGCGTGTGAACACGCAATTTTGCATCAAGGTTCGAGAGCGGCTCATCTAAGAGAAAGGCAGCAGGTTTACGTACGAGAGCGCGGCCAAGCGCAACACGCTGACGTTGACCTCCAGAAAGTTCCCCCGGCTTCCGCTTGAGAAGTGCTTCAATCTCGAGGGTTTGGGCCGCTTCCATGACAGCGGCGGTGATTTCCTGCGTCCGCGCCTTGGCCCCTGACATAAAACGCCCCACCAACGGCAGGCGCTGCCAACCATTCAAGTTTCGCATCTGCAATGGTACCGCAATGTTCTCTGCTACGCTTAGGTGCGGATATAGGGCGTATGACTGAAAAACCATCGACAGGTTGCGATCCGAAGCACGGATGCCTGAAACAGGTTCATTGTTGATGGAAATGCTTCCTTCGCTTTCCTCCTCAAGCCCTGCGATAATGCGCAATAAGGTCGACTTGCCGCAACCAGAAGGCCCCACCAGAGAGACAAATTCACCATCGGCAATGTTGAGCTCAATGCCCTTCAATATTTGAACATCGCCAAAGGCCTTATGCAAACCTTTGATTGATACTTCGGCCATATGCCATCCCCAGAAAATTGTGATTCGAGGGATGTATAGAATGTGAATGTGCGATACAGGTGACGCGATATAAGTTTTGATTATGGGTATGGTAGCGAAATCATCACATGAAACGGCTCAGTTCTTCTCAAATTCGCGTCTTTAATGAAATCGCCAGCCAAGGCAGTTTTTCCGATGCCGCACGTGTACTTGGCGTCTCACAGCCAGCCATAACCGCTCACATTCGTACCATCGAAAAAGCTTATGACGTTAAACTGTTTGAAAGAACTGGGGCGGGCGCAGTGCTTACCCAGATCGGTCGAAGACTTTTTCAGCGCACGGCATCTATGCGAGATACTGAAAGAGAAGCCGCCGAAATTTTAAGCCGCGCCCACATGCTTGAAGTAGGTGAACTCTCCATCGCCTGCGGCGCCGCTGGACCTGCCATGCAGCTCGTTTCTCGATTTCAAAAATCATATCCAGGCGTCCGGCTGCAGCTACTATTTGGGAACTGGCAAGAAGTCGTGAACGCAGTTAGGTATCGTAAAGTCGATCTGGGCCTACTAACCGATGCGCCCGATGCCGACGATATCATTAAGCAACCTTTTACCACCCAAAAAATTGTGGCGCTTGTTCCAAAGGACCATCCACTTGCACAGCGGCGAAAATTATCTCTTGAAGAATTAGTTGGTGAGCCGATCCTGTTTCGAACAGGGAATTCACAAACACAACGCGCAGTGGATGCCGTCTTGAAAAAATACGACTTAAATATCAGGCCTCTGTTGGTCCTCGAAGCACGTGAAGCAATCTACGAAGCCTGTGCGCAGGGCGTAGGCATTGGGTTTATGTTTGATGCAGCATCCACCCGACGTGATGGCGTCGTCCGGATACCCGTTACGCAACTGCCTGAAACCCATTCAGAAGACGTATTTTGCTTGGCATCGAAGCGTAAGCTCCGAGCCACGGATGCTTTTTTTTCGATGGTTAAGTGATTTTGACTAACATGAGAAGTAAACTCGAAGGAAATGCCTTCAATCCACATCAAGTTGAAACCTTTCCTGGGCATGATTGAGTTAGGCTGGCGGTTTTACAGTATGAACAGCCTGCACAGTGCTGATGTGATGGGCGTAGCCATGCGGTTTGATTGTAGTGCCGTTGACGATACTAACCCACCCACCATTCGGAACGCAGGATAATGTCCGCAAAAAATCCGGCGCTACCTTTCAAACCGAATCCCGATGCCAGTATTCTGGAATTGAGGACCTGCATGAGCGATCATGCCGAAGTTGGAAAGCGTGAATATTACTAAGCCATAAGATTCGGCTAAAGTGTTCAAGCTTTAGTAGCTACTTTTTCACAAGCATCATACGCCCCTAGCGAGGCGTAATGTAATTATATGATTTTGTTGGATAATTGGCAGGGGCTGAGGGACTCGAACCCACGACCCTCGGTTTTGGAGACCGATGCTCTACCAACTGAGCTAAACCCCTATGCCGATGGATGGAGTAGTCTGGATCGGGCTTGGGATCAAGAGGCATCATGCCCCAAGCGTTTATATTTTCACGGATTCCCTATGTTTCATACGGAGTCCCAAAATTTATCCTACCAACTCACGCTTATGGCGCCTTATCAGCGGCCCCCGAATCCTTTGAAGGAGTTGCTGCAGCCAATGCATCTACGTCCCCACCGCAGATTGAAGCTTCATGCCTCAGGATGTGTTCTATAGGCCAATCCCACCAGCAAATGCGCTCTAAAATGGCGATCTGGCCTGTTGTGAAGCGACGGCGCAACGTGGTCGCCGGATTACCCGCAACAATGCTATAAGCAGGCACATCCCCCGCCACCACGGCCCCAGCGCCTACGATCACGCCATTACCGATGTTCGCGCCGGGCAAGATTAGAGCACCCTGACCGATCCAAACATCATGCCCGATCGAGGTATCCGGGCCCGCAGCAGGCATGGACGCGCGGCCCTCGCGGGCGCCGCCACCGAATACCGCAAAGGGGAAAGATGATATGCCATCATAGCGGTGATTGGCGGAAGATGTTATAAACTGGACCCCGTCGGCAATCTGACAGAATTTGCCAATCTGCAACTTCTCAGGGCTGAAATCGAACAGATAGGGTGCCAAACGCGCAGCCCAATCGGCTGGCGGATCAAAGGCACTTGCATAAGTATATGCGCCAACCTCAAACTGTGGGTGGCTGATGGCCGCGGCAAGAAACACTGTGCCCCCATGGCTGCTGCCATCAGGAAGCTGAATCGGATGCAGCTCTGTCGGTGATGGAAAGCGGGACGAACTGTCTGTCATGAGGTCTCCTATGTCAATTTTAGCAGCCGCAGCTATTTGCGAAACCACCCCGTCTTAGACTTGATCGGCCCATCTTGAAATTTATCCTGCTTTTGAGGAGTGCTGACTACGGCCAATTCGGTTATTTTTCTCGCGCGTTCGATTGCGCCAGCCTTTGGCATCGGTAACGGCGGTGCTTTGGTTGGAAGTTTCGGTTTTGCAGGACGTCTCACGGCAACCAGCTTGCGCCATGAACGGAACTTGATTGCCGCGACAAAAAACAACGCAAGGTTCATCACCCCAGCAATGGTTGCAATCATCAGACCATCTTGCGCTTGTTCACTGATAGCAGCTTCGCGTGTACCAAAATATGGCTCAACGATGGCTTTGTACTTTGCACCTGCTCCGAATTTCGCCAACCATTCCTTAGGCGGCGCAGCGCGGTAGCGTGGTGCCAAAAACCCGCGCACCTGCACGCGACCGCCAGTATCCTTGGTCTTGGCCAGCCGCTCTAACGTCAGATCCGTCAGATAGCTTTCAAAATATAGCAACACATAATCAGACCCGTCTTGAAGGGCCAGATAGGAGAAATTCACACCTTTCTGCGCTTTCTCATAGGGCCCAACATCTTCGCGGAGTTCACCTTGTAGATACACCTCATCCAAAAGCGCCACACCCGAGTCGCGTGAAAAATTGGACACCGCCACCAAGGGAGGCGCATCAGCCTGTCGCGCGTCTGCAATGAGGGACTTGGATTGGTGATAGCTTTGGACAAAACCTACAGTCGTCGGAGCGAATGAAGCACCCATGAAGGCGAAGACCCACCACGGAACCAATTTTACTATCAATCGACCAAACATGTTCACCTCATACACTACGATACTATTTTGCCTGACCACGCACGCTATTGTCTAGCGCATGCAAAAGGCCGCCCCCTAGGGGGCGGCCTTTGTAGATATCAGAGGAAGCGGGTTGCCCCGCCTCGCCCTCATTATTCGTTGATTTTGGACACAACGCCCGCGCCAACCGTACGGCCGCCTTCGCGGATCGCAAAGCGCAGACCGTCTTCCATCGCAACTGGTGCAATCAGCTCAACGTCGAACTGAAGGTTGTCGCCTGGCATAACCATTTCCGTACCTTCAGGAAGCTGAACAGTGCCGGTCACGTCAGTTGTACGGAAGTAGAACTGTGGACGGTAGTTCGCAAAGAACGGCGTGTGACGGCCACCCTCTTCTTTGGTGAGGATATACGCCTCGGCTGTGAACTTGGTGTGCGGCTTAACCGACGCAGGCTTACAAAGAACCTGACCACGCTCAACACCTTCACGGTCAACACCACGCAGCAATGCGCCAACGTTATCGCCTGCTTCACCACGGTCCAGCAGCTTGCGGAACATTTCAACGCCTGTGCAGGTCGTTTTCTTGGTGTCGCGGATACCAACGATTTCGATTTCGTCGCCAACGTTGATCACGCCACGCTCGATACGGCCTGTCACAACTGTACCACGACCAGAGATCGAGAATACGTCTTCCACTGGCATCAGGAACGGCTGGTCAACAGCACGTGCTGGTGTCGGGATGTATTCATCAACAGCTGCCATCAATTTCTTGATGGATTCTTCACCGATTTCTGGATCGCGGCCTTCCATGGCTGCAAGTGCAGAACCAGGGATGATTGGGATATCGTCGCCAGGGTAGTCATAGGAAGACAACAGCTCACGGATTTCCATTTCGACCAGTTCCAGCAGCTCTTCGTCGTCTACTTGGTCAACTTTGTTCATGTAAACAACCATGTACGGGATGCCAACCTGACGGCCGAGCAGGATGTGCTCGCGCGTCTGTGGCATTGGGCCGTCTGCTGCGTTCACAACAAGGATCGCGCCGTCCATCTGCGCCGCACCGGTGATCATGTTTTTCACATAGTCAGCGTGGCCTGGGCAGTCAACGTGTGCATAGTGACGTGCTTCGGTTTCGTACTCAACGTGCGCTGTGGAGATCGTGATGCCACGTGCTTTTTCTTCGGGCGCGCCGTCAATCTGATCGTACGCCTTGAAGTCACCGAAGTACTTCGTGATCGCAGCTGTCAGTGTCGTTTTGCCGTGGTCAACGTGGCCAATTGTGCCGATGTTGACGTGTGGTTTGTTACGTTCAAACTTTGCCTTTGCCATGGTGTTGGCTCCTTAATGTTCAATTCAGATAGAGGCAGTGCGCGACGTGTCGCCCACCGTTTGGACAGGCCCGCAGCACTGCTGCGAGCCGTCCTTGTTAAGCGAATTTGGCTTGAATCTCGTCGGAGAGGTTCTGTGGGACCGCATCGTAGTGACCGAACTGCATTGTAAAGTTCGCACGGCCAGAAGACATGGAGCGCAGGTTGTTGATGTAGCCGAACATGTTCGCGAGAGGCACAAATGCGTCAATGGCAATCGCGTTACCGCGGGTGTCCTGACCCTGTACCTGACCGCGACGTGATGTCAGATCGCCGATGATGCCACCAGTGTATTCTTCTGGTGTGACAACTTCGACTTTCATGATGGGCTCAAGCATCTTCGCACCGGCTTTGCGCATACCTTCACGCATGCCCATACGGGCCGCGATTTCGAATGCAAGAACCGAGGAGTCAACATCGTGGTATTTGCCCTCGATGAGCGCAACCTTGAAGTCGATAACTGGGAAGCCCGCCAATGGACCGGAGTCCATAACAGATTTGATGCCCTTTTCGACGCCTGGGATGTATTCCTTTGGCACCGAACCGCCAACAACGCGGCTTTCAAAGGAGTAACCTTCGCCTGGCTCTGTTGGTGAGATGATCATCTTCACTTCAGCAAACTGACCTGAACCACCCGACTGTTTCTTGTGCGTGTACGTGATTTCAGCTTCGCGGCTGATGGTCTCACGGTAAGCAACCTGAGGCGCACCAATGTTGGCTTCAACTTTGAATTCGCGCTTCATACGATCAACAAGGATGTCGAGGTGAAGTTCGCCCATGCCCTTCATGATGGTTTGACCAGATTCAATATCGGTCTCAACACGGAAGGATGGATCTTCTGCCGACAGACGCTGAAGGGCGATGCCCATCTTTTCTTGGTCTGCTTTTGTCTTTGGCTCGACAGCGATCTCGATCACTGGATCAGGGAAGGTCATCGTTTCAAGAACAACTGGGTCGTTTGGTGCACAGATTGTGTCACCTGTTGTTGTGTTCTTCAAACCGCCAAGCGCAATAATGTCACCAGCAAACGCTTCGCTGATTTCCTCGCGTTCGTTGGAGTGCATCATCATCATACGACCAACACGCTCTTTGTTACCCTTGGTAGAGTTGAGCATTGTGTCACCCTTGGCCAATTTACCGGAGTAGATCCGTGTAAAGGTCAAGGAACCCACGAAGGGGTCGTTCATGATTTTGAACGCAAGCGCAGAGAAGGCCATATCGTCGTCGGCACGGCGCGGGATGTTACGCGTCTCTGTTTCGTCGCCTGGCTTAAAGCCCATGTAATCAACAACGTCCAGCGGGCTTGGCAGATAGTCAAGAACAGCGTTCAGCAACGGCTGAACACCGATGTTCTTAAACGCAGAACCACCAAGAACAGGAACGAAAGACAAGGAAAGGCAAGATTTGCGGATCAACGCGCGCAGTGTTTTCACATCTGGTTCGTTGCCCTCAAGATAGGCTTCCATTGCATCGTCGTCTTGCTCAACAGCGGCTTCAAGCAGCTTTTCGCGCCATTCAGCAGCTTCATCAGCAAGGTCCGCACGGATTGGTGCTTTGATCCATGACGCGCCAAGGTCTTCGCCCTGCCACAACCATTCCTCCATGGTCACAAGATCAATCAAACCTTCAAGTGCGGTTTCAGAGCCGATTGGCAGTGCGATAGGAATAGCACGCGCACCAGTGCGGTCTTCGATCATGGTAACGCAGTTAAAGAAGTCTGCGCCGATTTTGTCCATTTTGTTAACAAAAACCATACGCGGAACTTTATAGCGGTCAGCCTGACGCCATACGGTTTCGGTCTGCGGCTCAACACCAGCGTTACCGTCAAGAACCACAACCGCGCCATCGAGAACAGCCAGCGAACGCTCAACTTCGATTGTGAAGTCAACGTGGCCTGGTGTGTCAATGATGTTCATGCGGTGCTTTGGGCCGTCTGGCTCGGTGCCAGTTTCGGTACGTTCCCAGAACGTGGTTGTCGCAGCCGAGGTGATCGTAATGCCACGCTCTTGCTCTTGCTCCATCCAGTCCATCGTGCCAGCACCATCATGGGTTTCGCCCATTGTGTGGTTCTTGCCCGTATAGAACAGGATGCGTTCGGAAACGGTGGTTTTACCAGCGTCGATGTGCGCGATAATACCGAAGTTACGATATTTTTCGAGGGTGTAGTCGCGTGCCATTTGTAAAGCTTCCTTAAGAGGTTTTGCTTTGATAAAGGTTCAGGGCTACGCGTATCGCAGCCCTGACAATGGATATATTACCAGCGGTAGTGGCTGAATGCTTTGTTCGCGTCGGCCATTTTATGCGTATCTTCACGCTTTTTAACGGCTGTACCACGGGACTGAACTGCGTCCATCAGCTCGCCTGCAAGGCGCTCTTCCATGGTATTTTCGTTGCGCGCACGTGCGGCTTTGATCAACCAGCGGATCGCAAGAGCAACGCGGCGCTCTGGGCGAACTTCTACTGGAACCTGATAAGTCGCACCACCGACGCGGCGCGAGCGCACTTCGACGGATGGCTGGATGTTTTCAAGCGCTTCGTGGAATACTTCCACTGGTGCGCGTTTGATTTTGGCTTCAACGCGATCGAATGCGTTGTACACGATACGCTCTGCGGTCGATTTCTTACCATCGATCATCAGGTTGTTCATGAATTTGGTCAAAACCAGATCGCCGAACTTGGCGTCTGGCAGTACTTCGCGTTTTTCAGCGGCGTGACGGCGTGACATCTTTTTGTCTTCCTCTTAGCGGGGTGCATCGCTGGGCGTTGCATATTGTCGGAATGTAACAGCCGGATGACACGCACCCGGCCAGCAATGACCTTACTTCGGACGCTTGGCGCCGTACTTGGAGCGACGCTGCTTACGATCTTTAACGCCTTGCGTATCGAGAACACCGCGAACGACGTGGTAACGTACACCTGGAAGGTCTTTTACACGGCCGCCACGGATCAGAACCACAGAGTGTTCCTGAAGGTTGTGGCTTTCGCCGCCGATGTAGGAGATGACCTCAAAACCGTTGGTCAAGCGAACCTTGGCCACTTTCCGCATCGCGGAGTTAGGCTTTTTAGGTGTGGTTGTATAAACGCGCGTACATACGCCACGCTTCTGCGGGCATTCCTGCAGGTGCATGGATTTCGATGTTTTGCGTTTCGGCTGGCGCGGTTTGCGGATCAGCTGCTGAATTGTTGGCATTCCGGTTTTATCCCCGTGTTGCTGTCTTTAGTGCAGAAGCAAAGCCCCTGCGGTGAATAGTATGCTGCGCGCGTCCGGCAGCGTGACTGAAACACATGATCCAAAGCAATATGGCCGCGACGCTTCCGTACCGAGGTAAGCGAGGCGGCTATGCTTTCAGAGGATCGGGCCAATTAAGGCGGCCTGGATCTTGACCACATGCGATATGATATGCGCGTCAGGGGCGACCCCCATTAGCGAGATATTGGGCATATACGCAGAGTCGCCAGACGTGTCAATACCAGCCATCCCTTGCCAAGCACTGCCTTACCCCTCCATAGTTCGCAAAAAGCGAATGAGGGATGCCGTGACACTGCAAGTAATTGGTCTATGCCGGTTTTCATACCCCGCAATTGGCGGGTTTCAGGTTGATCACGACACCATAGAAGAGCGGATCGCGTATCTTTATAGTGAGTCCCGCTTGGAGGAAAGGTTCCGGTTGTTTGAGGCAGTGGCCCTGCCCTCTCTCCACGCCCAGACCGATTCTGACTTTGAATTGATCATCGTCATCGGTGATCAACTTCCCGCCCACCACGTGAAGCGGCTTGAAGCTCTGATTTCAGATATCCCGCAGGCCTGCATCCATGCCGAACCTCCGCGCCCGCAACGCGAAGTGATGAAACAAATTCTAAACGCCGCACGGCGCGATTTTTCACAGCCTTGCCTGCAATTTCGGTTGGACGATGATGACGCTGTTGCTGTGGATTTTGTTGAACGCTTGCGTAAAGCGGCAGCGGATTGTGCCGTACTGACTGCCCAGCATAAATCCGTCGCGTTTGACTGGACCAAAGGTTACATCGCCGAGTACAGCGCAGATGGTATTGCGGCCACGGAAATCTTTCGGCCTTTTGATGTCGCGGCTCTTGGCATGTGGGTGAAGGGCGATTGTCACCTGACGATCATGAATTTTGCCCATAACAAGATCAATCGCTTCATGCCCGCCGTCAGCTTTGATGAACCGCGGATGTTTGTACGTGGACATAATGAATCCAATGACAGTAGACAAAAAGCAGTCAAAGGTGTGCAGGTCACACCGTTGAGTTTTGAAGATGCCAAGAGATTTCACAAACGCTTTGCCATAGACATCGACCACGTTCAGCAAATTTTTAAGGGCAGTTAAGATGCGAACAGTCGGGCTCTGCCGGTTCTCATGTGTCGGGCGTGGCGGTTTTCAGAATGGACGGGACAACCAGACTGACGTGGCTGCATACCTTTTTGACGACGCCCGTATAGAAGAACGCTTTCTCCTGTTCGAAGCCATCACCCTTCCCAGTGTCGCGGCGCAAACCGATCCCGACTTTACCTTTCTTATTGTAACTGGAAAGTGGCTCCCTCCCCAACACCTCAAGCGGTTACAGGATCTCACTGCGCATGTCCCACAATGTGTGATTAAACAATTTCCGCCGCGGCCACATCGCAAGATTATGGCAAAAGCCATCAATAATTGGCGAGGCCCCCTGACACACCATGCCTGCAATTCCGGCTGGACGACGATGATGCAATGGCATTGAGCTTTGTTGAGAAGTTCAAGCAGGCCGCGCGTGATTTAAGCGCAATTACCGCGCGGCACAGTTCGGTCGCGATCGACTTCAACCAAGGCTATGTCTTTAAGGCTGACCGAGAGGGGCTGAAGCTTTGGCCCTATCATTACCCCTATTCGGCCATTGCACTGGGGATTATCGTGCAGGCGGGTAGCGATGATACCATCATGAGCCACGGCCATCACAATCTGTGGAAAACTATGCCCACACTCACCTACACAGGTGAAGACATGATGCTGCGCGGCCATAATGGCTATAACGACAGCCGGATGAAGAGCAGTAAGAACGACTTTGATTACCAACCCGTGTCCGCCGCGCAGGCAGCCCATATCGAGGCGACCTTCGGGATCAAGGACAGCCATGTACGAGAGGTGTTCTCACGCGCTCTTTGACAGCTTGCGCTCGCGGTAGAAGGTGAACAAGCCTGTCGTCATGACTATGCCCGCGCCAAGAAACGTCAGAGGTTTGGGGACTTCGTCGAACACAAGAAATCCGATGATCATCGCGGCGATCAATCCCGTATAGCGAAATGGCGCGTTAAAGGCGACATCACCCCTACGCATGGCCTGAATGCCCGCAAAATACCCGATGGAGACAAAGACAGCGGCGCCGCCAATGAATTTCACAGATTCACCTGAGACGGGCTGCCATTCCTCCGTAAGCGAAGCAAGGCCCGTCGCGATAAGGACACATACCATAGTGCCCAGCGTAACCGTCATGCCCGAGACTTCATGTGACAGACTACGCGTTATAAGGTCACGCACAGTGACGCCAGCAACAGCCCCCAGCGCATAGATTGACCACACATTAAAACCATCGCCACCTGGGCGGATAATCAGCAACACCCCCCCTAGCCCTACGGCAATGGCCAGCATGCGGCGCCAACCCACAGCTTCGCGAAAGATCAGCGCAGAGCCGAGTGTTACTGTAAGCGGCACAACCTGCATGATCGCGGTGAGGTTCCCCAATGGCATGTGGAACAACGCGTTGAGAAATAGATAGGCTGTCAGAACCTCGGCCAAACTCCGCAGAACGATAACCCATTTGTCATGCGTTGAGGCATAGAGGCGCAAAGGTCCGAGGCTTCGCGCTACTATGAGGATGAGTATGGTTCCCATAATGCTGCGCATAAAAACCAACTGAAACAGGGGCAATGTGCCACCTGTCAGTTTTAGAAAAGTGTCATTTGTAACAAACGCAGCCATAGAGGCCATCATGAGTAACGCACCGGCAGTATTTGGGGACATCGGTCATTCCTATGCTTCCCTTGGACTGTGCGCGAACATCACAGACAGAGCAATCCATAGCATGCAGTTCTCTCGTATTTCAAACCACCCGCAAACAGAAAAGCCCCCGCATCCTTGGGATACGGGGGCCTATCAGATCAGTTAGAAAAGGCGCGACTTAATCGCGGCTTTCCTCGTCAAACCCGGACGTGTCAGAGAACACATCGCCGCCAACCACATCGGACGCAGGCGCAACTGGTGCAGCAAGTGCAGCAGCTTTTTCCGCTTCGATACGGCGTGCTTCGACAACAACGTTATCACGATCAGCAGCCACACGGCGCATCTGTTGGGTTGCCCCACCAGTACCCGCAGGGATCAGACGACCCACGATGACGTTCTCTTTCAAGCCAACCAGTTTATCGCGCTTACCTTGGACAGATGCCTCGGTCAGAACACGTGTGGTCTCTTGGAAGGATGCCGCCGAGATGAAGCTGCGGGTTTGCAGCGACGCCTTGGTGATACCCAAGAGGATCGGTTCGCCTTTGGCAACACGGCCCCCTTTAGAGATCGCCTTTTCGTTGGCTTGGTCGAATTCCAGCTTGTCTACGTGTTCGCCTTTGAGCAGCGTGGTATCACCAGATTCCTGGATTTCCCATTTCTGCAACATTTGACGCACGATGACTTCGATGTGTTTGTCGTTAATCTTCACACCTTGCAGGCGGTAAACGTCCTGAACTTCGTCGATCATATAGTCAGCCAAAGCTTCGACACCCATAATGGCGAGAATGTCATGCGGCGCTGGATTGCCGTCCATGATGTAATCGCCCTTCTGGACAAAGTCGCCTTCGGCCACTGGGATGTGCTTGCCCTTGGGCACCATGTATTCGACCTTGTGATCCGGATCTTCCGAGCTCTCGATCGCGATGCGGCGCTTGTTCTTGTAGTCTTTGCCGTAACGCACATAGCCGTCGATTTCCGCGATGATCGCGTGGTCTTTGGGGCGGCGTGCCTCAAAGAGTTCCGCAACACGTGGCAGACCACCGGTAATGTCCTTGGTCTTGGCGCCTTCACGCGGAATACGCGCCAGAACGTCACCCGCTTCAACGTCGCTACCTTCTTCCATAGACATAATCGCGTCTACGGACATCGGGTAGGTGATCGGATTGCCAGCAGAGTTACGGACAGGTTCACCATCTGCATCAACCAGAATGATTTCTGGCTTCAGCTCGTTACCTTTGGCGGCAGAGCGCCAATCGATCACGATTTTCTGGGTCATGCCTGTCGCGTCATCGGTCTCGTCTTTGACAGAGATGCCTGAGATCAGATCGACGTGTTTGGCAATACCTTTGGCTTCCGCAATAATCGGCAGCGTGTAGGGGTCCCATTCGTACAGTTTGTCGCCACGGGCAATAGACTGGCCCTCTTTGACAAACAGCTTGGTACCGTAACCCACTTTGTGGCTCGCTCGCTCATCACCGTTTTCATCGATGATCAACAGTTTCATGTTGCGGCCCATGACCATGGTTTCATCCGAAGAGTTTTGCAGCGTGTTGCTGTTCTCAAAGCGGATTTTACCGGCCTGACCTGCTTCTTGGAAGGACTGCTGGCCACCCTGCGCAACGCCACCAATGTGGAATGTCCGCATTGTCAGCTGTGTACCCGGTTCACCAATCGACTGCGCCGCGATGATACCCACCGCTTCACCTTGGTTCACAAGTGTACCACGTGCAAGGTCACGACCGTAGCACATTGCGCAGACGCCTTCTTCGGCCTCACATGTCAGTGGTGAACGGATCCGTGCAGAGGCAACAGAGGCTTCGTCGATGATGTCAGCCAGACGTTCGTCAACGATTGTGCCGTTGGCGATCAGAACTTCTTCTGTACCTGGACGCATGATGTCTTCTGCAACAACACGACCCAACAGACGCTCGGCCAGCGAAGAAACAACTTCGCCATCGTTGACCGCAGCGGTTGCTGTGATCGCAACGTCTGTACCACAATCATGCATACGAACGATGCAATCTTGCGCCACATCCACCAGACGACGTGTCAGGTAACCGGAGTTAGCCGTTTTCAGAGCCGTATCCGACAGACCTTTCCGCGCACCGTGTGTCGAGTTGAAGTACTCAAGAACGGTCAGACCTTCTTTAAAGTTCGAAATGATCGGTGTTTCGATGATATCGCCGTTCGGCTTGGCCATCAGACCACGCATACCGCCCAGCTGTTTCATCTGCGTAACCGAACCACGCGCACCGGAGTGAGCCATCATGTAAACCGAGTTTGGTTCATTTTCGGAACCGTCTTCGGCGTATGTGGTATCGGAAATCGCACCCATCATCGCGTCGGTGACTTTGTCGTTACACTTTGACCATGCATCGACCACTTTGTTGTACTTTTCACCCTGAGTAATCAGGCCGTCCATGTACTGCTGTTCAAAGTCGCGCACTTGGTCACGGGTTTCTTCAACCAGTGGCCATTTGCTGTCTGGGATCAACATGTCGTCTTTACCAAACGAAATCCCGGCTTTGAAAGCTTCGCGGAAACCCAATGTCATGATCTGGTCACAGAAGATGACGGATTCTTTCTGACCACAATAACGGTAAACCGTATCGATGACCTGCTGCACTTCTTTCTTACGCAGCAAACGGTTGACCAGGTCAAACGGCGCTTTTGCGTTCAGCGGCAGCAAGGCACCCAGACGCATACGGCCCGGAGTGGTGTCGAAACGAATGATAACTTCGTTGCCTTCGTTATCGATCTGTTTGATCCGCGCTTGGATTTTGGCGTGCAGATGTACTTCACCCGCGTCGAGTGCGTGCTGCACTTCGTCGACGGTGCCGAACACTTTGCCCTGACCTTTCATACCTTCACGCTCAAGCGTGACGTAATAGAGGCCCAAGATCATATCCTGTGAAGGAACAATGATCGGCGCGCCGTTTGCAGGCGACAGAACGTTGTTCGTGGACATCATCAAGACGCGTGCTTCCAGCTGGGCTTCCAGCGAAAGCGGCACGTGAACCGCCATTTGGTCGCCGTCAAAGTCAGCGTTAAAGGCCGAACAAACCAGCGGGTGCAGCTGGATGGCTTTACCCTCGATCAAGACGGGTTCAAACGCCTGAATACCAAGACGGTGCAAGGTAGGCGCACGGTTCAGCATGACTGGGTGTTCGCGGATAACTTCATCCAAGATGTCCCACACTTCGGGACGCTCTTTTTCCACCAGCTTTTTGGCTTGCTTGACTGTCGAAGACAGACCTTTTGCTTCAAGGCGCGAGTAGATGAACGGCTTGAACAGCTCCAAGGCCATCTTTTTCGGCAGACCACATTGGTGCAGCTTCAACTCGGGGCCCGTCACAATGACTGATCGGCCAGAGAAGTCGACGCGCTTACCCAAAAGGTTCTGACGGAAGCGACCTTGCTTACCTTTCAGCATGTCGGAGAGTGATTTCAACGGACGTTTGTTGGCACCCGTGATCACACGGCCACGACGGCCGTTGTCAAACAACGCATCCACAGATTCCTGCAACATACGTTTTTCGTTACGCACGATGATATCGGGCGCGCGCAGTTCGATCAGACGCTTCAAACGGTTGTTACGGTTGATTACGCGGCGGTACAGGTCGTTCAGATCGGAGGTCGCAAAGCGGCCACCATCCAGCGGTACCAGTGGGCGCAGTTCTGGCGGGATCACGGGGATCACTGTCAGAACCATCCACTCAGGACGGTTGCCAGATTCAAGGAAGGACTCAACCACTTTGAGGCGTTTGATGATCTTCTTCGGCTTCAACTCACCTGTGGCGACTTTCAGCTCTTCACGCAGTTGGTCGGCCTCGGCTTCGAGGTCGATCGCGGCCAGCATTTCACGGATCGCTTCTGCACCGATGTTAGCGGTGAACGCATCCATGCCATAGCCGTCTTGCGCATCCATATACTCTTCTTCGGTCAGCATTTGACCGTAGGTGAGGTCCGTCAGGCCCGGCTCGATGACAACGTAGTTTTCAAAGTAGAGAACACGCTCAAGATCACGCAGGGTCATGTCCAGCATCAAGCCAATCCGCGATGGCAGAGACTTGAGGAACCAGATGTGTGCCACTGGCGATGCCAGTTCGATGTGGCCCATACGGTCACGGCGCACTTTTTGCAGCGTAACTTCAACACCACATTTTTCGCAGACAACGCCGCGATACTTCATGCGTTTGTATTTGCCGCACAGACATTCGTAGTCTTTGATTGGTCCAAAGATACGCGCACAGAACAGACCGTCACGCTCTGGCTTGAACGTACGATAGTTGATGGTTTCTGGCTTTTTGATCTCACCGAAAGACCACGACAAAATACGCTCTGGCGAAGCAAGGGAAACCTTGATCTCGTCAAACGTTTTTGTAGGTGCAACCGGGTTGAACGGGTTGTTTGTAAGTTCCTGGTTCATTTTCAATCCTTAGATTTATTCTCGAAAGCGGTGGAGAGAGGGACTGCCCTTCTCTCAAAGGGCAGTCTGGAATGTTAAATTCCGGCTATGCCCTACTCTTCATCCTCCGCATCCAGGAGTTCCATGTTCAGGCCGAGGCCCCGGACTTCTTTGACCAGAACGTTGAACGATTCAGGAATACCTGCCTCGAAGTTGTCCTCGCCCTTGACGATGCTCTCGTACACTTTTGTACGGCCAGCAACGTCATCCGATTTCACGGTCAGCATTTCCTGCAAGGTGTATGCAGCGCCGTAGGCTTCAAGTGCCCAGACTTCCATCTCACCAAAGCGCTGACCACCGAACTGTGCTTTACCGCCCAATGGCTGCTGGGTAACCAGCGAGTATGGTCCGGTCGAACGCGCGTGGATTTTGTCATCCACAAGGTGGTGCAGTTTCAGCAGGTATTTCACGCCAACAGTAACCTTGCGGCTAAACTGCTCGCCTGTGCGACCATCGAACAGAACCGATTGACCGGATGTATCGAAGCCTGCACGTGCAAGGCTGTCATTTACGTCCGCTTCCTTGGCCCCGTCAAAAACAGGTGTCGCAATTGGCACACCGCGGGTCACGTTGCCCGCCGCTTCCAGAAGGTCATCCTCTTCCATACCAGCGATGCCTTCGTCGTAGACATCATCGCCGTAGGCCAGCTTCATCGCTTCACGCACAGGGGTCATATCGCCGGAACGCTTATATTCTTGCAGCGCCTCGTCCACGTTGATGCCCAGACCGCGTGCGGCCCAGCCCATGTGTGTTTCCAAAATCTGACCAACGTTCATACGCGATGGAACACCCAGCGGGTTCAGACAGAAATCGACCGGTGTACCGTCTTCGAGGAACGGCATGTCCTCCATCGGGACCACTTTGGAGATAACACCCTTGTTCCCGTGACGACCGGCCATTTTATCGCCCGGCTGCAGCTTGCGCTTCACCGCTACGAATACTTTGACCATCTTCATCACACCTGGGGGCAGATCATCGCCACGGCGTACTTTCTCGACTTTGTCCTCAAAGCGCGCATCCAAGGCCCGTTTCTGGATCTCGTACTGCTCGTTCAACGCTTCAACGATTTTCGCATCGTCCTCGTCTTCGAGGGCGATCTGCCACCACTGACCGCGTGTCAGGACTTCGTCCAACACTTCTTCGGTGATCTGTGCGTTTGGCTTGACGCCGCGTGGACCTTTGACAGCTACTTTGCCAAGGATCACTTCACGCAGACGCGCAAAGATGTTGCGATCAAGGATCGCCATCTCATCGTCGCGGTCACGCGCCAGACGTTCGACTTCTTCACGCTCGATTTGCAGCGCACGTTCGTCTTTTTCCACACCGTGGCGGTTGAACACACGTACTTCTACGACCGTACCGAAATCACCCGGTTTCACACGCAGCGAGGTATCACGCACGTCCGATGCTTTTTCACCAAAGATGGCGCGCAAGAGTTTCTCTTCCGGCGTCATCGGGCTTTCGCCTTTTGGCGTGATCTTACCAACCAGAATGTCACCCGGCTCAACGTCTGCACCGATATACACGATGCCAGCCTCGTCGAGGTTGCGCAGCGCTTCTTCACCAACGTTTGGAATATCGCGTGTGATTTCCTCTGGCCCAAGCTTGGTATCACGGGCGGCGACTTCAAATTCTTCGATGTGGATCGAAGTAAACACGTCGTCACGCGATACACGCTCGGAGATCAGGATGGAGTCTTCGTAGTTATAACCATTCCAAGGCATAAACGCGACAATCACGTTTTTACCAAGAGCCAGTTCACCCATGTCTGTGGATGGACCGTCAGCAATAACCTGACCTTTTGTAACCGTCTCACCCACTTTCACCAGCGGACGCTGGTTGATGCAGGTGTTCTGGTTAGAGCGTTGGAACTTGCGCATGCGGTAGATGTCTACGCCTGCGTCGCCCAACTCAAGGTCTTCTGTTGCGCGGATAACGATACGTGTCGCATCCACTTGGTCAATCACGCCAGCGCGGCGGGCCATATAGGCAGCACCGGAATCGCGTGCAACAACTTCTTCGATACCTGTACCCACCAGCGGCGCTTCTGCACGCAGCAATGGCACAGCCTGACGTTGCATGTTCGAGCCCATCAAGGCCCTGTTCGCATCGTCATTCTCAAGGAAGGGGATCAAAGACGCAGCGACCGAGACCAACTGCTTTGGCGAAACGTCGATCAGGTCTACGTTCATCGAAGGTGACAGTGTATAGTCACCCGATTTACGTGTCGAAACCAGATCGTTTACGAACTTCATGTTTTCATCAAGGTGCGCGTTGGCCTGCGCCACAGTGTGGCGCATTTCTTCGGTCGCGGACATGTATTGAACGTCATCCGAAACGATACCGTCTTTTACCTTGCGGTAAGGTGTTTCGATGAAACCATATTTGTTCACGCGGGCAAAAGTAGCCAGCGAGTTGATCAAACCAATGTTTGGACCTTCAGGCGTTTCAATCGGACACATCCGACCATAGTGGGTCGGGTGAACGTCACGTACTTCAAAGCCTGCACGCTCACGTGTCAGACCACCTGGTCCAAGCGCTGAAAGGCGACGCTTGTGCGTGACCTCGGACAGCGGGTTGGTTTGGTCCATAAACTGCGACAGCTGCGAAGAGCCGAAGAATTCACGTACCGCAGCAGCCGCTGGTTTTGCGTTGATCAAGTCTTGTGGCATGACGGTGTCGATTTCGACAGAAGACATACGTTCCTTGATCGCACGCTCCATACGGAGCAGGCCAACACGGTACTGGTTTTCCATCAATTCGCCAACGGAACGCACACGACGGTTACCAAGGTGGTCAATGTCGTCGATGTCGCCACGGCCATCGCGCAGGTCAACCAGCGCTTTGATACATGCAACGATATCATCGCGGTCCAACGTGCGCTGGGTGTCTTCTTTTTCCAATGCCAAACGCATGTTCATCTTCACACGACCAACAGCCGACAGGTCATAACGCTCGGAATCGAAGAACAGCGTGTCGAACAGGTTCGACGCGGCTTCAACTGTGGGCGGCTCACCCGGACGCATCACGCGGTAGATATCCATGAGCGCAGTGTCGCGGTTCATGTTTTTATCTGCCGCCATGGTGTTACGCATATAGGGGCCAACGTTGACGTTATCGATATCCAACAATGGGATTTCGGTGATGCCCGCGTCGATCAGTTCTTTGGCTGTGCCACCGATCAACGTGCCGTCTTTGTCATACTCCAGTGTCATCTCGTCACCGGCCTCGACGTAAATCGCGCCCGTTTCTTCGTTGATGATGTCTTTGGATACGAACGTGCCCTGAATGTGATCGTAAGGCAGCAGCAAGGATGTCACGTTGCCTTCGTCGATCAATTTCTTAACCGCGCGAGGCGTCACTTTCTTACCTGCTTCGAACAGGATCTCACCGCTATCTGCGTCTACGATATCATAGGTGGGACGTGTGCCACGAACCCGCTCCGGGAAGAACGGTGCAACCCAGCCCTTGCCCGCCTCAAGACGGTAGGTAACGGTGTTGTAATAGGCATCCATGATCGCTTCTTGGTCAAGGCCAAGAGAATACAGCAGCGTGGTGACAGGCAGCTTGCGACGACGGTCAATACGGCAGAACACGATGTCTTTTGCGTCGAATTCAAAATCCAACCACGAACCGCGGTAAGGAATAATACGGCAAGCGAACAGGAGTTTACCTGAAGAGTGCGTTTTACCTTTATCGTGGTCAAAGAACACACCCGGTGAACGGTGCATCTGGGACACGATAACACGCTCGGTACCGTTTACAACAAACGTACCGTTTGGCGTCATCAACGGCATGTCGCCCATAAAGACGTCTTGCTCTTTGATGTCCTTGACCGACTTGGCGCCAGTATCTTCATCCACATCAAACACGATCAGACGGAGCGTGACCTTAAGCGGTGCGGCATATGTCATGTCGCGCTGCTGGCATTCCTCTACGTCGTATTTCGGCTTTTCGAGCTCGTATTTTACGTACTCAAGAATGGATGTCTCGTTGAAATCCTTAATCGGGAAAACCGACTGGAAAACGCCCTGAATACCATCACCATCGGTGGGGGTTTCAGCATCGCCTGAATTCAGGAACAAGTCATATGAAGACTTCTGAACCTCAATGAGGTTCGGCATTTCCAGCACTTCGCGGATTTTGCCATAATATTTACGTAAACGCTTCTGGCCAAGGAAGGATTGTGCCATGTGTCGTGTCACCTTTCGTGTCTCTTGCCGAATGCGCCATCGCCGGGGCCGCGATGCACACCCATAAGAGCGGTTAAGTCCAGTCTATGCTGGAGCGCGTCCCACCGCACCCCTTCCGACCATTGGACCTCTCCAGAGAGACACTTGAACAAAGTGCCTTTCAAGAAAGGTTTGGCTGGACGAGGAATTAACCCCGTCCAGCCAGTCACGTGTGTGGGTTTCACCCACCCTACCAGGCGTTTGCCATGTAGGGTGGGTGTGAACCCACCGCTAGGCTTAGGCCAGCTCGACTTCTGCGCCAGCTGCTTCCAGCTTGGCTTTGATTTCGTCTGCTTCGGCTTTATCAACGCCTTCTTTGATTTTGCCACCGGCTTCAACCAAGTCTTTGGCTTCTTTCAGGCCAAGGCCTGTGATGCCGCGAACTTCTTTGATCACGTTGATTTTGGATGCGCCGGCGTTCTTCAGAACGACGTCGAATTCAGTTTTTTCCTCAGCAGCGGCTGCGCCGTCTGCAGGGCCCGCCATCATGACTGCGCCACCGGCTGCAGGCTCGATGCCGTACTCGTCTTTGAGGATTGTTTTCAGTTCTTGTGCTTCAAGCAGTGTCAGACCAACGATGTCTTCTGCCAGTTTTTTCAGATCAGCCATGTTTTAGCTCTTTCCGTTAACGATATGTGTGTTCCAACGTGTAGTATCAACTAACACGCCGATTTGACGATATTGTCGCTTACGCAGCCTTGTCTTCGATCGTAGACAAGATGGATGCGATGTTGCTTGCAGGTGCGCCAATGGCCCCCGCGATGTTGGAAGCAGGTGCGCCCAGCATGCCAGCGATCGTGGAGATAAGCTCCTCGCGCGAAGGCATCTTGGACACGGCTTCAACACCGGCGGCGTCCAACGCATTCTCACCCATTGCACCACCGAGAATAACAAGTTTGTCATTCTCTTTGGCGAATTCTTGAGCAACCCGAGCCGCAGCTACAGGATCCTCAGAATAGGTCAGAACGGTCATACCCGTCAGAAGGTCAGCAATGCTTGCGCATGGCTTGCCCTCAAGGGCGATCTTGGCGAGCCGGTTTTTGGCAACACGCACAGACCCACCCGCAGCGGTTGCCCGCGCGCGAAGATCCTGCATTTCAGCAACTGTCAGACCGACGTAGTGGCTAACCACTACTACGCCAGAGCTTTCAAAGATTTGGCCGAGTTCGTCGACCAACTGTTCTTTTTGTGCTCTATCCACAGTTTCTCTCCAAAGTTATCGGAGGGGTGACCCTCCGGGCTCGTTTTGCCGGACAAATGCCCGACGTCGGGTCCTTACGGGTCCTTCCCAAGATCATCCGAGAGCAAAGCCCTGAAAAATCTATAGTCATTCCCCATCTCAGGCAGGAATTATAGACTGGTTACCCAGCCTACCCGCCATCTCGGACGAAGCGCAAAAAGCGCACGACGAATCGTGCGCTTGGTTGCAAGGGTTGAATTAGTCTGAATTGAACGGAATGCCAAGAGCGAAACTTGGGCTAAAGCCAGAAGAACCGCAACAACGCGTCAGTGCAGTGCAGCTAATGTCTGGTTTGAGCCCAAAATGACCGTATTAATTTTTGGCTATGCGTTATTGTATGTAATTGTATGCTAACTTCAGTGAGCCAATGAAGGCTGGAGACTGGGCGATATGATTGAAGAACTTCACCACATCCAAATTGCGATGCCCAAGGGTAGGGAGGATGACGCCCGTGGCTTCTACTGCAAAACATTGGGATTCGATGAAGTTAAAAAACCGAAAGAGCTTCGTGGTCGCGGAGGTGTTTGGTTTCAAAGCCAGAATGTGCATCTGCATCTGGGAGTGGAAAACCCGTTTTCACCTGCCAAAAAGGCGCATCCGGGCTTTAAAGTTAGTTCACTGGATCACGCGATTGCCCACCTCAAGGCATCAGGTGTTGAGTTTCGAACTGATATCGACCTACCCAACATCAAGCGGATCTATGTAAACGATCCGTTTGGAAATCGCATTGAATTACTTGAAGTAACCACCACTTAACGTTCTGTGCGTTAACAGGTTTGTCCGCACAGCGGACCTTGGGATAAATCAAGAATACTAAAACGAAAAAGGGCGCCCCATCGGAGCGCCCTTTCTCAAATCAACAAACCCGAGATTACTCGGATGCAGCGTTATCCACTGAAACAGTCACGCCCGGGCCCATTGTGGAGCTCAATGCGATCTTTGTCATATAGGCACCTTTGGCGCCTGTTGGACGTGCTTTGGCAACTGCGCTTACAAATGCGCGGATGTTTTCAACCAGTTTGGCCGCGTCAAAAGATGCTTTGCCAACGCCTGCATGGACGACACCGCCCTTTTCAGCTTTGAACTGCACTTCGCCACCTTTGGCCGCTTTAACAGCAGCAGCCACATCCATAGTCACAGTACCGACTTTTGGGTTTGGCATCAGGTTGCGTGGGCCGAGCACTTTGCCCAGACGACCAACAACAGGCATCATGTCAGGTGTTGCGATGCAACGATCAAAGTCGATCTTGCCGCCCTGAACGATTTCCATCAGGTCTTCTGCGCCTACGATATCCGCGCCAGCTTCTTTTGCTTCGTCGGCTTTGGGGCCGCGTGCAAAAACAGCAACTCGAACGTCTTTGCCCGTGCCGTTTGGCAGGCCAACAACGCCGCGAACCATTTGGTCAGCATGACGTGGGTCAATGCCGAGGTTCATTGCGATCTCGATGGTTTCGTCAAACTTTGCGTTTGCGTTACCTTTGATCAGTGCCACAGCATCTTCAACTGTGAGGTTCTCTTTGCCAACGAATGCTTCGCGAGCTGCGACTGTGCGCTTACCAAGTTTAGCCATATTACTTAACCTCGATGCCCATGGACTTTGCGGAGCCCATAATGATTTTCATCGCCTGCTCTACGTCATTCGCAGACAGATCGGCCATTTTTGCTTCTGCGATTTCGCGCAGTTGCTTGGCTGTGATGGTACCAACAGTTTCACGGCTTGGTGTTTTCGCGCCGGAGTTCACTTTGGCAGCTTTCTTCAGGAAGTAGGACGCTGGTGGCGTCTTGATGTCCATTGTGAAGGACTTGTCCTGATAGTAGCTGATCACAGTTGGGCAAGGCGCACCTGGCTCCAGATCTGCAGTTTTAGCGTTGAACGCCTTACAGAATTCCATGATGTTGATGCCGCGTTGACCCAATGCTGGACCGACTGGCGGGGACGGGTTTGCTTGACCCGCTTTAACTTGCAACTTCATCGTACCGACGAGTTTCTTGGCCATTGGCCTTCTCCTTTGTCATCGGCAAGGTTTCCCCTGCCCTACAAGACCACAACGCGTTGTGGTCCATTTTCTAGCGTGGTCTGGCTCACTGCGCGCGCGCATTTCACCTCCCACAAACGATTCGCCACGCGGCAAGCCACGTAGCGTTAGAACCAGCATGTTAGGGGACTTACAGCACAAAATCAAATGATATCTTTATTGCTTAAGTAACTCCGACTTTGCCCGCACAAAAAGGGCAATAGCGGCTAAGCGGGACTTTGCAGTCGTTGAGCCATGACAAACTGAACAGCCCTTAAGGAGAAGGTGGGCTCTTACGACCAAAAAGAGCACCGCTATTTGTAGGACTTTGCTACGAGGCGAAAGAGCTGATTACCTTGGTTTCCGCTGAGACGTCCGTTTCCAGCATTCCCTTTGGTGTCTAGTTCGATTTGACCACCGAACAATCGTTTGCCGTTTTGATCATACTCATTGAATTTGAAGCCCTTGCTGTGAACTTCTGTGATCCTAAGACGAACTTCGCGTTTTCCATCTGAACTAGTTTGCGTGTACTGGCAGCGCCCAAGTGTTCGAGTGCAGTCGTGTGGCTAAAACCTCAGTTCAAAGCCATCTTTCCGCACCCATCTGACCTGATTGCCGTCTTTATCTAGGTAGGTAATGAAGACAGGTTTCCCAGAAGGCGTTTTGCCACGATAGCTGTCCAGCACATAATATCTCCCAGACTTTCCTCGAAACACATGATGGATCAAACCATTTTGACTTTGATTGATGCTGGTGTGATCGCCTTTTTTTAATGTTTCAGGCTTCCAACGAATGTCATCAGCATTAGCTATCGTCGTCGTCATCAAAGAAATTGCTGCAGCTAGAAGTCCAGATTTTCGCATGGTCCGCTCCCTTTATATGACAACTTTTATATGTGATTTTAGTAGGCAGTGTGAAGATGAGTTCAAGAGTAAGTGTGGGCTCCAAGCTGCCCTTCACCCGTAACCACAGCACCTCAACCTCAAAGACAAAAAAACACCGCAGCTTGCTGCTGCGGTGCCTATCATTTCTATCGTCAAGCTATGCCCGACTAAACTTGCTTATTCACCTGAGTGAAGTCCAGCTCAACCGGAGTCTCGCGACCAAAGATGGACACCATAACTTTGAGCTTCTGGTTTTCTTCGTCAACTTGCTCAACCATGCCGTCGAAGTCTTCGAACGGACCGTCAGCAACCTTAACGCGCTCACCAATTTCAAAGTGAATAAGCGTACGGGGTGCTTCTTCGCCCTCTTGAACACGGCCAAGGATCGCAGTTACCTCGGCATCGCGCATCGGCATTGGACGGCCTTGTGGGCCCAAGAACCCTGTGACGCGGTTGATCGAGTTGATCAGGTGATAGCCACGATCGGACATCTCCATGTGCACCAGCACATACCCCGGCATAAAGCGACGTTCGGTTGTGACTTTCTTACCGCGACGGATTTCGATCACTTCTTCGGTCGGAACCAGCACTTCGTCGATCTGATCTTCCAATTCCAGTTCAGCAACCGTTGTGCGAATCTGTTCGGCGATCTTTTTCTCAAAGTTGGAAAGGACACTGACCGAATACCACCGTTTTGCCATTTGTTCTTTCCGTCCTTGTTCTGAAGCGTGTTAACTACGCTTGCGAATTCCTAAAATTCATAGGCATTGCCTATGCCGCCTGCAACGCTGCGCGAAACATTACTCGAATCGGCACGCTTATGCCACAGGCTGGCCTGCGAACTAGCCCACACGCCATGGGGAATCAAGTGTTTGCCGAAGTTTTTGCAGGCTTACTTTTCACATACTGTCGACGTCTGGCTTTAGCCAAACATATTCAACACGTACTGAAGCCCGCCGCGGATGATGATATCAACCAGTGCAAAGAATACTGCGGTAAGCGCCGCAAGGATGAATACCATCACAGTGGTCAACATGACTTCGCGGCGCGTTGGCCAAACGACCTTGGCCACTTCGGCGCGGACTTGCTGAATAAATTGAAGTGGATTGGTGGTGGCCATGGATCATATCCTGAAATAACGAGTTAGGTGCATCTAGCCTCTGTGGACTTGTGTTTCAAGGCTGCAATTTGCAGATGCCCTACGCACCTTTCCCATGCAACCCTGCAAGGCGACGCTCCACAGCTTCTGAATGACGATCGTCAGCTGTGGCGATCTCACCGAAGTCAGGTAGATATAAACTGTCAACAGTACCGTCTGGAAAGCGGTCCAAGAATGCGTCCCATTTCAAAGCAAAACGATCCAGCCGCGCGTGTAACTCCACCGCCCGCTCGGGGCGGCGGTTAGCGTACCAGCGGCCGATTTTCAACGCAGCTTGCCAGAATCCGTCGTACCCAAGCACAAGGAAGACACCCACGACGGTAAACACCATCAAAAACAGGATCGCAGCCATCAACCAAGGGCGAAACACGGTGAACAACACCAAACAGGCAAGCGCGATATGGGCTGGCTTGGGGCGATACCCTTTTAGCCGGCTTATAAGGCCATCTCCGATATTCGCAGAGTCGCGCGGCGCGGCGGGGATTGCCTTCTGGGCCTTTGGTTTTGGGATCGCCTTAGGCTTCGCCGCCTTGGGCTTGCGGCGCAGTGAAAATCGGCTGCGGGGCGCAGCTTCGGTACGCAAGTCCTCTTCGGCCTGCGTGATTGGACGTTGGAGAGGCGGAAATATATCTGCTTTTGAACGGGGCTTTGACACGGCCTCTGGCTCTGCGTCACTTCCTCCGCCAAGCCTCAGCCCACGGCGAGGCTTAGGTGCGATTTCTTCCGTCAGGATCGAGCGGATTGCCTCAAGCGAGCTTTCGTCAAGCTCTAGCTCTGTCGCAGTCGTTTCTTTAGATGAATTGTCTGAGGATACTACCATCTGCCCATACCATTTGCGAAATTATTGATGTAATTCCTTCGCAATACTATGCGGCAGTCAGATGGAGAATTTATGTTAAATTTAAGCCATTAAATCAATTAGATACACAGAGGTGTCTATACTGAATAATTGTCGCCAATTTGCCTACAATCAGGCAATTTTTTGGCACCTTGCTGATCCCAACGCGGCAAAGGCCAGATGTTCCGCCGCACCCTATCAGAGAGGCGGAACCGGATGTCGAGATCTAGATTTGCATCAATACCCTATTGTTCGGGGTCCATTTCGATCAAAAGCGCAGCATGGGCCGGGATTTCATCACGGCTGATACCCACTATAGCAAGCTGTTCGTCGCTCATCTGCGACAAGACCGATTGCATACGACCCACTTGGATGGCGTGGATACCCGCTTTGGCGATACGGCCCGCCTTGCTTGCACCGTTTGTTAAGAAATCTGCGAAATCGGACGCAAGTGCCCATACCGAAACCATAAGGTTACTGCCGTGGCTACCTTGGGAGCCTGCCATTTGTGAACGATCAGCCATTTTCTGTCTCCATTTATGCGCGATAACTGCTGCGGTGCAGTATTTACGCCGCACTGCAGAGATAAGCGGCGTATTTGCTCACCGCAACCGGCGGATATGACATAGCAGCCATGTCACCTCGGAATACCAATCCATAAGCTACTCACCTTAAACAATAAAGCTCCACACGCGCTTAATGCGCTGCACCCCCCCCTGCTGCAGCGCAGCAAGGGGAGGGAAATCTTATGCAGTGTGCAACAAATTTGGGCAGTTAGGGAATCAGACCCTTCGCGCATATTTTCGGATATCGAGCAAACCGTCACAAATTTGAAATCAAAGGTGCTCATATGAACATTCAGGAGTGCATATGAACAGACAGTTGATGATTCTTGAAACAGCGCGCACAGACGGACGGGTCAGCGTTGACAGCCTCGCAGCGGCACATGCTGTTTCCCCCCATACCATCCGGCGCGACATCAATGCCCTGTGCGAACAAGGCAGGCTGCGCAGGTTGCATGGCGGTGCCGAATTCATTGAGGGCGCATCAAACCTACCCTATGCGGCACGCACAACACTGAACCTGAATGCGAAAAAGCAAATTGCAGGCCAGGTTGCGCAATTGATCCCCAATGGGGCAACCCTGTTTTTCTCAATTGGAACCACCCCTGCGCTTGTCGCTGATGCCTTGTCTCACCGCCAAGGACTCACTGTGATTACCAACAACCTGAACGCGGCAATGGCATTATCCGAAGCCCCCGACGTGCGGATCATATTGCCCGGTGGCGAGCTGCGCCTGCCAGACCGTGACATCCTTGGCACCACAGCCCTCGCGCTGTTTGAAGGCTACCGTGCCGATTATGCGATATACGGCGTTGGTGGCATTGATGGCGATGGCAGTCTGCTGGATTTCCACACAACCGAAGTACAGATCCGCCAGACGCTCTGCGCAAACGCCCGTCACAATATACTAGTAGCGGACGCGACCAAGTTCGGTCGCCGTGCTGCCGCTGTCGGCGGACATCTTTCCGAAGCAGATCACATCGTCATAGACAGCCGCCCCCCCGCCACATTTGACACGGTTCTCGCCCCGCTCAACGACCAATTGATTATTGCAGGAGAAATGACATGAGCTTTGTGACGCTATGCGGCATCGCCCGCCAGTGGGAAGGCCAAGGCGGCGTGCAAGACATCAATCTATCTCTCCCAAAGGGCGCATTCCTGTCCATTCTCGGGCCGTCAGGCTGTGGCAAATCAACACTATTGCGTCTTATCGCAGGGTTGGAGCAACCCACAGAAGGCAAAATCATGATTGATGGCCGCGATGTGACCGCCCTGCCCCCCGCCCAGCGCAACCTTTCGATGGTGTTTCAATCTTACGCCTTGTTCCCCCACCTAAGCGTCGCCGAAAACGTGTTGTTTGGTCTAAAAGTCCGCCGCATCCCCCGCGCCGAGCGTGACACACGCTTAAACGATGTATTGGATATGACGGGTCTAAAAGGGTTGGAGCAGCGCAAACCCTCAGAACTGTCAGGGGGGCAACGTCAACGGGTGGCTCTTGCCCGCGCTGCCATCGCACAAAAACCACTGTGCCTGATGGATGAACCCCTGTCCAATCTGGACGCCAAGCTGCGCAACTCGGTCCGTCGCGACATCCGCGCTCTCGCCCGCAAACTGGGCCTGACGGTAATCTATGTCACCCATGACCAAGGTGAAGCGATGAGCCTGTCTGACGTGGTTGTACTGATGAACAACAGCCGGATTGAGCAAATCGGCACCCCCGCCGAGCTATATAACACCCCCGCCTCCATCTTTGCCGCGCAGTTCATCGGAGAGCCGCCCATGGCGCTGATCGACGGGCCTGCTTTGGACCATGGCGCTGATTATACTGTGGGGATACGTCCAGAATCCGTCACCGTGGTGCCTGCGGGCAAGGGCGATCTGGATGTCATCATCGAAGATAGAGAGTTTCTGGGCAATGGCACACAACTGACCTTGATCCATCCTGCCGCCATCGGGTTGGCCGCGTTCTTGCCTGACACGATCAGGACGGACATCGGCGCAACCGTTGGCGTGCAAATACCCGCAGAAAACAGGCTCCTTTTTAGCGCCCTCACCGGCATGCTGGAAACCAAGCCTGCACAAAATCCCATGGCGCACATCAAACCAAACAGCGCGTCAATGGGTGGCCATGAGGCCCCTACTCCGACCCAACCTGTCAAAGAGGACCTATGAAATGACCCGATTTACACCTGCAGCAGCCTTTCTGGCCGCTTCCACTGCCCTCGTCTCTCCGGCGGTGGCTGAAACCGAACTCACCATGTATTATCCGATTGCTGTTGGCGGCGCGCTTACCCAAGTAGTCGACGGCATCGTAGCCAAATTCGAAGCACAAAACCCTGATGTCAAAGTGAATGCGATCTACGCAGGCAACTACGACGATACACGCATCAAAGCGCTGGCTGCGTTAGACGCAGGCGAGCCTGCACAGCTGGCCGTCATGTTTTCGATCGATGCCTATGACCTGATCGAACAGGATCACATCGTCGCTTTTGACGACCTGATCAAAGACGAAGCGGATACCACGTGGCTGAACAGCTTTTACCCCGCATTGATGGCCAACGGCCAAGTAGAGGGCAAGACATGGGGCGTGCCTTTCCAGCGCTCGACCATCGTGGCCTATTACAACAAAGACCTGTTCCGCGCCGCTGGTTTGGACCCTGAAAAAGCGCCGACCACATGGGATGAAATGGTCTCTATGGGCAAGGCCCTGACCACTGATGACCAATACGGCATCATGATCCCCTCCACAGGTTATCCCTATTGGATGCTTCAGGCGCTAGCGATCCAGAACGGCAAAGAGCTCATGTCAGACGATGGTGTAACCACCTATTTTGACGACCCTGCCACTGTCGAAACACTCGAATTCTGGAAATCCCTCAGCCAAGAGCACAAGATCATGCCAGAAGGCACGGTTGAGTGGGGCACCTTGCGGCAGGCTTTCTTGGAGAGCAAAACCGCGATGATGTGGCACTCCACAGGAAACTTGACCGCTGTTAAAAACGCCGCCGAGTTTGACTTTGGTGTGGCAATGCTGCCCGCCAACAAGCGCCTCGGCTCACCTACAGGTGGTGGCAACTTCTACGTTTTCAAAAACGCCACTGACGAAGAAAAACAAGCCGCACTTGATCTGATCCAGTTCATGACAGCCCCCGAACAAGCTGCTGAATGGTCAATCTCTACAGGCTATATGGGCGTTTCCCCTGCCGCCTATGAAACCGATGCGCTGAAAGCCTATGTTAAGGACTTCCCGCCAGCTTTGGTTGCACGTGATCAGCTGGAACATGCCGTGGCCGAGTTTTCGACCTTTGAGACCGCCCGTGTACGAGACGGTTTGAACGGCGCAATCCAGTCTGTTCTGACAGGCGACAAGACAGCCCAAGACGCACTGGCCGAAGCACAGGCATCTGCTGAGCGCCTGCTGCGCCCTTACAAGTAAGACAGCACACAAACACAATCTGGGGCCGGTTCAAGCGGATCGGCCCTTCCCCCACCGGAGACGCATATGACCGACCCTTTTACACTCGAACGCCGCCGCAAGGCGATCCACGGCTGGCTCTTACTCAGCCCTGCGTTGATCCTGTTGTCGGTCTTTGCGCTCTATCCTTCTATCGCCACGGTTTGGACCTCGCTTTGGTCACGCGGCACACGGCGCAATCCTTCTGAGTTTGTAGGACTGGAGAACTACCAATACCTGTTTGATGATCCGACATTCTGGCTCGTGGCATGGAATAACTTTCTCTATGCGGCGATCACCATTCCCATCTCTATCGCGCTGGCCTTGTCGATGGCGCTTTGGGCGAACTCAAAGCTGCCTGTGCGCGGTTTTATCCGCACCGCCTATTTCACACCTACCGTGTTGCCGATGATCGCAGCGGCGAACCTGTGGCTGTTTTTCTATACGCCCAGCTTTGGCGTCCTCAACCAGATCGGTGCAATCTTTGGCGCGGCCCCTGTGAACTGGCTGGGCCAACCCAGCACCTCCCTTTGGGCGATATGCGCCGTCACGATCTGGAAAGAATCCGGTTTCTTCATGATTTTCTATCTGGCGGCCCTGCAAACCATCCCGCCAGACCTGAAAGAAGCATCTGACATTGAGGGCGCATCGGCATGGACCTACACACGCCGCATTGTTTTGCCCCTGTTGATGCCAACAACGCTGTTCATTCTGGTCAACGCAATGATCAACTCGGTCAAACTCATCGACCATCTGTTCATCCTGACCAAAGGAGGCCCATCTGACAGTTCCAAACTGATCCTCTATTACATCTGGGAACACGCCTTCGCCTATTTTGATCGCCCCTCTGCGGCAGCAATGACCGTGCTTGTGCTGGCACTGCTAGGGGCTGTGGCCGCCTTCCAGTTTGTCATGCTGGAAAAAAGGACACATTATAGATGAGCCGTAAATTCGAAGCAGCTATGGCCATTGTGCTGGCCCTATTGTGGATATCGCCGCTGTTGTTTGCCTGCTGGGCTGCCTTTCACAATGTCAGTGATGCCGTGAACTTCCGCCTGACCGCGCCGCTGACGCTGGATAACTTCCGCACCGCATGGAATGGCGCACCGTGGTTCCAGTATTTCATGAATACGTTTCTCTTGGTCACCTTGATCCTGATCGGGCAGTTTGTGCTGTGCACCTTGGCAGGATTTGCCTTTGCACAGGTCCGCTTCAAAGGCCGTGACACGGTGTTCGTCTTGGTCCTCTTACAGCTGTTCATCCTACCCGAAGTCCTGATCGTTGAGAATTACCGCGTTGCGGCGTCACTTGGGCTGATCGACAGTCTGCTGGGTATCGGTGCGCCCTATATGGCCTCTGCTTTTGGAATATTCCTGATGCGGCAAGCGTTCAAATCCATCCCCAAGGATCTGGACGAAGCCGCCCGCGTTGAGGGTTGCTCAACTCTGGGTGTGCTGTGGCGAGTCTATGTGCCTGCTGCCCGCCCAACCTATCTGGCCTATGCGCTGGTTTCCGTTTCGACCCATTGGAACAATTTCCTATGGCCGCTGATCGTCACCAATTCGGACAGCGCGCGGCCTTTAACCGTGGGCTTGTCCTTGTTTGGTGCGCCCGAAAACGGCGTTGACATATCGGTGATTTCGGCTGCCACTGTCATGATGATTGCACCGCTTTTGATTGGCTTTCTGATCTTTCAGCGCCAGTTTGTGCAGGCCTTCCTAACCGCCGGAGTAAAATAATGCACAAGCTGTCAGTTGATGCTGTCTTTGATGAATACGAGCGGATACGCGACCGCCTTGTCGCGGCACGGTTTCCGTCGGCGTCTCGCCGCGCGACGGGCTTGATCGACGTTGCAGATGATTTCGATGCCTTCGTGTTTGACAGCTACGGCGTATTAAACATAGGCGAACGCGCAATTGCCGGTGCAGCAGCCTGTATCAAACAGCTCCGCGCAATGGGCAAGCCCGTGATCGTACTGACCAATGCCGCCAGCTATCCCTTAGAGGTGGCAATGGCGCGGTATCAGCGCTTTGGCTTTGACTTTACAGCGCAAGAAGTTGTCTCTAGCCGTGCGGTTGCGATCACACATATGGCTGAAATGGCGGGGCCAATTGTTGCCATATGTGAAACAATCGACACGTTGGCCGATTTTGGAAACAATGTAATCCGCTGGGACGCCACGGATGTGGATAATGCCGCTGGCTTTCTATTGATGTCGCGGACTGCGCTGACACCTGACACCCTCGCCCAGCTAGAAGAAGCCCTGCGCAGACACCCCCGCCCTGTCTATGTCGCCAACCCCGATCTGGTCGCACCGCGTGAGGACGGCATTTACCCTGAGCCGGGCCTTGCTGTGCACCGCCTCATCGACACGCTGGGCATTGCGCCACAGTTCTACGGCAAACCTTTCGGCAACGCCTTTGACGCTGCGCTGGCGCGTTTGCCCGATATCGCCCCCGCCCGTATTTTGATGGTGGGTGATACGCTTCATACCGACATATTGGGCGGTGCCGCCGCAGGTTTACGCACAGCGCTGGTGACGGATCATGGTATCATGGCGGGCCACGACACCGCGCCGTTCATCGCACGTTCCGGCATTGTACCGGACGTCATTGTGCCCAGCATCTAAGCCGCACGCATCAAATAGCTGTCCATAATCCAACCATGCTCTGCACGGGCCGCCGCCCGTAGCGCAACGATGGAGGCTGCGACCTCGCCAATACGTCCTTTGATCAATATCTGTTCAGGCATCCCCAAAAACGCGCCCCACCAAATTTCGGCATCAGGCGGCATCGCTTGGAATTGGCAATGGGCATCCAGCATCACAACCACGGTCTGAGCCCCTTCGGGCCAGCCATGATCTTTGATCTGCCGCCCTGTGGTGATCGTCACCGCGCCGTTGATCGTGTTAAGCGGAATAGCATGTGCCGCTGTCAGCGCTTGGATCGAGGTGATGCCCGCCACAACACGCAACTGCGGTGCAGGCTGCAACCGCTGCGCAATGCGCAAGGTACTGTCATAAAGTGACGGATCACCCCAGACCAACAACGCCACGGGGCCAGCACGCTGCACGTTCTTCATCGCAGCCTGCCAACGCAGGGCGATTTCATCATGCCAACGATCCACCCTTTCGCCATAAGGCAAACTGTCGTCCCGCACAGGATAATCAAAGCTGATCACTTGCGCCGAAGATTTACTGACGGCCAAGATGGCATGGCGCATCCCCGCCAGATCGTCTTTGCCTGCCCCTTTGTTCGGCACCAGAATAACGGCGGCATCGCGCAGGGCTTGCATCCCTTCCAACGTCACATGGGCAGGGCTTCCTGTGCCGATACCCACCAACCACAGATCATTGATTTGGCTCAAAACCATCCCCTTCTTCAGCAAGCGGACCATATAGGATCAATCCCGCGCTGCTGCCCACTTCTTGGGCCAGTTTTTCCGCCAGAACACTCACCGTAGCGCGGGTGATTTTCTGTTCCGGGCGGCTGACATCTTCGGCCAAGATCGCGGGCGTATCCGCAGGCAGGCCATGCGCCAGCAATTTCTCAAGCAACTCAGGGAAAGTACGTTTTCCCATGAAAATCGCAGTTGAGGCCATAGGATCGGCCAAAGCTACCAAATTCACATCCCCCGGAAGTTTACCCGTCACGTCATGCCCCGTAGCAAACTGCACCCGTCGCGCTGTGTTTCTGCGGGTCAGTGGAATGCCAATCGCGGCGGCGGCTGCCACGGCGGAAGGGATACCGGGAATAATTTCATATGGAATGCCCGCCTCGCGCAGTGCGGTCAGTTCTTCCTCCAGACGGCCAAACATGCCACTGTCACCAGATTTCAACCGAACGACACGTTGATCAATCTTGGCATAATCAACCAACAGGCGGCTCACGTGGTCCTGCCGCGGCGACGCCCGCCCTGCACGTTTGCCCACCCCGATCAGGTCCGCCCCTGCGCGAGCATGCTCCAGAATGGGGCCCGCGCTTAGATCATCAAACAAAACCGCATCGGCCCGTTGCAAACGGTCAACAGCTTTGAGCGTCAATAGCTCTGGGTCGCCGGGGCCAGAGCCCACAAAGCTGACAAATCCGGTCATGCCTGTCCCTCGTCTGCGGTAATCAGGTGAAAGAATGTTCCCGTCACATTACCGCGCCGTGATCCGGTTTCTACAACCGCGTTCCTATCGGCATCTGTGACCTCTGCCAGCGGCAAGTCGGGCTGTTCAAGGATCGTGGAATAATGGAACTCATGCCCGAACAACTGCGCACCAACGTCATAACCCAGCGCGGGCGCAAGCAGATTAACCCGCCGATACCCCAAATGAAGCTTGCGCTTTTCATAGCTGGTCACAAGGCCCAGCAGCCCCACCATCCGGTGCGATACGCCTTCTTTGTCAATCAATGTTTCGCCCAGCGCCATGTAACCGCCGCACTCGCCGTGCACAGGGCGGGTTTCTGCGTGCTTGCGCACTCCAGCGCGGAAAACATCGGCATCGGCCAGCCGCCCTGCATGCAATTCAGGATACCCGCCCGGCAACCAAACCAGATCAGCCTGCGCGTCAGGTGCCTCATCTGCCAGCGGCGAGAAAGGCAATACCTCTGCCCCAGCAGCACGCCAACCTTCAACCAGATGCGGATAAGCAAAGGAGAATGCCGCGTCTTGGGCAAGCGCGATGCGCTGTGCGGGCGGCTGAGGCAAAGCGCCTCCGCCAAGCGGCTGCCCCTTGCTGCGTGCGGCCTGTTTGATCGCTTCCAAATCAACATGAGCGCGCAAAAACTCGGCATAGCCAACAATCGCGGCTTCCAAATCAGGATGCTCAACCGCTTGGATCAGGCCCAAATGCCGCTCTGGCAAGGTCAAATCACCCCGCCGTGGCAATGCTCCCAGAACGGTCAGGCCTGCCTGCTCCATCCCCAACCGTGCCAGACGCTCATGACGGGGCGAGGCCACACGGTTCAGGATCACACCCGCAAAAGGCACATCGGGGTTATACATCCGAAACCCCAATGCCGCAGCAGCCGCAGATTGCGCCTGCCCGCTCACATCAACAACCAAAACTACGGGCCAGCCCATCCGCAATGCGGTTTCGGCACTGCTGCCAAAGCCGCTCTGCCCTGCCGTGGCCACACCGTCATAGAGCCCCATAGAGCCCTCGGCCACGCAGATATCCGCCCCAGCAGATTTACCCGCAACCGCGCCCAGCAACTGTGGCCCCATCGCCCAAGTATCCAGATTAAAGGACGCGCGCCCACAAGCGGCACGGTGAAAAGCCGGATCAATATAATCAGGGCCTGATTTATAGGGCTGAACCTCTAATCCGTCTTCGGACAAAGCCCGCAACAGGCCCAGCATCACAGTGGTTTTGCCCGTTCCCGAAGATGGGGCAGAAATCATCAGGCCAACGGGGGCGTTTTGGGGATCAGTCATCATTGTGGCTCCAGCTTGCCCAAGGGCTATCGGCGGTTTGCGGGCGGTAGCGCCTGTCGTAATTCTCTGCGTAAAGACAGCTTTCGTCAAACCCCTCTCCCGCAAGCGCAGGGCCGACAAGGATCAGTGCCGTGCGGGTGATGTCTACGCCCAGACGTGCTTCGATATCCGCCAACGTGCCACGAATGATCTGCTGATCAGGCCAACTGGCGCGGTAAACCACGGCAACAGGACATGCCGCGCCATAAGCAGGTGTCAGATCAGCAGTGACTGTGCTGATGTTTTGCACCGACAGGTGAATGGCCAACGTCGCTCCCGTTGCCGCAAAATTCTTGAGCGTTTCGCCTTCTGGCATGTTTGATGCCCGCCCCGGTGTGCGCGTCAAAACCACCGATTGTGCAAGGCCCGGCAGGGTTAGCTCAGCCCCCAGCGCCGCAGCGGCAGCAGCAAAGGACGGCACCCCCGGCGTGACGGATACGGGAATATCCAACGCCCGCAATCGGCGCATCTGTTCGCCCATCGCAGACCAAACTGACAAATCGCCAGAATGCAGCCTTGCCACATCATGGCCCGCCTCATGCGCCTCGCGCATGTGGCCGATGATCGTATCAAGGTCCAATGCGGCGGTGTTGATCACCTTGGCGTCTGCGGGGCAATGGGTCAGGATCGCTTCGGGCACCAGCGACCCTGCATAGAGGCAGACAGGGCTGGCGGCGATGATATCACGCCCGCGCAATGTCAAAAGATCGGCGGCACCCGGGCCTGCTCCGATAAAGTGGATGGTCATATTTGGTCTCCAGTAGCGATGGCGCAGGTGGCCATTCTGTCGGGGGAAATTTGGCGCACGGCCAGCAACCGTGCATTAGGGCCTGCGGCGGCAAGGGCGGCGGCTTCGGCAACACTTCCTGTGCCGTAGCGCGCAAGCGAAGCTTGGGAAATTGTGTGCACAGGCATGCGTTTCAGATCATCTTCGGAAATCGCAACGGCAGAAACACCAAGCGCCTGTGCCAAGGCGACAAAAGGCGCGGCCTCGGCTTTGGCCTCTGCGGTGGCCACGCAATCAGGCGTAACATCACAGAGCGCCAGCGCCGCACGCAGGCTATCGGCACTTGCCCCACTGCGAAATCCGAAACCTGCAACGATCACAGGACCACGCTCCATTGCACAATCGGATAGCTGGCTTTCCAGCCGCGTTTGGACCCCAGAGGCGCAGCATTTGACAGCTCAATCCGCAGCAACTCCCCGCCCAGCCGCGTTTGGGCCTGCATCAACAGGGTTTCGCTTTCCAGTGTCACAGCATTCGCAACCAGCCGTGTGCCTTTAGCCAGATGGGCTTCCAGCCACACCAACATCTCCGCCGATAGGCCACCTCCGATGAAAACGGTGTCGGGCTTGGGCAGATCACGCAGCACCTCTGGCGCAAACCCGTGGATAACCTGCAAGCGGTCCACCCCAAGCGCTGCGGCATTGGCCGCGATACGCGCAGAACGCTCCGCATTAGGCTCTATTGTGGTTGCACTCAGGCTTGGGTCACTCAGCAACCATTCGATCGCGATAGAACCGGAGCCTCCGCCAATGTCCCACAAATGTTGCCCTGCACGCGGGGCCAATGCCGAAAGGGTCAGGGCCCGAACGGGACGTTTTGTCATGGTGCCATCGCTGTCAAACAACCCATCAGGGCGGCCGCTGGCTAGCGGCATTGCATCACCTGTGCCAGCCACCTCAACCGCCACGCAAACAGGATGGGAAAATGCGTCTGTGATCTGATCCGCCGCACAAATATCTGTGCGCAGCGCGTCTGGACCACCAAGAGATTCAAGCACAGAGATCGTTGACGCGCCCCAACCCAGCTGATCAAGATAGGCCGCAACATCGGCAACCGCCCCGCCATCGCGCAGTAAAACAATCAACCGCGCATCATGCGCCAAAGCCGACCGCATCCTTGCCAGCGGAGCGGCGTGTAATCCCAAACAATGCGTTTTCTCCAGCGGCCAGCCCATCATGTTAGCGGCCAGCGAAAAGGTCGAAACCGAAGGATAGGCAACCCATTCGTCGGCCTGTAAATCGCGCATCACGCTGCTGCCTGCGCCAAACCAAAAAGGATCACCAGAGGCCAGCATCACAACGCGTTTGCCGCGAAACGACATCAGTTGCGCAATGCCGTTGGTAAAAGGGACAGGCCAAGTGACCTGTTGCGCGCTCACATCGGGCAGCAAAGCCAGATGCCGCGGCGGCCCCATGATAATTTCTGCGGTTTGCAGCGCGTTAAGGCTTGCGGTGCACAGCCCGTCCGCGCCATTTTCGCCCAGACCCACGATGCTTAACCAAGGAGACCTACCCATGCGCCCGAACCCTTTGATCCTTGGCGGCACAACCGAGGCCACCGCCCTGTGCAAAGCCTTTAGCGAAGCGGGGCAAGCGGGCACTGTTTCGCTGGCAGGCCGTGTGGCCCGCCCGATCAGACATCCGCTTCCGCAGCGCGTTGGTGGCTTTGGCGATGCCGATGGGTTGACGCGCTATATCACAGATCACAAAATCACCCATCTGATTGACGCAACCCATCCCTTTGCCGCGCAGATGAGCCTGAATGCGGTTCTGGCCAGCCAAGCGGCCAAGATTCCGCTGATCGCACTGACCCGTGCGCCGTGGCATGCCGAAGCGGGTGACAACTGGGCCGATGTCGCCGATATTCCTGCCGCTGTTGCCGCGCTGAACATGCCGCAGGCGCGTATTATGCTGGCCGTGGGGCGTATGCATTTGCAAGACTTCGCACCGAACCCCCAGCACTTCTATCTGTTGCGGCTTGTGGATGCACCAGACGCCCCGCTGCCCTTTGCAGACCATGCTGTTGTGGTTGACCGTGGCCCCTTTACCGTCCAAGGGGATCTGGCCTTGATGCACCAACATCAGATTACCCACGTCGTGTCCAAAAACTCGGGCGGTACAGGCGCACAGGCCAAGCTGCTGGCCGCACGCAGCCTGAACCTGCCCGTGATCATGATCAACAGACCCGTTCTGCCGCCCCGCCCAGAGGTTTACAACGTTGCCGCCGTTATGGCGTGGTTGGGTCATGACAACACGGACCGTGGCGTATAAACAATCGGGCCCTGTGCACGGGAAATGATCCGTGTATTCGACGCGCCGACAATAACAACCGTGCGCATATCCGCCATTTCGGGACGGGCTTGGGTCAAGGGCACAACGCGAATGTCTTCCTCAGGCGTGGATACGGCACGGGCAAAGATGATGGGCCGGGAATCCTTGCAGGCGTCTTGCAGAATTTCCAGCGTCCGAACAAAGCCTTCTGGCCGTGATTTGGAGCGCGGATTGTAAAACGCCATGGCGAAATCGCCCTCAACGGCCAACCGCAGGCGTTTCTCAATCAGGCTCCATGGTTTGAGATTATCACTCAGGTTGATTGTACAAAAATCATGCCCCAAGGGCGCACCAATCCGTGCCGCCGCTGCCAGCATCGCGGTAATTCCCGGCTGCACTTCGATATCCAGCTCAAGCCAGTTTGACGGCCCTGCCTCAAGCGCCTCAAACACAGCCGAACCCATGGCAAACACACCCGGATCACCCGATGACACCACCACCACCTGACGGCCTTGCGCCGCCAGTTCCAGCGCGTGATTGGCGCGGTCTATCTCTACGCGGTTATCACTGGGGTGCAGCGTCAGCCCCACACGCGGCGCAACCCGTGCAACATAGGGAATGTAACCGATGACATCCGTGGCCTGCGCCAAAGCATCCTGCACTTGCGCTGTGACCAGTTCCTCTGCGCCGGGTCCAAGCCCGACAATTTTCACCCAGCCTGTCATGGTCTGCGCCCCTGTCCGTGTACAATAACAATTGAGAAATACGGCACCGCGCGGCCTTGTGTTTCTGACAGCTTCTGCACGGTTTGCTCTGGCATACTGGCATATTCCACCAACCAAGCATCGTCGAATTTACCCGCCGCCTTCAGCGCCTCGCGCACCTTGTCAATGTTGCGCCCAATCTTCATCACCACCAGCGCATCAGTGGTTTTCATCCGTGCGGTCAACTCTTCCACACTCAGCGTCGCCATCAACACCGTAAGGATATCATCGCCCCAAGTGATCGGCTCGCCTGTGGCGCTCCATGCGGCGGACATGCCCGTGACCGCAGGTACAACCTGCACAGGCACATGGTCACGTACCCGCGTATAGATGTGCATGAAAGAACCGTAGAAAAACGGATCGCCTTCGCTCAGCACCACAACATCTTCGCCGCCTTTTGCCAAGGCCAGCAAATGCGCAGCGCATTCGGCGTAAAAGCCAGACAGCTGTTCGTTATAGGCAGGATCGCCCAACGCGATTTCAGTGGTGACGGGATATTCCATCGGAAATTCGATCACATCAGGGCGCAGCAATCCTTCGATGATCTTGCGCGCCTGCCCTTCGCGGCCCGCCTTGCGGAAATAGGCAACATGCCGTGCGTTCGTCAGCAGGCGGTGAGCACGTACCGTCATCAGATCTGGGTCACCCGATCCCAGCCCGACGCCGTGGATTGTTCCCGCGCTCATTCTGCGTAACTTGCGATGGCGTTGACGGCGGCGACAGTGATCGCGCTACCGCCCAACCTGCCCTCAACAATCAGCGACGGTACGGGTTGATCCGCCCATAGCGCATCTTTGCTCTCGCGTGCGCCGACAAAGCCAACAGGGCAACCGATGATCGCCGCAGGACGTGGGCAATCGGGGTCTTCGAGCATGTTCAGCAGATGGAACAACGCAGTTGGCGCATTGCCAATCGCCACCAATGCCCCCGCCAAATGGGGCCGCCACAGTTCTAGCGCAGCAGCGGAACGGGTGTTACCCGTCTCGGTTGCCAATTCGCGCACACCGTCATGGCGCAGGGTGCAGATCACCTCGTTATTTGCGGGCAACCGTGTACGCGTCACGCCTTCGGATACCATATGCGCATCACATAAAATTGGCGCACCAGCGGCCAATGCGTTGCGCGCAGCCACAGCAAAATCTGGCGACATGCGCACATGTTTTTCCAGCCCGACCAAGCCCGCTGCATGGATCATGCGTACAACAATAGGTTCTTCTTCGGGCGAAAACCCATCCAGCGCCGCTTCGCTGCGGATGATCGAAAAGGATTCTTTGTAGATGGCCGCACCATCCATGACATATTTATAAGGCATCAGGCTCTAGAAAACTCCGGTCAAAAGGTCTGTCGGGCGTAGCCCTGTTTTAACAGGCGTATCGCTGACGCGCCCGTCTTTTACGAGTGAAAATGTGTCGCCTTGCGCAATCAGAACAACATCTGCAGTGCCAGAACGTGCGCAGCCTTTGGCGCAGCCAGAGACATGTAGTCTGCCTTTGGACAACGGTGCCAATTGCCGCGCTAAAATGCGGGTCTGTGCATGGGCCGAGGCGCAGTGCGGCGCGCCCACGCAGGCATCAACACGCAAGAGAGGATCGGCAGGATTGGCAATGAAAGCAGGACCAGACGGCATCTGGCCACCCTCCAGCAACAGCGCACGCCACGGCGTAAGGCGCAGCCCTTTAACCCCCGTTGCAAAGCACGCCAGCAGCGCTTGCGCATCAATCTGCCCAAACGGCGCAGCAACCAAGGCCCCAAACGGTGACAGACCCAAAACGGGTCTTGTGGCAGGTGCAGAGGCTTTTACGGCGGTCCATTCTTCCGGCAGAGGCGAGTTAGCAACCACCGCAGACATGCGCCGCGCATCCGGTGTGATATGATCAGCCAGCCACTGTGCCATTTCAATCAGCGCAGGTATTGCAGTCTCGGGTGTGACGGCTCGCCCAGCAGGGCAGTCCTCTGCACGTAAGATCAGCCCATCTGCACCTTGTTCAAGACGGATGTCGGCGGGGTCTTGGGTCAACAGCGGCCCCGTATCCGCGCAATCAATGGCAAATCCGATTTTAGCAGGCAATCGGGGCAGTTCTGCCAGCCGTTCCAATAGTTCCAGTCCAAGAGTCTCAGCTAAATCCCCCCCTTCCCAGAACGGTGTCACCAGAATATTGCGACGGCCTTCCATCTCAGGGTCGGCGTCCAGCAGACCCAAGGCGCCCAGCCGTGCCACAACCACCTCATGATCCGCTTCGGCAACACCACGGATTTGCAGATTGGCGCGGTTGGTCAGATCAATGTGACCCGAGCCATATTGCAACGCGACTTCACAAAGCCCTGTGGCCTGCTCTGCCTCTATTCGCGCCATACGCGGACGAATACGCACAACCAGCCCGTCCACCGACATCATCGGTTTATACGCGCCCGGACACCAGCCCTTGACCATGGGGGCGGCGGTCATTCCAACCGCTCCATATGCGCCAAAATCGAATTGCGTCGCGTTTGCCACAGGCCCGCTTCCAGCAAAGCCGCAAAACGAGCCTGCATCGCGGCATGCGCTTGCGGATTGGCGTCCCGTAAAAACCCGTCAGTTTCAGGATCACCCAGAGTCACATCATGATAGAGATCAAACAGATGTGGCGACACGGCCCCCGCCAGATGGGCAAAACTGGCCATGTGATCCAATGTTGCAGCGATTTCGGCGGCACCGCGAAACCCGTGCTGTTTCATGCCTGCAATCCATGCGGGATGCGCTGCGCGGGCCTGAACCACACGGGCAATTTCTTCACTCAGACCGCGAGCACGAGGGCGCGTCGGATCGGTGTTATCTACATGGTAAAGTTTTGCCGCCCCACCCGTGACCCGCTGCGCGGCAGCAAAGCCTGCTTCATGCGCCGCGTAATCATTGGCCAATAGCAAATCGGTTTCAGGCAGGTCTTGCAGGTGCACAAAACTATCCGCCGCCGCAACGCGGATTGCGATGCCTGACGCATCTTGTGCCGCGTGGTCGCCATCCAGCGCCCAACTGCTCGCCTTGAGCCACGCTTCGCCTGCTGCCCGCCTGCTGTCTTCGGTATAGATGTCCAACGCCTTGCCCATGCCAAGGCCGAATTCCCCCGGTGCAGGCCCATAAACACGCGCCAAATCCTCACGCCCTACAAACGGATTCCAATCGCTAGCTTCCTCGCGCTGCGCCAAGGCGCGGATGGCTTGGGCGAACAAGGCGGACAGTGTCGGGAATACATCACGGAACAGACCAGACACCCGAAGCGTCACGTCGATACGTGGGCGGTTCAACTCAGTTATAGGCAGCACTTCGATGCCGGACACACGTTCTGATCCCGCATCCCAGATAGGGCGCACACCAAGCAAACACAGCGCCATGCCGAATTCTTCTCCGGCGGTGCGCATCGTCGCCGACCCCCAAAGATCAACGATAACATTGCGCGGCCAATCGCCTTCGTCTTGTAAATGGCGGCGGACAAGCTCTTCTGCCAATGTTTGACCCTGCGCATAAGCCGCCCGTGTTGGCACGCCGCGTGGATCGGTCGTGAACAAGTTACGCCCTGTGGGCAACACATCACGCCGCCCCCGATAAGGCGATCCAGACGGCCCCGCAGAAATGCGCCGCCCGTTCAAAGCATCCAACAACGACTGGCGTTCGCTTTGTACGGAATTAGCGGTGGCAAAAGGCGCGTCTGTGGCGGGTGCCCTGCCCCAAATGTGCAGGCCCTCGCCAAACTGGCTTTCTTTGATATCACAGACAAAACGGTCAATGCTGGAAATTACCTCGGCGCTGCAACTGGCCTCATCAAGGCCCAGATCACGTTCAACCCCTTGCGCCTGCGCCTCTGCGCGAATGTCACCTTGCAGCCTATCGCGGCGGCGCGGGTCCAACCCGTCGGCGTTCGAAAACTCGTCCAACAAAGCCTCTAGCCGCGCCAAACGGTCAGGCGTGCCACTCTCTATCATCGGCGGGGGAATATGGCCCAAAGTCACTGCGCCAATCCGCCGTTTGGCTTGTGCGGCTTCACCCGGATCGTTGACGATAAACGGATAAATAACGGGCAACGCCCCTGTCAGCGCCTCGGGCCAGCAGGCATCGGATAGGGCCACAGATTTACCCGGCAACCACTCCAACGTGCCATGCGCGCCGATATGCACCAAGGCATCACTGCTTTGCTGTGCCCAAAGGTAAAAGGCCACATAGGCATGACGCGGGGTGCTGGACAGGTCGTGATAGCTTTCTTCACGGCCTTGAGACATGCCGCGTTCGGGCTGAAGCGCGATTGTGATATTGGCGTGCTGCCTTGCGGCAAACCAGAATACGCCGTCATGGCAATCCGCATCGTCCTCGGCTGCGCCCCATGCTGCTTGCAGGTCGTCTTGTAAGGATTGCGGAAGATTTTCCAGAGCGGATTTATACTCAGACAAAGGCCAACTTAGGTGCTTGTCTGCAAGAGCATCCTCTAAAGGCAGGCGCGCCTCGCCGCCCAGATTATACCCTGCGTCTGTCAGGTCTTGCAAAATAGCATCGGTGGACTGCAACGCATCCAACCCAACCGCATGGCCCATGTTCCAGTCTTTGCCCGGATAGGTAGACAGCAGCACGGTCACGCGGCGCTGTTCAGGTGTTTTTGCAGCCAACCCAAGCCACCCCATCACACGCCCGCAAATGGCGTGGATACGGCTGTGGTCTGGGGCGTGCACGTTGCGTGCGAATTGCAAATCGTCGTCACGCTGGCCCATTTCTTTGAACGATGCGACGCCCGCCAAAATGCGCCCGTCAACCTCGGGCAGCACCACATGCATCGCAAGATCAGCGGGTGACAATCCGCGCTCCGATGTTGCCCAAGCCTCCCGCGTGGAAGTGGCCAACGCAACTTGAAAAACAGGCACATCTGCCGCATCTAACGGCGAAGTCCCGTCATCGCCTTTGCCAGAAAACGCAGTAGCATTCACGATGGCATCTGGCTGGAATTCGGCAAGCTGTTCGCGCAGCCATTGGGCCGCCTCTGGCGATTTCAGGGAGGGGGCGAAGAAGGCTGTGACTGCGCAACCGCGTGCCCGAAATTCACTAAATAACGCAGCCATGGGGGCAAGGTCAGCCGCCACCAGATAGGAGCGATAGAATATGATCGCAATGCGGTGCGTGCCCGTTTGTGCCTGCCCCAAGGTAGCAAGCGACGCGGCGGGGCCAGCCTCGGGTGTCCAAGCACCAAAGGGCGGCACACCTTTATCGCCCGGGACAGGCCCTGCATATAAACCTGCGGCCAAAGACAACTGCGCCAAGGCAGCCTGTGCTGCAACGACACCCCCTGTATCGCACAGATGTGTTAAACGGCGCAGCGTGGACACAGGCAAAGTCGAGATTTCATCTAGCCTGCTGTCTTCTCGGCCATCGGCAGGAAGCACCGCCAAAGCAATGCCACGTGCCTCGGCCAAGGCCTTGATCTGCTGAAGACCGTAAGGCCAGTAAGGCACGCCACCGATCAGGCGGATCAATATGCCCCGCGCCCCAGCCAGCGTTTGTTCAACATAGGTATCAACCGACAGCGGGTGTTTTAGCGCGGCGATATTGGCCAAGCGAAGCGAGGGCAGATTGCCCTCGCGCCCGCCGCCGCGATGCCAGCCTTCCGCGAAAGCGCCCAGATCGGAATCCGAGAGCGAAAGCACCACCAGATCAGCAGCATCCTGCCCCAGATCTGTGGGTGTCTCGGTCTCTTCCAACCCATGACTTTCGCGAAAGATGACATGCATCTGCGGTTATCCCGCCGCTTGGGTTTGCGCCGCGCCCAAGGCAGCACGGATCACATCTGGGTTAATGTCATCATGCTCGGCGATCACCACCAAACGACCCTGACGCGCCTCGGCTGGGCCCCATGGGCGGTCATACTGATGACGCACCCGCGCACCAACCGCTTGAACCAACAGGCGCATAGGCTTGCCTGTCACTGCGGCATACCCTTTGATCCGCAGGATGTTGTGATCGCGTGCCAAACCCTCGATGGCGGCCACCAGATCAGCAGGATCAGCCTGTTCGGGGATATCTACAACGATAGATTCAAAATCATCGTGCTCGTGATCATCATGTTCATCATGGTGGCTGGGCCGCGCATCCAGATCATCTTCGGCTGCCGCCTCAAGACCCAGAATAATACGCGGATCAATGGCACCTTCGGCGACTTCGATCACGGGCAAAGGGCGTGGGGTTTCTGCGGCGATGATTGCTTTGGCTTTGGCCACACCTTCTGGGCCGGCCAGATCGGGTTTGGTCAGCAAGATGATATCTGCGCAGGCGATCTGATCTTCGAACACTTCCGACAAAGGTGTCTCGTGATCAATGCTGTCATCGGCCAGACGCTGTGCATCCACCGCGGCGACATTCGGGGCAAACCGACCTGCGGCAACCGCCTCAGCATCGGCCAGCGCGATCACACCATCAACAGTTATTTTGGAGCGGATATCGGGCCAGTCAAACGCCTTGAGCAATGGCTTGGGCAGCGCCAACCCTGAGGTTTCGATCAAGATGTGATCGGGGCGCGGGTCTAGCGCCATCAGGGCCTCAATTGTGGGGATGAAATCATCCGCAACAGTGCAACAAATACAGCCGTTTGCCAGCTCCATAATGTTTTCAACGGGGCAATCGGGAATGGCGCAGCTTTTCAGAATCTCACCATCCACACCCACATCGCCAAATTCGTTGACGATGACAGCCAAGCGCTTGCCGCCTGGATTTTGCATCAAGCTGCGGATCAGGGTTGTTTTGCCAGAGCCCAGAAACCCTGTAATTACAGTCACCGGTAGTTTTGCAAGATCAGTCATTTTCGGCCTCCAGAGGCTGGTTCATTGGGGGTATACGCGCAACACAGTTGCGTTTGAAGTGTTCGGGGCGTTCACGCCATGGGATCACCCCGTCTGACGTCGCACTATAACGTGCGGCCCCCTTGAGGATCATTTCCGGATGTTCTGCCTCATCAACGTTGGCAAATACATATGTCCACCTGTCGTCGCCGCCCCGCAAGGCTACGGTACAGCCGTGATCGCAATTTTGCAGACAGTCAACGGGCATCACCCGCACACCTTCCGGCACTGCCATGTCTGTAATCCTATCATACAAGGCTTGGCCCGGGCGGCGATCATCCGCCGGTATTTCCTGCCCACGGCGACATTTGACACAAACCAATAGCTGCGTCGCATCGCCGATTGAGGGTAGTGCTTGTTCTTTCATAGTCCACGGTCCCATTCTGAATGAGACGCGGGTCTGATGACGAGGCTGCAGCTGACATGCTGCGCGCACCTCGGCACCGGAACACCCCGTCCGGTCTTGGCATGTGTGCTGGCAGGTCTCCCGGCTCACGAAATTTGGGGCAATCGCCCTTCGGTGTCTCTGCCTTCCCAGCGATAGCCAGTGGCGGTGAGAACCCTTTTTCGTTCACGGTCGCGGGGGCGGCTGCACTTCACCAGAGGTTTCTGGACGCACATTCCCTTTTCACCTGTTCGCACAGGCACCAACACTGGGGCAAATGGCCTCAAACCTTGTGACTTGTCAAGAACACGGAGTGTACAGCGCCTCGCTGGACATCTTTTTCAGAATGAAAGCGCTGACACCATCGCTCAGGTGTTGATCGCGCTGGCAATGCGGGCCGCCAATTTCTGCGCAACTGCGTCTTTGCCCATGCGTGGCCATTCCTCGGCCCCTGCGTCACTGATCAAGGTCACGGCATTTTCAGCACCGCCCATGATCCCCGTAGCAGGGGAGACATCGTTGGCCACGATCCAGTCACACCCTTTGCGCAGGCGTTTGGCGGTCGCGTTTTCAAGGACGTCGTTTGTCTCGGCAGCAAAGCCTACAACCAATGGAGGGCGGCCTTGTTTCATCTGACTTACCCCGTGAAGGATATCGGGATTTTCCGCAAATTCCAACACAGGCAATCCGTCTTTGGTTTTCTTCAGCTTGCGGTCAGAGGCCGAACTGACCCGCCAATCGGCAACCGCCGCTGCGAACACCGCCGCATCAGCGGGCAAAGCCGCTTCAACCGCTTCTTTCATCTGCTGGGCCGTTTGCACCGCGATCACTTCAACCCCATCGGGGGGCGGCACATCTGCGGGACCCGTGACAAATACCACCTCCGCGCCCAGCGCTGCCAAAGCACGCGCCAAGGCGGTGCCTTGTGCCCCGCTGGAGCGGTTGGCGATATAGCGCACGGGATCTATCGGTTCGTGGGTCGGGCCGGACGTCACAAGGATACGGCGACCCTTTAGCGGGCCATCTGCCAGCTTTGCTTCAATCGCGGCAACGATTTCCATTGGCTCTGACATGCGTCCCGGACCATGTTCGCCGCAGGCCATATCGCCTTTATTAGGCCCTACAACAGCGATGCCATCCCCCAGCAAAGTCGCAAGATTACGCTGGGTTGCGGCGTGTTCCCACATGCGCACGTTCATTGCAGGGACAATCATCACCGGTGTGTCAGTGGCCAACAACAGCGTTGAGGCCAGATCATTCGCCAAGCCCCCCGCCATCTTTGCCATCAAATCAGCCGTGGCAGGGGCAACCACCACCAGATCAGCCACACGACTTAGCTGGATATGGCCCATCTCGGCTTCATCTCCCAGATCGAATAGATCACGGAAAACCTTGCTTCCTGCCAGTGCGGATACGGAAAGGGGGGTTACAAACTCTTCCGCAGCGCGTGTCAGAACCGGCGTTACAACCGCGCCTCTTTCACGCAAACGGCGGATCAGATCCAGCGATTTGAATGCTGCAATACCGCCACCTATAATCAGCAGAATATGTTTACCAGCTAGCATGTTGCGCCCCCCGTTATGCAATTGGGTACAACATAAGGGCCGTTACCCCACAGCGCCAGACCCTACTGCGCAAACGCTGCGCAGGGATCATCGCGTTTTGGCGCAGGAGCATCCAACGTGAGAGAAAATTCGCCCTCTACGTCATTGCCCTCTTCGCCCTGACCCAGGGCAAACACCTCTACGTCAGGCGCGGCAAATGCCATCAAAGCAGGCGCCGCCCAATCCATACGTGCATGGCCATTGCCCGTGATCACCACCACAGGACCGCCCGTTTGCTCAACCGCACGCAGGGCCGCATCCGCCAAGGATGCATCGCGCAGACGTTGGGCATCAACCATCACAGGCAGCATTTCTATTGGCAGCGCGTTGCAATGCGCCACAGCTTGCAATGCCTCGCGCGCGGCTTGTTGGTCAGGTTCTGTGGGTTGATCAAGCCCAAAGGCGGGGGCAAGCGGGTGATCCGCCAATGGCTGTTGAAGTTGGGTACTCAACACATCACGGGGCACGCCCGCACCATATATCACGGCCTTTGGTGCAGCGGCAAATATCGGGAAATACATGTCAAAAGAGGGCCAGTTGCTGTCCGCCCAACCAATCGCAGCATCAAGATCACCTTGATCTGTCCATTCAAAGTTCGCGGCTTCGGCTTGTTCAGGTGTGAGCATCTCAAAAACCACGGCGCGGGGCGACAATGCCGCGACCCATTCCGCCTGCCTTTGGTGATGCTCAGGGTTGTCATGCTGTTCTCCCAACACCACAATTTGTGCGTCACGGGCAACCGCCGGAATTTCGGCAGCTACGGAAGTGGAGAAAAACGCGACCATTAGGCCAGCGCTTAGAACTGTGAGAGGCGTTTTTAATCTTTTCATGTTAAAAAGTGGAACACTTCTTGGGACTCCGTTTCAAGCGATTTCCGCATTTTCTGAAAGGCGCCGGCCTCCAGTTGCCGCACACGCTCTTTGCTCAGGCTCAACTCTTTGCCCAGACATTCCAACGTACGCGGTTCATCGCGCAACTTGCGCTCTCGGATGATGAACTGCTCGCGCTCGTTCAGCGCCGCCATCGCAGCCAACAGCCACTCACGCAATTGTTTGGTATCATGCGTATGCTCAACGTTTTCAGCGGCCTGTGCGCTATCATCCTGCAGCGCATCAATCCATTCGCGGCCTTCATCCTCATCGGACTGCGTTGCATTCAACGAAAAATCAGACCCAGACAAACGCCCATCCATCATCTCTACGTCACGCAAAGGCACGCCAATCTCAGCCGAGATCATCTGAAGCAACTGATGCTTGTCCAATGTCTCGCCTGCGCTGTTTGACTCCCGCTCAATCCGCGCTTGCACGCGGCGCATGTTAAAGAACAATGACTTTTGCGAAGAGGTAGATCCCGTGCGTACCATCGACCAATTGCGCATCACATGATCTTGGATAGACGCCTTAATCCACCAGACCGCATAGGTCGAAAACCGAACACCACGGTCAGGATCAAATTTTTCAGCCGCTTTCATCAGGCCCAGTCCAGCCTCTTGGATCAGGTCATTCATAGGGGCGCCATAACGTCTGAACTTCGACGCCATCGAGATGGCCAATCTCATGTAAGCGTTAATCAACCTGTGAAGCGCTTCAACATCCTTCTCGTCCCGCCACGCATAAGCCAGCTTCAATTCTGTCTCTGCATCCAGCAGCTCGGCCTTCATTGCCGTGCGGGTGAGTGAAAAATCCTGCGCAATTGCCCTAGCCATTTGATCCAAATCCCTGTTTCATTGTGTCGACTTGTGGTGACGCCTTGTTATATCTACGCACCAGACAGGGAATTAGTTCACGGAAGGTCGAAAAAAATGTTGCCCAATGGGACATTCGTTCTAGGCGGAGCTGCTTCTGGGAAGTCGGAGTGGGCCGAAAATTACATTCTTTCCAATAACTTGAAGGCCACTTACCTTGCCACGGGCTGGGCTGGTGACGATGAAACAAAATTGCGCGTCAAGGTCCACAAAGATCGGCGTGACGGGCGTTGGCACACGGTAGAAGAGCCTCTTGATCTAGGGCTACCCCTTGCCAATCTCAGCGCCGATACGCCTGTGTTAATCGACTGTGCGACCATGTGGCTTAGTAACCAAATGATGCAGCAAGCGGATATAGGTAAAGCGACCGACATATTGCTGAACGCCCTACGCACCTGCGCCGCGCCGTGGGTCATCGTCTCAAACGAAGTCGGACACGGGATCGTTCCAGACAATAAACTGGCCCGCCAGTTCCGTGAGGCCCAAGGGCGGCTGAACATCGCATTGGCCCGCCAAGCAGATGTGGCGGTGTTGGTGGTTGCGGGCCTGCCGCAAATATTAAAGGGGCAGCTTTCATGACCACGTGGCATTGGGTCCGGCATGGCCCCACACATGAAAAAACCTTTGTGGGTTGGCGCGATGTCCCTGCTGATTTGTCTGACACAGATTTGATTAACCGCGTGCGCAATCACTTACCTGACAGAGCATTGCTGGTGTCATCCGACCTTATCCGCTCGGTCACAACGGCAGATGTATTGACCCTGCCCCGCCACACTCGCCTTGCCCATGAAACAGACCTGCGCGAGATCAATTTCGGCATTTGGGACGGGATGCGTTTTGATGCGGTCGCAGCCCGTGACCCCCAGCTTAGCCGCGCCTTTTGGGACAACCCCGGTGACATCCAAGCCCCAGATGGTGAGAGTTGGAACCAAACCCAAGCGCGGGTCAGCGCCGTGGTGGATCGGTTGAACGCGGAGCACCCTGACGCCCACATCATCGCCGTTGCGCATTTCGGTGTGATCCTGACACAGGTTCAACGTGCACTTGGCGTCACAGCCGTTGCAGCGATGGCCCATAAAATCGACAATATTTCGGTCACTACTTTACGACATCAAGGGAAAGACGATTGGGAGGTCGCGCAGATCAATCACGTGCCGTGATGGCCTTGCAAACGCAAATGAATTTGTCTGCTTGAACAAAGACGCATAGCGTTACCGCAGATGTAGCAAGAAGTATAAACAATGACATATGAACTTTTTATCGGTGACCGCACCTTCTCAAGCTGGTCTTTGCGCGGCTGGTTGATGTTGCATAAATTTGATTTGCCCTACCGCGAGACAATGATCGGCCTCTATAGCGGGACAATGGCACAAGACATGGCCACGCTTGCGCCCGCCCGATTGGTGCCTGCCCTGCGCACGCCAGAAGGCGACGTGATTGGCGAAAGCCTCGCTATGGCTGAGACTTTGGCCGAACGGCACCCGGATGCAGGGTTGTGGCCCGCTGACCCGACAGCACGTATGCGCGCCCGCTGGCTTTGTGCCGAAATGGTTGCTGGATTTGGCGCCCTGCGGGGCGGTTGCCCAATGCAACTGGCGCATGTGGATGCAGATTTTGTGGCCTCGGAAGAGATCAAGTCCGATCTGGCGCGGGTTGAAACCCTCTGGGCCTTTGCCCGCGAAAAAGCCACAGATGGCCCATGGTTGTTTGGCGCCTACTCGCTGGCTGATGCTTTCTATGCGCCTGTCTGTGCACGGATCACAGGTTATGCGCTACCCGTATCAGAGGCTGCACAGACCTATTGTAACACAGCGATAAGCGACCCTGCTTTTCAACAATGGCGTGCTGAAGGGCTAAAGACCACATATGATCCATTCCCCTACGCCCCTGTAGGACGCGCAGAAGCTTGGCCCGCATAATCAGCGTTAACCATTCTTAAATCATTAACCCTGTACCGTTAATCCTTTGATAAGTGTGGGGCAGGACGATGGTGGCACGCGCCTATAGCGTTGCATTTCAGGGGGTTGAGGCGCGCATTGTAGAAGTGCAATGCGCCGTCACCCCCGGACTGCCCGCGTTTTCGATTGTCGGCCTTCCTGACAAAGCCGTATCCGAGGCGCGGGACCGTGTGCGCACAGCGCTGACATCAATGGCCATCGCCCTGCCCTCCAAACGTATCACGATAAATCTAAGCCCGGCAAACCTGCCCAAAGAGGGTAGTCACTTTGATCTGCCGATCGCCCTTGCCTTGCTAGCGGCATTGGAAATCTTGCCCAAAGATGTGATCGAAACCGTTGTCGCACTAGGCGAACTGTCCTTGGACGGCTCACTGATCCCCGTATTAGGCGCTCTGCCCGCGGCCATGGCCGCCGCCCAAGAAGACCGCAACCTGCTGTGCCCGCACGGGTCAGGTGCGGAAGCGGCATGGGTGAACGCCTGTCAGGTGATTGCCGCCCGATCACTGGGGGATGTGGTGCGCCATTATACAGGCCAAGTCCCCCTGCCCCCCGCAGAACCGGGCGAAGTGGCCCCGATGGATCACAGCCGAGATCTGCGCGAAGTCAAAGGTCAAGAGCGCGCCAAACGCGCGCTAGAAATTGCCGCCGCGGGGAGACATCATTTGCTGATGGTTGGGACCCCGGGATCAGGAAAATCCATGTTGGCGGCGCGATTGCCGGGCATATTGCCCCCTCTTTCCGCCGCAGAAGCACTGGAAACGTCGATGATCCACTCCATCGCAGGGCTGCTGGATGAAGGCGGTATCAGCCGCGCCCGCCCTTTCCGAGAACCCCATCACACCGCCTCTATGGCCGCCATCATCGGCGGCGGCAGAAACGCAAAGCCGGGCGAAGTGAGCCTTGCGCATAACGGCGTGTTGTTCATGGATGAATTCCCCGAGTTCCCTCGCAACGTGCTGGAGACCCTGCGCCAACCGATTGAAACAGGCGAAGTCATGATCAGCCGCGCAAATGCCCATGTGAAATACCCCTGCCGCTTCATGCTCGTCGCCGCAGCAAACCCCTGCAAATGCGGCTATTTGCCTGACCCCGCCCGCGCCTGCGCACGCGTTCCCCACTGTGGCGAAGACTATATGGGCCGCATTTCTGGCCCTTTGATGGATCGTTTCGACCTACGCGTAGACGTGCCCCCCGTCAGCTACACGGACCTGAACCTACCTGCTTCGGGCGATAGTTCTGCGGATGTGGCTGAAAGGGTCGCGCAGGCACGTGCAGTTCAATCAACGCGTTTTGCTTCTCACCCCAATATGCGGTGCAATGCGGATGCCGAGGGCGATGTGTTAGAGCAAATGGCCGCGCCAGACGCGGAAGGGCAGGATTTACTGATCCGCGCAGCAGAGCGTTTTGGCCTCTCTGCGCGTGGCTACCACCGTGTGCTCAGGGTCGCCCGTACCATTGCCGATCTCGACACCTCCGCTGACGTACGCAAACCCCATGTCGCTGAAGCAGTGAGCTTCAGGCTCCCTAGCTCCATTGTCGCGTAATCCACTCCGCCAAGGTATCCAGTGTCTGGCGGGCTTCGGGCAGAATGTTGTGCAGCACAGGCCAAACATGGGGCAGATCATGTCGCACGGTGATCTCAACGGCAACGCCATCTGCACGCAAACGCTCGGCCAATCGGCGAGAATCATCTAGCAAGATTTCGGTATCCCCGACTGTGATCCATGCAGGGGGGCCGCCTTTGAAATCACCAAACAACGGGCTGACAGACGGGTGCGTCGCAGATTGGCCATGCAGGAACATTGCGGCCATTTCTGCAGCACGGTCCGCAGGCAAAAGCACGTCGCTGTCGGCGTTCTCCTTAAACGACTGACCACTAAACGTCAGGTCCGTCAAAGGCGAAAACCCAAATACTGCCGCCGGTTGTGCAGCCCCTTCAGCTTGCAACGCCGCAATCAACCCGAAAGCAAGCGCGCCGCCAGCGCTGTCACCGCCCAAAACGATTTCGGCAGGCTCCACCCCCTGCCTGATTAGCGCGTCCCATGCAGCACGCACATCCTGTGGTGCCGCAGGAAAGGAGTGTTCGGGGGCCAAACGGTATTTGGGCATGATCGCGCGCGCTCTAATTCGTTGTCCCAAATGGGCAATCATCGCTGCATGTGTGTTCGGGCTGCCAAAAACAAACCCTCCCCCATGGATATAAAGCAAAACTTTACGCGGCTGCACGTCTTGCGAGGAGAGTTCCAAACAGGGAACACCCCCCAAAGAGATCCACTTTCGAACAGTACCGCGCGGCGCACGGAAGAACAGGCGGGCCTGCAATTCAAGTACGCGGCGCAGGCCTGCCGGCGTACCCTTGCGGATACGCCGTTTTTCAAAAAACCTCAGCCACGGATTTATAAGCCGCAGCATCATGCTCATGCGCGTTTTGCTTCGATCACATCCCAGATTTTGCCCGCGATGTTCACACCATCAAAGCGCTCAAGCTCCTGAATACCGGTTGGGGAAGTGACATTAATTTCGGTCAGATAGTCACCAATCACGTCGATCCCGACAAATATCTGCCCCCTTTCCTTGAGCACCCCGCCAATACGTGCGCAGATTTCTTTGTCACGTTCCGTCAAGCCGATCTTTTCCGGACGGCCGCCAACATGCATATTTGAGCGCGTCTCTCCTTCGGCAGGAACGCGGTTGATCGCGCCTACGGGTTCACCATCCACAAGAATCACGCGTTTGTCGCCTTTTGCCACATCAGGCAGAAACTTTTGAACAATCAAAGGTTCACGCGAAAATCCTGTAAACAGCTCATGCAGGGAGCTAAGGTTGCGGTCATCTTTGGTGAGCTTGAAAACACCAGCGCCGCCATTGCCGTACAGAGGCTTGAGTATCACATCGCCATGCTTTTCCTTAAACGCTTTGATCGTCGCCAGATCATGCGCAATCGTAGTTGGCGGCGTCAGGTCTGGAAAATCCAGAACCATAAGTTTTTCTGGAAAATTGCGCACCCAAAACGGATCGTTCACAACCAAAGTAGTATCAGAAATCCGATCTAAAAGATGCGTCGACGTGATATAGTGCATGTCAAATGGCGGGTCCTGACGTAGCCAAACCACGTCAAATTCCGCCAAATCCACTTCTCGCATTTCGCCCAGCACAGCAGGGTTTCCCGCCACACGCTGCACGGTCATGTCATGCCCACGCGCGGTGATGCGGCCTTCCTGATAGGCCAGATGATCTGGCGTATAGAAGAACAATGAATGCCCCCGCGCCTGTGCTTCCTCGGCGAGGCGGAAGCTGCTGTCTCCGTCGATATTCACGTCCCCGATGGGGTCCATTTGAAATGCAATTTTCATGGGTTCTTCCTTGCTGTTGTTCTACTGATGACAAAGCAAGTCGTTCGGCGCAATGCCTTCAAGCGTGTCCGAAGGCGTTTTCAATTATTTGTGTCTCGCCGTGCCCATTCACTAGGGCCACGTCAAAACGTACATCCGTCAGACTTCCCAAGGGTTGTGTCCCCAGAAACTCTTCGGCACTGGCGTATATTCGGCGCATTTGTGCGGCGCTCAGTCGTTGCGCAGCGCGGTCGAAACTCTGGCTTTGTTTCACTTCTATGAAAATGAGGCCATCGCCATCCTGCACAATCAGGTCAATTTCACCACGTTTTCCGCGCCAGCGCTGACGCGCAACTCGAAACCCTCGCCGTTCATAATCTTGCGCAACACACCCTTCCGCTGCCAACCCTGCGTGAAACGCCATAGCTCCGCGATGAGAGCGGCCATTTGGAAGGGTCATAGGTTTCAGCCTTTTTTTGTATTTAGCTCCAAGGCAGCCTGATAGACCTGTCGACGTGGTAGCGCATGTGCCTTGGCAACCAAATCCACGGCATCACGCATCGACAATTCTTCCAACGCGGCCTTCAACGATGTTTCTAAATCATCCGAGTTAATAGTCGCTAAATCTCCACGATCCACCAAGACCACAATCTCGCCTTTGGGTGTGGTTGTATCGTAATACTCCGCCAACTCGCTCAAGGTGCCGCGCCGGACTTCTTCGAATTTTTTCGTCAGCTCGCGACAAACCGCGGCATTACGCCCCTCGCCCAAGGCGCCTTTTGCATCCCGCAACATGGCACCGACACGTTTAGGCGATTCGTAGAAAACCAACGTCGCACGCACATCTCGCAACCCTTCCAACGCACTCAGACGCGCAGCCTTGGTGCTGGGCAAAAATCCTGCAAAATGGAAAGCGTCCGTAGGTAAACCGCCCAAGGCCAACGCTGTCACCACAGCAGACGGGCCCGGCGCGCAGGTCACGTTAATGCCAGCCGCAGCAGCCGCACGTGACAGTTCAAACCCCGGATCGGCAATCAGGGGCATCCCCGCCTCTGACGCGTAAGCAACTGATTTTCCATCCTGAACGGCCTTTACAAGTCGCATCATGGCGCCCTCACTAGAGTGATCGTGCAAGGCCGTAATCTTGCGCCCGTCCAGCGGAATACCATGTATATCCATCAGCTTTAGCAAGCTGCGCGTGTCTTCGGCGGCCAACATATCGGCGCTGGCCAAGACATCGAGTGCGCGCAATGTAATGTCGCGTGCTGTGCCAATAGGGACACCCACAAAGGTAATTCCGGGCGCTAACTTCTGCTTATGGATATTCAACGCTGGACCCGCCTCTTGGACACGATATGATTGCGACAATTATAGTGTAGGAAAATTTCCTACACACCACTGACTGGGGAGTACTGTTACCATGTTTGCCATCCTGCGCACCATCCGAAAGCCGATCCGGCTACTTTTGTTGCCGATTTTCGCGATGTTGCTAGCCGCCTGTGATCCGGCGATGACAAGCAACAAAGGCCCTCAAATTGATCCGACGGCTCCTGTCGCGGTTGCGCTGCTTGTACCGCGTGGCGGTTCAGCATCAGACAACCTACTTGCCAAAAATCTGGAAAACGCTGCACGTCTGGCAATTCGTGATCTAGGCGGTGTCAAAATTGATCTGCGTGTTTACGGCACAGCCGGACAGGCCAGCACAGCAGCAACTGCAGCGTCGCAAGCTGTTGCAGATGGCGCTAAAATCATTCTCGGGCCGGTCTATGGCGAAGCAGCGAACGCAGCAGGTGTTGCTGTTGCAGCGTCAGGCGTGAATGTTCTGTCCTTCTCGAACAACACAACAATCGCTGGCGGCAACGTCTTTGTGCTTGGGCCAACATTTGACAACACCGCCAACCGTCTGGTGAGCTATGCCAAACGCACCGGAAAAGATAAAATTGTCGTTCTGCATGCCAATGACATCGGTGGACAGTTAGGCCGTAACGCCATCCAGCAAGCCATCTCGGCCAATGGTGCAACCCTATCGGGAAGCGTTGAATACGCCCTCAGCCAAGAGGCCGTGCGTGCTGCTGTACCGCGTGTCAAAGCAACCATGCAAAGCACCGGTGCAAATGCGTTGTTCATGACAGCCAATTCATCCACCGCCCTTCCCCTCTTGGCAGATATGCTGCCTGCTGCGGGTGTGACCAACGCATCATCACAGTACATAGGCCTGAGCCGTTGGGACATTCCTGCACAAACACTGGCATTGCCTGGCATCCAAGGGGGATGGTTTGCTCTGCCTGATCCCGGTGCAAGCGCTGCATTTGCTTCGCGCTATGCGGCTGCATATGGTGAACGCCCTCTAGATATCGCAGGTTTGGCATTTGACGGCATCGCGGCTGTTGGCTCGCTTGTAAAAGGCGGTAAGAAAACGGCGCTTTCCACAGCGTCCCTGACTCAAGGTGCTGGCTTTAAGGGGGCACATGGCATCTTCCGTTTGCGTCCTGATGGCACAAACCAGCGCGGTCTTGCGGTTGCGACTATTCGCAACAATCAAGTTGTCTTGCTGGAAGCTGCACCCAAAGCCTTTGGCGGAGCAGGGTTCTGAAGCAACCTGCGACATATAAAGAAAGGTGGCACTCAGACATGGCAACTGCGCCAAGATTGGGTGCCGCACCCAACGACATTTACGACCATGAAGACGTAAATGCGCAAATCGCTGCCGCCGCAAGCAACAGCGACGAAGCGACACTGCGCGCGCAAACAGTGAAAATTTTGCGCGATGCCCAAGCAAAAGGCCGTGAAGTGATTGCGGCAGCTTTTGCCCGCTCTCCCTTTGACGCAGCTTCAATGACGGCATCTTATACTTACCTCACGGATGGCATGGTCAAATCCGTTTTGATGGTCGCCACACGCTACCTGCATCCGACCTCTGACGCCGCTGTACTGAGCGTGATTGGCGTAGGGGGGTATGGACGCGGTGAAATGGCGCCTTTCTCGGATGTTGATCTGCTCTTTCTGCTTCCAGGGAAAATCGACCCTTGGGCCAGCAGCGTCATTGAATCGATGCTCTATCTACTGTGGGACCTGAAATTGAAGGTGGGCCACTCCAGCCGCACAATCAATGATTGCGTTGAACTGGCCAAAGAAGACTACACCATCCAGACTGCCCTGCTGGAACACCGCTATGTTTGTGGCGATACCGCATTGGCGGAAAGGCTGGATGAAACGCTGACTCGGGAACTCTTTTCTGGATCTGGTCGCGACTTCATCGAGGCAAAGCTGGAAGAACGCGATTCACGTCACCTGAAACAGGGCCAGCGCTATGTTGTTGAGCCTAATGTAAAAGAAGGCAAAGGCGGATTGCGCGATTTGCAGTCGTTGTTCTGGATTGCGAAATTCATCCACGGGGTCCAGCATTCGGCTGATTTGGTGGAAAAAGGCGTGTTTCGTGTCGATGAATACGAAACCTTTAAAGCGGCCGAAAATTTTCTTTGGGCTGTGCGTGGGCACCTGCATCTATTGACCAAACGCGCCACAGAACAGCTGACTTTTGACATGCAGGTCAGCGTTGCCGAAGCCATGCAATACGAAGACCGCGCAGGCCGCCGCGCCGTCGAAGTCTTTATGCAGGCCTATTTCCGTCACGCCACCGCTGTGGGCGATTTGACACGTATTTTCCTGACCAAGCTGGAAGACATGCACGTTAAATCCGAACCCCTACTAGAGCGGCTGTTCCGCCGCCGTCCCCGGATCAAAGAGGGTTATGTCGTTGTGCATAACCGTATCGACATCCGCGACACCGACACATTCCTGAATGATCCACTCAATCTGTTGCATGTCTATGAAGAAGCCCTGCGCACAGGCATGTTGATCCACCCTGACGCCATGCGCACGATCAAAGCCAACTTGCACTTGATCGACGACAGCCTTCGCAATTCACCCGAAGCCCAGCGCCTGTTTTTAGACCTGCTGCTGAAACACGGGAACCCCGAACGCGCCTTGCGGCGTATGAACGAATTGGGCGTGTTATCCGCGTTTATCCCCGAGTTTGAGCCTATTGTGGCGATGATGCAGTTCAACATGTATCACAGCTATACGGTCGACGAACATACGATCCAGACAATCGCCAATCTGGCAATGATCGAAAAGCACGAGCTTGAAGAAGAGCTTCCCGTTTGCTCAACAATTCTGGAGCGCGGTATAAACCGCAAGGTCATTTATGTGGCATTGCTTTTGCACGACATCGGCAAAGGGCGGCCAGAAGATCACTCGATCCTTGGTGCCCAGATTGCACGTAAGGTTGCACCGCGTCTGGGGCTGAAGCCCGATGAGGTTGATACCGTTGAATGGCTGGTGCGCTATCACCTGCTGATGTCCGATATGGCGCAAAAACGCGACATTTCCGATCCCCGTACTGTGCGTGATTTCGCAAAAGCTGTGAAAACGGTGAAACGGCTTGATCTGTTGTGCGTCCTCACTGTCTGCGACATTCGCGGTGTCGGGCCGGATACGTGGAACAACTGGAAGGCTGCATTGATCCGTAGCCTTTACAGACAAACAAAACGCGCGCTTGAAACCGGATTAGAAGACCTCAACCGTACCAGCCGCGGCACCGAGGCTAAAAAGGCGCTGCGTGCGGCCTTACCTGATTGGCCGAAAAAAGATCTCAAAGCGGAGACCGCCCGCCATTACGACCCCTATTGGCAAGGCATGCACGTCACAGCACATGTGGCTTTTGCAAATCTGCTGCGCAACCTTGATCCTTCCTCCATCCTGATTGATCTGCACCCCGACGAAGACCGTGATGCCACTCGTGCGTGTTTTGTTATGGCCGACCACCACGGCATTTTCTCGCGGCTGGCTGGTGCATTGGCGCTGGTAGGGGCCAATGTTGTGGATGCCCGCAGCTACACAACAAAAGACGGTTATGTCACAGATGCCTATTGGATTCAGGACAGTGAAGGCAACGCCTATGAGGTGTCCAAGCTGCCGCGCCTGCGACAGATGATTGAAAAAACCCTGCGCGGTGAAGTCATCGCGCAAGATGCTCTCAAATCACGTGACAAGGTCAAGAAGCGCGAAAAAGCATTCCGCGTTCCCACCCACATCACCTTTGATAATGACGGCTCCGAAATATACACGATCATCGAAGTCGATACCCGTGACCGTCCCGGATTGCTGTATGATCTGGCGCGGGCGTTGGCGGGGGCGAATGTGTATATCGCAAATGCCGTGATCGCGACCTACGGTGAGCAGGTTGTCGATACCTTCTATGTGAAGGACATGTTTGGCCTCAAATACCATTCCGAGAGCAAACAACGCGCCCTTGATAAACGTTTGCGTGAAGCCATCACCGAAGGGGTAGAGCGGGCGAAGACCTGACTCTATTTTCAGACAATCAACGGCGTATTGGCAGGGCACTTACACCCTGCACCAGATCGGCAAAACCCGCCGAGGGCTCATTAGGCGGGTAAAAGGGAATTGCGCTGACACGCGGCAATCGCTACGCCAAGACACATCCACAAAAAAGGCCGCGCTCCCATGAAACCTATCCGCCTGATGTCCGGTTTTTTCACTGTAGGGTTATGGACGCTTCTCAGCCGCGTTCTGGGCTTTGTGCGTGATGTCATGATCGCCGCCTATCTTGGTTCTGGCCCCGTGGCCGAAGCCTTTCTGGTGGCCTTTTCCCTGCCCAATATGTTCCGCCGTTTCTTTGCCGAAGGGGCGTTTAACATGGCATTTGTGCCGATGTTCTCCAAACGGCTGGAGTCAGGCGACGACCCCGAGGGATTTGCACAAGACGCTTTTGTGGGAATGGCCCTGATCCTGACGGTTTTCACGATCATCGGCATTATAGCTATGCCCGGTCTGGTCTATCTGATGGCCTCGGGCTTTGCCGAAGACGCGCGGTTTGATCTGGCGGTTGAATACGGGCGGCTGGCCTTTCCATATATTCTATTCATCTCTCTGGCGGCGCTCATTTCAGGTGTCCTAAACGCAACGGGGCGCTTTATGGCGGCTGCGGCGGCACCTGTGGTGCTGAACATCATTTTCATAGCCGCAGTTCTGATCGGCGCGGCTATCGGACAACCGGATGTTGGCAATGATCTGACCCAAGCGTTGCAAGTTGGTAACCTTTTGGCCATCGCCGTTCCCATCGCAGGCATCGGGCAACTGGCGTTGGTTTGGTGGGCCGCACGGCGGGCAGGCTTCACTCTGCGGCTGAACAAACGCCCACGCCTGACACCTGATCTCAAACGCCTTGCAATCATCGCCGCTCCTGCTGCGCTGGCGGGGGGAGTTGTGCAAATCAATCTGCTGGTGGGCCGCCAAGTGGCCAGTTTCTATGACGGGGCGGTTGCGTGGCTCAGCTATGCGGATCGCCTTTACCAGCTTCCTTTAGGTGTGGTGGGCATTGCCATCGGGGTTGTGCTGCTGCCTGATCTGTCTCGCCGTCTCAAGGCTGATGACACTGCGGGTTCACAAACCACACTCAGCCGTGCTGCCGAAGTCTCACTTGCCCTCACGATCCCTTCATCGGTGGCGCTGGTGGTGATCCCCCTCACACTGGTCTCGGTTCTATTTGAGCGCGGCGCGACAACCGTTGACGATGCTGCGGCTATTGCGACAGCAGTGATGATCTATGGCCTTGGTCTGCCTGCATTTGTACTGCAAAAAGTGCTGCAACCGCTGTATTTTGCCCGTGCCGACACCAAACGCCCCTTTTACTTTGCCGTCGCGGCAATGGTGATCAACGCGGGGCTAGCGATTGGTCTGGCGCCAGTTGTGGGCTGGCTGTCACCTGCCATCGCGGCCACCACCGCAGGCTGGGCTATGTACGCGCTATTGGCCATTGGGGCGCGGCGCTATGGGGAGGCCGCCAAATTCGATGCACGTTTCCGCAAGCGCATCTGGCGCATCATCGCCGCCAGCCTGATCATGGGTGTGACGCTGTGGTTCTTCGACTTGCAGATGGGGGCATTACTGGCCATGCGCGGCTGGCGCGGTCTTGGGCTGTTGATCCTGATCGTGATTGCCGCAGTGTCTTACTTTGGCTCAGGTCAATTGATCGGCGCGTTCAAGTTAAGCGAGTTCAAATCCGCCATGCGCCGCAGCCCAAAGACCTAAGGTTTAACGCTGCCGCAGCTTTGCCAGAATGCGCCCCCACTCTCCGGGAGCGCAAAGGAAGCTGATCCCGAAACCGCAGATAAACCCTGCCAGCTCAGCGACCCAGCCATACCCAACATACGTGAACACGCTCCAGACCAGTTGCAGGCCCATTAGCATCGCAATCAGGCTAAACGCCTGCAACTGCTGGCCACCACTGGCCGACAGTTTGCGCCACAGCAAGAAGCTATAGCCCCCGATCAATCCGTAAACCGATGGGTATGCCCCGACCAACCACACCGGATCATTTAGCAGCAGCGCATAGGCCAATGCGCCCCCGATGCCCGACAGTAAAAACAGCGCCAGCATCGCAAACTGCCCCATCACTTCTGCAGCCATTTTGCCAAGCGCCAGCATCAGTACAATTGCAATCAACGCGTGGGTAAAGCTGAGGTGGATAAACTGATAGGTCACCAGTCGCGCCAGATTTTCCCAGCTCCAATACCCCTGCGCCAACATCGCATCAAAGATATCACCCGAAAACCCCCAGTCGCGCACCAGCTGTAAACGCCAGCCAATCGCAGTCGGACCGCCGACAAAACCCGCGCTCCCCAAGGTGAGAGCCAGCTCAATTCCTGCCATGATGACAAAGAGGATAATCACAACTGGCGGCAATTTGTTAACAGGGGGTTCGAAACTGGTATTAAAAGGGTCTGACATTATGCTTCTTTCAGGTCTAGTTGACGGGAACCTGTGCCATGGGTAAGCCCGTTGCAACAGCATTTCCAGCCCCATCGGAGCGTTCCATGACCGAAACCACATTCACCCCCCGCGTTTTCTCTGGCATTCAGCCGTCTGGTGACCTGCATTTGGGGAATTATCTGGGCGCGCTCAAGCGTTTTGCCGATGCGCAGGACAAGGGCGTTCAATCCATCTACTGCATGGTCGATCTGCACGCGATCACTGTTCCGCAAAACCCTGCGGATCTGAAACGCAGCACCCGTGAATTGGCTGCCGGGTTTATCGCTTCGGGTGTATCGCCAGAAAAATCCATTCTGATCAATCAATCCCAAGTACCAGAGCACGCGCAACTTGCGTGGATTTTCAACTGCGTTGCGCGCATGGGCTGGATGGGCCGCATGACCCAGTGGAAAGACAAAGCAGGAAAAAACGCCGAAGCGGCCTCGCTCGGGTTGTTCGCCTACCCTGCCCTGATGGCTGCGGATATCCTGATCTATCACGCAACACATGTGCCAGTGGGCGAAGACCAGAAGCAACACCTTGAACTGACACGCGATATCGCGGCCAAGTTCAACCATGACTACGGCGTTGATTTCTTCCCGATTACCGAACCTGTGATTGAGGGTGCGGCAACGCGGGTCATGTCGCTGCGTGACGGCGCCAAGAAGATGTCCAAATCCGACCCGTCAGATGCCAGCCGCATCAACCTGACAGATGACGCCGACACCATTGCCAAGAAAATCCGCAAAGCCAAAACAGACCCCGATGCACTGCCATCCGAGGTTGAAGGCCTGAAAGACCGCCCCGAGGCGCGCAATCTGGTGAATATCTATGCGGGGCTGAACGACCAAACGGTTGAGCAAGTTCTGGCGGATCACGGCGGACAGCAGTTCGGCACGTTTAAACCTGCGTTGGCAGAACTGGCTGTCTCCAAAATCGCCCCAATCTCAACCGAAATGGCCCGCCTGATGAGTGACGTCACAGAGATTGACCGCCTGCTGGCCCATGGCGCCGAACAAGCGCGTGAAATCTCGGCGCCGATCCTCAAGAAAACTTATGAGATCGTTGGCATGGTTGGCTAACACATCGCGAGGGCCGTGCAGATGCTGCGGCCCTCGCCCTGCTACGAACGCCCGAGCAGACGTGTAATTTTTCTAGGATCGGGGATGAAGACAAGCGTCACAAGCGCGGCCACGACACAGGCCGCCATTGCCGCAAAAGACACCCAGCCGCCGTATACCTGTGACAGATAGGCAAAAACAAACGGGGCCGAAGCGTTCACACCCATACGCACAAATGAAATCCAACCCAGCCGCGCCCCATACCCTTTTGCGCCAAACAACGCCAAGGGCAGCGTGCCACGGGTGATCGTTTTGATCCCATCGCCCATGCCAAAGAAAAATGCAAAGAACAGCAACCCCGTCAACGTGGTGCCAAAGCCTAACAATGCGCTGAACCCCACAAGGATCAACGCCAGACTGACGTAGCTGGTGGTCAGCGGATGCAAATTGCGCCCGAACCACAGTTCCAACGCCCGCCCCAGTGTTTTTGCAGGCCCGATCACCGCGCCCGCAAAAGCCGCCACTGCGGCGGAGTGGCCCAAGCTTTCGACGTTAGTGACCCATAACGTCATCAATGCGCCCATCACATAACCGGACAGCACAAACGACAAAACCATCCATACCATGCCGCGCAGACGTTGGTCGGTTGGCAATTCTGGCCAATCCTCTCTGACGTCTGCTTGCACCTTTTCGCTTGGCCCCCTGACCGTACCGCTTAGGCACAACCAATGTATCGGTACGCAAACCAGCAGCATGATGCCGCCCAACACCATCCATGTGGATTGCCAACCGATCTGATGGGACAAAAACAACGTCAGTGGCCAGAAAATCGTTGAGGCGACACCGCCAAACAAGGTCACGACCGATATCGAGGATTGCGTTGGCACATCGGTTTTCAACCGCGCTAGCGTGGCAAATGCGACATCATAGAGCACAAACATCGCCGCAAATTCCGTTGCAAGGATGGCCACCAAAAGCGACCGACTGCCGTACACCTGAGAGAGCGATACAAGCGCAATCCCCGCCGCTAAGGCCCCGCCTGTCATCACCCAGCGCCCGCCGTAACGGTCCACCAAAATACCCGCGATCGGGGCGGAAAACCCGCCCACAAACAATCCAATAGATAAGACCCCAAACACCTGTGACAGTGATAATCCTAAATCAGTAGCCATCAGGGGCAACAGCACCGCATAGGCATAATACAATGCGCCATATCCGATGATCTGGGTGACCCCCAAACCGATGGCAGGCCGATAGCGTTGGAAAAGGGGTATCATCAATAAGGCTCTAAACAATCACATCTCTAGATTTATAGTTCTTTTTGCCACGCTTGTTCACTTGCCCGCGCCGCACAGACGGACGACGCCAGAACAGCATTCCTCGGTCAGGAAATCTGTCAGCTTGTTCATTACGGTAAAATCCGGACGGTTCAAAATCTCACGGCCTTGGCGTTCTTGGGTAATCAAACCCGCTTGAACCAAGCTGCGCAAATGATGCGCCATGGTTGAGGCAGGCAGGTTCAACTGTTCGCCAATTTCACCCACGTTCAACCCCTCAACACCGGCCCGCACCAGCAAGCGGTACACATCCAACCGTGCTTCATGCCCCAAAGCGGCAAGCGCCTGTGCGGCGTTTTGAGTAGATAGGTCATTTGTCATACCCCCTCATAACCAAACAACTAGTTTTGTAAAGATGTATAGTGCCGATACCCTATCAGGCGGGCTTGCCAACAGGGATGCGCGAGGTCGAAAGAACGGTGCCGTCTTGGGCACAGGTCAGGCGGATGCGCTTTTGATTGTGGTAAAACGTCAGGCGGAATCGGCCTGCATCCTCGCCCTCTCCTGTCTCAAATCGGCTGGTGATTTCGCCGCTGCGCATTTTCGCAGGCACAGATGCAGGCTCTAACCCCAACAGCGGGCCAAGGTCCGTTGCTTCAATCAAGGGTTGCCCGTTTTCCATATTGATCTTCACTGTGCCTCTCCCTCTTTTGCGCTGACCATTACAGCAGGTAGGACACATCGCAATAGCCTTATAGGCCGTGGACAATCCCCCGCCACTTTGCCACTTTCGCCCCAAACAAAGGAGGCGATTATGCGCACAGGTTTTTTCTGGGACGAACGCACATTCTGGCACGCGGGCGGCAATTATGCAGGCACTATGCCGATTGGCGGATTGGTGCAGCCCCTCGCCGCAGGTAGCTTGCCCGAAAGCCCGGAAACCAAACGCCGCCTGAAGAATTTAATGGATATCACGGGCCTAACGGACACGCTGGATAAGCGCACAGCACCAGAAGCCACACGCGAAGACCTATTGCGCGTTCACCCAGACTCCTATCTCGATGCATTCAAAGCCACCTCCGACACAGGCGGTGGCGAAATCGGGCATCACGCGCCTTTTGCCCAAGGCGGATATGAAATCGCAACGCTCTCCGCTGGTCTCGCGATTGCTGCGGTGCGTGCCGTGGCAAGCGGCGATCTGGACAACGCCTATTCCCTCTCCCGCCCCCCCGGTCACCACTGTGAGCCCGATAGCCCGATGGGGTTTTGCCTGCTGGCCAACATTCCTATCGCTATTGAAACTGCCAAGGCCGAAGGCCTGATCAAACGCGCGGTGGTTCTGGATTGGGATGTGCACCACGGCAACGGCACAGAAGCCATGTATTATGGCCGCGACGATGTGCTGACCATTTCGCTACACCAAGAAGGCAACTATCCTCTGGAAACAGGTAAGCTGCATGACCGTGGCACAGGTGCAGGAGAGGGTTTCAACCTGAACCTCCCTTTGCCTGCGGGCATGGGCCATGAAGGCTACTTACATGCGCTCGACACCATTGTGATTCCGCAAATCAAAGCTTTTGCGCCTGACATCATCATTGTTGCATGCGGCTATGATTGCGCCGCCCCTGATCCGTTGGGGTCTATGCTCGCCATGGCGCAGACCTTTGGCGCTATGACCGCGCGCATCAAACAAACAGCTACAGAAATCTGTGACGGCAAACTGGTTGTGGTGCATGAAGGCGGCTATTCTGAAGTTTATGTCCCCTTCTGCGGACACGCTGTATTGCAAGAGATGTCAGGCAGCGACATTCATGCCGCCGATCCGATGCACAAGGCGCTCAGCAACCGCCAGCCCAACCCGCGTGTGCTGGCGTTTCAGAAACAGCTCATTGACGACATGGCCACCGAGTTAGGACTATAAAAAATGCCCACACCAAATCCTGCCGCCCTTGATTTCCTGCTCACCCGCCGCTCGCGTCCGGCCAAGACCTTGACGACACCTGTGCCCGACCGTCCTGCGCTCCTCCAGATACTCACGGCGGCAGCCCGCACCCCTGATCATGGCAAGCTGGAGCCGTGGCGGTTTATCGTAATTGATACGGCAGCGATGGCCGCGCTGGCACAGCTGGCGCAGGCGCGTGGCGAGGCATTGGGCATGGACCCAGAACAGACCGCCAAGGGCCGTGCACAGTTCGATCAAGGCCATCTGGCGATCGCCATCATCGAAGTACAAAAACCATCCGAAAAAATCCCGCCGCTGGAACAAACCTATTCTGCTGGTGCCGTATGCTTGGCGCTGGTGAATGCCGCCCTTGCCTCGGGGTGGGGTGCGAATTGGCTTAGCGGTTGGGTCAGTCATGACCGCGAATTTATGCAGCAGGGGCTTCACCTTGCCGCTCATGAACGCATTGCCGGGCTGATCCACATCGGTACTGAGACCAGCACCCCACCTGATCGCCCCCGGCCCGATGTAGAGGAACTTACAACATGGCTTTAGATACTGTTTTTAAGGCATTTGGCCTCGCATTGGGTCAAATCGGTGATCCACGATTTCGCCGTGTTTTGATGATCGGCGTTGGCCTGACATTGGCACTTCTGATTGGTGTAGCGTCTGGATTTATCTGGCTGGTGGACTGGTTGAGTGGCGAAAGCACATTACTGCCCGTTCTAGGCGAAGTCAGATGGATCAACGATCTGTTCAGCTGGAGCGCCGCCTTAGTGATGTTGGTGCTGTCAATCTTCTTAATGGTCCCTGTGGCCTCAGCGATCACATCGCTGTTCCTTGATGATGTCGCCGACGCGGTTGAGGCGGTGCATTACCCCCACATGCCACAAAGCCCCCGCACCCCTTTTGGAGAAGCATTGCGTGATACGGTCAATTTTCTGGGTGTGATTATAGGCGTAAATGTTCTGGCGATGATCCTTTATGTGGTCTTCGCCCCCGTTGCGATTTTCATCTTTTGGGCCGTCAACGGGTTCTTGTTGGGGCGTGAATACTACACTCTAGCCGCAATGCGCCGCGTTGGCCGCAAGCGCGCAAAACAATTGCGCCGCAAGAATTTCGTGACAATCTGGGCAGCGGGAACTCTGATGGCCATGCCACTTTCCATCCCGCTGCTTAACTTGTTGATCCCCATTTTAGGGGCGGCAACGTTTACTCACTTGTTCCACTTGCTGCCGCAGGGACACCCTGCCCCATCCAGTTCTCCAGATCATCGACGCTGATCTTGCCAGACAGAATGATCGCCACAAACGCCCCCCAGATGACAAAGGCGATCAGGGTACACCACAGCGCCTTCTTCTTGAGGTTGTGATGCTCTGGCGCACCTGCGTGTGTGCCGGGCACGATATCGTTCAGGTCGCCTTGGGTTTGCACGCGGATCGGGATGAGTATCAAGAACAGCATGAACCAAGTGATCGCATAGAGAACGATAGCTGAGACCGGCCCCATTATACCTGTTCCAATTCTACCAGTGCGCCGTTGAAATCTTTGGGGTGCAAGAAAATCACCGGTTTGCCATGCGCGCCAATCTTCGGCTCGCCTGTTCCCAACACACGTGCGCCCGTTGTCAAAAGATGGTCACGCGCAGCAATGATATCATCTACCTCATAGCAGATATGATGAATCCCGCCTGATGGGTTTTTGTCGAGAAACCCCTGAATGGGAGAGTTTTCACCAAGCGGATAGAGCAGTTCGATTTTGGTGTTTGGCAATTCGATAAAAATGACCGTCACGCCATGGTCCGGTTCATCTTGCGGTGCACCCACATTTGCACCCAATGCATTGCGATACTGGTTGGCTGCCGCCTCAAGGTCAGGCACAGCGATGGCCACATGGTTTAGACGTCCGATCATAACTTTCTCCTCACAGCATGAATTTGGATCGTTATGCGATGCAAAACGCGGCGGTGCAATGCGGCGCGTTAACTCCCTCTTAGCTATGCTTACGTAACCATAGGGTAGTTGATAAGGAATCGGAGAACACCATGGACACAAACGATCCATTTTCTGCCCCGCATATGGCCCCAACCGCCGCACGCCCCTTGTTAGGTTTGACCATCCTTGTCGTAGAGGACAGTAGATACGCCTGTGAGGCGATGCGCCTGCTGTGCCTACGTTCTGGTGCGCGGATCAGAAGAGCGGACTGCATCCGGTCTGCACGGCGTCACCTGCAAGTGTACCGCCCCTCTATTGTCGTGGTTGATATGGGCCTACCCGATGGCAACGGTGCCGATTTGATTGCTGAAATAGCAAATGCCGAAATCGAAAAAAGCGTGGTGCTTGCCACTTCTGGGAATGACATACTGGAAGCCGAGGCTATGGCCGCAGGCGCGCAGGGTTTCTTGAGCAAACCCATCACATCACTTGCGGTTTTTCAGCAGCTGGTACTGGCCGCCTTGCCTATTGACCGCCATCCCCCCGGTTTGCGCAGCATGGTTGATGAATTAGTATCGCCAGACGAACTGGCCTACCATGATGATATCAATTACGTGGCTGACATACTGGACAATTTGCCCAACGACCAAGCACTGGATTACGTGGCGCAGTTTTTACAGGGCGTTGCCCGCTCCGTCGCAGATGCGCGAATGGAACAGGCCGCACTGGCACTTGCCGAAAAACGGTCTGCAGGCGCAACCGCTACATCCGAAACCGCGCAAATCGCAGGTCTGATACAGCAACGCCTCTCTCAGAAAATCGCGATCTAGCGGTGCTGGCTCAGGAACGGGTCATCCGACACCCGCACAAGACGTGTCATATCGCCGAGGCTTTCACGCTGCTGCCCCTCGCTGTCAAAGTTCGAAGGTGACAACCACGCTCGATAGGCTTCTTTCAGCGCTGGCCATTCACTATCAATGGCGGCAAACCACGCAGTATCCCGATTGCGTCCTTTGACCACATCCGCCTGACGAAACACACCTTCAAAGCTAAAGCCAAGCCGCTGCGCCGCGCTGCGTGATCCTGCGTTCTGCGCGTTGCACTTCCACTCGTACCGACGATACCCTGCATCAAAAGCCCATGACATCAAAAGATACATGGCCTCTGTCGCTGCAGGGGTTCGTTGCAAGGCAGGGCTAAAGTTAATATGCCCCACCTCGATCGAGCCTGCGCTCGGCGCGATACGAAGGTAACTTGCCACACCCTCCCAGTTTCCTGATTTCAGGTTTTTAATCGCATAAAACCGTGGATCAGAAAGCTCTGCCTGATCACGCACCCAGCGGTGATACTGCGCCGCCGAGGAAAACGGACCATAGCCCAAATAGTCCCAAACGGCATCGTGGCCAGCAAATGAACGGTAAAGCAACGCGGCATGCTCATCCGCATCCAGCCGCTCCAAGCGGACAAATTGCCCTTCAACCTCATCCCAATCAGGAACAGGTGGCGGGGTCCAGTCAGGGACAAGCGCGCCCAATGGCGCAGTGGTTTGATCAAAATCATTCATAGCAAAGTGATATGATGCATACCGCTCCGCGCCAAGCACAGAATACGGCGTGCAACGTGGTTCTTAACGCAAAAGCGCCGCAGTATCCTGCGGCGCTTTAAAACTTAGTCTTGTGGGATAACCCGCAGACCCAATTCCATCAGTTGATCCGGCATTGGATCGTTTGGTGCATTCATCATCAGATCTTCGGCACGCTGGTTCATCGGGAACAAGATCACTTCACGGATGTTGCTCTCTTCGGCGAGCAACATCACGATACGGTCAATCCCTGCCGCACAACCGCCGTGGGGTGGAGCACCGTATTGGAATGCGTTGACCATGCCACCAAAACGCTTGCGCACTTCTTCGGGGCCATAACCGGCAATTTCGAAGGCTTTGAACATAATCTCGGGACGGTGGTTCCTGATCGCGCCCGAAACCAATTCATACCCGTTACATGCCAGATCATATTGATAGCCCAACACTTCCAACGGATCACCGTTGAGTGCCTCCATCCCGCCCTGGGGCATGGAGAAAGGGTTGTGTTCAAAGTCAATCTTGCCCGTTGTCTCATCTTTTTCGTAGATCGGGAAATCCACGATCCAAGCGAAGGCAAAGCGGTTCTGATCTGTCAGGCCCAGTTCTTCTCCGATCACATTCCGGGCGCGGCCAGCAACAGATTCAAATGCTTTCGGCTTACCACCAAGGAAGAAGGCCGCGTCACCGACGCCCAGCCCGAGTTGCTGGCGAATGGCTTCGGTGCGCTCGGGCCCAATGTTCTTGGCCAGTGGGCCAGCCGCTTCCATGCCCTCACCTTGATCACGCCAGAAGATATACCCCATGCCGGGCAGGCCTTCTTTTTGTGCAAAGGCATTCATCCGGTCACAGAACTTGCGGCTACCACCAGTAGGTGCTGGGATCGCACGGATTTGGGTGCCTTCCTGCTCCAGCAGTTTTGCAAAAATTGCAAAGCCGGAACCTGCGAAGTGTTCGGAAACAACCTGCATCTTGATCGGGTTGCGTAAATCAGGTTTGTCTGAACCATACCAGAGCGCGGCATCCTTATAAGAAATTTGCGGCCATTCCTGATCCACAGCTTTGCCACCGCCGAATTCTTCAAAGATGCCTGTCAGCACAGGCTGGATCGTGTCGAACACATCTTGCTGCTCAACAAACGACATCTCAAGGTCGAGTTGGTAGAAATCTGTTGGCGACCGATCTGCGCGCGGATCTTCATCACGGAAGCACGGCGCAATTTGGAAGTATTTATCGAAACCCGATACCATCAACAATTGCTTAAACTGCTGTGGTGCTTGAGGTAGTGCGTAAAACTTACCAGGGTGCAAACGTGACGGCACCAAAAAGTCGCGCGCCCCTTCAGGAGAGGAGGCGGTAATGATTGGCGTTTGGAATTCTTTAAACTTCCGATCCCACATGCGCTGACGGATCGAGCTAACCACATCTGAGCGCAAGATCATGTTGCGCTGCATCTTCTCGCGACGCAGATCAAGGTAACGATAGCGCAGACGGGTTTCCTCTGGGTATTCTTGCTCACCGAAAACCTGCAATGGCAAATCGCCGTTTACTTGCCCAAGGACTTCAACGTCACGGACATAGATCTCAATACCGCCCGTCGGAATTTTTTCGTTCACCAGTTCAGCTGCACGCGCTTTTACGTCGCCGTCCACACGGATGCACCATTCAGCACGAACTTTTTCCAGCTCAGCGAATGCAGGTGAATCGCCATCGCAAATCAATTGGGTGATCCCATAATGGTCACGTAGGTCGATGAATAAAACGCCCCCGTGATCGCGGACACGGTGAACCCAACCGGAAAGGCGGACTTTGTCCCCCACGTTTGTTGTGTTTAGGTCGGCGCAAGTCTGGTTACGATAGGCGTGCATAGTGGTCCCTCTTGTGACGGTGAATGTCTCTTGGCAGAGGCCAAAACAAACAAATATATCGCGCGAAGCTACACCGCGCACAGCCTGTGAAGTCAAGGGGACACACCTACTTTTACGCTGTAAGGAATGTAAGTTTGGCTGCAGCAGGCTCAATCAGCGCTTGTGAGCTCGTGATCTACAATTACGACAAAGACATTGTCGTCTCCTTCAAGCCCTTACCCACCATCCCGTGTGGCATTTGGATACAATTTGCGCCTATTTTTTGTTTTTTTGTTGATGTTATTTTGTTGTTTGAACGAATAAACGCCGCGCAGGATGAGCTGCGCGGCGTTTATATTTATAACATTGTCTAGAGAGATACGTT
>NZ_JACIEI010000001.1 GCF_014196805.1 Sulfitobacter undariae | reverse complement strand
TGAATATGGCCATTGCATTCCGAGCGCCACCAAAAGGCTGTATCCATCACACTGATCGTGGCAGCCAATATTGTTCCCATGAGTATCAAAAGATCTTGCGCCACCACGGGTTCAAGGCGTCAATGAGCGGCAAAGGAAATTGCTATGATAATGCGGCGGTTGAGACGTTCTTCAAAACGATCAAAGCAGAGCTAATCTGGCGAGACACATGGGACACCCGCAGGCAGGCTGAGATGGCGGTCTTCGAATACATCAACGGGTTCTACAATCCACGACGCCGCCACTCAGCACTGGGCTGGAAAAGCCCTGTCGCCTTCGAACGAAAGGTGGCTTAAACGAGCACTTGGGGCGGCACTAAAGCGTGACAGGTCCATGTCGCTTCAAACAGCCGCCACAGCAGAGACCATCTGTTCACCCTCCCCCTCTTGCTGGGGCGCAATACTCGGGTGCAGGCTCTCTGACGGGTCCGTCCCGATCACCCGCCTGCGTCTGAGCAAAAACAGCTTCCCCCAGCCCGCCCAAGTGCCGATAGAGGGCGCGGTGACATCCTGTTCAAAACGGTCCCGCCAGTCCTGTGGCAAAGGCAATCCCATTTCTGCCGCCTGCCCCAGCATCCACACCAACGATATATTCGACAAAGGGCGTGCAAAGTTGCGACCGCCCAACTGACCGCCCACATCGCCGTGACTGCCGCGAAACCAGACCTGTTTGATTTGCTCGGGTCGCGCAGGATCGCTTTTCCACATCACAGGGCTATAGACCACGCGCCGCTCGTCGCGGGCCAAGGCATGGCAACCCCGCTTGATCCCAGCGCCTAGATCATGATCGTGATACTCATGGCGTGCTGCACTTAACCGCCAGATGATCGGCGCGTTAATACCGAGTGACTTCACTGTGTCCCAAACGCCAATCATCTCAATCGGCACTTCAGCCCTGCAATAAGCCGCGCGAAATGCCTCGGCCTCTGGTCCGCCTGTTCTGCTTTCATAAAGGCGGTAGGCCTGCCGCACATTGCGTTCTGTCGCCTGATCGCGGCGCAGCAGGCCAACGCGGTCAATGATCCCTGCCAAGGATCGCACCGCATAAGCCCCCCGCGAATAGCCCATCAGATATATCTGATCCCCCGCACGGTAGCGCGATGCCAGATAGCCATAGGCCCGCCTGATCTGCCGATTGATCCCGCGCCCCGTGGCCACATCACGCACGGAACGCCAGTCGTCCCACTGCAATCCGGGTTCATAATAAATCGAAACAGCCCGCCCCATTTCACGGGCCAGATTATAGGTCAGCCCTGCATTGGTTTCCTCGCCCTGCCGCAGCGTCGACATCGTGCCATCCAGAATGATCAAATGCACCACAGGCCCGCGCATCGGGCTGATATCTGTGTCCGGCCTTGTCCAAAGGCGGCTAAAAAGCCGCCTCAGAAACGATGGTTTGCCTTCATTGCGCGGCGATGGTTTCACCCTGTAGCAACTCCCATACTTTATGCGGTGTGAACGGCATATCCGCCTGACGTACGCCGCTTTCCCACAGCGCATCCTGCACCGCATTAGAAACCGCCGCCAGCGCCCCAACGGTGCCCGCCTCGCCGCAGCCCTTCATGCCCATCAGATTCGCTGTTGAGGGTACAGGCTCACTGGTAAAGGAAATGTAAGGCACATCCATAGCACGCGGCATGGCGTAATCCATAAACGATGCTGTAAGCAATTGACCGTCTTCATCATAGACAACGCGTTCCTGAATGGCCTGCCCGATGCCTTGCACCACGCCGCCATGCACTTGGCCCTCGGCCAGCAACGGGTTGATCAGATTGCCGAAATCATCCACCACGGTGTAGCGATCGGTGGTGACAATCCCTGTTTCGGGGTCAATCACAACCTCACAGAAATGCGCCCCGTTCGGGAAACTGCGCCCATCCAGCGTTGCCCGCTCGTGATGGGTCAGCAGATCATCACGGCCCTTTTCACGCGCCATATCCGCCACTTCCAACATGCTCGGCGTCAGGTTTGAACCATCTGCGCGGAATCGCTCATCGTCAAAGCTGATCTCGGAGGCAGGCACGCCCATCTCTTCTGCAAGGAAAGCGGAGAATTCTTCTTTGATTTTACTCACCGTGGCCAGTGTCGCCGTGCTCTGCGTGGTCACCGAGCGCGATCCCCCCGTGCCGCCGCCCTGCGCAATCAGATCACTATCGCCTTGGATCACGATGATTTTTTCGGCAGGAATACCCGTCTGGTCACTCAAAAACTTGGCATAAACCGTCTCATGCCCTTGTCCGCCCGATTGCGTACCCACAAGGATTTCCACCATGCCATCCTCGCGGAAATTCACTTTCGCGCCTTCGCTCGGGTCGCCTAGAATACTCTCGACGTAATAGCAAACGCCCTGCCCGCGCAGCATACCACGCGCAGCATCCGCCGCTTTGCGCGCCGCAAATCCAGCCACATCCGCCTCTGCCTCACCCCGTGTCAGGACTTTGTTGAAATCACCCACGTCATAGGTTTCACCCGTGGCGGCGGCATAGGGAAACTGATCAGGCTTGATGAAATTGATCCGGCGCAACTCCAGCGGATCAACACCCAACTCCCGCGCCGCTCGGTCCATCACCCGCTCCAGCACATAAATCGCCTCGGGCCGCCCTGCACCACGGTAGGCATCCACCTGCACCGTGTTGGTATAATAGCCTTCCACCTGCAACCACGTGGTCTGCACATCATAAACGCCCATCAACACACGGCTGAACAATTGCGATTGAATAAATTGCCCGAACTGGCTGTTATACGCCCCCAAATTACACTTGCTCTGCACGCGGTAGGCCGTGATCTTGTTATTCTCGTCAAAGGCCAACTCGGCCAAACTGGTCAGATCACGTCCGCCATTATCGCTCAGCATCGCTTCGGTGCGGTCAGACATCCAATGCACCGGCTTGCCCAACACCCGTGCCGCATGGCTCACCAGAAAATGCTCGGGATAGGTCATCGACTTCATGCCAAAGGCGCCGCCCGTATCAGGGTTCGTCACCCGCACGTTTTCCGCCTCCAGACCAAAGGATTTAACCAAGTTATCCTTATGCACCCAAACACCCTGCCCGTTATTGGCCAGATGCAACCGCGTGCCATCCCATTCCGCAAAGCACCCACGCGGTTCCAATGAATTCACGATGATACGGTTATCGCCCACCTCCAGCGCCACAGTCTTTGCGGCTGCCTTAAACGCCGCCTCGGTCGCGGCCTCATCGCCCATGCCCCAATCAAAGGCACAGTTATCCGCCGCCTCAACATGCAAAGCCTCGCCACCGCGCGACATCGCCATGCTGGCAGGTAATTCATCCACGTCAAACATGATCATCTCGGCCGCGTCACGCGCCTGCTCATAGGTATCGGCGATCACCACCGCCACAGGCTCGCCGACATAACGCACCTTGTCTTTGGCCAGCATGGGCCGCAACGGCGCGGCGCCACTGCTGCCATCTCGGTTTTTCACCGTCGCCCCGTTCAGCGCAATATCCACACCCGCCGCTTCCATATCCGCGCAGGTGAACACCAGATGCACACCATCCGCCTCGGCGGCATCGCTCACGTCCAGCTCTGTGATCACCCCATGCGCATTGGACGAACGGAACACAAAGGTCTGCAACGCCCCTTCAGGCACGATATCATCCACATATCGCCCCTGACCTGTCAGAAACCGCACATCCTCAACCCGCTTAACCGGTTGGCTTTTGCCGAATTTTTCCATGTGCTTGTTCCCTATAGCCTGCAAAATCGCTCCAACGAAACTTAACCCACCCACAGGCCTTGTCCAGTGAACTTAATGCGATACCCGCATCAATTCCCCCGCATGTACGGCCTACCCTTCCCCTCTGCCCCATCCTCCGCTACATCAGGCGCAAACCTAAAAACGGAACCAATGATCATGGCACTGGAAAAGAACTTCGATTCAAACGAGGCGGAAGCACGCCTCTACGCCGCTTGGGAACAGGCTGGCGCATTCAAAGCAGGCGCAAACGCATCGCGCTCTGAAACCTATAGCGTCATGATCCCGCCGCCCAACGTCAACGGCTCGCTGCACGTGGGCCATGCGTTCAACAACACGTTGCAAGATATCCTGACCCGCTGGCACCGTATGCGTGGCTTTGATACGCTCTGGCAACCGGGCCAAGACCACGCAGGCATCGCCCTGCAATTGGCCGTGGAAAACAAACTGGCCGAGAGCGGTATAAAACGCACCGATCTGACGCGTGAAGAGTTCCTGAAGCACGCGTGGGAATACAAAGAATCCACCGCCGACACCATCGTGGGCCAGCTTAAACGCCTTGGCTCGTCGTGCGATTGGTCGCGCAACGCTTTCACCATGTCAGGCGCGCCTTATGACACCCGCGTGGGCCACGAAAACTCGCCCAACTTCCACGACGCCGTGATCAAAGTCTTTGTGCAAATGTACAACGATGGCAAAATCTATCGCGGCAAACGTCTGGTCAATTGGGACCCACGGTTTGAGACAGCGATCTCTGATCTCGAAGTCGAAAACATCGAACAGCCGGGCCATATGTGGCACTTCAAATACCCGCTCGCAGGCGGTGCGACCTATGAATATGTCGAGAAAGACGAAGACGGCAACGTCACCCTGCGCGAGACCCGCGATTACATCTCTATCGCCACAACCCGCCCCGAAACCATGCTGGGTGACGGCGCAGTTGCAGTGCATCCTTCAGATGAACGCTATACCCCAATCATCGGAAAACTTTGCGAAATTCCCGTTGGCCCCAAAGAATTCCGCCGCCTGATCCCGATCATCACCGATGAATACCCCGACAAAGATTTCGGCTCCGGTGCGGTGAAAATCACAGGCGCGCATGACTTTAACGACTACCAAGTCGCCAAACGCAACAACATCCCGATGTATTCGCTGATGGACACCAAAGCCGCCCTGCGCGCCGATGGCAAACCCTACGCCGAAGAAGCCGCGATTGCCCAGAAAATCGCCAATGGCGAACAGGACTTCGACGAGGCAATGATCGCCGCGATGAACCTTGTGCCAGATGAGTATCGCGGTCTTGACCGTTTTGACGCCCGTGAAAAAGTCATCGCTGACATCACCGCCGAGGGCCTCGCCGTGATGCATGAAGCGACCCGCACGGTCAAAGACGAAGACGGCAACAAATCGGAAGTGACCGAGACGGTCCCTTACGTCGAATCCAAACCCATCATGCAGCCCTTCGGCGACCGCTCGAAGGTGGTGATCGAGCCGATGCTGACCGACCAATGGTTCGTAGACACCGACAAAATCGTAGGCCCCGCCCTCGACGCCGTGCGCGGCGGCGACGTGAAAATCATCCCCGAGAGCGGCGAGAAGGTCTATTATAACTGGCTCGACAACATCGAGCCATGGTGCATCTCGCGCCAGCTTTGGTGGGGTCACCAGATTCCGGTATGGTACGGCCTAGATCTGCAAACCTCTGACTTCGTGGATGACGAAGGCGATGGCGCGCTCGATCTTGTTGAAATCACCCGCCTGCTGCGGGAACAATCACTGACAGAAGGCACCGACCAACTGCAATGCGGTGCCGATTTTGACAGCATCACCACTGGTTTCAAAGATGTCACCGCTGGCCTGCCTACCCCGCTAAACCATGCCCGCATCGTCGAGGCCGACTCACGTGCCGAAGCTATGCACATGCTCGCGGAAAGCCTTGGCAAATACTCGTTCAGCCAAGACCCGACAGAAATCGTCTATCCCGTTTGGCGCGACCCCGACGTCCTAGACACATGGTTCTCCTCTGGCCTCTGGCCCATCGGCACGCTCGGGTGGACGGGCGATGCTGACGTTGACGCGCAAAACGAAGCCTTGCAAAAATACTTCCCCACCTCCGATCTGATCACAGGTCAGGACATCCTGTTCTTCTGGGTCGCCCGCATGATGATGATGCAGCTCGACACCACAGGTCAAAAGCCTTTCGACACCGTCTATCTCCACGGCCTCGTGCGCGATGCGAAGGGCAAGAAGATGTCGAAATCCGTGGGCAACGTCATCGACCCGCTGGAAATCATCGACCAATACGGCGCGGATGCCCTGCGCTTCACCAACGCGGCCATGGCCTCGCTTGGGGGTGCGCTCAAGATGGAAGAACAGCGCATCGCGGGTTACCGTAACTTTGGCACCAAGGTCTGGAACGCCCATAAATTCGCCGAAATGAACGGCGTGTTTGACGGCACAGCGGTGTACGCACGGTGCACAGACGGTGTACCGCCTGTGACACCCACCGCGACCCTCAATAAATGGATCATCGGCGAAACCGCCCGCGTCCGCGAAGAGGTCGACGCAGCCCTAGATACCTACCGCTTTAACGACGCCGCAAACGCGCTTTACGCCTTTGTCTGGGGCAAGGTCTGTGACTGGTATGTAGAGCTGTCCAAACCCCTGTTCCAAGACGACGAAGGCAAAGGCGCATTGGCAAAAGAGACACGCGAAACAATGGCTTGGGTGCTGGATCAATGCCTGATCCTGCTCCACCCCATCATGCCTTTTGTGACCGAAGAACTCTGGGGCAACACCGCCCAACGCCCCAAGCAATTGGTGCACGCAGATTGGCCCACCTACACCACCGAAGCCCTGCTCGATGCAGACGCGGATCGCGAGATGAACTGGGTGATTTCCCTCATCGAAAACATCCGCTCCGCCCGCGCCCAAATGCACGTTCCAGCGGGCCTGAAAGTGCCCATGATCGTCACCGAAATGGACGCAGCAGCACAGGCGGCATGGGACAATAACGAAGCGATGATCAAACGCCTTGCCCGCGTGGAAAGCCTTGATAAAAAGGATGAATTCCCCAAAGGCACCGTTGCAATTGGCGCACCGGGCGCCACCTTTGGCCTGCCCCTCGAAGGGTTGATTGACCTTGACGCCGAGAAGGCCCGTTTGCAAAAATCTCTGGACAAATTGGCCAAGGAGATCGGCGGTCTGAAAGGGCGTCTCAACAACCCCAAATTCGCCGCCTCCGCGCCCGAAGAAGTGGTCGCCGAAGCCCAAGAAAACCTTGCAGCACGCCAAGAAGAGGCAGACCAGTTGCAAGCCGCGATGAACCGCCTCGCCGAGATTGGCTAAACGCGCTTAAGAAAAAGACCGCCAAGGCACGAGCCTTTGGCGGCCTTTCATAACTCACTGTAATAGCTTACTTAAAAACGGCTGCCCGTTTTTCAAAAGACGCAGCAATCACTTCCATCTGATGCGGCTTGCCGATCAAATCCACCTGCAAACGCGATTCAGCGTCCAGCACAGCCGCAGCATCAGCAGTCTCGGCAATCCCGATCAAGCGTTTGGCCGCCCGAATGGCAGACGGGCTTTTGCCTGCAATGGTCTCGGCCAGTTCCTGCGCCGCCGCCAATGGATCATCCGCCAACTCCGTCACCAGCCCCCAGCGCTCGGCCTGCTCCGCGCTGATTGGCTCTGCCGTATAGGTCAAACGCCGCAGCACATCTGACCGCACCAGTTTAGGCAACAAAACCATGCCGCCCATATCTGGCACGATCCCCCATTTCATCTCCATCACGGCAAACTGCGCATCAGGCGAAGCAATGCGAATATCTGCCCCCAGCGCCAATTGGATGCCAGCGCCAAAGCACACGCCATGCACGGCAGCGATTACAGGAATATCCATACGCGCCCAGACCATAGCAACCTCTTGCCATTGGTTGGTGGTGCCCTCGCCATGGGTGCGTGGCATCAGCAATTCTGCAGGGTCTTTTCCAATCATCCCTGACAGCCCGGAAATATCAATCCCCGCGCAAAAGGCTTTGCCCTCGCCCGACACAATGACAGCCCGCGCATCCGACGCCGCAACCTCATTACCCGCAGCAATAATCGCTGTGATCATATCCTGATCCACGGCATTCATTTTATCTGCGCGGGTCAGGCGCACATGGGCGATGTGATTTTCATAGGTAACTGAGACGCGTGACATGGGTTTTCCTCCGATAAACAATATCGCCAGCCAAGCAGATGTGGGCCGTTCGTTCCAGCAAAACGTAGCGGCAATTAAATTTACAGTACCGCGCCCTTTTCTGCGCTGACAAACCCACGCCTTACAAGCAGCGTCAGTGCTTGCCGCCTCTCGGCGGCCAAATATCCGGCTTTGCGATCACACAGGCCTTGCTCTGCCCATCGCCCCTGCATTAACTGGCCGCATGACACATATACGCCTCACCCCGCTCGCCCAGTCCTTGCCTGCCACAGTGCCATTTGTAGGCCCCGAAACCCAAGAACGCGCGCGCGGCTCTGCGTTTGAGGCGCGGTTGGGGGCAAATGAAAACGTCTTTGGCCCCTCTCCACAAGCCATCCGCGCCATGGCCGAGGCGCCGCAATGGATGTACGGCGATCCCGAAAGCCATGATCTGCGCACAGCCCTTGCCGCGCATCATGGCTGCACCCCTGATCACATCATGGTCGGCGAAGGCATCGACGGGTTACTCAGCTATATTGTGCGGTTGATGGTCGGGCCGCAGGACGCGGTTGTGACTTCGGCGGGGGCCTATCCTACGTTCAACTACCACGTAGCGGGGTTTGGCGGGACACTCCATGCGGTGCCTTACGTTGAGGATCACGAGGACCCGCAAAGCCTGCTTGCCAAAGCCGCCGAAGTGGATGCCAAACTGGTTTATCTGGCCAATCCCGACAACCCAATGGGAAGCCATCACAAAGGGGAAGACATCGTAAAGGCGATGGATGACTTACCCGCCACAACGCTGCTGATCCTTGATGAAGCCTATGTCGAATGCGCCCCTGAGGGCACCGCAGTGCCCCTGCCCGCAGATGATCCGCGCTTGATCCGCATGCGTACTTTTTCCAAAGCCTACGGGCTGGCGGGTGCACGTGTCGGCTATGCCATCGGCCACCCTGACCTGATCCAAGCCTTCCACAAAGTACGCAACCATTTCGGCATGAACCGCGCCGCACAAGCGGGCGCCTTGGCCGCGCTAAACGACCAACCCTATCTGGCGCAAGTCCAACAGCAGATCACTCAGGCACGTGACCAGATCGCGCAGATCGCCCAAGACAACGGGCTAACCCCGCTGCCTTCCGCGACTAATTTTGTCACAATTGATTGTGGCCGCGACGGGGATTTTGCCAAAGCTGTGCTGGACGGGTTGATTGCCCAAGGCATCTTTGTGCGCATGCCCTTTGTCGCCCCGCAGAACCGCTGCATCCGCATCAGTTGCGGCACGCCAGCGATGTTGCAGGCGCTGGCGACCGCCCTGCCCAAAGCCCTAGCGGACGCCAAGCAAGGCTGAGACTGCGGGCGGCTTTAGTGGCCCGCGATCACCTCTGCTGCTGCATCCAATGCGCCCCGCCCATGGGTGATGCCAAGGCTGGACATGCCCGCCTGCATCCCGCCGAGCAGGCCCATAATCATCTGACCGTTCACATGCCCCATGTGACCCAATCGGAAAAACGCGTCCCGCGCAGGATCGTTCGGCTCTGCCATGCCAAGGCCGATCCCCAGCGTCAGGCCCAATTCGCTCTCGACCCAATTGCGCAAGCGCGTACCGTCACTGCCCCCCAGACGCAACGCCGTCACCGCCGTGCTACGGTGTGCAGGGTTGGTGATGTTCAGGCGCAAATCGCCCTCGGTTGACCATGCATCACAGGCGGCCCAGACCGCACGCGCCAGAACGCCGTGGCGTGCCCAAACGTTTTCCAATCCCTCGTCGTGGATCATGCCCAAAGCAACCTGTAACCCGAACAAGTGATGCGTCGGGCCTGTTCCGTTGAAATATTGCCAGAACTCTGTTGCGGTGCTGCGCTGGTTCCAGTCCCAATAGCGGCTGACACGCGGCATGGCATCACGCACCGCTTGTGCACGGTCATTAAAGAACACAAATGAACACCCCGGAGGCACCATCAGGCCCTTTTGACACCCTGTCACCATGACATCGACACCCCATGCGTCCATCTCGAACTGGTCACAGCCCAGCGAGGCAATGCAATCGACCATCAACAATGCAGGGTGCCCCGCCGCATCCATGACAGCACGCAAACCTTTGATATCGCTTAGAACTGATCCAGACGTGTCCACATGCACAGCCAGCACTGCTTTGATTTCGTGATCTTTGTCCTGCGCCAGCGCTTCGGCGACCCTATCCAGATCAATGGGAGAGGATTTACCAAAATCAATCACCTGTGCCTCGGCCCCCAGACCTGTGGCAACATCCCCCCAGCCATGGCCGAACCGGCCCGTCGCAGGCACCAGAACGCGGTCGCCGGGGGCGACCACATTGCTCAGCGCCGCTTCCCATGCAGCATGCCCGTTGCCGATATAGATTGTTGCGTAGTGTTTTGTACGGGCCACACGTTTAAGATCGGCGATAATGCCGGGCATCGCCTCTACCAATTCACCACCGTAAATATTCGGAGCAGCGCGGTGCATTGCCTGCAAAACTGCCTCTGGCATCACTGATGGACCAGGAATAGCAAGGTATCCACGTCCATGGGACAGATTTGGGCTGTTCGTCATTTCTATATTCCTATCTCTCAAACAGATACGGCATGCCGCTTTCGCTGCACCATACTCCCCGCAATCTGCTCGTCAATCTTTGCGCCGCTTGCCCCGCCCCCTTGTGCGCATTATGGTCCCCCGAACGTGCAGACGCTCAAAATAAAGGCCGACAGATTGATGAGTACCGAACAAACCTACACCTCGGGCGAACTGTTGCGTTGGCTATGGCGCGATTATTTACGCCGCCACATCGGTAAACTATTGCTCGCATTGCTTTTCATGACCATTGAGGGGTCAACCTTGGGCGCCATGGCCAAGCTGATGGAGCCGATGTTTGACCGTGTGTTTGTTGGCGGCGACAAGGCGTGGTTGCTGATCGTCGGGTTTGTCCTGATGGGAATATTTTTGCTACGTGCGGTCTCTGGCGTTGCGCAAAAGGTTCTGCTGACTGGTATTTCCCAACGCTCGGCTGCGGATATGCGGATCGATCTGCTGGCACGTATGATGCAGCAAGATGGTGCATTTCACCAATCGCACCCCCCGGGGTTTCTGGTGCAGCGCGTGCAATCGGATGTGAACGCCATTGGCGATGTTTGGCGTGCGGTCATCACGGGCGCTGGACGCGATTTTATCGGGCTGTTGGTTCTGCTGGGTGTGACCATTTCCATTGATCCTGTCTGGGCGCTACTGGCCTGCATCGGTATTCCGATCATGGTGCTACCAGCCGCCTTTGCGCAACGTTTTGTCCGCAGGCGCGCACGCGAAGCACGCGATTTGGGGGCCACCCTATCCACCCGTCTGGACGAAGTGTTTCATGGCATTGTGCAGGTCAAACTGAACGCGCTTGAGGAATATCAATCCCGTCAGTACCGCGACATCACAGATCTTTTTGTCACCACCCAAGTGCGCACCGCTTTTGGCAGCTCTGCCATTCCGGCGATGATCGATATTATCTCGGGTGTCGGATTTATGGCCGTGATCCTGTACGGCGGCTCCGAAATTATGGACGGTGACAAGACCATCGGTGAATTCATGACCTTTTTCACTGCGATGGGTTTTGCCTTTAGCCCGCTGCGCAGGTTGGGTGCGATCAGCGGTCAATGGCAAGTCGCCGCTTCCGCGCTAGAGCGCCTCAAAGAATTGATGGATGCACCCTTGCACCTCAAGAGCCCCGATACGCCCATTCCAGCGCCTACTTCTGGCGCCGATATCACATTGCAAGACGTGTCGCTGTCCTTTGGGGAAACGCAAGTGCTGCATGATCTTTCGCTCACGGCAGAGGCAGGTAAAACCACAGCATTGGTTGGCGCATCTGGCGCGGGTAAATCGACAATCTTTAACCTGCTGACCCGCCTTCTGGACCCAAACAGCGGAGATGTGCGCATTGGCGGCGTTGCCACGACGGAAATGGCGATTCCCGACTTGCGGACATTGTTTTCAGTGGTCAGCCAAGAAGCCCTTCTTTTTGATGAAACCCTACGCGAAAATATCGTTCTGGGCCGCACGGATGTCACCGATGAGCAACTGAAGAACGTGCTTGATGCTGCCTTTGTCTCAGATTTTCTGCCACAGTTGGAAAAAGGGCTTGATACCCATGTGGGGCCGCGTGGTTCTGCGCTATCGGGTGGTCAACGCCAACGTGTCGTCATTGCCCGCGCCTTGCTGCGCAACACGCCAGTACTGTTGTTGGACGAAGCCACCAGCGCGCTGGATGCGCAATCCGAACAAGTTGTGCAAGACGCGCTGGACCGGCTTTCGCAGGGGCGTACCACTTTAGTGATCGCACACCGCCTGAGCACCATTCGGAATGCGGATAAAATCATCGTGATGGACCGTGGCCGCGCCGTAGATCAGGGCACCCACGAGGAGTTGCTAGAGCGGGGTGGCATCTATGCTGACCTGTACCGTTTACAGTTCCGTGACGGCAAAACAGTATCGGACCGTACGACCAATACCATAGGTCGGCATGATGCGCCCGAACCCGAAAGGCAGCCAAACATACTGCAACGCATCGGCCAGCATTTCTTTGGAAATTAAACGCCTCTCCGTCTGAGGTCACAGACATCACAGGGAGAGGGCCATTGCGCCCAGCGAATTACGTCTCTCGGCGGTAAGCCTGTGCCAGCCGTTCGGGGGATGTACCTGCCACATAGCGCACCAGTGTCCACAGGTTGCGCCCCCCGCGCCGCAGCCATCCTTGTTGGCGATATTTATCCGCCGAGGTGACCGCTTGCGCATCTATCCGCGTCAACCGTCCGCGCAACGCGCGCGCAATAGCGACGTCTTCCATCAAAGGCTGGTCAAGATAGCCGCCGACAGCCGTATAGAGATCGCGGTGTATCAACAGCCCTTGGTCACCGTACGGCAGGCCCATGCGGCTGCGCAGATTGGCCCAACCCGCGACCAGCCTTGCAGCGCCACCACCCTGATCAAACGCGAGACTGAACCAGCTCGCGGTCTCTTTATCCAAGATTTTTCTACGTATCGCATCGGTCCAGCCTTTGCTCAGCACCGTATCGGCGTGCAGGATCAACAGCCATTCACCCTGCGCCGCCGCCACACCACGTTGCAACTGCCCCCCGCGTGAGGCAGGGCCATGCACAACCTGCGCACCCCACGCCTGAGCAACGGCACCGCTTGCATCCTCTGACCCACCGTCACTCACGATCAACTCGCGGATCAATCCGGCGTCCAGCCCTTCCATCAGCGCGCCAAAGCAACTGGCCAGCGTCGCCTCTGTGTTGAGGGTGGGAACAATCACTGAAATTTGCGCCCGCATCATGGCTCCTTCAACATGCCCCTGTAAAACGGAGCCTGAATTGTTATATGTAGCTCAACATCAAAAGGATACCCCGATGACCGCATCTTCCCGCCGTATCCTGCGCCTCAGCGGTGCAGACGTTCGCTCCTTCTTGCAAGGGTTGGTGACCAATAACATCGACGGCATTGACGATGGGCTGGTTTACTCAGCTCTACTGTCACCACAGGGCAAATACATGGCCGATTTCTTCCTGTTCGCCGAGGGCGATGACATCCTGCTGGATGCTGAAGCAACGCAGGCAGACATGCTTTTGCAGCGCCTGAGCATGTACAAGCTGCGTGCCGATGTGCAGATCGCTGCTACAGACCTCCATTTGCACCGTGGCATAGATACGCCCCCTGCAGATGCCCTGCCCGACCCGCGGCATGAGGCATTAGGCTGGCGGGCTTACCGCGATACCGAGCAACCCGAAGATACGACAGATTGGCCCGCGATCTATGTGGCGCATATGATCCCTCAAACCGGTGTTGAATTGACCCCAGATACCTTCATCCTCGAAATGGGATTTGAGCGTTTGCACGGCGTTGATTTTCGCAAGGGGTGTTATGTGGGTCAGGAAGTAACTGCACGCATGAAGCACAAGACCGAATTGCGCAAAGGGTTGGCCAAGGTCCGCCTGTCGGGGGCAGCTGGAACAGGAACGCCGATCATTGCGGATGGCAAAGCCGCAGGCACCCTACTCACCCGCTCAGGGGATGAGGCGTTGGCTTATCTACGCTTTGACCGTGCCACGGCCCCGATGGATGCAGAAGGCACAACCGTCACACGCCTCGATTAAATGCAAAACGCAGCCCCGAAGGGCTGCGTTTACTGTTCTGAAGGTAGATATGTTTGATTAGGCGCGTTCTACGTACTCGAATGTTTCGGTATTCACGATGATATCTTCACCCTGCCCAACGAAGGGCGGCACAGAAACCTTGATACCGTTGTCCAAAATTGCAGGCTTGAAAGAGTTGGCTGCGGTCTGGCCTTTGACAACCGGCTCGGTCTCGACAATTTTGCAGGTCACTTTTTGCGGCAAAGCAGCGTTGATCGCTTCGTCTTCGTGGTATTCGACCACAATCATCATGCCATCTTGCAAAAACGGGCGGCGATCACCCAGCAAATCCGCAGCAAGCTGGACCTGCTCATATGTATCTGTGTCCATCAGAACCAACATACCCGAATCTTCATAAAGGAATTGTTGGTCTTTTTGCTCTAGACGCACACGTTCAACCTTATCCGCGCTGCGAAAGCGTTCGTTGAGCTTGGAACCGTTGCGCAGGTTCTTCAATTCGACTTGCGCAAATGCACCACCTTTACCCGGTTTTACGTGATCAACCTTAACAGCGGCCCATAGACCGCCATTATGTTCAAGTACGTTTCCGGGGCGAATCTCGTTTCCGTTGATTTTGGGCATGTGGCAAAACTCTGGCAAAAGGTTGATGATATGTTGCCCCGTCCTATATATTGTGGACGAACCACACACAAGGCAGCCTGTTTGGTGCCATATCCCGAAAAAGATATGCAAATTACGCATGTCGGATATGCATTAACAGGGTATCCGAATCGCTCTACATCTGTCAGAAGGGTCAAACGCCGTAAATGACAAGAGCAAGAATAATGGAAGGACGACGAGTTGAAAGATTTCGTTGATGGCACAGCCTTTAATAACGAACAAGGTAACCGTGCCCGGAAACTATTTGCAGCCGTAGTATTGGCTGCACTTGATGATGCAATCGCAGATGATAAAAAATACGGCAACGGTCCAGAGCAAATCGCTCGCTGGGCGCGTTCGCGCGATGGCCGTGAAGTACTTAGCTGTGCTGGTATCGACCCGAACGAACGTGTTGTGACTGGCCTAATGGATTTCGTTGGCAAAGGTGTACGGACTTCCGTTGCCCTGTCGCGCGAAGAATCAGAACGCCGCAATGCTGCACAACAGGCAGAAGCCGCTTAATCGCGACGACTGCTTACCACTACTTAAAAAAGACGCAGCTTTCGGGCTGCGTTTTTTTATATGTAATCGCCCCTTCCCCTCCTCTGTGATTTGCGTCAATTTTCGCCAAACTATAGGTAGGGTGCAGACAATGGCAAAAGCGATCATGATTCAGGGCACAGGCAGTAATGTCGGCAAATCCATGATCGTAGCAGGCATTTTACGCGCTTGCCGCGCACGTGGCCTGAATGTCCGCCCTTTCAAACCGCAAAACATGTCCAACAATGCTGCGGTGACGTCTGATGGCGGCGAGATCGGGCGCGCTCAGGCACTACAGGCACGGGCAAGTGGCGTGCCGCCCCACACAGATATGAATCCCGTTTTGCTCAAACCCCAGACATCTACAGGCGCACAAGTGATCGTTCAGGGGCAAGTTGTGGGCACCCAAGAAGCCCGCGCCTTTGGCCGCAACAAAGATACGCTAATGCCCCGCGTCCTCGAGAGCTTTCACAGGTTGGCAACGCAATGTGATCTGATTGTGATCGAAGGTGCCGGCTCCCCTGCCGAGACGAACTTGCGCGCTGGCGATATTGCCAACATGGGTTTTGCCCGTGCAGCCAATGTGCCTGTGATTTTGATGGGCGATATTGACCGCGGCGGGGTCATTGCACAAATTGTGGGCACTCAGGCGGTTTTGGATGCTGATGACAATGCAATGATCAAAGGGTTCTGCGTGAACAAGTTTCGGGGCGATCGCAGCCTCTTTGATAGCGGACGTGATGATATCGCGGCGCGCACCGGCTGGCCCAGTCTGGGTGTCTTGCCTTGGTTCACCCCTGCGGCCCGCCTGCCCGCCGAAGATGTCATGGACCTGCCTGCCCGCGCCCGATCAGGTGGCTCTGGGCTGGTCATCGCGGTGCCGCAACTGCCACGTATTGCCAATTTCGACGACCTTGACCCGCTGCTGGCAGAGCCATCCGTTGATTTGCGGATGATCACACAGGGCACCCCCCTTCCCGCTGATGCTGATCTGGTGCTCTTGGTGGGTAGCAAATCCACCATCAGTGATCTGGCCGAGCTAAAATCTGCGGGTTGGGACATTGATATTGCCGCGCATATCCGGCGGGGCGGGCATGTGATGGGGCTATGCGGTGGCTATCAGATGCTGGGAAAAACCATCAGCGACCCCGAAGGGATTGAGGGGCCAGCAGGCACAGTGGACGGATTGGGCCATCTGGATGTGCATACGATCCTAGAACCAGTCAAAAACCTATCTCTTCGCCTAGGTACCCATCTAGAGAGCGGTGCCGAATTGAGCGGATATGAAATTCACATGGGGAAAACCACTGGTCCAGATTGCGCACATCCCTGGCTACGTTTTGGCGCAGACGATGATGGCGCTGCCAGCCGCAATGGCCGTGTGTTAGGCTGCTATTTACATGGAATTTTTGCGTCAGATATGTTTCGTAGCGCCTATCTGGCGGCACTGGGCGCCCCTTCATCTGTCCTGTTTGAGGATCAGGTAGAGGAAACCCTCGATGCCCTTGCCGCCCATATAGAAAGCTACTTTGACCTCGACGCGCTACTCGCTGCGGCCGCCGAGGTCAGATAGGGTTTATTCCATTTCCTGCGCGGTCAACGCGCGGTGGATTTCACGGCGAACCAGTTTGCGCACATTGCGCGTGATACGTTCCCCCAAAGCACCCTGAAGCTCTTCGCGAACAATTTCACTTACCAATTCGCGCAATGCGTCTTCGTCCAGCAACTGATCATCGCTGCCCAAGCCGGGTTTTGAGGCCGCTTGCTCTAACGGTTCATGCGCGTCCTCATAATGGTCAGCAAAGGTCTCATCATGGTCAGCAACTGTCTCAACTGGCGGGGATTGCAAAGGTGTGCCTTTTGCATCGAATTCGGCATCCTCTTCCCACGCCATCGTCGGCGTTTTTTCAGCTGCCAACTCGTTGGCTTCGTCACCATCGGGCTCCCAATTCTCGGTCGACTTGCCCATTGCGGCGCCCAATGCGGCGATTTTAGCCGTCAGCGGTACATCCGCTGTCAGAAAGTTCGCGTCCTGCTCGGCAACGCCCAAATTCAAATCAGGTACTGCTTTTGCATCTAGCACGATTGTAGGCGGTGCTTCGCTCTGCGGCAGGTCATCTATCGCGATTTCGTCGGCCCAGTCGCCGTCATCGCCGCTATCCACCCCCTGCTGGGAGACCTCTGGCGTGGCATCGCTATAGGGCATCGCGCCGTGCAGGTTTGGATTGACCTTTACCCGCGAAACCTCGGCAAGATTGTCATCAAGAGTGTGAGATGCAGGCGTGTCCCCTGCTACATCAGTATCAGTGGTGATTTTTGTGCCAACAGAACCAAGATCCAAAGGGCCTTCATCACTGGCTGCACTCTGGTCTGGAACGTCGACAACGCGCAAAGCGGGTGTCAGCACCAAGCGGCTCGACGGTGGTTCGTCCACAGCAGCTGCTACATCTGCTGCTTCGGGTACGTCCTGTGAAGTGGTAAGTTCAGCAGCAGGTTCGGGCGCCGAGACTTGCATGGCGACAGGCTCTTGTGGCTGACTGACGACACCGGCAAGGGGGCGCTTCCCTTCGGATACGAGCCGACGGATCGAAGACAACACATCTTCAACCTCTTCATTTGTGACAACTTTGGACATTTTTCACCACTCTCTAATCGAGGTCAAAGTAACGCGTAGATCAGATTCTCACAATGGGGCGAAAATCGTTTAAAATGATAAAATTTGACTGTTACCCTCATGATGGCACAACATTCCCAATAGAAAACGGGCCGCCCAGACGAAGCGACCCGTTTATTACTCAGTCAGGGCCGAATTCAGTCCCGCTGCAATCCCTTTAGCACGCGATCCAATTGGGCCCCCTGCTTGGATTGGGCTGTCGGGCTGTCTTTAACCAAATTGTAGTATTCGTTCACGTCATACTGTTGCACAGGCAACCGCAAGCCCTGCGCCGTTAACCGACCCGTGGCGGCCAAGACGCCATAGGCCGCATTATAAAGTTGCGTCTGAGCAGATATGCGCGCAGCTTCGGCATCCAGTTGCGCCTGCTCTGCATCCAGCACGTCCAACGTGGTCCGTGCGCCCAGTGTCGCCTCTTCGCGAACACCCCGGAATGCGATACGTGCGGCACGGATTTGCTGCTCGGATGCGGCAATAGAAGCCCGTGCTGAACTTAGCCGAGCATAGGCGTTCCCTACGTTCTGCTGAATATTATTACGCACGACATGTAGGTTTCCACGCTCAGCATCACGGCGCGCCTGCGCTGCGCGTACTGCAGAAGACCGCGCGCCACCTTGATACAATGTGCCCGTCGCATTGATGCCGACGCTGGCACCTGTACTAAAATTACTGCTGTCGAGGTTATCGCTCAGCGTCAGTGCGCCTTGCACCCCCACCCGAGGGCGCTTGGCTGCTTCTGCACGTTTGATGGCCAATTCCGTCGCTGTCACTTTGTGCTGTACGGCGCGCATGTCGGGATGCGACCGCACGGCCAACCCTTTTGCTGTGTCGATATTGCTATCAAGTGTCGGCAGCTTTGGCGGAGGTGAAAGCCGTCCGGGTTTGCGCCCGATGACGTTGCGATATTCTTCGATTGCAATTGACAGGTTGCCTTGAGCCGTCGCCAGCCCGCTACGCGCCTCGGCCAATTGTGCCTGTGCCAGCGCCACATCGGTGCGGGTCACTTCACCGACTTCAAAACGGTTCTGCGCCGCGCTCAACTCTTGGGTGAGCACCCGCGTGTTATTCTGACGTAGCTGGACAAATTCACCCGCTTCAATAACGCCCATGTAAGCCTGAACACCGCGCAACAATACCAGCTGCTCAATCCCGACCAACTGCTGACGCGTGGCAAGAACGGTCTCTTTGGCAACTTCGATACCCAGACTTGTCGCCCCGCCATCATAGAGCAAAAGCTCCGCGATCAATGAACCGCTGGCAACCAAACTGTCCGAGCTTACCGCGCCGAATGCCAAAGATGATTGCCCGCGCCCGAGGCTCTGGGTGATGCTGGCGGTCCAGCGCAAAACAGGTTCCAACGCAGCGCCCGCCGCAGCGACATCTTCATCCGCAACCCTAAGAAGAGCACGATTTTGTTCCAGAAGTCCTGAATGTTTATATGCGCTGACCAATGCGTCAGCCAAAGTCTCGGCCCGGGCAGCAGGTGCGCCCAGCCCCCCGACCGCAAACATTACAGCAACAAACATGCCGCCCCGAACAGCCCGTTTGGCCGCCGAATTCAAATTCTTAAACGCCATTGCTTAGGCCTCCGTTTCGGAAACAGATCTAACCGATCCGGCTTCCGTCATGTCTATTTATGCCAAAACTGGCAATCACAGTGAGAATACAGTCTCTTTGCCAAAACCCGGCAGCACAGGAGCTGTCGCATTAAACCCTAAACGCCAACTAACCTTACCTGCACGTTTGTATCCCAAACGTACTTCGCCCAATGCACCATCCATAAACAACGCAGCGATTCGACCGCCTTCTTTCAGCTGGTCTGTCAAAGCCGTTGGGATATCTACAACGCCGCCTTGCAGTACAATAACGTCGTAAGGGCCATGCTGTGGTGCGCCCTCAGACAGCACCGCTTCTTGCACCACCGCATTGTCAGCGCCCGCCGCCATCAGCGCATCCTGCGCTTCACGCGCCATATCCGCGTCTTGCTCAACAGCAACAACCGCCTGAGCCATGCGCGCAATCACCGCTGTTGAATACCCAAGGCCACAAGCCACATCCAACACCAGTTCATCCCCGCCAATCGCCAATGCGTCCAGCATTTTGGCCAACGTACGCGGCTCAAGCAACATGCGTCCCTGCCCCAGATCAAGGTTTTCACCAACATATGCAGCTTCGCGCTTGGCCACAGGCACGAAGTCCTCGCGGGCGACAGTCAACATCGCTTCAATGATGGGGAATTTTGTAACATCAGAAGGGCGCACTTGCGTATCGACCATCATCGTACGTCTTTTTGAAAAATCGGTCATGGGGGAAAACTCATCTTTGCAGAATCCTGTTAGCCCCCAATGTGCCACAATCCCAAGCAAGCAGCAACGCCACTTCCAACGGGAATGTTCGGCCTGCGCCATATGGCTGATTATGCCAGAACAAATCACGAATACGGCTAAAAAATACATTTCGGCCAATCTATCGTGACGTTACCCCCTTGCAGCTTTATCATAGAGACTCTAATACACAAAAACCTTAGGCGAGTTGGCGGAGTGGTTACGCAGCGGATTGCAAATCCGTGTACAGGAGTTCGATTCTCCTACTCGCCTCCATTTACTTTCAATGACTTAGTAGATCGATCGATCCAGCCCAGATGAAAGTCTAAACAAACGTCTAAACATTCCGTTTTTTGTTCTGTTCTTTTTTGCTGTGCCTGAATGGCCCGCATCTTCTGCCGAACCTTCTTTGTGTAGTGCAAAACTATCGCGGGGCTTTGACCTGTCACAGCGGCGATAAGATCGTCACTGCACCCTGCCTCCAACAGCTCACACGCCGCATTATAGCGCCAACTGTGAATGTCGAAGTCCAGCGCACCAATCTGCTCCCTGACATTTCGCACCGCTTGAGAAGCGCCGCGATAAGATCAGCGGTTTGTACCGCGCTCGTTTGTCGGGATGACTGCTTCACAGCAGTGTTTGGCGTCGGTTAATCACTTAAAAGGATATACTATCAAGAGAGTGTAAATACATCCCGCCTATCGCCCTCTCCCGCACTTACGTCTCCAAGGGCGATAGGCTTGCGTTGGGAACCAAGTCACAACACAGCATTGAGGCCAGCACTTTCGCGCTTCACGCGGAAAGTGGCGCTAGGAGCGCAACTTGCAGCCAATACTTGTCTGACCACTCCTCCCCCCTAGGACCCTTCAAGCAGCTTTTCAGCTTCTTTCTGGGCTTCATGCCAGAGAACTCTTGGAGATGCTTGCTCACACTCTTCAAAAGTGTGCCTGTGGGCCGCTACAGCGGCATCAAATTCCTTCAGAAGTGCTGTGTGTTCAGCCACCAGATTAGCATCTGTCAGGGCTTTGAGCGGCTCCTGGAAGAATGTTTCGCCTCTAACCTCGGCTACATCCTTGGCCCACCGTCTGCGGAATCTTTTACGGCCTCCGCTTAGCTCGTCGATATACTTGAGTCTCATCGTCATCGTCACTGGCAGTGTCTCGTTTGTGTCCCAGAAAGTGTCCTGAACAACAACGCAAGCGCTTGTTAGCTAATTAAATATAGTCGTACAACAGAAGTTGTGGTGCGGTCGGAGAGACTCGAACTCTCACGGGTGTTACCCCACAGCGACCTCAACGCTGCGCGTCTACCATTCCGCCACGACCGCACGTCATGGATGGTCCGATTGCAATAGCGTGGGTTGCAGCATAGCTCAAGAGGCAAATTGCAAGAAAACGTCAGGCTTCCAAATTGAATGACTTCCATACACCCAATCCCCCTTCCCTCACGCAGAGCCTCACAGTAGATACGCCACATGATTGAATGGATCACCTCCCCTGGCCTCACCGGATTTCGGGATGCCGAAAACTGGATGGAAGCACGTGTCGCGGCGATTCTTGATGGATCAGCGAATGAGTGCATCTGGCTGGTTGAGCACCCGCCGTTATATACTGCGGGCACATCCGCCAAGGCGCAAGACCTCACCGACCCAGATCGCTTTGACGTTTTTGCAACCAAACGCGGTGGTCAGTATACTTATCATGGCCCGGGGCAACGTGTGGCTTATGTCATGCTGGACGTTGGCGCGCGTGGCCGCGATGTGCGACGTTTTGTGCAAGAGCTTGAGGCTTGGGTCATTGCCACATTGGCCCAATTCAACATCACGGGTGAATTGCGTGATGGCCGTGTCGGTGTCTGGGTCACCCGCCCCGACAAACCGCAAACCATCACAGGCCAACCCGCCGAAGATAAAATTGCCGCCATTGGCATCCGCTTGCGCAAATGGGTCAGCTACCATGGCATTTCAATAAATGTTGAGCCTGACTTAAACCATTTTACTGGGATTGTGCCCTGCGGGATTTCACAGCACGGCGTCACCAGCTTGGTCGATTTAGGCTTGCCCGTGATGATGGAAGACCTTGATCTGGCGCTGCGCCAGTCCTTTCAAGACACCTTTGGCGAAGCGCCAGAGCCTATCTGAGCCGCGCCATGGCGCATTTCGATTCGCACTACAAATGAGTCCCGAGTTCACCAAAAACTCACACTTCCCCCTTATAGCAACCCTAACATGCAACAACGAACCTCCAAATTTATCAGAGTGCACAATGCAAAGCCATCTAACGTAAAAATGAACAAATTTCAGCGGCACAGGGTTGAAAATACTTCTCGCGGCGACCAATGCGCCCATTGCCCTACCGACCACTTGCTTTTAGAAGCAGTGCTAGGTCCGCACCGCGTTTTCCTAAAAGACGTATGTGCATTTTAATAATAGCTGAGGAGGCGCCGCATGGCAGACGCAGCCATTCACGGGCATGATCACGAAGACGAACGCGGGTTCTTTACGCGTTGGTTTATGTCCACAAACCACAAAGACATCGGTATTCTATACCTGATCGTCTCCGCTTTTGTCGGGTTCATATCGGTCGGCTTTACGATCTATATGCGTCTTGAGCTGATGAACCCCGGTGTTCAATACATGTGTATGGAAGGCGCGCGCTTAATCGCTGATTCCACCGCAACCTGTACGCCAAACGGACACCTCTGGAACGTTTTGATTACCGGTCACGGTATCTTGATGATGTTCTTTGTTGTTATTCCTGCCCTCTTTGGCGGTTTCGGCAACTATTTGATGCCCCTGCAAATCGGCGCGCCTGACATGGCTTTCCCCCGGATGAACAACCTGTCGTTCTGGCTCTATGTAGCTGGCACAACATTGGCTGTTTGCTCTGTCTTGCTGCCAGGCGGTAACGGTCAGGCCGGTTCCGGTGTTGGCTGGGTTCTGTATCCGCCGCTGTCGGTAAAAGAAGGCGGCATGTCGATGGACTTCGCGATTTTCGCGGTTCACGTTTCTGGTGCCTCTTCGATCCTCGGCGCGATCAACATGATCACAACCTTCTTGAACATGCGCGCCCCTGGCATGACTTTGTTCAAAGTGCCGCTGTTCGCATGGTCGATCTTTGTCACAAGCTGGCTGATCCTTTTGTCTTTGCCTGTTCTGGCAGGTGCAATCACCATGCTGCTGATGGACCGTAACTTCGGCTTTACCTTCTTTGACCCTGCTGGCGGTGGTGATCCAATTCTGTATCAACACATCCTGTGGTTCTTTGGTCACCCCGAAGTTTACATCATCATTATGCCCGGCTTTGGCATCATCTCTCACGTGATCGCGACATTCTCGCGCAAACCGATCTTTGGCTACCTGCCAATGGTTTGGGCGATCATCGCAATCGGTGTATTGGGCTTTGTCGTTTGGGCACACCACATGTACACAGTGGGTATGTCGCTGAACCAACAGGCTTACTTTATGTTAGCCACCATGGTTATTGCGGTGCCGACAGGTGTTAAAGTGTTCAGCTGGATCGCCACAATGTGGGGCGGCTCGGTTGAGTTTAAAACACCTATGCTTTGGGCATTCGGTTTCTTGTTCCTGTTCACCGTTGGTGGCGTTACAGGCATCGTGTTGTCCCAAGCCGCAGTAGACCGTTATTACCATGACACCTACTATGTGGTTGCGCACTTCCACTACGTAATGTCCTTGGGCGCGATCTTTGCTATCTTTGCAGGTATCTACTTTTACCTGCCAAAATTCACGGGCCGTATGTACCCTGAATTGGCGGGCAAAGTTCACTTCTGGACCATGTTTATCGGTGCAAACCTGACCTTCTTCCCACAACACTTCTTGGGTCGTCAGGGCATGCCACGTCGTTACATCGACTATCCTGATGCATTTGCATATTGGAACTGGTGGTCGAGCATGGGCGCGTTCTTGTCCTTCGGTTCGTTCATCTTCTTCTTTGGTGTGATGGCTTGGACATTAACACGCGGCGCACGCGTCACGGTCAACAACCCATGGAACGAATTCGCGGATACACTGGAATGGACACTTCCTTGCCCACCACCAGAGCATACGTTCGAACAGCTTCCAAAACGCGAAGACTGGGACAAACAGCACAGCCACTAAAGGCGTGATACTGTAAAACCTACAAAGGGCTCCAACGGCGGTTGGGGCCCTTTTTCGTTGATGCATCGGCAGGGCTGCTCGCGTAAGACCCTCACATACTGCTGCGCAAAGGATTCCCCATGTTGATAGTGTTGATGTGTCTGGCACTGCCAGTACCACAGTTGATCGCAAGGCAGTTGCAGGTCAGCCCAGCGGCCCATCTGACCCTACTACTGTTTGGGTTATGTGCCGTGACAGTCACTCTCGCCACTCAAAGCCCAAACCTGATTCTTGGCAGCACAGACACATCTTATTCAACAGCTCTTTCACCATTGGGCTATGCGATTGCGGGGCTTGCACTACTCACCCCTGCCTATTGGGTGATAGAACAGCTCTGCCCCCTGCCCGATTCCCAAGTGGATGTCGTGTTGATTGAAACCTTGTCACTTGTCGTTGCAGCCGCCCTTTTGGAAACGTCGACAAGCTTTCCGCAGCTCTTGACCGAATTCTGCGCATTGGTTCTGGTCACCACGCTGGCAGTTCGGGCCGCATTCATTCTTAAACAGGCCCATGATCAAAAATAGCGCCCGTCCCAGAATGTCGCATTGAATGACCGCGCGGTTTGGATAAATTCACCCTATGCCTTATGAATGGACATCCCCGCCCCAAAGCACACCGCAAACCATGCGCCTTTGGGCGCATAACTCTCTGCCGCCGCGGGGGATGGCGGCTTTTGTGCTGGCGACATTTACCCTAATCTCGATCCCTGTCCTCCCACTCCTCGGCTCGCCCTTACTCTGGGTTCTATTGCCTTTCACTTTGGCGGCTGTCTGGGCCCTTTATGCGGCTTTGCAGTTTAACTACCGCGCCCGTCAAATATCCGAGGAGCTTTTCTTGGGAGAAGCCGAAGCAAGGCTCACACGGTTCAACCCAAAAGGCGATGTGCAGGAATGGGTCTGCAACCGGTACTGGGTTCAAGCCACCAAATATGATCGCGATGGCCCCATCCCTCATTACGTCACCCTCCGCGGCCAAGGCCGCGAAGTTGAGATCGGTTCATTTTTGAGTGAAGAAGAGCGCATCACGCTCTTTGATGATCTACAGCGGGCGTTAAAACGCTGATCACTGGATCATTCTAGACGGCCCTAATTTGACAGGCGGTCTTTGAGCAGTGGTCCCACGCGGCCAAAATCCATCTGGCCCGTGTATTTGGCTTTTAGGACGCCCATCACCTTACCCATGTCGCGGATAGATGTTGCACCCACTTCTGCCACTGCGGCTTCGACCGCTGCCGTGCTTTCTTTTTCATCCAGCTGACGTGGCAAAAATTCTTCGATCACAGCAATCTCCGAGCGTTCCCGCTCTGCCAGATCAAGGCGCCCGCCTTCCTCATATGCACGTGCGGATTCCAGCCGCTGCTTGGCCATTTTGCCAAGAATCGCAAGAACTTCTGGTTCTGCGACGCCATCGTCATTGCCTTCGGCGCGTGCGGCGATATCCTTGTCCTTGATCGCCGCATTCACAAGCCGCAAGGTCGACAAACGCTCCGCAGCTTTGTCTTTCATCGCTTGTTTGAGGTCTGTACTGATGCGTGTCCGCAGATCCATATTATGCCCTTAAAGCTGGTCTATCCAAGAGCGCAGAGCCTACTCAATAGCGCGCCCAGTTGCAATGCGAATAGATCGCGGACAACTCGCTGTTTATAAACACTATTTCATTTATCAGCAAATCTTGACCCTCCCTCGGGGTCGCTATAGGTTGCATCCGTTTGCCGCCTGTCGCACATCACACCTCATCAATGTTTCGGACCGCTTGTCGGCCCCTCCCCCAAAAGGATTTTCCCCATGGCCATCGCTGCACCCGCCAAACCAACAGCCTGTCTTGCACTTGCTGATGGATCTGTCTTTTACGGCATGGGGTTTGGGGCGACAGGTCAGACCGTGGCTGAACTCTGCTTTAACACAGCGATGACGGGCTATCAGGAAATCATGACTGACCCGTCTTATGCAGGCCAGATCGTGACATTCACCTTTCCCCACATCGGCAACACTGGCACCACACCCGAAGATGATGAAACGGCTGATCCCGTTGCCTCGGGGATGGTTGTTAAATGGATGCCAACAGACCCCAGCAGCTGGCGCACAGTTCAAGACCTGTCAACATGGCTGGCCTCACGCGGGCGCATCGCCATTGGCGGCATTGACACACGTCGCCTGACACGCGCCATCCGCCAACAAGGCGCACCCCACGCGGCGCTGGCCCACAACCCTGACGGCGAATTTGACGTTGCTGCTCTGGTCGCCGCAGCGCGGGGATTTACAGGTTTGGAAGGCATGGATTTGGCCAAAGATGTAACCTGTGCGCAATCGTACCAATGGAACGAAATGCGGTGGGCATGGCCCGACGGCTACGCCCCACAAACCGCCCCCAAACACAAGGTGGTCGCAATCGACTACGGCGCCAAGCGCAACATCTTGCGCTGCCTTGCTTCTGCGGGTTGCGACATCACCGTTTTGCCTGCCACAGCAACCTATGATGACATCATGGCCCATCAGCCTGACGGGGTTTTCCTGTCCAATGGCCCTGGCGATCCGGCTGCGACGGGCGCTTATGCTGTCCCTATGATCAAAGATGTTCTGGAAAAATCAGACCTACCTGTTTTCGGGATTTGCCTTGGTCACCAGATGCTTGCACTGGCACTGGGCGGCCGCACTGTGAAAATGAGTCATGGACACCACGGCGCCAACCACCCTGTAAAAGACATGGAAACCGGCAAGGTGGAAATCACCTCGATGAACCATGGCTTTGCCGTAGATGCCCAGACGTTACCGACTGGCGTGGTAGAGACGCACCGCTCGCTCTTTGATGGCTCTAACTGCGGCATCCGCATGGAAGGGCGTCCAGTCTATTCGGTTCAGCACCACCCAGAGGCCTCCCCTGGTCCGCAAGACAGCTACTATTTGTTTGAGCGGTTTGCAGAGGCCATGGCAGCGCGCAGCTGATGCTTTTAGGCCTCATCAAACGAGGCCCTGCACCACGACACTTTTCGAATTAACACAAATTTAAGGCTAACCTGAAATCGTGCCCCCAATTGGTATTGATTTTAGGTTGGCCTTTTATGAGCGACCCCTTCCTGCGGCTTCCCGATCCTCAAGCTGCGACCGTCCTGCCCGAGTGGAAGCCATTTGGCCGGATGATGGTCGACGCTGGCATCATTTCTCAGAACGCTCTGGTTCACGCCCTCAACCTACAGCGCCACGTTGAAGCGCCCTTGGGCGAGATATTGATTGCCGAAGGTTTAGCGACGCCGCTTCAGATATTGCAGATTCTGTCCCGTCAGCAGAACATCCCTATTGCCGATCTAAACGTCGATCCCCCCGCCCCCTCGTTAAACCGCATGCTTCCGGCAAGCCTCTGCCTCACCTATCGCTGTGTGCCGTGGCTCAAGGTGGGTAATCTGTTGATGGTCGCAACCAGCCATCCCGACGATTTTCACCGATTGCGAGCTTGCATGGGAAAAAAGGGGCGAAAACTGCTCCCCGTTTTGGTAGATGAGCAACAAATCAGAGAGCATACTGGCATCCTATATGGGACCGAACTGGCCAGTTCGGCAGCCACATCAGTCCCTGCAACACAAAGCTGCCGAAGCTGGAATCCTGACTCAGCGTTGCGCAAACCCGTTGCAATTGCCCTATGTGTGGCGCTCATTGCTGCACTGTTGTTTGCCCCGGCATGGACCATCACAATCGCAATGCTGTTTGCCTGTATCACTTTAGCGATGAGCACCACACTCAAGCTGGCAGCTTTTATCGCACGATTGTCACAAGGTGTGCTCAAGACCCCTGTACCAGCCATAGCATCTCAGAAAATCTACCCTCTCCCCAAAGTATCAATGCTCGTGCCCTTGCTGAAAGAGGAAGAAATTGCAGGCAAATTGATAGAACGGCTGACACGTCTCACCTATCCGAAATCACAGCTAGAAGTTGTTCTCGTGCTGGAAGCAGACGATACTGTAACCCGCGACACCCTTTCTCGAACACAGTTGCCCAGCTGGATAAAAATAATCCATGTTCCTTGCGCCGATAACCTGAAAACCAAACCTCGTGCATTGAATTACGCGCTAAATTTTTGCCGTGGATCAATCATTGGCGTCTGGGATGCGGAAGACGCCCCGCAGAGCGATCAAATTGAAAAAGTCGTGGCCCGTTTCCAAGACGCTCCCGAAAATGTCGCCTGTCTGCAAGGGGTTCTGGATTACTATAACCCCAGAACCAACTGGCTCTCACGTTGTTTTACGATCGAATATGCAACATGGTGGCGTATGGTGCTACCTGGTGTGGCGCATCTGGGCTTGGTCATTCCGCTGGGGGGTACAACCCTGTTTTTCCGCCGCAATATCCTAGAAGACGTCTGCGGTTGGGATGCCCATAACGTGACAGAAGACGCGGACCTTGGGGTGCGTCTGGCACGGCAAGGTTATGTGACCGAATTGATCCCGACCGTCACCTATGAGGAAGCAAACTGCAAACCATGGCCATGGGTCAAACAACGCTCGCGGTGGCTGAAGGGGTTCTTAATCACGTGGCTTGTGCACATGCGATCCCCAGCCACTTTGATGCGGGAGTTGGGCTTTATTCGGTTTATGGGCGTACAAACGCTGCTTCTGGCGACATTTACACAATTTGCCTGTGCACCCCTTTTATGGTCTTTCTGGATCACACTGGCAGGGATTGAGCATCCAATCACCACAACCCTTGGCATGCCCTTTACGATCTTTTTAATCTTCTTTTTTGTTATATCCGAAACGATCAATCTGATGATCTCGATGTTTGCGGTATCGCGACAAGAACACAGACACTTGATGATCTATGTCCTGTCGCTGCCTTTCTATTATCCTTTGGCTGCCCTTGCGGCTTACAAAGCAATTAAGGAGCTGATTTTTCAGCCCTTTTACTGGGACAAAACCGAACATGGCATCGTCAAATCCCAGACCTAGCTTTCGGCTTCGCGCCGTGCTGCTTCTTGTTTGAGGCGTGTGGTGAAAGCCACTGAAATATGGGCACGCAGGGCCGCATCCGCAGCATCTCCATCTCGTGCCTCAATTGCAGAGACAATCAGATCATGCTCTTGTTGGGCATGCGCGCCGCGCCCCTGTACAGCAAGAGATGTTGTTGCCATCAGCGCCATAGACCGATGCACAAGGTCTAACTGTTGCACCAGAAAACGATTGTGCGAGGCAAGATGAATCTGCTTGTGGAACCGTTTGTTCGCCCGCGCCAATGCGGCGGGGTTATCTTTCAACGCATTGTCTGCCTCGACCATCTCGCGTAGCAGGCGCACTTCTTCCTCTGTTGCGTTACGCGCAGCAAGCCGCGCAGCAAGACCCTCAAGTTCTCCGCGCACCACATATAGTTCAGCCATCTGGTTATGATCTAGCGAGGCCACAATCAAGCTACGCCCATCGCGCACCAGCAAGGATTGCGTCTCAAGCCGTTGTAAAGCTTCGCGAACAGGCGTGCGCGACACCCCGAAACGTTCCGCCAACTCGCTCTCGACCAAACGGTCCCCGGGGCGGTAGGTACCCGTGTCAATCGCATCAAGGATCATCGAGTATGCGTCCGTATTGGCAGGACGTGAGGGGGCAGTAGCGGGGGGCATAAACGGCCCTTTCATAAATGTTTGCGCCACCTTAGCGCCAGACTGCTTGCGCGCCTACCCTTGATCGCCCCTTGCGCCTGTGCTCTGCCGCGCCTACCACAACGCCATGCCTCAAAATGCTTTTTCACATGTCTCCACTTGGGTCTTCGACCTTGATAATACACTCTATCCCCCCGAAGCGCGTCTGTTCGACCTGATCGAAGTCCGCATGACGGCTTGGGTGATGGAAGCGCTCGGCGTGGATCACGCCGAAGCCGACCGTCTGCGCGCGCATTATTGGCACACGCATGGCACCACTTTGGCGGGGCTGATGCGCGAACACGACGTCGATCCGGAACCTTATCTGGTGGATGTGCATGACATCTCGATGGACAGCCTCACGCCTGATCCCGTCCTTGCCGATGCCATCCGCGCCCTACCCGGCCGACGGATCATCTATACCAACGGCTGCGCCCCCTACGCAGAGCGTGTTTTAGCGGCACGCGGCCTGTCCGGATTGTTTGACGCCGTTTACGGGGTAGAGCATGCAGGTTTCTTGCCCAAACCCGAACGCGCTGCCTTTGATAGCATTTTTGGGCAAGATAATCTCACCCCAACCACGGCAGCGATGTTTGAGGATGATCCGCGTAATCTGGCTGTGCCTCACGAACTGGGCATGCGTACTGTTCACGTGGCCCCTTTGCGCGCCGAGGTGCCGCATGTGCAATTTCATACAAATGACCTATCTTCATTCCTGCAAAATCTGGTGAAATAGGACGTTCCCATGACCGATAGCTGTGACATTCTGATTTCTGGCGGTGGCATTGCGGGCCTTACCGCTGCTGCCGCATTTGGCACGGCGGGTTTCAAAGTGATCTGCGTCGATCCAATGCCCCCAGTTACAGATGGCACAGCGAAAGGGGCCGATTTGCGCTCAACCGCGATGCTGCAACCTGCGCGACTACTGTTAGAGCGCGCTGGCCTATGGGAGGCGCTGGCCCCTCTTGCCGCGCCCTTACAGGTCATGCGTATCATTGATGCAGGCGGCTCCGAGGCAGAACCCCGCGTCACCAAAGAATTCGACGCCACCGAAATTTCGGATCAGCCCTTTGGCTGGAATTTTCCCAACTGGGTGCTGCGACGTGAAATTTTGCTACGGCTGGCGCTGCTGGATAATGTTGATTTCAGCGCCGGCGTCAGTACCACACGGCTGTTCACACGCGACAGCGCTGCCAAGGTGACGCTCAGCGATGGTACGCGGATCGATACAAAGCTGGTGATTGCAGCTGACGGGCGCACGTCGCCCATGCGCGAAGCCTCTGGTATTGCGGTGACAACCAAACGCTATGGGCAAAAGGCCTTGGTCTTTGCGGTGACCCACCCGACGCCCCATGCAAACGTCTCAACCGAAATTCACCGCACTGGCGGGCCATTTACCCTTGTCCCCCTGCCCGATCACAACGGCATGCCTTGTTCGGCGGTGGTGTGGATGGATGATGGTCGTCTTGCCCAAGAACGCCTCGATATGGAGGTGACCATGTTTGAAGAGGCCGCGACCATTCGTTCTTGCAACCACTTCGGCCCACTCACCTTGGTCAGCCCCCGTCAGGCATGGCCGATCATCACCCAACACGCGGACCGCCTGAATGCCGAACGTGTGGCGCTGATCGCGGAGGCCGCCCATGTGATGCCGCCGATTGGCGCGCAAGGGCTGAACATGTCGCTCACTGATATCACAACCCTGCTGGATCTTGCCCAAGCACGCCCTGAGGGTTTGGGAGATGCGACGATGCTAGAGGCCTATCACAAGGCACGTTACAGCGACATAACGCTGCGGGTGCGCGGGATTGATCTGTTGAACCGCGCAAGCCAAGCCAGCGGGACAATCGCCCGCGACGCCCGCGCAGCGGGGCTAAGCGCCCTCTATGGGGCTGCGCCTGTGCGGAAGATGTTGATGCAAATGGGATTGGGGATGCGTTAAGCGTCTTGCGCTGCCTTTTCCGCTTCCAACTTTGCCGCGCGCTCCTCAACCTGTTCGACGATATGGTCGACCATTTTTGAGTTGTCTAACTTGTGGCTTTGCTTGCCCGCCAGATAAACCATGCCAGAACCCGCACCACCACCAGTGAACCCCACATCCGTCATCAGCGCCTCGCCCGGGCCATTCACCACACACCCGATGATACTTAGGCTCATGGGGGTTTTGATATGTTCCAGCCGCTTTTCCAACGCCTCAACAGTTTTGATCACGTCAAAGCCTTGCCGCGCACAGGACGGGCAAGAAATAATGTTCACACCACGGTGGCGCAGACCAAGGGATTTGAGGATTTCAAAACCCATCTTCACTTCTTCCACCGGATCAGCAGAGAGCGATACGCGGATTGTATCGCCAATGCCCATCCACAGCAGGTTGCCCATGCCGATGGCAGATTTAACTGTGCCAGAGATCAACCCGCCTGCTTCGGTGATTCCCAGATGGATCGGTGCATCCGTGGCCTCGGCCAGTTGTTGATAGGCGGCTGCCGCCATAAATACATCCGAGGCTTTGCAGCTGATCTTGAATTCATGGAAATCGTTGTCTTGCAGAATTTTGATATGATCCAAACCGGACTCAACCATCGCATCGGGACATGGCTCACCGTATTTTTCCAACAGGTGCTTTTCAAGCGACCCCGCGTTCACACCGATACGGATTGAGCAATTGTTGTCGCGTGCGGCTTTGATCACTTCTTTGACGCGTTTTTCGTCACCAATGTTGCCCGGATTGATCCGTAGACACGCGGCACCAGCTTCGGCGGCTTCGATCCCGCGTTTGTAATGGAAATGGATGTCAGCGACGATCGGCACGGGGCTTTCACGCACGATTTCCTTCAGCGCCTTGGAGCTTTCAATATCCGGCACCGAAACCCGCACAATATCCGCGCCCGCTTCAGCCGCGGCCTGAATTTGCACGATGGTTGCACGTGCGTCAGTCGTCAGCGTGTTTGTCATCGTCTGTACTGTGATCGGTGCATCGCCCCCTACAGGCACATTCCCCACCATGATCTGGCGCGATTTACGGCGATAGATGTTGCGCCATGGACGGATATGGTTGAGCGACATGTCGGCCTCACTAGTACACTTCGGACATGCCTTACCTAGTCACGCAATCGCGTGTCTGCAATGAAAAGCTGTCTGATATCTTAGGATTGGCGATAAACCAGTAGCGTAGATTGGTTAATCAGTGATGGGCAGTGGCGCAACGGCACGCAGTTCTGCCACAAGCGTCTCAAGTGCGCTGTCATTGCCTGGCTGTGCTGGCTCATAAAGCTCAGCCAGCGCCTGCTGTTGCAACGGCACGTTGGATGTCACGCTACCGCGTCCGCCGACAGGGCCGAAGAATTCACCATTCATCACGAAATACACAGCACCACTTTGGCCTGTACGCAACAAGGGCGCGTCTTCCAACGCAGGCACATCAAATGTGTCGCCCTTTTGCATGACTTTTTCAAAGATGTTTGTTCCATCAGCAGCAGTCACCCGCACCCATGTCTCACCTGTGGCAACAACCTGCACCGCTGGCGCGGGTCCGGCGTGAACCTGCGGGACACTCAGACTGGCAGTAGCAACTGCGCCACCGCCCAGTGCTTCGGCAAGGGCACCGTCAATCGCGCCTGCAAACAAGCTGTCAGAAGACTCAACTTGCGGTCGCGAAACCGTCGCGTTCGTTTCGAACAGGCCGCTTGTGCGCGGGTCCAAAGACGCAATCGGCGCATCGCGGGCGATCAAAACAGGCACATCCAATGCGGCAGGACGGTACAAACGGTCCAAGGCTTCGACACGCGGGGTATCATTCAGTGCAACAGGCGCAGTCACACCGCCCCCCAAGAGTTGTCGGGTCGGAGCGTTTGCTTCCAAAGGATCAAGGTCTGACAAGACAACAGGAGTCTGATCCACAGGAGAAACCTGTACACGCTGCACTTCTTTGAGCACTGTCCATCCGCCAAAACCAATGGCGCTGATCAAAGCCACAAGAACCAAGGTTGAACCGATGGCCGCAGGCTCAATCCGCGACATAAACGAATTACCGCTGGGAGCGAAAGGCATGACAGGCCGTGAAAAGATGTCGCCTTCCCCCTGACGGGTCAGACGCTCTTCGCGGGTTGGCTTTTTAACAACAGAGGCTTCGGCAGACATGCCATGCGCAACACTAAAGCCGCTCTCTTTGCAAAATGCGGCAAAGGCTTTGTCAGGGTCCATGTTGAGGTAGCGCGCATAGGACCGCACATAACCTGCGATGAAACCCGGCGTATCAAAGGCATCAGGGTCGGCGTTTTCGATCGCAGCGATGTAGCCAGCTTTAATACGGAGTTCACGCTGAACGTCCAACAAGGATTTTCCAAGCGTAGCACGTTCGCCGCGCATTAAATCACCCAGACGCAGTTCAAACGCGTCGAAACCCGAAGTTTCAACCGCTTCTTGTTTCACGCCTCTAGAGACCCAACGCCCGATCATGCCTATGCTATCGTCCTCTTGAAAATCACATGCCCCAGCGAATATCTATTGATTCGCCTCTTCTCTTTGTTGTGAAATTTCTACCATAGCGCAATCTTTTTAGCGAGATGTTGACGATTTATCCCGCAGCTTCGGCACGATTCAGCGCACAATGCGCCCATAGTCCGTCCATTGCGGTCACAAGCGCATCCATCTCACGCGGGCCGTGCACAGGGGACGGCGTAAACCGCAACCGCTCTGTGCCGCGAGGCACCGTTGGGAAATTGATCGGTTGAACATAGATGCCATGTTCTTCCAGCAACATGTCCGACAGCAATTTAGTATGCACTGGGTTGCCTACGATAACGGGAACAATATGGCTGCCGTGATCAATGATCGGCAAGCCCAACCCTTTGAGCCGCAACTTCAATGCCTTAGCCTGTTGCTGATGCTTTTCGCGCAGCTCGGGGGCGCGTTTCAAGAAAGCAACGGAGGCCGCAGCACCTGCCGCAATGGCGGGTGGAATTGATGTGGTAAAGATAAATCCGGGCGCATAAGATCGGATCGCGTCGCACATTTTCGCAGAGGCCGCGATATAGCCGCCCATCACGCCGTATGCTTTGGCCAAAGTGCCGTTGATGATGTCCAAACGGTGCATCAGGCGGTCGCGTTCGGCCACCCCTGCCCCGCGCGCACCATACATGCCGACAGCATGCACTTCGTCGATATAGGTCAATGCGCCAAATTCATCCGCAAGGTCACAAATTTCTTCAATGGGGCCAAAATCACCGTCCATGGAATAGATCGATTCAAACGCGATCAGCTTGGGCGCATCGCTGTCATCTGCTTCCAGCAATTCACGCAGATGCGCCAGATCATTGTGGCGAAAAATGCGCTTGGCACCACCATTGCGACGCACGCCCTCGATCATCGAAGCGTGGTTACGCTCATCCGAATAAATAATCAGGCCGGGGAACAGTTTGGGCAGCGTGCTAAGCGTGGCATCATTTGCGATATAGGCCGAGGTAAACACCAGCGCTGATTCTTTGCCGTGCAAATCCGCCAACTCTGCTTCAAGCCGTTTATGATAAACGGTTGTGCCAGAGATGTTGCGCGTCCCGCCAGAGCCTGCGCCTGTGGCATCAATCGCTTCGTGCATAGCCGCAAGCACAACAGGGTGCTGGCCCATACCCAGATAATCATTGCCACACCAAACGGTGATATCGTTTTCGCTGCCGTCAGGCTTGGTCCAAACCGCATGAGGGAAATTGCCATTGCGGCGTTCGATGTCGATGAATGTGCGATAGCGGCCTTCGTCGTGCAGGCGTTCAATCGCCTTATCAAGCTGTTCCGAATAGGTCATGCGCATCTCCGTCATCGCTGGCACCGCGCTGGTGCTTTACTGATTTTCATGTTCCGATAGACCTATAATGCACGCGGATCAATGGCTCGGAGGTGCACGCTTTGTCGCAGCCCCCTGCTGCCTTGGATCGCAACACAGGGAATTGGCCCTCGAATCCGTTGATTTCTGGCGGCGATCATGAGCAAAATGCCCGAACTTTGACCTCTCTCTTAAACATTGCAGGCAGTCGGTCGCCTTGGCTGGACAAGAGCCAATGCCGTGTTAGGGTCTGCGAAAATTCCACCCCATCAGGAGCCCCTCATGTCCCTAGACGCCGTCCTTGCCCAGATTGACAAAGATCTGCCCGCAGCCACAGAACGCCTGCTTGATCTTTTGCGGATCAAGTCAATCTCAACCGATCCCGCGTTCAAAGAGGATTGCCAACAGGCCGCTGACTGGCTTGTGGCTGATCTACAAAGCCTTGGCATCGACGCACAAAAGCGCCCGACACCGGGACATCCGATGGTTGTGGGCCATGTTGGCCCAGAAAACGGCAAGCCACATATCCTGTTTTACGGACATTACGATGTGCAGCCTGTTGATCCACTTAACCTATGGGACCGCGATCCGTTTGACCCCGCGATTGAGGATACTGCAAACGGCAAGGTAATCCGTGGCCGCGGCGCATCCGATGACAAAGGCCAGCTGATGACCTTTCTCGAAGCGTTCCGTGCTTGGAAAGAAGTAGAGGGCGAATGGCCCTGCCGCATCACCTTTTTCTTTGAGGGTGAAGAGGAATCAGGTTCCCCCTCATTGGTGCCTTTCATGAAAGAACACGCAGACGAGTTGCGCGCCGATTTTGCGATGATCTGTGACACCGGCATGTTTGAAAGCCGCACTCCCTCTATCGTGACTATGCTACGCGGATTACTGGGCGAAGAACTCACCATCACCGCGCCGGAAAAAGACCTGCACTCGGGCATGTTCGGTGGCATCGCGATGAACCCAGTGCGCGTTTTGTCGCGCATCATCGCATCCTTGCACGACGATACAGGGCGCATCACCGTCCCAGGCTTTTATGACGGCGTTCCAGAGCTCAGCGATGAACTTGAGGCACAATGGCAGGGTTTGGCCTTTGACCACTCCAAATTCCTAGGCGATGTCGGCCTGTCTGATCCCGCAGGCGAACAAGACCGCACACCACTGGAAATGATCTGGTCGCGCCCCACCTGCGAAGTCAACGGCATCGGCGGCGGCTATCAAGGCGACGGCTTTAAAACCGTCCTGCCTTCACAGGCCAGCGCCAAGATTTCCTTCCGCCTTGTGGGCGACCAAGACCCGTTGGCAATCCGCGAGAGTTTCCGCAAAATGGTAGAAGACATGCTGCCTGCCGATTGTACGGTAGAATGGAAAAGCCACGGCGCCAGCCGCGCATCAGGTGTTTCCACCGATGCGCCCGCATTTGCACAAGCCCTCAAAGCACTGACAGACGAATGGCAAGTCCCTGCCGCTTATGTCGGCTGCGGTGGCTCCATCCCGATTGCGGGGCATTTTCAGAAGATTTTGAACACAACGCCCATGCTGATCGGCTTTGGCAAAGACGATGATCAAATCCATTCCCCAAATGAGAAATACGACATGGAGAGCTTTCACAAAGGCATCCGCTCATGGGCGCGTATTCTGGACGCGATCACCTAAGCGATCCTTGTCAAACACCGCAAAACACAAAACGGCCCGCGCAGAATTCCCTGCGCGGGCCGTTCTCGTCAGCGACGGGTACTTATTAAGATTTCGGCAACATAACCGCGTCGATGACGTGGATCACGCCATTAGATTGCTTTACGTCAGCAATTGTAACGGTGGCTTTGGTGCCATTCTCATCTGTCAGCGTGATCATCTCGCCGTCCATACGCGCTTCGAGGTTACACCCGCCCAGCGTTGGCACAATGTGCATGCCGCCATCATCGGAAATCATACCGTTGATCGCTTCTGACATCGCATCCGCACCAACCACGTGGCAGGTCAGGATTTTTGTCAGCAACTCTTTGTTCTCTGGCTTCAGAACCGTCTCAACGGTGCCTTCTGGCAGCGCAGCAAAGGCTTCGTCTGTTGGGGCAAATACAGTGAACGGGCCTTCGCCTTGCAGCGTGTCCACCAGACCGGCAGCTTTCACAGCAGCAACCAGCGTGGTGTGGATGGGGGAGTTCACAGCGTTTTCGATGATGTTCTTATCAGCCAACATCGCGGCGCCGCCTACTTCTGGGTTCATGGCCTGACCATCAGCAAAAGCAAAAGTTGTGGTCAGGGACAGGGCTGTGGCGGCAAAAAGAGTTTTGGTAAACATGAGTATCTTTCCTCTGGTTTAACCGGTCGTATTAACCGGCTTCCCCCCAGTCACGAAGGATGTGACCGAGGAGTTTCAGGAAAGATGATTTTTTTACAAAACTTTGTCAGCGACGGCTTTCAGGCGGCCCAATGTGCCCTCGACGTCATAGAGTTTGTCCAAGCCGAACAGCCCCAAACGGAAGGTGCTAAAGCTATCAGGCTCTCCCACTTGCAAAGGCACCCCTGCCGCGATCTGCATACCATGCGCGGCAAAAGCCTTGCCTGATTTCACATCTTCATCGTCTGTATAGCACACCACAACACCGGGCGCGCCAAAGCCGTCAGCCGCAACTGATTTCACGCCCTTGTCTGACATCATGGCCCGCACACCATCACCCAGCTTCCACTGCGCTTCTCTCAGACGGTCGAACCCATATTCTTTGGTTTCAAGCATCGTGTCGCGGAACACACGCAACGCATCTGTTGGCATCGTTGCGTGATAGGCATGGCCTCCGTCCAGATAGGCTTGCATAATCGCATGCCATTTCCCCAGATCCAGTGAAAAGCTGTCTGACTTTGTTTCTGCCAAGCGCGCTACACCGCGTTCAGACAGCATGACCAACCCTGCACAGGGTTGTGCGCTCCACCCTTTTTGAGGGGCCGAAATCAACACATCGACACCAAGTGCGCCCATATCCACCCAAGCACAGCCCGATGCGATACAATCCAACACCATCAATGCACCCACTTCATGCGCCGCTGTGGCCATGGCAGTGATATAGTCATCGGGTAGGATCACCCCTGCCGACGTTTCGACATGCGGGGCAAAAACCACTTGTGGTTTCTGACTGCGGATCGCTTCTACCACATCTTCAATCGGCGCAGGCGCAAAAGGCGCGGGTGCGGCATTGCCCTGCGCACGCGCTTTCATCACGGTTGCGCTGGCTGTCAGCCCGCCTGTCTCAATGATCTGGCTCCAGCGATAGGAAAACCAGCCATTGCGGACAACCAATACATCACGCCCTTGCGCAAATTGCCGTGCAACGGCTTCCATCCCGTAGGACCCGCCACCTGGCACCACCACCGCAGAGGTCGCGCCATAGACGTCACACAGCATAGCGTGAATGTCCCGCATAACTTGCTGAAAGGCCCCACTCATTGAATTGAGGGAACGGTCCGTGAATACCACAGAAAATTCTTCAAGTCCGTTTGGGTCTACATCTGGTAAAAGTGCCATAAATTCCTCCGCTTTTGATCTTGGTAAAGCGTGGACCAATCATGTGCAAAGCCAAAATTCCTGGTTCAGAAACCTGCTATCGCTTCATGCCGCTGGAAAAAGAATGGCGCGCCTATTTAGCTGCTTTGCGCATGTTATGAAAAACAGTGCGGTTGCGCCCTTCTGACTTGGCTACATACAGTGCTTCATCGGCGTCCTGAATGGATTTCTCAATCTCACTTACCCCGTCCTTAAGTGCGCCTCCAATGGAAACTGTCACGCGCACTTCAATTCCCTCATGCTCCATCACTTGGGATTCTACTTGCTCGCGAATTCGCTCAGCAACGCGCATGCCGCTTTCTGCGTCATATTTCTCTAAAAACACCACAAATTCTTCGCCACCAAAGCGGCACACGATGTCTTCTTTGCGCACAGCCGTTCGCAACACATCCGCCACACGGTGGATCACTCGATCCCCGAACAGGTGGCCATAAGTGTCATTCACTTGTTTGAAATGATCGATATCAATCATCAAAGAAACGCCAAAACAATCTGGCGCCTCCTCCATCCGCTGGAAGAAGTAGTCGCGCGTTGCAACATCGGTTAGCCGGTCGCGGTTCACCAATTTTTGCAATTTTGCGCTTAGTTCCTCATTCTTGCGCATACCATCAAACAAAATCAAAGCCGTTGGAAACGCACAAAGCATTGCAATCAAGCAAGACTTAAAGACAGCATCATCATCAAGTAAATCAAAGGTGAGTGGCACAGCAATCGCTGTCACCACAACTGAAATCAGAGATGTCAGTCCTGCAAAAAGCCAGACAGAGAATTTTGTTCGGGGACGAAGCAGGCGCATAGATACCCTTTCCAAAGACATATTACCCCCTCACTGTGCATCAAACACATTAATAACCCATCAAACAAGGAGAGGGCCCAACAGATTCTCTTCACTCAATAACACATTTGCTTCTACATCACCCACACCGGGCAAGGTCATAACCCGCCGCCGCAAAACCCGCTCAAAGTCGGACACATCGCGCGCCACCACCCGCAAGCGGTAATCATACAATCCCAGCACATGCTCCACTGTTTGCACTTCGGGGATCGCACTTACGGCACGTTCAAAATCCTCAAGGCTCACCCGTCCGCGCAGCGCCAGCTTAACCCCCAGAAACACAGTCACGCCAAATCCCAGTTTTTCGGCGTCCAACCGCAATTGCCGCCCATGGATCACGCCCGCCTCTTCCAGCCGCTTGATCCTGCGCCACGTCGCGGGCTGACTTAGCCCCAGCCGCCGCCCCAAGGCCCCCGCACTTTGCCCTGCATCACGCGTCAACGCCCGCAGCAACTGGCCGTCAATAGCATCCAACTCAATCACAGCGGCAATCCTTCACTGGTTTTGATCCGCGCCACATGCATCAGCGCTTCAATCTCGGAAATATGCGGTAGCGTCAAAATCCGGCTCCGGTATATCTGCTGATAATGCGCCATATCACGGGCAATGATCGACAGCCGCACATCCACTCGCCCCAAGAACGTCTGGACTTCGATCACTTCAGGCACTTCCCGCGCTTCTTTTAGAAAGACGTCAAAGGCATTGCCCTGCGTTTTATCCAGCGTCACCCGCAGCGATACCTCTACCGCATAGCCAAGCGCGCCCCAGTCGATGACCACGCCCACGCCCTTCACGACGCCCAATTCTTGCATCCGCGTGATGCGCCGCGTTGCACGCCCTGTGGTCATGCCGGCACGCTCTGCCAGCTCCCCTTGCGAAAGGGTTGGCTCCGCTTGCCAGTAACGCAGCAACTTCCGATCATCTTCATCAAGCATGATTTTCTCACTATTTGGACAATACGCGCATTAGATTATTTATAATCCATCACAAAACCACAGAAATACAATAGCCAGCGCCGCAAAAACCCCTATTCTGCCTTCAAATCAAACCAAAAGGATAAAATCATGCGCGTTTATTATGACCGTGACTGCGACGTAAACCTCATCAAGGATGCCAAAGTTGCGATCCTGGGCTACGGCTCACAGGGCCACGCCCACGCGTTGAACCTGCGCGACTCTGGCGCGAAAAACCTCGTTGTTGCGCTGCGCGAAGGCTCCCCTTCCGCTGCCAAAGCCAAAGGCGAAGGCCTTGAAGTTATGGGCATCGCAGAAGCCGCAGCTTGGGCCGACGTGATCATGTTCACCATGCCCGACGAACTTCAGGCAGAAACCTACAAGAAATATGTACACGACAACATCCGTGAAGGCGCGGCCATCGCTTTCGCCCACGGTCTTAACGTACACTTCGGCCTGATTGAGCCGAAAGAAGGCGTCGACGTGATCATGATGGCGCCAAAAGGCCCAGGCCACACTGTACGCGGCGAATACACCAAGGGCGGCGGCGTGCCTTGCCTTGTTGCAGTAAACCAAAACGCATCCGGCAAAGCGCTGGAAATCGGCCTGTCCTATTGCTCCGCCATTGGTGGCGGCCGCTCGGGCATCATCGAGACCGACTTCCGCGAAGAGTGCGAAACCGATCTGTTCGGCGAACAAGCCGTTCTATGTGGCGGTATCGTTGAGCTGATCCGCATGGGCTTTGAAACCCTTGTCGAAGCTGGCTACGAGCCTGAAATGGCCTATTTTGAGTGCCTGCACGAAACCAAGCTGATCGTTGACCTGATCTATGAAGGCGGCATCGCCAACATGGATTACTCCATCTCCAACACTGCCGAGTACGGCCAGTATGTTTCCGGTCCGCGCATTTTGCCTTACGAAGAAACCAAGGCGAACATGAAAGCCGTTCTGAGCGACATTCAGTCCGGTAAATTCGTGCGTGATTTCATGCTGGAAAACTCTGTTGGTCAACCAACACTGAAAGCGTCCCGTCGTGCAAACGACGAGCACCAGATCGAAATCGTTGGCGGCAAGCTGCGTGACATGATGCCTTGGATCTCTGCTGGCAAGATGGTCGACAAATCCAAGAACTAAGCGACACACACACATCGCTTTAACATTGACGGAGGGCCGCTTTTGCGGTCCTCTTTCGTTTATGAGTATTACTGTTTCCCCGTGCCCGCGCCGTTACTTAGACGTCATTACAGCAGCCAATATGAAAACTTGTGAGGAACATCGTTCCCGCCAGCCCTATGCCTTCCCCGAAAACCTTTGGGAGGTTTCATTTCCACCTGAATTTTCAAATGCGTTCCTTGATGCTAAGGGAGAGCCAACCTCCGAGAGTCACAACCTGTTTGTGGCAGAGGATGCGGGAGAATTGGCGGGGTACATCCTGTTGTCATGGTGGGCGCGTGAGGATGCCCCTGACTTCCATGATGGCTGCGTATTAGACATCCATGTTTTCGACGGCTTTCGTGGAAAAAAGGTGGGCGATGCGCTCCTGAATAAGGCAAAGCTGATTGCAGACACACGCGGGTGGGATAATTTAACGGCACAAGTTTGGGCAGGAAATACACAATCCGAAACACTGTTCCGTCGAGCGGGATTTACGGACCAGTCCAAGACTTTGCGCTATGGCCCCAATACTCAGGCTCGCCCAATACAAACCGTTCAACCCAAGGGAGGCACTCAATTCCCTGTCGCTAAAATATGGGCTGCTATACTCATCACCGCAGTGGTTTGGACCCTTCTACGCCGATGAAACAGGGCGATTGACCACATCCCGTCTACAGCGCCCCTTGCCTCTCCCTTCGTTTCGCCGCTATCTGGCTTGATGAACACATCCCCCCAAATCACCCCGATGAGCTGGCTCATGATTGCGATCCTTGGTGTGACGTGGGGAGGCACCTTTTTGGTAATCGAAGTCGCCCTTGCAGGTGGCATACCGCCTTTTTGGCTTGCGGCCTCCCGTGTCACTTTCGCTGCTGCGATCATGGGCGTGATCTGGCAGGTGATGGGGCGCCCCTTGTTTGCTGAGAAACCCAGCCGCGGCAATATACGTGATCTGGTGATCATCGGCGGCCTCAGCTCAACCGTCCCGTTCAGCCTGCTGGCCTGGGGACAGCAATCTGTCTCATCGGGATTCGCGGGGGTCTCGATGGCCGCAGTGGCGCTGATCATCCTGCCCTTGGCGCATTTCACCATCCCGGGTGAGCAGATGAATCTGCGCAAAACCATTGGCTTTGTAATCGGCTTTATCGGGGTGGCAATCCTGATCGGGGCGCAGGCGTTCACGTCTACGGGCTCCACGTTTGAAACAGCAGGCCGCATCGCTTGCGTGCTCGCCGCCTGCTGCTATGCGCTCAGCTCGATCCTCCTGCGCCGATTGCCCGCCGCCCATCCCATCGGGTTGGCAACCGTGCTGCTGCTCATCGGCGCTGTTCTGGCCGTCCCAATCGCATGGGCCGTCGAGGGGCCACCGCCCCTTCCCTCGCCGACCGTTTGGGCTGTGTTGGTATTTCTCGGGGTGGTCCCAACTGCGGGTGCAAATTTCTTGCGCGTGTTGGTGGTACGCAGTGCGGGGCCTGTGTTTATGTCACTGGTCAACTATCAGGTGCCGGTCTGGTCCGTCGTCCTTGGCGCATTGATCCTCGGCGAGGCACTGCCGAACTCGCTGGTCTTGGCGATGACATTGATCCTGATCGGCGTCGGCCTAAGCCAATACGGCGCGCTACAGCGTCTCTTCAAACGGTCCCGCTGACGCTGGCACGCCAAAGCGCTATCGCCTGCGCCGTCTCGGCCACATCATGCACGCGCACAATCTGTGCCCCTTGGGCAATACCGCCAAGCGCTACCGCGACCGAGCCCGCCATACGGTCCACTGCCTGCGGTGCATTGCCGATGGTCCCGATAAAACGCTTGCGAGACGCCCCCAGCAGAACAGGCACCCCAAGACTGTGAAACAAGCTGAGCCGCGCAAGGAGTTCCAGATTATGCGCCTGCGTCTTGGCAAACCCGATACCAGGGTCTGCAATGATACGCGTCCGCGCAATGCCTTGCGCTTCGAGCGCCGCAATACGCGCCTCAAGGAAATCATAGACCTCCAGCAAGACATCATCATATTGCGGACCCAGATGCATTGTGGCGGGGTCCACGGGGCCGTGCATGACACAGACAGGCACATCTGCCTTGGCCGCGACCCCCGCCAAATCGGGATCATAGGTAAAGCCAGAGACATCATTAATCAGGCTCGCCCCCGCAACCAAAGCCGCCTGCGCCACATCCGCTTTGCGTGTATCAATTGAGATAACACCAGTGAAACCCTCTTGGCGTAGCCCATGGATGACAGGCACGACACGGCGGATTTCTTCGTCATGGGCGACAGTCTGCGCACCGGGCCGCGTGCTTTCGCCGCCGATATCCAAAATTTCCGCGCCTGCCTGTGCCATTGCCAATCCGCCTGCAATGGCATCTTTGGCAGCGGCATGCAGACCGCCATCAGAAAAGCTGTCTGGTGTTGTATTCACAATCCCCATGATCATCGGATGCTCAGCGACCACGCCGCGTGGTTGTGTCAGCGCGCAGTGGGTAGCTGCGGGTAATTCGCTTGCTGGAATAACAACAGGCGTCATGCCACGCTGCAAAACCTCAACACTCGAAAACCACCCCCAGCCGCTTGCAAGGCTGACCGCCCCTTCTGGTCGCGCGATATCACAGCTTATGATCGGGCGGTAATAGGCACGCGCCATTGTCAAAGTGTCTCGACGTCCACAGCCACAGCACGTAGCGGCACCGAGGCCTGCGGCGGCAGTTCAGCGCCAATCACCAGCATTTCGCGGGCGTGATAAGTTGCAGCAAACCATGCAGCAAGCGCCACAGCATCGCGCGGCTGGGCCGATGGGGCTTCGACACTATCCAACACGATCTTGGACGGTGCCCAAACGCAAGTCTGGCCGTTTTTCATAGCCCAGTCCAATTCGGTCCGCGTGCCAACGACCACACAGCGCGCATCACGCGCCGCCAGCACCCAAGCGTTTTGCTCAATTGCCAGCAAATCAATGCGCCGTTGTGCCATTTTATGCCCGACTTGCGGTGCGGCCACATCGGATGCCCCGACACATAAAACCAAGGGCCGCCCCTGTGAGTGCAGTTGATCCAGCCAACCTTTGAGATGGGGCGACGCGATTGCTGCATTGCTCAGGAAAACCAGCTCAGGATGCGGAATGTCTTCGGCGGGAACTGTCGCGGTTGGGGTTGCGTCACGGGCGCGGACCACTTCAACGCCCAATGCGGCGGGGCCGCGATCCAGCTTTTCAATCCGTACAAAAACCCGCATCGCCTGCGGCTCTTGCAAAATTCGGTCTGCCACACGTTCGGCCAATGTCTCCAGCAGCGCCAGCCGTTCAACTGCCAACTCGGTTGCGATGGCTTCGGTCACACGGTCATAAGACAGGATGCGATCTACATCATCGTCAATCGGGCCGCTTAAGGGCTGTACTTCGACAACGATGTTAAAGCTGATCCGTTGGGTCACCCCGCGCTCGGCTTGGAATGCTCCGATCTCGACTTCGACGGTGTGATTGCGCACCGAAATCCTGTCCAGCATATCCGCGCCACTTGTGGCGGCAGCGCGATCAGATGGATGGGCAAAGGCTTGGCCTGTTTCGGAAGTCATCGGCGGGTTCCTGTCTGGATTGTCATGGCGCGTGTATACAGCAGCGCCCCCCCCGTCGAGGGCTGCTAGCGCCTCCCGAACGACCTTTTGCGTCAGTTGCTCGCGGTACGCGCACCACGGCTGTAAAACAGATGCACGCCAAAACGGGCAGTATTGGTGAATTTGCGTGACCAACTGGGGCGCACGGCAGTGGTGTGATAGAAGGTCGCGCCATTGGTGATATCGGGTGATTTCCCGTCAATCGTAGCGCGGGCCACCTTGGCAACACGGGCATAAGCCGCTGGCTCATTCACCACTTCGGCTTTTCCATCGCAGGTATAGCTGAACTGACACTGGTGCTTTTTCCCTGTGCCTTGATTGATCACACTACAATAAGAATTTGGAAAGCGGCTGGATTTGACGCGATTGCGGATCACTTCGGCCACCGCAAACTGGCCTTTGACTGTCTCGCCGCGTGCTTCGAAATAGAGCGCCTCCGCGAGACATTGAAATTCGGAAGTGCCTTTGGCCTTGGGCTGGCTGGCAATCCAAGCGCGTGTGAACATCGCCTCAGTGCCAACTGTGTTACCTGCTGAAACCCGCAGTAATGTGCCTGATGATGTCGCGACGCTGGCCATCCGCTCGGAGTTGACGCTGGACAGGCCGCGTGCCTCGATCTTGGCCAAATTCTTGATCAGAGTATTGGCCATCGCACCCGCAGGGAGCGCGATAATCGCAGCCGCAGCCAAAGTAATCTTTGCCGCGTTCAAACATCTTGCAAACCGCATTCAGGGCTCTCCGGTATCGTTAATCCAGAGAAATGCCTAGCTTGATTCAACTTTTTCGACAACCCAGCCGCAATTTGCTAAGCCAGCGACCGCCCACGCGGCCGCTAAGCTACTCAAATTTCAACCGATCTTATCAGCGATTGCCAGCTGCGCCGCTGCCAGTCTTGCGACTGGAACGCGGAACGGAGAGCACGATACATAGTCGAATCCCGCCGCACGGCAGAATGCAATCGATTCGGGGTTGCCCCCGTGCTCGCCGCAGACCGACAAAGTAATCCCCGGTTGTGCTGCGCGCCCACGCTGTGCACCCAGTACCAAAAGTTCGCCTACACCGTCGTGATCAAGGGTATGGAAGGGGTCTTCGTCAAAAACGCCTTGCTGCACATAATCCGACATAAACCGCCCTGCATCATCGCGGGACAGACCATATGTCATCTGGGTCAGGTCGTTTGTTCCAAAGCTGAGGAAGGCGCAATGGGGCGCGATCTCGCTTGCACGCAAGGCGGCACGCGGTGTCTCGACCATCACCCCCAAGCGATAGACGAACTCCACACCGCGTTCTGCTTGCACCGCCAAGGCCACCGTATCAATGGCCGCTTTGACCAGCTCGACCTCGCGGCGGGCCGACACAAGCGGGATCATGATTTCAGCCATAACAGGCGCGCCATTTTCACTGGCATCCACAATCGCCTCAAAAATCGCACGCGCCTGCATCTCATAGATTTCAGGCACAGTGATGCCCAAACGGACCCCACGCAAACCCAGCATCGGGTTATATTCGCGCATCGCCTCAATCCGCCGCGTCACATCCGAACGCGGCAAGCCCAAGGCCTCGGCCAGTTCACGTTGACCGCTGGCATCCATGGGTAAAAATTCATGCAAAGGCGGATCAAACAGGCGTATGCAAACGGGCTTGCCTTCCATGATACGGAAAAGCTGTGTGAAATCATCGCGTTGCATTGGCAACAAACGCTCCAACACCGCACGGCGGCCATCCGAGGTATCCGCAAAGATCATCTCGCGCATCACCGTCAGGCGGCCACGGTCAAAGAACATATGCTCGGTCCGGCACAGCCCGATGCCCTCGGCGTTGAAATTGCGCGCCGTTTGCGCGTCCAGTGGCGTATCGGCATTGGCACGCACTTTAATATCGGCGCTGTCACTGGCCCACGCCATCAACTGCTGAAAATAATCATCCAACGCCGCTTCGCGCATCGCGGCAGCCCCTGCAAGGATTTGGCCCGTTGAGCCATCGACAGTCATCTCGTCGCCTGCATGGAACACCCGCCCGTCTTTGGAGGTGATCGTCTTGTCGCGCTGGTTGAACACCATGCTGGAGGCCCCCACCACACAAGGCAGACCAATGCCGCGCCCGATCACCGCCGCATGGCTGGTGATGCCGCCGCGTTCGGTTAATACGGCTTTGGCCGCGTGCATCCCGCGCACGTCTTCTGATGATGTCTCGCGGCGGACCAGAATACAGGCTTCGCCTCGTGAAGCGCTGGCTTGTGCTTCGGCTGAATCAAACACCAATCGGCCCGTGGCCGCGCCGGGGCTGGCGGCGATGCCTTTGCCCACAACATCACGGCGCGCATTTGGATCAATCTGGCGGTGTAACAATTCAGTGAGCAAACGCGGCTGCACCCGCATCAACGCCTCTTCACGGCTGATGATACCGTCATTGGCCAACGTCACCGCGATCCGTACCGCCGCCCGCGATGAGCGCGACACGCGCACCCCGTCAAGAATGTGCACCACACCATCATCAATCGCAAACTCCACCTGCATTTCGGCACGCAGCCGCACCCGCATCAAGCTGGCGTAGGTTTTCAGCGTCTCGAATGCCTCGGGCAGCTTTTCTTCCAATGAGGGACCTCGCGGATCGCGGGTGAGGTAAAGTGCTTCCTCGTCGCCATCCAAAGCGTCACGGCCCTGACTTTGGCTCAGATACCTGCCCGTAACCTGCGGCGCACCTGTGTCGCTGTCCACCAGTTGCAGCACACCCGATCCGCATTGCCCCGCGCCCAGACCAAAGATCATCTGCTGCACCACAAGGCCCAAACCCGCATCCGCAGGCGCGCCTTTGGCTTGGCGCAGTAATCGCGCCGAAGTCCCGCTCCATGCGCGCGCCATTGAACGCACTACCGCCGCCAGTTGGGTGCGCCGAGATTGAGGAAATTTCTCTTCTGCTTCAAGCTCGTAGGCATCCAGCGTCTGCTCCAACGCGGCACGGCCCTCGCCTTCGACATCGTCGAACATATCAGGGTCCAGACGGGCCACGTTGATGGCGTAGGATTGGATGAAACGGGTGTAAATCGCGGCGGCGGCTTCTTCGCCCATGGTTTTGCTAAAGTTCACAAACCGCGCATCATTCATCCCGATGTTCAGCACCGCCCCCGGCCCCCCCCAATCGGGGTCTTCGCTGGAGGGACGCACACAGAGCAGCGCGTCTTTGGGAAATTCATCCACAACCGAGTCGATATTGGGCAATTCGCCACTGGCGATCCGGTCCACCGTGCCAAAGGACAAAGCCACCGTGCGCGGCACTGGCAAATCAAGGCGCAGCAGGCGTTGCAAACATTTCGCGCGCCCACCGTGGGTGGCGTTCGCAATTCGGGCTGTTTGTGTGACAAGCGTGGTATCGGGATTATTCTGCACTGCCGCATCCTTTTGATTGCCCTGCAGCATAGGCTTAATGCGGCGCAGAGCAAGGGTTTGCTGTGCTCTGCGCCGAAAGGATTAACCGTTTCTTAACCGTCGATGCGGGTCAGATCAGCGACCGAGGTACACAGCGTGCGAATACGGCTGAGCAGGTTCAGACGGTTGCGGCGCACCGCGCCATTGTCTGTGTTGATCTGCACCGCCTCGAAAAACGCATCCAGCGCGGGGCGCAAGGACGCCATAGCAGACATTGCCGTGGTGAAATCCTGCGCGGCCATTGCGGGGGTGATGACCCCTTCGGCCTGATCAAGGGCGGCGAAGAGTGCGCGTTCTTCATCGGTTTCCGCAAATTTCACATCCGCACCGTAAGAATACTCAACCCCATCCGCCTGCTCGGCTTGGGAGAGGATGTTGTTGGCGCGTTTAAACGCCTGCAACAGGTTTTCCCCATCGTCGGTTTTGAGCGTATCAGACAGGGCGCGGGCGCGTTTGACCAGCAACGTCAGATCGTCGTTACCTTCCATCGCGATGCAGGCGTCGATGATGTCATGACGGATGCCTTGGTCTTTGAGGTAGACCTTTAGGCGGTCGTGAAGGAAGGACAGCAAATCGTTCATCCGCTCTTCAACACCGTCAATCGAGAACTTCAGCGTTGTCGTGAGGACCGTGTTCGAGACCCTAATCCCTTCGTCAACCAAACGAACGGAAAGATCATTCTCAACCAAAGTCCGAATAACCCCCAAAGCAGCCCTACGCAGCGCAAACGGGTCTTTACTGCCTGTCGGTTTCTCATCAATCGCCCAAAAGCCTGTCAGCTTGTCGATTTTTTCGGCCAGTGCCACGGCCACAGAAACAGGCGCGGTTGGCACATCATCTGACGGGCCTAGTGGCGCGTAATGTTCTTCGGACGCTGCTGCTACCGCGTCGCTCATCCCTGCTGCTTTAGCGTAGTAGCGGCCCATCAGGCCTTGCAGCTCGGGGAATTCATAGACCATTTCGGAGGACAGATCAGCCTTGGCAATCCGCGCAGCTTTCTCGGCATCGTCAGGATCAGCGCCGACCATAGGCGCCAGTTCCCGCGCCAGCACGGCCATACGCTCAATCAACTCGGCCTGTGTGCCGAGTTTGTTGTGGAAGGTCACGTTTTTCAGGTTCTCAACCCATGCGCCCATACCAGCGTCGGATTGCGCGATGCGCAGATCATTATCCCAGAAGAATTTAGCATCCGCCAAACGCGCGCTCAGCACTTTTTCATTGCCTGCAAGGATCGTCACGCCATTATCCGCAGTGGTGCGGTTGGCGACGGTGATGAATTTCTCAATGCGGCCCGTCTTGGGGTTGCGCACGGAAAAGAACTTTTGGTGTTCTTTCATCGAGGTCTGCAAAACCTCTGGCGGCAGATCAAGGAAGTCATCGCCAATGCGGCCCATCAGAACCACAGGCCATTCGACCAGACCCGCCACTTCGGCCAAAAGACCCGCATCTTCAACCACTTCCAACCCACTGGCAAAGGCCACATTGGTTGCATCATGCCAGATGGTATCGCGGCGCTCAGCGCTGTCTAACACCACAAAGGCGCGTTTGAGTTTTGAGGTGTAATCATCAAAACCGTTCACGGTGATCTCATCAGGTGCCAAGAAACGGTGGCCGCGTGTTGTATTGCCCGATGTGATCCCGTCCACGTCCAACGGCACCACTTCGGCACCGTCTTCACGGCTGAGGATGCATAGGATCGAATGCAGCGGGCGCACCCATTTCAGCGTGCCATTGCCCCAGCGCATGGATTTCGCCCATGGGAAGTTGCGGATAGTCTGTTCCAGCACTTCGGCAATGATATCCGCCGCGGGACGGCCCTCTTTGGTGATCGTGGCGAACAGGATTTTACCTTTGGGCGTGTCACGTTCAACCAGATCATCACGGGTCAGGCCCGCCCCGCGCAAGAAACCCTCAATCGCCTTTTCGGGCGCGTCGGCCTTGGGGCCTTTGCGTTCTTCCACCGTGCGCGGGCTGGCGTCCAGCAACCCCTCAACCGTCAAGCACAGGCGGCGCGGCGTGGCAAAGGCAGCCGCAGAGGCATAGGTCAGCCCCGCCTCGACCATACCATCGGTCATCAGCTTTTTCAGATCATCAGCGGCCCGCGCCTGCATACGCGCGGGGATTTCTTCGGAGAACAGTTCAATCAGCAGATCAGCCACTGGGATACCTCGTGTTTGCCTGAACAGGCGTTATTCAGTTGGGGTGGGTTGCGCGGGACGGCTGGGGCATTCTTCGCCCACAACCGTTCCATCATACGCTTTTTCACCGCAATCATTAAGTTCGTGCCAGATATAGCCGCGCCCGTCATCGGTGATCGCAACGATGCGGTCGACGCCAAAGTGTATGTTTTTCTGGCCCATGAAAGTCAGCGCCGTGCCTGCTTCCAATTCAGCGCCGATGGCTCTGGAATCGAAACAGTCAAACCATTTTGGCGCATTGCGCGGGTCCATATCCTCGGCCATCACAAATGTATCGGTTAACAAGCCAAAGCTGAATGGCGTTGTAAAACAAGCGCGGTAGCGGATCGGAGAGCTATCTGCGTCGATGGCTTGAAAGTTCTCAACCGGGATCGCTTCGGGCTCGCCGTTGGATAACAACACCAACGTGACGCCATCCGCAGGGGCGTCCACTTCGCTGTAGAAGGCATAGACTTGCAGATAATAAAGCACTGCACCCGCAATCAATGCTGTGATCACGATCGACCCTCCAAATAATTTACCTGTCATGTGGTGCTCATTTTAATTTACCTGTCATGTGGTGCTCATTTTCTTGTTACGCCCCTTTAGGGCGCGGTTCTGTCAATATCGTCTACTGTTTACGTACCTAACAAAGTGTCACGCAGCATCGCCTTGCCAGCCGCCTGCGCGGGTCTGCACAAAGGCATCTGCGCACATCTTGGTCAGCGCCCGCACACGCCCGATATAGGCCTGACGTTCGGTGACCGATATCACGCCGCGCGCATCCAGCAGGTTGAACATATGGCTGGCCTTGATCGCCTGATCATAGGCGGGGTGCGCCATGACGATGCGTTTGCCTGTCTTCGGGTCCATGTACTCTTGCTCGATGATGGCTTTGCACTCGGCTTCGGCCTCTTCAAAGTGGCGCAGCAATACGTCTGTGTTGGCCACATCAAAATTCCAGCGGGCGTATTCTTCTTCGGTCTGTTTGAAGATATCGCCATAAGACAGCGGGATCGGCGCATCAGGATCGTTGAACGGCATCTCCATCACGTGATCCACTCCCAGCACATACATCGCCAGACGCTCAAGACCGTAGGTCAGTTCCCCCGACACAGGCGTGCAATCATGCCCGCCGACCTGTTGGAAATAAGTGAACTGGCTGACTTCCATACCGTCACACCAGACTTCCCAGCCCAAACCCCATGCCCCCAAGGTTGGGCTTTCCCAGTCATCCTCAACAAAGCGAATGTCGTGCAGGTTCATATCCACGCCGATGGCCTCCAGCGAGCCAAGATACAGCTCTTGCAGGTTGGGTGGGCTTGGTTTGATCAGGACTTGGTACTGATAATAATGCTGCAAGCGGTTCGGGTTTTCACCGTATCGGCCATCCGTGGGGCGGCGCGACGGCTGCACATAGGCAGCGGCCCAAGGTTGCGTGCCCAAGCTGCGCAGGGTTGTGGCGGGGTGAAATGTCCCTGCGCCAACTTCCATATCATAAGGCTGTAGGATCGCGCAGCCATGGCGCGCCCAATAGCTCTGCAATCGCAAGATGATTTCCTGAAATGAACGGGGTGTATCGGCCATGTCTACGTCCTTTGCCATTTGGCGCTCTTACTATGGCGCACAGGCCCAAGGGTCAATCTATGGCTGCACAAGTGATCACATAGTCGTTATATGGCTGAAATGATCCCTAAAAGACGGCGTAAAACGGCGTTAAACTATGGGAATCGGCGCAAAATACTGCTTATGTGCCGCAAATTAAACCAGTGAAAGCTTATATGCCGATGTTGCGAATTCTGTTGATGTGCCTCTCCGCCCTGTTCCTTTCCGTTGCGAATACCGCATTTGCACAAGCCGATGACCCTGACGAAGTCGTCTGGGTTCAAGTAGAGGCACAACAATCGCTGAACCGCGCAACCGACCGCGCCCGCGCTTACACGACATTGTTGCAAGACGTGAACGGGTTTTCCGTGGGCGGCGGATGGTACGCAATTGTGGTGGGGCCTTACCGCCGTGCCGATGCGGAGCTGGTACTTCGCCAATATCGCCGCGATGGCTTGATTCCACGTGACAGCTTTGTGCAAGTATCCAACCGACTGGGTCAGCAATTCTGGCCAGTCGGTGCAAATGTGCTAGATACAGGCGCCGTTGCAGCCCCCGAAGGCACCGAAACAGCACCAGCCGAAACGCCTGCTCAAACACAAGAAGTACCGCAAATAGCAGAGGTCACCCCTGCCCCGACACCTCAGCCCGAACCAGAGCCCGCAGACGAAACGCCAGCGCAGGCGCAACGCTCTGAGAGCGCTCTGAGCCGTGATGAGAAAAAAGAACTTCAGGTCATGCTGCAATGGGCGGGCTTCTATTCCGCTGCGATTGACGGTTCATTTGGCCGCGGAACACGTAACTCCATGGCCGACTGGCAGGAATCTAAAGGCTATGACAAAACCGGCGTCCTCACGACGCTCCAACGCGCGGCACTGAAAACAGACTACAATGCCGTTCTCGAAGGATTGGGTTTGCAAATGGTGCGCGACGCACAGGCAGGTATTGAACTGATCCTGCCGACAAAAGCCGTCACATTTGACCGTTATGAACCGCCTTTTGCCCAGTACAAACAAGCGGGTGACATTGACGCCCGCGTGTTGTTGATCAGCCAACCCGGCAATCAGGACACCTTGTTTGGCCTCTATGAGATCATGCAAACACTTGAAATCGTCCCCCTCGAAGGCCCGCGTGAGCGCAAGAACTCCAGCTTTACCTTGGTTGGGGAAAACGGCCGCATGATCAGCTATACCGAAGCGGCCCTGGAAAACGGCGAGATCAAAGGTTTCACCCTGATCTGGCCCGCAGGTGACGAAGAACGCCGCCGCCGCGTCGTAGCGGAAATGCGCAACAGCTTCACCCGCACTCCAGGCGCACTGAGCGCGTCTGCTGGCGCGGGCGCACAGCAATCCATTGATTTGCTATCTGGCCTCCAGATCCGCAAACCAAAAATCTCGCGCTCCGGCTTCTTTGTGACAAGCAGCGGCGATGTCGCGACCATATCTGCCGTCGTGCAAAACTGCTCACGGATCACATTGGACGGCGATACAGATGCCGAAGTCATCATGGATGACACGGCAAGCGGCCTTGCCCTGTTGAAACCCAAAACGGCATTGGCCCCTCTGGCCATCGCAAGTCTCGCCGCACAGCCAGCGCGCTTGCAAAGCGATGTTGTCGTTGCAGGATACTCCTTTGAAGGCGTCTTGAATGCCCCGTCCATGAGCTTTGGCACATTAGCCGACATTCGCGGCTTGGACGGAGAAGAGAACGTCAGCCGCCTTGCACTGCGTGTACGCGCGGGGGATGCAGGGGGTCCGGTATTGGACCGTACAGGCGCTGTGATTGGCATGCTCACAGCAGCGCCAGAAGGCGGTCCACAACTGCCCCAAGACGTCAGCTTTGCTCTCAGCTCGGTGCTATTGTCCGAAGCAGGCAAAAAAGCAGGCATCAAACTCGCCGAGGCAACGGCGGATGGTGCAGAGGGCCTGACATCCTTCCAATTGTCTGAAAAGGCAAGCGGCATGACAGTATTGGTCAGCTGCTGGGAATAGCACAGCACTCTGATACTTGAGTGGACGATGACACAGGGGCCGGAATTCAACGCGAATTCCGGCCCCTTTTCTATGTCTTGCTGGTGATCTGTACGGAAGCTTGTTTAGCCTGTCATGCGCGCCAGAACTTCACTGTAAAGATAACGTAAACCACCATCAGCTCCAGCCGCCCCAGCAGCATCGCCAATGTCAGTATCCATTTCGCAGGGTCGTTGAGCGTGGCAAAGTTACCTGCAGGTCCAATGATATCACCCAGCCCCGGACCAACGTTTGCCAAGGCCGTGGCAGCCCCTGAAATCGACGTCACAAAATCCAGCCCCGTCATCGACAGGGCAACAGACACCAACCCCAAGGTCACAATAAAGAAGACAAAGAAGGACATTACAGAAGCAAGGACTTCTTCAGTCACGGGGCGGCCATCATAGCGCGGCGTGAAAATCCCGTGCGGCGATCTGATACGGCGCAACTGCGCCCGAATGGAGGCAAAGAGTAACTGATAGCGGAAAATCTTGACTGAACATGCCGTTGACCCCGCACACCCGCCAATCAAGCCCATGAAAAAGAACAAAGCCACGGCAAAGCTGCCCCATTGCATATAGTCGACCGAGGAAAACCCAGTGCCAGAAATGATCGAGGTCACGTTAAACAACGCTTCGCGGAACGCTTGTTCGTTACCCAGATGCACCCCCTCTTCCAGCAGCACCACCAGCAGGATCACCAATACAAATATGGTCATCACGAAACCCCGCACTTGGGGATCACGCCGTAGGGCAACAGGATTGCCATTGATCAACTGCACATAGCGCACAAATGGCAATGCCGCGAGGATCATGAAAATCGCCGCCACGTATTCCATAGGGCCTGCGAAAACCCCAAATGACGCATCATAATTCGCAAAACCGCCCGTCGAAATCGTGGTCATCGCATGGGCAGTCGCGTCAAAGACGCTCATCCCGAAATAGAGATACACCATCGCGCAGATCAGCGTGAACAGCACATAAAGACCCGAAATTTGTGTGGCAATCTGACCCGCACGCGGCAGGATTTTCCCCAGCGTATCGAAACTCTCGGATTTAAAAATCTGCATACCGCCCACGCGCAGTTCAGGCAGGAATACCATGGCGACAACAATAACGCCGATACCGCCCAGCCACTGCAAAATTGCGCGCCAGAGCAACAGACCTTTAGGCATCGTATCGAGACCCGTGAAAACCGTGCCCCCCGTGGTGGTCAGCCCCGACATCGCCTCAAACACAGCATCAACGGCGCGAGCATCGGTAGCACCCAACACAAAAGGGATCGCACCAAACAACGGCAAGGCGACCCAGACCGATGTCGTTAAAAGGAAGGTTTGTTGAATGGTCAGCCCTGCGCGGACGCCATTGGCACAAGAAAGAGCAATAGCAGTGCCGCCCAACATGGTGATGATGCTGCTTTGCAGAAAGACAGGCCATTGGCCGCGCCCTTCGGCAATATCCACCAGCAAGGGCACCAGCATAGCAGCGCCCAACACGGCCACCAAAAGGCCAATTACATATCCAACAGGGCGCACATCCATGGCAAAGGGTTCGCCCGCCTGCGCGGCCATGTCAAGACAGCGCCGCAACAACAGGGCCCCAGAACGAAAAAGACCCGCCGTAGCACCCTATCAGGCACCAGCGGCAGGTCATTTTAAGGTCGTTCAGGGATTAAGCGTAAAAGCGGTCCCGGAAGACAAAATGCACGATTTCATCGCGTTTGATGCCCATAGCAGCCAATTCATCGTCGGATTTGGCTTGCAGTGCTGCAACTTGTTCACAACGTGAGGAGCTCTCTGCGATTTTGATCATGAAGTTGAAGATGCCGGTAAAGAAACGGCCCAACACGTTCAAACCACGATCAGCACTCAGGAAAGGAAGGGAAGAGTTGCTTTGACCACGGGCAGGGATGCGTGCGGCGAATTGTTCGGATGGGTTTGCGTAGGTCATATCAAATGCCTTAAATTTTTCAGTTCATCGCGGGATCAGTCCCGTGCTCATGAGATAGGCTTTGCTGCACTGCAGCACCACCGCCAATAATGCATAGCCGCCAACCCGTTTTCGCCGCACCATAGTAAAAAGCCGCCCCTGAAGCGGAGCGGCTTGAACGACGGCCAGTCAAATAAAATCCATTTACCCAATATGAAACAATGTGTTAAACAACTTCGGATCAATGCTTGCTTGTGCGAACATCGGCCCTTGGGTAAGGATGCTCACCGCGTCATGGCTATGCAAACTTTCTTGATGGCTTGCCACAATACGGAAATCCCCGATCCGCGGGTCCGCCGATAACTGCTCACAAAACAGGCGCGCGGCATCTTCTACGAAAATCGGATTGGCTGCATTCAACTCAGCAAAGGCTTGTTCATCTTCTCGTTTAACCATGACTTGGGTCTCGGTTGGCACAGCGCGGCGACAGGCCTCGATCAGGTCTTCGACCCATAGGTCATCTTGCCCCTGCGCCAACAAAACCGATATCCGCGCCACCGAGCGTTGAGAATGAGGTGTCGCCAGTTGGTTGCGCGTGGCGCGGGCATGCTCGGACAGCTCCAGCGAACAGGGGCATGTGCTGGAATAGACGTAATCAAGGTGGATGATCCGCTGACGCACTCCCGCAACCTCGACCAATTCCAACGCCACATCGTAATATTGATACCCTTCCAACCCCGACCGCAGGCTGGATATTTTCATGGGCAAAGAGAACCGCAACTGGATACGCGCATCAAAGCTCTCCAGATCAGTTATATAATCATCCAGCGCAGCCTCAATCACCTCAAAACTAAACGTGCTTTGGGCATGTTTATAGAAACTGCGCATGATGCGGGACATGTTGATGCCCTTTTTCTCCGCCTCAAGGCTGACCGTTCCGGTAACCGAGGTTTCTAGCGTCAGCGGATCGCCTTCACGCATTTTGAAACGCACAGGCAAGCGGAAATTGGAAATCCCCACATGCTGGATGTGTTGTTTGCTGCCTTTGATCAGGCTGGAAGGGCCGTTTTGCAGGTCTGGCAGGCTGGCTTTATACGCCCCATCAATCTGGAAATCGGCAGGATAATCGCGTTTGAACGAAGGGTACTCTGGCTCGGCAGCCAGCACCCGCGCAACCGCAGGCTCCATTGCCGCAACCTCAGCCGCGTCTGCCTGTGCCGCCCAAGCGCGCAAAGTTTCCAACGCAGCTTGTGCTGCGGCGTGGTCTGGTCGTTGCTTTACCGGTTTTGCAGTGTTCATGGCTTAACCCTTTCATCACTTCAGACACTTTATGTAAGCGTCTGAAGTGGCATTACCAATAACACAATGGTGAGACAGGGTTTGTTAGGCGACACAATCCAGCGCTTGCAAGACATCCGCGATCAAATCGGCCTCATCCTCCAGACCCACGCTAAAGCGCACCAGACCCGGTGTGATGCCCAACTCCAGCTTTTGCGCGTCGGGCAGGCGCTGGTGGGTTGTGGTGGCGGGATGGGTCATGATGGTTTTTGCATCGCCAAGGTTATTTGAGATGATCCCGACCTTCAGCGCATTCAGGAACTTGAACGCCCCCTCTTTGCCGCCTTTGATGTCCAATGCGACAACAGTGCCGCCTGCCCCCATCTGGCGTTGCACCAAATCGTATTGCGGATGGGCCTCAAGCCCCGGATATTTCACTGCTTCAAGGCCTGCATGCCCCTCAACCGCTTTGGCAATCGCCAAAGCTGAGGCCACTTGAGCGCGCACCCGCAGACCCATTGTCTCCAACCCTTTGAGCATAACCCAAGCGGTAAACGGCGACATGGAACCGCCTGTGTGTTTCATATACGGTTCCACGGTGCCACGGATGATATCCTTGCTGCCAAGGATCACGCCGCCCAAAGTCCGGCCTTGGCCATCGATGTGTTTGGTGGCGGAATAGATCACAACATCTGCGCCCTGCTCAAACGCACGTGAATAGACGGGCGTGGCAAAGACGTTATCAATCAGCACCAAAGCGCCTTTTGCATGGGCCAGCTTTGCAACACCTTCGATGTCAGTGACTTCCAGCGCAGGATTTGAAACGGATTCAAAGAACACAGCCTTGGTGTCCTCGCGGATAGCGGCCTCCCATTGCGCCAGATCAGTGCCATCGACAAATGTCACTTCTACGCCGAAACGGCCCAAAATATCTTCCAACACATAGAGGCACGAACCAAACAGCGCCTTAGCCGATACAACGTGATCGCCCGCTTTCAGGATCGCCGTCAGCGCACCAGATACCGCCGCCATGCCCGACGCCGTTGCAAAGGCATCTTCTGCGCCTTCAAGTGCTGCAATGCGTTCTTCGAACATCTTAACCGTAGGGTTGCCATAGCGCGCATAGATGAATTCATCATCACCGCTGTCAATGAACCGCTGTTCTGCATGTTCGGCACTTTCGTACACAAAGCCCTGCGTCAGGAAAATCGCTTCTGAAACTTCGCCGTATTGGCTGCGGCGTGTGCCTGCGTGAACTGCTTTGGTGGCGGGCTTCCAATTATCGCTCATGATCATCGTCCTCTGTACACCGTTGGTGTAACCTGTTGCATGCCTGCTCAAGGGGGCAAGCACAAAAAAACCCCAAACGCGGTCAAGCGAAAGGGGGCTTTCATCCTGACCTTTTAGCGGAATATTTAACGTGGCCCGCAATCCGGTAACAAATCGCCACGCCCCGTGACCTAAGCCAAAGCCCTGCACAGGTCAAGCATACGGAGCACAGATGTAATGCTATCGTCACATGCCCGTCACATCGGGCTGGCACAGCAGATCCAAGACATTTCGCAATAGCCTTTTAAAAAGAAGGATCTGCAATGCCCCTTGTACACGTGAATGCGAGCGGACAGAAAATCGCCCTGCATGGCAGCGCAACGGAACAGTTATCCGACACTATCGCACAAGCATGCGCCACACGCGGCCCCACAATCATCATGGTCCACGGGTTCAAATACGCGCCTTACAATCCTGCCCATTGCCCGCACCGCCATTTATTCCACGCGAAAGGCTGGCCCGCAGATTTGGGGATGGCGCAACATGACACGCTTGGCATTGCCTTTGGGTGGGAGGCCCGTGGCAAGCTGGCCACGGTTTATACAACCGCATTGGAACAGGCCCAAAACCTTGCGCGTCTGGTGAAATCCCTGCGTCCGCGCGGGCCGGTGCATTTAATCGGCCACTCGTTGGGCGCGACCCTTTGCCTTGCTGCCCTGCCCTATCTGAACAAAGGTGACATCGGGCGCATAGTTCTACTCAGCGGTGCTGCGCATCTTGGCTTGGCGCGTCACGCGCTGGACACGCCCGCAGGGCGCAGCAGCGAGGTCATCCACGTAACCAGCCGCGAGAACAAGTTATTTGATTTGGGGTTTGAGCACCTCATCCCTTGCACAGGATCTATCGCGCGGGGCATCGCCCGCCCTCAAGCTGTCCAACTGCACATTGATTGCGCTAAAACCTTGGATGGTTTGGCTGATCTGGGCTATCCAATCGCAGCGCCCCGCCGCCGCATCTGCCATTGGTCCAGCTATACCAGACCCGGCGTTATGGCGTTGAACGCTGCATTGCTCACAGGCAGGTTGCCTGTCTCCGTTCTGAAATGCGCGCTGCCCGCCCCTGCAGCCCCCAGAAACATCAAGCTGCCGTATTTTCTGGGCGGCAAAACCCGCAGCAACAAGCAGACGAACCTCAACATTGGGCCAATTCACGATCCCGCGTATTGACCCACGCCTAGGCGATTAAGACGCGCCTTCATCCTTTTCGTCTTCGATCACATAGGATTGAAGCTGCATAAACTGCCACATCAAGAAGCCCATCAAAGCAAGTGGGAAGCCGAATGTCTCAATCTTGACCCACGCCTCAGTGGACATCGTGCGCCAGACAAATTCATTCACCACAGCCAGCGTCACAAAGGCCATGACCAGCCGTTTGGTCAGGATCATCCAGCCCTCATGCTCCATCGGCATCATATCCGCCATGACATATTCCAACCACGACCGCCCGCGTAGCAGGCCGATCAAAAGGATCAGCGCCAGAAAGCCGTAAACGATGGTTGTTTTCATCTTAAAGAACCGCTCATCGTTGAACCATGCAGTCAATCCGCCAAAGAAAATCACCATAAAGGCGGTGAACACCTGCATTCGGCTCAACTGCCCTGTCAGCGCCCAGAGGATACCCATAGCGATCAACAACACAGGCACAAACAGCACTGCGGCCACGATAAATCCGCTGTATTCCGTCCCGCCAAAGGCGAACACATCATCTTTGATACGGATATAGAGGACGAAAAATGCTAACGTCGGGCCCAGCTCGAGGACTTGTTTTAAGATGGGGTTTATTTCGCGTGTTTGTGCCATTGCTAGCCTCCGAATTCCACGATCACAGCGCCCAACGCAATCAGCGCCATCAGGGCGACCCGCCGTGGTCCTACTGTTTCTTTGAGCACCAGCCACCCGATCAGGGCCGCAAACACCGTTGATGTCTCTCTCAAGATGGCGGCTTCGCCCACGTTATCAAGACGCGTCGCCATCATAATCGACCCAAAGCTAAGCAATGCAACAAAGCCGCCAAAAACGCCGCGCTGCATCAAGGGGCCCAGTTCGGGCGGGTTCTCCATCCGGTGCCAGCGGCGGTATGCGAGTATCGGGAATAAAAATCCATCGATCATGAAAAACCACGCCAGAAAGGTGAATGGATTACCCGTGGCACGAATGCCGTAAGCGTCCACCGTGGTGTAAAGCGCAACAAACAGCCCCGTCACCACCGCCAGCCCCAAGGCCATGTTCAACGTCTCTCGTGCGGCTTCAAGGTACAGCATGTTGTAAACTGCCAGCCCGAAAATCCCCGCCACAAGGACAAGAAGGCCCAGCCATTGGGTGCCGCTAAAGGTTTCACCAAAGATGTAAAAGGCACCGATCACGGTGAACAAGGGGCCCGTCCCGCGCACGACCGGATAGACAACCGTATAGGCCCCTTTGGAATAGGCCGCTGCCTGCAAAAACTTATACAGGCAATGGATCACCCAGACGCCTGCAAAAATCGGCCACATATGCGGCTCGGGCCACGGTACAACAAACAGCGCAAAAGGCGCGGCCATCAGAAAATATGATCCGTCAACCGCACCGCGTGTCATCCACGGATCATGCCGCCCCTTTTGCAGCGCCCCAAAAACCGCATGCAAAAACGCCGCCAGCAACGCCAAGCCCATAGCCACATGGCGGCCCGTTTCAGTACCCTCAATCGAGGAAAGCCAATCCATTACACGCGGCCCCGCAAAGACCTGCGCATTTAGCGGTCCAACCCTGTCAACGCGTCTGCAAATTCTTGCGGGTCAAAGGGTTGCAGATCATCAATCTGTTCGCCGACGCCAATCGCGTGGATCGGCAGGCCGAATTTATCCGCCAGCGACACCAACACACCGCCTTTGGCTGTGCCGTCCAGTTTGGTCATAACAAGACCCGACACATCCGAGATGTCTTGGAACACCTTCACTTGATTAATGGCGTTTTGGCCCGTGGTCGCATCCAGCACCAGCAAAGTGTTATGCGGCGCTTCGGGGTCTTTCTTGCGAATAACCCTTACAATTTTGGCCAGTTCTTCCATCAGATCGCCGCGATTTTGCAACCGCCCTGCCGTGTCGATCATCAACAGGTCAGCACCATCCGCCTCGGCACGCACCATCGCGTCAAAGGCCAGACTGGCAGGGTCACTGCCATGGGGCGCGGTCAACACAGGTACGCCTGCGCGCTCGCCCCAAACTTGCAATTGCTCAACAGCGGCAGCACGGAACGTATCCCCTGCTGCGATCACCACTTTTTTGCCCGCACCACGAAACTGGCTGGCCAGCTTGCCGATGGTTGTGGTTTTGCCCGATCCGTTCACGCCTACAACCAGAACCACCTGAGGTGTTTTGGCATAAAGCGGCAGCGGCTTGGCCACGGGTTCCATGATTCGCGCAATTTCATCTGCCATAAGGGTTTTGATTTCCTGCACAGACAATTTTTTACCCAAACGTCCTTCGGCCATGTTGGACGTGACCCGCAAGGCCGTATCAACCCCCATATCCGACGCAATCAACAGCTCTTCTAGCTGCTCCAACATCGCGTCATCCAACTCGCGGCGTACAACTTCGCCATCCGCACCGCGCCCCATCAGACGGCCCAGAACACCGCGTTTGGCAACGGGCTCCGTTGGCGCTTCCTCCAGCACAGGTGCAACAGGTGTAAGTGTCGTACGCAGCGGTTCTACCGTGGGCTCTGGCGCTTGCGGTTCCTCTTCTACAGCCTCGGCTTGCGCCTCTTGGCGCTGTTTTTCTTCAAGTGCCGCATGCACAGCCGCGGCTTTTTGTGCGCGTTCCAATGCTGCCGTGTCTAAGTCCGGGACCTCCTGCACAGCTGCCTCTTGCGCCGCTTCGGGTGTAACCTCGGGCACAACCTGCGCTGGGGTTTCCATCACATCGTCTACCGCAGGCACATCGGCCTGACCGCCATCACTGACAATCGCCTCTAACCCTTCATCAATCTTGGACGAGGAGGTGAACAAACGGTCTTTGAGTTTCTTGAAAAACGCCACGCTTAGGGGCCTCCGGCTTTTACTTTCCCCTGATCTAACCTCTCATAGCGCAGGATGGAAGAGTGGCGATTGACAACCCTCCCCAAGAGCGCCACCAAAGCGCCATGCGAGTTGTTGCACTTACTTTGTTTTTGATATGGGCTGGCACTGCCAAAGCCGACCCGCAAGATGCCCAGTGCAGCAGCGGCAAATGGGGGCATGTGCAGTGCATTCGCCCTGCACATTTTGTCTATGACACCTGCAATGCCATCGAAATCTTTTCAAAACGCCACGGATTGAATACCGGATTTTTCGCCCGCCTGATCTGGCAAGAAAGCCGTTTCGATCCCAATGCGCTCAGCCACGCCAACGCACGCGGCATCGCGCAGTTCATCCCCTCCACAGCACGCCTGCGCGGATTAAAAGACCCGTTCAACCCCGCAGATGCATTGGAACATTCCGCACAATATCTAGCTGAGATGGTCCAGCGCTATGGAAACGAGGGCATGGCCGCCATCGGCTATAACGGCGGTGAAGGCCGTGCATCAGGTTTTCTGGAAGGCAAAGGGCTGGCCCCTGAGACGGTCAATTACGTGCCGATCATCACGGGCCTTAGCGCTGAGCAATGGCGCGATGCGCCACCCAAAGACCATGATTTCCGCCTGGCTACTGATAAAAGCTTTTACGCTGCCTGTTCGGAAATGGCCCGAAAGCGCCGCCTGACACCGATCAAAGTCATTCCCACAACAGCGCCGCCACCTAAAATCAAACCTTGGGGTGTGCAATTGGGCTTTGGGACCTCAGAAAAGGCCGCCAAAGCAAAGATTTCTAGCCAAACTGGCAGTTGCCGCAAACAGGTAAACAGCGAAAAACTAGACCTGATATACGTGAAAAACCGCGTGTCTGGCAAAAAAGGCTATTACTTTGGCCGCATAGGCCGCAATACAAGGGAAGCCGCGCAAAAACTGTGCAGCAGCCTCAAGCGCCAGAACTGCACCTGCCTTGTGGTTGAGAATCAATAGGGCCGCGTCGACCAAATACAACACAGCCGCAGTGCCCCAGAGGCCAAAGCGCTTGCGCAAAGTCACGGCTTGCGTCTAGAGAAATGGAACGGCCAACCGATTTAGGGGCGCACAATGCCAACCACGCAAAAACAGTTCATTTTTCGCAACTTACGCGCGGTGGCCATCTGGTTCCTCGTCGTGACGGTCCTCATCAGCCTCTATGCGAAATCGGTTGATCCCTTGCCTGTCAGCCTGCTTCAAAGGCTTCTCATTGCCGTTGGCATCGTCATTTTCTGCAATATCCCGTTTGTCAGGGCGATTGGCCGCATTTACCGCGACACCACACCCGATGACGGGGATCTAGACGACTGAGCTATTGCCAGAGGTTAAATTTCATCCGCGAAGTGTTTTATCACCATGCGAATCGGATTAGGCGCCGCCTGCCCCAGCCCGCAGATCGAAGCATCAACCATCGTCGCAGAGAGCTCCTCTAGCAGGTCCTGATCCCAATGCTCCGCCTGCATCAATTGCACGGCTTTGCTACAGCCCGCACGGCACGGGGTACACTGGCCACAGCTTTCATCCTCAAAAAACCGCAGCATGTTCAGCGCCGCATCACGGGCGCTATCTTCCTGTGACAAGACAACCACCGCCGCCGATCCGATAAACGTGCCATGCGGTTGCAACGTGTCAAAATCCAACGGGATATCATCCATGCTGGCAGGCAATAGCCCCGATGACGGCCCCCCCGGTTGATACGCCTTCAAGATATGCCCCAGTGCCATGCCCCCTGCCGCCGCGATGACATCGGTGATCGTGGAACCCGCAGGCAGCAGGTAAACGCCGCCTTTGGCCACCCGCCCCGACACAGAATAACTACGCAGCCCGTTGCGACCGTTGAGTTCTACCGCAGACAGGATTTCCGGCCCTTCACGGCAGATGCGCGCAACCCAATGCAGTGTCTCAACATTATGCACCAGCGTCGGGCGACCAAACAGCCCCACCTGCGCCACAAAAGGCGGGCGGTGACGCGGGATACCGCGTTTGCCCTCTATACTTTCAATCATCGCGGATTCTTCTCCGCAGATGTAAGCCCCCGCGCCGCGCCGTAGCTCGATATAGCCAGCAGCAACAAGGCCGGCATCTTCCAGCGCTGCAATCTCACGGGCGAGGATATCCAGCACGGCGGGGTATTCGTCGCGCATATAGATATAGACACGCGCAGCCTCGACAGCCCAAGCGGCGATTAACATGCCCTCGAGGAACAGATGCGGCGTGCGTTCAAGGTGGTGGCGGTCTTTGAATGTGCCCGGTTCGCCCTCATCCCCGTTCACCGCCAGATAGCGTGGCCCCGCATTTGCCCTCACAAAGCCCCATTTTTTGCCAGACGGAAACCCAGCACCACCCAAACCGCGCAGACCAGAGGCCAGAAGCGTCTCTTGCACCGCTTCCCAATCGCCACTGCTGCGCAATTGCGTCAGCGTGGCATAGCCGCCATTCTGGACATAATCAGCATAGGGTTCATACGCGGGGATATGCGCATGGGTATGCCCTGCCGCGAGGGCCGCGTGCACCTTTTCAGGCGTGGCATAATCAATGTGGTGATGGCCCAGTTCCAGCACAGGGGCGGTGTCACAACGCCCCATACAAGGCGCGCGCAGCACACGCACCTCGGCAGGGTCCAACCCTGCCTCCAATGCCGATTTCAACGCCTGCGCACCCGCCATTTCACAGCTGAGTGAATCGCACACACGGATGGTCAGGGCGGGCGGCGGGGTTTCCCCTTCTTTCACAACATCGAAATGGGCGTAGAACGTCGCAACCTCATAGACCTCAGCCATGCTCAGGCGCATTTCTTCGGCCAAGGCACGTAGGTGCGCAGCAGAGAGGTGGCCGTATTTATCGTGGATCAGGTGCAGATGCTCAATCAGCAGATCTCGGTCACGCGGTTCGGCCCCCAATAGGTCACGCACCTGCGCCCATGCGGTATCTTCAAGCTGGCGGCCTTTGGTGTGGCGTCGGCCTTTGCCTTTGCCTGATTTCCAAACACCTTTATCCGGCCCGTCCTTCGGTTCTTTGGCCCCCATGTCCGCATCTCCCCTACGTTGCACTGACATCTATCAAAACAACCCTGTGTCGTTGAGGCGAAAAACGACAATTCAGCCGCCCTTTGCGCGGCGGCGGTGCACTGCCGACGCCGATCGGAAACGTTTTGCGCCACTGGCCCCCGCATCAGACATCTGGCACTGTGGCCACATGAAAAGATTCATCTTGATCCTTTGGGCCTTTGCCGCCCTGCCCGCCGCCGCCCAACCGCTCATGAGCGCGGATGAATTCGATACCTATACGCGCGGCAAAACCCTATATTACGGAAATAGCGATCGACCTTATGGCGCAGAAATATACCTGCCCAACCGTCGCGTGCGCTGGTCGTTTCTGGATGGGGAATGCAAAGAAGGGCAATGGTATGAAGAAGGCGGATTGATTTGCTTTACTTACGATGACCGCCCCGAACCACAATGCTGGAGCTTTCAACAAGGCGCAAAAGGGTTGATCGCACGGTTTGAAGACGATCCGGCACTGACACCGCTTTATGAAGCGAATGAAAGCACCGAAGAAATGCTGTGTCTGGGGCCCAAAGTCGGGGTTTAACCGCCTGACATTAGGGTTTTACGGTGACCTTGCCATCGGCGAACTGGATTTCCAGCGCAGAGTGTTGCGACGCCTCTTGGCTGCTGGTGATCACCGTTCCTGCACTGCGTACCACGGCAAACCCGCGCTCCAGCGTGGCCTCATACCCCAAGGTACGGCGTAAACGCTCGGCGGCGGTGATCTGGCTGCGCCAGTTTTTGACCTGCCGCTGCGCCACCTCTGACAATGACCTTGTTGCACGGGTCAGACGGGCCTCTTGCAACCCGTGTTCGCGCATCAATGCAGGGGCCAACCGCGCTGATAGACCGTCCACGCGCCGTTTGTCTTGGGCGATCCGGCTGCGCAACGCAGCAGGGCGCAATCCACCGCTTAGGTCCATCAGGCGCATTTTACGCCGCTGCACCCCAGACATCAGCGCAGGGTCAAGGCGGATCGCCGCCCGTTCTAGCCGTAGCTTGGGCGCTTCAGTCAGGCTAACCGCTCGGGCCAGACGATCCCCCGCGCGATCAAGCCGTTGGCGCGGTGTATCCAGCAGGCTGTCGGGGCGCGGCAAAGCGCGGGACATATCACGCAGACGTTGACCGCGCTGTATTAGACCTTGGCTGAGGGCGCGGCTCAGGCGCGCGTGTTGCTGATCCAGATAGGCCAGTAACTCCACCCGTACGGGCACTGCCAACTCAGCTGCGGCCGTCGGCGTCGGGGCGCGTTTATCAGAGGCGTAATCAATCAGGGTTGTGTCTGTCTCATGCCCCACGGCGGAAATCAGCGGGATATCCGAGGCAGCAGCAGCCCGCACCACCGCTTCTTCATTAAACCCCCATAAGTCTTCGACCGAGCCCCCGCCCCGCGCCACGATGATCAAATCAGGACGCGGCAATGCGCCCCCCGGTGTCAGGCGGTTAAAACCGGCAATGGCATGTGCAACCTCGGGTGCACATCGGGTGCCCTGCACAGCCACAGGCCAGATCAACACTTTGCGCGGAAAACGGTCGCGTAAACGGTGCAAAATATCGCGGATAACGGCGCCTGAGGGCGAGGTCACAACACCGATGATTTCAGGCAGATACGGTAGCGGCCGCTTGCGGGCAGGGTCAAACAACCCCTCCGCCGCCAAAGCCGCTTTACGTTTCTCCAACACCGCCATCAGCGCGCCCATGCCAGCGGGTTTCATATCCTCAATGATAATCTGGTATTTAGACTGCCCTGGAAAAGTTGTGATGCGCCCTGTGACAATCACCTCCATCCCCTCTTCGGGTCTGGTTTCCAGCTTTGAGGCGACACCTTTCCAGATGATGCCCGAAATCACTGCCGAATCGTCTTTGAGGTCCAGATAGACATGTCCCGAGCGCGGCAGGCTTACGCGGCCCACCTCGGCACGCAAACGCACGTGACCAAATTCGTTCTCGATCACCCGTTTAAGGGCACCAGACAGCTCTCCCACTGTATATTCGGGGCTATTCCCCGCAGCGTGGGTGTCATCTGGGCCATCATCGAACAGATCCATCGGTGCATCCTTGTGCAAAACTCATGTGCAGCATAAAACGCCGAGCATTGAGTTCCAAGGGAGTGCACGTCATGAATATCCTAATCCTCGGCAGCGGCGGACGTGAACACAGCCTTGCGTGGGCCGTGATGCAGAACCCCAAATGTGACAAACTGATTGTCGCGCCCGGAAATGCAGGCATTGCGCAGATCGCCGATTGCGCCAGCATCGACATTATGGACGGCGGCACGGTCGTGCAATTCGCGGAACGCAACAACATTGATTTTGTCATCGTCGGACCCGAAGCGCCTTTGGCAGCGGGTGTCGCCGACCGTCTGCGTGAAGCGGGCATTTTGGTATTCGGCCCCTCCAAAGCGGCAGCAGAGCTGGAAGCCTCCAAAGCCTTCACCAAAGAGATTTGCGATGCCTGTAACGCGCCCACCGCAGCATACGGCCACTTTACCGATGCAGCAGCGGCCAAAGCCTACGTGCAAGCCCAAGGTGCGCCGATCGTGGTTAAGGCCGATGGGTTGGCCGCAGGCAAAGGCGTGATCATCGCCGAAACAGTGGCACAAGCCGAGGCCGCAATTGACGACATGTTTGGCGGTGAATTTGGTGCTGCGGGTGCCGAAGTCGTGATCGAAGAATTCATGCGCGGCGAAGAGGCATCTTTCTTTGTCCTGTGTGATGGCGAAAATGTACTTCCGATTGGCACCGCACAAGACCACAAACGTGTAGGCGACGGCGATACTGGCCCCAATACAGGCGGCATGGGTGCCTATTCTCCGGCTCCCGTGCTGACAGATGCCATCGCTGAGCGCGCCTTGGCCGAGATCATTCGCCCCACCATGGCAGAAATGGCCAAACGCGGTATCCCATATCAAGGCGTACTTTATGCGGGCCTGATGATCGAAAACGATGTGCCACGATTGGTGGAGTATAACGTGCGCTTTGGCGACCCAGAGTGTCAGGCGCTGATGATGCGTTTGGGGGCTCAGGTACTAGACCTGCTGCATGCAACAGCCCAAGGGCGGTTGTCGGAGGCACAAGTAAATTGGGCTAATGACCATGCGCTGACGGTGGTTATGGCGGCAGCGGGCTATCCGGGAGACTACCAAAAAGGGTCTGTCATCGGCGGGCTAGACGCCATTACCGAAGACAGCAGCAATGTTGTGTTCCATGCAGGCACTGCCCAGAAAGACGGGAACATTGTTGCCGCAGGCGGGCGTGTTCTGGGCGTGACAGCGCGTGGCGATACATTGGAGCAAGCGCAGCAACGCGCTTACGCGATGGTTGACGCGGTGGCGTGGCCAGAAGGCTTTTGCCGACGTGACATCGGCTGGCGTGCTCTGGACTAATCGAAATAGGTCCGGCGTCTCTGATGGAAGCTGCTAGAGCCCCCTCAGGACGTCGGTGCCCCTTCGCAGATCACAGGCTCTTTGCTGATGTCGCTTATCCGCTGTAGCTCTTGCGTGGTTTGCGACAACACCAGTAACGTGCCTTCGTCCATGAAGGGCACCCAGCAATTATTCGGGTCTGGATCATCTTCGTATAGAAAACACAGCAGCGGGCCGCGTTTTTCAATCCGGCCATAAGTGCAGCGCCCAGTCTCATCCGCCCAGACAGACAGATCGGGGCGCAGGAATTGCTCAATCCCGACAAGCGTGCCTGAGACTTGATTGGTGAAACTCAACGTGCGACCTACCGCCAGTTCCAAAAATGCATCTGGTGCGATCTGCTCTTGCGCGCTGACATTTGAGGCCATGAGGCCGGTAAAAAGGGTAAGGGCGAGTGATTTCATCGGCACTCCAATGCACGGTTAAAGCTGTTGCGGTTTTTGTGAGGGCCGATGTCACGGGCTACGAGAGATGCATTTTGCAAGGTCACAGCCATCAGGCGCGTCCAGTTTGCATTTGCGACGATCATCTCGGGGCCCGTACCGCAATCGCGCAGACCACCCGCAATATCGGTTTCTCCGACACGGTGGTTTGTTACCCCACCAAAGGTGGCGATTTCGCTCAATGCCCCATTTTCAAAGCGCCAGACGCGCAGCGTTTTCATCAGGTGGGGGCGGTCAATGTAGGCAAGTTCAACAAAACCATCGCCGTCCAGATCCGCCACAGCCACAGGGGCAAGCCAACGGTTTCTTGTGCCTATATACGGGGTCGCTGCGCGTTTTCCCTTTGCGTCATAAATCGCAAGGGACGCGCCTTGTGTGACGCTTGTCTCAACGACAACAACTTCGGGATTGCCATCCCCATCTACATCCGCGAGGCGCGGTGCCACATCTTCAAAAACCGACGTGAGCGGCAGCCTTATTGTATATGTGTTTTTGCGCAAGACAGCATTTGATGAAAGGGTATCATTGGACGCATTGTTTGTCTTGATCTCCAACGCCTCCCATTCCTCGGCATCCCCCAACACGCCATGGGCGTAACGCGAGGTTGGCTCGGTAAAGCGGGCGGATGTGATCGTTTCTGCCGCTAGGGCAGTCCCCGCCCCCGCTAGCCACACACACAGCGGTAACACGGCGCGGCGCGCGGTGCCGCGCCACGGGCACACCAGCCGACGCCGCGCTTGGGTCATCAGATTTGCTTTTCGGGCATTTTAACGCGCAGGCCATCTAACGCATCGGTCACCTTCAACTGACACGTCAGACGGGAATTGGCGGGATTCGGCTCATAGGCGAAATCAAGCATATCTTCTTCCATGTCATCTTTGGCTGGAAGTTTATCGACCCATGCATCATCCACATAAACGTGGCAGGTTGAGCAGGCACAGGCTCCGCCACAGTCTGCTTCGATGCCTGGTACGTTGTTGTCGCGTGCGCCTTCCATGACCGTCAGGCCATTTGCGACCTCGACAACATGTTCCGTGCCATTGTGTTCTACGTAAGTGATCTTGGCCATCAGAGCTGCCCTTTTCTATAAATTTCCCCTCCGTTTCTAAGCAAGCATTCGCGCCTATGCCAGCCCCTTTTATGTCACTCTTTGCCGAGGTGGCTTTGAGGTTCTAGGCAACCTTCAAAAATACAGGTAAGCTAAGGTGATACACGCAGACCCAAAAGGCGTTGGGCAATGACACAGGCATTCAAATCAGGTTCGGGACTTTGTTCAACAATAGTTCTTTTCAGCGCTTTGGCGCTTTCGGCATGCTTGCAGACAACACCTGCATCAAACAGCGGTGATGTTTTGAATAATGGCTTGGCCCCGCATGGAGCGCCGGCTGGCACCTGTTGGGAAAAAATACCAACCCCTGCGGTCGTCGAGACGGTGACCAAAAAAGTACTGGTCACGCCTGCGCAAACCAATTCCGACGGGTCAATCGGGACTTTACCCGTTTACCGTCAAGAAAGCCGCCAAAATATTGTAACACCGCGCGCAAACAACTGGTTTGAAACCCCCTGCCCTCCTGCCTTCACGGTTGAACTGGTTTCAACCTTACAGCGGGCATTACTAGCGCGGGGGCTATATTCAGGTGTCGTGACGGGAAATATGGACAGCGCCACCCGCAGTGCTGTGTTGGCGATACAGTCGAAAAACGGATTGCATAGCGAGGTGTTGTCCATGGAGACCGCCCGCGAACTGGGCATTGTCGCGGTCCCCCGCACCCCGTAACGCCGCTAAACCCCATGCAACATATGAAAAAGGCGCCCCGGTTGGAGCGCCTTTCTTTTGATTAGATTTGATTAGAGCAGTGCTCTTATTCTTCATCAAGGGTCAGTGCCACAAAGCGCGGATCACCGGCACGGCGTACCAGCAGCAGCAAGGATTTGCGCCCTGCGTCACGTGCCGCTTGGATACGCGCATCCAGATCGGCAATAACCGCAATTTTTTGCTGGCCCGCTTCGGTGAGGATATCACCAACACGCAGACCTTTCTCAAAGGCTTCGGAACCCTCGGTTACGGCTGTCACAGCAAGGCCCTCCATATCCGCAGACGCCCCCAGCTCTTGACGCATGTCGTCAGTCAGTTGCGTAACTGTGAGACCCAGCAGAGAGGAAACATCAGGTGCTTCGCTTGCATCCGGTGTGCCTTCGTCTTCTGGTGTCGCGTCACTGCCCGAGTCTTCGCGGCGCCCAAGGGTTACAGCAATGGTTTGGCTTTTCCCTTCGCGCAGGACCGTGACACGAACAGTTGCACCAACGGCGCTATTGCCCACCTGACGGACCAAACCGCGTGTATCGCCAACATCCACCCCGTCAAAAGACAAAATCACGTCACCGGTTTTCAGACCTGCAACTTTTGCAGGGCCTTCGGGCACATCAGTGATCAGCGCACCTTTTGCCTCTTGAAGCCCCATCGCATCTGCCACGTCCTGTGTGACGTCCTGAATACGCACGCCCAGCCAGCCACGACGCGTTTCGCCGAATTCTTTCAACTGGTCCACAACCCGTGACACCACATTGGATGCCATCGAGAAGCCGATCCCGATCGAGCCGCCATTAGGAGACAAGATCGCCGTGTTCACACCGATCACAGCGCCGTCCATATCAAACAACGGCCCCCCCGAGTTCCCACGGTTGATCGCCGCATCAGTCTGGATGTAGTCATCATAAGTGCCCGACAGTGCGCGGTTGCGTGCGCTTACGATCCCCGCAGAAACAGAAAACCCCTGCCCCAACGGGTTACCCATCGCGACAACCCAATCACCGACACGCGCCGCATCACTGTTGCCGAATTTGACAAAGGGCAGCGGCTGGTCGGCTTCGACCTTCAACAGGGCAATATCCGTGTTCGGGTCTGTACCGATCACTGTGGCCACCAATTCTTTGCCCGAGAAAAATTCGATGGTGATTTCATCCGCACCATCAATCACGTGGTTGTTGGTGACAACATAGCCATCTTCGGAAATCACAAAACCGGACCCCAACGCAGACGAGCGGCGCGGCGATGGTGCTCCGTCATCGTCACCACGGTCTCGGTCTTGAAATTCACGAAAGAAATCCTCAAACGGCGATCCTTCAGGTACGATGCCGCGTGGCCCTGTGCGGCCCTCAACCAGTGTCGATGTCGTAATATTCACAACCGAGGGGCTGATTTTTTCTGCGAGAGGCGCAAGGCTTTCGGGTTTGGCATAGGCCATGACCGTCTGCAAAATCACCAGTGTCAGTGCCATCAGCCCGATCAGGGCTGCACGCATAGCAGGGGAAAAGGAAAGGGTGTGAGTTCTGGCGACCGCTTTGGGCTGCATATTTATTGTCTCCTGATCGAAATCATACCCGCCTCGGGGCGATTTTCATGTCTGGTCAGAGTGCACATTGACCACTCGGACCGCAATATAAAACATGGTGTTTTGAATTCTCATTTCAACGGTTGGCCCCCAACCAATTGCATCGGACATAAAAAAGGGCCGACACAAATGTGCGGCCCTTTTCAAATTCAACAGTACATCAGTATTTAGCGTTGCTCACCCTCATCCGAACGCGACCCTTGATCAGAGCGCAGGTAGTTGAAGAATTCGCTATTGGGCGACAACACCATGGTAGAGTTGCTGCCTTTCAGCGCTTCTTCATAAGCGGCAAGCGAACGGTAGAATTCAAAGAACTCCGCATCTTTCGAATAGGCTTCGGCGAAAATACGGTTCCGTTCTGCATCTGCTTCACCTTCAATGATACGCGCATCTCGGCGCGCTTCTGAGATGATTTCCTCAAACGTACGGTCCGCAAGGGCGGTCACACGCTGGGCCGCTTCACGACCCCGCGCCCGTTCATCCGTTGCTTCGCGTTCACGTTCCGCAATCATCCGTTGCAGCGTCGCGTCAAAGTTCTGCTCGGGCAGGTTTGTCTGACGCAAGCGCACATCTACAACCTTGAGGCCCAATGCATTTGCACGCGCATCAGAGCGCACACGAATTTGATCCATCAAGCCAGAGCGCTCAGGCGAGAGGATGGTGTTGGAGGTCACACCCTGCGAACCCAAAACTGCACGAATCTGGGATTCCAGAATACCGCTCAGGTCGTTGGCAGCACGGGATTCACCGCCGGCACCAACCGCTTGGCGGTACTGAACCACATCGTCGATACGGTAGAGCACAAATGCGTCGATTTCCAAACGGCGGTCATCGGCAGGTGTGACTTCGATCAGCGGTGTTTGCAGCGTCAGGATGCGGTCTTCAAAACGCGCAACCTCATCCACCATTGGCACCTTAAACCCCAAACCGGGTTCAGTGATAACCTGTTTGATCTGACCAAAACGCAGCACAAGTGCCTTTTCACGTTCATCCACAACAAAGATAGAAGACAAGAACGCCGCAACAAGAATGGCGGCAACCGGAATCAGAAAGCTGGTCTTTTTCATCAGTTGTTTCCTCCGCTGCGGCGCAGCTCGTTCAGGGGCAGATAGGGCACAACGCCTTGGCCGCCGCCTTCACCTTGGTTGTTTTCAAGGATGATCTTATCGACCTGACCAAAGACTTTTTCCATGGTTTCCAGATACAGACGTTTGCGTGTCACTTCTGGTGCGGCGGTGTATTCGGTCAGAACCGCTTCGAAACGCGATGCCTCACCGATTGCGCCGTTAACTTCACGCGCGCGGTAGCCTTCGGCGGCTTCCAGCATTTTGGCGCTTTCACCACGGGCTTCAGCCGTTTTCTGGTTTGCATAGGCATCCGCTTGGCGTTCCAGACGGTCACGCTCTTGCGCGGCAGCCTGAACATCACGGAAGGCATCTACAACAGAAACCTGCTCGGTTGAGCCATCGGTGTTTGTCACCACAACAGTACGGCTGGGCGGATCAACTTTGTTCACGTTCACACGCAGCACGTTGATGCCGGTGTTGCGGTTGTCCAACGTGACCTGAATCAGCTCTTTGACCTTTTCTTCCACCAGACCACGATCCCGGTTCAGGATGGGGGCCAGTTCGGATTGTGCAATCACTTCACGCATTGCGGATTCAGAAATCGCACGCACAGACGAGTCAGGATCGCGCAACGAGAATTTGAATTGCTGTGCGTCTTTGATGTTCCAAACAACTTGGAAATCAATATCAACGATGTTCTCATCCGTCGTCAGCATCAAGCCGCCGTTGTCATTGGTGCTCCGCTGGGTGCCCAATGTTTCCGTACGGTTGGTTGTAACGTCAAATACTTCGGCAGTGACAAACGGCCATGGGGCAAAGTTCAGACCCTCAGTACCGATGCCCGAGAATTTACCAAGGAACAGCTCAATCGACTGCTGTTCAGGGCGCACAGTATAAGTAGAGGCAAACAGCCACGCCGCAGCCGCGACAAGTACACCAACACCGATGGTGCCGCGTGTCAGCTCAGGCCCGCCAGTGCCACCACCGGAACCGCCGCCAGTCCCTTTGGAGCGGCCACCGCCCCCCATCAAAACGCGCAGATGTTCTTGGCCTTTTTTAACCAACTCGTCGATCTCGGGGATCGGGGGCTTGTCGCCGCCACCGTTATTGCCGCGGTTACCGCCGCCATTTTGGCCGCCGTTATCACCGCCGCCTTTATTGCCGCCGCCATTGCCGCCGCCTGTGTTGCCACCGCCGCCCCAAGGACCGCCTGTGTTGCCAGCCATAATTATTTCCCTCTTTAAGTCGCCCCGATCCGGAGCAGGCTTGTCGTAAGTTGCACAAACTATACGTTTGTACCCCCTGTAACCTCTAAATCGTGAGTTTACACAACTATTTCAAGATGTCTGCACGATCATGACCGCACAGGACTGCGCATGGTCACCAATTCTTCGGACATTGTAGGGTGCACAGCGCAGGTTTGGTCAAACTGCTCTTTCGTAGCGCCCATTTTCACCGCAATACCCGCCATTTGAATCATTTCACCTGCTTGCGGTGCGACGATATGACATCCCAACACAGTACGGTTTTCTTTGGAAACAACCAATTTCATCATCACACGGTCATCGCGGCCCGCAAAAGCAGACTGCATCGGCTTGAAGGTGGTTGAGTACACTTCGATCTCTTCTTGCGCACGTGCTTCTTCTTCGGTCATGCCGACGGTGCCCATTTCAGGCTGGGTAAACACGGCAGAGGGGATCAGATCGTGATCCACTGGCGTAGGTTCCCCGCCGAATACGGTTTTTACAAATGCCATACCTTCGCGGATCGCCACAGGCGTCAGGTTCACACGGTCGGTCACATCACCGATAGCATAGACTGATGGCACACCCGTCTGGCTGTACTCATTCACCTCAATTGCGCCGTTGCGGCCCATCGCGATGCCCAGCGCCTCTAACCCCATATTGTCAGAGTTCGGCTTGCGGCCCGTCGCAAAGAACACTTTATCATAGATTTTTTCAGGGCCAGTTGTGCCTTTAACCCAAGTGCCACCATCGCGGTCTTCCATCTCTAGGATGTTGGTGCCCGAGTGCATTTTGATGCCCCGCGCGCGCATCTGTTCCGCCACAAGGCCCCGTGCTTCGTCGTCAAAGCCGTTCAAAATCTGGCCGCCACGGTAAAACAGTGTCACTTCAACACCCAACCCATGCAAGATGCAGGCAAATTCGCAGGCGATATAGCCGCCACCGACAATCAGCATCGTGCGCGGCAGATCGTCCAGATGGAAGATGTCGTCGGATACAATCCCCAGATCCGCATTTGGCAGATCCAACCGCACAGGCCGTCCGCCCGTCGCGATCAGGATATGTTTCGCGGTCTTTTCCTCACCTGTCGACAAGGTAACAGTATGAGCGTCTTTTAACGTAGCGCGTGCATCGAATTTCTCAACACCAGAACCATCCAGCAATCTGCGGTACACCCCCTCAAGGCGGTCCAACTCTGCGCGCATTTTGCCCGAGAAGACATGCCAATCAAACGCACCATCCTGCACGTCCCAGCCATAATCACGGGCATCTTGTGTCATCTCGCCATAGCCAGAGGCAAAAACCATCAGCTTTTTAGGGACACATCCACGGATCACACAGGTCCCGCCATAACGGTCCTCTTCGGCCAAGCCGACCTTTACGCCATATTCGCTTGCGGCAACCCGTGCTGCACGTACCCCACCGGAACCGCCTCCGATGACAAACAAATCATAGTCAAAATTGCTCATGGCCCTGCCCTTTATATTTTAATCGCCTAGATCGGCAAAGAGATTGTCGCTTTCGACAAAATCAACCCGATCTTTTTCAACTGTACCGCTGTTGATATCACGGACCTCAACGCGCCCGTCGCCAAAGCCAATCACAACCTTGTCACAGATATCCATGAAAAGCCCGTTTTCAACCACACCCGGCATTTGATTGAGCACAAGCGACAGTTGACGCGGATTGCCGATGCGATTGAGGTGCAGATCAAGCAGGTAATTTCCCTCATCCGTCACAAACGGGCGCTCACCGTTCATGCGCAGCGTGCTGTTATTGCCCAGCACATCCATCGAGATCAGCGTCTCTTCCACCAATGCCTGTGTGGTTTGCCACCCGAAGGGCACCATCTCAACGGGCAAGGGGAACGCGCCCAGATGCTCTACCTCTTTGCCGATGTCTGCAATCACGATCATTTGATCACTTGCAGTCGCTACAATCTTCTCTTGCAACAATGCGCCACCGCCGCCTTTGATCAGGTTCAGGTCGCCGTTGAATTCATCCGCCCCGTCAATCGTCAGATCCAGCCATTTCGCTTCATCAAGGCTGATCACATCGATCCCGACTTCACGTGCCAGATGCGCTGTGCGGCTGGAGGTAGGGATACCTCGCATCCTCAAACCTTCTTCGCGCACCCTCTCGCCTAGACAACGCACCAACCATGCGGCAGTTGACCCAGTGCCAAGACCAACACGCATGCCGTCTTCCACAAAGTCGGCTGCACGTTTGGCGGCCACAAACTTGGCTTTATCAATCGGTGACAGTTCTCCTGACATGGGGGCAGCTCCGTTAAGGTGTCACAGTGCTTATAGGAAATATGCGCGCAAGGTGCGAGGAGAATTGTGCCCTGCGTATCCCAGTTGTAGCCTTGAATGCACCTTGGCGCGTCGTTTTCTGACCAGCCACAGGTGAACCTTTGCCGCACAATCAAGGGATGAGATCACAGCTTGAATTTTCCTTTTGCAACTTACCGCAGCGCCGCCGTTGCTCGGCATCGCGGCGCGACAGCAGCACTTGCACTATTGCGCCGCGTGAATATGCTGCCCACACCCCAACGTGTGGCGGCGTGCCCCTCATCGCGGCGTCCCCCGCCACACCGTTTTATGGAAGTGCCACCTGATGTTTTTATCTGTTTTCGAGATGTTCAAAGTGGGCATAGGCCCCTCGTCTTCGCACACAATGGGCCCGATGGTGGCCGCCCAACGGTTTTTAGACATGATGCGGGCCTCTCCTTTCCATTTTGCAGGGCTGCGCGCCTCCTTACACGGGAGTCTGGCATTTACAGGTGTTGGCCACGCCACAGACCGCGCCACAATTCTGGGCCTCGCAGGGTTTTCACCCGAAACCTTTGACGCAGACCGCGCAGAAGAGACGCTGAAGGCCATAAACGCCAGTAAAACGATCACTGTGCCCGATCTGCCGACACTGCACTTTGACCCCAAAGCTGATTTGATCTTTGACTATGACACCCCGCTCAAAGGTCACGCCAACGGCATGACCCTCATGGCGCTGGACGCACAGGGCGACATCACATTGCGGCAAGTGTTCTATTCCATCGGCGGCGGTTTTGTCATGACCGAAGAGGAGCTTGCCGCAGGCAAGAACACCGAAGAGGGCACGCCCGTTCCCTACCCGTTCAAATCAGCCGCCGAGATGCTGGAGATGGCCAAAGCATCGGGTAAAACCATAGCAGGCATGAAGCGCAGCAACGAAGAAGCGCGCGGTGGTGCCGATAATCTGCGCACGGGCACGAAACGCCTGTGGCAAGTGATGAATGATTGCATCAACCGTGGCTTGGAAACCGATGGCATACTGCCCGGTGGCCTGAACGTGAAACGCCGCGCCAAAGCCATTCACGAGGCGCTGCTTTCCGAGCGCGGCATGAACCAATCTGCCCCCCATACCATCAACGACTGGATGAGCGTCTACGCCATGGCAGTAAACGAGGAAAACGCCGCAGGCGGTCAGGTGGTCACCGCCCCCACCAATGGTGCGGCAGGTGTGATGCCCGCCACATTGCGGTATTACCTTGATCACGTGCCCGGTGCATCCGAGAGCCATATCGAGGATTTCTTGCTCACCGCTGCGGCCATTGGCGGTTTGGTCAAATTCAACGCCTCCATCTCGGGTGCCGAAGCGGGTTGTCAGGCCGAGGTAGGCTCCGCCGCTGCTATGTCCGCAGGGGCGCTCTGTGCCGTTATGGGCGGCACCCCCGAGCAAGTCGAGAACGCCGCCGAAATCGCGCTGGAGCATCATCTGGGAATGACATGCGATCCCGTGCGCGGCCTTGTCCAAGTCCCCTGTATCGAGCGCAACGGTCTGGGTGCGATCAAAGCCGTCTCTGCCGCCAGCCTCGCCTTGCGCGGAGATGGCACACATCTGGTGCCTCTGGATGCCTGTATTGAAACCATGCGCCAGACGGGTGCGGACATGAGCGAGAAGTATAAAGAAACTTCGCTGGGTGGATTGGCGGTAAATGTTCCCAACTGTTGACGCTTGGTAATCTAGGGAAACGGGAACCGACCTGCCCTGCGCGGGTTGAATGAGGGATGACTGCCTACCACATAGGCAGACCAAACGTATAAGGTACCCCTCATGAATATTCTAATGATCCTCACCTCCCACGATCAACTTGGCGATACGGGCGAAAAGACAGGTTTCTGGCTGGAGGAATTCGCAGCGCCTTATTACGCCCTTAAAGACGCAGGCGCACAGATCACGCTGGCCTCTCCCAAAGGCGGCCAACCCCCGCTGGACCCCAAAAGCGACGCAGAAGACGCCCAGACAGAAGCAACCAAACGCTTTAAGGCCGACCCTGACGCGCGGGCCGCTCTGGCCGCGACAGAACTTTTGTCAGAGCAAACTGCACAGGGCTTTGACGCGGTATTCTATCCCGGTGGTCACGGCCCCCTGTGGGATCTTGCCGAAGACAAAGACAGCATCCGCTTGATCGAAAGCTTTGCGCAAGCCGATCTGCCGATCGGCGCTGTCTGCCACGCCCCCGCGATTTTCAAACATACCAAACTGGGCGACAAACCTTTGGTTGCGGGCAAGAAGGTCACCGGCTTTTCCAACAGCGAAGAAGACGCTGTGGGCCTGACGCAAGTTGTGCCGTTTCTGGTGGAAGACATGCTCAAGGCCAATGGCGGTGTTTATCTGAGCGGCGATGACTGGGCGAGCTTTGTCACAACCGACGGTAAACTGGTCACGGGTCAAAACCCCGCCTCCTCCGAGGAAGCCGCGCAAAAACTGTTGGCGCTATTGTAAGTGATTTAACCTAAAACGTCGGGGTGCCCGCGCCCCGACGTACCCCAGCTATTGTCAAGGCTGCTAACACGCCCTACCGATACTGAATGACAACACCAGACAAGCCGCTTCTCGGCATTCTCCTCATGCTCGGCTTTTGCGTCCTCGCCCCAATTGGCGACGCGGTTGCCAAATTACTGGGGCCAAGCATTCCTCTAGGCCAGTTGGTTTTCACCCGCTTTGCGGTGCAGGCACTTGTGCTGATCCCCCTGATTGCATTTGCGGGCATTGATTGGCGCCTGTCGCCACGCGCATGGCGTTTGGCCTTTATCCGCACCATCCTGCACATCTTTGGCATCGGGGGCATGTTCACCTCGCTACAATATCTACCGCTGGCGGATGCCATTGCCATTGTCTTTGTCATGCCTTTTATCATGCTGCTGCTGGGCCGCGTTTTTCTGGATGAAGAAGTCGGCCTGCACCGCTTGCTTACCTGCGCCGTTGGTTTTGTCGGCACGTTGCTGGTGATCCGCCCCAATTTTCTGGCTGTCGGCTGGATCGCGCTGCTGCCTGTTGGCGTGGCCGTGGTCTTTGCGCTGTTCATGTTAACCACCCGCAAGCTGGCCAAGGAATCAGACCCCATCGCCCTGCAAGCCGTCAGTGGTACAATGGCTATGGTACTATTGACCCCGATTATCGTGCTTGGTGGCGCCTTCGGGTTCGCGCCGCTGGCCTTGGTTCTGCCTGACGTCGTCGAATGGCAGTTGCTGGCCGCCGTAGGCGTGCTGGGTACGCTGGCCCATCTGTGTATGACATGGTCGCTGCGCTATGCGCCCAGCGCCACATTGGCCCCCATGCAATATCTGGAAATACCCGTTGCTACTTTGGTCGGTTACTGGCTGTTCTTCGAGCTGCCCGACACGCTTGCAGCTTACGGCATTACTCTGACAGTGGCGGCTGGTGTTTATGTGGTTCTGCGTGAACAGGCCACCGCGCGCCCCCTTGCGCGAAATGCCCCACCAACGGTCTAAGAAAACGACGCGGCACAATCAGTAACATGCCCGGCGCATCTATCCAAAGCTCAACCCTGCCCAGCGCCTTGTTAGACGTCCCTACAAACTGCGCTGGATCAAAAGGCAGCCCGTCAATCGGCCACTCCAATCCACGACTTCGCCCCGTGACGGGCACCAGAGGAAACAGGGACACCACATCGCCAGCGCTCATCTCCAGCGTCACCTGCGGCGGTGCCAGCACGATCACCTCATTCTGCGCCAACAGCACACAGGGACGATCCGCATGCACCAGCAGAGTATGAAATGCGGCCAATTGGTGATCCACACGCCCCCCACAAAATCCGACCCCCACCGTGACAGGCGCATCCACATGACGAAGTGCCTTGTCGAAATCCGTAGATTGTTGTTCACTAACGCGGTGCTGTTGTGCAAGCGGGACACGCGCAAGCGCTTCTGGCGGGGCACTGTCCATGTCGCCGATAACTGCCATCGGCGATAGGCCCGCAGCCTGTGCCGCCACAAGGCCACCATCAACCGCCACACACTGTGGCGCAATTGTTAACGCATCTGCAATATCCCTTACGCTAACCTGCCCCCCTCCCAAAAGAGTGACTGGATTGGAACTGGAAATGATCGGATTTGACATAGCACTTTCAATTCAACTTAGACGGGTTGCCACAATAACGCCCCAAAATGACACCGCGGTTGGCACAGTTTGGTGCCCATTTGGTCTTGGATATCATGGTAAACCTTGTGAGACCAAGACGCAGAGGACGAGCATCCGATGATCAACAACAACAAAATTCTTACAGTATCTTATGGTACTTTTTCATGTACGCTTGAGGGATTCGATGATTCCTTCGGCACAATGAAGGCCATCGCAGAGTATTTTCGCGATTTAGCCTCTGATGACAGGTATTTCGGCGCAGAGCCGCCCCAGCCTGACGCACAAATGCTAGCGCGCATCGCACAACGTGAAATATCGCGTCATGTCGAGGCCCGTCAGGATGAGGGCCGGATTGTGCTTTCAGCCAAGACCACGCCGCAAGCAGCCGCACAGGTCGCTGCCGGAGCCGTTGAAGATGTCGCTACGGCGGTTGCCGATGCCACGCAGACAACCGCTGAACTGACATCCGAAGACATCACACCCGCTGAGGCGCCCCAACCTGTAGCCAAGCCTGCGCCGGTTGCGAAAGATGTTCCGGCTGTAAAGTCACAGCCTGCTCCAGAAGCAGCCGCAGTTCATACGCCAGCGGCTACTGATGACACCCCCCAAGACATCGTTCCAAGCCTGCCTGATGAAGAAGTAGAGGCGTTTTTCGCCGAACAACCTGCTTCTGAAACAAAATCAAACGTCTCTGCCGAACAGAACGTCACCGCTGCTGCGCCAATGTCTGCCCTTGAGGCAGCCAGAGACAACAGCATCGCAGACAAACTCAAGCGCATCCGCGCCGTTGTGTCCCAGCAATCCGAAGAAGACACCACACCGGATTATTCCGAAGACCAACACGCTGATGCAACCGTTGAGACAGTAAAAACCGAAGAAATTGTTGCGAAGGAACCTGTCGTTGAAAAACGTACCTTCAAGATTTCGCCAAAACTGAACAAACCCGTCACTCCAAAACCGCAGGCTCCCACAACGCCCCCCCCAGCGGTAGCAGAAGCTGACGAAAACGCCCAGACGACAGCACAGGCCAACGCCGTTCGTGACATCGAAGAGGCGTTAAATGCGGATGATGATTTCGATGCCGCAAACGCGCAATCCAGCGAAAACTATGATGACGAAAATGACGATATCACTGCGATCCTGAACCGTCTTGACCAAGAGGCAGACGCCCCAGCACAAGATACTTCACCTCTAGAAGAGGAATCTTCATCTTCGGATGCAGATGACCAAATGGAAGGCAATATCCTTGCGTCTATGGAAGGCGCTGATGCCGTTGACGAGGCGGATGATGACAATTTGTTTGACGGTGACGAAACCGACGCGATTGAAGAAGAAGCAGCAGAAGTAAGCGAAACCGTTGCCGCCGCTGAGCCTGCCCCGGTAGTAAGCACCCCGCGCCCCGCGCCCCGCACACGTGTGCTCAAAGTCAAACGCGCCTCGCTGGATGCCGCCATTCGATCCGGCGCTCTGGAAGAATACGACGACGAGGAAGAAGAAACAGCAGCGGCGCAACAGCCTACACCTGAACCGCGCAAGGCCCCCTTGGCCGATAAATCAACATTGAGCGCCGAAGCAGAAGCAGAACTCGCCCGCGAACTCGCTGAAATAGAAGCTGAAATCTCGCCTAAGGAAGAAGTAACATCCTCGGATGCAGACAATACAGCACAAGAAGTAAAGCCGAAAACAGGCATCCACAGCACCGCTGATGACGACCTTTCCCGTCTAATGAAAGAAACCGACAGTCAGATGGATGAACCCGAAAGCAACACGCGCCGTGATGCGTTTGCCCATCTGCGTGCGGCCGTTGCAGCCAAAAAGGCAGACGAAGCCGTGGGCGGCATGCCAGAAGAACAAGACACGGGCGAAGCCTACCGCGATGATCTTGCGACTGTAGTGCGCCCGCGCCGACCAACTGGCCGGAGTGGCACACGCACTGAACGCCCTATGGAAAACCGCGCGGCCCCTCTCAAGCTGGTGGCAGAGCAACGCATCGATGGTGGTAGCACAAACAGCGGCGCACAGGTTCGTCCGCGCCGTGTCGCAACGCTTGCTCCGCAACCCGCTGTGCAAGAAGCAGCGACTGACGCGCGAAGCTTTGCCGATTTTGCCAACGACATGGGTGCCGAAACGCTCTCTGATCTACTGGAGGCAGCTGCGGCATACCTTTCCTATATTGAAGGCCACGAAGAATTTTCACGCCCTCAGTTGATGACAAAAGTACGTCAGGTCGAGCAAGAGGACTTCACCCGTGAAGACAGCTTGCGCTCCTTTGGCAAACTCCTGCGGGAAGGCAAAATCGAAAAACTGAGAGGGGGCCGTTTTCAGGTCTCCGATCAGATCGGATTTAAACCCGATGCGCGCGCAGCAGGCTAAAACGCTACAGTCAATAACACTAAAAGGCGGGCCATTTGGTCCGCCTTTTTCGTTTTACACGTCGTTGCGTGAGGCAAATATCAATCGGTTGCCAGCAGGGTCAGAAATGCTCATTTCATCCCAACCCCAGCTTTGGCGCTGCCATCCGGGTTTGGCATTTTTATACTCTTTAGCGATCAACGCCTCGGACATCGCAGCGACGTCCTCCACTTCGATCCGAATAAACGTCCCCGGCGTGCCGTCGCCGAAATGTTCAGAGAGATGCAATTCACATGCACCCTTTTTCACAGCCATATAAAGCGGCATGTCAGGACCAAACCGGTGCTCGAACACGGGTTCAAACTCAAGAAAATCCAGATAAAATTCCCGTGTGGCTTTGGTATCGAAACACCGCAAAATCGGGATCGGCGCCTTCATTGTTCTGGATCGACAGGCGCGTCAGGATCAGCCTGCCCTACGCCTTTGAAAATCGCCTTCATCGGAAAGGCCCAGACCACGCCAGAGCCGACATAGATCAGCAGTTCCACCCAGAACGGTGGGCGGTTGAACAGGGATATCACCCAGATCATCAGCACGATGTAGACGGGCAAGGCCACCAACAACACAAACAGTGACCAGCGGCGGCGGGCTTTGTAACTCAGGGCCATCGGTTTTCCTTTGGGGTTGGTGTGATTGGGCTGCCCGAAAATCGGCCAGCCCATTTTTCATTCAGGTAGCTTAATCCGCAAACGGATCGGTTACCAGAATCGTGTCTTCACGCTCAGGCGAAGTCGACAGCAACGCCACAGGGCATTCGATCAATTCTTCCACGCGGCGCACATATTTAATGGCTTCCGCAGGCAAATCCGCCCACGAACGGGCGCCCTCGGTAGATTCTGACCAACCCGGCATTTCCTCATAGATAGGTGTGCAACGTGCTTGTTGATCTGCCGCTGTCGGCAAATAATCCAACCGCTTGCCGTCCAACTCATAAGCCACACAGATTTTCAGCGTCTCAAACCCGTCCAGCACGTCCAGCTTGGTAAAAGAGATACCGTTCACGCCAGATGTTGCGCAGGTTTGGCGCACCAGAACCGCATCAAACCAACCACAGCGGCGTTTACGGCCTGTGACAGTGCCAAATTCATGGCCGCGTTCACCCAGACGTTGACCGTCAGCATCGTTCAATTCCGCAGGAAACGGGCCTTCGCCAACACGGGTGGTATAGGCTTTGACGATCCCCAGAACAAAATCGATGGAGCCAGGCCCAATGCCCGTACCTGTAGCTGCTTGACCTGCGATCACATTGGATGAGGTCACAAAAGGATATGTACCAAAGTCGATGTCCAGCAACGCACCCTGCGCACCTTCAAACAAGATACGTTTGCCAGCGCGGCGTTTCTCGTTGAGAACCTTCCAAACGGGTGCAGCATATTCCAGCACACTTGGCGCGATGGCACGCAGATCCGCCAACAGGCGTTCACGATCCACAGGCTCAAGGCCCAGACCACGGCGCAGCGCATCATGGTGAACCAACGCACGGTCAACACGCAGTTCCAACGTGGCATCATCGGCCAAATCCGCAACACGCACAGAACGGCGGCCGACTTTATCTTCATAGGCTGGCCCGATGCCGCGCCCTGTTGTACCGATTTTGGCAACCGATGTTTGCTCTTCGCGCGCACGGTCCAATTCACCGTGGATCGGCAAGATTAGCGGTGTATTTTCCGCAATCATCAGCGTTTCAGGCGTGATCGTCACACCTTGGCCACGCAATCCGGCGATCTCTTTTTGCAAATGCCATGGGTCCAGCACCACACCGTTACCGATGACCGACAATTTGCCGCCCCGGACGATACCCGACGGCAGCAAGCTCAGCTTGAAGACTTCGCCGTCAATCACCAGCGTATGTCCGGCGTTATGACCGCCCTGAAAACGTGCGATCACATCAGCACGCTCGGACAGCCAGTCTACGATCTTGCCTTTACCTTCGTCACCCCATTGGGCACCTACGACAACAACATTGGCCATGATATTCCTCTCAAAGAAGCGGCAGACCCGCTCTATGCGCAGTCCAAACCCGCATCCGTATAGCCCTGCGCGCTGGGGCATGAAACCTGATTCTCACGTAAACCCATAGACTTTTGCCCCCCATCGCCCGATATTGCCGCGAAACACGACAAAGGACCGCCGCCATGGGCTTTCTAACACGCTGGATTTTCGCATTTCTGTTGCTTGCGGCCACATTCAACCCGACAGAGTATAATTATGTGCAATGGGCACGCAGCTATGGCGGGATGAATATCTCGATCGCCGTGCTGGTGGGCTTGGTTCTGTTGATCGGCTACATCATCTATCTACGCGCCACCCTGCGCAGCATTGGCGGCTTTGGCATGGGTTTGGTGCTGGCCGTTGTCGGCGCAGGCATCTGGGTGCTGTATGATCTGGGAGTCTTGCGGCTGGACAACCCCAGCATGAATGTCTGGCTTGGCCTTATCGCGCTCAGCTTTGTTCTCGCCATCGGCCTCAGTTGGAGCATCGTGCGCCGCACGCTCTCTGGTCAGGCCGATGTGGATGATGTCGATGCCTGAAGCGCGCGGGACTAGCCCCAAAGCCAGCCCAGCCTCATCATTATTCCTCAATATCAAATAACAGATTGTGAAGCTGCGTGGTCATGTGGCACCCTTGAGGAGCAGCTACATTGTTGGCTGCAACCTGAGCTTTGTTAACTAGTTATGAGGAATTACGATGCGTAGTATTGGTGGCCTTCTGGCCTTTTTGGGTATTTTTGCCATTGTTTTGAGTGCTGTGGGCCGTGTCCCTAGCTATCTGTTTTGGATCTACAACTGGGGTGAAGCTGTTGCTTGGGGGATCAAAATCGGGCTGATTGTTGTCGGCGGTGCGATGTATCTTTTGGGCTACGACAGCGATGAACAAGGCGACGATGAATAATGCAATAGACGCCGATATGGCACGCACCACGTCTTTCGTTGTGTATCAAACTTGGCGTCTATGTTAAATTTCAGAGGCAGGTAGGCAGTCGGGTTTTATCCCTGACTACCTGCCAGCTTTACAGGATCACCATGGGCCGTACTCAGATAGGCATGCTCCCACGCGGCGCGCGCTTTTTCAACGGCGGCAGGGTCGGCCATGTTGATCTCGGCCAGAAACCCTTCAAGTGTTTCCAGCCACGCGGCAAAATAGTCCTCTCCCCCGTTCAATTCCTTGGACAGACCATGCTGCTTGAGCGTCGCGCCAAAACGCTGTGCCCAGTCCCCCCAGACAAAATGCCCCGCCTCGTTCAAATGAACCGTCAGCGCAAAAAGTTGCGCATGCCAAGGGGCCTCGAACACAGGTTCTGGGGCGTTTTTCATACAGCCTCCAGATAGCTTTGCCACAGGTCCAACACGACCTCATCGCGCGGGTGCTCTGGATGCTGCCACAACTCGGACGCAGGGAAGACCACCGCATATAGCGGCTCTGGCGCTTCGCCCAAACGGTGTGCATTGCTATCTGGCAAAACATGCGTGCCGTGATACCGCAAGATTTTGCCTTTGGCGCCAGCGGCATACATCGGCAACCGCGTATGGCCACCGGCAACCAGCACATTCTGTGCAATCCGCCGCGTCATCACGGCATCGCCAATCTGGAACGCCTGTGCCACCGCGCTATCACGGTCCGCAGGACCGCCACGCGCCAAGACGCCAGCCACTTGGTCTGCCGTCAGCTTCTTGGTCGCCAAATCACTGATCTGCGCATCACAGGCTCCAGACAGTTCTGCGGGCGTCACCACTCCGCGTTCCACCAGCATATCGGCGACACCGGCGATCCACTTTTCATAATAACTGAAGGCAGCGTAATCCTTGGGGGCTAAACATTCGCGAGCATGGCGCGATACGTCGATGTTCCACTGCCCCAGCGATCCCGCCGCCAGCGTCAGCGCCAAGGCCCGAGGATGCCAATCAGCGTGAAAGATCACGTCTTCGGATTCGGGTACAATGGGACCATCGCCAAAACGGCCTCCCATATCATGGACGCGGCTCATACGGGCACCTGCACCACTCCGGTTCCGATCATACTGTCACGTGACACCAAATCCATCAGCGCCTGCTCAGACCAGCCCTCAGTCCCCGCAGGCCGCATGGGCAACACCAAATAACGCACCTCTGCTGTCGAATCCCAGACCCGTACGGCTGTTTCATCTGGCAGCCGTACATCAAAATCAGCCAAGACTGCACGCGGCTCACGCACCACACGGGCACGGTATGCGTCGGATTTATACCAACCGGGTGGTATCCCCAACAGCGGCCAAGGGTAACAACTACACAGGGTACAAACGACAAGGTTGTGCATCTGGGGGGTGTTCTCAACTACCACCATATGTTCGCCCTGACGACCGTAATAGCCCAGCTCCAGCAGTGCGGCATCGGCATCCGTGCGCAAAGCGTCTAAAAATTCCGGCTCCCGCCACGCTTTGGCAACGACATGCGCGCCGTTACGCGGTCCGATCTTGTTTTCATAGGTATCTATGATCACATCCAGCGCGGCAGGATCAACCAGCCCCTTTTGCGTTAAAATCGTTTCCAGCGCCTTAACCCGCAAAGCAGGTTGGGGCGGTAAAAGGGCGTGCGGGTGATCATGGTCATGTGTATCATGGGGCATAAACCACAGATTGCCCTGCAATATTCACCTTGTCTATGGGTCATCAGACATAAGGAGGCGCATCCTCCCTTGCCCCCATAAGCAAATATGCCTAGATACCCCCAATCCGACCCAGATAAAAAGCGGCCTGCACCCCATGTTTAACGAAAATGTCATCCTGATCATCCACCTCATCCTCGCGCTTGGCCTCATCGCCGTAGTGCTGTTGCAACGCTCCGAAGGTGGCGGGCTTGGCATGGGCGGCGGCGGCGGTGCAAATTCCGGCCGCCCAGCAGCCAGCCCGATGGCGAAAGTAACTTGGATTTTGGGCCTTGCCTTTGTGGTGACGTCTATCGCGCTGACAATCACAAGCGCACAAAAATCCGCAGGGGTTTCCGTATTGGACCGCCTGACAGATTCGCCTCCCGCGCTGGAGCAGAGCGATCCCGCTGCGGCACAAGGCTTGGGCGATCTTTTGCCACCCACACAGGGCGACAACGCACCGCTGGTCCCAACAGTCGACTAAGCGCAATAACCTCAATACCTTGAGGCAAAGCGACACTGCGTAACATCATGTTGCGACCAGCGCCTTGCCTTAACCCTCCGAATCCTGTTAGACTGAACCCCCGTGATGGTGCGTAATTTGCACCGCGAACGGCGTGTATCTTGCAGGCCAAATATACGCTCAAAAGACGCATTTTCGCGCACGGGAGAGACCTTAGATGGCACGCTATATTTTCATCACCGGCGGTGTTGTATCCTCACTTGGCAAAGGTCTGGCATCCGCAGCCCTTGGCGCATTGCTTCAGGCACGTGGATTTTCTGTCCGCCTGCGCAAGCTTGACCCCTACCTTAACGTTGATCCCGGCACGATGAGCCCGTTTGAACATGGCGAAGTGTTTGTCACGGATGACGGCGCTGAAACCGATCTGGATCTGGGCCACTATGAGCGGTTCACAGGCGTTTCTGCGCGCAAAACTGATTCCGTCTCATCGGGGCGCATCTATTCTACCGTTCTGGAAAAAGAACGCCGTGGCGATTATCTGGGCAAAACCATTCAGGTGATTCCGCATGTAACAAATGAGATCAAAGATTTCCTTGCTGTGGGTGAAGACGAAGTTGATTTCATGCTTTGCGAAATCGGCGGTACGGTAGGTGACATCGAAGGCCTGCCCTTCTTTGAAGCGATCCGCCAGTTCAGCCACGACAAACCGCGTGGCCAATGTATCTTTATGCACCTCACCCTGCTGCCCTATCTGGCCGCTTCGGGTGAATTGAAAACAAAGCCCACCCAGCACTCGGTCAAAGAACTGCAAAGCATCGGCATCGCGCCCGACATCCTTGTTTGCCGCTCTGAACATCCGATCCCCGAAAAAGAGCGCGAGAAAATCGCCCTGTTCTGTAACGTGCGCAAAGACTCTGTTGTGGCGGCATATGATCTGAAATCCATCTATGAAGCCCCGCTGGCCTATCATGCACAAGGTCTGGATCAGGCAGTATTGGACGCGTTTGATATCTCCCCTGCCCCGCGCCCCGATCTGTCCGTTTGGAATGATGTCTATGACCGCATTCACAACACCGACGGCGAAGTGAAAGTGGCGATTGTTGGTAAATACACCCAATTGGGCGATGCCTATAAATCCATCGCCGAGGCGCTGACACATGGCGGCATGGCCAACCGTGTACGGGTGAACGTGGAATGGGTCGACGCCGAAGTCTTTGATAAATCAGACGATGTGGCCCAACATCTGGAAGGCTATCACGCCATCCTTGTTCCCGGCGGCTTTGGCGAACGCGGCACAGAGGGTAAAATCAAAGCAGCCCAATACGCCCGTGAAAACAAAGTACCCTATCTGGGCATCTGTCTGGGCATGCAAATGGCCGTGATCGAAGCCGCGCGCAACGTTGCGGGCCTGTCCACTGCTGGTTCCGAAGAATTCGACCACGAATCGAAAGGCAAACGCCGCTTTGAACCTGTGGTCTATCACCTCAAGGAATGGGTGCAGGGCAATCACAAGGTTGAGCGCAAAGTCGGCGATGACAAAGGCGGCACGATGCGTCTGGGTGCCTATGATGCGACACTCAAAGAAGGCAGCAAGGTTGCCGAAGTCTATGGCACCACTGCAATCGATGAACGCCATCGCCACCGCTATGAGGTCGACATCGCCTACCGCGAACAGCTTGAGGCCGCAGGCATGACCTTCTCGGGCATGTCGCCTGATGGCAAATTGCCTGAAATCGTGGAATGGTCTGATCATCCTTGGTTCATCGGCGTGCAATTCCACCCAGAGCTGAAATCAAAGCCTTTCAAACCGCACCCGCTGTTTAAAGACTTTGTACGCGCCGCCAAAGACATGTCGCGGCTGGTTTAAGCCACCGCTCGACGGCTCCTGATCTAGACCAACACTCTGGCATGCATTCCGCTTGCCAGAGTGTTGCATAAGCCGCCCCTTAGAAAGACAAGACCTTTAATCACCGCAATCGTTTGCGACGGGGTTTCTAGTATTGTTAAACGCAACGGTATGCCCCTGTGCCACCAACGATTCTTTATGGAACGGTCCTAAGGCTCACCAAGCGGGCCAAGCCGCCACTAACTTTGGCACAAAGGCGATTGCACGATGTGTTTGCGGCAGACGATGGAGATTCATATGCAGAACGTTTTGACCACGGCGACAGAGATTGCCATGCTTCTTTATTGGCTGTTGGCAGGGTCTCTTGTTCTTGGTCTGATTTCCATTGATCCATCCCTGATGTATTCAGACTATCAAAACCCATTAGTTGCTGCTTGGAATTGGTCATTTTTTCCCATTGATGTCGCTTTTTCAGCTATTGGCTTAACCGCGCGATTTGGAACGATGGCTGGGCATCTCAAGTTCAAACTGGAAGTCATCGCAGCAGTCTTGATGCTGTGCGCGGGTCTTATGGCGGTGTCATATTGGACGATAACAGGCGATTTTGATGTGACTTGGTGGTCAATGAATCTGTGGTTGATTATTTTGGGAACTGCGAACCTCATTTGCATCAAACCAAACATGACAAAATCTGTGTAAGTGGGACACAAAGCGGCCATTCACCACATGTGCCGCGCTCCAGAAATGGCCCTTCGCTGAACAGCACTCTCTCGCTTCTTGGGTAGCCCGAGCTGCTACCTGCTGCGCAGCCTCTAATTGACTAGAACCACTGTCACGATCTTGGATGACGCGGAGTAGAAAGCCTCCGCCCTCACTCTGACGTCGAACCAGATCCACGCCTTTTCGCGGAAAGCCATATGTGACCTAGTTCCAATTTTAACTACATTTCTGGTGGGCAGACACTCAATCCACACGCGATATCACCCTGTTTTTATGCACTTAATGCACGCATCACGATTTATCACGATGGCGCTTGTAACTGGCTCACAACATCTTATATCGATTAACATTCCACCGTCGTTCTTTTGGAAAACCCTTTCCAAGGACCTAGATAAGAACACGGATGTTGGTAAATAGTATGGAGCGTTATAATGAAAACTTCCCTAATCCCCCTGCTGGCTTTTTCTCTCTTCCTCGCGGCATGCGATGAGCCCATGATTTCAGACGAAATCCCTGTATCCGAGCGCGGGAACTGGAATAACAAATCATCCGGCCAGTTAACGTTAACAAACGGCTCTAACTGGAACGGTGGAGGGTCCAATTGGCAGCCCAACCGCCCCAACACATTTGGTATCAGCTGCCCCTACGCCGATCCTTATGTCGTGACCTATGTAAGCAAAAACCGCGATGCGATCAGAACTGACTTTGGCGGTTCCAGAATCCTTCCGCGGGTACAAGCAGCAAACGGCGAAAAATTCTCTTCCGGAGAATACGAAATCTGGTTGAATGGCGACCAAGCGTTGTTGACCAACTACCTTGGCAACACTGTGCAATGCCGCGTAACAACAAGATAATACGCACGTTCATAGCATAAAAACTGCTGTAGCTGATGGTCACAGACTTTGAACCATCAGCTACAGCACCTGTAGTTTTCAGTGTACCAGTACACATCAAACCACATAGTTAATCGCCGCGAGCAAGTAACCTTGTCCGACACACTTTAAATTTCAGACAATTGCGGTTTAGAGTGTTAGCCTAAGGTTTCATCACTTCAAAAACCTCGGTTTGTTCAACGTTCCTGAATGGCGGCTCTACGGGACCTTTCAGGCCCTAACTGCAAGCGCTCATTTTCGGATCTGCGAACCGTTCAACAAAGGGTCGTTTTGGGAGAGTAGTGCGTGCGTCAGAACTTGACCCACTATGAGGACGTGAGTTACCGATTCAAAACGTTAAAAGACGCATAAATAGTTGATTGGTAAGCTAGGATGATTGATTTCCTGAACGGTAAGAAAAGCTTGGGAGTCACATATTGGGTGGGCGTCGTGGGGTTTGGGCTGATCTTGCGTGCCGGCAATTGGTATATCACTCAACAGTATTTTACCCAGCAAGATCCGGCTGCCTTAGAAACACTAGATTTTGGGCACAGAGTTTTCTTTGTCGCATGTACAATCGTGACCCTGCTACTGCTTCGGGCTATGGTCAAAGCAGGCTTCAACAATCGCAAACCCGGTGGTTGGGGATGGCTAGGCATAGCCATCGCCGCACTTGGGGTGGCAAACGTAGGATACAGCACCATCGCACTATTGAACCCCTCAGTGGTGACGCCTCGGGTTATGCTTGTAATGGAAATTGCTGAACTCAACAAACATCTTCCAAAAACGATCGATACAGAATCCACATTGAACAAGGTCGAAATTATCGGCGATGATCTAGTCTATTTTTACAGCAACACACTTCCTGTGACCGCCGATATGGTCCCTGATTTAAAACGTATTTTCACGATGGACGGTATCGAAGGGCAATCGCTTTGCCGCGATCTTGAAGGCTACTTTCATGGTGGTCTCGAAAACGTAAGATACGAATTCACCTACTCTAACCAGTCCATCACAGCACAATTAACCGCCCAAGACTGTCTGTCTTTTCTTGCAAACGAATAACGGCTGCCGGTATCAAAAACGCGTACTGCACGTTTGGTTTTATGGAAGCAGCCATTGGGACAAGTCGGCATTGTCCGCACACTGACCTTCAGAGCCGCTCCAAAAACGCTCGGTTTTGAAACGGCCTAAAAGGCGCACTTTCGCGCCGTCAAAAACCCCATTCAAAACCCCAGTAGTTGTTGAGGGTTTTTGGCTCGCACGTATTAGCCGCCTGTTAACCGATTAAACGCACTGCCCCCCTATATCCATAATGAGGCTGCGTTCACGTCATTTCGGCCAACCGCGCCACATAGCGGGCAAGCGTATCGATCTCCAGGTTCACGCGGTCCCCGACGACCACATCGCCCCATGTGGTCGCGATCTTGGTGTGGGGGATAAAGTTGATGCCAAAGTCACAGTTATCAACTTCGTTCACCGTCAAAGACGTGCCATTCAACGCAACCGAACCTTTGGGCGCGATAAACTTGGCCAAAGCCAGTGGCGCGCGCAATGTCACACGGGTGCTATCGCCTTCATCATGCATGGCGATCACTTCGGCCACGCCATCCACATGGCCCGAAACGATATGGCCGCCCAACTCGTCCCCGACCTTTAAGGCACGTTCAAGGTTGACGCGACGGCCCAGTTTCCAATCCCCCAGATTGGTCAAATCCACCGTCTCGCGGCTGACCTGCACTTCGTACCAATCCGCGCCCAGATCAACGACCGTCAGACAGACACCATCGCTGGCGATGGATGCGCCCATGTCGATGCCGCCCGTCTCATACCCGCAGGTGATCCGTACGCGCAGATCGCCTTCCTGCTTCAAATCGGAAATGGTGCCTATGTCGGTGATAATCCCCGTGAACATCCCTGTTCCTTTCGTCTATAGTGGAAAGACTTTATGATAAGTCATAATTTGGTCAGAGTTTTGCGGCTAAATACGTTAAAGAGCAACCAAAGAAAGCCCGACATGGCGCCCGATACACCCGACAATAGGGTATTTTTATTCCTGCAAGGGCCGCATGGCCCCTTCTTTAACCGCTTGGGCAAAATGCTCCGTGCGGCAGGGGCAGAGGTATGGCGTGTTGGTTTTAACGCGGGTGATCGCGCTTTTTGGTTCCACGCTGCCAGCTATATCCCCTTTCGCGGAAGTGCCGAGGCATGGGCGCAGACCTTCAAAGATCTGCTGGAAGAAAAGTCCGTCACTGACATTGTCCTTTACGGGGACACACGCCCGATCCACGCTGAGGCTGTGGCAGAGGCCCGCGCGCGCGGGCTTACAGTACATGTCTTTGAAGAAGGTTATATGCGCCCCTATTGGGTAACTTATGAGCGCGGCGGCACAAACGGAAATTCCCGCCTGATGGATATGAGCATTGAACAGATGCAAAAAGCGCTGGAAAAATCCGACATGGAAGCGCCCCTGCCCCCCGGGCATTGGGGCGACATGCGCCAACATGTATTTTACGGTGCGCTTTATCATTGGTTTGTGATGTTCCGGAACGGCGATTACAAAAATTTCCGCCCACACCGTGATCTCCCCGTCACCAAGGAATTTCAGCTTTACCTTAAACGTCTGCTATTAATGCCAGTGCAGGCGATAGAGCGGCAGATGGCCACGCTGCGCATCCGTTATGGCGGTTTCCCTTATCATCTGGCGCTTTTGCAGCTTGAGCATGACAGCTCGTTTCAAAAGCATTCGCCATTCGACACAATGAGCGATTTTCTAGAGCTGGTGATAGACGGTTTTGCAAAAGGTGCGCCGCAGCACCATCATCTGGTTGTCAAAGCCCACCCACTGGAAGATGGCCGCGTGCCAGTACGCCGCGACATCAAGCGGCTGGCCAAAGCGCGTGGAGTGTCAGACCGAGTGCATTTTGTGCGCGGCGGCAAACTGGCGCAGCTTTTGAACGATGCACGCACTGCGGTGACTGTGAACTCGACTGCGGGCCAGCAGGTCTTGTGGCGGGGTATCCCGCTCAAAGTGTTCGGACGAGCGGTTTATGCCAAACCTGAATTTGTATCAGATCAGGCCCTGCCCGAGTTTTTTCAAAATGCCTCGCGTCCTGACAACCGCGCTTACAAGGATTTCCGCCGCTACCTGCTGGAAACCAGTCAGCTTCCGGGTGGTTTTTATGCGTCGCGTGGGCGCAGACAATTGATGCGACAGGTTGTCGATATGATGCTCGGACCTGATGATCCGTATCAAGCACTGGATTCAGGCACCGCCCCTCCACGCCAGCAGTTGCGGCTTGTGAACTAAGCACCACAAGCCCTTGTGGTTAATGTTAAGAAACACCCGAAATCGCGGCAGCAATGCCACACATTTTCCCTGTCACCCTATATAAACCCCACACTTTGGTAGATTTACTCACATAACTCCGATACGCTGGAAAACAATACGTCGACACAATCGGCGATCTTGAGGCAGAAAATAGGTCGAGGAGACCGGGCAGTGAAAACCCTTAACATCCGGTGGGCACGTTCCATCGCAGTCGTTGCGGCTTGTTCCGTTCTGGCCACCTGCGGCCTACCGCAGGTTGGCCCAAACAAACGTCAACTCTTTGCTGGGTCCGTTCAGCGTGAAGGCGACGCGTTTGTCGTTGCGGTCAATGACCGCGTGACCCGCGCCACGGCCGTCGTTCCCGCACTTGGTTTCTCGGACGCGTTCTTAAAGGCAGGCCGGGTCGGTTCGGATACGATCCGTGCAGGTGATGTTTTAGGCATTACCGTCTATGAAAACGTTGATGACAGCCTGCTGGGCACCGAAGGCGCACCGGCAAACCTTGAAGAAGTCCAAGTCGACGGCGCCGGGTTTATCTTTATTCCTTATGCTGGCCGTATTAAGGCAGCGGGTAACTCTCCCGAAGCGATCCGCCGCATCATTACCAACAAGCTGGCAGACCAGACCCCTGATCCACAGGTCGAAGTCCGCCGCGCGGCTGGTGATGGCTCAACAGTCTCCCTCGTTGGCGCTGTAGGCGGTCAGGGCATCTATCCTATTGAACGCCCGACCCGCACCTTGGCAACCATGTTGGCCAAATCAGGCGGCATCACGATCCTCCCCGAAGTTGCACAAGTCACTGTGATACGTGGCAAGGCACGCGGTACAATCTGGTTCGAAGACCTGTACCAGCACCCCCAACTTGATATTGCATTGCGTGCCGGAGATAAAATTCTGGTTGAGCAAGATACACGCGCCTTCACCGCATTGGGTGCCACTGGTTCACAGGCACGCGTGCCCTTTGAAACGCAAAACCTGTCAGCCCTAGAAGCCATTGCACAAGTTGGTGGTTTGTTGGCCTCTTCGGCCGATCCTACGGGCGTGTTTGTCTTGCGAAACGAACCAGAAGTCGTGGCCGAGCAAGTGCTGGCTCGCAACGATCTGGAAGGCGCACAGCGCATGGTATATGTGCTGGACCTCACAGAGCCAAACGGCATGTTCATGGCACGGGATTTTGTAATCCGTGACGGCGATACGCTTTATGTGACCGAAGCGCCCTTCACCCAATGGACCAAAGTCATCTCTGCCATCACTGGCACAGCCAGCTCTGCTTCCAGCCTTACATCGCTGGCAAGCAACTAAACACAATGGGCCTAGGTCCCGAGATTTATACCGCCGCCGGTTCCGAAAAGGACCGGCGGCTTTTCGTTTACAATGGCGGCTTCCTCACTCAAGGCCGCATTCGGCGCATTCTTCAGTTGTCGGGCTACTCTATCCACATTGGCCTCCCCTCCGAGCGGGGCGATGCCGTAGCTGTCTGGGGGAACTCCCCGACTGCGCACCGTGGGGTCGGGGTGGCAGAGGCACGTGATGCGCCTATTGTCCGTGTCGAAGACGCCCTTTTACGTTCACTTTTCCCTGGTCGTGACGGAGAGCCGCCACTCGGATTGCTGGTTGATCACCGTGCGGTACATTTTGATCCCTCCAAACCCTCAGACCTTGAAATCCTTCTTGCCACACATCCACTTGATGATACCGCACTGTTGAACCGTGCGCGTGCCTGCATTGCACGGTTACAAGAGGCACATCTCAGCAAATACGCCGCAATACCTGCTGACACGCCTGCCCCCGCTGCAGGGTATGTTGTGGTCATTGATCAAACGGAAGGCGATGCCTCGGTCACCGCATCAGGTGCAGACCGCTCGCGGTTTCTTGAAATGCTCTATTACGCGCAAGAGGAACACCCTGGCGCACGTATTCTTATCAAAACACATCCCGAAACGACAGCAGGCCACCGCAAAGGATACTTCCGCGATAGTGACCTCAATGACTGGATGGAATTTATAACAGAGCCGATCAGCCCTTACACCCTCTTTGAGGGGGCATTGGGCGTCTATACAGTCTCCTCGGGCTTGGGGTTTGAGGCTATATTTGCAGGGCACAAACCCCGCGTGTTTGGTCAGCCCTTTTATGCAGGCTGGGGGTTGACCCAAGATGCCTTTGAAATCCAACGCCGCCAGCGCGTTCTCACACGCGCGCAGCTGTTTGCCGCCGCCATGATCCTGTATCCCCGTTGGTATGATCCCTACCGTGATACGCTTTGTACGTTGGAAACCGTGATCGACACGCTAGAAGCCCTCGCGCGTAGCTGGCGCGAAGACCGACAGGGCTGGACAGCGATTGGCATGAGTAATTGGAAGCGCCCGCATCTTCAAAAGTTCTATGGCGCATACAAAGAACTCACATTTGCTGACACCCCGATGGATATATCCAGCAAACCGCAAATGGTCTGGGCAAGCAAGATTGACCTCGGGCGTAAGGGGATTACCCGCATCGAAGACGGGTTTATCCGCTCCCGTGGTCTGGGCGCCGCTCTGACACCACCGCTGTCACTGGTCACCGATGATCTGGGCATCTACTATAATCCCGCCGCCCCCTCGCGACTTGAAAAATGGATCGAAACCCGCGCCACTCTGCGCCCTGATCAAAAATTGCGCGCCACCCGCCTGATCCGGTCCCTGACCGATGCGGGCCTGAGCAAATATAACACCGGAAATGCACCTGATGCCCTGCCCGAGGGCCACCGCATTCTTGTTTGTGGTCAAGTCGCTGATGATGCGTCCATCCGCACAGGCACCAGTGATATCACAACCAATCAGGCATTGCTGGATGCCGTGCGTGCAGCCAACCCTGATGCGGTGATCTTGTTCAAACCCCACCCCGATGTCGAAGCGGGCCTGCGCGAGGGGGCTTTGACCAATCCCGCAGCCGCTACACAGATTGTAACCAACACCGATCCCGCCGCCCTGTTGGCGCAGGTGCATGAGGTGCATACAATGACTTCGCTGATGGGGTTTGAAGCCTTGCTGCGCGGCCTGCCCGTTACCACTTATGGCGCGCCGTTTTATGCGGGATGGGGGCTGACAACTGACCGCTCGGATGTGCCGCCGCGCCGCCGCGCCACCCCCACGCTCGAAGGTTTGGCGCATGCTGCCTTGATTGATTACCCCCGCTACTTTGATCCGAAAACGGGCCTGCCCTGCCCTGTCGAAGTTGCCATCTTGCGGCTCAGCCAAGGCGACGTTCCGCGCCCTAGCCGCCGCAACCGTCTTCTGTCACGGCTCCAAAGCATATTTGCCAGCAAAGCGCATCTCTGGCGCAAATAGAGAGATCAGTTGCGGGTGCGGACCCATCGGTTGAACACGTCCGGCCCCACGGCCATCGTTTCCTCTAGGTCATAGCGCTGCGCCTGTGCCAGCCGCGCCAGCCCCATTGCGCCGATAGCAGGCAGGCCCTCGGCACCAATCATCAATCCTGCTGAAAATCCCACAAGATGATCCACCAGATCGGCCTGCAACAGGCTTGCCGCAACAGCAGAACCACCCTCCGAGAACACCCGCGTGAGGCCATAAGTGCCAAGGCGCTGCAAAACATCTGCCAAATCCAACTGGCTCCCCTGTACGGCACAAGGCAGCAATGTCGCGCCCAGACCTTTCCATGCGTCGATCAGCGCCACAGGCGCGGTGGCCCCATGGCAAATCAACAAAGGAATATCCGCAGCCGTCTGGGCCAGTTTGCAATTCAAAGGCAGATCCAACCGCCGTGACAGAACCACGCGCACAGGTTGTCGGGTCATGCCCAGATCACGCACATTCAACGAAGGATCATCGGCGCGGACTGTGCCGCCGCCCACCATCACCGCGTCATGGCTGCTGCGCATCGCATGCACCATACGCCTTGCAGGCGCTTGGGTGATCCACTGGCTTTCGCCTGTTGCCGTTGCGATCCGCCCGTCAAATGAATTGGCCAGCTTCAGGGTTACCATTGGGCGGCCCAGCTCTATACGGCTCAAAAATCCTTGATGATCGCGGCGTGCTTGTTGCTCCAGCACACCAGTCTGCACGCTGATCCCTGCGTCGCGCAGCATCGTCACACCGCGCCCGCAAACCCGTTCGTCGCTGTCACCCAAGGCAACCACAACACGTGCCACTCCCGCATCAGTAAGGGCCTGCGCACAGGGCGGCGTCTGACCATGATGCGCGCAAGGCTCAAGCGTGACATAGACGGTTGCGCCGCGTGCGGCCTCTCCCGCTTGTGCCAATGCTTGTGGTTCTGCGTGGGGTCGCCCTGAGGGCGCAGTCCAGCCGCGCCCGATGATGCGCCCGTCGCGCACGATCACACAGCCCACCGCAGGGTTGGGCCATGTGTTGCCCCAGCCGCGCCGCCCTAAGGACAGCGCGAGGGCCATATAGCGTGCATCGCTCACCCTTCTGGTGGCGTCTCGGGGCGCAATTCCTGAACGAACTTGTCAAAGTCATCCGCCGCTTGGAAGTTTTTGTAAACACTGGCAAAGCGCACATAGGCCACGGTATCGATCCGCGCCAAAGCTTCCATCACGATCTCACCGATGTGCTTTGATCCAATGTCCGTTTCGCCCATGCTCTCCAGCCTGCGCACAATACCACTGATCATCTGATCAATACGCTCTGGCTCAATCGGACGTTTTTGCATGGAAATTCGAATGGAACGCTCCAGCTTGTCGCGGTCAAAATCTTCGCGTTTGCCAGAAGTTTTGATCACCACCAGATCGCGCAGTTGCACGCGTTCATATGTGGTAAATCGCCCGCCACAGGCCGGGCAAAACCGACGGCGGCGTATGGATACGTGATCCTCCGCTGGTCGGCTGTCTTTTACTTGAGTATCTAAATGTCCACAAAACGGGCAACGCATTTGCCGGTCCCCTTATTCCTGATCCGCCTCTATTGTGGGATCACCGCCCCACTTATCCACAGGTATACGCGACCCACAAGGTTTTGGGTAGTGCAGAAATTTATCTCAATATGATGGGGTGTTTGGGCAAAAATCCGAAGCGCGGCAGTGCTTAATCGCTGCGAAAATGTGCTGCGATTTGACGGCGGTGCGGCGCGTCACGGTGCTCAAACAAAAAGAGTCCCTGCCATGTCCCCAAAACCATACGCCCGCTTTGGACGGGGATGCTGAGACTGACGGGCAGCATTGCGGCTTTGATATGTGCGGGCATGTCATCAGGCCCTTCCAACGTGTGCACAAGGTAGGACATCTGATCAGTATCACTGTGCGGAACAAGGCGGCTGAAGTAAGCACGCAGATCACGCTGAACGTCTGGATCGGCGTTCTCTTGGATCAGCAGAGACGTCGAAGTGTGCTGAACCAGCAGCGTCAGCAGCCCATCCCCTGCCCCTTGCAGCCACGCCGCTACATGATCGGTGAATTCATAAAGCCGCGGGCCGTTGGTTTGTATTTCGAAACGGGTCTGCATCAATTCCTCAGCGCGAAATGCCCGGTTCGTAGTCATCCGGCCTGCAGAATTGAATAGCGTGATCCACAGGCAAGCCGACGCCGACTTTTGTCATGCTTAGCGTGAGAGATTTTGAGGGCGCTTGTGACAGGCTTGCGGCGTCCGTTGTGAAGACAACCGATTTTTGTCCCGCAACGCTGCGCGAAGGGGCGCTGCCTTGGCTTATGTAAATACGTCCCCGCGTGCCCAAGCGATTTTCAGCATAGTCAGCGGCTGCACACCAAACACCACGTGGGCCCATCCCCCCTGACCTGATCACCTCAAACGTGCTTTGGCCCAACGGGACAACATCCATAGAATTCACAGCGCGGTAGCTTTGCGCATTGGCAGCAAGCGGCAAGACAGTCGCGAGGATGGTCGCAATAATGGTAGAACGCATAATTCTTCTCCTTTGAGGCTTAGCTAAAGATAGGGCCTGTGCCAGCCAAAGCAAAGTCAAAGCTACGTGAATTTGGGCCGCCTGCGCGTCAGGCAAAAGAAAACCCCGCCCGCAGGACGCTGCGGACGGGGTTCATTTGAGGTTTGATCTGCTTATTGATCGAGGAAGCTGCGCAGTTTGCGCGACCGCGACGGGTGCTTGAGCTTACGCAAGGCTTTCGCTTCAATCTGGCGAATCCGTTCGCGCGTAACGCTGAACTGCTGGCCGACTTCTTCCAATGTGTGATCGGTATTCATGCCAATCCCGAAACGCATACGCAGCACGCGCTCTTCACGTGGTGTGAGGCTGGCCAGAACCCTTGTAGTGGTTTCCTTGAGGTTCTCCTGAATGGCGCTGTCCAAAGGCAACACTGCATTCTTATCCTCAATGAAGTCACCCAACTGGCTGTCTTCTTCGTCACCAATTGGCGTCTCAAGCGAGATCGGTTCTTTGGCGATTTTCATCACCTTGCGGACCTTCTCAAGCGGCATTTGCAGCTTTTCCGCCAATTCTTCTGGCGTTGGTTCGCGGCCAATCTCATGCAACATCTGGCGGCCTGTGCGGACCAGTTTGTTGATCGTTTCGATCATATGCACAGGGATACGGATGGTACGTGCCTGATCCGCGATAGAACGCGTGATCGCTTGACGAATCCACCATGTCGCATAGGTCGAGAATTTATAGCCACGGCGATATTCGAATTTATCAACGGCCTTCATCAGGCCGATGTTACCTTCCTGAATAAGATCAAGGAATTGCAGGCCACGGTTGGTGTATTTTTTCGCAATCGAGATAACCAAACGCAGGTTTGCCTCAACCATTTCTTTTTTGGCCTGACGGGCTTCTTTTTCGCCTTTTTGAACCTGCTGCACGATGCGGCGGAATTCAGAAATATCCAGACCCACATATTGGCCCACTTGTGCCATATCCGAGCGCAGTTCGTTTACCTTGTCGGAAGAGCGCTCAATGAACATCTGCCAACCGCGTCCGGCCTTGCCTGCCATCCGCTCCATCCAGTTCGGGTCCAGTTCATAACCGCGATAGGCTTCGACAAACTCGGAACGGTTGATGCGCGCTTGGTCCGCAAGTTTCACCATTGCAGAGTCGATCTGCATGATACGGCGGTTGATGCCATAAAGCTGGTCAATCAACGCTTCGATACGGTTGTTGTGCAGGTGCAGGTCATTCACCAATGCCACAATTTCAGAGCGCAATTTCTGATATGTTGCTTCGTTTTTAGCAGAGAAGGACCCATCTTCGTTCAAGGTAGCAGAAATCCGGCTGTCCTGCATCTCGCTCAGCTTGATATAGTCATCCGCGATGATATCCAACGCCTCAAGCACCTGTGGCTTGAGCGCAGCTTCCATTGCCGCAAGCGACATGTTGGCCTGTTCGTCTTCATCCTCGTCGTCGTCATCATCTGCAGAAATCGGGTTGCCGTCCGCATCCAATTCTTGCTGGCCTTCGGGCTTTGCTGCCACAGGGGCACCGCCCACCGGAACAACAGGCGCCACGCCATCTTCGACCAACTGATCGCCAAAAGTGGCTTCCAGATCGATCACGTCGCGCAGCAAAATGTCTTCTGACAGAAGTTCGTCACGCCAGATGGTGATCGCCTGAAATGTCAGCGGGCTTTCGCACAAGCCGGCGATCATCGTATTGCGGCCAGCCTCGATGCGTTTGGCGATCGCGATTTCGCCTTCACGCGACAGTAATTCAACACTGCCCATCTCGCGCAGGTACATACGGACCGGGTCATCGGTGCGGTCCAGCTTTTCGGAAGTGCCAGAGCCCAGCGTGATCTCTTTGGGGCCGTCGGTGGTGGCAACATCCGTGCCGCCTTTGTCGTCTTCCTCGGCCTCTTCGTCCTCGATGATGTTAATGCCCATTTCAGAGAGCATCGACATCACGTCTTCGATCTGTTCGGAGGAAACCTGATCAGGTGGCAGCACTGTGTTCAGCTGATCGTAGGTAATATAGCCTTTTTCACGGGCCTCACCGATCATCTTTTTGACGGCAGCCTGGCTCATGTCCAGCGAATGGCCTGAATCCTGATCGTCGTTCTTGGCGTCGTCATTGGTGTCTTTGGCAGCCATCAGATGTCCTCTAAGTCCTTGCACGAATCACTTCGAGTGATTCGGATTTACGAATCATGCGGGGTTTGAAGTGATTCTTAAACCCGCATCCTTATTTTTCCGCTAATTGCATGGATTTGGTTACCCCAGCGCCACAAAACGTGCCCTGAAACAACCAATTACACAGTTAACGGTCTTTTTTCCCACCTTTGGAAAAGTCGATTTGGTCAAACATGTTACGGCTCAGGGTCACCTGATCACGATCCAGCCGTGCACCATTATCCGCGATAACATATTCCGCTTTGTCTTCCTGACCAGCGCGATGCGCACGATCCGCTGCTTTTGCAGCTTCGGCCAATCGCCACGTCAGCCCCTCATCCGCCTCACCGCTTAGGTCATCGGCCGCATCATTCACTTCTTCCTGAAGCCCCCGCACCGCTTTGAGCTTGGCCAGTTCTTCAGCGATTGTCATGCCCGTGAGCTCCACATCACCGGGCCTGCGAATGCACGGCGTAATAGCGACATGGCGCTGCGTTAGCAGGTTTTCAAGTGCATCAGGCCCTAAAACATCCGAAATTTGCCCCCGCAACACCGCAGCGCCAGCAGGCGCATACCGTAAAACCATGTCCCGCATCCGGGCGTGCTCGGCATCAAGACAGGCCATCGTCTCCAGCCCGCTTTCAAACGGCTCGACTGCTTCTGGACAACTGATGCAGGCCGCCAAAATAACGGCTTCGCGCAAATGATCCGTCGCGCGGGCATCTGCCGCAGTCGCCAAGATAGAGGATTTGGCCCCCGCTGATGGCCCTTGCGGCGCTTTGCTGCCCCATGGCTGCGACTTCCATGGCCGATCTTTACGTGGCGCAAAACTGCCCCCACCAGCGGATTTGGCGCGAAACAGGTCCCACCGCATGTCCTTGATCGCTTGGCCATAGTGGCTGCGGATGCTGGGGTCTTTGATCAGTTTGATTTTTTCACGCAGGTTCTTATCCAGCGCCGCTTTGCGTTCGGGGCTGTCAAAGACTTTGCCCTCAACCTCGCGTTGCCACAGCAGTTGCACCATAGGCACAGCCGCGTCCAGCAACGCCTGTACCGCCCCCGCACCAGAAGATTTCAGCAAATCATCGGGGTCTTTGCCCTCTGGCATCATGGCAAAGCGCAAAGAGCGCCCCGCCTCTAGCAAAGGCAGCGCCAGATCGATCAAGCGCAGCGCAGCGCGCTGGCCAGCCGTATCGCCATCCAATGTGATGATCGGCTCGTCGCTGATCCGCCACAGCATCGCCAACTGGTTTTCAGTAATCGCCGTGCCAAGCGGCGCAACGGACGCGCCAAACCCCGCTTCGGACAGCGCGATCACATCCATGTATCCTTCGGCCACCAGCAAGGGTTGTCCCTTGCCCGCTGCCACCCGCGCCTCCTTCACGTTGTAAAGGCTGCGGCCCTTATCAAACAATTCGGTCTCGGGAGAATTGAGGTATTTCGCCTTATCCTCAGGGTCCATCGCACGCCCGCCAAAGGCAATCGCACGGCCCCGCGCATCACGGATCGGGTACATGATCCGCCCGCGAAACGTGTCATAGGGCTTGCCGCCTTTACTGGAAGGTTTGGCCAGACCCGCACCGATGATCAACTCATCTGCGATGTCCTTGCCTTTCAGCGCGTCCCACAAGCCCTGCCAGCTATCAGGCGCAAAGCCGATCTCCCAACGGTCGCAGACCTCTTGGTTCAACCCGCGCTTCTCCAGATACTCCCGCGCCGCCGAGGCAGCCCCTGTGCGCAACTGCAACCGGAACCAGCGGACTGCCAATTCCATCACATCCACGAGTTCTGTACGTTTCTCGGCTTTTTCTTGCGCTTGCGGGTCACGTTGCGGGATCGGCATCCCGGCTTCACGCGCAAGTATCTCTACCGCTTCCATAAAGCTGACATTTTCTGTCTCGCGCACAAAAGAAATGGCATCGCCTTTGGCGTGACAGCCAAAGCAATAATAAAAACCCTTGCGGTCATCTACATGAAAACTGGCGGATTTTTCGTGGTGAAAGGGGCATGGTGCCCACATATCACCCTTGCCCTGATTGGACTTACGCGCATCCCAAATGACTTTACGCCCCACAACCTGAGACAGGCTGGAGCGTGTGCGCAATTCATCAAGGAAACCGGGTGGAAGACTCATACCCTACATATGGGCAGCCTGCCGCCAGAGTCCAGCAGGCCGCCCCTGTCACCACCCAATTATTGTTGCAAGCACAGCTCATTCCACGCGGCAGACAGATCAGCCGTTTTCACTTCGGACATCTTCAGGCTGAAAATCCACGGCGTCACCAAAGGCACAACCGCGTTGTATTTCTCGGGCCAGTCAGGCGTGGTGCCTGCGATGTGATCAACCATATCGCGCTCTTTTACTTTGGCGACACGTGCGGCTTGCACAGCAGCCACAACATCCCCCTGAAACCCGCAGTCTTTTTCTTTGGCCGAGGCGGCAAAGGCGGGGGCAGCGGTGGCAAGGCACAGAACGGCGGTTAAAACACGGATCATAACATACTCCAGAATAGCAGAATTTAACGGACTTTATCTGTCAGCAGATAGGGCTTCTAGAGGGCATGTCAATTTCGCCGCCTTTGCCTCCTCACTTGGGCGGAAAACCGCGTTATCCCTATGGGGCAGCACCATCATAGATGTTCCCCGCCGCCTGAGTGACCATCTGCATCGCTGAGCGGTAGGGCGCGGGACCATAGCTGATCCGTGCCACGCCTGCCTTAACCAACGCCACAGAGTCCGCCAAATTGGCATGCATCATTACATTCACAGGCAAGTCTACCTGCGCACATACATCGGCAATCAGCGCACCCTGCCCCAGCATCGGCACAAAAAAACCAGATGCCCCCGCTGCGGCATAGGCTTGGCCACGTGTAATCGCCTCGGCAAGCAACCCTGCATGATCCGCCGCGTCAGATTGCAAAAACAAATCCGTGCGCGCATTGATGAAAAAATCAGGGCCAACCGCCGCACGTATCGCCGCAATCCGTGCGCATTGTGCTTCAACAGGCCAGACACCTTGCCCCTGCACGTGCTGATCCTCAAAGTTCATGCCGACCACACCCGTCTGCGCCAACCTCGCCGCATGTGCTGCCACGATCTCGGGCGCGTCACCGTAACCGCCTTCAAAATCCGCGCTAACGGGCACCTCTTGGGTCTGGGCGATACGCTTTACCACCGCCAGTAACTCGGCCAGTGGCATGACTTCACCGTCCTCATACCCCTGCGCTGCCGCGACCGACCAACTGCCTGTCGCCAAAGCAACTGCACCGCCTTCAACGATTGCCTTGGCCGACCCCGCATCCCAGCAGTTGTAGAGCACCAATGGTGCGCCTTTGACGTGCAGGGCCGCGAAGTCATGTACTTTATTGAGCATTGTCTTTTCCTTTCACGGCAAAGCCGCGTTCCAGTTCAATCAGTTTTTGTTTGCGCCACAGCCCGCCGCCATATCCCGTCAGACTGCCATCAGCCCCCAAGACACGGTGGCACGGGATCACAATCGCGATGGGGTTCGCACCGTTTGCACGGGCAACAGCGCGGGTGGCATCAGGCCGCCCCATATCGCGGGCAAGTTGACTATAGCTGCGCGTTTCACCTGCAGGTATCTGGCGCAGTGCATGCCAGACCGTTTGCGTAAAGGGCGTGCCCAACGGGCGCAGAGGTGTCTGAAACGCGGCACAGGTGCCTGTCATAAAATCGGCTATCTCACGCTCGATCTGATCAGTTGGGGCAAAACGGCCAAATCCAAGCGAGCCTTTTGCATCGCGCCGCAGCGCCGCCAATTCGGTGGGCAAGGCACGCCGTTCGGTAAACTCCAGCAAATGCAGCGCATGTTCTGACGATACGGCAACCATCGCCCCCAGAGAGGTCTCGATCCAATCCGCCCGCAGCACCGCATCCGCATGAAATGCCCCCGGTGGCAGGCCGAGCCAGCCCGCAAAAGCCGCCCGAAACGCCGAAGCCGAACTATAGCCCGCCTCTAGCTGCGCTTCGATCACACGCCCACCGCCGACCAATTCAGCCCCACCTGCCCGCAACCGCGCCAGTCGCGCCATTTCAAGGAAGGTCATCCCGAAATGACGTTTGAACGCCCGCCGCACCGTCGACAGATCATACCCCATCGCAGCGATATCGCCTTCCGTCCAGCGCCGTGCAGGATTTTCCTCCAATGCCGCCAGCAGTGCTTTGACTGCTGGTTCACCTTCAGCGGCAGGAGCCATGGGATGACAGCGTTTGCACGCGCGGTATCCCGCTTCTATTGCACCGCCCATTGTTTCAAAGAATGTACAATTCTCGCGCTTGGGTTTGCGTGCCGGACAGGTCAGGCGGCAAAATACGCCAGTGGAAGCCACACCAACCCAGGCACGCCCGTCCCATGCGGGGTCGCGCGCCAAAAGGGCTGCGTATAGCAGATCGTCATTGTGTAAATCGAACATCATAAAAACAGACTAGCCTGCGACAGATGCACTGTCCGCCGTTAATCAGGCGTCTATTCAAAGTTTCACATTTCTCAGTCGATAAAATCGCACAGATACCCGTCATGCGCCCAGCCCTGAACCGACAACCTCTTATGCGCGACGCCCTGCCCCTCTGGCGTCACCTCACGGTAGGCATCAACCACCCGCACCCAGCGCCCGCGCCGCTCGTTTGCGTCTACTTCTACGATGGCAAGTCTTTTGAGTTTGCGCAGGGCCTTGAAATCACTGCCCGGTCCGCTGCGGATGCTGAGAAACCCATCTGGCCCGTTCACATTACACACCATAGACAAATGCGTGGCAAAATTGGGGTTGAGCGACCGGCTTTCCTTGGCAAGCCCCATCAAATCCACCTCTCCGTAGACAGCGTTCTCTGCCAAAGCGGGCGCGACCCAAAAGGTCGCGACCACTGCAATTGCCCCTTTCAGCCTCACAGGCCTTTGGCTTGATAACTGGCGGCAACCTTGCCGATGGAAACCAGATAAGCAGCTGTGCGCAAATCCGTTACATCCGCACGCTCATGCCAGACCTTGGCCATTGACTCGTATGCGATCCGCATCGTGTCATCCAAACCAGAGCGGACAAGCTCCAACTCGCCCGCGCCGCGCAGGTATTTGGATTTGAAATCGGGGCTCAGCGTCCAATTGATCGAGGTGTCGCGACTGATCCGCTCCAATTCGTCCACAATCAACTGATGGCGGCTTTCTTCCTGACGGCGGCCCATACGGCCAAAGCGGATGTGAGACAGGTTTTTAACCCATTCAAAATAGCTCACTGTAACGCCGCCCGCGTTGGCATACATATCAGGGATGATCACCGTGCCTTTTTCGCGCAGGATCTCATCCGCGCCTGCGGTGATAGGACCGTTCGCCGCCTCGATGATCAGTGGCGCTTTGATGTCATGGGCGTTGCGCAGATTAATAACCGCCTCAAGTGCTGCGGGGATCAGGATGTCGCACTCTGCTTCCAGCATGCCGGCACCATCTTCGACAAACGTGCCGCCCGCAAATCCTTTGGGCGATCCCTCGGCGGTGATGTGTGCCTTCAGCGCGTCGATGTCGATACCGTTATCGTTCCAGATGGCACCGTTATACTCAATCACACCTACAATCGGAGCACCGTCTTCTTCGCTCAGGAATTTGGCCGCGTGATAGCCCACGTTGCCCAAACCCTGCACGACGATGCGCTTGCCATCCAACGTGCCGCTCATTCCTGCCTTTTTGACACCCTCGCTGTCGCGGAAGAACGCCCTCAGAGCGTATTGTACGCCGCGGCCTGTCGCTTCTGTACGGCCCTGAATACCACCTGCATTGATCGGCTTACCGGTCACACAGGCCGCGCCATTGATGTCAGTTGTGTGCATGCGTTTGTATTGGTCTGCAATCCACGCCATTTCACGCTCGCCCGTACCCATATCAGGGGCGGGCACGTTTTGTGCCGGATTGATCAGATCGCGTTTGATCAGCTCATAGGCAAAACGACGGGTGATCATCTCCAGCTCATGTACCTCATACTCACGAGGATCAATGCACAGCCCGCCTTTGGAGCCGCCAAAAGGCGCTTCGACCAGCGCGCATTTAAACGTCATCAACGCCGCCAGCGCTTCGACCTCATCCTGATTAACGCCCAGAGAGTAACGAATACCGCCTTTAACCGGTTCCATATGTTCAGAGTGAACCGAGCGGTAGCCGGTGAAAGTCTTGATATCGCCCCGCAAGCGCACACCGAAACGCACGGTGTAGGTTGCGTTACACACCCTGATTTTCTCAACAAGCCCCGGCTTGAGGTCCATGAGATCAACCGCGCGGTTGAACATCAAATTTACACTTTCGCGAAAGCTCGGCTCGTTTAGGGATGGGTTCATGACAGAGTGCCTTGTGATAGGAAACAATTACTGACGTGGCTAGGCAGACAAGAGAATCTTGTACGCCCCGATAGCATAGGTATCGCAATTATAAATGCCACTTTTTTAATCGCCTGAAACGCATCGAATTGCGTGCCCCTTTAGAGCAAGAGCGTGAAATAGCTCCGTAAAGTCGATGCGTTAACGAAGTGGAAGAGCGCCAGCTTAACATCAGGTACAGACAAAACGATATGCCGCCTTGGTTAACAAAAACCCACCGATTATCCAGACATAAGAGCCACTGACACTGCCGCGGGCCTTCTTTTAAGATTTCTATTGCGACTCACGTTAACTATTCTGTCATCGGTCACGTAACTAAAATTCAATAGATACCACTTTAACACCCCTACTGTTTACCGACACGAAACACTCTGAAGAATGTGTCATGATTATATCCTAAATACCTTTAAAATATGACTATAATTCATAGTTTCGCCCCAATTCGGACACGTTCACACGCGATAACAACCCTTGAATAACCACAAGTCCCATCATGTCGATTGGGACAGGTATGAGAGGTGAAGATGATGTCAAAACTGTTTTCGACAACAGCCGTCCCGGCATTAGCGGGACGGATTAAATATCCAAACCTGCGCCGGTTCGCGCAAGAAGAAGACGGTGCTGTAACCATCTTCGCAATTGCAATGATCATGATTATGGCGCTGATTGCAGGTATCTCGTTCGACTTGCAACGCAATGAAATGCGCCGCGTCCAGATTCAGAACACCGCTGACCGCGCCGTTTTGGCCGCAGCGGATTTGGGTCAGACACAGGACCCCAAAGACGTGGTAAAAGACTACTTCGCAAAAGCGGGTATCCCTGAGGCTATCAACAAGATCACAGTGGCAACCAACAATGTTGAAGAAGACGGTTTTCTTAACTTCCGAAGCGTCACTGTAGACTCAATAGGCTCCATGCCGACCAACTTCATGCCATTGCTTGGCATCGACGAGTTACCTTTGCGCAGCATCGCAACTGCAGAAGAAAGTGTAACCAGCGTCGAAGTCTCCATGGTTCTCGATATTTCGGGTTCAATGCGTTCGAACAACAAAATCGGCAACTTACGCACTGCGGCCAAAGATTTTGTTGATCTTGTGGTTAACACGGCCACCCAAGACCGCGTTTCAATTTCTTTGATCCCTTACGCCACAACTGTGACGGCGGGTCGCGATGTCTTTGATGCTATGGCCATAAACCGGAACAACCCTTACGGTACATGCGTCGACTTCCTCGATAGCGAGTATGATACCACCGCCATTGATCCAGACGAAGCGCATGAACAAACCCAATTTTTCTACTGGGGTGTTTCGTCATCCAACAGCAAGACTTATCCAAACTGCAACGATGACCCGAGAACCGAAATCTTGGCATTTAGCCAGAACGCAACCGAGCTTAAAGACAAAATCGATAATTTGCCTGCAAACGGTAACACCGCGATCTATCTGGGTATGAAATGGGCTGCTGGACTACTTGATCCCGCATTCCAGCCCGCGAATGAAAGACTCGCCTCATCTGGCGCCATTGATACTGTCTTTTCATCGCGCCCTGCTCCAATGGATGATGTCGACACCCTCAAAACCGTTATCTTGATGACCGACGGCGTAAACACCGCGACCAAACAAATTCCACCAGAAATGTATGCGAACATCTCGCAGGCCGAGCATTGGAAAAACAACAACTTGGATTGGTGGCTACGGCAGAATGTTTCTTATAACGAAGCCTACGGAACTCCGTATCAAAAGTATTGGACCAGCAAAGGCAACACCTTGCTGAACAGCATATGTACTGCAGCAAAAGACAACGGTATCATCATCTGGTCTATCGGTTTCGAAGTGAGCGACTACAGTGCATCCATCATGCAAAACTGTGCTTCCTCTCCCAGCCACTTCTTCCGGGTTGATGGTCTGGAAATTGCGGATGCTTTCAAATCCATTGCACGTCAAATCAACCAACTGAGGCTCACACAATGAATATGCGTATGAAAAACTACCTGCGCCGTTTCCGCAAAGAGGAAAGAGGCTCAGTCTTTGTGATCGAATTTGTAATCTTGGTTCCTGCCCTTTTCATCCCGTTCTTCTTCGGATTTGAGATGAGCATGCATTCCATTCGCCAGATGCAGCTTGATCGCGCCCTTGAAATCACCACCCGCGAAGTTCGTTTATTCACGGGGGCAGAGTACACGCACGACACAATTGTGAAAACGATCTGCGCAAACTCTGGTGGTTTAAACGATTGCGAACAAAACCTGCGTCTCGAAATGGTACAAAAGGACCCGCGCGCTTACACACCACTTGAAACAAGAGCCGACTGTATCAACTCTTCCGAAGAGGTTGCACCAGTACGTGGATGGACCTTGGGCGAAGAGCATGAACTGATGTTCATGCGTGCTTGCTACAGATACGTCCCACTTTGGAACAAAATGGGACTTGGTAAAGAGCTGGACAAAGATGGTGACGGCTACGGTGAAATGGTCTCAATCAGTGCATTCTCTCAGGAGCCAGAATAATGTTTTTTAGCAAACTCAAATCAACCCTCAAGAATGGGTTTCTCAAAGATGAAAAAGGCGCTGTGGCCATCGAAGCGATGATCATGATCCCGGCAATCCTACTGGTACTGGCGTCCATCTTCACCCTGTATGACGCGTTTCGTCAACACACGATGCACCAGAAGGCCGCGTATACAATCGGCGATATGGTCTCTCGCGAGACAATGTCGATTGACAACGACTACATTGATGGCGCGCAAGGTGTGTTTAAAACGCTGACCCGTAGCTCTCAGGAGAGTTCAGTGCGGATTTCAATCTTGTACTATGATGAAGCCACAAAAACATTCAAGCTGGACTGGTCCAAGTCCCGTGGCGACCATCAAGCTCTGACCGACAGTGATGTGACTAACTGGTCTGACAGACTGCCGGTTCTGGTGGATCAAGAACGTATCATTGTCGTCGAAACCTACGCCGATTATGTGCCCCCCTTCAACACAGGTCTGGGTACGCGAGAAATCTCGAACTTCATCTTTACGCGCCCCCGCTATGCGCCACAGGTGACGTGGACAGACAGCTGATCCACCCTAGCAAATCAACAAAACCCCCGAATGGCAAAACCATTCGGGGGTTTTCGTTTGTGCCCTCGGAATTTTGTATTATTGGTGCGACAAGCGATCCCGCTCCGCGACCATCTCGCCAATAATCTCGGCCATACGCTTGGTTTGACTGGCAGGTGTCATGCCACCCACTCCGATGCGCCGCCCCACACGCCACCAAAGACCCGGACGCCAATCTTTCCCAGAGGGCCGTTTGGAACGCACCAAAAACCCGTTTGACGGTTTAAATGCAAACAAGCCGCTGTCCATCTTTTCAATATCCGCAAGGGTAACGATTACAGTGCCATCACTATCGCGCAGCACTGTTCTGGTTAATTCAATCCGCGTACCAGAAGCCCGCCGCATTTTATCCACCATCCATAGTGATCCCGCGCCGAGCAGCACCAGCAACAACCCCCACCCGAATGCAGGGGATTGGAAACTGCCGATGTAGATCAACATCAGACCCAGCATCCCCAAAAGCCCCATCCCCAAATACCGTCGCGGGGCAGCGACGCCCAAGGTAAAAAGAACTTCATCAGGGTTTGTGTCCGGGTTGGTCGCAGGTGCATCAGCGAATGTGGTCATAATTGGCACTCCTTTAGCCGACCCCTAGTTGCAGAAATCCACCCCGACAAGCCTTGGCGCATTTACGCACATCAGGCCTGCGCTCGCTCGCCTTGTTTCGCTGCAAATCCGACCCTAAATTTCAGGCAACAACGTGGAAAGGAATATCGCCATGTCTATCAGACCCACATTAGAAACCCGCGCCGCCAAACTCACCATGGAAGGCGCAGGCGTCAAACTCCACCGCGCTTTCGGGTTCCAAGACCCAAGCGAGCTTGACCCGTTTTTGCTGTTCGATGATTTCCGCAATGAACGCCCCATCGATTTTGAAAAAGGGTTCCCGTGGCACCCGCACCGTGGGATCGAAACCATCACCTATGTGCTTGAAGGCGCGGTTGAGCACTCAGACAGCCTTGGCAACAAGGGCACTTTGGGAGCGGGCGATGTCCAATGGATGACCGCAGGACGGGGAATCATGCATCAGGAAATGCCTCAGGGGAATGCCAGCGGCCAGATGCACGGCTTTCAACTTTGGGGGAACCTGCCTTCAGCGCAGAAAATGACCGCGCCGCGTTATCAGGACATCACTTCTGACGCGATCCCTGAGGTGATCGACGATGACGGCACCCGCGTGCGTGTCATCACCGGAGAATTTTGGGGGAAACGCGGCCCAGTGGATGGCATCGCAGCTGATCCGCAATATCTGGGTGTGACCGTGCCCGCAGGTGTACGTAAAACCTTCAAGATCGATACTTATCGCCGTGCTTTTGCGTATATCTTTCAAGGGGCTGGTGCCTTTGTGGATGCCAGCCATCCTTCTGGAGTTTTGCTGGAAAAAGAGGTCGCAGGCGAAGAGTTAAACATTCGTGACATGTCAGGCGACCGCACGCTGGTACGGTTTGGGTCGGGGGATGAGGTGACAGTTCAGGCTGGGCCAGAAGGACTGCGATTTTTGCTGATCTCGGGCGCACCCATTGATGAACCCGTCGCATGGCACGGACCAATTGTGATGAACACCCGTGAAGAACTACGGCAAGCTGTGAAAGAGCTCAACAACGGGACGTTTATCAAACCCGCCCATTAACCCTCAGGTCACCGCGCGGCGCACCATGTCGCGATACTGCGCGGTGACTTCCTCCAACGACAATCGCCCGCCGGCCCGAAACCACGTATTCACCCCTGTCAGCATGGCGATAATGGCCAGCGTAGCGATTTTGGTATCGCCCACCTTAAACACACCCGCCGCCACCCCATCGCGCAAAATCTGCTCTAGCCCGTCTTCATAGACACGGCGCAGCGCCTCAACACGGGCAAAATTGTCCTCGGTGAGGTTACGCAACTCCATATAAGCAATGAACACGGCATCAGGTCGCGCGTGATGAAAGCGGATGTGGAACCCGACAAACCCATCCAACCGCGCATCAGCAGGTTGCGTCGGATCATCCGCCACCGTCGCCAACAATTCGGTCATGTGGCTTTCCATCAGATCGAACAGAAGCGATTGCTTATCAGGGGTGTAATTATACAGCGCGCCCGCCTGCACACCGACTTCGGCAGCAATCGCGCGCATGGAAACGGCGGCATAGCCCCCCTGCGCAAACAGCCTGAGCGCGGCCTCCCGAACCCGTGGGCCGGTGATGTCTGAATGTGATCCTGCGGTACGTGCCATGGCATCACCTTATCTGAACGCACGTTCAAAAAGTAAACCCTTTCTGCGGCATCAGTAGCAATACACTTGCAAGACGGCCCTGTAGTGGTGCAAACCTTGCATCATGAAACGCGTACACCCTTTTCTTGCCCTTTTGGCGACACTCTCCCTTGTGGGAGCCTGCGCAGAGTTTCCCGCGTTGGAACGCACCATCACCCCCGAACTCACTGCGGCAGACTATCCGGCATTGGTGCCGCTAGGTCCGGTTCTGGCCTCTGCTCAATCTGTCGGTACAGAGCCGGTGCAAGCAACGGCCACAATTGACGGACGGGTTTCCGCGCTCAAAGCACGGGCCGCCCGCTTGCGCGGATCGGTTCTCAGCGGGCGCGAACGTCAGCGCTTGGAAAAAGGGTTGCAATAAGCCCCCCGTCTTACGTTGCACGATGGCTGCGTTAGGGCTACATCGGCCCCAAGTTCAGTTAATGTAAGGATTCAGCGCCATGTCAAAACCTCTTCGTCTCGGAATTGCAGGTTTGGGAACGGTCGGTGTGGGTGTGCTGCACATCCTGCGCAAACAAGCCGCGATGTTGGAGGCCCGCACAGGCCGCCCCGTGGTCATCACAGCCGTTTCAGCGCGCAGCAAAGCCAAAGATCGCGGCGTCAACTTATCCTCCTATGCATGGGAAGATGATCCCGTAGCATTGGCCAAACGCGATGATGTGGATGTGTTCGTAGAATTGATGGGCGGCGAAGACGGCCCCGCCAAAGACGCAACCGAAGCCGCGTTGGCCTTGGGCAAAGACGTTGTGACTGCCAACAAAGCAATGCTGGCCATGCACGGTCAAGCCCTTGCCGAAGCCGCCGAAGCGCGGGGCTGTGTGATCAAATACGAGGCCGCTGTTGCTGGCGGCATTCCCGTCATCAAAGCGTTGGGAGAAGGCCTTGCCGGAAATGAGATCACCCGCGTAATGGGGGTGATGAACGGCTCGTGCAACTATATCCTGACCCGCATGGAAGACGCGGGCCTGCCCTACGCAGATGTTTTTGCCGAAGCCGACGGGCTGGGTTATCTTGAGGCCGATCCACAGTTGGACGTAGGCGGCATCGACGCGGCGCATAAACTGGCGATCCTGTCGTCGCTGGCCTTTGGCACCAAAGTCAACTTCGCAGGAATTGAGTTGGAAGGGATTGAGCGCGTCTCAATCGAAGACATTCGCGCCGCAGCCGACATGGGCTATAAAATCAAACTTCTGGGCGTCGCGCAGATGACGGGCCGCGGGCTGGAACAGCGCATGCAGCCTTGTCTGGTGCCTGACACATCCCCGCTGGGTCAATTGCAAGGCGGCACAAATATGCTGGTCCTTGAAGGCGACGCTGTCGGGCAGATTGTGCTGCGCGGTGCGGGTGCCGGCGCCGGCCCGACAGCCAGCGCAGTTCTGTCAGATATTTGCGACATCGCGCGCGGCTTCCGCATGCCTGTCTTTGGCCAGCCTGCCAACACGCTAGAGGCAGCCACCCCTGCCCTCAGCCAACGCCCTGCGCCGTATTATCTGCGCATGGCCCTCACCGATAAACCCGGGGCTTTGGCCAAAGTCGCCGCCGTGCTGGGCGAGGCAGGTGTCTCCATTGACCGGATGCGCCAATACGGCCACGTCAGCGGCAGCGCCCCCGTGCTCATCGTGACCCATAAAACCACCCGCGCCGACATTGACCACGCGCTTGCGGCCTTTGGGGCCACATCCGTTGTGGTAGATGACCCCGTGGCCCTGCGAATCGAGGAAGTTTGACAGACCAAACCACAACACCCGCCCCTGCCTTTTTAGGCGTCGAAACCTCACTTACAGGACGGCGCTGGGTAGGGCCGGGTATTGAAGCTGTCCGCGCATCAGAAGCGTTGAGCCAGCAGACAAATTTGCCAATGGCCGTTTGTCAGGTTCTGGCGCGGCGCGGGGTTGAAGCCTCCGAGGCAGCAATATTCCTTGCCCCTGCCCTACGCGACCTACTGCCAGACCCGCGCAGCCTGCGCGACATGGAAACCGCCGCAACGCGTTTCCTTCTGGCCGTAAAATCCCGTCAACGTATCGCCGTCTTTGCAGACTATGACGTCGATGGCGGCAGTTCAGCCGCTCTGCTACTTGTATGGCTGCGCCAAATGGGCCGCGATGCCACTCTTTATATCCCCGACCGCATCGACGAAGGTTATGGCCCCAACAATGAGGCCATGGCCGAACTGGCCGCCAACCATGATCTGATCATCTGTGTCGATTGTGGCACGCTGTCCCATGACCCCATCGCCGCCGCCAAAGGCGCGGATGTGATTGTGTTGGATCACCACTTAGGCGGTGAAACCTTGCCTGATTGTCTGGCTGTCGTGAATCCCAACCGCCAAGACGAAGACGGCGCGCTGGCGCATCTGTGTGCGGCGGCAGTGGTGTTCTTGATGCTGGTAGAAGCAGGACGACAGTTGCGCGAAGATCAGGTCAAAGGGCCTGACCTGATGGCGATGCTTGATCTGGTGGCGCTGGCAACGGTGGCCGATGTGGCCCCGCTGATCGGTGTGAACCGTGCGTTTGTCCGCCAAGGCCTAAAAGTCATGGCGCGGCGCGCGCGCGTGGGCATTTCTGCCCTCTCCGATATCGCACGTATGGATACCGCTCCTGCGGCCTATCACCTTGGCTTTATGCTGGGACCGCGCATCAACGCGGGCGGGCGTGTGGGCAAAGCAGATTTGGGCGCACGCCTTCTGGCCACCGATGATCCCCATGAGGCCGCCGCGCTGTCCGAGCGTTTGGACGCCCTGAATACGGAACGCCGCGAGGTCGAAAACGCTGTACGTGCTGCCGCATTGGCGCAGGCCGAAGACCGCGGCACCGATGGCGCATTGGTCTGGGCAGCGGGAAAAGGCTGGCATCCGGGTGTGGTGGGCATTGTCGCCGCCCGCCTAAAAGAAGCAACTGGCCGTCCCGCTGTGGTAATCGGGCTGGATGATGGCATCGGCAAAGGCTCGGGCCGCTCGGTCACGGGCATTGATCTGGGCGCCTGCATCCAAAAGCTCAGCACGCAGGGCGTATTGATCAAAGGCGGCGGCCATAAAATGGCGGCTGGTCTGACAGTGCAAGAAGACAAGCTGGAAGAGGCGATGGCACAGCTTACCGCGCTTTTGGAGAAACAAGGCGCGCATTTGCTGGGGCCGTCTGATTTGCGACTCGACGGGATGCTCATGCCCGGCGCGGCCAGTGTCGAATTGACCGAAGCCGTCGAATCAGCTGGACCGTTTGGGGCGGGCGCCTCTGCTCCAAGGTATGTTTTTGCCGATATGCGAATCTTTTCAGCCCGCCGAGTCGGCGAAACCCACATCAAAGTCAGTTTCGGCGACGGACACAGTCCCCGATTGGACGCGATTTGCTTTGGTGCGTTCGATTCTGCGCTGGGTCCAGCGCTGGAAGCACACGGCGGCGCGCATTTTCATCTGGCGGGCAGACTAGACATCAATACATGGCGGGGGCGCCAAACCGTACAATTACGGCTCGAAGACGCAGCTCGGGCCTAAAAATCAAAAAAAAATGCATTTTGGAATGAATTTATTCTTGCGCCCCCTCAATGGATTGCCTAAAGACGCCCTACAAAGTGTGGCCCGTTCGTCTATCGGTTAGGACGTCAGGTTTTCAACCTGAAAAGAGGGGTTCGACTCCCCTACGGGCTGCCACATTCCCCCAATAAAATATCAATAAAACTCCCCCTGTGGGCACCCATATCCATTTTGGCTTAACCACAAACAGTAAACAGATTGTTTCGAATTTTCCCCCTCAAATGTGTCTAAAATCTGTTATGCATACGTCAAGGATTTGCGCAATGTGTTCGAGATAAGGCACAAGGCGTAGAATCAAAAACTCTATACGACGCGGTTCAGGAACTTTTGCGCCCCTGCATCACACCAAACGACACGCGGAAAGACAGACCACTGCCTGCCCGAAAGATACGATCGGTGCCTTGAATGGATCAAAGCATCTACTTGAACGACGACATGACCCTGGGGGGTTAAGACTATGAAGAAATTTGAAACCGATCAGCCGGGCTACGGCATGGCAACGCTGACACATCCAGGTTGCAATCTGAATGCACATCTAGCGGTGATGCGTGCGGCTACTGCTGTCTTTGACACCAGCACGGAAACGCCCGTAAAAAGCTCGATTTATCGCGCCGGTGGCAAGCGTTTACTTGAAACACTGCTCGTCCTGCTCAGCTTGCCCTTTTTTGTGCCAATCATGGTGCTCTGTGTGATTGCTCTGTGGTTTGAAGGCGGCAACCCGTTTTACCGTCAGGACCGTCTGGGGAAAAACGGCAAGCACTTTTCGATATTGAAGTTGCGTACAATGGTGCGTGATGCAGATGCGGTATTAGAAGACTATCTGGCAAGCGACCCAGAAATGCGTCGCGAATGGGATGAAAAGCAAAAGCTGATCAATGACCCCCGCGTGACACGTGTGGGTGCCCTGCTTCGCTCAACGTCGCTGGATGAACTGCCACAGCTTTGGAATGTTTTATGGGGCGAAATGAGCCTGATCGGCCCACGCCCAATGATGCCCGACCAACTCCAGATGTATGGCGATCCAGCGCATTACTTTGCGCTGCGCCCCGGCATCACAGGCCTGTGGCAAGTCTCGGCACGCAATGAAAACGGATTTTCATTCCGCAACGAAGTTGACGCCACGTATAACAAAGCGATGTCAGTAACTGGTGATATTGCCATCATTTACAAAACTGTCGGCGTTATGTTGCGCCGCACCGGCTGCTAAGGCTCCAAGCCTGCTATTATTATAACTCGACATGCGCTATATTGGGCGCATGTTCAAAACCCGAAAGCCTCCCCTCATGAAGGATACCTTCACATCCGCGACTGCCGAACCTGAGGCAGCACCTGATGACCGCATGGTGCCTTCGCAGGGTAGCTTCACACGCCCGCGCCGTTTTAAAACGGCAACAAGGCCCCCTAATGTCGAGGCAGAGCTCATCGTGGAGCACAGCACAAAAAACGTACCTGCTCCACTTGTGAATGAGCCGTCAGCGCCTGTCGCACCTCCACGCGACCTGTGGGGACTGCTGCATGAACAAGAACCGGGCAAAGACCAGCATATTCTGGAAGGCAGTCAGGCTGCCGAAGATTTCCGCGCAACTGACGTGTCACGGGCCTTTGATTTGCTCCGGACACGCCTGCGCCAAACCGTAAAACAGAACGGTTGGATTAACATCGGGATTGCTTCCCCGACCAAAGGCTGCGGCAGCACATTTACTGCCGCAAATCTGGCAGCCAGCCTGTCACGGGTGCCCTCTTCACGTACCGTGTTGATGGATTTCAACATGCGCGCACCCGGTATGGCCAAAGTGTTGGATATGGACCCCTCCCAATCCGGTAACTTGCGTGACTTTCTGGCTGGAGATGTCGCAATCAGCGATTACATCCAGCGCGTTAGCGACACACTTGCAATTGGCCTCGCGGATACTGCGCTGGAAGATGCAGCCGAAATCCTGCAAGATCCAGCGACAGCCGTCAGCCTCGCAGAAATGCGTGCTGCTTTGAATCCCGATATTGTTCTCTTTGACCTGCCGCCTTTGTTGACCTTTGACGATACCGCCGCCTTCCTACCACAGCTAGACGGTGTTTTACTTGTATCTGACGGCACCCAGACTATGGCAAAGCATCTGGCAGAATGTGAACGCGTACTTGGCAATCAGGTCCCCCTTTTGGGCGTCATCCTCAACCGCGCCCGCGCCTCCAGCATCGAGCGTTTCTAGCTTACAAGTTCCGTGCCTTTTTTTTTGCACAGCATAAATAGGCGTCATATAATGGCCCGAATTTAGCGGTACTGCGTAGAAAAACATGTCACTGACGGTAGGGTACGCCCAGCGTTTAGAGACAATAAATCAGTTCGAGCGAGGCGAAAATGGGCCCAATTTACACGTGGCAGGATTTCCTGGACATGACACGGCGCAGGCTGGTTGTCATATCACTTGTGATCATTCTCGGCAGCATTTCGGGCCTGTATTGGGCGATGAGCTATGTGCACCTGTATCAATCCTCCGAAGTCATTCAGGTCGAGCAGCCTAAAATCAACGATGAATTAGCCCGCTCAACCGTTGAGGGATCATCCGCACGGCGGCTACAGCTGATCCAGCAACAACTTATGGCGCGCGGAAGCCTCGAACTCATCATCGAAAAATATGGCATCTACAGCAATCTTGCAGCACTCAAGCCAAGCGAAAAAGTCCAACTTTTGCGCAATGCCGTGTCCATCAACGGCGTAGCAGCGGCGCGCGAGGGCTTTGCAGATGACGGAACAATCTCTGTTCTGACGATCACTGCCAAAATGGAAGAAGCCCAACTGGCCCGCGACGTCGCCCATGAGTTTGCCCAGCAGACACGCGCCTTGATGACGGCCCAACGCCGCGAACAAACCTCGCAAACATTGGAGTTTTTCCAACGTCAGGAAGTAGTTGTCCTTGAAAGCATCGCCTCACTTGAGGCCGAGCTTGAAACCTTCAGGCAGGAAAACGACCTATCCATCGAGGGTGGTGTCGAATTTCGCATGTCCGAAGTGGCTCAGTTGAACGAATCCATTTTGGACATCGACCGCGAAATCATCACCGCACAATTGGCACGTTCCCAGATTGACCGCTCCGCACGTGCGTCAACCGTTCAGCGCGAAGAACGTGAACTGGATGCACAGATGCAGACTCTGACACAGCAGCGAAGCCTATTGGACGCCCGCCGTACCGCGCTCACTGAAACCATCCAAGGTTCGCCCGAAATCCAGCGGACACTGACAAATTTTGACCGCCGTATGGAACAGCTGCGCGGACAATTGGAAACCATCGCTGCGCGCCGCAACGAAGCACAAGTGTCATTCAACCTCGAAGTTGGTGCACAGGGTGAACGTCTGACCACCATCGAAGAAGCACAAGTCCCAGATTACCCTATCACGATGAGCAAGAAAAAGCGCGCGATCATAGCCGCGATGGGTTCTACCATTTTCGCCTTTATCATCGCGTGGCTACTGGAACTACGCCGCCCCATCATCCGCTCAGCCCGTCAGATGAAGCGTGAGACAGGGGTAATGCCAGTGGTATCTATCCCCGAACTTGCCCCGAAATACCAAAGTTCTAAGTGGCGTGGATCACGTCAAAAGCGCCGCGACTCTGGCAAAGCAGGCCGTGCCGCACGTCTGGCACGGCATTCCTGATCACCCCAGCAGGCTCAGCGCGGCAACCGCATCGCGGTTGATCCAAAGCGCCAAGGCCCCCAAGCTGCCTGCGGCAAGCGCGCAGATCACGTCATGGCGCATGTCCCACGCATCATGTTTACGCGCCAGCCAGATCATCACCGGATGGGTCAGCGTATGCGCCACCCCCATGCCGATGATCGCGCCGATCAAGCCAAAGCTGGTCACACCCACAATCAAAAACGTGATCTGAAACACGGCGCGGCTGGCGGAGACCACAAAGAAGCGGCGTGAATCGCCGGCGGCCAAGGCCGCTTGATCATAACTCATCCCGATAACCTGCGGGATTTGTGCCACCGCCAATAGCGTCACAATCCCCCCTGCCAAAGCGTAACGCGCATCGTAAAGAAACCCGACCAACCATGGCCCAACGAAAGCCATGATCAATAACAGCGTCAGCACCACCCCACTGATGGTGCCCCGCAGCTTGGCAATCTTGCGCACCTCATGTTTGGCATCGCGGTACACAGGGATCATCACCCGCCCTGTTACCGCCGTCCCCAATTGCATCGCAAAACTGGCAAGGAAAAACGCGATATTATAGATACCAAGACTGTCGAGGCTCAGGAATTTGCCCAATACGGCACGGTCACCTTGGCTGGCGAAAAACCAAAATGCTGTGCTCAGAAAAATCCATTTTCCAAAAGTAACCAATTCACGCACCGCAGCAGGTTCCCACCGGAAGCGGTTGGCGGGTCCCGGCAAAAAGGCCCATGTCAGCGCCAGTTTTGCCAAAGGCCCCACAACGCCACCGATCACCAATGCCACAACAGATTGCAGCCACCACGCCAACCCGACCATCACAATCAACCCGATCAGTTGCGATGTCAGATCCAGCAGCGTCAAACGGCCCATCATCAAATGACGATGTGCCGTCTCAATACGCGTGGGGTTAAATCCTGTGATCAACAGCGCCAGCGCCGCGATGGGCAAATACCGCGTCAATTCGGGTGCATCATAAAACTGCGCAAAAGGCCAAGCCAATGCGGTCGCGGTGACCCAAAGGCCAATACCGCGGAGAACTTGGATACTCCACGCTGTGTTCAAAAATTCAGGGTCATCGCCGCGTTTACTCTGGGCGATAGAGGGCGCGATGCCTACATCGGAAAACAGCATCAATCCCACCGTCACCAGCGAGATCAGGGCCATCAGACCAAAAGCTTCGGGGAACAAAAGCCGCGTCAGGATCAGGTTTGACGCCAACCGCAGCCCTTGTGAGCCGCCATATCCCAGTAAAATCCACGATGTGCTGCGAAAGACCCGCGCCATAAGGCGCCCGCCGCGTAATTCCTGTAAAAGACCACCCATTTGCCGCATTCATCTCCGGTTTCACTGTTACCCATTGCTAACGCCCCCGCGCCCCTTGCGCCAGTACCAAGCGGCGGCGTAAAATGACACCGACCTTTGAAGGACACGACCTTGCATATCGCCTATATCCTCAACAGCTATCCGCAACCCAGCCACAGTTTTATCCGCCGCGAAATCCGCGCGTTGGAGGCCCAAGGCCACAAGGTCACGCGGCTGGCGATGCGGGCGGGGGATGCGCCTTTGGTGGACAACCAAGATTTGGAAGAGGCCGCTGCCACGCAATATGTCCTGCGTGCGGGTGCCATGGCCTTACTGGGGGCAACCGCGCTGAACTTCTCGCTGGCGCCCAAACGTTTCGCGCGTGCTCTGGCGCTGGCATGGCGCTGTGGGAAACGCTCAGAAGTGGGCGTTCTCAAACATCTGATTTACCTCGCTGAGGCCGCTTATGCCGCCAAGGTTTGCGAAGCTGCCAAAGCCACCCATGCGCATGCTCACTTTGGCACAAATGCCGCCGCAGTCGCCATGCTATGCCATGCGCTTGGCGGTCCTGAATACAGTTTTACCGTTCACGGCCCCGAAGAGTATGACGCCCCCCGCGCCCTTTCACTGGGCGACAAAATCGCGCAGTCAAAATTCACCGTCGCCATCACCAGCTATGGCCGCAGCCAACTCAGCCGTTGGGCAGGCCCCGCCCATTGGGACAAAATCAAGGTGGTGCATTGCGGCGTCGATACCAGCCATTTCCCTGACCCAACGCCATTGCCAACGGGCGGCCCCCGCTTTGTCGCAATTGGGCGGTTTGTCGAGCAGAAAGGCCAGTTGCTGGCCTTGGATGCCATGACCCAACTGGTAACAACACAGCCCAACGCCCACCTGACCCTGATCGGCGACGGCGAAATGCGTCCCGAGATTGAGGCGAGGATCAAAAATTTGGGCCTGTCCGATCACATCACCCTCACAGGTTGGGTCGATGAAGCACGAATTCTGGCTGAGTTACAAAACGCCCATGCCCTGCTAATGCCCAGCTTTGCCGAAGGTCTACCCATGGTGATCATGGAGGCGATGGCGGCGGGCCGTTTGGTGATTGCCACCTATATCGCGGGCATTCCCGAACTGGTTCAGCCCGGCAAAACAGGCTGGCTTGTCCCTGCTGGTGATGCCGCTGCATTAGCAGATGCCATGGCGGATATGGCCCAGACAACTCCTGAGACACTGGCGCAGATGGCCCAAGCCGGACGCGCTCGCGTGTTAGAGCGCCATGACGTAGAGACCGAGGCCGCCAAATTGGCCGCGTTTATCGCGGGTTAACGCCCCCGCGCCCAGCGTTCTTGTTTTCGGTGGGGCAAACGCACCGCCAAAGCAACTGCACCAAACGCCGCGAAACCCAGCGGATCGCGCAGCGCACGCCGCCAGATTGGGGGCGCATCCGCAGGTATTGGATCATGATTGGCCCAAAGCGCTGGGAATAATTCTTGCACCTCAGCCACGCCGATATCCTGACGGCGGCGCACACGGATCAGCGGCCCTGCCCCTTCGATCATCGGCCAAGTGTAGGTCGCTGGCACACGGTGACGTTCTTGTGGGGTAAAACTCAGCCGGACAAAGGTATCATCCGAGATGATATCAGGAAAATCCCCCCAACGGGTGCGGGCCGCTGCGTTGACAGCGAAAACCCCAAACCCCGGCACGCCATGGGTGACAAAAGGCAGACTGGCCCAGAAACGTGCATAGATGCGTGTAAACGCACTGCCCGACGCCTGTACAATCGGCCCGCCACTGGCATAACGCGGTGTCGAATCATCCAGCACCGCCGCCAGTTGCGCAATTAACGATTGCGAAACGACGACATCCGCATCCACATAAATTCGGGCGCCATGTCGCGCCGCTGCATCACCTGCATTCAGCGCGCCCATCTTGCTGCCCTGCGTCAGGTCAAGCACGGTCAGCGCCCACCCTTTGGCCATGAACCCGTCGGTATATTTGCGCGACACGCCAACCGTGTCATCGCTACAGCCGTTGGCCATCACGATTACTTCTACAGCAGCGCCCGTTGGGTCACTGGCCAGCAATGCCGCCAGACAGGGTTCGATGTAGCCCACTTCATTGTGGGCAGGGATCAGGATGCTACATGCAACGCTCATCTGCCCGCCACCAGTGCATCCCAACGCGGATTGCTGTCATCCAGATGCCGCAACGCGCCCCAACTGCCCCATTTCGTCGGGACATAGACATCGGCATAGGCGTTGAACAACTTGCCCCCTGCGGCCTTCCACCCTTCCAACAACGCGGTATAGAGCCTGCCCATTTCGGGCGTATAGTTGAAATATTGAAAGAAATCCGTCAGCCGCGCATCATCTACCTGTGCGCCGATCCCGACAATATGGCTACCGCCTTCATACATGATCATCTCCAAACCCGCCTTGTTCGCCACCTGCGCATGATAAGGCCACACCCGCGTTTGCAGATCGCTGACCGTGTCTACATTCTGCCCGCTCACCGATCCATCTGTCAGTTCTTGTGCGGCCAATGTAGTCGCATAGTCATATTGCGTGGCATTGATCGCCTCGGCCAGTGCTGCGCCCGTAAGGCCTTGCGCTGTTGCGGTCTCGGTTGCGCGTTTCAGACTTTCATCCAGCCAAGCCGTCACCGCTTCGCCGCGTGCTTCCAAACCCAAAATACCGCCGAAATAACCCGATACGGCATAGGCATCAAATGCCTCCGATGGCTTTGGCGTCCCTTCGGCGACAACCAAAGGCGCGTTGAGGATGTTGTCCTCCAGCCCCAACCAGCCCGTCTGGGTCGAGATCACATTGACCAATTGCGCAGGTGTGTTTTTAAATTCGGCCGACCATATGCGTGCCACTTCGGCAGCGCGCATCGCATAAAATTGCGTGCCCACCTCTGCCTTGTCCCAGCGCGCTTGCGCTTGGGCATCTGCCCAGCGGCTTTGAGCAAATTGGAAATTCCAAACCTCGTTTGAATACTCCACATAGACTTTCAGCGCGGGATCCAGACCATTGCGAACGGCCTTTGCGAACGCCTGCACATAGGCATCATCCGCCAGATGTGGAATATTGATCCAGATATTTTTACCCAGACTATTGGCCAATGCCAGCATCACTTCCAACGGCACCCCGTCATGGGCCCAACTGGCATCAAGGCTAAGAGGCCGATCCGCCCAAAGCGATTGAGTTGAATTATTTGTCTCCATCCAATCCATCATCCGCAATGTGTCAAACGGGGCCAACCGCGCGGTCCAATCAGGGTTGAACACCGCGCCGCTTTCCCACAACGCCAAACGCTCTTCACGTACCACGGTGATGTTGCGGACCGGATTTGATTTATTTGTGCGCTGAATCCGAATTTCGACACTGCCCGGACCAGGGCTATAATCAAACTGCACTTCACCGCGCCCATAGCGGATGTTGGTGGCACGGCCCGCGACCTCAACCACCCCCGCGCCCTCAAAGCGCAACATGTAACGCCCCTCAAGAGACGCCGCTGCGGCTTCGGGCAGGTCTGTCAGGATCATCGTTCCGACAGACCCAGCCGTACGCGGAAGGCTAAGCACCCAGCCTTGCGGATCAATATGGCCTGCTTTGACCATTTCTTCATATTCGATGCCGCCAAATTGACCATTAAGATGCCCCAACCAAGGACGCGCTGTTTTCATCAGATCAAGGAAAGGCTGCTGGGCGGACCAATCGGTCACAGGCGCAAGCCCCACCGCAATCGGGTCTGCGGCAACGGCGGGTGCAGCGTTTTGCACAACGGGCGCGAGTTCGGGCTTTGTCGGTGTTGGCGGATCGGCGGGTTCTGCAAGCTGTTGCGCTGGCTCCGCAACTTCTGCTTCTGCTTCTGCTTCTGCTTTAGAATTCACCTCATCAGCGGATACATCAACCGGGGCCGCCGCAAGACGAACCGGAGCGGCAACAACCTCACCCGCCTGATACCCCTCAACGGCTTCACGGGCCACACTCTGCAAAACTGCGGCTGTTTCTGCGTCCAGACCTTCAAACACCTTACCATAACGATCCTTCACTCGGAAGGGCAATCCCTGTGGGCTGGCCCCGGTCAGAACAGCGTATTGCACCATTGAAACGAAATAATGCCCTACCGTATTCAGGTGGATATCATCATCAAACACCGCGTTGATTGTGTTGATCCCCGGCACCTCGCCAGCGGCAATCGCATCATCCAAACGTGCCAAAGCCTGCCCCGCAGGAATAAGCTGAACACGGTTTTCCGCATCTGGCACGCCCCCGCGCAACATTGCCACGATGTTTTCCCAATCAGACAGATCTTCTTGCAGGCGCACGCGCCATGGTAAATCTGCCTTTTCGTCGAACTCAACCGCCTCACCTGTACCGCTTTTGAGGCTGTGCCACGTCTCTTGCACAAACACCCGCGCATCAGGCATGCCGCTTAATGCCAACCCTGCAAAAGCCTGCGCATAGAGATCGGTTTCGCTCCATTTCAGGTGATTGGCTAGGGGAATTGCCTCGGTCAGGATCAAATCCGTGGTTGTGCCTTGCGGCAACACCATACGCGCATCAATGCCCTCGGCTGTGTCAGAATTCTCCCAATTGTATTTGAGCGGCGCACCATTGATGATCTGCGCGCGCACCTCGACAGATTCGCTGGTGGCGTCCAATGCGGCATCCAGCATGTCCGGCCCCGTTGTGCCGAATAAACTATGCCCAACCATAACGACTGAAAAAACTATGCTGACCAGATCACTCATGCCGCTACTCCGCTAAAGCTTGTGCTTCGGACTACGTCCCAGACAATCTGCTGCATCAATTCGCCCGATTGCGCATCTGGCGCAACCGCCGCTGTGCCATCCGCGCGGTAAAGCGCCAATGGCAAGCCTACAGGACTGCGCTGATAAAGCGTAGCGTAATGCGTTAGCGCAATCAAATAAGCTCCCAGATCGCTCAGGTGGATGGTATCCACAGCACCTTCCGGTGTCCGCGCCATCAAGGCATCGCGCCCTGCCACATTGCCCACACCACCCCGTGCATCAACCGCGCGTACAAAAGCAGCCAATGCTTGCCCCCCTGGGATGACATGTATTGGCACGCCTGTTTGCACCACTGCTGGCATTAAAACACGCTGCACCCACAGTGTATCGTAATCGTCATCTATCCGTGCCAACCACCCTGCAGGATCATCCGTGTTGTGCCATGTTTCATACAAGTACACCCGTACATCTGGCCGTGCATTCCGTGCAAATTGCGCCCATTTCGCAAGATATTTGGCACTATCATGATAGCGAATAGCATCTTTCAGCTCGACCATCTCGGTCAATACCAGCGCATCAAAATCGCCGCTTTGCAGCGCCTCACGGGCGGGGGCGAATTTGGGGTGATCGTTTTCGGTCTCAAACCCGTTCACAGGTACGTCGGGTTCCCAATGGGCAAGCAACGGCGTCCCCCAACCCAGCTGGCTGGCATAATCATGCCCCGCAGGTGCCAATTGGGCCAGCATCGCAGGCATATCCCGCCCAACCAATGAATGACCCAAATGAAAGACGTTCAACGGCGTTTCAGGGGCAACTACAGGCATATCCAGTACTGCCCGCGCCCGAGCCGCATCACGTCTGCGAACCCCGGCGCCCAGCGCCAAGAAACCACCTGCACCAACCAGTGCCGCAGATGCAAGCCGCACCATGCCCCGCCGAGACATCATCCGCTCAACCCCTTTTAACCGTTAACCAAATCCGCCATGGCAGATTGCCTTACAACCACTCCGGTGACAAGCAACCCCGCCGCATGCGCGTAAGAACCGGCAAGAACCGCCCCTTTTACAAATGGTCCCTGCGTAGACTGGAAACAAGCGCTGAAACGGCTGGTATTCCGATCAATTGTAAGCTCTAGCACCTCAAACCCGAAAAGCGCACCAGTTAGCGGATATTGCGCCTTATAAGCTGCTTCTTTTGCGGAAAAAATCAGTTTCGCCATCACGCCCCGCTCTGCGGCAGGTTGCGTACCAAGCCAGATTTGCTCGGCTTTGGTGCAGACTTCGGCGACCAACAGAGGGTCCAGCGGGGTTGCATCCTCCAGATCGACGCCAATGCCCGCCCATGTGCTGCGCGGTCCCACGGCGGCCACACAGGCCGAAGATGTGTGCGAAATGCTCCCCGTTAATCCTTCGGGCCAGATCGGCGCGCGGTCTGCTCCGATAGGAACAGGCCGTGGCGGCAACGAGAGCGATACCATCGCCGCCCGCGCAGCAGCACGGCCCGCGTGAAACTCCGCCAGACGTTTTGGTACAGCCCCCTTCAGGTTGACCGCTTCTTCGGGATCAGCCGCAACAGGCATCTGTCGCGGATCACGCGCCGCAACAGCCAATCCCAAAGGGAGGACCGACTGCGTCAGCGCGGTCACCAGCGCAGGATCGATGTTCACGAGTCAGCCTTGGCCCGCCCTGCCCGCATGGCCCGACGTTTGGAAATGGTTTCAGCTTTGGCTGGGGCCGCTTCGGCAGGTACTTCTGCAACAGCTACCTTGCCCTTATCCAGATGCGCCGCCAGCCCCTCAAGTGTTGGAAAACGGAAGATGTCGGTGATGCCCAATTTATCTACCCCCAATGCCGCTTTGATGTCGCGGTGCGCCTGAACGGCCAACAAAGAATGCCCCCCCAAGCTAAAGAAGTTATCAGAGGGCCTGATATTTGCCACGCCAAGGATCGCCGTCCAGACCTGTGCAATCGCGGCCTGTGTGCCGCCTTGCACGGGGGCGTCTAGCGCTGCTGATGGGGCAACTTTGGCCGTTGGTGCAGGCAGTGCTTTACGATCAATTTTCTTGTTTGGCGTCAGCGGCATGCGCGCCACTTCGACAATCCGCGCTGGCACCATAATATCGGGCAAGGTCGCAGATAGCGCACGGCGCAACGCGTCTTCGTTGATGTTTGATCCGGTGACATAACCCACCAGTTGCGCGCCGCCTCTGGCTTCACGGGCAACCACAACCGCCTGCGTGATACCCGCCTGCGCGGCCAAGGCGCTCTCGATCTCGCCCAGCTCAATCCGGTGACCGCGGATTTTCACCTGATCATCCGCACGTCCCATAAAGCCCAGACTGCCATCGCAGCGCCACATGGCCAGATCGCCTGTGCGGTACATTTTGCCACTGCCAAACGGGTTATCCACAAACCGCTCTGCTGTCATCTCGGGGCGGTCATGATAGCCTAAAGTGACCCCATCCCCAGCGATATACAGCTCACCCGCGACCCCGACAGGGCGCGGCGTCAGCGTCTCATCCAAGACATAGGTTTGGGTATTCGCGATCGGCGTGCCGATGGCTGCTGTGGTCTCGGGCTGCGTGACCATCTGGGTTGTAGACCAGATCGTTGTTTCGGTTGGCCCATACATGTTTTGCACTCGCCCGCCGCAGGCTTGGATCAGCTCTGCTGCCAGCGCCCCTGGCAAGGCTTCGCCACCTACCATCAATTCGCGCAAACCAGACAAGGCAAAACGTGTCTCGTCGTTCATCACCATCATCTGCGCCATCGACGGTGTACATTGCATGTGGCTGACTTTGTGCCGCATCAACTGCGCCGCCAGCGAAAAATCATCCTCTGCCAGAGCTGCGCCTGCATTGGCACGTGATAGCACCTCAGCCAAAGGTATCAGGCTGTCCATCACCGCATCCACATCGATGCCATAGTCGATCAAACAGGCGATTTCATTGACGCCAATGCGTTTCAATTCTTCGGTACGCGCTACGGCATCGTCAACCGTGCCGAACAAACCGCTATCGTTGAAGTAACGTTGAAAGGCGAACTCAAGGATCGCTTCCATTTCCTCATCGTCCAACCCGTCAAGGTTGACCTCAAAGGGGTTGGTTGCCCCTTCGGGACGTTTGAACGCAGGGAAGGCCCATGCATATTGCTTGATCAGCCCCGCCGCCGAACGCAGATACTCTTTCATCGGTTCGCGTGCGACGTCTTCGGCATGGACGCGGCTGTCGGACAGATAAGTGTGCAGCATCAATGTGACTTTGAAATCAGCCGGATCATGCCCTGCCTCACGCAAAGCAGCATGATAGAGTTTAATCTTCTCGCCGACTTCTTCCACCGATTGCCCCAGCAAATGCGTCAAGACGTTAGCCCCGATTGCGCCTGCTTCTTTCCACGTTGCAGGATTGCCCGCCGTGGTCACCCAAACGGGTAGCTCTTTTGACACGGGGCGCGGTTGGGTCACCACCGCAAAGGGCGTGCCGTCTTTGGTGGGGAATTCCACCGCATCGCCCCGCCACAAAGCCCGCAATTGGTCAATGGTGGTGAACATTGCGGGTTTGTTGTTTGGCGGTGTATTTTCAGGACGCAAAACAAAATCATCCGGCTGCCAGCCCGACGCGATGGCAAGCCCCACACGCCCGTTTGTCAGGTTGTCGATCACGGCCCATTCCTCGGCGATGCGCGCAGGATGGTGCAGCGGTGCGACACAAGAGCCCGCCCGTACAGCAAGGTTATTCGTGACCGCAGCCACTGCCGCCCCCGTTACCGAGGGGTTCGGATAAGGTCCGCCAAAGGCGTGGAAATGCCGTTCGGGCGTCCAGACCGCATTGAACCCATGGGTATCGGCAAATTTGGCGCCTTCCAGCAACAGGCGGTATTTTTCAGGGCCAACACCGCCGTCATTGCCCCAATAATACAGGCTAAAGTCGATCTTGGCATCCGACACAGCAATCGGGCCTTTGGACAATTCGGTGCGACTGTCATCGCCTGCCAGCACCAGTTTGAAACCACGTGACAGCGTCCAGAACAGCTCTAGCACGGAAATGTCAAACGACAGGCTGGTAACAGCCAGCCATGCATCACCGTCTTTATGGCTGATCCGATCATCCATACCCGCAAAGAAATTCGCCACATTCCCGTGGCTGACCATGACCCCTTTGGGTGTGCCTGTGGAGCCAGAAGTATAGATCAGATACGCCAGCGTGCTGCCATCCGCGCCCGCGTCAGGATTGGTATCAAGCTGCGCCGCCAATTGGGTATCGATGTCCAGCACCACGAGCGCCGCATCCCCTTTGGGCAGGCTCTCCGCCAACGCCGATTGGGTCACGATCACGGGCGCGCCACTGTCTGCGATGTAATGTTTAATCCGGTCAGCAGGATAAGCGGGATCAAGCGGCACATAAGCCCCGCCTGCCTTCAGGATACCCAGCGCCCCGATGAGCAAATCTGGCCCCCGCGATGTGGAGAGCCCCACAGGCGTTCCCTTGGTCACGCCTTGCGCCACAAGACGGTGCGCCAGCCTGTTTGCAGCCGCATTCAGCGCGGCATAGCTGAGGGTTTGATCCTCAAACACCAGAGCGGTTGCATCAGGTGTCCGCGCAACCTGCGCTTCAAAATCAACATGCACTGGATCAGCCGTGTAAGCGACTTTGGTGGCATTCCAACCATTCAAAAGCTGCGCACGCTCTGATTCAGCCAAGCCAGTGCCGCCCGCCAGAGAATGTGCCAGACGCGCTGCAAGGATATCCATTGCCACGTCGGACAACAGCCCCGTATCCCCATGCAACGTGATCTGACACTCAGCGATTACATATGTCAGTGCGCTGCCTGCAACTGGCGCATCAGCCAACATAGTCGCAGGTGTCTGCGCTGTGATCGCGGGATCGCGGTGCGGCAGATCAGCGGCGAAACCGGCTGTATTGGCGATGCGCGCCAATTGCGCAGCCAGCGGTTCATCGCTGTTCAATGGCACCCACGGCGCGGCAAACCGCACATCAGCAGGCGTTACTGCATGGCCGATATCACCGGCAGGAACACCTGCCCCTGAAACAGCTGCGGCCAGAATGGCCTGCACGGCGGCTTCACGGTCTGTACCTTGCGGCAAGGATACGTGGCGCTGTGTCCACTCCCCTTTGGCTTCACCACTGGTCAGTGGCAGGGGCAATGTTTCCATCCGCGCCAAACGGCCACGCCAATAGGCTTCATCCGCCAGCACCCGTTTTTGAGCCTCGCCCAACGCTGCATCTGACGCGTCCAGAACCGTGCCGATTGCAGGCACCGCGTCACCTGTCGGGCTAGCAAGCCCCGTCAAACGCACAGCACCATCCGTTGTGGCCACCACCAGCGCATCACCAGCAGCCTCCAGAACAGTGCCGCATTCACCTGAACCTGTTGCAAGCGTTGCGCCCGAAACGGTGAATACAGCCCCGCCAGCCGCGACTTTAGCCAGTCCCAGCGGGTTCCAATACCCGCCGAAATCCAGCCCCCGCAGCAGCGCCATAATTTGTGTGGTGGTTTGGGTAAAATCTATCAGGCCCATCACCGTGGGCCGTTGGTCACGGGCAAAATAGCTGCGCTGGCTCAGGTCTTGCGCCGTCCGCTCGGGCGTGCCGCTTTCCAGTTGCGCCATCACGCGGGCAAAGCTTTCCACCCCTGCGGCATAGCATTTTGAATTGAGGCTGAACGCGGTCTCATCTCCCCCGATATCAATCAACTCTTGCGCCAACAGATCGCCTTCGTCTACGCCGCCTTCGATCATGTGCCAGCTCACGCCATGCTGCGTTTCGCCGTTGATGATCGCCCATGCAGGCGTGTTCAGACCCGCGTAGCGCGGCAATGGACCATCGTGAAAGTTCACGGCCCCCTTGGCAGGCAAGGCCAGTACCGGTTCTGGGATGATGCGCAGGTTTGCAATGCTCAACAGCCAGTCAAAGGCAGGTAAATCCACACGGGCCAGATCGGAGGGCCGCGCATAAACAGCCACGCCTTGGCCGTCAGCCCACGCGCGCACATCCGCGTCAGTGGAGACCACAGCCACAACGCGGTGACCGCCGGAAACGATCAAATCCGCGCAGGCGATTGTCAGCGACTCATCGCCAAGAATGACACAGGAAAAAGCAGAGGGATTAAAGGAAGCGGTCATGTGCGGTCCTCCGAGGACTGTCGATAAGGCGTCGTGGCATGGGTAAGCAGATCCCGCAGGAACCAGCTGGGGTCTTGCGGTTTTCGGCCTGCAATTGCGGTACGCAAACGGTGCAAAATGCCACCGGCCAGATGGGCAAAAAGGGCAGCCACAGCATAGGCTCGCCCGTGGTTTTTGATGAAATAGTGACGGCGTGAATCGTACCAATAGGACGGCATGCGGCGTTTAACCTTCATACCCGTCGAGACAGAGCCGATGTGCACAACACGGCTGTCTGGCACATACCAACAAGACCAGCCGGCCCGCGCAGCACGCAAACATAAATCGGTTTCTTCAAAGTACAGAAAGAACACTTCGTCGAATGTCCCGATCTCTTTCAGCATCTCGGCGCGCAACATCATGCTGGCCCCCGCACTCCAATCCACCTGTTGGGTGGTTTCGGGTTGGGGAATTGGCACAGGTGCTTCTGGCAGCATCCGCTCAATAAATCCCAACCGCGCCGCGCCGACAAATTCGCCCGCGATGGTGGGAAAGCGGAAAGCCGTGGTGTGGGTCAGATTATCTTCCCCGCGAATATGAGAGCAAGCGATGCCCGCCTTCGGATGTGCCTCAAGATGGGTCAGCAGCGCGGCGGTGCACCCTGCATCGGGAAAAGCATCGGAGTTCAGGATATAATAATAGTCAGGCGCCTGACCGTCGCTCATCACCATACGCAGGCCGATGTTATTGCCTGCGCCAAAGCCGCCATTCACAGGCGAGGCCACAACCCGCACCAAGCCGCCCTCTCCCCAACCACGCGCTGCAACTTCGCGTGAGATGACCTCATAAGAACCATCACCAGAGGCGTTATCGACAATCACCAATTCACCGCCCAAGGCGTGCAGATCGGCCAAAGCCGCCTCTGCCGCACGCAGGGTCATTTCAGCCGTACGAAAGTTAAGCAATATACATAAAACAGCAGGTCTAGACATGGGGTTACTCCGCTGCCGTGGCTTGGCGAGGCGCATCATCCGCCAAGGCTTCATTGATAATTTCGCGCAACTCGGCGGCCATCACAACCACGTTGGGCGACAGGACCATGCTGTCATGATCCCCCGGCACTTCAATCACTTGCACATGCGGTGCGTATTGCGTCCATTCGTTGTCCGCAAAAACATATTCCCGCGCACTGCTTACCCAATTGCCACCGCTGACCTTATAGGCAAGGTCCAATGCGGGCCGCAGCAGGGTCATCGGGCCGTCCCACCGAGGCGTTTGATACTGTGCAACCGCTCCCAAGAACGCCGCTTCGATCTTGGTGTTATTGAACTGTGTCGCCTGTGTTTGGTCCGTTTGCGTCTGGCGTTTGGACTTTTCCCAAGCGATGCGGTTTTGCGCCCATTCCAACAAATAACCCGGCCCTTTTGCCTTTAGCTCGGCCAGTTTAATCAAGGCTTTGTCAGGCTTGCTCAGGCTGGGGCGCACAGGCAGGGGTGAATCCAATAGCGCCAGCACGGCCACATCTTCGCCTACGGCACGCAATTGACGCGCCATCTCATAGGCGGTGATCCCACCCCCCGAGAACCCCGAGAGCAGATACGGCCCTTTGGCTTGCACCTGACGAAGCTCAGCAATGTAATCAGTTGCCGCCTGCTCAATCGTGTCATGGGGCGCGCTGTCGCCGATCAGACCACGTGCTTGTAGACCATAAACCGTGCGTTCATCCGCAAATTGCATCGCCAAATGGCGCAGGTTCAACACGTTGCCGAACATGCCCGCTACCACAAACAGCGGGGCCGCTTTGCTGGGCTTCACCCCGTTTAGGGGAACCAGATGGACAAAACGAGGCTTGGCGGTTTCGGCTTCGGGCGCATCGCCCTGAGGAGCCTCCCCCGTTTGCTCAGTGATCCGCGCCGCGATATCCGCGATTGTTGGTGCTTCGAACAGGACCGAGATCGGGAATTCCACCCCGAACTCACGTTTCACAGCAGCAAACAGGCGTACCGCAATCAAGGAATGTCCGCCCAGATCAAAGAAACTATCATCCGCCCCTACGGGCGACACCCCCAGCAGCGTGGACCACATGCCTGCCAGCGCAACCTGCACACGGCCTTCAGGCGCAACAAACCCTTCCAGATCAGTCCGCTCAAAGCTCTGCCCTGTTGGCATCTCACGCGGCGGCGTGTCTGCCTGTGCGATCAACCCCTTGAGCGGCAAAGACGAGACATAGACCTGCGGCACATCCAACGCCAATGCACGCGCCAGTGCCTGAGGCCCCTCAGCGGCAGTGATCCCCTGTGCCACAAGATACGCCAGACGCTCCTCTGCTTCGGATTGTTGGCGCTCTTGCGGCTGTGCCTCATCGTCAAACGCGACCTCTGAGGCTGTCAGCGCGGCGGATTGCGCAGCAAACCCCCCTTTGAGGCGCGTCATGGCAAAGTCACGGACCTGCACCAGTACCACGCCTTCGGAGTCACACAGCGTCACATCAAAACGCACGTCATCGGCACCCGAGGCACGCAGTTGAACCCAGCTGTAGATCTCGCTCGGGAGCGGCGCATAAATGCTGATCTCACCGTAAGACATCGGCACCCAAAGGTCCGTACCGTCATAGCCCGTTGCCAGATCAATCGCCCAGCCGGTTGCCAAATCCATCAAACCGGGGTGCAGTATCTGCCCCGCGTCCAGCGGTGTTTCCAGCAGCAAACGTGCCAAACCTTCGCCCTCGCCCAGTTGACGTGCCCGAAGCACCTGCCATTGTGGGCCAAAGCGTAAATGCGCTTCTTGGCGGGTGGGCATATGCGCACCGTTTGCCTCCTCAACCGCGCCCAGACGCGATGAAATTTGCTCAAGATCGATTGCTTTAACGGCAGTGGGAGCGGTGACCACATGCGCCTCAGCGTGCATCTGCCAACCTGCGCGATCACCCAACAGACAATCACTGCGCAAGGCAGCGGAGAAACCGCCTGCCTCAGGGGTCAGGCTGATCCGCATCTTGCGCGACTGGCCTTCTGGCGCATCAAAGGCACGCAAGAAATACAGATCACGTAGGGAAAATGGCATCTCCACGCCCGCCCCTTGCGCGGCTTGGGCCAGCCCCTCAACCATACCAGTGCCGGGCATCACCGCTGTTCCATCTGCCATACGGTGTTGATCCAGCACCCAATCGCTGGCCGCATCCAATGTGGCGGCAAAACGGCTTTCCCCTTCCAGCACTTCGACGCTGTCCAACATCGGCACGGTCAATGTACGCGGCGGCAATGTCTCAATTGGAGCACCGCCGACGGCTTCAGCCGCCATGCCCACATCCGCCCACACGCCCCAATTCACGGCGACAACGCGGGTCTTGCCGCCCGCACGCGCCTGAGCAAAGGCGTTGAGGTAATCATTGGCAGCCACATAATCCACCTGCCCCGCCGCACGTGTTGCGGTAGAGGTCGAGGAAAACAGCACCATCAGATCAACACTGCCATCGGGCAGCAATTGGTCCAGTACCCGCAGTCCTTGGACCTTGGGTGCCAGCACCGCATCCACCTGTGCCTGAGTTTTACCCAGCAAAGGCGCATCATCCAACGTGCCAGCAGCGTGAAACACGCCATCAATTGGTCCGCGTGCGCGTAAACCCTCAATCACTTTGCGCATCTGCGCCACGTTGATCACGTCAGCCGTGGCAACTTCAACAGTCCCACCCAACGCCTCAAGCCGCAGCACCGCACGGATACGGCGGGCAAGGGCATCGCCTGCATGGGTGGTTTGCAAAACACGTGGCCACGCTTCACGCGCAGGCAGCACTGCACGGCTGAGCAACACAGCACGGGCATCATGGGTAGACAGAAGATCAGCTGCAATCGTCTGGCCAATACCGCCAAAACCGCCAGTGATCAGATAGGTGCCGCCGCGTTTAATCGCAGGCGTTTGCGCCTGTGCCAATCGTTGCGAACGGATGCCGCGCAGATACCGCCGCCCCTCCCGCAACGCGATGACCGCGTTAGCAGGGGTCGCCAGAAGTTCTTCCATAATAACATCGGTCATGTCTGACGCGGCCTCAGGTGTGGCGCGTGCAAACAGGCGCTTTGGCGCTGCGGGTTTTGCCATACTCAGGTCAACAGAGGCCACTGTCAGGGCTGCGATCTCGTGGGGCATCACACCTGCGGGGCCGCTGATCATCGCCTTCTCGGGATAAAGCAATGCCTCGGATGCAACACGCGCAGCACCATTAGTGAAAACCGTCACATGGGTTTCAGGCGCATCAGCACGCTCGGCCAAGGACTGGCCAAGCCACAGGAGGCTGTAAAACCCCTGTTCTAGCATACGGTCATAAAAACTGCTGCCCGGGCGGTGGTCTTCGGCATCGGTCACGCCCCAGAAATGCGCAATGCGCGTGGGGGTTTGGCCAGCCTCGGTAAGGGCTGCCATCAGCGCATCATAGCCTTCGCGCCCTTGCTCAGGCGCAAGCGAGTAACGCCCCTGCCCCAGATCGGCAAAACTGTCTGACGATTCGACAACTGACACAGCGGCGCCGGAGGCCCGCAAGCGATCAATTACAGGGGCTGCAACACCGCCCTGATCTGCAAAAATCAGCCACGCCTCATCCGCTGCACCCGCAAGCGCTGCGTTCAAATCTGCATCTACATCCGCGTATTGCGCACGCCAACTGGGAACAGAGCCCCAATCGGCCAGATCATCCAGCCTTGCCAATGCGGGGGCGGTAACAGTGGCCGCCTGCGTACCAGCAGCAATGAAATACGGGCTACGCTGGAACTGATAGGTCGGCAACACCACGCGATTGCGCCGTGCTTCACCCCAAATTTGATCCCAGTCTGCCTCTACACCGCAGGCCCAAAGCCGCCCGATGATGCCCATGAAATACATGTCATCCGCAATCGCCTGATCGGGGTGGCGCAAGGAGCTGAGCACTTGGGCAGGTTTCACATCAGCACACATCTGCGCCAGAGAAGACAGCGCCTTACCCGGCCCAACCTCAAGAAACACACGTCCTTCGGTTGCCGCAAGCGTTTCAATACAATCCGCAAAATTCACCGTATTGCGCAACTGGCCGACCCAGTAATCGGGATCAGTAGCTTGCGCCGTCGTAATCGCCACGCCCGTACGGTTGGACATGAAGGGCAGTGTCGGCGCCCGAAGATCAAGCCCCGCAAGGAAACCGCGATACTCCGCCAAGATCGGCTCTAGCATGCGACTATGGGCGGCGATGTCGATGGCGATGCGTTGGCTTTCAACCTCGTCTTGGGCAAGCCGTTCGGCCAAGGCCTTGAGCGCCCCATCAGGGCCAGAAATGGCCGTCAACTCAGGGCCATTTACCGACGCAATATCAAGGTCATCCTGCAAATAGGGTTTCACCGCCTCCAGCGACAACGGCACGCTGAGCATCCCGCCCGCAGGCACGGTATCAAACAGACGTCCGCGCAGCAGCACCAGATCAATCAGGTTCTCAAAGCTCATCACGCCCGCAAGGCAGGCGGCAACGTTTTCGCCCATAGAGTGCCCGACCAGTGCCGCAGGCTTCACGCCCCAACTGATCCAAAGCTGCGCAAGCGCATATTCGACGATAGCAATCAGCGGCAGTTGCACAGACGGCTTTTTCAACGTCTCTGCGGCGGCAGCGGCATCTGCATCAGGCAACCACAGGGCGCGGATGTCATAGTCTAGCTGCGGGGCGAGGTGGTCCAAACCACGGTCCATGGCTTCGGCAAAAGCGGGCTCTGTCTCATAGAGATCACGTGCCATATCAGGGTATTGCGCCCCGCCACCCGGGAACATGAAGACAACTTCGGGTGCATCACCAAGGCGTTCATGGGTAAAGACACGGCGGGTATCGCCTGCATCCAGCAAATCAGCGGCCTCAACAGCGGTTTCTGCCACAACCACACGGCGGCGTTCAAACCCGCGCCGCCCGTTTTTAAGGGTATGGGCAACATCGGCCAAATCTTGTTCCGGATTTGCACGCAGATGCGCACAAAGCGCGGCGGTATTTGCATCCAAGGCGGCTTTGGAGCGGCCAGAAATGCACAGCACATGAAACGGGAAATCGCTCTCTTCCGAGGGCGCACGCTGGGGCGCGTCGGACAAAATAGCATGGGCATTTGTGCCACCAACGCCCAACGCGTTAATCGCTGCATAACGCGGTGTCGCACGGCGGGGCCAAGGGGTAAGAGCGGCGTTGACCGAAAACGGGCTGCCCTCAAAACCAATGGCCGGATTGGGGGCCTCATAGCCCAAAGAAGGCGGCATCGCACCATGGTGCAACGCCAGTGTGGCCTTGACCAAGCCTGCCACACCTGCAGCCGTATCCAGATGGCCGATGTTGGTTTTCACAGAACCGATGCGCGCATAATCCACTTTGTCAGTGTGTTCGCGGTAGGCTTCGGTCAAAGCGGCGATTTCAATCGGGTCACCCAAATATGTACCCGTACCGTGACATTCGATCAGTTCAATCTGATCCGCAGGCACGCCAGAGGCGTCCAGCGCCAGACCGATCGCAGCCGCCTGCCCGTCCACTGAGGGGGCCAGATAGCCCGCTTTGGCCGCCCCGTCATTGTTGATGGCCGACCCTTTGATAACGGCCCAAATATGATCTCCGTCCGCCTGCGCATCCGACAAGCGTTTCAGCGCGACACAGCCTGCCCCCGAACCAAACACAGTTCCCTGTGCACGGTGGTCAAACGCGTGACACTCACCATCAGGCGATAAGATTTCGTTTTCCTTAAACACATAGCCACGGCCCTGAGGCAGCTCGATTGTCACACCACCTGCCAAGGCCATGTCTACCTCACCTGCACGCAAGGCAGCAGCGGCATAGTGGATTGCCACCAGCGACGTAGAGCAAGCAGTTTGCAAGTTGATCGACGGCCCTTTCAGATCAAACACATGGCTGACGCGGGTCGATAGGAAGTCTTTGTCATTGCCCGTATGGCGCAGCAAAAACATCCCCACATCATCTACCAGATCGGGGTTAGAACAGATGTTGAAATAGAAATAGCTGCCCATGCCGCAGCCCGCATAAACGCCAATTGGGCCGTTCACGGTTTCGGGCACATGGCCTGCCTGCTCCATCGCTTCCCATGCGACCTCAAGAAACTTGCGGTGCTGCGGGTCAAGGATGGCGGCGTCTTTGGGCGAGAAACCGAAAAACTCGGCATCGAATGTCTCAAACCCTTTTAGATCAGCAGCGGCGCGTACGTAATTCCGGCGTGCGATATTTTCAGCCGTTTCGCCTGCGGCCAACAGCTCTTCCTCGCTCAGCCTGCGGATCGAGGACACACCATCGCGCAAATTTTCCCAATAAGCGCCCACAGTCTGAGCACCAGGCACGTTCACGGCCATACCGACAATAGCGATATCCATATCCGCCGACGTGTTGTTCTGGCTGTGCTTAGTCATAAAATCTCACCTTTTGGGCCGCTTATGACGGGGAACCGTCCCCAAGCAATCTTCTTAAAAAACGGACCATATTTTAAGGGCTAACAAAGTACCCAAGGGGCTTAATACGTGCTGAAAGTGTTTATTTCGTGACGAAAAGGAGGCTTTATGCCACTCTGATAAAGGCTCTAGCACATTCAATCACCTCAAAAAAAGGCCATTGAAGCCCAAGCTGCAACAATCAAAGCAATGCTCAGGTAATTTTGGCAGAATTAGGGCAGTAAAGTCAAAAGAGACAACTAGAGTAGTTTACTCGAAATATCCTTGCGTCCAGCTCCCATCACGGGCTTGTTTTGCAGCGCATAACGTGGCTCTTTTTTACGCCATGGGTCCAGTCGCTCAACATAGCCCAAGATTGCGCCCGCCGTGAGCCACGTAAACGGCGTTAATGTTGCGTTCAGCAGCATATCCATCAATGTGGTTCCCAAAATCAACGCAACAGCACCTATATATGGCGAAATCTCTGCATTACGGTTGCGCAGCGCATAGCGTCCCAGCAGCAGCAGCGGTAAAGCCAGCAACCCGAACTCCGCAATGTACCCAAGCCAGCCAAAACTGCCAAATACAATGATCCAGCGGCCATCAGGAATGGTCAAAATCTCTCCGTCTTCGGGGTCACGTACAAGGCTCCTGCCCCAACCGCTCCAACCGAATGCCGCTTTTTCATCGGCCCGCTCCAACAACTGGGTTTCATTATCAAAACGGTATTCAAGCGATTGCGCACGCGCCGGATTATATTCAGCGATCTTGGCGACAATGGCTTGCGTCGGGATTGCCCCAACATTGCGTAGCATCGGATAGGTCACAGCAATCAAAGCGAAAACCATAGAAATCATAATCAGCCAGCGACGCGGTGCAAAATAGATCATCGGCACCAATAACATGCCATACGCAATTGATGCCGCGCTTTTACATGCAAACAAAAAGAGCATCAGATACAGCGTCCACAAGATGGCTTTCCAGCGCCCTAGCCTTGGGGTTTCGCGTGCGAGCGCTGCAGCAGACATGACCGCCGTACAGACAAACAAAGCCAGCCAAAGCCCGTGAGGCATGAACACGATGGGCCGATAGCCCCCCGCACGCATGGTCTGTTCAAAACTATGTTGGAAAAACCCATATACCCAGACGTTCATTTGCGGCGAAAATCTGATTTCTATAAACGAGGGAATTGAATAAAATATCGCCGCCCCCATCAAACCCGTCAGAATTGCCCGCAGGCCGTCTTCTGTGTTCAAAAACTGCCGCGCCACAAGGAAGGGAACAACCGTCAACGCCTGCCCTATCAACACCGATCCAATGTCACGCACTGATTGCCCTGGCAGCGCATCCACCAGAAACAAAATAGGGTCCGCACCGCGCAATACTTCGAATAGGATCGGTTCTGGGTTGGTTAGAACAGTAGGAATTGCGCCAAACACCAACAAAACGACCAGAACACGCGCTACGCGATTCTCGGGTAACAAACGCACTTGGTAAGCGGCACTGAAAACAAGGATCGCCAATACGCTAATGTTCGGGATTGAGACCTTGTCCATTGCAGGCACCAAAGGCAGGTTAAATTCTGCCAGCGGAGGTAACAGCAAATAGCCCCCAAGGATTGACCAAACGATAGCCCGCTCAACTGTCTGGGTGCGAAATAGCACAAGACAAACCGCAGGCCATACCAGCAACATAAGATATGCGATTGCGTTTGGCATTGTGCTCCTTCGTGCGACTTTGCGGTACAGGGGCGCACGGTATTGCAGTCATGCGCCATTAAGGCCTGCAAATACACACTAGGCAGGCTCGTGTCATCTGGCTAGTTTAGGGGGCTGGCGTTACTTTCGCAAAGCAATATTAAACTAACAGATTGTAATGGAACATTAATTTGCCCACACCTCCTTTGAATGCATCCCTTCTATTGTGGCAACCCTGCACAGGTGCGCAATGAAATTCGGGCAAGGTCGTTATGTCGTTGAAGTTAATGTCCCTGACCGCGCCGCATTGTTTCGCAGCATTCGAAAAAAATTCTCGGATGGCGAGGGATTCGCGCTGGCCACGCTGAATCTTGATCATCTCACCAAACTTCCCGTCGATCCCACCTTTGTCGCCGCTTATCAGGCGCAAGATTTGGTTGTGGCGGACGGGCGTCCTGTTGTCTGGCTTTCACAATTGGCAAAACAGCCTGTGGAGTTAATGCCAGGTTCGGATCTGGTGATCCCGCTGACTGAACTGGCTGCTGAAATGCAGATGCCGATTGCGTTGATGGGCAGCTCTGATGAGGCACTTGCTGGTGCAAAAGCGGCTCTCGAAGCCCGCGTTCCCCAGATCAATATCGCTCTTACACATGCCCCCGCCTACGGCTTTGATCCCACAGGCGATGAAGCCAACAAGATATGTGACCTGCTTAACAACTCTGGTGCGCAGCTATGCTTCATTGCCCTCGGCGCGCCTAAACAAGAATTATTCGCCGCATTTGCACGTACTCGTTCACCCCAAGTCGGGTTTGCCTCTATTGGTGCGGGGCTTGACTTTCTCTCTGGTCATCAAGTGCGTGCGCCCAAGATAATGCGCATGCTGGCATTGGAGTGGTTCTGGCGAGCAATGCAAAGCCCCCGTCGGATGATTCCACGCTATGCTAAGTGCTTTGCGATCTTGCCACGGCTCATCCTTGACGCGTGGCGCCAACGGTAATTATTTATATTCAATAAGGCGTTTTTTTCCGCCTGTAAGGCGTCGCCAATAGTACTCCAGCACACCACGTGCTTCGGCAAACTTACCCAAGACACTAAAGAACGCCCAAGCCAGCCCCCCGCGCCGCGCCAACCGCATGACTTGCAGCGGATAGATCAAGCCAGCCAACACCCCCAGAGGCCCAGCGACAAGCGCAAGCACTGCGATCAATAGCGGCAAGGCCAAGCCCCAGATCAGAGCACGGCGTGTTTCAGAAACCCAGTGCCGTTCGGGCGCGGCACCATGCAGCGCAGCCCCTTCAGCAAAGGCATGCCCTGCCCGTTTACTCCGCCGCCACCATTGCCCTAATCGCATGATCTGCGCATCATGGGCCGTCATTTCCGCGTCCAAACGCCAGATACGCCAACCTGCCTGCCGCAAACGTACGCATAGTTCTGGTTCCTCGCCGGCGATCAGATCCTCGCGGTAGCCGCCAACTGGCTGCACCGCATCAACCCGCATTAACGCATCTCCACCGCAGGATTTTGCCTCTCCAATGGGGGTATCCCATTCCCCATCAATAAGGCCGTTGTAAACAGACGCCTCAGGATACATTTCCCGACGCCTTCCACAAACCACGGCCACATCAGGATGCGATGCCAAGAAATCCTGCGCCTGTGCCAACCAGTCAGGTTGAACGACGCAATCGCCATCTAACAGCTGCACTAGCTTTGTGCCCTCCGGCAAAGCCGCCAGCCCCGCATTACGCGCGCGCGCTGCGGTAAACGGGAGAGACATATCAAGGCTTACCACTTGGGCCCCTCTCGCCTGTGCCGCTGCGATCGAACCGTCGGTTGATCCGCTATCCACGTAGACCAGCCGCGTCATTCCCTCCAGCGCATCCAGGCAAGCAATCAGCCGTGCGCCTTCGTTCCGTCCAATAACAATTGCTGCGATGCTCATTCCGCGCTCGCCGCCAAAAACGCGCGGTAGTCATCAGATGCAACTAAGAACCCATCTTCAAACAACGGGTCAATTCCGCCCCACCCCATCGCATCTTCCGAATAAAGCGACAAATCTGCTGCCGCCCCTAACACGTTCAAACGCGCTTGATCCTCTCCATGTGCCAAGTCACCACTGCTGGCACTTGCAGCGTCACGTGCGGCTACATTACCTGCAAATTTATAATGCCTGATTAACGCTGTGAAATCAGAAACCACCACATTTTGCGACAAATGCGGATGCGGGGCCGGCACCACCATCGGCCCATTGAAAATCAACGGGTGTTTTGTCAGACAACAAGCCTCACCGAAAACCTTACCACGCACGCCGCCAAACTTGAATTTCAAGTCTTCCGAGCGCACCACATTATCGCGCAGCAATGCGCTAAAGCCGATTTTATCAGAGTGGTAATCGAAGCAATCTACCAAACTGATATCATAATATGAAAACGCATCCAACGCTTGCCCGAACGTAAAATCCTTTACGGCCGCCAATGGCGCATGCGGAAACATCTCTAGCATTTGCGCCATGAGCGCGGTATCCCCACGCGCCTCCAGATAGCGGATCAAGGCAGGTAGCCCGCCTGTTTCGCGTCCCTCAAAATCAAACTGCTCGTCCATATCGACATATAGGCACCAGCGGTTTTGCCCATAGGTCTGTGCAGGATATCTGCGCATCAGATCTTCATATTTGGCCAATGGCAATACAGCACGATCAATTACACAGCCTTCTTGCGTGCGAATGCGCGCGATGGTGTCGTCAGTCGATCCATTATCGATAAAGGCAAAATGCCTGATACCTAGCTTGCGATAATAGTCGAAAAACTCATCAAGATAATAGGCACCGTCACGCACCAAAACAATTGCCAAAACAGCATCTTGCGGCACAATAAACCCTTCGCCGTGCACATGTTCGACGGCACGATCAAAACAGCGGCGTCTGGCGGCCTGCGAAAGCCGGTTTCGAATACGGCGAAATATGGACTGGCGTTCTCTCATAACATTGTCTTACGCCAACATATCTCTACGGTCTACAGTTGGTCACGAACATGGTGCCCGTTCTAATACGCCCATACATTTACGTATCGCTGCCTCACACAATAAGATAAAAAAGCCTTACCAACACAGGAAATGCTGGACGGTTCGGAGCTATGTGTCCTTATCTTTGCTCAAATGGGGACCCATGGCTATTTTCGCCACGCATTTCATGACTATAGAATGTCTGGCGTGATCGCCCTTTCGACTTTGAAGCATAAAGCGCGATATCCGCATTCTCCATCACCGTCTCACGTGTAAGGCCATCGCTGCCTTGTATCCAAACCGTTCCTATACTTGCTGATATTTGGCAAACACTGCCATTAAATTGGACCGGCATCTTGATCCTATCAATGATGCGACGACCGACTTGTGCTAAAACGTCAATATCTGCGACTTCAGGCAAGATCACTGTGAATTCATCGCCCCCCACACGTGCAACAGTGTCAGTCGCGCGTGTCTCTTCAACCATGGCGGCCGCGGCGACCTTTAAAACATAGTCACCCGCCGCATGACCCAGTGTATCGTTTACCGTTTTAAAGTGATCCAAATCTATATGCATCACCCCAAAACCAATATGTGCGCCCAATAGCTGCTCAATGAGCTGATCCAGCGCCCGACGGTTGCGTAAGCCAGTGAGCATATCTGTGCGAGCCGCCTCTTCGGCCATTTGCTTTGCCCCTTGTAGGCGTAGATTGAGCTTGCGGGACGCTTCCATTGCCGCTGTTTTCGCCTCGACGAGATACAGCATTTCAATAGCAAGATCGGTCACCGCAAAATCCGTATTCGTTAATGTGTAATCCCGCACGCCCTCCATGATCGAAATGCCAAAAGAAAGGTTCACGATCGAGGTTCCATCCCCGCATGAGACCAGCACTCCCTTCAACCGCGCCGGTGGCTTCCCCTTCATTTCTAAATGCAATTTTGTATTACACACTTCCCGAAGCCGTTTCAGATTAGAAATTTCACGTGGCCGCTTTACCTGAAAAACATCTAAAAATAACTGACCAACCAATGGCATGTCCGGCCGCAGCTTTTTCGTTGTTGGGCCGACATGGGCAATCCTCCCCTGTGCATCCAGCGTCAGATGCATCGGGCACAACACATCCATCACGTCACACTGGATCGGCATTCTCATGTCACCTCCGCTGCTAGGTCAAAGGAACGCCCCTGCGCGAAATCACTCTGGATCAATTGGATGTGCACGATCTGTTTGCCATCTGCACCGCTCTCATGCTCAAGCAGTGCCAAAACGCCATAATCATCCGACATCACACGTAATACGCCCATCATCAGGTGGCCGAAGCCTGCAATCGAACTGTAGCAAATCAAGCTATAGGAGCCGCAGGCATGGCCGTGCAGCTCAATCGCAGGAAGGTGAAGCTCTGCCACGGCCATACGCGCGCGATCAGGAAGGTCATCCAGAGAATACAGAAAATCCTCAAAGTTAACGCCCCCAAACCGCAGCAGACGACGCACGGATTCGGTATTCGGGTGAGAGACCAGATATGTGCCAATATCTTCCATCACCTCTACACGTGACCGACGCAAAGACAGCGCCATTGCATCCAACACCGCAGGCGTTATGGCATCATCATATGTTAACATCGGTTCAAACACAGGAGGTGACAAGCCCACCTGCGCGGCCACCTCTAGCCACGCCAAATTGCCAAAGTAATCACACATATATCGTTGAAAACTGTGGTTGATGAGCCCGTGCATAACTGCCTCTTTTTACTGCTGAGCTATTTAATGCAGCACGCGCATTAATATGAGGCTAACAACCGGAAAAACCTCCTAGCGGTTGCAACAGTAGTGGCAGGTTTAGCTTCAAGATGCCTTCTGGACACCCAGCCATGCAGGGATTTCGCCAATATCACGCAAAACGACATCTGCAAAAGGAGCCAGCTCTTCGGTGCCAGCCGGACCTGTGAGTACTCCGATAGTACGCATGCCCGCCGCACGACCAGCGTGTAGATCATGGGTACTGTCCCCCACCATCACAATCTCTGAGGGATGCAGGTTCACGGCCTGTGCAAATGCCAATAGCTGACCCGGTGCAGGTTTGCCCCCGTACCCACTGTCATAGCCCGCGATAAAATCGAATAAATCCACCACCCCAGCCGCCGATAAGTGGGACAGTGCAGGCCCCTCGCTGTCATTGGTCGCCACACCCAGCGCCAGACCTTGCGACCTGAAACCTTCAAGAAGCGGCCTGAGCGGTACAGCCGGTTGTTGCGGAGCATGTGCCGCTTCGTCATTTATCATATTTAATAGCGCATCGCGTGAAAGTCTCGAAACATGCGGTGCCAATACATCTGCCACCTCCCCCGCGGTCCCCGCGATTACCAGACTGTCCTGCGCGAATTTACACGCCGTGAGATCAAATCCAATCAATGCACCAAGCATATGCGCCCGCGCAGGGTCGCCTTCTGTAAGACGCAGTAAAAGCGCCTTGGCCCAAGCCTCCCAAGTCGCTGCAAAATCAAACAAGGTGCCATCTTTATCAAAGCATATGCCTTTGACCGTTACAGTGCCGTTAATCAGGTCCAATGTATGTCTCCTCCACCCGGCAAACTCATTCGCGCTTCTGCGAGCCTCTCGTAGGCCAAACCATTCGCATCACAGCACGCAATCACCCATGCATCGTCCATCATAATAAACTCCAGCACAGAGCCCAAAAACTCGGGATCATGCGCAGCTTTTCGCATGTCTTCTTCCGAAGCGCCTGTTGCGCCTAGAAAGATGGGTAGCAATTCCTCGTTCCCCACAAGCCACCCAAAGGCTTGCAGAGAAATCGTCTCGGCTGCATTCCGCGCAAGGGTCATCCGACGGCTCCATTTGACTGAAAATCTCAACGCTTTGTTAATGAATTCGACGGAAAACAACAGCACAACTTCATGATTGGTAGGTAAGGATCTAAAATGCAGGGAAAAATCCTCATCATTGATGGCATATCGACCAACAGAATTGTGTTAAAAGTCAAACTGATAGCAGCATTCTATCAAGTCATTATGGCCAGCAGCATCGCCGAAGCTTTGCAAACGATCCAAAACGGAATGCCGGACCTGATTATCAGCGCCGTCAACCTCCCTGACGGGACCGCTGCCCAACTGTGCAAAAGGCTACGCAGCACGCCGCAAACATCCAGCTTGCCGGTACTGACCATTGCTTCCAGCCCTGATCAGCAGATCCGCCTTGAAACACTGCGCTCGGGTGCCTTTGACGTGATGAACAAGCCGATCAACGAGACATTTTTACTAAGCCGTGTACGTAATACAATTCGTGCCCATAACGAATTATCGGATTGGGACACTCCCGACGCCCCCAATTGTGCTTTAGGCCTCGCTGAAGCGCCTGCCAAATTTGTTAGACCAGGTAAGGTATGTCTTGTTGGCGCAGACACAGCGCCGCTTCAAAGGTGGTTGCGCGAATTGCTGCCGCATTGGCGTGCACAATACACCGTCACTCAATTAACACATACCTTGGCGCAGGTTCATGTCCGCGGTCCAAATGCCACGGTCCCAGACGCAGTTGTTCTGGAACTCCCCCAGACAAAAGCAAGCGCTGCCAGTTGCCTACGTCTCATTTCTGCACTGAGGGCCAGCCCCAGCACCCGTGACATCGCCTTGATCATCATCCAAAAAACGCCGGACCCACTTTACGCAGCAGAAGCCTTGGATATGGGGGCAGATGATGTGATGTCCGCTGGCTTTGACGCGCCCGAACTTGCCCTGCGGCTAGAGTTTTTGTTACGTCGCAAACAGCAGTTAGCCAAGGTAATGCAGAATGTGCGCTCTGGCCTGCGCGAGGTCCTGCACGATCCGTTGACAGGTCTTTACAACCGTCGCCATGCGATGCCCTTCATCGCGCAAGAAATAGAACGGAGTGCCACAAGCAGCGCCCCATTAGCCCTGATTTTAGCGGATATGGACCATTTCAAGCAGGTCAACGATCTGTTTGGTCACACATCAGGGGATGCTGTCCTAGTGGAAACCGCACGGCGCCTTGAGAGAGTTCTGCGGAGCACTGATGTCCTCGCCCGCATCGGCGGAGAGGAGTTTGTGATTGCAATGCCAGCAACTGATACCTCTACCGCACGCATTGTCGCGCATCGCGTATGCGATGCGATCAGCAACGCGCCCTTCCAAATACCCGGTTCACAAGACCCGATAAACATCACCATCAGTGTTGGCCTCGCCATGGCAGGACAGTCGGTCCGTCCCGAGGCGCGGGAGTTGGAAACAGTCGAATCCCTGCTCACCCGCGCGGATAATGCACTATACGCTGCCAAAGTTCAGGGCAGGAACCGCGTCAATCTCAACCTGCAAGAACCACACCATTTGGTCTAACGGCCTCGATAAATGTCAAATATCGCCGCGCACCCATGACCTTTTATGCTTAGAAGAGAGCGTCGTTGGTCCTTCTTCTGTATATCAACCGCATCCACAATGGTGGCCAAAACGGTAAAAATACCTTTAAACCTCATGCTACCCTCTGTTTTCTCTGTGCTTCAGGCCATGCGCTATCTGCCGATGATTTCAACACGCAGGTCGTATGAAATTCCGCTGAAGAACTACGCATAATTTCGAAATGAGACAAATCGCCACCTTTTACTTCATCCTAACTTTGGCCATGCTAAGGGTCACACCACGTTGCAGGATACCCAGATGTCGGACACAGCCAGCCTAACAAGCGCCGCTACGAATAGTTCTAACAATCACGAAGAACGGTCACGCAAGCTTGCCATGCTACGTGGATGGCGGCGGTGTTGCCCCAATTGTGGGGCAGGCCCATTGTTGCATGGCTATCTAAAGGTGAATGACCACTGCACAGTTTGCGAACAGGAGTTTCACCACCACCGCGCTGATGATGGGCCTGCATATTTGACGATTCTGGTTGTGGGTCACCTGATGGCCCCCCTGCTGCACATCGTGTTTGTACAATTCCGGCCCGAACCAATTACACTGTTCACGATCTTTGCAGTTGGCACGGTAGGATTGTCGCTTTACCTTCTCCCTAGATTGAAGGGAGCAATGATCGGCTTCCAATGGGCCAAAGGAATGGGCGGCTTTGCACGCAGCACATAACCGGCCCCTGAAAGCATGAGGCCTTATGACGATTGATAAAACGGCGATCCGCAACGCAGCCACGGTTATTGTGATCCGCGACCGCATGACAACCCCTTCCATTTTGATGGGGCAGCGCGGCGCAAAAGCGGCATTCATGCCGAATAAATTTGTCTTCCCCGGTGGCGCAGTGGATATTGGTGATGCCGATATCCCCCTTGCATCTGCCCTTACGCCCCAATGCGCGGCGCGTATCGGCGAAGATATTGATCCCGCGCTGGCGCACGCCATCCCCGTCGCCGCCGTGCGCGAGTTGTGGGAAGAAACCGGTTTGATCCTTGGCCAAAAAGGCGAATGGCAGGGCGATGTCCCCCCTGATTGGGAAACCTTTGCAGCCACAGGACACCTGCCCCACGCAGAGCCTTTGCAATTTGTGTTCCGCGCTCTGACCCCTCCGGGCCGCCCCCGCCGCTTTGACGCGCGGTTCTTTTTGGTGGATGTGGATGACATCGCCAGCGACCCCGATAATTTCGATGCCGCCTGTGACGAGCTTTCGCATCTGCAATGGGTGCCCCTGACAAAAGCACGCAGCTTTGACATGCCTTTCATCACCGAAGTTGTCTTGGCCGAAGTCGAAGCACGCGCACGTGATCTCAACGCGCCTGAATCGGTGCCCTATTTTAAAAACAACGATGAAGAGAGCCTGTTTTTGCGCCTGAAAGGCAAGACGCCAACCTATACAGGCGGGGATTAAATCGCGAGGATCAACAGCAGGATCGACGCCACAAGCACGGCCATGCCCGCAGCCTCTCGGGCGCTGATCTTTTCTTTGAAGAACAGCGTCGAGGCGATGACACTTAGGATCAGCTCGACCTGCCCCAAGGCTTTGACATAAGCTGCGTTTTGCAGCGTAAAGGCAATGAACCAACACAGCGATCCGCCCATGGACGTCAGCCCGATCCAGATCGCCACGCGGCGCGCCTGCCAAACGCGGGCCATTTCGCCGCTTTCGCGAAAATACAACCAAACCGCCATGATCAGCGTTTGCATCGTCACCACCGCCATCAGCGTCACCCCTGCCCGCAACAAGGGATCATCCGTGGCCAGCGTCAGGGATGCGCCACGATAGCTGACCGCTGAAAACGCAAACAAAATACCCGACGCAATGCCCAGACCTGCCGCGCGGTTGCGCAGATCCGACAGGTGAAAACCTCGTGCCTCTTTGCCCCCCGAAAGCAACAGCAACCCGACCAAGCCCAATGCAATAGCCGCAAAGCCCCCCCAGCTGACCAGTTCACCCAGCAACACTGCGCCAACCAGAACCGTCTGGATGACTTCGGTCTTCTTGAATGTAATGCCAACGGCGAAATTACGTTCTTTGAACAAGGCAACGACACAGACCGTCGCAAGGATTTGTGTGGTCCCGCCCAACAGGCCAAAGCCCCAGAAACGGGCGTTCATCGCAGGCAAGCTGGCTTGGGTCGCTTGCATATAAGTGACCAGCAGCAGCGCGATAAAAGGCGCTGAGTAAATAAACCGCGAAAATGTCGCCCCCGCAGGGCTAAGCGTTGATCCCGCCAGCACCTTTTGCAGCATAAAGCGCACCGTCTGAAAGGCAGCGGCAAGGAAAGTGACGATGATCCAGAGTTCAGGCATGTTCATGCGCTTCTACTGCACCAATCCCCGCCCCTGTGCCAGAGCAGATGTGCAGCAAGCCGCGATGGGGCGGGCCTTTTGGCACGCCCCAACCCTCACATCATCGTGGCGCGCCAATCGCACGCCCCAGACCCTCAGGTGTAGGTAGCCCTGCATGCCCCTTGGCAAAACGCACCAATGCCGCCTCGATATGCGGCGCGGCGGGGGATGGTTTGCGTGTCTCCAGACTGACGTGCAGTAAGAAATGCTCGCCTGTGGCCAGCAACCGGTCACCGTCATACATCTCATGCCAGAGGTGCATTTTCTTGCCCTCGCCCATGATCACCCGCGTACGGATGGTAATCACCACCCCAGCATGAACCTCGTCCACATGGCGGATATGCGTCTCGGCGGTGAAGTAACTGCCGCCTTTAGAGATATATTCAGCATTACAGCCGATGATCTCCATAAAACGGTCAGTGGCATCGGCAAAGGCATGCAGATAACGCGATTCCGTCATGTGGCCATTATAGTCGGTCCAATCCAGCGGCACAGTACGGTGCGCCGTTTCCACCAATGCATCCGCGGGCAGATCAGCTGCCAAGGCGCCATGCACCGTGCCTTTGCGCATCTCGTGTTCTTGCGCGTTCAACAACGCCCCTGCGCCCCAATTCTGCGCCTTGAGGCCGCGCATCATCACCACAAGATTATTGTCGCGGATACGCTCTAGATCACGGATGCCATGCATGCCCGACTGCGCATCAGACTGCCCCGCGATCAGATCAACCAATTCATCCGTAAATTCAGGCACATCCATCAGCTTGGTCCAAGGCCATTTCAGTGCAGGCCCAAATTGCGCCATGAAATGCTTCATGCCCGCTTCACCACCGGCCACGCGGTAGGTTTCAAACAGGCCCATCTGCGCCCAGCGGATACCAAACCCATAGCGGATGGAATCGTCAATTTCTTCGGTGGTGGCGATGCCGTCTTTGACCAGCCACAAGGCCTCGCGCCACACGGCCTCCAGCAGGCGGTCGGCCACATGGGCGTCGATTTCTTTCTTCAAATGCAGCGGATACATCCCCAGCGAGGTCAGCACAGCCTTGGCTTTGTCGATCAATTCAGGTGCGGCTTCTGGGGCCACCAGCTCAACCAAAGGCAGCAAATACACAGGGTTAAACGGATGCGCGACCATGATCTGTTCAGGACGTGTTGCCCCTTGTTGCAGCTCGGATGGCTTAAACCCCGATGTGGACGAGCCAATCACCGCCTCCGCGTCACAGGCGCTTTGGATATCTGCCAAAGTCGCCTGTTTGATCTTGAGTTGCTCTGGCACGCTTTCTTGTACCCACTGCGCCCCTTGCACAGCCTCGGCAATTGTCGCGTGATAGCTCAGCTTGCCCTCGGGCGGCAGTGCCACATCCGTCAAACCGGGCAATGCGCGGCGGGCGTTGGCGATGACTTCGCCAATCTTGCGTTCCGCCTGTGGGTCTGGGTCAAATACCTGCACATCCCACCCGTTGAGTAAAAACCGCGCCGCCCAGCCTCCGCCAATGACGCCGCCCCCGATAATCGCTGCTGTCTTGCTCATTTTACCACCTTCAGTTGGCTCACATGGTAGCCATTAAAATCCAATATCTCATGTGCGGCGGCGATCCTGTCTGCGCCGCCTTTGGTGCTCCGGTCGACGATCCAGCCGAATTCACCGGTTTTATTGCCCAGCACAGCCGTGCGGAAACCTTCATCCACCCAGAGCACCCAGAAATCGCGGTTGAGGCCGTTAGGCATTTTCACGCGAAACTGGCCTTTACCCAAACGCGTCACAGGCAAATCTTCGGAGTAATCCCCGCAAACGCCCGCCGCATCACAAACAGAGGCCCCCAAACGCATCACATGCCCTTTGGGCGTGTGGATCATCCGGAACGCCATCTTGCCCAGATCGGGGTCAAACCCAGCGCGCACATACCAGACGCCTTCGAACTTCTTTTCGTCAAACCGTGAGGTCACCCCGATCAATGCCGATTGATCGCGGTAGCCGGGCAGTTTCACAGCTGTTGGGGTGGAGGCAGTGCAAGCCCCCAACGCCAACAAGCCAATGGCTAAAATCCCGCGTATCAACGCGGCATCCGCTTTTGCAGGCCCAGTTTTTCGCGTACCGCGTCGGGGCCGATGATCTTGGCGCCCATCGCCTCGATGATCCCGCGTGCGCGGGTCACCAACTGGTGGTTCTCGGCCAGCACACCTTTGTCCAGCCACAGGTTATCCTCCAGCCCCACACGCACGTTGCCGCCCGCCAGCACCGAAGCCGCCACATAGGCCATCTGATTACGTCCAAGTCCAAACCCAGAGAAGTTCCAATCATCTGGCACATTATTGACCATCGCCATAAAGGTGTTCAAATCATCCGGCGCGCCCCATTTGACGCCCATGCACAGCTGCACCAATGCGGGGCCGTCCAGTACGCCCTGTTTGACCAATTCCTTGGCATACCAAAGGTGACCTGTGTCAAAGGCTTCAATCTCGGGCTTTACGCCCAGATCGGTCATCATCTGCCCCATCGCCACCAACATGCCGGGGGTGTTGGTCATGACGTAATCCGCTTCCGCGAAATTCATCGTACCGCAATCAAGCGTGCAAATCTCGGGCAGGCATTCCGCAATATGGGCCATGCGCTCGGTTGCGCCGACCATATCTGTGGCGTCTTGGTTCAGGTTCATCGGGTTTTCCACCCCCCCAAACACAATATCACCGCCCATACCCGCCGTCAGGTTCAGAACAACATCTGTGTCGCTATCACGGATGCGCTCGGTCACCTCACGGTAGAGTTTTAGATCACGACTGGGTGCGCCTGTCTCGGGGTCGCGCACATGGCAATGCACCACTGCGGCCCCTGCTTTGGCGGCAGCAATCGCGCTGTCAGCGATCTGTTCGGGCGAACGTGGTACATGGTGGCTGCGGTCCTGCGTGGCACCCGATCCGGTAACCGCGCAGGTGATAAATACATCTGTGTTCATGGCCAGTGGCATAGATTTCTCTTTCTCAATTTCGTCGAATACTGCGTGAGGGAATGGCATTTGGCCATCCCCTTGTGGCGTTGCAGATCAGTATGGCATCGGATGCGCACGGTGCGCCGTGTCGATATCCGCCATCACCTCATCGCTCAGCACCAGTTCAGCGCCCGCCAAGACCACCTCAAGATGGTCCAAAGTGGTCGCCCCAAAGATCACGCTGGCCATAAACGGGCGGTCACGTACAAAGGCCATCGCCATGTGAACCGGATCAAGACCGTGCTTGTTCGCTACCGCCAGATAAGCATCCACCGCTTCAAAAGCACGCGGTGTTTTGCGTCCACCCAATTCGGGGCTCAGCGACAGGCGCGATCCCGAAGGCACGGCACCGTTCTGGTATTTTCCAGTCAACAATCCTGTAGCCAAAGGCGAATACGACAACATCCCGATGTCCTCATTATGGCAGGCCTCTGCCACATCCGTATCCGCCAAACGACACATCAGAGAATACTCGTTTTGTACGCTGGCAATGCGCGGCCCGCCTGTACGCTCGGCGGCGTTGGCCCATTGTGTCAGGCCCCACGCGCTCTCGTTGCTCATGCCAAAGGCACGAATACGGCCCCGATCCACTTCGGCCTGCAAGGCGCCCAAACAATCCTCCATCGCTTGCAGAGTCTGCGCGCGGTTCTGGGTTGAAGGATCATAGAGCCAGTTTTTGCGGAACATATAGCTACCACGGTTAGGCCAGTGGAATTGATACAGGTCGATGTAATCCGTCTTGAGCCGCGCCAGTGATCCGTCAATCGCCTGCGGAATAGATTCGGCGGTGATCGGGCCACCGTCGCGGACATAGGCAATCCCGTTACCTGAATGTTTGCTGGCCAGCACCACATCCTTGCGCCGCCCAGATTGCGCAAACCATTCGCCAATCACTTCTTCTGTGCGGCCTTGGGTCTCTGCGCTGAGCGGGTTTACGGGATACATCTCGGCGGTATCGACAAAGTTAATGCCAGCGGCCAAAGCGCGGTCAATCTGTGCATGACCCTCGGCAAAGGTGTTTTGCGTGCCCCACGTCATCGACCCAAGACAAAACTTCGAAACTTCAATGCCTGTGCGGCCCAATGTTGTCATTTGCATAGCGCTATTCCTTTGAGGCTGTTTGCGCGCAAACTACGCAGGCCCCTGCCCACTGCAAGCAGCTTTCTTGCACAGAGGCGTCCTCGGCAAAATAAACCTGCGCTATCTCGCGAATATGACTAGCTTTTCAGCCTCCAAAACGCGCACACATTAGAAATGCGTATGATGATCTCTTTTGCGGCGCTGTTTTTGTCAGTCGTCTTGTTGCAACTCTCCTCTGGGGGTGTTGGCCCACTGGATGTGCTGTCAGGCACCGCGCTGGGATTCACGCGGCAGGAAATCGGGATGCTCGGGTCTGCGCATTTCTTTGGGTTTTTCATCGGCTGCTGGTTTGCGCCCCGTCTGCTGGGCAGTGTCGGCCACAGCCGCGCCTTTGCCGCTTTTACCGCCGCAGGTTCCATCGGCCTGATTGCCCATATGATGGTGATCAACCCCTACGCGTGGGCGTTGATGCGGGTGGCCTCGGGCCTTTGTGTTGCGGGCTGTTATACCGTGGTCGAGGCATGGCTACAGGCCAAAGTCACCAATGAAACGCGCGGCCGCGCCATGGGCAGCTACCGTATGGTGGATATGACAGGAAACCTCTTTGCCCAAGGCATCGTTGGTATTCTGGCCCCTGCTGACTACATTTCTTACAATTTGCTAGCGATTTTGTGCTGTGCCGCCCTATTGCCCATTACCCTGACCAAAACCCAGCAACCCGAAACCCCCAAATCCCCCCGCCTACGGCCTGCACTGGCCTATACCCGTTCGCCTCTGGCTGTGGCGGGGGTGATTGTGGCCGCGCTATCCAGTGCGTCTTTTCGTATGGTCGGCCCGATTTATGGCCAAGAAGTCGGACTATCGGCGGGGCAAATCGCATGGTTCTTGCTGGCCTTTGTGGTGGGCGGAGCCTTGGCGCAAATTCCCATCGGTTGGCTGGCTGATAAATATGACCGCCGCAAAGTGCTGATCTGGATGTCAGTTGCCGCCATTGGCAGTTGCGGCGTGACCATGGCCACGGCCACTTGGGGCGTTACAGGCGTGTTCCTATCCGCTGGCTTGTTCGGCTTTACCACATTCCCGATCTACTCTGTTGCCGCCGCCCATGCCCATGACTTTGCCAGCTCGGATGAACGGGTTGAACTCTCGGCGGCCCTGATGTTTTGGTTCGCCATGGGCGCAATCGCCGCCCCCTATGGCACTTCCCTGCTGATCGAATCCTATGGCCCCGAAGCCATGTTCATCATGCTGGCCATTGGCCATGCAGGGCTGATTGTATTTAGCATCGCCCGCATGGCCGCACGCCCGACCAAAGCCGTCAGAACCGCCTATATTAACGCACCACGTACGTCGTTTACCGTCGGCAGGCTGTTTCGCCGCGAACGCGAGAAAACCAAAGACATGCCTTAATATCACCCTCTCCAATTGACATCCATCAGCAAGTTTCGGGTGAAAATTGAGGCAAATGATGCAAATTTTATCGATAATTGCAGGTGGGTTATGTGCGCTTGTCTTGCTCATCCTAGCCTCTAGCATATCCCCCTTGCAAACATCTGCCGCGCAAATTGAGCAACCGCGATCCTCGCAGCCTGCTTTGCCCATTCCGCCTCAATCCGCACCCCCTCAAGAGCCCGAAATCACAGCACCAGATCTAGGCGGGATCCAAGCCGCTTCGCGCAATTTCTATACGCAAATCCATTTTGCACGTACCGCACTTAAAGACCCCACACTCCTCAGCCCTGATCGCAAACATCTCTATTCAAACGTAGGCTACGGCCTTTTGGGCCAGATAATCGAAGGCATCACAGGCCAACCATATGGTGATTATTGCGGTACAACCATTATGGCCCCTGCTGGCGCAACCTCCGCGCAAATTGGCGGGCCAATGTGGGCCACAGGCGGATTCGGTGGCTGGACCATCACCGCCAGCGATTATGCGCGTTTTGTCATGTATTGGTACGCAGCTGATCGCCCTTGGGTGAAAACACCGCAAAACTACCCGCTAGACAGGGATTCAGGCATGGGCCTGAGCGTCCGCAACTTTTACTATGATGGCCGTCATATGTTTTACCACAGCGGCCTATGGCAAAATAACAAACAATCCCGCCAGATTGGAGCGCTCTTTCTGGCTAGCACTACTGGCACCGTCTTTGTCGCGAACTGGCAAGGTAATTTACCCCCAGAAGCCTATAATGACCTGCGCCAAAGCATCACCGCTGTGTTGCACTGATTGATCCTTGCAGCCCCAAGCGTTAAGGGAGGGGAGTATCCGAAGGAACCCCCACATGTCGCGTCATCTCATTACCTCCGCTATTCCGTATATCAACGGCATCAAACACCTCGGCAATCTGGTCGGCAGCCAACTGCCCGCCGATCTCTATGCCCGCTACCTGCGCAGCCGCGGCCACGAAGTGCTGTTCCTCTGCGCCACGGATGAACACGGCACCCCTGCCGAACTGGCCGCCGCCAAAGCAGGCAAACCTGTTGAGGAGTTCTGCGCCGAGATGTACGCCGTACAGGCCGAGATTGCCCAAGGCTTTGGCCTGTCCTTTGACCACTTCGGGCGCTCCTCCTCACAGCAAAATAAAAACCTGACCCAGCATTTTGCAGGCGCATTGGCCGATGAAGGGCTGATCGAGGAAGTCGAGCAAAGCCAGATTTATTCCGAAACCGATGGCCGCTTTTTGCCCGACCGCTATGTTGAAGGCACCTGCCCCAACTGCGGCTTTGAGGATGCACGCGGCGATCAATGCGACAATTGCACCAAACAGTTGGACCCCGAAGACCTGATCAATCCGCGCTCGACCGTATCGGGTGCCACCGATCTGGAAATGCGCGCGACCAAACATCTGTTCCTCAAGCAATCCAAGATGAAGGACCGTCTGGACACATGGATCAATTCCAAAGCAGACTGGCCTGTGTTGACCACATCCATTGCCAAGAAATGGCTGCATGACGGTGACGGCCTCCAAGACCGTGGCATCACCCGTGACCTGAAATGGGGTGTTCCCGTGAAACGCGGCGATGCCGATTGGCCGGGCATGGAGGGCAAAGTGTTCTACGTTTGGTTCGATGCCCCCATCGAATACATCGCCTGCGCGCAAGAATGGGTCGATGCAGGTAAAGGCACCGATTGGGAGCGCTGGTGGCGCACCGACAAAGGCGCAGACGATGTGCAATATACCCAATTCATGGGTAAAGATAACGTGCCCTTCCACACACTGTCTTTCCCAGCCACAATCATGGGCTCAAACGAACCTTGGAAGCTAGTCGATTACATTAAATCCTTTAACTATCTGAACTATGATGGCGGCCAATTCTCCACCTCGCGCGGGCGCGGTGTGTTTATGGACCAAGCACTGGAAATCCTGCCCGCCGATTACTGGCGCTGGTGGTTGCTGTCCCATGCGCCTGAAACCTCTGACGCCGAATTCACGTGGGAGAATTTCCAAACCGCAACAAACAAAGACCTTGCGGATGTTTTGGGCAATTTCGTCAGCCGCATCACAAAATTCTGCCGCTCTAAATTCGGCGAAGCCGTGCCAGAAGCAGGTGAATACACGGAGGCCGAAACAGCCTTGATCGCCGATCTGACCGAGCGCGTCGCGCGTTACGCAGAGCAGATGGATAAAATGGAAGTCCGCAAATCCGCAGCAGAGCTGCGCGCAATCTGGGCCGCTGGCAACGAATACCTGCAAGCCCAAGCACCGTGGACGACCTTTAAAACAGACCCCGACCGCGCCGCAGCCCAAACCCGCCTCGCGCTCAACCTTATCCCGCTGTATGCGACGCTGGCCGCGCCCTTCATCCCTGATGCCGCCGCAAAAATGCTGGCAGGCATGAAGATTGACGACGCAGGCTTCCCCGAAGACGTGGCAGCAGCCGTTGCCCAGCTGCCTGGGGGCCATGTGTTTGAAGTCCCCGAGGTTCTCTTCGCCAAAATCAGCGACGAACAGCGCGAAGAATGGGCAATCCGCTTTGCAGGCACACGCGACTGATCCATCCAGTGTTGTGTGATCCCGCCAAGGGCGCAGTTGTGATTATAGCTTAGGCTATTCACTGCGCCCTTTTGGGGCGGGCGTATAAGCATATCAGCCAAAAAATTTGCTACTCGGGGCCTTTTGTCCCGAGTGACCACAATGCTGTCTCGTCGGCAATTCTGGCGCTATAGGTGTTAAAGAACAAGATCAGGGTAAAAAAGACAACACGGCCCTCCACTTTATACGTATAAACACAGTTGTGCCCGTTTTGGGCCGAATTTGACTTGAATTCCCCTAGCGATATCGTCCACTTTCACCGCCAATGCGGGAGGAGCAATAATGTTGATCAAGGCAATCGATGGCCTGAATGAAGTCGTGGGCCGAGTAGTGTCGGTCGTAGCGATTATTTTTGGTGCGATCATCATCTACGATGTCGTCATGCGGTACGCGTTTAACGACCCGACGCGCTGGGCGTTTGATGTTACCAAACAACTCTACGGATTTTATTTCGTGATGTTAGGCGGTTATGCGCTGCGCCACCAATCGCATGTGCGTGTTGATCTAATCACCGAAACGCTGGGCGATACATCGCGCCGCTGGGTTGAAATTGCAGGGTATCTGATCTTTTTCTTCCCTTTTGCTTGGGTCTTTATGACGCGGTCATGGGATTTCGGCGTGACCTCATGGAACCAAGGCGAAACGACTTACGGGTCGGTCCAGCTTCCCGTCTATCCTCTTAAACTCGCGATGGCCTGTGCCGCTGGCTTGCTGTTCTTGCAAGGCATCGCAGAAGTTTTGAAACTCGCTCTCGGTCACAAGGTTCCGCATCATGACTCCTGAACTTATCGCATTATGTATGTTTGGCCTGCTGTTGTCGGGCCTTTTCATGGGGCACCCACTGGCCTTTGTTCTCGGCGGCACGGCGGTCTTGGGGGCGGTGATCGCTGGCAAACCGATGGTGCTGGGAATCGTCATCAATCGCATCTTTGGCGATGTGCTTGAGAACTTCACCCTGATTGCCATTCCGCTATTTGTCCTCATGGCCCGCTTTCTATCGGATAGCGGGGTAACGGATAGGATGTTCGAAGCCCTGCGCCTGCTGCTGTCCAACGTACGTGGCGGCTTGGCATTGGCGGTTGTGTTTATCTCGATCCTGCTGGCCGCCACCACGGGCATCATCGGTGCATCCATCACGGTGATGGGTGTGATGGCGCTGCGCCCAATGCTGCAATACGGATATTCGGCCACCCTCACGACGGGTGTGATTGCCGCGTCTGGGTGTCTCGGCATCCTGATCCCGCCTTCTATCATGTTGATCCTGATGGCCTCCTATTCGCCACTGACTGTTGGTGAATTGTTTGCCGGTTCGATGATTCCGGGCATTTTGCTGGGTCTGCTTTACGCAGCTTGGGTTGTGGTTGTTGCGATCTTTGATCCCAAATCCGCCCCTGCTGTCGAACCCGACGAAAAAATCGAGCGCAGTGCGTTGTTCAAAATGCTGGCTGCCGAAGCTGTGCCACCATTGGTGTTGATCCTTGGTATCCTCGGATCGCTGCTGGCAGGTATCGCCACAGCAACCGAAGCTTCGGCCATTGGCGCCTTCCTTGCACTGACTATCGTGATCTTGCGCGGCAAATTCGAATGGAAAACCTTCTATTCCGCCTTGTTGGAAACGGGCCGTACCTCGGCGATGATCTTGTTTATCGTTATCGGTGCAACCGCCTTTACCGGCGTTTTCAACATCACAGGCGGCCTGCGTGCAACACAGGCGATCATTCGTGGCCTTGAAATGGAGCCATGGATGCTGCTGACCATGATGCTGTTCATCGTGTTCATCCTTGGCGCATTCCTGGATTGGACCGGCATTGTTTTGCTGTCCTTCCCGATCTTCCTGCCGATCGTGCAGGAAATGAATGTCAGCCTGCTGTGGTTCGTCGTGTTGATGGCACTGGTGCTGCAAACCTCATTCTTGACGCCCCCCTTTGGATACGCCCTGTTCTACCTACGCGCGCTTGCGCCCAAGGAAGTCCGAACTGGCCAGATCATCAAAGGCGTCTTGCCGTTTATCGGGCTCATCGTCGCGATGTGCCTGACCGTCGCAGCCTTTCCGCAGCTTGTTCTTTGGCTGCCGGAAGTTTTGTACACAAAATAACTAAACTAGGGAGAGGACTACCAATGAAACTTAAAAATATCATCGCAACAGCGGCTGTCACAGTCGGCCTATCCAGCGCCGCAATGGCACAAGAAAGCTGGACCATGACAACAACATGGCCCACGTCTCTTGAGCTGATCGAGATCGACAAGCACTTTGTTGATCTGGCCAACAAACTGACAGCGGGCGACCTGAGCATTGAATTCTTTGAAGGTGGCTCCCTTGTGCCTGCTGGCGAAGTTTTCGGCGCAGTAGAATCCGGCACCATCCAAGCAGGCGCTGACTGGCCCGGTTACTGGGCTGGCCGCAACTCGGCTTTCTCGCCACTGGCAACAACAGCATCCCTGTTCAACGCAGTTGACTATGTAAACTGGATCCAGCAGTGGGGCGGCGCAGAGCTGTACAATGAAATCTACGGCAAATTCGGCATGGTCTATCTGCCTTACGGCGTGACCAACAACGAATCCGGTTTCCGCACCAACAAAAAGGTCGAAACACTCGACGACCTGCAAGGCATGCGTCTGCGCCTTTCCGGTCTTGAGCAAGGTCGCCTTCTGGAGAAACTCGGCGGTAGTCAGGTTTCCATGGCAGGTGGCGAAATCTATCAGTCGCTTGAGCGCGGCGTGATTGATGGTGCTGAATTCTCTACACCAAACGTTGATTTCTCCGGAGGTTTCCAACAGGTTACCAAATTCTGGGCAACGCCCGGCTGGCACCAGTCCGCGTCGATCTTTGGTGTGATGATCAACAAAGCCTCATGGGATGCGTTGAAGCCTGAAACACGCGAAGCACTGCAAATCGCAGCCGATGCGAACCTGCTGTGGTCCCTTGGCTACACCGAGAAACGTGCAACCGAAGCCTACCAGCAGTTCAAAGACGCGGGAATCGAGATCACCCGCTATGATGACGAAACGCTGGCAAAAATTCAGGAAATGGCAAACGGTGTCATCGAGACAACCGCCTGCGAAAACCCTGACAGCGCCAAAGTCTATCTCTCCATGATGGAATACCTTGGTGACTACTCCAAATGGCGTGAAGCTTCTGCGCCCTTCAACCTTGGCCGTACACCAAATGGCCCAGACGTTGAAAAACTGCGCGAATGCGCAGCCAAGTAAACCTACCTACAATATGACTGGAAAGGCCCGCTTTTTGCGGGCCTTTCGCGTTATTATAGAAACGGCCTGTATTGTAGGCACTGTCCCTTTATGGCACTAAATATGAACGATTATAAATGGGAGTGAGGAAATGCGCGCACTGGCAACGGTGGTTCGGATGATTAGCGGGTTAAACGCAATCGTCGGAAATATCTTCTCGTGGCTGTCTTTGGGGATTGTCATCATTTGCTTTACCGTTGTGGTACAGCGCTATGTTTTTGCGACCAGCTATGTCTGGATGCAAGACCTCTATATCTGGCTGAACGGTGCGATGTTCACGGCTGTGTCAGGCTTTGCCCTGATGCGTGGTGATCACGTACGTGTCGATATTTTCTATCGCCCCGCTTCTGTGCGCAAAAAAGCGATGGTTGACCTGATCGGCTCGGTCCTGTTCCTCCTGCCCTTCTGTGCGGTGGTCTATAGCTATTCTATGCCTGCCGTTTTACGCGCCTGGAGCTATACCGAAGGCTCCGCCAATGTCGGTGGCATGCCCGGTCTTTATATCCTCAAATCATTCATCATCGTCTTTGTGGTCCTTCTTGCGCTGCAAGGGATTGCGATGATTGCACGCTCTATTCTGGTGTTGGCTGACCGCGAAGACCTCCTCCCCGCGTCCCAGCGTTATGAAACCGAAGACAACGAAGGAACAGCATAATGGATCCAGTCCTATTGGGAGAACTTCTCGCCGGTCTGATGTTCTTCGGGATCATCGGCTTTTTGCTGCTGGGCTTTCCAGTTGCCTTCACACTGGCAGGCGTCTCTTTGATGTTCGGCGCAGTGGGCATGTTCTTTGGCGTGTTCGATCCGTCCAACTTTGGCGCTCTGCCGAACCGCTATATCGGCTTTATGACCAACGAAGTGCTGGTCGCAGTGCCCCTGTTTATCTTTATGGGGGTGATGCTAGAGCGATCTAACATCGCCGAGCAATTGCTGCTGACCATGGGCAAACTGTTTGGCAATATGCGCGGCGGTCTGGGCATGTCGGTGATCATCGTGGGCGCGTTGCTTGCGGCCTCTACAGGGGTTGTCGGGGCCACAGTGGTCACCATGGGCCTGATCTCGCTGCCTGCCATGCTGCGCGCTGGATATGATCCCAAAATGGCAACAGGCGTGATCTGCGCCAGCGGTACATTGGGCCAGATCATCCCCCCCTCCACAGTGCTGATCTTTATGGGTGATATGCTGTCTGGCATCAACTCGCAGGTACAAATGGCCAAAGGCAACTTTGCCCCCACCGCCGTCTCTGTTGGTGATCTATTTGCAGGGGCCATTCTGCCGGGCTTCATGCTGGTCGCCCTCTATATGTCCTACGTCATTTTCAAAGCCATCACCGATCCCGAAAGCTGCCCTGCAACACCCGTCCCTGAGGATGAAAAGAAAGACCTCATGCGCGAAGTTGTGGTGTCGCTCTTGCCCCCTCTCCTGTTGATCCTTTCGGTTCTGGGTTCCATCCTTGGCGGCATCGCCACTCCGACCGAGGCCGCCTCAGTTGGGGCCGTTGGCTCCATGGTTCTTGCCGCGCTGCGCTGGCGTTTATCCTTCAATATCCTGCGCGAAACGGCAATTGCTGCGGCAACCATCACCTCGATGGTGTTCATCATCCTGCTGGGTGCGTCTGTGTTCTCGGTCGTGTTCCGCCTGATGGGCGGTGATAATCTGGTGCATGAATTCCTGTCCAACCTCCCCGGCGGTACGCTGATGGCGGTGGCAGTTGTGATGCTGATCATGTTTGTGCTTGGCTTTATCCTCGATACATTCGAAATCATCTTCATCGTGATCCCGATCACCGCACCAATCTTGCTGGCGCTGGATGTTGATCCGGTTTGGCTGGGTGTGATTGTGGGTGTGAACCTGCAAACCTCGTTCCTGACGCCGCCTTTCGGCTTTGCGCTGTTCTATCTGCGCGGCGTGGCCCCTGCCGACTTGCCTACATCGGCGATCTACAAAGGCGTGTTGCCCTTTGTGATCTTGCAAGTCATCGCCATCGGCCTGCTCTTTGCCTTCCCGGGTATCGTGACATGGCTGCCCAGTGTGATCTCGGGCTAAAGGCCCTAACCATAGATAGATACAAAAAAGGCCCGGCAGTGATGCCGGGCCTTTTCGTTTTCAGCTTTGGAAGCTTATTACTTAAGGTGCTTCTGACGCGCCGCTTGGTAGGGCAAGTCGATCTTTTCTGTACGCTCACGCACAAGCGACAGACCTTCAAGGAAGCTCTCGGTCACTTTTTGCACCAGCGGATCGCTGCTGTCGCGCAGTTCGTCAATCACCTCTTGGGATGCTACAGCACCCGCCGCCATCACATCATCAGGGAAGTTGCGAACCTGTACGCCGTGATCGTTAACCAATGTGCGCAAGGCGCGTGGGTCATTGGCATAGAAATCTGCCGCAACCTGATCGTATTCCGCCTGACAGATGTCTTTTACGATGGCTTGCAGATCTTCTGGCAGCGCTTGGTACTTGGCTTTATCCACCACCAGTTCTGTCGCCAGACCAGATTCAACAAAGCTCGGCATGTAGTAGTTCTTCGCAACCTGATGGAAGCCAAGTGCCAGATCGTTGTACGGACCAACAAATTCTGCCGCATCCAATGTGCCAGACTGCAACGCTTGGAAGATTTCACCAGCAGCCATGTTTGTCACTGTGGCGCCCAGTTTTTCCCACACGCGACCACCAAGGCCAGGTGTACGGAAACGCACGCCTTTCAGGTCTTCTACGCTGTTGATTTCATTCTTGAACCAACCACCCGCTTGCGTGCCTGTGTTCCCCGAAAGGAAACCCTGAACACCAAACTGGTCGTATACTTCGTCCCAGATTTCCTGACCGCCCAGATAGCGCATCCATGCTGTCAGCTCTGGTGTGGTCATACCATAAGGCACGCCTGTGAAGAATGACAAAGCAGGTGATTTGTTCTGCCAGTAATAGGCCGCACCGTGGCTCATCTCGGCAGTGCCATCAATAACAGCGTCCAGCGATTGCAGTGGCGGCACCAGCTCACCAGCGGAATAAACCTGAACTGTCAGGCGGCCACCAGAAGCGGCTGTGATACGGTCACCCAGACGCTGTGCACCGACACCCAGACCCGGGAAATTCTTTGGCCATGTGGTTACCATGCGCCATGTGATGTTACCCTGTGCAAGGGCGGGGCTTGCAAGAGTTGCGGCTGTTGCACCAACACCGGCAACACCTGCACGTTTAATAAAAGAACGACGATCCATTCGTACCTCCCTGAAATAAAAACACCCTGACAGGTTCTCCCACCTGTCAGAGCAGTGACCGTTTCGGCCTACGGGTACAGCTAAATCTTTATTCCCTCGATTGTCCAGAGAATCTGCAAGCAAATTAGCGGGATAACGGTCTGAATATAGGTCTCAAGATCAGAATTGATCGCGCAAGTATTCCATCACTGCCCCGCGTACAGACATGTCACCGCGGTCACGTGCCGCCTCTATCACCTGATAGACTTCATTCAGATCACACCGCCGTAGCAGGCTTTTTACTGGCCCGATTGACGCAGGCCGCATGGAAAGCGTCCGCAACCCGATTGCAGCAAAACAAAGCGCCTCTACAGGACGCCCTGCATCCTCGCCACAAAATGAGATCGGTGTCCCACTGGAATCACACCGTTTCACGATATTCTCAAGGAAAGTCAGAAAGCTGACGTTAAGCGTGTCATAGCGTTTGCGCACGCGCTCGTTCTCTCTGTCAGCGGCGAAAAAGAACTGCTTGAGATCATTGCCCCCGATAGAGATAAAATCAACTTCCTCAAAGAATTTATCAGGCGCATAGGCCAGACTCGGCGTCTCAAGCATCGCTCCCACTTCAATAGAAGACGGCAGTTTATGCCCCAGCTTCGCTTCGCGTGCCAAGGTTTTATTTACCTCTTCGCGTGCTGCACGGTATTCCTCAAACTGCGCGACAAAGGGAAACATCACCGTCAGCGGCCCGCCATTTGCGGCCCGAAACAGCGCTTGTAGCTGCATCCGCATGATACCCGGTTTATCCAGCCCCACGCGAATGGCCCGCCAGCCCAAAGCAGGATTGGGTTCGTCGTTGGGCTTCATATACGGCAGCACTTTGTCCGAGCCGATATCAAGCGTGCGAAACACCACACGTTTGCCCTGAGCGGCATCCAGAACTCGCCGATAAAGCACGCTCAACTCATTGCGGCGCGGCATCTGGTTGCGTACCAAAAATTGCAACTCCGTGCGGAACAGCCCAACACCCTCAGCGCCCGAACTCTCCAGCGACGGCAAATCAGCCATCAGCCCTGCATTCATATGCATCCCGATGACTGCACCGCATCTTGTCTCGGCAGCCACATCGCGGATCGAGGCATAGCGCTCCTGCGCCGCCGCCTGCATGGCGATTTTGTCACGAAAGGCTGTCGCGACCGCGTCTTCAGGGCGCAGATGCACAAGCCCCTGTTCGCCGTCGATCATCACGTGATCGCCGTTCAGGGCTTCGTTGGTGATCCGAGCGGCGTGCACAATCAACGGTATCGCCAGCGCCCGTGCGACAATCGCCGCATGTGACCCCACCGACCCTTGTTCCAAAATGATACCGCGCAGCGAACGCCCGTATTCCAGCAACTCCGCAGGCCCGATGTTACGCGCCACAAGGATCGGATCCGAGGGCATCTCGGCGCCTGTGTCTTTGCCCTGCCCCGTCAGGATGCGCAGCAAGCGGTTGGACAAGTCATCCAGATCGCTCATCCTTTCGCGCATGTAGGTATCCGCAGATTTCCCGATCCGTGACCGCGCCAGAGATTGCTCTTTTTCAACCGCCGCTTCCGCAGACAGGCCCTGCGTGATATCCGCCTGCATCCGTTGCATCCAGCTTTTGGAGTTGGCAAACATGCGATAGGTTTCAATGACTTCCTGCTGGTCTTTATCGCCCAGCGACATTGTCATCATCTGATCCACACTTAACCGCAGCGTATCCACCGCCTCAATCAGGCGCTGTGCCTCACGTTCAGGATCATCTGCAATCAGGTTAGAAACAACCACCCGCGGCTCGTGCAGCCAGATATGGCCTTCCGTCACGCCGTCTTGCGCGATGGTGCCGCGCAACATCACAGGTTGGCTGTGCAGCGCAGACATGGCCGCACCTTCACCAACAAAAACACCCAGCTCGGTCATCTCGGCCAAAACCATGGCGACAACTTCTAGTGCGTAAACCTCATCCGTGTTGAATTCGCGTGCGATTTTGGACTGCACAACCAGCACGCCCAACGTATCGCCCAACCGCTGGATCGGCACCCCGAGGAAACTCGAGAAAAGCTCCTCGCCCGTTTCCTCCATATAACGGAAACCTTTGGCTTGCGGCGCGTCGGGCGTGTTGATCACACGCCGCTGCTTGGCCACACGCCCCACCAGACCTTCACCCATCTTCATGCGTGTCTGGTGTACCGCGTCTTTGTTCAAACCCTCGGTCGCACACAGCTCCAGCGTGTCTTCATCGCGGAACAGATAGATCGAACAAACCTCACACCCCATCGAGGTGGCGATAAGGTGCGTAATCTTGTCTAACCGCGCCTGTCCCGCATCATCCGTCGCCATGGCATCGCGCAACCGCCCAAGCAGCTTGCGACTGTCACTTTCTGTGCGTTCTGGCATTCTGCCCGCCTCCCCGACTTCTTTGAAGTATACTTACACCATCGAATAGGGGGAGCGAAACGTCAGAATGCAATTACCCTCGGTCACACAAGATTTGCGGCAGGTCACTGCCTGAAAAGGCCGCAAAAGCAACCTACCCTGCCCCCTTGCGCCACTACAGTCCGGCCATTCCCTGCCAGTTTATCCGCTTGCTCGGCACGCGCCTGCTCTGCTCACCCACAATCCCAATCAAATTCCACGTTGGTTATTGGAAAACTAGATGAACAAATTCTTAACTCAAAAGACAGTTTAACGCTTTTTTCGCAGAGCGATGAGTTCAAGCTCATGAAAAACAAAGGGCCCCCATTTCAACAATGGGAGCCCCTAAGCGCCACCTCCCCGCAAACCGTGCGGAAGCTGGCTTATCTTCTACAACGGCTGTTTAAGCCACTTTATCCAGACCAAATGCATCATGCAGCGCCTGAACAGCCAGCTCCATGTATTTGCGATCAATCAGAACACTGATTTTGATCTCGGAGGTGGTGATCACCTTGATGTTCACACCTTCATCGGACAGCACTTTGAACATCTTGGCCGCAACGCCTGTATGGCTGCGCATGCCGATACCTACCACAGAAACCTTGGCCACAGCCTCGTCTGCGATCAGCTCGTCATAGTTGATCACACCGTCTTGAGCTGCCTTTTGCATCGCTGCATCAGCACGTTTCACCTGATCCACGGGGCAGGACCATGTCATGTCCGTGCGGCCTTCTTCGGCGATGTTCTGAACGATCATGTCCACATTCACGCCGCCTTCGCTGAGCGCTGTAAAGATGCTTGCCGCGATGCCGGGGCGGTCCGCAACCGATACCAGCGTCATTTTCGCCTCATCGCGGCTGAACGCCACGCCCGCTACCACATTGCTTTCCATGATTTCCTCCTCATCGCAAACGAGCGTACCAGCATCGTCCGATTGTTCTTCAAAACTCGACAAAACGCGCAGCTTGACCTTATAGCGCATCGCCAATTCAACCGACCGCGTCTGCAAAACCTTCGCCCCAAGGGAAGCCAGTTCCAGCATTTCCTCAAACGAGATTTTGTCCAGCTTGCGCGCCTTTGATTCGACACGCGGATCGGTGGTATAAACCCCGTCCACATCCGTGTAGATATCACAGCGCTCAGCACCAAAGGCCGCAGCGAAAGCAACAGCAGTGGTATCCGAACCACCGCGCCCCAGTGTGGTGATACGGCCCTCAGGGCTGACCCCTTGGAAACCCGCAACCACAGCAACCTTCATGCCTTCCGCGAATTTCGCCGTGATGTTTTCTGGTGGAATTTCTTCAATCCGTGCGTTGGCATGGGCATCAGTTGTCTTCACCGGCACTTGCCAGCCCTGCCAACTGCGCGCAGGCACGTTCATTTCCTGCAACGTTAGCGCCATCAGCCCCGCCGTGACGTTCTCACCCGAAGATACAACCGCATCATATTCGCGTGCGTCATACATCGGCGATGTCTCACCGACCCAGCCGACCAACTCGTTTGTTTTGCCCGACATGGCAGAGACAATGACAATCACGTCATAGCCTTTGGCCACTTCCACGCCCACACGCTTAGCCGCGCGACGGATGCGGTCCAGAGTGGCTACAGATGTGCCACCGAATTTCATAACCAATACAGGCATTAGACCCTCGCCTTGATAACTCCGCGCCGCGTTTACGCCAGCGCGGCAGGTTACGCAAGATCAGTAGGCGTGCGGACGACCATCCCATGTCTCGAAACAGCCTGTGGTTTCCAACTTGAGCGCCTTAAACCGCGCGGCCAATCCTGCAACGGACTCCGCCACAGTGATCTCTGCCGTCTCGCCGCCCATGTCGGTTTGGACCCAACCGGGGTGATAAATCCCCACTGCGATCCCTTCGGATTTCAAATCCGCAGCCAGATTCCGCCCCAGATTAAGCGCCGCCGCTTTGGAAGACCGATAGATATAACTCCCCCCCGGCGCGCGCTCAGAAGAGGCCATTTGCGAAGATATAATCGCAATGCGCGGGTTACGGGCACGGCGCAAATGCGGCAGCAGCGCCTCTATCGTTAGAAACACGCCCGTCACATTGGTGGCAAAGCTTTGCGCCCAGATGTCGACACCATAGCCATTGCCGATCTCATCGCCCCTATCCAAATAGACCCCCGCATTGCACACCAGCAACTCCACGGCGCGGTCGCCCAATTGTTCGGCCATTTCTGTATGGCTGGAAGGCCGCGTCACATCCAACGTGATGTCCGCCGTCAGCGAGCGGCCTGTGCCCATCACCGTTTTACCGATCCCACGATAATGCGCCGCCAACCCCGCGCCAATGCCGCGTGTCGCCCCTGTAATCACAACTGTCATGTTTGTTTCCTTGCGCTATTGTAGCTTTTGTTTGGGCTTGAAGGGTAATGGCATCACAGGGATACCGTCTTCGATCAGCGCACGCGCATCTGCCAAATTGGCTTCGCCGTAAATCGACGTTTCAGAGCTAAGACCCTCATGCATGTCACGTGCTTTTTTGGCAAACTCACCGCCCACATAGGTCGCATTTTTTTCGACCTCTTGGCGCATTTTGGCAATCGCCTCGGCTTGCTTGTCTTGCGTTTTCGTTTCAACGCCTTCCGAGACGTGACAGACGGTTGGCGCCATCAAAGCCTTGCTCACATCCGTCTCACCACAAACAGAACATGTCACATGCCCCGCCAACGTTAAACTGTCGAAGGCCGATGCAGATTGGAACCAGCTTTCAAAGACATGGCCCTGACAACATTGCAGCGAATAACGGATCATCTGTTCATTCCCTGAAGTGACGGATTTTAAACAAGATGTCCCATCAAGGCACCTAAGGTCAAGCGGCCAGCGCTTGAACAGGCGGTGTAAACCCGAGAATGAGTTTTTTCAGTTCGATATGATCGACCATTCTGGCGGCTTTTTTGCGCGATACCCATTTGCGGCGGCGCTGTCGCATTTCAGGAAAATCATTTTGCAGGGATTTCACTTGAAGCGGATACAGCATCGCAAGGCACGGCAAACTATCATTGCCCTCCCGCACACGGGCATAGGAATAAACACCGATACACGCGTCGCTGGCGATACCAATCACCCCTGCTTCTTCCCACGCCTCGGTCAGCGCGCATTCCGCAGGTGTTTTACCCTCCATTGGCCAACCTTTGGGCACGATCCACCGTTTGCGTCGCCGGGAGGTGATCAGCAATATCTGGACCTTGCCGCGACGGACACGCCAACATAGCCCAGCGAACTGGGTGCGGGCGCTGCCTTTTGCGCCACCATGCAACGAAATCGGTAACTGCGTAACCATATGTCCTCAGGGATCTCCACCCACATGCAAATTATTGATGCCTACTAGACAGAAAATGTCAAGAAATCCAGCCTGTGTATCCAACCACTTGCAGGCCCGTGCTGCTTCGCGGATAGTCGCCATGATATGCGCCAGTTTTTAACTTTTCTCACCACTCTGATATGCCTTGCCCTGCCCGCTCAGGCGCAGCCCGTGACCGTGTTCGCGGCAGCCTCTCTGCGCGGCGCGTTGACCGAGATCGCCTCACTTTACGACTCAGAGGTTACCATATCGTTTGCAGGCTCCGGCACGCTTGCACGGCAGGTCGCCGCAGGGGCCCCCGCAGATGTCATCATTCTGGCGCACCGCGACTGGGCGAATTGGCTGGCCGCACGTGGCGCCATCCAATCGGACACTCTGCGTGACATCGCCGGTGGCCAGCTTGTTGTGGTTGGCGCCAAAGACGCAGCCCCCCTTGTGCCGCCTTTTGATCAATCCCTGCTGGCTGCCCTGAACGGCGGGCGTCTGGCCATCGGGCAGCGTGATGCGGTCCCCGCAGGGGCCTATGCCAAAGAATGGCTGATCTATGCCAAAGCATGGGAAACGTTGGAACCACATCTGGCCGAAACCGATAATGTCCGCGCCGCACTGGCCCTTGTCGCCCAAGGTGCGGCCCCCTTGGGCGTGGTCTATGCATCCGATGCCCTATCTGAACCACGGGTGAGCATCCTTTACACCATCCCCGCGCAGGCCCACGCCCCGATCCGCTATCCCGCCGCCGCAGTGACGGACCAAGGCCGCGCCTTTCTGGATAGGCTGACCACGCCCGCCTCTGCTGCGATCTTTGCCAAACACGGCTTTGCCCCATGACGCTGGACGCCGTGGCTTGGGATGCCTTGCGCCTGTCGCTATGGGTGGCGCTCTGGGCCACGTTCATCGCTGTGCCGCTTGCCTTATGGATGGCATGGATACTTGCGCGGCGTGATTTTTGGGGCAAATCGCTGCTCAACGCGCTGGTGCATTTACCACTGGTCCTGCCGCCTGTTGTGACGGGGTATATCCTGCTGGTTCTCTTTTCCCCCAATGCACCTGCAGGGGCCGCGCTGGGGGCCATCGGCCTGACACTGGCGTTTAAATGGACAGGCGCGGTGCTGGCCGCGATTGTCATGGGCTTTCCGCTGATGGTCCGCGCCATGCGCCTCGCGATTGAGGCCGTGGACCCCAAGCTGGAGCAAGCAGCAGCCACTTTGGGCGCATCGCGCATCGGTATATTCTTCCGCGTTACCCTGCCCCTAATCACCCCCGGCATCCTTGCAGGCGCGGTCATGGGGTTTGCCAAGGCAATGGGCGAATTCGGGGCAACCATCACTTTTGTCGCCAACATTCCGGGCCAAACCCAAACCCTGCCCATCGCCATTTGGACGGCCCTACAAATCCCGGGCGGTGAAGGCGCTGCGGCAGCGATGGCACTGTTGTCTTGTGCTGTCGCCTTGGGGGCGGTTTTCCTTTCAGAATTCCTTGCCCGCCGCGTCGCGGCACGCATTGCAGGCACCGCATGAAGCTGCGCCTCAAACATAGCTTCGGCGGTTTCACCCTTGATATGGAGATGACAGCAGGCGCTGGCATTACTGCCCTGTTTGGCCGCTCGGGCGCTGGCAAAAGCACCGTGATCAATGCTGTGGCTGGCCTGCTGCGGCCCGACGAAGGGCTGCTGGAGATCGACGGTGAGACCCTGATGGATACCGCACGCGGCATCCACATCCCACCGCATAAACGCCGCTTTGGCGCAGTGTTCCAAGATGCCCGCCTGTTTCCCCATCTCAATGTCGCGCAAAACCTTGATTTTGGCACGCGTTACGCCCCACGCGGCGTGAAAACACCCCGCGCTGATGTGATTGATTTGCTGGGCCTGTCGCCCCTTCTGACCCGCGCCCCCGCGACCCTGTCGGGCGGCGAAAAGCAACGGGTCGCCCTTGGCCGCGCCTTGCTCAGCGCGCCGCGCATGTTGCTGATGGACGAACCACTGGCAAGCCTCGATGGCGCCCGCAAACAGGAAATCCTGCCCTACCTTGAGCATCTGCGCGATGGCCCGCTAGGTCTGCGGATCATCTATGTCAGCCACGCGGTAGATGAAATTACCCGCCTCGCGGATACGCTGGTGCTGCTCAAAGAGGGGCGCATCGCCACCCAAGGCCCGCTGCGCGATGTCATGGCAGACCCTGCCGCCGTGCCGTTGCTGGGTGTGCGCGAGGCAGGCGCGGTGATCGAAGCCGAAGTCATCAGCCACGCCGATGACGGCCTGTCGCAACTGCGCATCAGCGCAGGTATGCTAGAGCTGCCAGGCGTTCAAGCCGCCGTAGGCAGCCGTGTGCGCCTGCGCATCATGGCCCAAGATGTGTTACTGGCCACCCAGCGCCCCGAGGGTCTGAGCGCGCTAAACGTCCTGCCCGTCACAGTACAAAGCATCCGCCAAGGCACCGGCCCGGGTGTTGCCGTAGCCCTACAAGCGGGCACAGATATCCTGCTGGCCCGTATTACCCGCCGCGCCGTGACCACGCTTGGCCTACACGAGGGCGCTCAGGTGTTTGCGGTGTTCCAAGCCACCACCGTGGCCCCCGAAAGCATCGGCCACTAGCGGTTATTCTAGTTTTTCTTTTTGAGATTACAGACTTTGGTCTGTGAGCCGTCTTTATTCTTGCGGATCACACAGCCCGGATTTTTGGGCTCTTTATCGTGGATAATATATTTACCCCGATTGTTCTTATCAAAGGTCTGGTTTGATGCATCATGCCCGCCCACGCGGACATTTTTGCCAAAACGGACTTCGGCACTGGCTGGCAAAGCGGCGACACTCAGGGCAACAAGAAAAACAAACGAACGGATCATAACAAACTCCCTTAATCCGCTCATGATGACCTAGTTGCATCACTCCCGCAAGGTAATCGCCTGCATCTTTTGCGCCAAACGTTTGTTCAACTCTTCTGGTACGATATCCGCATCAATCGCCAGCTTGCGCAGCCCAAAATGCACATGCGCCATGTCTTCATAATAGCTGGTATAGGCGTAATTCGTCGCCGCCCCTGCAACCGCACCCAACACAGGCACCGTTTGCGCAGCCAGTTTTTGGCCCATCACAACCGCCAGCTTGGGCGCAACTTTGTGGACGATCGCCTGCACAGCCTTGCCCGACAACGCCAGCCGTGTTGTCAAAAACGCCAGATCCGATCCATCGTCATCCGCCAAAGGCCCCGCCGCAGAAAACACCCGCACACAGTCAAACTGCACAGATTCCGATTCAGGATCAAACCCGTATTCAACCGCAACACCCTCAATCACCCGTAACAAAAGCGTCGTGGTGATAGGCAATTCAGCCAAAGCTGTGGGCAATCCCCCCGCGCCACCCGCAGCACCCAACGCCGCTGACACAGCCGAGTTCAACCAAGATGCCTGATCGGGTACATGGCCACGGCTTTTATGGGCCGCTGTCAACGCATGGTTCAACGCCCGTTCAGTCGCACTGTCCAGCTGGTTGCGCACCTTGGCAGGCAACTTATCCAACAGGCTTTCTGCATGACCGCCGATCAGGTTCAAAACGCTGATCCCGACACCACTTGCGCCTTTGTAGCGCCGTGCAATCGCTTCCAACTCGGCTTCTACGTCAATCTTAACAGGCAGCTTTTCTTGGGGCATCTAAATCTCCTTCACATTCAATGTGGGACGATGTGATGCCAATTTCAACACACCCGCGTCACCTCTCCGGTAATACCATCCCACGCAGCCTCGCTCAATGCACGGCCCAACACACGGTCGGGGTTGGTGGGAGGCGGCATGATCACATCCTCCAGCCGCGTGAACCCATAGCGACAGTAATACGGCGCATCGCCCACCAACATCACACGGTCCCAGCCCTGCGGCCCTGCTTGCGCCAGCGATGTCTCAATCAACAAACCACCCAGCCCTTCGCCTTGCCGTGTCGGATGCACCGCAACTGGCCCCAACAACAACGCCTGATGCCCGCCCACCAGAACGGGCCAAAACCGGATTGCCCCTGCCAGAATCCCCAATTCATCCCGCGCAACCATGCTCAGCCCCGCGACAGGGGGCACACCTTCGCGCAATCGGTACGAGGACAGCGCCGTGCGTCCGGGGGCGAAACACGTATCATACAGCGCCTCAACCTCCCAAAGGTCCTCAGGCGCCTCAGCGGCTAGGTCGTACACAGGCGCAATACTCCAACGGGTTTTCTACTGGTCAGCGCCCTATCATGGCGCTAGCTCTGTTTTCAATCGCAACAATAAAGGCGCACCACATGTTTTATCGCCCCGCAGATGGCCACGGCCTACCGCATAACCCGTTCAACGCCATCGTCACGCCCCGCCCCATCGGCTGGATTTCCACCCGCGACGCCCAAGGCCGTGACAACATCGCCCCCTATTCCTTCTTTAACGCTGTGGCCTATGTCCCGCCGCAAGTCATGTTTGCCTCAACAGGGGTGAAAGACGATGTGGACGGCACCAAAGATTCCATCGCCAATATCCGCGAAACAGGCGTGTTTTGCGTCAATGTCGTAGAATATGCCGCCGCTGATGCCATGAACAAATCATCCGCCACATTACCCCATGGCACCGACGAATTCGCCCATGCAGGCATTGAAAAAGCCGAATGCGGTGAAATCGCCTGCGCCCGTGTCGGCAATGCCCCTGCCGCGTTTGAGTGCCGCATGACCCAAATCGTGCAAATCGAAGGCGCTGCAAATTTTGTCTGCTTTGGCGAAGTCATCGGCGTACACATCCGCGATGATTGCCTGGCCGAAGGCCGCTATGACGTGACCCGCTATGTCCCGCTCAGCCGTTTGGGATACCGCGACTACACCGCCGTGCGCGACGTGTTCGAGATCATCCGCCCGGACGATTAAGACGCTTTGGCCATCGTGTTTGGAAACCATTCCGCAGCGAAGAAAACAGGTTTTTCGTTGCGGCAATGCCGTTCCACCAATTTGCGCTGTAGCTTGCCACTCGGCATTTCGCGCACCGCACAAGGCAGCGTTTCAACGTCCAACAGCTCTGGAAAAATCGCCTCCATCTCATCGCGCGCCTCTGCGCTTAGGCCAGCAATCGCCATTGGCCCACTATAGAAGCTCTCGGTTGGGGCGTTTTCTGCAAACAGAATTTCATGGCGGTCCATCACCAAATGAAAATAAGTGACATCCTCGACGTTCTTGTCGACATAGATGCCTGACAATGCCGTCAACTTCTTAGCCGCCACCAAGACCTCGGCTTGGTCAAACATCCGCGCAACAATAGGAGAATTGGCGACAAACCGATGCTGCGGTGAAACCTGTAAATCACGCACAGGAAGCCCCATCCCCAACGCCCCTTGGGAAATCAAGACAGGCAGCAAGTTTGGCTTGGCATGCAGTTCCTCCGATGGAATTTGGCGGTGTAAAACCAACCGAAGCGGCTGAAATCCGTGGTCCGCTGTCTCAAGCAGATCCCCTACTCGTAAACATTCAACATTCACCAGACCGCGTTGCGTCGCAATACGTGTCCCTGCTGTAAAACAAGCTACGTAATCGTCGTAGTAATTTTCTTGATTAACCGAAGTTCGTTCGGTGTCGAATGTATATGCTGTGCCGGGCACCAGTTCGACGGTAGATACCAAACCATCAACGGCCCCTTGCTGATACCCGTCCCCGCCAAAATGCAGGCTGGTCACTTTGTGCCCTGTGGTGGTGTTGATCAGATCATAAGCCGTGTGAATGCTTGTTCCAGCAGCTAACGTCACCCCATCAATGTCCACCGCATTGGTCAACTCTTGCGTCGTGTCTAATTCGTCAAACTTGCTGTCATTATCCGTCACCTCAATCAAAGTCGGTACGGCACCGGCCTTCAAGGTTAATGTAAATGTTGGACTGCCGGCAGCACTGGCACCGTATTCGTTGGGCAACCCTGTGACAAAATCACTGGGGCTATAGACATATAGGAAGGCCATTTTTTCTCGCGCTCAATAATTTTTTGTTTTTTTTCTAAGCATTAAGAATAAATACGAATTATGTCAAAATTAAGATTTATAAGTCACAATTGTGATGCATTTCCGACAGCGATCGGAAACACAGCTATATCCGCACGGCAAATCAGCTCATTAGACAGACATGCCGTGCGGTATTTTTGGCGCGCTAGGGTCTAGTGGCTGCCCAGAATGCCCGTCTGAACACTATAGTTCGCGGCAACCTGATATTCTGGGTCATCATCACTATCGACAATCAAATGGCCCGCCTTATTCAATAACGCATGGCAATCACGGCTCAGGTGGCGCAGCTCAATCCGCTTGCCTGTACTGTTATATTTGGCGGCAATCGCCTCAATCGCTTGCAACGCAGATTGATCCGCCACACGGCTGTCCATGAAATCAATGATCACCAAGGCCGGATCATTCGCAACGTCAAACAATTCCGAAAAGCCTTCCGCAGACCCAAAGAACAATGGGCCTTGAATCTCATAGACTTTGGCCCCGTCATCAGTGGTGCTTACCTTGGCATGGATGCGCTTTGCATTGCCCCACGCATAGGCCAATGCGCTCACGATCACGCCGACAACAACGGCAACCGCCAGATCCTCATAAACCGTCACAACCGTCACCAAAAGGATCACAAAGGCATCAATCAAAGGCACTTTGCGCAAGATGGTCAGGCTGTTCCACGCAAAGGTCCCGATCACCACCATGAACATCACACCCACCAATGCGGCCAGCGGGATCAGTTCGATCAACGGGGCTGCAAGCACGATGAACACAAGCAAGAACATCGCCGCCGCGATACCCGCGACACGCGTACGGCCGCCGGATTTCACGTTGATCATCGACTGGCCGATCATCGCACAACCACCCATACCGCCAAAGAACCCCGTGACCGTATTGGCCACGCCCTGCGCGATACATTCCTGCGAAGCACCGCCGCGCTTGCCCGTCATGTCGCCCACAAGGTTCAGCGTCAGCAGACTTTCAATCAGACCAATCGCCGCCAAGATCACTGCATAAGGCGCGATGATGTACAGAGTTTCCAGATTCATCGGCGCCAGCGCTGTGCCATAAATGCCTTCACCTGTACCAAACGGGTTGTGGAAGCTCGGCAAGCCGCCTTGGATAGAGGCCAGATCACCCACACGTGGCACATCCATGCCCGTGAAAATCACCACAGCCGCGACAATACCAATTCCCGCCAGTGGCGCAGGGATCAGCTTGGTCACCCGTGGCATCACCCAAATGATCGCCATCGTCGCCGCCACCAGCGCCAGCATCAGAAACATCGGCGTCCCAGACAGCCATTCACCGCCCGACATGCCGTGGCCCGTATCCACCATGCTCCCGGGTACTTTGAACTGGCCCATTTGCGCCAGAAAAATCACAATCGCCAAACCGTTCACAAAACCCAACATCACAGGATGCGGCACCAAACGGATGAACTTGCCCCATTGCATCACACCTGCAAAAATTTGCAAAATCCCCATCAACACAACCGTGGCGAACAGGTATTCCACCCCGTGCTGGGCGACCAAGGCCACCATCACCACCGCCAAAGCACCCGTCGCGCCCGAAATCATGCCCGGACGGCCCCCGATCAACGCCGTAATCAGCCCCACCAAAAACGCCGCATAAAGCCCCACCAGCGGATGCACCCCCGCGACAAAGGCAAAGGCAACCGCCTCTGGCACCAGCGCCAGCGCCACGGTCAGGCCCGACAGCAATTCAATCCGCATGCGCGAAACAGAAAAACCATCCTCGCCCATCCAACGCAAATCGGTCACGTCTTTCGGGGTCAGGTTTTTGGTAAAATTACGAAATGTAGCACGCACTATAGGCTCTCCTGCGGGGGGATCGGGGGAATATCTTTGCGCTGCACCTAGACCATGTGCACACAGAAAGGAAGCCGCAGAGAAAAAACTGGGGCGCGCGCCCTTGATTTTCGGCAACGTCGCACGTGCTGTACGGGGGGTGTACAGACGGTGTACGCAGGGCACCCTCCCCAAATCGTGTAAATTGTCTGGTTGCATTACCCTTTGCACCGCGCCACCATCCCTCGAAACCGACCAAAGGATACCCCCATGACCTCGACCAAAATCGCCGTAATCGGCGGCTCAGGCATCTATGACATTGACGGGCTTGAGGGCGCGCAATGGACCACCGTAGAAACCCCTTGGGGGGCCCCCTCTGACGCTATTCTCACAGGGTCTTTGGGCGGCGTTGAAATGGCCTTTCTGCCCCGCCACGGACGCGGCCATGTGCACTCTCCGACAACAGTTCCCTACCGCGCCAACATCGACGCGCTCAAGCGTTTGGGCTGCACCGATGTCATCTCGGTTTCCGCCTGTGGTTCGTTCCGCGAGGAAATGGCACCAGGGGATTTTGTGATTGTAGATCAATTCATTGACCGCACTTTCGCCCGCGAAAAATCCTTCTTCGGGACAGGCTGTGTGGCCCATGTAAGTGTCGCCCATCCCACCTGTGAGCGCCTGTCAGACGCCTGTGAAACTGCGGCCCGCGAAACAGGTGTGAACGTGCACCGTGGCGGCACTTATCTCGCGATGGAAGGGCCACAATTTTCCACGCTGGCCGAAAGCAATATGTACCGTAACAGCTGGGGCGCGGATGTGATTGGCATGACCAACATGCCCGAAGCGAAACTCGCCCGCGAAGCCGAGCTGTGTTATGCTTCTGTCGCGATGATCACCGATTATGACAGCTGGCACCCCGATCACGGCGAGGTGGATGTTACTGAAATCATTAAAACATTACAGGGAAATGCCGCCAACGCCCGTGATCTGGTTGCCCGCCTTCCCGCCCTGCTGGGAGCCACCCGCGCGCCCTGCCCGCATGGTTGCGACCGCGCTTTGGAATACGCGATCATGACCAGCCCCGAAGCTCGTGATCCTGCGGTCATGGCCAAACTGGATGCGGTTGCTGGACGGATGCTCTGAAACATCTGACGATCCTACTGGCCTGCGCGGCATTCCCCGCGCAGGCCCAAGACTATGTGGACAGCACTGGTGCATTGGATGACACAGCGTTTTACCGCCTTGTCGCCTGCGCTGCCCCACCAGACGCGCCCTGCGCCAAGCCCTTCTACAGATGGCATAAAACCGACATCACGATTGGTATTGTCCAACGTGCCCCTGCCTTTTTGGGCGGCAAACTAAAGCGCGCTGAAGCAGCTTTAGAGCGTGCTGTGCAGCGCCTCAACGATGTCGGTATGGGCATCACCTTGCACCCTACTGAAGACAAACCAGACATCGCAATTCACTTGCTGGACACCGCCCGCGGAGAAAAGATGCAGGCCCCTCAACCTGCCCTTCTAACAGGAAAGACTATGGCAAACGCCATCACTGCGCTAGATGTTGAAGGCAGTATGATACAAGGTGCAACCATCGGTTTTTCCAACACAATCCCCCTCCGACAATACGAATCCGTGATGCTAGAGGAAATCACCCAAGCCCTTGGCCTGATCACCGACATCCGAAATCCCTATTACCAAAGCCGATCAATCCTGTCCCAAGAGGCCGACAACAGCTTGAAAGCCCTTGGAATACAGGACAGGATGGCTTTGATCCGCCATTATCCCCGCGATTAAAGGAACACCGCTATGCCTTTCGACCTCTGGCTTACCTTCGTCGCCGCCACCATCGCCCTCCTGCTCATCCCTGGCCCGACTGTTCTGCTGGTGCTCAGCTATGCACTCTCCAAAGGCCGCTCTGTCGCCGTGGCCTCGGCTGCGGGTGTGGCGCTGGGGGATCTGGTGGCGATGTCTGCCTCATTGCTAGGTCTGGGCGCGCTGGTGCTGGCCTCTGCCACTTTGTTTAGCCTTCTTAAGTGGGTAGGTGCGGCATATCTGATCTATTTGGGTGTCAAATTGCTGCGCTCTGCCCCGACTGCGGGTCTGGAGCTGCCCGATGCCGACACCATCAGCGCATCGCGGGTCTTTGGACACACTGCCGCTGTCACGGCGCTGAACCCCAAAAGCATCGCATTTTTCATTGCCTTTGTGCCGCAGTTTGTACGCCCCGAGGCGGCCCTGCTGCCGCAGTTCAGCATCTTGATTGTCACATTCGTCACCCTTGCAGCCGCCAATGCCTTCGCCTATGCGCTGGCCGCAAGCCGCCTGCGCCGTGTCATCTCACGGCCGGGCATCATCACATGGATCACACGCGCAGGCGGTGGCGCTCTTGTCGCAATGGGCGTGCTGACCGCAACACTTCGTAGAGGCACCGCATGAAAACAATCGCTGATTATATCCGCACCATCCCCGACTTTCCGCATGAGGGGATCATGTTTCGCGATGTGACAACCCTGTTCGCTGATCCGCGCGGGTTTCGCATGGCGATTGACCAGATGTTGCACCCCTACGCGGGCATGCGCATCGACAAGGTTGTCGGGTTGGAAGCACGCGGGTTCATCATGGGCGGAGCCATCGCTCATCAACTGAGCATCGGTTTTGTGCCGATCCGCAAAAAGGGCAAATTGCCCGGCAAGACGCTGTCACAGGATTACAAACTGGAATACGGCGAGGCGACCATGGAAATCCATGACGACGCCATCAAGCCGGGTGAAAAAGTACTGGTGGTTGATGATCTGCTTGCCACAGGCGGCACCGCAGAAGCAGGTATCAAACTACTGACCCGTCTGGGCGCCGAGATTGTCTCAACCAGCTTTATCATTGATCTGCCTGCCCTTGGGGGCCGCAAAAAACTGGAGGCCATGGGCTTGGACGTGCAGATTTTGTGCGAATTCGACGGGTTATGATCTAACGCCGTAAAACCGCGCCTGGATTCATTATCCCCAATGGGTCCAGCGCGGCTTTGATCGCGCGCATCGCTGACAGCTTCGCAGGATCGCCGTATTTCTCAAGGTCAGCGACCTTCATCCGCCCGATGCCGTGCTCGGCTGAGATAGAGCCGCCCAAAGCATCTGTCAGATCATGCACACAGTTCTTGAGCGCCTCACGCTGGTCTGCGTATTCATCACGGCTATGACCGATGTGCGGGAACACATTATAGTGCAGATTGCCGTCCCCCACGTGGCCAAAACAGTTGATCCTGAAATCCCCTATCAGCGCAATCTGCGCGCCCGCTTTTTCAATAAACTCGGGGATCGCGCTGAGCGGCACAGAAATATCGTGACTACAGATTGAGCCCACACGCCGGTTCCCCTCAGGGATGCTTTCACGGATATTCCAGAAATCGGCGGATTGCGCGCTGGATTGCGCGATCAACCCGTCATGGACCAACCCTGCCTCCGCCGCTTCTTCGAACAAGGCCGCCAGCCCCACCTGAGGGTCCATATCAGCGGCCAGCCCCAACTCGATCAAGACAGACCATTCCGGCGCTAGTGCAAAAGGCTGACGGATTTCGGGCATGGTTTCGGTCAAAAAGTCATAGCCTTGGCGGTGTATCAGCTCAAACGCGCTGACCATCTCGCCGAAATGTTTGCGTGCCATGCTTAGCAGTTTAATCGCCGCAGAGGGGCTATCAACCACCAGCAACGCCGTGCCCGTTTGGGCAGGCCGCGCAAAGAGTTTAAGCGTCGCAGCGGTGATCACACCCAATGTGCCTTCTGCCCCAATCAACAAATGGCGCAGGTCATAGCCTGTGTTGTTTTTGCGCAGGCGCGTCAGCCCGTTCAATATCTGGCCATCAGGTAGAACTGCCTCAAGACCCAGACACAGATCACGCGTATTGCCATAGCGCAGCACCCCTGTGCCGCCTGCATTAGTACCTAGATTGCCCCCGATCCGCGCAGAACCTTGTGCCGCCAGTGACAGCGGGAACAGACGGTCCGCCTCTTCAGCGGCACGTTGCACATCCTCAAGGATCGCTCCGGCTTCAACCACCAAAACATTTTCATCGGGATAGATGGCGCGAATGGCAGTCATCCGCTCCAACGACAAGATAAGCGGTGGCGGCCCATCAGGGTCTACCTGTGCGCCCACCAGCCCCGTACCGCCACCATAAGGGATCACGCCAACACGGGCCTCGGCGGCCATGCGGATCAACGTTGCTACCTCTTGTGTGCTACGCGGTTTTGCCAGCACTGCGGCTTTACCCCTATACACACCGCGTGGTTCTTCGAGATAGCTGGCGGAGGCATCCGACACCGTACCATCAGGCAAGGCAGCACGCAGGGTTTCGGCAAATCTGGCATCAGCGGGATTGAGGGTATGTGTCATACGTCATGATCCATCGCGTCCGCAGCCTATGCAAGCGTAAAGGTGCAAGAACGCGGCATAATCTTGGGGATAACAGAACGAACAAAGCAGTTTATGACAAGCCGCGACAGCGAAAGATTTTGCTCAGCTTGCCAATGTCTTGCCACGCCGATCACCGCGCAAAGACGCATAGAGAACATGGGTACGCCAGCGGCCATCAATTTGCAGATAACTTTGCGCAACGCCTTCATACTTAAACCCCGACCGCTCCAGCAGCCCACGTGAGGGGGCATTTTCGGGCAGGCAGGCGGCCTCTAAACGGCTGAGCTCAAGGTGGTTGAAAGCGTAATGCACAACCGTTTCAATAGCCTCACGCATGTATCCGCGCCGCGCAAATGTCTCGCCGATCCAATACCCCAAAGTGCCAGCCGCCGCAGGACCGCGCCGGATGTTATCCAGCGTAATCGCCCCCAACAGCATTTGATCTTTGCGGCGGATTAAAAACAGCGGCATCGCCGTGCCAGAATTGATTGAGCGGTTGGCCCAATACACACGGTTGGAAAACGCCTTGCGGCTCAGATGATCAGATGACCAGCTTGGTTCCCACGGGGTCAAGAATTCCTGACTGGTGCTGCGCAAAGCAACCCATGGGCGAAAGTCACTATGTATCGGCGCACGCAAGGTCATGCGTTCGGTCTCAAGCTTTAATTTACGCCGCAACGATAGCATTATGCAGCGCGCCTTGCCTCAAGTGCTTCCAACGTTGGAGCATCCTCAACCGGACCATAAAGCGCCAATGCAGCCGGAGCCGTGACAGCCATCCGTTCGGCAAAGTCACGCACGTCGCCTGTCGTGACAGCATCTATCTGCGCAATAGTTTCCTCCAGCGGAGGAATACGATCCCAAATCTGGATCAAACGCGCCAAACGTTCGGCACGGTTGCTGGGGCTTTCCAGACCCATCAACAGGCCCGCCTTCATCTGCGCCCGTGCACGGGCCACTTCGGCAGGTGACATATCACTGGCGGCGCGCTTCATCTCATCAATGGTGATGTTGGCAAGTTCAGGCAACTGTTCGCCTGAGGTGCCTGCATAAACGGTCATCATTCCGGTATCCGCATAGGCCCCTGCCTGCGCAAAAATTGTATAGCACAGGCCACGGTTTTCACGGATTTCTTGGAACAGGCGACTGGACATGCCACCGCCCAATGCAGAGGCATAAATTTGCGCGACATAGATATCATTCGCACGGTAACCAGGAGACTCAAAGCCAAGCGCGAAATGCGCCTGTTCCAGCACTTTGCTCTGCCGATGTTCGCCGCCAGAGAAAACAGCGTTTGGCACGATTACCTGCGGTTTGGGCTTCATGTCACCAAACAGTTTTTCCGCCATCGCAACCAGCGCATCATGATCCACCGCACCTGCGGCAGAGAGAATCATCTGCTCTGGGCCATAGTACTGGTCAATAAATCCAGTCAGGTCCGAGCGGTTAAAGCCCGAGACTCTTTCGGCTGGACCAAGGATGGAGCGGCCAATAGCCTGATCGCGATAGGCTTGTTCTTGCAGCCAGTCAAAGATCACATCGTCGGGCGTATCTAATGCTTGGCCGATCTCTTGCAAGATCACGCCACGCTCTACCTCGATCTCGGATTCTTCCATGATGGGATTGCGCAAGATGTCAGCGATCACCTCTAGGCCCAGCGGCACATCGTTTTCCAACACGCGGACGTAATAGGCCGTCACTTCGCGTGAGGTATAGGCGTTGATGTAGCCCCCGACGTCCTCAATCGCCTCAGCAATTTGCAAGGAGGTGCGGGTTTTGGTGCCTTTAAACGCCATGTGCTCTAGAAAATGGGCGATGCCATTTTGCGCGGGCGTCTCGTTGCGCCCCCCTGCCCCGACCCATACCCCGATAGAGGCAGAGGCAAGGCCCGGCATGGATTCTGTTACGATGCGAAAGCCATTCGAGAGGCGGTGCGTTTGCAGGGTCACTTAGCAATCAGTCCTTTGATTTGGGTCTTTAGCGCGTCGAGATCGTTGGCCACACGGGTCACACGCTCTGGTCGGTCATAAAGGTCTGCCATACGCGGTGGCAAGGGGGGACGAATGCCAGTGGCAGCTTCCACGGCATCTGGGAATTTGGCAGGATGGGCCGTGGCCAGCGTGATCATCGGCGTGGCAGGGTCGCGCATTTCATTTGCAACTTTGACTGCAACCGCTGAATGTGGGCAGAGCAGCTCTGCGCTGCTGGCCAAAGTGGCAGCGATGGTCTGAGTTGTCTCTTCCTCAGAGGCGCGGCCAGAGGTGTAATGCCCAGACAGCACTTGCGCCGCACCTTGGGAGACATCGAAACCGCCCTCACCGAGTTCTTGCATCAATTGCGCCACGGCATTGCCATCGCGGTCATAGGCGTCAAACAACGCACGCTCGAAATTCGAGCTGACCTGAATATCCATCGATGGGCTGATAGAGGGGTGCACAGTGTCTTTGTGATACCCTTGCCCCGACAAGCAGCGATGCAGAATATCATTTTGATTGGTTGCCACGATCAGTTGATCAATAGGCAGGCCCATGCGCTTGGCAATATAGCCCGCAAAGATATCGCCGAAATTGCCTGTTGGCACGGTAAAGCTGACTTTGCGATCCGGCGCGCCGAGGTTCACAGCCGACGTAAAATAATACACAACCTGCGCCAGCACACGGCCCCAGTTGATCGAATTCACACCCGCCAGCTTAACACCGTCACGGAATTCAAAATCGTTGAACATGTCTTTCAGGCGCGCTTGGCAATCGTCAAAATCGCCATCCACAGCCAGCGCATGCACGTTGCTTTCACTGGGCGTAGTCATCTGGCGGCGCTGTACTTCTGACACCCGGCCATGGGGATAAAGAATCACGACATCCACGTTATCCAAGCCACGGAAAGCCTCAATCGCTGCTGATCCTGTGTCACCCGATGTCGCGCCGACAATCGTCACGCGGTCGCCCTTGCGGCCCAATGCCAGCTGGAACATCTGACCGATCAACTGCATGGCAAAGTCTTTGAAGGCCAAGGTCGGACCGTGGAACAGCTCTAGCAAGAAGTGATTGGGGGCCAGTTCTTTTAGCGAAGCGCGAGAAGTATGGCCGAAACCTGCATAGGCTTTGGCGATCAAATCGCGGAATTCTGCGTCGGTGAAAGTGTCCCCAATGAACGGGCGCATCACCGTAAAGGCCACTTCCTCATAGGATTGGCCAGCCATCGCCGCGATATCGGCTTGGCTGAGCTGCGGGATGGTTTCAGGGACATACAGTCCGCCATCACGGGCCAGACCAGTCAGCATTGCCTCTTCAAAGCTAAGAGACGGTGCGGTGCCACGGGTTGAGATATAGCGCATGGGTCAGCTCACAGATTTGGGGGCGCGGCGGGCGCGCAGGATAAAAGCGGCGCTCATCATGATCCAGATCGCAGCAAGCGAGAACCAAGTGATGGCGTATTTCAGGTGGTCGTTTGGAATGGCCGAAGTGTCAACCGGAAGCGGCGCAATCGGCGCATCGTTAAAAGAAGTTTGTTTGGCGACAACAAAGATCGGATCGGTCCCAAGTGCCTGCGCCATTGCGGCAACATCGCGGGCAAACCAGATGTTTTTCTGTGTGTCTGGTTCAGGTGTAAAGCTGTCAATCTCTTGTGGCCATTGAAGATTTCCCTGCACCGTCACCATGCCTTCATGTTCAGGAAGCTGCGTGCGGTCGACAGGAACAAACCCACGGTCCAGCAAGACGCGGCGATTGCCCACATCTAGCGCCGAAATAATCCGGTAACCTGCTCCGATATCTTTCTGGCTGACCAAAACACGCAAATACGCGGGATCAAGTGTGCCCGACACCTCAACTGGCAGATAGGAATCATCCACCGGATCGGGCAAGGCAGGTAAAGCTACAGGTGCGGCAGTGATCCTTGAATCAATATCTGCAATCGCAGCCAGCTTCCACTCCAACCTTTGCATTTGCCAAAAGCCTAGCCAAAGCAGAACCGCAGCTCCCCCCACTCCGATGACGATAAGAAACAGGTTGCGACGCATATGGTTCCCCTAACTCGGCTAGAAATGAAAAAACGCGCAGGGCAATGCCCCGCGCGCGTGTTTTAGCTTGTATCGCTAGAGGTGCAAGCCCGTGCTTAGGACGGGATGCCCCAGATGTAGACTGCGAAAAAGAGGAAGAGCCATACAACGTCAACGAAGTGCCAGTACCAAGCCGCCGCCTCAAAGCCGACATGCTGTTCAGACGTGAAGTGACCCGCACGGGCACGCATCCAGCAAACGAACAAGAAGATCGTACCGATAACAACGTGGAAGCCGTGGAAACCTGTCGCCATAAAGAAGTTAGAGAAGAACTGATCCCCGCCAAATTCCCAGCCTTGCTTGAGCAGGTAGCCATACTCATACCCTTGCAGGGTAGTGAAAAGCAGGCCCAACACAACTGCGATGATCAAGCCATTTTTCAGGTCTGCGCGGTTGTTTCCATGTACCAGCGCGTGGTGTGCCCATGTAACGGCACAACCGGACAGCAGCAGGATCAGCGTGTTGATCAACGGCAGGTGGAACGCGTCTACTTGGTAGATCACCGGCGGTACATATGTAGAACCGACATAATCCTGCATCGGATAAATCGCGTGTTTGAAAAAGCTCCAGAACCATGCGGCAAAGAACATCACTTCTGACATCACGAAAAGGATAAATCCGTAACGCAGGCCAATCTGCACAACGGTGGTATGGTCGCCGATTTTGCTTTCTTCAACAACTTCGGACCACCATGCAAAACTGCAATAAAGTGTACCGACGAAACCGATCAGAAAGACAAATACAGTTACATCATGCATCCACAAAACACCGCCAGCGAGCATAACAAATGCAAACAGCGAGGTGAGCAGCGGCCAGATTGACGGGGCTAGAATATGATAATCGTGGTTCTTTGCGTGGGCCATGGTGCGCGTACCCTTATCCTTGTGTTTAGTTAGATTAGTTCAATGGCTGACTTGCGTCGACGGATGCGTATCCCTCGGGCAAATCTATTTGGTAGAATGTATAAGATAGCGTGATGGTATGTATATACTGTCCTTCACGATCGTCTACAATTTCTGGGTCAACAAAGAAGCTGACCGGCATTTGCACGCGCTCGCCGGGGGCAAGCACCTGTTCTTCAAAACAAAAGCAGTCGATTTTCTCGAAAAACACGCCAGCCTGATACGGCGTCACGTTATACGAGGCCTGACCGGCAATCGGCTTATCCGTTGGATTGTAAGCCTCATAAAAAGCCAACCCTGTTTCACCGACACGCAGTTCCATTTCCCGTACAACAGGTTTGAATTCCCACGCCATGTTTTCGTTCAACGACCCGTCGAAACGAATCGTGATTTTTTCGTCCAGTATTTCGTCAGGCCCAACCGTTGCCACCCCTGTGACACCGCCAAAACCAGTGACTTTGCAGAACCAGTTGTAAAACGGCACGGACGCCCAAGCGAGGCCACCCATCATAACAACAACACCAGCAAGCATTGCGGCCGTTTTTTGTGGACCTGAAACAGCCATTAGTTTGACCCCTCGGTGCTGATCTGTTCGCCGACGCCTTTGCCTACAGAAGCAGGTATCTGAAAGCCTGAGGACGTGATTTTGGCGAATGTCAAAAACATGACCAGCACCACAAAACCGCCCAACATCAAGCCAACGCCGATGTTCAGGCTTTTGCGCCGTGTGTGAATTTCGTGTTCAGGACGTAATGCCATTACCAACCCCCAAGCCCGTAGGGCTTTAATATGGTTTCAATCAAAATCGCGACGAAATGAGCGAACAGATACCACAGCGACAACATGAAGAACCTGCGCTCAACCGCAAAGTTATCGGCCTCGGACATTTCTTCATCGCGCTTCCAGATGCCGTAAGCACCTTTAAGAAACAGTAGGTTAAGAACCAAGGCCGTCGCCAGATAAATCCAACCACCAATCGCGCTAAAGGCCGTACCGACAGCCAAAACAGCCAGTAAAACAGTATAGGCAAGAATATGATTGCGCGTAGAGCGGCGACCGTGTGTCACGGTCAGCATGGGTACTTTGGCGTCATCATAATCGTTGCGCATGAATAACGCCAAGGCCCAGAAGTGGGGCGGTGTCCACATGAAGATCAACGCAAACATCAACCACGGCTCTAGCGCGAAGCTACCTGTGGCGATGACCCAGCCGATCACAGGCGGGAACGCCCCTGCCGCGCCACCGATCACGATGTTCTGCGGTGTCGAGCGTTTGAGCCACATGGTATAAGGCACAACGTAAAAGAAAATTGTAAAGGCCAGCATAAAACCTGCCAGCAAGTTCGCGCTCAGCGACAGCATCATTACCGCAAGGCCGGATAGGGCACAGCCCAGATACATTGCGGATTGGCCCGTTACCTTGCCTGCAGGAATCGGACGGTTGATCGTGCGCTTCATCACCGCATCAATATCAGCGTCCCACCACATGTTCAGCGCACCGGATGCACCTGCACCAATGGCCAAAAACAGGATCGACGCAAAGCCAATCACAGGGTTTACAGACACAGGTGCCGCCAACATCCCAACAACAGCGGTAAAAACAACCAACTGCATCACACGCGGCTTCATCAGGGCGAAATAGTCACCCAACTGCGGCTCTTTTTCAAAGCTCTGTGAATTTGTCGCGTCTGTCATTGTCTGGGCTTCCCATGGCAAGGCCTAGATACAAACACTATAGCGCAGGGTCATTGCGCTATAGTGATAAGAGGTCAGGCAGATGTAGATGTCTGCCTGACAGATGTTTTAGTCTGCCGAAGCAAAAGTGAGATCTTGTGGAATGCCAGCATACTCTGCTTTTGCACGGCCTAACCATGCGGCATATGCTTCCTCGGACACAACTTTTACAGTGATCGGCATATAGGCGTGGGCAATGCCGCATAGTTCGGAGCACTGACCAAAGTAAACGCCTTCTTTTTCAGCTTTGAACCACAGTTCAGCCAAGCGGCCAGGTACACCATCTTGCTTTACGCCAAAGGCTGGGATCGTCCACGAGTGGATCACGTCAGAGCCCGTAACTTGCATCACAACAGTTTTGTTTACAGGGACAACAACGGCTGTGTCAGTCGCCAACAGCCATTCAGCTTCGGAATAACCCGCCGCTTCAAGCTCCGCGATCACTTCAGGTGTCTTCATGTTTTCGCCACCCAGCGCCGGTGCCCCAATCATGTAGCTGTCAAAGCCAAAGTCATCGTCAACATATTCGTATGACCAATACCACTGGTTACCGGTGGCCTTGATGGTCACATCAGCAACGGGAATTTCCTGCTGGCGGAACAAGATCGGCAAAGACCATGCGCCGATGGCGACAAGAATCAGGATCGGTCCGATGGTCCACAGAATTTCGATTGTGCTGTGGTGCGTAAATGTCGCGGGTTTCGGATTGCGTTTGGCATTATAGCGGATGGCGACCCAGATAAGCAGAGCAGTAACAAACAAAGTGATGAGCGTGATGATCACAAGAATCATTCCGTCCAACCACTGCTGGTCTGTCGCGAGCTGCGTCACGCCCGGTTGAAAACCCATCAGGCCGTCAACAGGCTTACCGATAATCTCTAGACCCTGTGGGTCAACGCTTTGCGCCCAAGCGGGCAGACTGGAAAAGGCAGCCAGAAATCCGGCAAGTGTGAGGTGCTTTGTCATCATTTTCGTCCTGATATTCTTGACCCGAGGTGGCAAAACGCACACGGAAGCGCCCGTAGCGTTGTAATCTGGCGCCTTACAATCATATTCTGAAGATGAAAGAAAGTCATTTGCGCAGGCCAATTGGTAGCAAAGCGCCCTTCCCCGCCCGATAGGAGCACCACAAAATGTCCGACACCCCATTTTCGCCGTTCGACGATTCCCTTGACCGTGATACTGCGCTGTCTGTTCTGCGCGATGCCGTGGCAGGTGCAGACGATGGCGAACTTTTCTTTGAGCGCAGCCGTTCAGAAGGGTTGATGTTTGATGACGGACGCCTGAAAACCGCAAGTTACGACGCAGCAACAGGTTTTGGCCTGCGGGCTGTGCGCGGCGAGGTGGCGGGCTACGCCCATTCCACCGAGATTTCCGAAGCCTCACTGCGCCGCGCAGCACAGACGGCCCGCCTTGCTGTGGGCGATGGCGGCGGTATTTGGGCCGATGCACCAGAGGGGACCAATCAAAAACTCTATACAGATTCCGATCCCATAGCAGGGGCAGCTTTTTCCGTAAAAGTAGACACGTTGCGCGAGATTGATGATTTCTGCCGCGCGATGGATGGCCGTGTGGTACAGGTCAGCGCTTCGATCTCGGCCTCCCTTCAGGAAATCGAGATTCTGCGCCCCGAAGGCACATCAGTGCGCGATGTTCGTCCTATGACACGAGTGAATATATCAGTGATCGTGGAACATGAAGGCCGCCGCGAAAGCGGTACAGCAGGCGGCGGCGGACGGATCGCACTGGACGGCATGTTGGAGCCGCAAGATTGGCAAGGCAAAGCCCGCGAAGCGTTGCGCGTGGCCTTGGTGAACCTAAACGCGGTCCCCGCCCCTGCTGGTGTCATGGACGTTGTGCTTGGGCCAGGCTGGCCCGGCATTTTGTTGCATGAAGCGATTGGTCATGGGCTTGAAGGCGATTTCAACCGTAAAGGCGCAAGCGCCTTTGCTGGCCTGATGGGCCAACAAATCGCCGCAAAAGGCGTGACCGTTCTGGACGATGGCACAATTCCGGATCGACGCGGCAGTATTTCTGTGGATGACGAAGGAACGCCAAGCGCGAAAAACGTGTTGATCGAAGACGGCAAACTGGTCGGCTATATGCAAGACCGCCAGAATGCGCGCCTGTCGGGCGTCAAAAGCACAGGCAACGGGCGGCGTCAAAGCTATGCCCATATCCCGATGCCGCGCATGACCAACACCTATATGTTGGGCGGCGACACAGCCCCCGGAGACATTGTGGCTGATCTGAAAGACGGCATTTACGCTGTAGGGTTTGGCGGCGGTCAGGTGGATATCACCAACGGCAAGTTCGTGTTTTCATGCACCGAAGCCTACCGTGTGCAAAACGGTGTTGTCGGCGCGCCCGTCAAAGGCGCAACACTGATCGGAGATGGCGCAACTGCGCTGAAGCAAATCCGCGCCATCGGCAATGACCCCGCACTTGATCCGGGCATGGGCAATTGCGGCAAACAAGGCCAATGGGTGCCTGTGGGGGTTGGTCAGCCTACGCTGATGATCGGCGGGCTCACCGTCGGCGGGTCGGCAACCTGAATTTTGAAAAAGGAATCGGCTACTTAGCTGGAGGGGTCTACTCTCCAGCTGCCTACATACCTGATTTTACTACAGCATCCTGTAATTTAAAAAGCTGCCTGCCTGTCTCAGGGCTGCTCGTGTTGGTTTCCCCAATAATTAAACCAAATCGATTCACCCCGCGTTAACCAGCAAAAGGTTATATCTGATTCCAGCAACAGACGGAGCGACAGGATGACTGACAAGGACCACTTTCCTTCTTCCACTCACCCCCCACTCCCCCCCCCCCACGGAAGATGAACAGTTTGCCTGTCTCCGTCTGTTGCGCTCGCGTCGGGTCGGCATTGCCACATATAGACGGCTGCTGACTGAACACGGCACTGCGCAAAACGCGCTGGCCGCGCTGCCAGAGGTAGCACGCGCTGCGGGCGTATCAGGGTATGAAGTATGCCCAGAGGCCGTAGTTCGCACAGAATTACGCGCCGCTCACAAGCAAGGCGCAAAGCTCTTGCACATATCGCACCCCGAATACCCTCGCGCTTTGGCAGAATTGGATGATGCCCCGCCATTTATCTGGCTGCTGGGTGATCCTGCGATATTGGCACGTCCCATGATTGCCCTTGTCGGCGCACGCAATGCATCTTCCTTGGGCACACGAATGGCGCGCACCCTTGCCCATGAGTTGGGCGAGGCCGGATATGTTGTGGTATCAGGCCTTGCGCGCGGGATTGATGCTGCGGCCCATTTGGCAGCTTTGCCCTTTGGCACAATCGCGGTTCAGGCTGGCGGTGTAGATATTATGTACCCCGCCGAAAACGCCCGCCTCGCCGAAGACATTGCAAAGCAAGGGCTGCGCATTTCAGAACAACCCATGGGTCTGCAACCCACAGCGCGGCATTTTCCGCGGCGCAACCGGATCATTTCAGGCCTGTCTTCTGCAACCGTCATTGTTGAAGCTGCCGCAAAATCGGGCAGCTTGATCACCGCACGCGACGCCTTGGATCAAGGACGCGATGTTTTGGCGGTGCCCGGCCACCCCTTTGACGCACGCGCGGCAGGCTGCAACATGCTGATCCGCGACGGCGCCACTTTGATACGCAGCGCAAGTGATATCATCGATGCCTTGGGCCCAATGCACAGTGACCAGCCCCCATTACCACTGCCTACGGTAGACACGAGCACCCAACACCCAGCACCCAAACCGCGCAGGACCCTTCGTGAGACTGCAAACCTGCATCTTTCGATCCTACAACGCCTCAGTCCATCCCCTATTGCGGAGGATCAACTGATCCGTGATTTGCAAATCCCATCCGCCAAAATCACTCCCGCGCTCGTAGAGTTGGAAATGGACGGAAAAGTCACACGTGGCATTGGCGGGCTTTTGTCGCGGCCCGTATAGAACGACGCCAATTACCAAATCCGCTGCGGCAAAGAGGCACAATAGCAACATATTACGGCCTTTTCCCCCCGCCCAAGCAGTATTCCCTACCCCCACTGCATTGACAAAGCCCCCTTGCATCCCACATGTCAAAGGCCGTAGACGCCGCCCATCATTCCGTCGAAGGACCTTAATTGCATGCCAGTAGTCGTTGTCGAATCTCCCGCCAAGGCCAAGACGATCAACAAATATCTCGGTGATAACTTCACGGTTCTCGCGTCATATGGCCACGTACGTGACCTCCCACCAAAAAATGGTTCGGTGGATACCGACAATGATTTTGAGATGCTTTGGGAAGTCGATAGCGGCTCCAAAAAGCACATGAAGGCCATCGCTGATGCCCTGAAGCTCGACAATGAACTGATTCTCGCGACCGACCCTGACCGCGAAGGCGAGGCAATCAGCTGGCATTTGCAAGAAGCGTTGACGCTGCGCAAATCCATCAAAAAAGATACGCCGGTCAGCCGCGTTGTATTTAACGCGATCACCAAATCCGCGGTGACCGAAGCCATGAAGAACCCCCGTCAGGTGGATATGCCGTTGGTGGAGGCCTATCTGGCCCGCCGCGCGCTGGATTATCTGGTGGGCTTTAACCTATCGCCTGTTCTATGGCGCAAACTACCCGGTGCAAAATCTGCCGGACGTGTGCAATCGGTTACATTGCGCATCATTTGCGAACGCGAAATGGAAATCGAAGCCTTCCGCCCCCGCGAATTCTGGAGCGTTAAGGCCATTGTCACGACACCCTCGGGGCAGGAATTTGAAGTTCGCTTGACCGAACTTGCAGGCAAGAAGCTTGAGAAATTCGATCTGGGCGATGTGACCAAAGCCGAAATGGCTGTTCAAGCAGTATCCAGCCGTGATCTCAAGGTCGCGTCGGTTGAGGCAAAACCAGCCTCGCGCAATCCTTCCGCCCCGTTCATGACATCGACGTTACAACAAGAAGCCAGCCGTAAATTCGGCATGGGTGCGCGTCAAACCATGAGCACAGCACAGCGGTTGTACGAAGCTGGTCACATTACTTATATGCGGACCGATGGCATTGATATGGCCCCCGAGGCCGTTCAAATGGCCCGCGATGCGATTGCCGACCGTTACGGCGACAAATACGTGCCTTCAGCTCCACGTGTTTACAAAAACAAAGCTAAAAACGCTCAAGAAGCCCACGAATGTATCCGCCCGACAGAAATGTCCAAAGATGCAGACGCATTAAAGCTGATGGATGGCGACCAGCGCAAACTCTATGATCTGATCTGGAAACGCACATTAGCCTGCCAGATGGAAAGCGCACGGTTAGAGCGCACGACAGTTGATGTTTCCTCGGCGGATCAGCAGGTTATGCTGCGCGCCACAGGTCAGGTTGTGTTGTTTGACGGCTTCCTTAAGATTTACGAGGAAGGCCGCGATGATGTGGCTGATGATGATGAAAAGCGCCTGCCACAGATTTCCCAAGGCGATGTGCTGAGCAAAGCCTCTGCTGCGCGGTATCAGGCTGATTTCGAGAAAGCCCAAGGTGCCCCCGCTGATGGCGACGTGCTGGACGCAAGCGACAAAGGCACAGAACGCAGCAGCGGCATGCAGCGCAAATCAGGTGCCTTGCTGGCAGAAAATAGTGCCGTCATCGGCGGCCAACACTTCACCCAACCGCCCCCGCGCTATACCGAAGCGACGTTGGTCAAACGTATGGAAGAACTGGGCATCGGCCGCCCTTCAACCTACGCCAGCATTGTTACCACCATTCAAGACCGTGGCTATGTGCGCCGCGAGGGCCAGCGCCTGATCCCAGAGGATAAAGGCCGTCTGGTTACCGCCTTCCTTGAGAATTACTTCAAACGCTACATCGGCTATGATTTTACAGCTGACCTTGAAGATCAGTTGGACAAAGTGTCGGCTGGTGAGGCGGAATATAAGAAAGTTCTGGATCGGTTTTGGCGCGATTTTTCGGCGGCTATTGCCGAAACATCCGAATTGCGCATCACCGAGGTGCTGGAAAAGATCAACGACGTCCTAGCGCCGCATCTGTTCCCCGCCACCGAAGATGGCAGTGATCCGCGCCTATGCCCCAACTGTGGCGTTGGGCGTCTGAGCATGCGGACCGCCCGTTCGGGTGGTGCCTTTATCGGCTGTTCCAGCTATCCTGAGTGCCGCTATACACGCCCTTTTGGCCCCCCAAACCCAGAGGCCGAAGCATCCGCAATCCCGCCCGAAGGCAAGCTGTTGGGCGAAGACAACGGCGACGAAATCCGTGTATTCAAAGGCCGTTTTGGCCCCTATGCACAACGCGGCGAAGTGACGGAAGAAAACAAAAAACCGCCACGTCAATCTGTCCCCAAAGAGTGGCCGCCAGAAGAACTGGATTTGGAACGCGCGTTGATGCTGTTGTCATTGCCGCGTGAAATCGGGCCGCACCCCGAAGACGGTATCATGGTTTGGGCTAACATCGGGCGTTATGGCCCCTATCTGAAACACGCGCCCAGCACCTCTGATCGCGGTGGCACAAATGCCAATCTTGAGGGGCTGGACGAGGTTTTCACCGTGGGCATGAACCGCGCAGTGCAGTTGTTGGCGGAAAAAGTAGCATCACGTGGCAAACGTGGTGTGGCTGCGGCACCGCTGCGCGAATTGGGTGAACACCCTGATGCGGGCGGCCCTGTGAATGTAATGAAGGGGAAATACGGCCCCTACGTGAAATGGGATAAGATCAATGCGACTATTCCTGACACGATAGAGCCGGAAGAAATCACGCTGTCGCAGGCCGTTGTGTTGATTGAGGAGCGGGCCGAGAAATCGGGTAAAAAGAAACCTGCACCCAAGAAGAAGCCTGCCGCCAAGAAGCCAGCGGCGAAAAAACCGGCTGCCAAGAAGGCGACGACTGCGAAAAAGCCGGCAGCTAAAAAGGCAACGCCAGCGAAAAAACCCGCTGCGCCAAAAGAAGCATGATCAAGCGCAGCCTTTCACGCAGGTGACAGGCTGCCTGCTTACTCCAACGCAGATCACTCCTAGTAACATTGTCGTCAGGCGATGAGGTATTACTTGGAAAAATGTCCCCTATCCGCTAATTTTCGCTAAATAGCACAGGAAAGAGTAAACAATGTCAGGTTCAAAATTTTCCCGCCGCGCAATGATCGCCACTACAGGTGCGGCTCTTGCCACGCCCTCACTCATTCTCGCGCAGCAGGCTGGCCCTGTGGCTACGGCTTCGCCTCGTAACATCATGAGCTTTACCCCTCAGCGGTGGGAAGACCACTTTGAGACGTTGGGCAAAGGCGCAATTGTTGCTGATATTACGTCACGCGCGCTGCATTTCTGGAGTGGCGATGGCAAAATCTATAACATTTATCCAACCTCGGTGCCCCGCACAGACGAGTTGACCAAACGCGGCTACACAAAAGTGGTACGCAAACGCATTGGTCCCGACTGGACCCCTACCCCGTCAATGGTACAGCGCAACCCCGAACTGAAATACATGCCTCCTGGCCCAGACAACCCTCTTGGGACGCATGCGATGTATCTGTCGTGGCAGTATTACCTGATCCACGGAACCCAAGACACACGTAAAATCGGTCGCCGTTCATCGGACGGGTGTATTGGCCTCTATAACGAAAAGATTGCCGAGCTTTACGCCATGACACCAATTGGTACACAAGTTCGCTTGTTCTAAAAACGACACCAAGCGCTGCGGCACAGCATCTTGCCGCAGCGCAGCGTCTCATTGACAGCCCCCTTCCCCCGCGTCAAAACTGCGCTGACCACTTCACGGATCAGGGGAGCACCATTTCATGAATAAAATTTACGCAAACGCAGCCGAAGCGTTAGACGGCGTTCTAACGGACGGTATGTTGATTGCCTCCGGCGGGTTTGGCCTATGCGGCATTCCCGAACTTCTGTTGCAGGCAATCAAAGAAAACGGCGCCAAAGAACTGACATTCGCTTCAAACAATGCAGGCGTTGATGATTTTGGCATCGGGATTTTACTCCAGACCAAACAGGTCAAGAAAATGATCTCGTCCTATGTGGGTGAAAACGCAGAATTCATGCGTCAGTACCTGTCAGGCGAGCTTGAACTGGAATTCACCCCCCAAGGCACATTGGCCGAGCGTATGCGCGCAGGCGGTGCAGGCATCCCCGGTTTCTATACCAAAACCGGCGTGGGCACTGTGATTGCCGAAGGCAAAGACGTGAAAAACTGGAACGGGCAGGATTACATCCTTGAAGAAGGTATTTTTGCTGATCTGGCAATTGTGAAGGCATGGAAAGCCGATGCGACGGGCAACCTGATCTTCCGTAAAACCGCACGTAACTTTAACCCGCCTGCCGCGATGTGCGGCAAAGTCTGTATTGTCGAGGTCGAAGAAATTGTCCCTACAGGCAGCCTTGATCCCGACAACATCCACCTGCCGGGCATTTATGTGCACCGCATTATTCAGGGTACACACGAAAAACGCATCGAACAGCGTACTGTTCGTACACGCGAGGGAGCATAATCATGTGGGATCGTAACCAAATGGCGGCACGCGCCGCACAAGAACTTGAAGACGGCATGTATGTGAACCTTGGCATCGGCATCCCAACGCTGGTTGCCAACTATGTCGGCGACAAGGATATTACCCTACAATCCGAAAACGGCATGCTGGGCATGGGGCCCTTCCCTTTTGAAGGTGATGAAGACCCAGACCTGATCAACGCAGGCAAACAAACGATCACCGAGATGGACCGCACAGCCTATTTCGACAGCGCGACATCCTTTGCGATGATCCGTGGCGGCAAGATCGCAGCCGCTATCCTGGGCGCGATGGAAGTCTCTGAAACCGGTGATCTGGCAAACTGGATGATTCCGGGCAAGCTGATCAAAGGTATGGGCGGCGCGATGGATCTGGTTGCGGGTGTTGGCCGCGTGATCGTCGTGATGGACCACGCAAACAAACACGGCGAAAGCAAAGTCCTAAAAGCCTGCACTCTACCTCTGACAGGCAAAGGCGTTGTAGACCGCATCATCACCAATCTTGGTGTTCTTGACGTGGTTGAAGGCGGCTTGCGCATTGTTGAATGCGCCGAGGGCGTTACAGAAGAAGAACTGCGCGCGGCAACTCAGGCAACATTGGTCTGAACGCTCGTTACTTCATAACATTGAACACACAGCCGTCCGAGATCAACTCGGGCGGCGTTTTACATAGGCCCTTTGCCACCTGAAACGCAGCCAGCACTTTTGGCACATAATCACGCGTTTCCGCAAATGGCGGGACCCCTTCGTATTTGCGCACCGATCCCTCCCCTGCATTGTATCCAGCCAGTACCAAAATCGGATCGCTGTCGAACTCCCCCATCAACCAATCCAGATATTTAATCCCACCAGAGATATTCTGCTTGGCGATTGTGCTGTCTGTTACACCAAAGCGGCTGGCGGTATCGGGCATAAGCTGCATCAATCCCTGCGCGCCTGCGCTACTGACAGCATCACTTCGGCCCGAAGATTCAACTGCGATAACCGCAAGCGCAAGTGCGGGGGATACTTTTGTACCCACTGAAGACATCAAAATATCCACCCCATGTACCTTGGCAAGGTCCTGCATATGCTGAAGACGTGGCGCAGGCACACGGTTGTTAGATCCAGAGAGCGCGTTCATCGCCATTTCCAGCCGCCCCGGACCCGATTGGGCCCCTGCGGGGGAGATGACACTCCAGAACCAATCATATTGTCCCGCTTTGGGGCGCGCTATTGCACCCGATGGTTCAGCGACGACGTCTGGAGCGACAGGTGTAATGTTTTGCGCAGGACGGTTGATCTTCACAGTTGAACGTTTTCGAGCCCCCGCTTTGGGTGGCGACACGAATTTTGGTTGGAAATCGGGGAAAGGTTTCGGCGAATCCGCCTGCAAACCAGTCGCAATAGGCGAAAATGCCAGTGTGGCGCCGATTATCCACGACAAAAAATCACGTTTCATACTGCCCACTCTCGTAAATTGACTAGTTTTTCGACCAACATCACTCAAAAACATCCCAAAATCCAGCAATTGAGGCAGCCAAAAGTGGCGGTTTCGCCGTAATTAGGGTGTTCGGATATCAATTAATGAAAGATTAACACCTAAAATTGTACTTCAATTCACTTCATATCAATGACTTATGGGAATTAATGAAAATTCGGCACCATAAATCTAAAATGCCCCATTTGCCGCCAAATTCATGCCCCATTCATACAGCTATATAGCGTCATACCAAGTCGAGCGGGCCTGAATGAGAGTGGGCCGGAACGCAAAGCTAGGTACGAAACTTTAAATCTTATAAATCCTTTGGAGGGATACTAACATGATGACTTTCGTAAAAAACTTCCGCAATGACGAAGACGGCGCAGTAACAGTTGACTGGGTTGTTCTGACAGCTGCGGTTGTTGGCCTGGCAATTGCTGCATACGGTTCCATCCGTGACGGTGCTGCAGACATGACAGCAAACACTGGTTCCTTCTTGCTTGGCCAAACTGTTGGCGCCGATAACTTCGGTGAACAAGCAGTAACTCAAGACGGCGCAGGAAACTAATCGTCGCCCGAACTATTAGATACCTATAAAGTATCTTAAAAATTTGAGGGGCCGCGTTCTACTTTGGGATGTGGCTCCTCTTTTCCTTCAAGCGTCCCAATATCACCAAATAGGATCGCAACATGACCAAATGGCTTATCTCTTTTCACAAAGAAGAAAAAGGCGCAGTCACTGTAGACTGGGTCGTTTTAACTGCAGCCATGGTAGGAATCTCAATTGTTGCTTTTACAACCATTCAGGGTGGTAGCGACACCATGGGTGAAGAGGTTGGGAGCTACCTCTCCGAAAAAGACCTAGACGAATTGCGCAACCCGACGGACTAACAACCTTGTCTTCCTTGCGTCACACAACTGGCAAACCAATGCCAAAAAAACAAGATTATGTAACGGCGATCATCTCGGTCGGACGTGATTTTACCATCCGATCTAACGGAAAGAGGAACACAAAATGCGTATGATTTTTGCACTCGTGCTACTGGTCGGCGTCGCGCTAGCCGGAGGCGCTGTATTTCTCGCAAAAGACCAAATCGGAAAATACCAAACGGCAATTGCCATTGCACGCAACGAAGCAGCAAAAGCGCAGGCCATTGAAACAAAAGAAATCTTTGTCGCAAACCGTGCGTTAAAATATGGCGCAAAACTTTCCAAAGATGACGTAAGAAAAGTAGCCTTTCCTGTAGCTGCCCTTCCCAAAGGGCATTACGATGACAGCGGCGTTCTCTTCCCAGAAAACACAGACCTTCCGCGTATTGTTTTGCGCCCCATCGAAAAAGACGAAGCCTTATTGGCCGTCAAAATCACCAAACCAGGTGAAGAAGCGGGTATTACATCACGGCTTGAACCCGGCATGCGCGCCTTCGCGATTAAGGTTGACGTTACTTCAGGTGTTTCTGGTTTTCTACGCCCCGGTGACCGAGTAGACATTTATTGGACGGGCTCCGTCAGCGGTGGCGGAAAAGGCGGGATAACCAAGCTCATCGAAACAACCATCCCTCTGATCGCTATTGACCAAAGCTCGGGAGAGGTTGAAGGAACCCAAATTGCACGCACAGTCACTGTAGCTGTTAGTCCAAATCAAGTTGCATCACTTGCCCAAGCTCAGTCAACTGGCCGCTTATCCCTTTCACTTGTCGGTGCAAGTGATGATACCAAAGTTGTGAAGAACATTGAAGTAGACCAACGCGCCCTTCTTGGGATTGTAGAAACAGCGGCAGCACCTGAAGAAGTAGAAGAAAAGGTTTGCACGATCCGTACACGCCGCGGTGCAGAAGTAGTAAACTTGCCAATTCCCTGCACAAATTAAAAACTCAAGGTCCGCTTACAAAAATAGCGAATACCACAGTTGTGCGCCGCTCCCTTCTGGAGCGGCGTTTCTCATTTGACGGGCTGTTGCCAATACCCCACATAGCAGCCTTCGTGTTAAGTATTGTTTCTTGCAATAAATTTCAATTTACCTCACAGTCCTCCAAACGACGGGCACAAAGACCCTATATTGAGGCGTGATCAAAAAGGCGGGTCACATGAAAATTGACAGATTTATAAGAACAGCTCTTCTGGGGCTAACCATTGGCGTATCCGGACTTGCAGCGACGGCCCCTACGGCGGTTCTTGCAGAAACCCTGCGCTTGGTGAAAAGTGGTAAAAGCAGCAAGCTGCAAGTGCCCCTAAACCGCGCAATTGTGGTTGAAAGCGATACACCTTTTGCAGAGTTGAGCGTCGCAAATGCTGGTATCGCGGATTTATCATCAATGTCAGACCGCACCATTTATATATTGGGCAAAGCCCCTGGCACAACAACAGTTACGCTGTTTGACGCATCAGGCCGTCTGATCACCAATGTGGAAATTCAAGTTACCCCTGACCTTTCCGAATTCAAAGAACGTCTACGGCAAATCCTGCCCGGTGAAAAAATTGAGGTGCGTTCCGCCAATGACGGGATTGTCCTGTCCGGTGTTGTCACATCAGCGCAAAAGCTGTCGCGAGCTTTAGAGCTTGCAGAGCGATATGCACCGGAACGCGTTTCCAACTTGATGAGCGTTGGCGGCATCCAGCAAGTCATGCTCAAAGTCCGCTTTGCCGAAATGCAGCGCTCTGTTTCAAAATCCCTCAGTTCGTCTTTGTCGCTCAGCGGTGGCATCGGTAGTAATCTAGGTATGAATGCCGGCAGTGGCGGTCTGGTCAATCAGACGACTGGCACGGCTGCACTTGCGGGTACCCGCCCCAATGCGGGTACAAACTCGGGTGCGATCCTCTTTGGCTTCAACGCGGGTTCTACCCAAGTTGGTATTTTGCTAGAAGCACTGGAGCAAAAAGGCGTCGTACGCTTTCTGGCCGAACCGAACCTCGTGGCACTCTCTGGTCAACAAGCACGTTTCCTTGCAGGTGGTGAATACCCTGTTCCAGTCGCAAGCGAAGATGGCACCACATCTATTGAATTCAAACCCTTCGGCGTTGAAATGCAGTTCACACCCCGTGTTGTGGATAAAGACCTGATCAACCTGGAACTGGTCGCTGCCGTTTCGGCAATTGATACGGCAAACGGCATCAGCGTTAACGGCCTTACGGTTGCAGCCTTCTCGCGCCGCGAAACGGCCACCACAGTAGAATTGCGCGACGGCGAGAGCTTTGCCATTGCGGGCTTGCTGCAAGATGATTTCACCGACAGCTCTTCACAGCTGCCTTGGATTGGCGATGTGCCCGTACTGGGTGCCTTGTTCCGCTCGGCAAACTATCAGCGTAGCCAGACAGAACTGGTGATCATCATCAGCGCCCATCTGGTTACACCGACACGCGGCGAAGCGCTGGCCTTGCCAACGGATCGTATCAAGCCCCCTACGGAAAAAGACCTGTTTCTTTACGGCAGAACCGCCGCAGGGACACGTACGCCACAAAAAGGTGCTGCTGGCGAGGTTGCTAAACAGGACTTTACTGGGTCATATGGCTATGTACTGGATTAAAGCGATGCAAAGCATGACAAATCGGCACATACTTAGCGGCAGCTTGCTGTCGGCAGCCCTTGCGCTGACAGCCTGCGCCCCCAGCACAGACATGGTTTACACCCAATTTTACAGCGAAGCTGGATCTTTAGTTGATACTGGTGGCTTCGGCGAAGCAACACTTAACAACCGCCTGATTATGACCGGGGAGCGTCAGTATACATTCGACTTGGCCAAACGCTTCTCGACTGAAGTAGACAGCACGGTTAATTTCGAATTTGGCTCCTCTCAACTGGACGGCACAGCACAGGCAATTTTGCGCACCCAAGCAGGTTGGATTCGTCAGTTCCCTGAAATTCGCTTCCGCGTCTACGGGCATACAGATGCTGTCGGCTCCAACCGGTCAAACAAGTCACTAGGACAACGTCGTGCAAACGCAGTTGTACAGTATCTTTCGACACAAGGAATCAGCCGCAACCGCCTTGAAGCCATTGTTTCATATGGAGAAACTCAGCCACTGGTCGTGACGGATGGCCGTGAACGCCGCAATCGCCGGACAGTGACAGAGGTAAGCGGATTCGTGAAACGCCATCCAACCGTACTGGATGGAAAATACGCGCAAATCATTTACCGCGACTATGTTGCAAGCGCGGCACAAGGAGGCGGCGGTGGGGCCGCAGCTTCCGAGTAAGCCACCACAACAGCTTATTAACCACGTAAACACTAAGAAACTGCCTGTAACGGGCAGTTTTTTTGTGCCTGCCCGAAAATATGTCACGGGCTAATCTACCGCGAAAACCTATGATCGTTTCAAACAATCCAACAATCGCAGCTTTTCGGCCCCAATCTCGCCCCAGTTCAGAGCGATAAACCCTTCAATGAGAAAACTCTGCCCGAGTGAAATCTTGGGGTGGGGCACGCACGGAAAAGTGTCACAGGTTCGTGGCGTCTTGCCTGATGACGGGGCCCTTTGACAAAAGGAATGAAGGCTATGAGCAGCGGAATGCCACAACCAGAGCAGGAACCAATTCTTGCATGCACAGTCAGCCGTGATGTGCAAGATTTCGACCTGTTGATCGAAGACATGGAAAGTGCTCTGGGAGAAAGTTGGGGTGAACTTAACTTCACAGAGGCCCTGGTGTTTTTCGATCAGCCAGAAGCCAGTGACATGGAGTTCATTGCTCTGGCTTTGAACGACGCTGACGAAGACGATTTGCCCATGATGGTCGAAATCATCGGCAATGCAAAAAGGAACGGCATCAAAGTGATTTTGGTAGCCGAGGACCTTAGCACTTCTGCGCTCCACTCCTTACTACGTCAGGGTGCCGACGAATTCATCCCCTACCCTCTTCCCGAAGGCGAGCTGGCCCAAGCCATTGAGCGCCTTCGCACACCTGAACCCGTTGCGGCCCCTGCCCCTGCTGCGCAAACCGGCCCGCTACGGGTAGGTGCGCGAAAAGATGGTGCCGTGATAGTGGTTCATGGGCTGGCCGGAGGCACGGGTGCGACAACCTTGGCTGTCAATCTAGCATGGGAGTTGGCGAACGTGTCGAAAACAGATGCCCCCTCTGTATGTTTGCTAGACCTCGATTTGCAATACGGCTCGGTGTCCACGTTCCTCGATCTCCCCCGTCGTGACGTCGTTTATGAAATGCTGTCAGATACTGAATCCATGGACGAAGAAATGTTCGGCCAGGCTTTGGTCTCTTTTGAAGACAAAATGCAGGTTCTTACGGCGCCACCAGAAATGCTCCCCCTGGATTTAGTCGCATCCGAAGACATCAACCGCATTTTACAAATCGCGCGTAATCAGTTTGATTATGTTGTCATTGATATGCCATCTACCTTGGTTCAATGGTCAGAGGCCGTGCTGAGCGCCGCCCATGTCTATTTTGCAACCTTCGAACTGGATATGCGCTCGGCGCAAAACACATTGCGCTTCAAACGCGCCCTCCAATCCGAAGATCTGCCCGTTGAAAAACTGCGCTACGTGCTTAACCGTGCGCCAAAGTTCACTGACATCAACGGCAAAAGTCGGGTCAAACGAATGGGCGAAAGCCTCGACATTAACATTGAGTTGATGCTTCCCGATGGTGGCAAAGCCATCACGCAAGCCAATGATCACGGCATACCATTGGCAGCTTCCGCGCCCAAAAGCCCGCTTCGTAAAGAGATTGTCAAACTGGCTAACTCTATCCACGCCCTGCGCGACAATGATGCCGCCGCAGCCTGAGATCCGAGTAAAGAAAGCACAACGCAATGTTCTCCAAATATAAAAAATCGGACTCCGCCCCGGCAAAAAAGGCATCTGTGACCCCGATTGCGCCTGTAAAAGAGCCCGCAGCCTCCACATCAATGCGGCGTGCAGCGGCACCTGCTGCTATTGCTCCCATTGATAAAGAGCTCAAGCGCAAGCAACGGATGGGGGACATCAAGCTTGAATTGCACCGTGTCCTTTTGGACAACCTCAATCTTGCCGCGCTGGAACATGCGTCTGAAAACGATTTACGTCAGGAAATCAATGCGATCACAGCAGAGTTCTTGAATGACAACTCCATCGCACTGGGCCGCGAAGACCGGATGACGCTCAACTCCGAGCTATATGACGAGGTGACAGGCCTTGGTCCGCTGGAAACATTGCTAAAAGACGAAACCGTAAACGATATTCTCGTAAATGGCCCACAGCAAATCTTTGTGGAACGCTCGGGCAAGCTGGAATTGACGGACGTTACATTCAAGGATGAACGCCACCTGCTGCGTATCATCGACAAAATCGTAAGCGCCGTTGGCCGCCGTGTCGATGAATCAAACCCTTACGTCGATGCGCGCTTGAAAGACGGGTCGCGTTTTAACGCCATGGTCCCTCCAGTCGCAGTGGACGGTAGCCTTGTTTCCATTCGTAAGTTCAAAAAAGACAAACTAGGCATCGACGATCTTGTGCAATTTGGCGCTTTCACTGAAGAGATGGCCGCTTATTTACAAGCCGCTGTGGCGACGCGCCTCAACATCATCGTTTCTGGTGGTACAGGTTCTGGTAAAACAACCACACTTAACGCGCTGTCATCGTTTATTGATAACGCCGAACGCATTCTGACCATCGAGGATACAGCCGAACTCCAGCTGCAACAGACACACGTTGGCCGGATGGAAAGCCGTCCGCCAAACGTCGAAGGTAAAGGCGAAGTAAGCCCGCGCGATTGTTTGAAAAATGCCCTACGTATGCGGCCTGACCGTATCATCGTGGGGGAAACACGTGGCGAAGAAGTTATCGATATGCTTCAAGCCATGAACACCGGCCATGACGGCTCCATGACGACGATCCACGCGAACTCTGCTCGGGACGGTGTATCACGTCTTGAAAACATGATCGCCATGGCCGGTATTGAAATGCCCCTCAAGGCGGTGCGCAGCCAGATTTCCTCGGCTGTGAACCTCATCGTGCAGGCATCGCGTCTGCAAGATGGTAGCCGCCGTATGACCTCCATCACCGAAATCACCGGGATGGAAGGAGATGTTATCTCGATGCAGGAAATTTTCCGCTACCAGCGCGTGGGCCTGACGCCAGACAATAAGATCATCGGTCACTTCACGGCCACAGGTGTGCGGAGCCACTATTCCGAGCGCTTCCGCATGTGGGGCTATGACCTGCCATCATCCATCTATGAACCAATCGCGGCCCAATAAAACGGCAGCGTTTCAGACTTTGCGACGCCCGAACGGGCACCAATTTGGAAATGCCCGAGAGGGCGATAAGGACCAAAACCATGAGTGCAGAACCAATTATCTACGGCCTCATATTTATCGGCGTACTGGTACTCGTTGAGGGTCTGTACCTAGTGGTGTTCGGTAAATCCATTTCGCTAAACAGCCGCGTGAATCGCCGCTTGGAGATGCTGGATAAAGGCCATAACCGCGAAGAAGTCTTCGACAAGTTGCGCAAAGAAATGCAACAGCATTTGAATGCACGGTCTATTCCGCTCTATTCGCTTCTCGCCGAAAAGGCACAAAAGGCCGCTCTCGCATTCAGTCCCAAGCAACTTATTATGATTATGGGAGCGGTCTCCGTTTTCATTTTCCTAGGGCTGACCATTGGGACGACTGCAGCCGCTCCGGTACGCATTCTGATGTCTATCGGCATGGGCATTGGTGGTGTGTTTATGTGGATTTCCATGAAAGCCAACAAACGTATGTCTATGATCGAAGAACAACTGCCCGACGCAGTTGAACTGATGGTCCGCTCGCTGCGCGTAGGGCATCCGTTTGTGAACGCCATCTCGATTGTTGCAAAAGAAATTCAGGACCCCCTTGCCTCTGAATTTGGCGTCATCTCCGATGAGGCCGCCTATGGTCGTGATATCGGTGAAGCCCTCAAAGACATGGCCGAACGGTTGGACATGCAAGATATGCGCTTCCTTGCTGTTGCCGTGACCATCCAGCAGCAATCAGGGGGCAACCTCGCTGAAATCCTGGAGGGTCTCGCAAAGGTGATCCGCGCCCGTTTCCGTTTGTTCCGGAAGGTAAAAGCGATCACCGCCGAGGCCAAATGGTCCGGTAAATTTCTGTCGGGGTTTCCGGTCGGCGCATTGATTGTGATCAACGTTACCAAACCCGGGTATTATGACGAAGTCAAAGAAACACCCTACTTCATCCCCGCCTGTTTCTTCGTCGCAATTTTCCTCGGCATTAACCTTATTGTGATGCGCGTGCTCACAGACATCAAAGTGTAAAGGGGCAGTCATGTTCGGTAGTATCAACACAGCGATCGGCAATGTGATGGGTCCCTTCGGCCTCATCATTGTGCTGGGTGCGCTGGGTCTCATTCTTGTTATGGCAACTGTAGTCATGATGATGAACCAACCCGAAGACCCCCTGGAAAGAATCAAACGCGAAAGGTTGGCTCCACGTGCTGGAACAACCGATTTCCAAACGACCCTGCGTCAGAAGGAAGGTAATGCCCAACTTCAAAAGTTTGCGACATTCCTCGAACCTTCTGACACTAAGGAACTGAGCCAAAAGCAACTTGAACTCCGGCAGGCCGGTTATCAATCGCGAGATGCTGTACGCATTTTCTATTTCGCCCAGATGGCGCTTGGCCTCATCGGCTTGCTGATTGGCGTAATCTATACAAACGTAATCGTCGAAGTTGCGATGACCACCCAGAAAACCATCATGTGGACACTCGGGCCGGGTGCCATTGGGTATTGGTTGCCCAAATACTGGGTCACCCGCCGTGTTACGATGCGGAAAGAAGAAATCGAAAGCGGATTTCCAGATGCGCTCGATATGATGCTCGTTTGCGTCGAGGCGGGGCAATCTCTGGACCAAAGTATCGTCCGCATTGCAAGGGAACTCAAAGCATCCTACCCCGCGCTTGCTGACGAATTCGAAGTTGTGGCGCATGAAATGAAGGCCGGTAAAGACAAAATCAACGTACTTCAAGATATGGGTACACGTTGCGGCGTGCAGGATGTTTCATCATTTGTGACCGTATTGGTCCAATCTGCAGCTTTCGGTACTTCGATTTCGGATGCCTTACGTGTTTACGCATCCGAAATGCGTGACAAACGCGTAATGAAAGCAGAAGAGGCCGCAAACAAGTTGCCAACCAAGATGACACTTGCCACTATGATGTTCACGGTGCCTCCCCTGCTGGTCATCCTTGTTGGACCTTCCGTTATGGGCATCTCAAAGATGAGCGATATGGGCGGTCCTGGAGGCTAATAATGATACCAACGCTAGGGCGTTTAATAACAATTTCACTCTTTTCGCTTTCTTTAGCCGCCTGTTCTTCAGGCGGCTTTGGCGATTCTTTGTTTGGCCCGAAAAGCCCTGAACCGTTAGACGCACCTGGCGTAGACTTGCGTGTACAAGGTGCTGATAATCTGGAGACTGGCCACCGACTAATGGCTTCTGGGCAATATGAGCTTGCCATAAGGTCCTTCAATCGCGCTGCCATTGATCGCGGATCAGTTGATGCCGAAATTTTATCGGGAATTGGCACAGCCAATCTGGGATTAGGCCGACTGGGACAAGCCGAAGTCATACTGCGCCGCGCCGTAGAGCGAGATGGGAGCCAGCCCGAGATCTGGAACAATCTCGGAGTTGTGCTTATGGAACGTGGTAAATATGCCGACGCAACACAGGTTCTACGTAAGGCTTTTGCGCTGGATAATGGCGAAAGTGTCTCAATCCGTGATAATTTACGTCTTGCGATCAAAAAAACCGAGAGTTTTGGCGCATCTTCGGGTAGCACTGATGAATATAAATTGGTGCGCCGTGGATCAGGAGACTATCTGATCCGTTCGGGGCTGTGACCTAAAAATAGGCACGGCATTCAACAACCCGCGCAGGACACCTTATGAGGCAAAAGCAGTAAAGGACGCAAACATGCGCCACATCTCCGTTTTGAGCGCCCTTCTAATGGGTGTTTCCATCATCAGCGCCTGCACCGAGAAATCCGGCGAAGAAACCGTTGAACGGGCTTTTCAGGATGTGAATGTAATTGATGATGCAAATCTCAATGATGTCATGCTCACGGTTGGTGACCCCAACGAGGCAGCGACCTATTTTCAACGTATCGTCACAGAGCAGCCGCAAAATCTCGAATACAATCGTGGTTTGTCACAATCCCTGATCCGTGCCAAACGCAATGATGAGGGCGCAGCAGCGTGGCGGCGTACCGTAGCCTTGCCAGATGCCACAAATGATGACCGTGTGGAGCTTGCTGATGCCCTGATCCGCTCGGGTGATTGGGCCGCAGCCGAAAAAACACTGACCGCGATCCCGCCAACGCATGAAACCTTCAAGCGCTACCGTTTGGAGGCCATTGTGGCTGACAGCAAGCAACAGTGGAAAAAGGCAGATAGTTTCTACGAAATTGCAGTGGGCCTCACAACAGAACCCGCGCCTGTACTGAACAACTGGGGGTATTCCAAACTGACGCGTGGCGACTACAAAGACGCCGAGCGGCTCTTCAACAGCGCAGTGACCCAAGATAGCACATTGTTTACAGCCAAGAACAACCTTGTTCTCGCACGCGGCGCACAGCGCAATTACAATCTACCCGTAGTCCCTATGGATCAATCCGAGCGGGCCCAACTGCTACATACAATGGCCCTTTCGGCAATCAAACAAGGTGATGTAGAGACAGGCAAGGGTTTGCTCCGCGAGGCCATCGACACACATCCACAGCATTTTGAGGCCGCAGCACGTTCTCTGGCAGCGCTTGAGGCCTGAGCAATGTTCTTAACGTCATATGCCGCAACCTGGTTCCTGCCCTTCGTACTGCCCGTTTGCCTGTATGTAATGTATACAGACCTGTCGCGCATGAAGATCACCAATAATGCCAACATGGCGCTGTTGGGCATCTTCATTGTGATTGGCCTTATCGCCCTGCCCCTCAACATCTATATGTGGCAGTTGGTCAATGTGGTTGTCGTGTTGATCATAGGCATGGTGTTAAATGCGGTTGGGGCCTTGGGGGCTGGTGACAGCAAGTTCATCGCCGCAGCGGCACCGTTCATTGCCGTTGGCGACTTAGTTATGCTTATGTGGGTCTTCGCAGGAACCTTTATTGCCGCTTTGGTGACCCATAAAGTAGCCAAAAACACATCACTGCATAATTTAGCCCCCACTTGGGCCAGCTGGCATCAAGGCAAGAGATTCCCCATGGGCTTTGCGCTTGGGGCCACACTTATTCTTTATTTAGCCCTTGGCATTCTACAAGGTGCCTGAATAACGCCATATTTTTCCTGCATATTTTGTGGAAAATCTGAGCAGAACCAAAGGGACACCGCAGTATGAATGCCTCGGTACAAGCCGTCACAGCACCACCCGCACCCAAAACATTGGGCGAGATGCGTCTCCCTATTGTGATGATGCGGGACATCCTGCTTAAAACCATATTTCGTAAAAACCTTGATCTGGTCAGCGAACTCTCCAGCGCAGTGTGCCTGCCCATTCCTGTTGTGCAGGAATTGGTGGACATGTGCCGCACACAGCGGCTAATCGAGGCCACCGGTACGTTGAACGCTCAAAACGGCAATGAAATGGGCTATCAGCTCACCGATAATGGCAAATCGCGCGCATTAGATGCTTTGGCGCAATCTGAATACTTCGGCCCAATGCCAGTGCCGCTGGCGGTTTACAGCGAACAGGTCAAACGCCAATCTGTGCGCAACATGCAAATCACCCGCGCTCAACTAATGGATGCAATGGGTCATCTGATTCTCCCCGACAGCTTGATTGACCACCTCGGCCCCGCTGTCTCTGCTGGGCGGTCAGTCCTCATGTATGGCCCTCCGGGAAACGGTAAATCCTCTATCTCCAACGGCATCCGCGATGCCTTGGGCGATCACGTCTATGTCCCCCACGCCATCGAATATGCCTCTCAGGTCATTACGGTCTTCGATCCAATTGTTCACAATGTAATCGAAGAAGCAGCCCAAGACCCCACTTCCCTGCGTCGCGTCACCCGCTTTGATGCGCGTTATGTTTGCTGTGAACGCCCTTCCGTGATCACGGGCGGGGAACTGACGATAGACATGCTTGATCTGGTCTATAACCCTACAGCAAAGACCTATCAGGCGCCTTTGCAACTAAAATCTACAGGTGGCATTTTCATCGTCGATGACCTTGGCCGCCAGAAAGAACCACCACAAAGCATTGTAAACCGCTGGATTGTGCCGCTTGAAGAGAGCAAAGACATCCTTGCGCTACAATCGGGTGAAAAATTTGAAGTGCCTTTTGATACGTTGGTCATCTTCTCCACCAACTTCCACCCGAATGAGATTTTTGACACGGCTGCCCTGCGCCGTATTTTCTTCAAAATCAAAATCGATGGGCCGAACCAAGCGAACTTTCTTAAAATCTTTGCAATGATGGCAAAGAAACGGAAAATGCCGCTGGATGAAGCGACACTGATCCATTTGCTTAAAAACAAGTATTCGACAATCGATAACCTTTACGCCAATTATCAGCCCATTTTCCTGATCGACCAGATGATCGCAATCTGTGAGTTTGAAGGAATTCCCTACCAAATGTCCCCCGCACTGATAGACCGCGCATGGGCTAATATGTTCGTCAAAGATGAACATATCGTCAAATAATGCAGCCGTCCCCAGTGAGAACGCAGCGCGAAACAGGCTTCTCAAGACACAAACAACTCCGCCCAAGTAAGGGCCACAGGACTGGCCGCTTACGGCTCCTGCCGTTGTGCTCCAAAATTGCACCATGAACGGATATGACTTTTCACTTTCTGGCGCTCAGCTCAAAGCCTTATGGTCAGGCGCACTCTGGTGGCCCGAGCAAAGCCTGATGATCGTGAGCGACCTGCATCTTGGCAAATCCGAGCGGGTTGCGCGCCAAAATGGCGATCCCCTGCCCCCATATGACACACGAGATACACTCAACCGACTGGCGGCTGACCTCGCGCTATCCCATGCCCGCACCGTGATCTGCCTTGGTAACAGCTTTGCTGACATTACACCCCAAGACTCGCTCCCCGAAGAAGAACGCCAGTGGCTTTACCGCATGCAAGAAGGCCGCCGCTGGGTCTGGATCGACGGGCCGCAAACAGCTGATCCAATTGAATTTGGCGGCGCCCACCTCACAGAACTGCCCCTCCCCCCGCTTACCTTCCGTTACATTGCCCAATCCGGCACCAGCGGTGAAATCTCGGGCTATTATCACCCCACCGCTACACGGGAAACGGACGGTCGTGTCCTTACGCGGCCCGCCTTTTTGATAGATAGCAACCGTGTGATCCTGCCTGCCTATGGCACCCATACCGGGGGGCCAGAGGTGCGGATCACCGTGCCCGATCAATTGCTACGCCCTGAAGCTGTTGCGATCCTAACCGGATCACCTTCAACTCCCATTCCAATGCTGAGGTAATTCATGGACCAAGCTGTAATCGACCGCATCACCGACAGTTTTGCGGCACAAACCATGATGGAGACCCTCGGCGCGCGCCTGTCCGACATCACACCGGGATTGGTCCGCATTACCTGCCCCATTTTACCAGGGACACGCCAACAACAAGGGTATGGCCATGCTGGCTTGACCTTTTCTATCGGCGATACAGCGGCTGGATATGCCGCCCTGACCCTGATCCCAACAGGTTTTGAAGTGGTCACCGCAGAAATCAAGATCAACCTGCTGGCCCCTGCACGCGGCACCCGTTTAATCGCAACAGGCCGCGTCATCAAACCGGGAAAACGCCTGAGCATTGTCACAGCAGAGGTTCATGCCGAAGAAAACGGTGTGCAAACCTTGATCGCAATTCTCCAAGGCACGATGGTCCCTGTTCCGCGTTAATGCGGCATTACGACGTCAGGTGAGTGCCACCCACCCCATTTTCGCTGATCACCATCCGTATGAAAAGGCCGCGTTGATAATTGGAAATGTCGCTATTTATGTCCAATTCCATCGCTGACTTTGATATGGCTTGTGTATAGGTACGCGGCACAGGCCCAAAGGGGGATACCATGGTTTTCAAGACAGATATTCAAATCGCACGAGAAGCAGATAAGAAACCAATTCAGGAAATTGGTGCGAAGCTGGGAATCTCTAGCGAGAATCTGGTCCCTTACGGACATGACAAAGCCAAGGTCAGCCAAAGCTTCATCAACTCCGTGCAAGACCGCAAGGATGGTAAACTGATCCTCGTCACCGCGATCAACCCCACCCCTGCTGGCGAAGGCAAAACCACAACAACTGTCGGGTTAGGCGATGGTCTGAACCGCATCGGTAAAAACGCGGCCATCTGCATCCGAGAAGCATCGCTTGGGCCAAACTTTGGTATGAAAGGCGGGGCCGCTGGTGGTGGCTATGCCCAGATTATACCAATGGAAGACATGAACCTGCATTTCACAGGTGACTTCCATGCGATCACATCGGCGCATAACTTGCTCTCAGCGATGATTGATAACCATATCTATTGGGGCAACGATCTGGAAATCGACACGCGCCGCGTTGTCTGGCGCCGCGTTGTTGATATGAACGACCGCGCCCTGCGCCAGATCACAGCCAGCCTTGGCGGTGTCTCTAACGGCTTCCCGCGCGAAGCAGGTTTCGACATCACCGTCGCTTCCGAAGTCATGGCGATCTTGTGTCTGGCTAAAAACCTTGAGGATTTGCAAGAGCGTTTGGGCGCTATGATTGTCGCATACCGCCGCGACCGCACCCCCGTCTATTGCCGTGACATAAAAGCAGATGGGGCCATGACCGTTCTTTTGAAAGACGCAATGCAGCCGAACCTCGTACAAACGCTTGAAAACAATCCGGCATTTGTACACGGCGGACCATTTGCGAATATCGCACATGGCTGCAACTCGGTCATCGCCACCACAACCGCTCTAAAGTTGGCTGATTATGTCGTGACCGAAGCTGGCTTTGGCGCTGATCTGGGAGCCGAGAAGTTCCTGAACATCAAATGCCGCAAAGCGGGTCTCTCGCCTAGTGTGGTTGTGGTGGTCGCCACTGTGCGCGCAATGAAGATGAACGGCGGCGTGGCCAAGGCGGATTTAGGCGTAGAAGATGTGCAAGCGGTACAGAACGGCTGCGCCAACCTTGGACGGCACGTGGAAAACCTGAAATCCTTTGGCGTGCCTGTGATCGTGGCAATCAACCATTTTGTCACGGATACAGAAGCCGAAGTGCAAGCGATCAAGGATTATGTCGCGGCGCAGGGCGCAGAAGCGATCCTGTCCCGCCATTGGGAATTGGGCTCGGAAGGCTCAGCCGATTTGGCTACGCGAGTAGCTGAAATTGCCGATTCGGATGAAGCAAATTTTGCACCAATCTATCCTGATGCGATGCCCTTGTTTGAAAAGGTCAAAGTTGTTGCACAGAAGATTTACCGTGCCGATGCCGTGCTGGCGGATCAGAAAATCCTAAACCAGTTGAAAGATTGGGAAGATCAGGGGTATGGGCATTTGCCCGTCTGTATGGCCAAAACCCAATATAGCTTCAGCACAGACCCAGAACTGCGCGGAGCACCAACAGGCTTCAATGTGCCCGTGCGCGAGGTACGATTGTCTGCGGGCGCAGGATTTATTGTGGTGATCTGCGGTGAAATAATGACCATGCCAGGTCTGCCACGCGTGCCATCAGCCGAGAACATCAAGCTGAATGCTGATGGCGACATTGAAGGGTTGTTCTAAACGTCTGAACGACTAGAAACACGGCATAAAGGGATGGCCCTTTATGCCGCTTTGACCTTGCGGCCAAGAGTTTAAAGCAAACGACAGAAAAGGCGTGTGGGCGTATGACAGCGACAGTGATCGACGGTAAGGAATTTGCGGCGAAGGTACGCGCACAAGTGGCGACGCATGTGACGCGTTTGAAAACGGATCACGGTATTACGCCCGGTTTGGCAGTGGTTCTGGTCGGCGAAGATCCTGCCTCTCAGGTCTATGTACGATCAAAGGGCAAGATGACCGTCGAAGTCGGCATGAAGTCGGTTGAGCATAAATTGGATGTGCAAACGTCAGAAAGTGACCTGTTGGCGCTGATTGACCAGTTGAACAAGGACCCCGAAATCCATGGGATATTGGTGCAGCTGCCTTTACCCAAACACTTGAACGAAGAATTAGTCGTTAACTCCGTCGATCCCGCCAAGGATGTCGACGGATTTCATATTTCTAATGTGGGATTGCTGGGTACTGGGCAAAAAAGCATGGTGCCCTGCACGCCGCTGGGGTGCCTGATGATGCTCCGCGATCACCATGGCTCAATCTCGGGGATGAACGCGGTGGTGATTGGAAGATCAAACATCGTTGGAAAACCCATGGCACAACTGCTGCTGAACGACAGCGCAACGGTAACCATTGCCCATAGCCGGACCAAGGATTTGGCCGATGTGGTGCGCCGTGCAGATATCGTTGTGGCGGCGGTGGGCCGTCCCGAGATGGTGCTTGGCGATTGGATCAAACCGGGGGCGACTGTAATTGATGTAGGCATCAACCGTCTGGATGCCCCCGAAAAAGGCGAGGGTAAAACCAAGCTCGTCGGTGATGCGCATTATGAAAGCTGTGCTGCCGTTGCAGGGGCGATCACGCCTGTGCCGGGCGGCGTCGGTCCAATGACCATCGCCTGCCTGTTGGCCAACACAGTAACTGCGTGCTGCCGTGCCAACGGGTTGGTAGAGCCAGAAGGCTTAACAGCCTGAGGTGAAGCTATATCCCCCAGCGCATAGCTGGGGGATCAATTTGTAAGGGTCAGGGCGCCCACGCCCGCTGGTTTGGCACATGCAAGCGCAGCGTATCCCCCAGTTGCAGCATCCCTTCACGCTCTATCCAGCCCGTCACACCACGTTTGCCACGTGCAGCTAGCTTGAATGCCTTACCGTGGCCTGCAGCCTCGTTTTCGATCTCTCGGGCAGGAAAATTACAGGGGCCGTTTTCCACATCCACCACGATGGTCGTGCCATCCGCGCTCTGTAAACGTGATCCGGGCGGTACAAAAGTGAAATCAGGAATACCTTCAATCACCAAAGACGCCCCGAGCAAGGCAGGGTCCAGCGCGTCCAGCCCGATAGCCTGTGCAATCTGAGCCATTTCTTCGGCGGATAGAATAGATAGCTGCCGCGTGTTGCGAATTTCTGTTCCTTGTGGATGCTGCGCCTTGACCCGAACACAAGACGCACGAGTCAGCCCCCCGTGATAGTCATCCTCAAACCCCGCATAGGTGGCCTGTGCAGACGTGACCGCCTCAGCGCGGATATTCGGACGGTTCAGGGGCACTTTGCCAAGCCATGTGATGGTGGCTGTATACTCTGTCGGGCGTAACTCTGGCATGGGAACCTCCTGCATCAATCAAAATACCCTAAAGCCGAAATCCGCCAAAAGAAAAGGCCCCGCATATAGCGAGGCCCATGATCTTTTGTTTCATCTGTTTCACCAACGGTGATCACGCAGACGGTTCAGGCTCCATCCTGCCAGAGGCTGGCGGCGTCTTTTTGCCTTTAGCCTTTGGAATGGCAGTTATGCTGGGCGCAGAACCACTGTCAGGCGTGTCGTCTTCGTCGGGTTCTGTCGGGGGCTTACCCGCCATCACACGCTTCAATTCTTCGCCAGTCAGTGTCTCGTATTCCAACAAGCCTTGCGCCAGACGCTCAAACTCATCAGCGTGGTCTTCGATCAGTTTATAGGCAAGGTCATAGCCTTCATCGATGATCCGCTTCACTTCGGATTCGATCAATTCCTTTGTCGCAGCAGAGACGCTAAAGCCGCCTGCCCCGCCGTTAGCCTGATAGCCCGCAGCCGCTTCTTGGTAATCCACGTTACCGACCTTGTCAGACATGCCGTAGCGCATCACCATCGCACGTGCCAATTGGCTGGCCTGCATGATATCTCCCACAGGCCCCGAAGAGACACTATCGGCACCATATTTCCAGATTTCAGCCGCTTTGCCTGCCATCGTCATAGCAATCCGCTCTTCAGCTTCATCTTTGAACATTTGCAGCTTGTCCATCTCAGGCAAGCTCATCACCATACCCAAGGCACCGCCGCGTGGGATGATCGTGGCCTTATACACCGGATCGCATTTGGGCAGTTTGATACCTACAATCGCATGGCCTGCTTCATGGTATGCGGTTTTTTCCTTCTGATCCTGCGTCAACACCATTGAACGACGCTCGGCGCCCATCATGATCTTGTCTTTGGCAGATTCGAAATCCAACATTGCCACAAAGCGACGCCCCAAACGGGCCGCTGTAAGGGCAGCTTCGTTCACAAGGTTGGCCAGGTCCGCACCCGAGAAACCAGGAGTACCACGTGCGATGATGCGCAAATCAACGTCAGGACCAAGTGGCGTTTTGCGTGCGTGTACACCCAAAATCTTTTCGCGGCCTTTGATATCGGGGTTGCCCACCGTCACCTGACGGTCAAAACGGCCCGGACGCAGCAATGCAGGGTCCAACACGTCTTTACGGTTGGTCGCCGCGATGATGATTACACCCTCATTTGCCTCAAAACCGTCCATCTCAACCAAAAGCTGGTTCAACGTTTGCTCGCGTTCGTCGTTACCGCCTCCATGGCCTGCACCACGGTGGCGGCCAACGGCATCAATTTCATCGATAAAGACAATACAAGGCGCGTTCTTTTTGGCCTGCTCGAACATGTCGCGCACACGTGATGCACCGACACCGACAAACATTTCAACAAAATCGGACCCCGAGATGGTGAAAAAGGGCACCCCTGCTTCGCCCGCAATTGCGCGCGCCAGCAGTGTTTTACCTGTACCGGGAGGGCCCTCAAGCAATGCACCTTTGGGAATCTTGCCACCAAGACGCGAGAATTTCTGCGGGTTACGCAAGAATTCAACAATCTCTTCCAGCTCTTCTTTGGCTTCATCAATGCCCGCGACGTCATCAAAGGTCACACGCCCATGCTTTTCTGTCAGCATCTTGGCTTTGGACTTACCAAAACCCATCGCCCCGCCTTTGCCGCCGCCTTGCATCCGGTTCATAAAGTAGATCCAGACACCGATCAGCAACAGAATTGGAAGCAGTGAGATCAAAAAGGTCTGCAAACCGCTTTCCTGCTGGCTTTCGGCACGGAACGGAACGTCGTTATCAGTAAGGAGCTGTGTCACTTCTGCGTCGTAGGGCAAAATCGCCAGATAGTCGCCGCCATCTGACTGACGGAAACGCGCCTGTTCGCCGTCGAGTGTTACATTGCTGACATTACCGTTTTCAACGGCTGTTACGAAATCGGAATAGCTGACCTCGCGATTCTGCATGCCGCCTGATCCTGTGCCGCCGTTGAACAAATTGAACAACGAAAATACGAGAACCAGCAACACAGCCCAGAATGCAAGATTGCGAAAATTGCCCAAGGAAACTCTCCTGAATACATCTCAGCCAGAGGCTCCTCCTCCGGCTACTCTACTAAGATAGAGACTGTGGCGATTTGTTCAATGCGAAAGCAGGAATGAGGTGAAATCTGCGACGATCTGCGCAGTCCAATCTACATTATATTTCGCCAAAGGTGCCGCAACGAGGGTTTTACCCCGCCAAACCGCTGGCGAAGCCATTAATGTCGGCCTTGGAAGGCCCGTTGCCCGCCAATCAGGCAGCTCGGACACGGCCTCTCCCAAGGCGCGCACCTCTAGATCAGGCGCATGGGGCCCATGCAACCGCCAACGTGTATCCCACACGGCATCGGTCGGGCCTGCTAAATCCTTCACCGCGTTATATTCGCGGGTAATGTGGAAAAACCCTTTTCGCAGCGCGACGAGGCAGCCTGCAACCGTCAACCGCTGCTGTTGTGACAGCGTAAACTCCAGCGTGGTCGCGAATTCCTTACGCGGGGGGTATGGATTTGATCCGACCCATTGCACAGCAGCAACAAGTAACCGCCGCTCAATATCGCTGGGAATGTGCGGCACAATGACCTGAGGGATCAGGATATCACCTGCCACTTCCTTCACATGGGTCTCGGCCTCTTTGACAGTATAATGTTGCAGCGCCGATTGCGCCATTCGCAGCGCGGATGCTGATTGTTGGATGCTCTGTGCATCCACCCCCAGCTCTTTTAACTGAGGAAGGAGCCGCCGAGCCTTTGTCCGCAGGTAACGCGGGTCATCATTACTAGGATCTTCTGCCCATGATACATCCTGCCGTAGCAAGTAGTCGCGTAATGCCCCGCGATGAAACTGCCAAAGCGGCCTTGCCCAACACAGACCATAACGCTCAAACAGCGGCACCATCTGGGCCAGACCGTCGATACCTGCCGCACGGCCCAAGCGCATTATAAAATTCTCGGCACCGTCATCAATCGTGTGGCCCACCGCGATACCGCCGATGTCATGCGCCTTAGCCCAATCCGCCATCAGGGCATAGCGCCCGTCACGGGCAGCAGCAGGCAGATTACCCGCCCCTTCAGGCCGCTCCCATGTCAGAATATCGTGTGAAACGCCCAGTTTTTGGCACAGCGCGGCTACGCCTTCCGCCTCGGCGCGGCTCTCAGGGCGCAGGCCGTGATCTACAGTAACGGCAGCAATGGGGTGATTACATTGGGCAGACCAGCGCGCAAACAAATGCAGCAACGCGACACTATCCCCCCCGCCCGACACAGCGATTCCGATACGTTTAGGAGGTTCGGCACCAAAACCAACATCGACAGCGTGCAGCAGCGGCGCATCTTCGCCCTGCTGCATCGCCCATTCAACGTCTAGCTGCATCCGAGCTTGGACCGCTCCGTCTGGGCATTCCCAGAATAAGGGCTTGTGGGGAACCGTGCTGTAACCTCGGCCAATGTCACACAAGCTTCGGATGTTTGCCCCAATGTGCCCAAGGCAGCACCCAATTTAAACAACGACTCTGGTGCGCTTGGCCCCGTCGGGGCTGTGCCAAAGCTGGCCAAATAAGCGCGCGCGGATTCGCGTGTGTCGCCCAACCCTTCCAAAGCATCCCCGCGCAGCAGGTCAACTTCGGCAGCTATTGGCGAACCCGGGTAGGTCTGATTGAAGGTCTCAAGCTGCGTTGCGGCGGTGCGAAAGTCACCGGTTGCGAGCGCCTCCTGCGCCCGCTTGAAGTCGTCTTGCTCGCCGACAGCGAGCTGGCTGGTGTTTGTTTTAGGTGCAGGTGCGGCGGAAGCAGGCGCGCTAGCCTGATCCGCTCCGCCAAGCGTTGTTGTGTTGCCCAGCTGCGAAATATCGCCGCCTTCCAACTCAACCAAACGGAACTCAAGATCGGCAATCCGCCGCGTCCCGTCATCGACGATGCGGTTGATCCGGTACTCAAGCTCTTCTGCTTTGGACGTCACACGCGACAGTTCGCTTTCCATCGCGTTCACACGTTCCAAGGCGGAGGCAGGCAGTTGAACACCACCCGCCGTCCCTGTTGTAGACATTTCGCGCTTTAGCTTGGTCATTTCCACGCTGAGAACGTTCAGTTCCTGCCGGATGTCAGCAAGAGTTTGCGCGTCTTGTGCGGTGGCTGCCATCGGCACAGCCCCCAAAACAACGGCGAATATAAAAGCAAAGCGCATTCTGCGGCTCCCTTAGCTGGTTTGACCACCGGCCAGCACAGTTACAGCGCGGCGGTTTTTCGCATAACATGCCTCATTCGAGCAAATTTCGATCGGGCGTTCTTTACCATAGCTGACAACCCGCAGACGCGCAGCGGGCACACCTTTGGAAACCAGATATTCACGTGCAGCGTTTGCACGGCGGGCACCCAGTGCAAGGTTGTATTCACGTGTACCTTGCTCATCCGCATGGCCTTCAATGACGGCTTGATAGTCATTGTTGGTCATCAACCAAGTCGCCTGCCCGTCCAGCGTAGCGCGGCCAACATCCGTCAGCGCGGATTGGTCGATCAGAAAGAGAACGCGATCCCCAACGGCTTGGTTGAAATAAGCAACCGACGTAGGATCATTTGCACTGCCTGGAACGATACCGTTCAACGGCTGGCCAATTGCAGGGTTTCCAGAACCGTTCGCGTCATCGCCAAAGCGGTTCGGGTTGGTACATGCCGACAGCGCCACAGCGGCGACCAAAACGGCCATTGGTAGGAATTTCATCTGTCTCGACCTCGTAAAATTATTTTGTTATTCCTCCGACGATACCACAGGCGGGTATGTCAGGGAAAGGGCTACTGCTGCAACGGTGACCAACTCGGGTCTGATCCGCCTTCTTGGGTTTGAACCTGCTTTAACACTCGGCCCGTAATATCAACCGAATAGAGCGACGATGCACCGCCTGCACCTTGGGTTTCACGGGTGAACATGATCACGCGGCCATTGGGCGCCCATGTTGGGCCTTCATCCAGAAACGACGCAGTCAGCAGACGCTCTTCAGAACCATCCGTGCGCATCACGCCAATATGGAAACGACCCGAGTTCTGCTTGGTGAATGCCACCAGATCACCACGGGGCGACCAGACAGGTGTGCCGTAGCGGCCCTCACCAAAGGAAATCCGCCGCGCTTCGCCGCCACTGGCGGACATGATATACAGCTGCGGTGATCCCGAACGGTCACTTTCAAACACAATCTGACTGCCATCTGGACTATAGCTGGGTGCTGTTTCAATGGCCGGTGTGTTGGTCAGGCGCACAGACTGGCCCGAGTTGATATCCATCGAATAAATATCAGTATTGCCACCTTGGCTAATCGAAAACACTACCGTCTGACCAGATGGCGAAAACCGCGGTGCAAAGCTCATGGTGCCTTCGCCGCTTTGCAAAACGCGGCGCTGTACCGAACCGATATCCAGCACATAGATACGCGGAAAGCCGCTCTCGTAGCTGGTATAGAGAACACGGTCGCCTGTAGGCGAGAAACGTGGGGCAAGCACAATAGCGCTGCTATCTGTCAGATAGCGTACATTGGCACCGTCATAATCCATAACCGCCAACCGTTTTTTACGGTCATTTTTGGGGCCTGTCTCAGAAACATAAACCACGCGGCTGTCAAAATAACCGCCTTCACCCGTGATGCGTGAATAGACTTCGTCGGCGACTTTATGCGCCATACGACGCCAGCCGTCCGTGGTGCCAGAGAATTGCAGCCCCTCACCCAAAGTGGTACCAGAGACCACATCATAGACGCGGAACTTTACGTTCACGTTGTTGCCCGACACGGACACAGCCCCTGTCACCAACGCCTGCGCATTGATCGCTTTCCAATCAGGATAAGAGATCGCGGCGTTGAAATCACTGTATTGCGCGATGAAAGCCGAGCTGGGGATTTCGCGAAACACACCTGTCCCTTGCAAATCCGCCGCAATCACCCGCGACAGATCAGCAGCCAGCTGGCCCGCCTCGCCTGTTTCGGCCTGAAAATTGGGAACGGCAAAGGGCAGCGGCTGAATGATGCCTTCTTCAATGGTGATCTTTAGCGGCCCCTGTTGGGCCTGTGCCGTCGATGTTAACGCAACGGCACATACCAGCGCTGCACATATGCTCAGAAACTTCATTTCAAACTCGTCCTTTCAGGGCTGAACGTAAGTCCAATATCCCGCCATTCATTATGTTTCTCAACGGGAAGTCTATGATCCTGTTCCCCACGGCACATTTTTTCTCATAAGACTGCTCTTGCGCAACAAGCCAACTCATCTGATCCGCATCCGTTCCGGATTAAACGTCATTTCGATTTCCTGCCATTGGCCGTATTTTTCCGCAGGCAGCGGGAATCCGTCTTTCTGGCACAGCAAAATCGCCCGCCGCGCCGCGCCGAACGCCGCATCAGCCGTAGAGGCATCGCCGCCTTCGCTGGCAATCATCCGCAAGGAAGACCCTACAACTTTGCCGTCTTGGGTCATGTTCATCGCAACGGTCACAGTTGTCTGCGCCCAACGCGCCCCCGGATCGACGTTCCAGCACGCCTGCACCGCCAAGCGCAATGCATCCTTTTCGCCAGAAGACATCGGCGGGCCACTTGGCACGGTATTGGAGGACGAACTCATTGCCGCTTCCAGCGCCGCCTGAACCGCCGCATCATCTACTGCGTTTGTCTCTTGCGTGGGGGCGGGTGTTGTACGTGTCGGCGCGGGCGTTTCGACAGGGCGCGGTGCAGAAGGTCGGCGCGCAGGGGGACGCATCGAAACATTCGGCGACGCCGCTGGCGGTTGTGCCGCCTCTGTCACGATACGGTCGGTTGCGGCGGGTGCTTGTGTCGCTTCGCGCGGTGTCTCAACCGTTTCACCCGTGTCTTCTGGTACAACAGCTTCTTGTGGCGTGGGCTCCTGAACAGCCTCCGGTGTGGGTTGCGGCGCAGGTGTAGGGGCAACCACCTCGGCGGGGCGCTCTACAGGTCTGGACGATACGGGCGCATCTTGCACGTTCACTTCTGCTGGCGCGTTCGGGCTCTCGGGCGCCGCTTCGGACACCTCTGGCACCACTTCTTCAACTGGCTCCGGTGCAGGCTCGGCCACCTCTTCTGGTACGGGAGGCGGCGTGACCGTTTCAGGCGGTGCAACGTCAACTTCGGGCGCATCTGGTGTTTCTTCGGGGGCCGCTGGGGTTGGTGTTTCAGCCAACTCAACGGGTTGACGCGATGCATCCACCAACGCCTGAAATTCCTCACCCGAAATCATCGCAACTTCTTGTACGTCTACAGGGTCTGGCCGCGATGTGAAAATCCCGCCCAGCAACACCCATCCGGCAAGGCCAACATGCCCCACACCCGATACGATATTCCCTATTTTGCGCGTGCGCGACATCGGCTAGTTTCCAGCGCCGTCCAGCGTTGGCCCGCCAATATCAGTCACCAGACCAATGTTGGAAAACCCGCCTGCGTTCAGCGCACCCATAATTTCCATAACTGTGCTATACGGCACAGCCCCGTCAGCGCGCAAAAACACGCGGTCGCCTTCGCGCTCTGCCGCAACAGCGCGCAACTTCGCAACCAGTTCTTCGCGTGGCGTCTCAGTTGTCAGAATTTGAACGCTTCCTTCCGCTGTGATTGTCACCGTCAAGGGCTCTTCCTGCTCGGCTGGCAGGGCTTGCGCCGCTGTTTTGGGCAACTCAACAGGCACACCCACAGTCAACAGCGGGGCCGCTACCATAAAGATAATCAGCAACACCAACATCACATCCACAAACGGCGTGATGTTGATCTCAGCCATCGGCTGCGCTCCGCCGCGCCGCCTGCGCCGCCCGCTACCGCCGGATTTTTTCATGATACCACCAGCCATGGCTTAGCTATCCAACTGGCGGCTGAGGATCGTCGCAAATTCATCGGCAAAGGCTTCGTAGCCGCCCAAAATGCGGTCACTGTCCGCGCTTAGTTTGTTATAGAAAACAACCGCAGGGATCGCCGCCATCAGGCCAAGTCCCGTCGCCAGCAACGCCTCGGCAATACCCGGCGCCACGACCGCAAGGTTGGTGTTTTGCTGCTCTGCGATTTCGATAAAGGCGTTCATAATACCAAACACCGTCCCGAACAGGCCGACAAACGGCGCCGTCGATCCAGTTGTCGCCAGAACAGGCAACCCTTTTTGCAGGCGCTCTGCCTCTTTTGCGATTGCCACATCCATCGAGCGGTCGATACGTGCCGTGGCACCGGGGATCAGCCCGCCGTCCTCACGGTGCGAGCGCTGCCACTCGACCATACCGGCGACAAAAATCTTCTCTGCCGCGCCTTTTGGATCAGGACCGATCTGGTCAAACAACACATCCAACGGCTCGCCCGACCAAAACGCACGGTCAAAATCTGCTGCTTCGCGCCGCGCTGCGCGGTATTGGATGGTTTTCTGAACCACAATCGACCACGTCCAGAAACTGGCCGCGATCAGCGCAAGCATCACAAGTTTCACTGTGAATGTCGCTTGGGCAAACATGCCCCATACGGTAATACTGCCGCCGATTTCGGCCGCTATCAATGCTGTCTGCATGTCTGTGCTCTACTTTTCTGCCTCGGACGGGCCTGTTCTCAGGCTCCATTTGGGGAGAATCTAACGCAGCACAAGGGAAAAAGCGAGAGCCAAGCGCAAGCAGCCTTAATCAGGCGTCAAGCAAGCGACATTCCGCTGGCAAACGCACGGGCTTTCCCGTTGAACCAATGCAGACAATCAGCACTTTTGCAGTGAAAATCAATGTATCTCCGCGCCAAACCTCCTGCGCCATGACCATTTTGGCAGCACTGAGACTGTCCAAGGTTGTGCGTACTTCCAGCACGTCATCAAACCGCGCAGGGGTGATATAATCAGCTTCGACACGGCGCACGGCAAAGACCACGCCCGCATCTTTCATCGCAAGCTGATCAATGCCCACATCACGCACCCAATCACTGCGCGCCCGTTCAACATAGCGCAGATAGTTTGCGTAATAGACGATGCCCGCCATATCTGTATCTTCGTAATAGACGCGGATTTCTTTACGGTGAATCATTGCGCTTCTCCGACCTGCACCCGCGCAAAAAGGCGCAAGGCATGGCTCCTGTCTTTTGCTGCCGCAGGTAACACAGGATCATAAGCAGCGCGGATCAAATCAGCCACGTCCGGGCGCAGAATTGTTGTGCCCTCCACAATCGCCAAAGGTGATTGATCCCTGAACGCCGTATCCGACCACAATAGATAGGACTGAACTATCTGGCTTAATGCCAAGGTCTGCGCATCAATCTCGGCCAATTGTGCATCCATACGCAAGAACACAAAGCAGGCTTTGATTGCGCCTGCTTCGTCAAAACGGAAGAAACGATACTGGTTCGCCTCCGCCTCGGTCAGTTTTGCCACCAACGGGTCCAGATCAGGCACCAATCGGTCCATCCCTTTCACATCCAGCAATTCGGCCCAGTCAGAGAAGAAGAACACCATGAGGTTAGAGCCAAGCTCCATATCCGTTTCAGCCATCTTGTGCCCAGATAGGACAGCAACAGCCTCCAACGCGCCTTTGACCACCTGCAAGGTTTCCTCTTGGACGCCAAAGATCACAGGCGCGATGGGCCGCCCCCACCGCGCAAAGACAAACTGCCCGTCTGCCCGTGTGAACATTGCTTCTATCTCTTCAGCCGTCATGGCCCTTCCTTCTCTTTGTGCAGTGGCCACCAAAGCGTTCTCTGGCAGGCTTACTTGCAGCTATATTCAGTTGGCTTTTAAACGCATTGTCGGTTTTAGCCAAACAGATCAACGTCCCGTTTCGGCGGCTGCATGCCCAAATGCACCCACGCTTTATGCGCCAACATTCGTCCACGCGGGGTGCGCTGGATCAAACCTTGCTGCAACAAAAACGGCTCGATTACTTCCTCCAAGGCGTCACGGGACTCAGAGAGCGCCGCGCTCATCGTTTCAATGCCCACAGGGCCGCCTTGATAATTTTCGGCGATCAGGCGCAAATACCGCCGATCCGCCCCGTCCAAGCCCAGATGATCCACGCCCAAACGCGTCAACGCCATATCAGCCAACGCGCGTGTCACACGCCCATCGCCCTCGACTACAGCAAAATCAACCACGCGGCGCAGCAAACGCCCTGCAATCCGCGGTGTGCCACGCGCACGTTTCGCGATCTCCCGCGCACCGCCTTCATCGGCAGGCGCGCCAAGCTTGCGTGCATTACGTTCAACAATGATGAAAAGCTCGTCCTCGGTATAGAACTGCAACCGTGTGGGGATGCCAAAACGATCCCGCAGCGGCGTCGTCAAAAGACCCATCCGTGTGGTCGCCCCCACCAAGGTAAAGGGCTGCAACTCAATCCTCACGGTACGGGCCGCTGGCCCCTCACCGATCACCAGATCCAGCTCAAAATCCTCCAAGGCAGGGTACAGGACCTCTTCAACCGTGGGGTTCAAGCGGTGGATTTCATCAATAAACAAGACATCACGCGCTTCAAGGTTGGTCAAGATTGCGGCCAAATCACCTGCCTTGGCCAGAACCGGACCCGAGGTCATCCGAAATCCCACACCCAACTCTCGCGCCATAATCTGCGCCAAGGTCGTTTTCCCCAGCCCCGGTGGGCCGTGAAACAAGGTGTGATCCATTGCTTCTTCACGCTGCTTAGCACTTTGTATAAAAACCTTCAGGTTTCCACGTGCTTCGGCCTGTCCCACAAATTCGTCCAGCATTTGTGGACGCAAAGCGCGGTCAAAATCCTCAGGCATCCCTTCGGGTCGTACAATCGGGTCACTGTCTATCATACCAAACCTTTAGCGATGAGCGCCCGCATGGGCCGCGATATGCGCATATTACCCTTGCGGTGCCAGAAGTTTCAACGCCGCACGGATAAGCGTCGATACATCCGCCTCAGGGGCCTCACCAGCTGCACGCGCCACAGCCCCTGCCGCATCGGACGGGCTATACCCGAGGTTTGAAAGCGCCGACAAGGCTTCGGACTGGGCCGAGGCATTGGGCATCGGTGCAGGTGCGCTGCGTTTCACGGGCGCTTCAATCACTTCTGCTTCGTGATCCCCTAGGGCTTCGGCCACCGTGCCGCCCATCGCCATCATGGCAGGCGCTTTGTCCTTCAGGTCCAACACCACACGCTGCGCAATCTTTGGGCCAACACCTTTGGCAGCCGTTACGGCCTTCCAATCCCCCAAAGCAATCGCGCGGCTTACGCCATCAGGGCCAAGTGCGCCCAAAACAGCCAGCGATGCCTTGGCACCGACGCCCTGCACACTGGTCAGCAACCTGTGCCATTCTTTCTCGGCCAAAGTAGAAAAACCAAAAAGCTGCATCAAATCTTCACGCACCAGTAAATCCGTATAGACCGCAGCGACCTCACCCACGGGCGGCAAACTGGCCAAAGTACGGTCGGAGCAGAACACCAGATAACCAACACCGCGCACATCTATCAAAACGTGATCCAGCGCACGATACTCTATGCGCCCTGTAATTTTACCGATCATGCACTTGCCCTCGCTACTGCCGCGGCAAAACTAGAGGCACCGCCATGATGTGCATGCGTGATCGCAATCGCCAGCGCATCCGCCGCATCGGGCCCTTCAAACTGGACACCAGGCAATTGCATCCGCACCATATGCGCCACCTGCCCTTTATCCGCATGCCCCACGCCTACAACAGTCTTCTTGACGTTATTGGGCGCGTATTCACCGACACTCAGGCCCATTTGCGCAGGCACCAACAAGGCAATCCCCCGCGCCTGCCCCAGTTTCAGCGTCGCAACACCGTCTTTGTTCACAAATGTATGCTCGACCGCCGCCGTTTGCGGACGATACGTCACAAAGACGCGGGTCAGCTGCGCATGCAAGCTCAACAAGCGTTCGGCCAGTTCAATGCCGGTTTCTGAATGACAAATCCCGTTTGCTACGTGACTCAGCTTGCTGCCGGCAACGTCAATCACGCCCCAGCCCATGTTCCGCAACCCCGGATCAATGCCAATTACCCTGATCATACGTCCTCGCCTCAAATTATTGTTGCTTTTAGGATGCAGTAGCACGAAACGCGAACATTGCACACAGTTTTCATACCAAAGTGAGCTTTCGACGTTATTTTGCCCTTTGACGCAAGAAATATGCTGCACTGCAGCGATTCTCGACGGAATATTGCCAAGTGAGCGCCGTCTGACTGCTTAATTTTGGCATATTTTTAGCAAATTTACCCATATTTTGCTGCTATGCAGAAAACGCATATCGGACGTGCGCACAGCCCCCTTGCACGATCTTTTCACTCTGCCTATTTGATCATCACAACGCCGAAGAAATCGGCATAACCCTATTAGAAAAGGACGGCTCCAATGGCTGCTTTTGACACCACACGCACCACCTACGGCGTTGCAACATTTGCAAACCGCGTAATCGCTTTTGTCGCCGATCTGGCACTTTCGGTACGCTCCTGGAACGATGTACGCATCACCAGCAACGCACTTTCAAACCTGACAGACCGCGAATTGAATGACATCGGTTTGGCACGTGGCGACATCAATAACGTTGCACGCAGCCACTTTACCCGCTGAAATTAATCCTTAGGCTGTTGCGCCCGACATATTGGGCGGACAGAGCCAAGGTAAAGAATTGATAAAGGCCGCGCTGGGATATCCCAGTCGCGGCCTTCCTATTTTCATATCTGCTTTATTTCCTGCTCCTGCCCCCGAAGGAACAGAAGCAAAAAACGGAAATTAGCGAAGCAGCAGCGTCGCCTGATCCGCAATAAATTGCGTAGCTGGATCAATGCTCAGAACTGTTGCGCCCAACACCTCAAAGGCCGTCCCGTTTTCCAACACTGCTAGGCGCTCATTGTAAGTTGCAGGGCCGCTTGTTGTCAAAACAAGGGCTTTGAACCCCAAAAAACACAAAACCAGAAGCAGTAGCCCTTTGATAGGAAAACGAAGACGCTTCCCCTTGGGCTTTACAACAATGATGCCGTTTTTATCCACGCGCGAGGTGTAGCCGCGGCTCACCAAACGGGCATGTTTTCCGTCTACGTTCTTCACACGCGACACAAAATCTTGCTTTGTATAAACCATAACAGTGGTCTCTCTAACAACAGCCCCCACCGTTGTTACGTCTTTTTTAAGCTCCAAATATGGCAAGAATTAGGCAAATAAGGCAGTTTCACCATGAATACGGTATATTCTAGGTCATTTTCCGCAGCACTATTGTCGTCCAGTCACCAATGCTTTCGCGGTGATATAGATTGATGCCATTTTGTGCATAAACCTCAATCACATCATCTGCCTGCTCGTTCAGAATGCCAGATAGAATCGCAAAACCCTCAGGCACCATTGCCCCTGCCATATCAGGCGATAGTGCGATCAGCGGGCCTTTCAGGATATTTGCGAACACCAAATCAAACGGCGCAGCCGCCGCCAGTTCAGGATGGTCAAAACCCGCCGCCTCAACACAGGTCACACGACCTTCTAAACCGTTCGCCACCACATTGACCTGTGCCACATCAACTGCGACCTCATCAATATCAGAGGCCAGAACAGTGCCCTCCCAGATCCGCGCAGCACCCATCGCCAACACGGCCGTACCGCAACCAATATCCACCACACGCCGTCCAATAAAACCGCCCGTCGCCAGCATATCCAATGCCTTTAGGCAGCCCAGCGTCGTGCCATGGTGCCCTGTGCCAAAAGCCATCGCTGCTTCGATCAACAAAGGTTCACAGCCCTCTGGCACCTTATCCGCATCATGTGACCCATAGACAAAAAACCGCCCCGCCTCGACGGGGGCCAACTCACGGCGCACATGGGCAACCCAATCGGTTTCAGGCACTTCCGAGACAACGAATTCCTTCGCGCCAAATGCCGTGGCCAATACCGCCAGCGCGGCCTCATCAGGTGTTTCTTCAAAATAGACGCCGACTTCCCATAGGCCCGACCCGTCTTCCATCTCGAAAACGCCAACGCCGGTTGGTTCGGGTAGGATCGCGTCCATGGCTTCGCCCAGTTTATAAGCCGGTTCGCGGCCCGTCAGCGTGGTCAGTGCGGTAAAGGTTGGCATCTATAGGTTCCTATAACTCTTTAATTTCGGGTAGGCACACGTCGCCCTCAGGTCAAGGGCCAAGCGCAATGGCTCACTCTGCCGCCTTTAGCTTGCGCGCCGCAAACACCGTCTCATTTCCCGTGTCTGGATGGCGCGGGATCAACGTAGACAGCACAAATGAAATTGCCGCCATCGCCGCCGCCAACAAAAACACCGCCGCAGGAGAAGCCAGCCATAAAAGCCCCAACATCACGGGCAAAAACACCGCAGCAATGTGGTTAATGGTAAACGCCACCGCCGCCGTCGGTGCCATATCCCCATGTGCGCCGATTTTCTGGAAATACGTCTTTAACGCCAATGCCAATCCAAAGAACATGTGGTCCAGCACATAGAGCACAGCCGCCACCTGAAACCCCCAATCAAAGAAATAGACGCCGCCGTAGGACAAAAAGATAAAAACCAGCCCTGTATACTCAAACATCAACGCACGGCGCTCACCAAACCGCCCTACGATCCGCCCCAGCAAGGGTGCGATCAACATGTTAAGCAGCAGATTTATCAAATACAGCCCTGCAACTTCATGCACCGCAAAGCCGAATTTCTCGACCATCATAAAACCCGCGAACACCATGAATATCTGCCGCCGCGCGCCAGACATGAATTGCAGCGCATAATACAGCCAATAGCGTTTGCGTAGCACCATGCGTTTAATCTGCGGATGCGGGCTCTCGTATTGTGGGAAAGCCAGCAGCGCAAATAGGGCCACAGCCATAGTGATGCCGCCGCCTGCCATGAAAACGGCATTATAGGTTAGCCCCAAAGGCTCCCACAAAATCATGATCACGAAATACACACAAAACGTCGCCGCCGATCCTGTGGCCATCAGCCAGCCGAGTATCTGCGGCGCACGGTCTTTGGGCAGCCATTGAAGCTGCAAGGATTGATTCACCGTCTCGTAATAGTGAAACCCAACCGAGCTGAGGAAGGTCAGCACCAAAATACCCGTCAATTGCGGATACCAAGCGGTGACAGCCGTGGCCGCACCCAAGACCATCAGCGAGACGATCCCCAAGACCTGTTCACGCACGAATATGATCAAGAAAATAACAAGAAACGCCAAAAATCCGGGGATTTCGCGCACCGTATGCAGCAGGCCAATATCTGCCCCGTCAAAATCCGCCACTTCTTTTACAAAGTTGTTCAGCAGCGCATACCATGTAAAAAACGCAATCGGCATGGCCATAGCCATCACAAACAACAACACCTTGGGACGCCGCCATGCGGGCTGGTCCTTGGCTTCTTCTAGGGTCAGGAAATCTATCATCCTGCTGCATTACGCCTATACCACTCTAAAAGCGATAGAAATTCACGTGCCACGGGATGCGCAGGCCGTTGAATGATTTGGCCAGTTAAACCCAGCTAACGGCCCTTGGCTGGCCACGTCCTAATAAAAGCTCTGCGGGTCGATATCGACTGCCAAACGCAAGTCACCTTTTAACCTGATCTGGCTGACCCATTTTGCAAGGGCACGTTGCAACGCTACTGTTTTATCAGCCTTCACCAGCAGCCGCACACGGTGTCGCCCGCGCACCCGCGCAATGGGGGCGGGTGCTGGCCCGAAAACCTGTGCGCCCACATCGCGCAATGCACGGTCATTGCGGGCCAGTTGGTTACCCGCTTCAAACACCGCAGCCACGTCTGGCCCGCTCAGGATGATGCCCGCCAGCCGCCCATAGGGAGGCATGCCTGCCTGCTCGCGCTCTTTTGCCTCGGCCTGCCAGAACCCTTCTTCATCGCCATCTAGGATCGAACGGATCACAGGATGGTCAGGCTGATAGGTTTGCAGCAATGCCGTGCCGGGGGCCTCGGCCCGTCCTGCACGCCCCGCGACCTGCCGCATCAATTGGAATGTGCGCTCAGCAGCGCGAAGATCGCTCCCCGCCAGCCCCAGATCCGCGTCAATTACACCCACCAGCGTCAGATTAGGAAAGTTATGACCCTTTGCCACCAATTGTGTACCGATGACGATATCCGCTGCCCCCTCGGCGATGCCCGCGATTTCAGCCTTGAGTGCCCGCGCCGTGCCGTACATATCCGAACTCAGCGTCGCAACACGCGCATCAGGCCACAGCGCATGGGCCTCTTCGCCCAACCGCTCCACTCCCGGCCCGACAGCGGCTAATTTGCCCTCAACTTCACAAGACGGGCAGGCCTCTGGCATCTCCTTGCTTTCACCGCATTGATGGCAAATCAGACGTTTCAAAAACCTGTGCTCAACCATCCGCGCATCACAGTGATCACAGGCAATCTGATGCCCGCATGCACGGCACAGGGTCACAGGTGCATAGCCGCGGCGGTTGATAAACAACATCGCCTGCTCACCTTTGGCCAAACGCGCATCCACCTGCGCCTTAAGCGTTGGCGATATCCAGCGATCAGACGGCAGCCCTTCGGCCCGCATGTCAATTGTGCCCATTGTCGGCATCACCGCAGGCCCGAAACGCGATTTCAGCTCAAGCTTGGCGTATTTCCCCGCTTGCGCATTTGCCCATGTCTCGAGCGAAGGCGTAGCCGAGGCCAGCACCACATGCGCCCCGCAAATAGAGGCCCGCAGCACCGCCATATCGCGCGCATTATACAGCACGCCTTCTTCTTGTTTATAGGAAGTGTCATGTTCCTCATCGACCACGATCAGACCCAAGTTTTGAAACGGCAAAAACAGCGCTGACCGCGCGCCGATCACCAGTTGTGCTTGGCCTTGCCCGACCATGCGCCAAATGCGCCGCCGTTCGGTCATCGTCGCACCTGAATGCCATTCGGCGGGCTTGGCGCCAAACCGCGCTTCCACCCGCGTGAGAAATTCAGAGGTCAGCGCGATTTCTGGCAGCAAAACCAGCGCCTGACGCCCCGCACGCAGCGCCGCTGCTACGGCTTCCAGATACACTTCGGTTTTGCCCGATCCTGTCACGCCGCGCAGTAAGGTTGTGCCGTAGTTGCCCGAAGCTACCCCCGCCGCCAGCACCTGCGCGCCTGCAGCCTGATCGTCGCTCAAGTTTTTGCTGGGCAGGTCAGGGTCCAACGGCAAGAAGGGTAAATCGCGCGGGCTTTCCTCTTCGCGCACGACCTCTTGCTTGACCAAACCTTTGATCACAGAAGAAGTCACCCCCGCCATATCCGCCAGTTCTTTGAGCGTGAAAGACAGATCACCGTATTCCTGCAAGGTGTCCAACACCTGAGTACGTGCTTTGGTAACGCGGTCAGGCTCTCCGATCCCCCGACGGTACACTTTTTGCATCGACGGCGGATCACCCAAACCCGGTGCGCGGGTGGCAAGGCGCAGCATCGCACTGAGTGGTGTTAGCGTATAGGCGGCGGATTTTTCCAGAAAGCTGACCATCTCGGCGCGCATCGGGGCCGCGTCCAGCACCCGCATCACCTTGCGCACCTTGTTATAGTCGAAATTACCCTGCCCCGCACCCCAAACGACACCGACTACCTTGCGCGGACCCAAAGGCACTTCCACAAACGCACCCAAATGGCAGCCCCCTTCTGGCGCTTTGTAATCCAACGCGCGGTCCAGCGGTTGCGCCGTCAGCACCGAAATCAGTGCACCTTCGTCAAAGAACATTTGCGGCACCGAGGGCTTCCTTTGGGCAAAGAGTAACGGGGACATGTGCTAAGGGTTGCACCAACAGCACGCCCCCTAACATAACCGCCTTGTCCGCCATTCCAACCGCCAAGCGACAGTTCCGTCAGAATTTATACGGCCCCAGCCTAGGTTTGCGCCGCATAAATGAACCCCGTTGTGCAGGACATATGAGAATGCGCTTTGTCGGATTTTTATCTGCGGAGGGTTCCATGAAGCGTGGCGACACCGTATGAAGCCTAAAAAACGGGGAAATGAGGGCATCACCCTCTTCTATCAGGCAATTCGGGCGCATGCGCCCTAACCTACAACAAAAAAAGAGGCGAAAATCACAATACTCTGTGTTATAGCCCCTAAAACAAAACGAGAGCAGCATGAGCAGCAGCCCAAAAATTGAAGACGCCCTGCGCGAAGCGATCATATCGCAGCCCGATGTGATTCTGGATGACAGTGACGTCATGCAGGCGCTGATTGCGGCAAATGAAAAAGCTATGGGCGGTAATATCGTCGATCTGCGCGGCATCGCCATGGAACGTCTAGAGACACGTCTGGACCGCCTAGAGGATACGCATCGCAGCGTGATTGCCGCCGCCTATGAGAACCTTGCAGGCACCAACCAAATCCACCGCGCCATTCTCAGAATGCTGGACCCACTAGAATTTGAAACGTTCCTGCGTGATCTGGACGGTGAAGTCGCCGATATTCTGCGGGTGGATTCAGTCAAACTTGTGCTGGAATCTGTTCAGAACGACGAAGATCCAGCCGTTCAACGCCTTGGCGATGTGCTGAGCGTGGCAGCGCCCGGATTTATTGACGACTACCTGATGCAAGGACGTCGCGGTACGGCACGGCAGGTTACTCTGCGTTCGGTTCAGGACGCCTCTGAACATATCTATGGCCCCAACGCCGAGTGGATTCGCTCCGAGGCTTGCCTCAAGCTGGATTTCGGCACAGGCCGCCTGCCCGGTATGTTGGTTATGGGCGCTGAAGACCCGCATCTGTTCAGCCCCCAACAGGGCACAGACTTGCTGGCGTTTTTCACTGGCGTATTTGAGCGCACCATGCGCCGCTGGCTGTCTTGAGCGCCCCAAAAGATACACTCGCCATTAGCGCCGCGGCACGCGACGCATTGCAAACGTGGCTGGATCACCAGCGCGCCCTGAAAGGGGCCGCTGAAAATACCATGACGGCCTATCGCGGCGATGTAACTGATTTTCTGGCTTTCATGAGCGTGCACCACGGCCAGATGCAAGGTTTGGGCGCATTGGCCAATATTACTGTCAGCGACATGCGGTCGTGGATGGCGCGTACACGCGGCGAAGATGTCGGGTCGCGCAGCCTTGCGCGCAAACTCTCGGCTGTCAAAGCATTCTACCGCTGGCTGGCCGAACGTGAAGGGTTTGAACCCACTGCCGTTCTCTCTGCACGCGCCCCAAAATTCACCAAAAAGCTACCGCGCCCTTTGGCTGTGGATGCCGCCCGCGAGCTGATCGACTGCGTTGAAATTCAAACAGCGACGCCGTGGGTTGCCGCACGTGATGTGGCTGTGCTGACCCTGCTTTGGGGCTGCGGATTGCGCATATCCGAAGCATTGGGTCTACAAGCCCAAGATGCGCCCCTGCCCGATGTTCTGAGGATCAAGGGTAAAGGCGGCAAGGAACGTTTAGTGCCTGTGCTACCTGCTGCCCGAAACGCGGTTGAGGTTTATACGCGTCTTTGCCCTCATCCGCTGCCTGATAAATCACCTCTGTTTCGCGGTGTGCGCGGCGGTGCCTTGTCGCCTGGCGCGATCCAAAAGGTCATGGCCTCTGCCCGTATGCAACTAGGTCTACCCGCCAGCGCCACACCCCACGCCATGCGCCACAGCTTTGCGACCCATTTGCTGGACGCAGGGGGAGACCTGCGTGCTATTCAGGAATTGCTGGGCCATGCCTCGCTTTCCACCACCCAAGCCTATACAGCCGTAGATACGGTACGCCTGATGGAAGTCTACAACAGCGCCCATCCACGCGCCTGATATCTTTCTTTTTGCCAGCCTCCCCCCGATGTGCGAGTAACCTATTTATGAAAAACCAAACCAAAGCCCTTGCCGTTCACCTCTTCACTGCAACAGGTGCCGTTTTTGCCATGCTCGCCATGTTGGCAGCTGTGGACGCCGAATATGACATGATGTTCCTCTGGCTGGTAGTTGCGTTCTTTGTGGACGGCATCGACGGGCCGCTGGCGCGCAAATACGATGTGAAAACAAACGCGCCCGAATTTGATGGCGTCCTGCTGGACCTCATCATTGATTATCTGACCTACGTGTTCATCCCTGTTTTCGCATTATTCAAATCCGGCCTGATGGATGGCTGGAGCGGCTGGTTGATGATGATCATTGTGACCTTCACCAGCGCATTGTATTTTTGCGATACACGCATGAAAACCAAAGACTATTCGTTCTCCGGCTTTCCGGGGTGTTGGAACATGGTTGTACTGGTGATCTTTGCACTGGGCATTCCATGGTACATCAGCCTTGTGCTGTCGACCTTTTTGGCAATCACCATGTTTGTGCCTGTAAAATTCGTCCACCCCGTCCGCACCGAGCGCTGGCGCAGTGTGACATTGCCCATGGCGCTGGCGTGGACCTTCTTTGCCGGCTGGGCCGCTTGGGTGAACTTTCTCCCCGGAAGCTGGGCTTCTTGGGGGCTGGTTGTGACCTCTGTCTACCTGCTGTTTGCGGGCGCTATGCAGCAAGTCATCTATGATGGCCGTGACATCTAAAGATCAAAAACCCTAGATCAAAAACCCGCCTGCGCCTTCATGGCGCAGCAGTGCGACCTTGGTTTCCACACCACCAGCGCCTGAGAACCCCGTCAGCCCTTTTGCCCCCATCACACGGTGACATGGAATGATAATGGGGATTGGATTGCCGCCACATGCACCACCCACCGCTTGGGCAGGTACACCAAGTTGCTTGGCTATATCGCCATAGGTGCATGTATCCCCAAAGGGTATCGCAGACATGGCATCACACACCGCACGTTGGAAATCGCTGCCTTGCACATGCAACGGCAGATCGAACTGCTGCAACTCCCCCGCCGCATAGGCCAGCATTTGCCGCCGCGCCTCCTCCAGCACTTGCGTGCTGTCCTCGGAGGGCGCACGCCCCCAATTCAGGGCAGTGACGTGGTGATTTTCCTCTACGAGGATCAAATCGCCGAATTGTGTGGGAATGGTGCATGTATTCATGCGCTGAGTATGGGCGTGGTTTGCGCCTTGCTCAATCCGCTTTATGCGGGATCGTGTTCAAGGGCGGGAACAAACCCGCCCCTGACCAATCTTTATGCCTTAAACCGCATCGTCACAGCGGGCACAAACGCCTGCATGCTTGTGGGTTCCAACATCTGGCAGAACTTTCCAGCACCGCGCACATTTCTCGCCTTGGGCCAGAACAAAGGACACGGCCACACCGTCGGTTTCGGGCATGCGGAACGCATCCTCAGGTGCTGCATCGCCTGTGACAGTGATCTGGCTGGTGATGGTCACATCATCAAACGACACACTCTCCAACGCCGCACGCTGCGCTGCGTCTTCAACATAGACAACCGGAGCCGCCTCAAGCGAGGCACCAATTACCTTGGCTGTACGCTGTACTTCCAAAGCGGCAGTCACCACACGGCGCGCCGCACGGACCTTGGCCCATTTTGCGGCCAATTCCGTATCCAGCCAACCCTCAGGCGTGGCAGGAATATCTTGCAGGTGAACCGAGCTGCCTTCGCCACCCATACGCTCCAGCCAGACTTCTTCCATGGTGAACACCAGAACGGGTGCCAACCAAGTTGTCAGACGGTGGAACAACAGATCCAACACCGTGCGTGCCGCACGGCGGCGCAGCGTATCGCCATCACAATACAGCGCGTCTTTGCGGATATCAAAGTAGAAGGCCGACAAATCCAGCGTGGCGAATTCAAAGATCGCGCGGAAAACGCCTTGGAAATCAAAGCGCGAATAGCCGTCACGTACCACTGTATCCAACTCGGCCAGACGGTGCAGCACCCAACGCTCCAACTCGGGCATATCAGCGGCGTCTACGCGGTCTGCCTCGGTGAAATCAGACAAGGCACCCAGCATATAGCGCATGGTGTTGCGCAAGCGGCGATAACTGTCCGAGGTGCCTTTGAGGATTTCATCACCGATGCGCTGATCGTTGGTGTAATCCGTCTGGGCCACCCAAAGGCGCAGGATGTCCGCCCCGTATTGCTGGATGATTTTCTCGGGTACGATGGTATTGCCGATGGATTTGGACATCTTCATGCCCTTTGAATCCAACGTAAAGCCATGCGTCACAACATTGCGGTACGGCGCGCGGCCCGTGGTGCCAACCGATTGCAGCAAGGACGAGTGGAACCAGCCGCGGTGCTGGTCGGTGCCTTCCATATAGACATCTGCGATGCCATCCTCTGAGCCATCTTCGCGATCACGCAGAGTGAAGGCATGAGTCGAACCAGAGTCGAACCACACGTCCAGAATATCGGTGACTTGATCGTAATCATCAGGGTTCACGATACCGTCAAGGAAACGCGCCTTTGCGCCGTCCTCATACCACGCATCCGCACCTTCAACTTCAAACGCCTCAACAATACGCTGGTTCACCTCTGCATTGCGCAGCAGGAAATCCGCATCCGTCGGCAGCACACCTTTGCGCGTAAAGCAGGTGAGCGGCACACCCCATGCACGTTGGCGCGACAGCACCCAATCTGGGCGTGCCTCCATCATCGCGTGCAGGCGGTTGCGGCCTGATTTTGGCGTCCAGTTGACGTTGTCGATCTCGGTCAGCGCACGTTCACGGATGGTGGTGCCGAATTGGTCCTGACCATCACCCACAGTTTTATCAATCGCGGCAAACCATTGCGGAGTGTTGCGATAGATCACGGGCGCTTTAGAGCGCCAGCTGTGTGGGTAGCTGTGTTTGATCTTGCCACGCGCCAGCAGGCCACCGACTTCGACCAGCTTGTCGATCACAGCAGCGTTGGCGTTGCCCTCTTTGCCGTTCGGCTTGAGGATCGCCTTGCCGCCAAACAGCGGCAAATCATCGCGGTAACGACCATCGGGCATCACATTATACGTGATAACTTGGTCCAGCATGCCCAGATCACGGTAGAGATCATATTCATCCAAACCATGGCTTGGCGCGCAATGCACAAAGCCCGTACCATCAGTGTCGGTCACAAAATCAGCGGCGCGGAAATCGCGCAGATCATCCCATTCGCCGTTGCCGCCGTCGACACCATGCAGCGGGTGCTTGAGGCTGATGGTTTCAAGTTCAGCAGTGGTCACATCACGGACACGGGCCCACTGCCCTTCCTCCAGACGTGCACGCCCCAGAACATCCGCCGCCATATTATCGGCCAGCAGATATTTATCGCCCACATTCACCCAGCATTCGTCAGGCGTGCCAGTGATTTCATACAGGCCATAAGAAATACCCGCGCCGTAAACGACTGCTTTGTTCGATGGCATTGTCCATGGCGTCGTTGTCCAGATGACAACCTGCGCATCTTCCAGATCGCCACCACCAACAACTTTAAACTTCACCCAGATCGTGAAACTGTCTTTGTCGTGATACTCAACCTCGGCCTCGGCCAATGCGGTCTGCTCAACAGGCGACCACATCACAGGTTTAGAGCCTTGGTACAGCGTGCCGTTCATCAAGAATTTCATGAATTCTTCGGCGATCACGCGCTCGGCGTGGAAATCCATTGTCAGGTATGGCTTATCCCAGTTTCCCTGAACCCCAAGGCGTTTGAATTCCTCACGCTGGATGTCCACCCAGCCTTTGGCAAACTCGCGGCATTCACCACGGAATTCATTGATCGGCACTTGGTCCTTGTCGCGGCCTTTTTTACGGTACTGTTCTTCGATCTTCCATTCGATCGGCAGACCATGGCAATCCCAGCCCGGGATGTAACGCGCATCGCGGCCCATCATCTGGTGGCTGCGCACGATCATGTCTTTGATGGTTTTGTTCAGCGCGTGACCGATGTGCAAATGCCCGTTGGCATAGGGGGGGCCATCATGCAGGGTGAACGGTTCGCGTGTCTCGGTCTTGGCCTTTTCGCGCAGGCGGTCATAGATGCCGATTTCATTCCACTGTTCCAGCCACATTGGCTCACGTTTGGGCAATCCCGCACGCATTGGGAAATCGGTTTTTGGCAGGTTCAAAGTAGATTTATAGTCTGGGGTCTCGGCGCACATGTGGGGCGTCCTTTATCATCGTCAAATATATAAAAATGGGGTCGGTGCGAGCGGCTCAAACACCTTTGCCCGGCGGCTCAGGACTGGCCGAGCGCCGGGGATGTAATTCGCTGTATGATCAGATGCTCTGTCATGTTGAGGCGCTTATAGGCCCGCTCCCGCTAGGGAGCAAGCGCGTCTTACTCTTTATCCTCTGTCGTTTCGCGATCATCCTCTGACGCAGCGTCGCTTGACGGCAATGAGGGCGGCACAGCAGGCGGCACGGGGTGCGCCGCCTCGGCAAGGTCGCGGTCCTGCGCCCAGCGGTTCAACCACGCCAGCGCAGCCAAAGCCAGCCCCAGCACCAAGAGCGAGAACACCCGCGTCAGCCCATCCAGATCGGTCACATCAATCAGGAAAACCTTGGCCACAGCCATGCCAATCACCACCAGCCCCGCCTTGCGTAGCTCATCTGATCGGCGTGCAAGAGACTGATAAAACAGCCCTGCCCCCGTAACCAGCAAGATGAGCGTATAGGTGTATTGCTCTGGTTGCGAGATGCCCAAGCTGAGCGGCATCATAGACCCGCCTTGCCAGAAGTGGCGGATCACAGTCAGCGCCCAAATCACCGTCAAAGCGCCACTTGTAATGGCCAGGCCTTTGCGCAACCGCAGATCAATCTGCCCCAAACGCCACGCCCCTGCCAGCAGCACCAATGCGGGCACCAGATAGGCCGCTGCCAATGTATTGATAACAATCGGGCCATAGACATCCGCCGATTTTCCCGCCTCGAACACGGGATTTGCTTCGGTCAATGCGCCAAGCAACGCTACCCCACCGATCAGGCCAAACAGCGCGGCCAATGCCCACCGCATTTTGTCCAACACGCCAGCCGAACGCCCTTCGCTGCGCTGTACCTGAGCCAACGCCAATCCGATCCAGATCGCGGCATTCAGGCCAAGGCTCCAATGGCTCTCGACATAGCCAATGCCCACTTTGCTCTCGATCCAGCGCAGAACCAACAGGCTCAGCGTCAGCCCGCCCGTGGACCACGCAGCGGAATCAAGCATAACCTTGGCGGTCTGCCGCTCCAGCGGACGCAACAACCACAATGCAGCAATAAACGCAGCCAGCGCCCCGCCATAGGCCAGCAACACACCCGCAAGCGGTCCCTCGGCCCCGTAAACCAGCCCCGGATCAGCAACGAGGCGGAAGCCCACGGTGACCACGCCAACCGCAATGAACCACGACAGCGCAGGCAAACGCCACATGCGATCCAGTGCAGCGGCAGCAACAACCGTCACAGACAACGCCACGGTCAAAGCGACCGAACTGAGGACGATAACAAAGGCGAAAGCCAAACAGGCAAGCATCGACATCACCGCAAAACTGACCCGCAAACGCTCGGCCCCGTCTTGCCGTGCAAGCCGTTCAGCAAACAGCGCCATCAGCACCGCCAGCCCCGCCGCATGCAAGGCCCAAGGATAGGCTCCGATAACCGCCGCAGGGTTCCAGACCATTTCCAGCACAATCGCCATTGCAGGTGCATATACAGCGGCGATAACAGCCCAGATCACACCAAACTGCCCGCCCCGCATCGCCCGCCAAAGGGCCAGCACCGACAGACCCACCGCCAGCACCAGCAAGAGCGTCACGACCCAAGGAAACGCCGCCTCGGGGCTTTCGCTATAGGTATCAATGAACTGGCGATAGGTAACGCGGCGGTTTTCGCCCTGTGCAAAAACCGACAGCAGCAGCGTGCCCATCGGCAGCAAAGCCGCGTCTTGCAGCGCAGGAGCGCGGCGCGACCAAAGGATCAACACAGCGCCCAACACTGTCATCAGGCCAACGCTCAACCAGATTTCCGCCTCACCCGGTTTCCAGATGGTGAGCAGGATGAAACAGCTTGCGGCGACACTGGCAAAGGCTAGCAATGTCGGGAAAGAAGGCCATGTCGCGCCGCGCTCTTTCGCGCCAAGTGTCATCCGCCCCAGCACCCCCAACAACGCAGGCGGGCCTGCATGGTCAGGCACAAAGCTGCGCGCAGGGATCAAAATAGCCAGCAAAGGCAAAACAGCGAAATACAACTGCCCTGTCCACGCTGTTGCGCCGCCCCCGCCCAGCACGATGGCAAAGCCCATCAGATATGCCAGCGTCAGTGTCAGCGCAGAAATCCAACCCCAGCGGCGCACCGTATCCACACCTAGCCCCAGCAACGCGATCACGGCAAAATAACCAAACAACGGACTCGCGTCAGCCGAGGAGTCTCCCAGCACCAGCGGCGCGCCATACGCACCGATGACACCCACAGCCACCAGCAGCGGCCCGTGCATCCAGCCCAACACAACCGCAATCAGCGCGACAGCAACCATGCCGACCATAGCCGACCCACCACCGATCAGATCATACATCATCCGCGCAGACAGGATCGCGCCAAACAACGTCACGATACCCGCCCCCGAAAAGACCGAGGGCAAATAGGCCGTGGCCGATTGTGGCCCATCGCCAAAGCGGCGGCGAATAAACTCGCCCACACCGATCAGCGCTGCACCAAAGGCCAAGGCCGCAGCAACCCGCGCACGGGGCGGCAACAGACCGTTTTCCATGCCGTATTGCACAAGGAAAACCCCCGCCAGCGCCAGCGAAGCAGCGGACACAGCGTAGAACCAGTTTTGCTGCAACCACGGGCCAAAATCGGCCAGTGCCTGTGCAATTGGTGACGGGGGACGTGGTGCGACCAGTTTGGTCGGCTCCGCCGGAAGAACTGGCGGTTTTTGAGTGATCGGCGGCGGCGTGGATTGCGACCGGGGCCAGACAATTTCTTTTGCTTCAGGCGCTTTGGCTTCTGAGACAGGCGCAGTCTGCACCGCTGGCGTATCCGAAACCGATGCAGGCTGGGCGCTTACAGTTTTCCACGGCTCGAGCGCGTTTTGAGGCTTTTCAACTTTACCGTTGCCCATCGCATCTATGGTTTTTTGCAAGGCTGTGATCTTGTTTTCGGCATCGTGCAGACGCGTGCGCAGGCCAGATTGCCCAATAATCAATGCAATCAACGTCACAGGGATGGCCAGCACAACCAGTGCCGCAATCAACAAAAGGCCATCCATACGTATTCTTCCCGTCTCAAAATCGCAGTTTACACTATTTTAAACAAACACGCCCACGTCAAACAGTAAGGAAAACCTTAACCTTTTGCGTTGGCCTTACTGAACAAGCCACCAAGGCTTTGGGCGATGATACTGCGCACTTTGGGGCGTTTCACAGCCGTAAAGGGCAGCGGGCGGCAGACCTCTATCGCGGCGACCCCCACGCGTGCGGTCAGAGCCCCATTCACCATGCCCTCGCCAAAACGGCGACTGAGTTTGCCCAGAAGTGAACCGCCCAAGATCGGTTCCAACATATCATCCCCCACAGCCACAGCCCCTGTCGCCACCAGATGTGATAGCACTGCACGGGTCAAACGCCAGCTGCCGAAAAACCCTGAGCGCCCGCCGTAAATCTCGGCGATGCGGCGGATCATGCGCAGGTTAGAGGTGAGCGCGGCCACAACATCTGCCAACGCCAAAGGCACCAGCGCTGTCACCGTTGCCACCTGACGCGCTGCGGCCTCGACTTCACGTTGGGCCGCGTTATCCAACGGCGACAACAATTCAGTTTCGGCCAAAGCCAGCAAACCCGCCGCATCCAACTGATCCCCGCGCAACTCTGCCAGACGCTCGCGCCCCCAACGGGTATCTTCACGCCCTTTATAGAGGCCCACCAAACGGTCGGTCACATCACGGGCCGCTTTCAAATCCCCACTGGCCAGTGTCACAGTTGCGCTGTGGCGCAATCCATCCAAACGGCCAAGCCGCCCGAAGGCGGCCAATTCACGCAGCGCCACCAAAGCACAGACCAGTAAAAACGCCGACATCAACACAGTCATCGCCATGCCCAACAGGGGATAACGCGTCATCAGATCAGTAATGAAACGCCACGCCGCAAGCGATACAAGCGCGGCCAACACAGCCCCCGCCAAGCCCCAGAACAACCGCGTCAAAAGCGAAGGCTTGCGTGCCGCCAGCCTTGCGGCAATCTGCATCGCTTGCCCTTGTGGGGCATCGCCTTGGGGCAAATCCTGAACCGCAGGCGCATCAGCCACCGACGGGCGTTCAGAAGTGTCGCCTTCCAGGTCAAATAATACGGGACCTTTAGCCATCACTCGGCCTCCCTTTGCCATTCATAACGAATATCCGGCAGATGTGCCTCATTGCCAGCGCCATCCGTGCGCAGGATTTCCACGAATCCAGCACGCTCATAAAAATAAGTGGCACGGTCATTGGCTTGATAGCTCCATAATCCCAGCTTTTTGGCTTTGCGTTGCGCATCGCGCATCATGGCCCTGCCAACACCCTGCCCTTCCATGTGCGGGACTACAGCCAGCGCGTGCACCTCTGTACCCTTGCGCGCAATGAAGCCCACCAACCCGTCATCCACATAGGCCGTACGCACCCACCCCGCATCGATCATATCGCCGATCAGCATGATCTCCTCGGCAGAGGTATAAAGCGGCGGCAACCACGCCAACTGCCTGTTCGCGGCCGCAAGAATATCCCCCAGCTTGCCCGCATCCAGAACCCGCGCGGGACGGATCATCACCGCGCTCACAGCCTGTCTCCAATCAGGAATTCTGCCGCACGGTCCAGACGGATATGGGGTGGCCCGTCGCCTGACCGCAGGGTCAGAGGCGCTGGCGCGAAACGCATAATTTGGTAATCCGCGTCCAGCCATTTCTCCGCCCCTGCCTTGGCAGGGCTGAGCAGATGCGCCGGGTCTTGGGGCAATGCGCCGGGGTAAAACGCCGCTTGTTTGCCTGTATCCAACAAGGTGCCGCGCACCACGTCCAGTTTTGTACCCTCATAGGTCATCGTATCTTCGGTGGTGGCACGCAACGACGCGATGGCCAGTGCTTGGGTTTTTGCCCCTGCGAACCGCGCACGTTCACGGGCCTCGCGCGTCAAGGCCTCCATGATCGCAGTCAATTGCGCGTGCTGGCTGTGGTGCAGATGATCCGCTTTGGTCGCCGCAAAGAGAATTTTCTCAACCCGCCTACCCCCTAACAGCCCTGTCAGGAAACTATTGCGGCCCGGGCGAAACGCGCCGAGTGTTTCGCTCATCGCAGCGCGCAAGTCTTCTACGGCTGGCGGACCAGCATTGATTGCGCCCAACGCATCCACCAGCACAACTTGACGGTCGATGCGAGAGAAGTGATCGCGGAAAAATGGCTTAACCACCTGACGTTTATACGCCTCAAAGCGGCGGGCCATTTCACGGCGCAGGCTTTTGCGGGCATCGCCCTGTGCCGCAGGCAGCGGTGCGAATGTCAGCACCGGAGACCCCGCCAGATCACCGGGCAGCAAAAACCGCCCCGGCGTGCAATCTGAAAACCCGTCCGCACGTGCCTGCGTAAGATAGCTGGCATAGGCCTGCGCTAGTTCTTTCGCGATCGGTTCTTCCAACGGGGCCTGCGGATCAATCCCCGCCGCCAGCGCCAGATATTCACGCGCCTGCGCACGCGGCGCAATGCGCGCCAGCGTTTGCGCACACCAGTCATCATAGCTGATGTCCAGCAGCCCCAAATCCAACAGCCATTCCCCCGGATAATCGACAATATCCAGATGCACCGTGCGCGGCCCTTGTAACCCCGAGAGCAACCCTTTGGGCCGCACGCGCAAGCTCAGCCGCAACTCGGATACGGCACGGGTGCTGTCAGGCCAACTGGGCGTCGGCGTGGTAAGCGCCGCCATATGTGTCTCATACTCAAACCGCGGGATGGTATCATTGGGCTGGGGTTGCAAAAATGCCGCCTCAATCCGCCCTTCGCCAGCGGCCACCAAACCGGGCATGCGGCCACGGTCCATCAGGTTGGCCACAAGCGACGTGATAAAGACAGTTTTACCCGAACGCGCAAGACCCGTCACCCCAAGCCGGATCACCGGCTCAAAGAATGTTTCAGAAACCGTGTCTTGCACAGATTCGACTTGCCGCCAGATGCCATCAGCAATTTGAGATATGACCACGAAAACCCTGCCCTTTTAACAACCTCTTACATAGGCGTGTTGTGTAGGGATTGCCACAGGGCACCCCCCGCGATAAAGCCCCTTTATGCCACGTTATGCCCTTCAGATTGAATATAATGGCGCGCCCTTCCACGGTTGGCAGCGCCAAAAGACCCTTGCTTCGGTTCAGGGTGCCATTGAAGATGCCTTGGCCAAGCTGGAGCCGCGCACCCATAATATCGCCGCCGCAGGGCGCACGGATAAAGGTGTGCATGCGTTGGGACAGGTTGCCCATTGTGATATGGAACGCGACTGGACCCCCTTCCGCTTGTCAGAAGCCGTCAATTACCACCTGAAACCCGCGCCTGTGGCGATTGTGAATTGCGTGCCTGTGCCCGATACGTTTCACGCAAGGTTTTCTGCGCAAGAGCGACAGTATTTCTTTCGCATTTTGTGCCGCCGCGCCCCTGCGACCCACCAAAAAGGGTTGGTTTGGCAGATTAAGAACAAATTGGACATCGCAACCATGCAAGAAGCGGCCAACAGGCTGCTCGGCGAACACGACTTCACCACGTTCCGTTCCACCATCTGTCAGTCGCTCAGCCCGATCAAGACAATGAGCCGTTTGGACATCACTCAGGTCGAAACCCTACAGGGCACAGAAGTTCATTTTGACGTGCGTGCGCGGTCATTTCTGCACAACCAAGTACGCAGCTTTGTTGGCACGTTGGAGCGGGTCGGCAGCGGGCAGATGACGCCCGATGACGTGACCGCCGCCCTCGAGGCCCGCGACCGCGCCGCATGCGGCCCAGTCTGCCCGCCCCATGGGCTATATCTGGCTGGCGTTAGCTATCCAGAAATGCCATTTTCCTGATCACCCGACGCATCGAACTCACTCTACGCGCTGGCCGCGCTAAATAGCGACCAATGCGGAGGCCGCCAACACGTCACCTGTGGGCACGCCGTTGGGCGATCCACCTGCGGGTTCATCTGTAATGGCCAGCGTGATTTCGGCACCACGGCTACGCAAATTCTCTGGCAAGGCCACCCGCATGGTCGCACCCTCTTGCATAATACCCAACGATATCGGCGGCGTATCCGGCACAATCGCCCAAAGCTCAAACGATCGGCCCTCGGCCTCGCGCCCTGCAACACGGCTCAGCGCGACGTCCCCTTGTCGCGCATCCAGAACCGCCAAGACTTGCAACGGCACCCCATCACCCATCAACTGTGTGGCATATAGCGGCCCTGCCGCTGGTGGTGTTTCTGGTCCCAACTGCTGAACGCCCAAAAAGGCGGCAAGCGCCAATGCGGCAAAGCTTAGCCCTTTCCATATCCACAGCCGCTGCAACACGGGCACGGGTGCAGTGACGAACAATGTACTTAACAGACGCTTTTTGACATGTTTTGGCGGGGTCACTGGCGCGATCTCATCTGTCATCGCGACCAGCCGTTCCTGCCATGCAACCAGCAGTACTGCAAAGGCGGGGTCACGCAGCGCACGTGCGTTTGCTTGGCTCAGCTCATCGCCTTCCAGCAGGCCCAGCGCCAGTTCTGCTGCCAAAAGATCATCGCCCTGGGGTGCCACATCATCGGTCATTTCGTCCCCCTCACTCACGACTCATACATTCACGTAACGACATTAACCCACGACGCAACCATGTGCGCATTGTATTAAGCGGCACAGAAAATGCATCCGCCAATTCCTGATAGCTTTGCCCGTCCAAATACGCCCCCCGCACCGCCACGCCGCGATCCTCGGAGAGTTCATCCAGACACCCTACCAGCCTGCGCGCCTCGCCAGAGGCCACCGCCATTTGTTCTGGTCCAGCGCCCGAAGCAGCCAGTTCAAGCCCCGGCGTATCTATATCAACATGTCCTTTACGGGTTGCACGCAGCCGATCGATCGCAGTGTTCCGCGCAATTGTGATCAGCCATGTCATCGGGCTCAGCCCATTGGCCTGATAGCGCGATGCGTGTTTCCATACTTTCACAAAACTATCTTGCATGGCGTCCTCTGCTGCGGCCCGATCATTCAACACACGCAGGCACACGCCGAAAAGTTTCGCCGAGGTCGCATCATAAAGTCCTGTAAACGCCGCCCGATCATTCAACGCCACACGGCTGATCAACGTTTCTATCTGTCCGCGGTCCATCAAACAGCCCTTGCCCTACTTCCCCCGTGACAATGGAGCGATCGCGGCTAAAGTCAAATGAACAATGAGATTTTTTACCGGAGACCGCCGTGACCGCTAACACTATTGAGTATTTTTACGCCGCCCATTCCGCCTATGCCTATCTGGGGACAAAGGCGCTGGCGCAGATCGCGCAAGACAGTGGGTGGCGGGTGGTGCACCGCCCCTTTGACTATCTCCCTGTTGTGCAAGCAGCCAGCCCACACGTGATCCAAGGCCGTACCGTGGCGCATATCGAGTATTTCTTTGGCCGCGAATTACGCCGTTGGTCGCAATGGCGCGATTTGCCAATGATCTCCCGTCGCCCGACCCATCATGATAATCCACTCGCCCTTGCCAGCGGCATGATCATTGCGGCCACTGATCCAGACCGCGTCGGCTTTGCCATTTTACAGGCCCATTGGCGTGATGATGCGGATATTGCGGATGCTGATACCCTTTTGCAAATCGCGCAGGAGTGCGGCGAAGACGCTCAGGCTTTGCTGAAAATGGCCCGTAGCACCGCCGTAAGTGAGCAGTTTTCAGCCAATACGAAAGAAGCGATTGCACGCAGTGTCTTTGGTTCGCCCACATATTTTGTAGGCGGAGATATGTTTTACGGGCAAGATCGCCTTGAATTGGTCGCCCGTGCGATCAAGCAGCCCTTTGATCCCTGAAAATCGCTCTGGGCAATATCTTCCAGCCATGATTAGGCTTTGTTAAATCGGCTCCTTGCAACTCACAGAAGAAAGCCTGCCCATGCGCACCCCTACCCGCTCCAGCTATGATGTGGTGATTATCGGAGGAGCGATCTATGGCTCCTCCGTGGCGTGGTGGCTGACGCAAATGGCGGGGTTTGACGGCACTGTTTTGGTGGTTGAGCGTGACCCGACCTATACATTTGCCTCCACGTCCCACACCAACAGCTGCATCCGCCAGCAATTCAGCAATGCAACCAACATTCAGGTCAGCCAGTTCGGCGCTCAATTCATCCGCAATTTTCGCAGCTTCATGGGCGACAATCCCGATGTGCCAAACCTGACGCTGCAAAGCTTTGGCTATCTCTATCTGGCCGATACGCCAGAATTCACACAATCCTTGCAGCGCTCACAGGCGGTGCAAAGCGCCCTTGGCACCGCCACTCGCCACATGAGCCGCGATGAGATTGCGCAGGCTTATCCGTTTTATCAGCTTGATGACATTCTGGCAGGCAATCACAATCTGGTAGACGAGGGCTATTTTGACGGCGGCACCATGTTTGACTGGTTCAAACGCAGCGCCCGTGCGGCAGGGATAGAGTTTGTGCATGCCGAAGTGACGGCGATCACCCGTAAAGGCGATAGGGTGAACAGCGTGACCTTATCAGATGGCACCGACATCGCCTGCGGTACGGTTGTAAATGCCTCTGGCCCGCGTGCCGCGGCCACTGCGCAGATGGCAGGGCTGGAAATTCCTGTTGTTCCGCGAAAACGCTATACCTTTGTTTTTGATGCGGCACAGCCGCTGGACATTGATTTACCGCTCACCATTGATCCCTCAGGCGTGCATGTCAGGTCAGATGGCAAATATTACATGGCTGGTTGCCCGCCCGAAGACGATTATGATGCCGCCTATGATGATTTTGATTTTGATCACAGCCTGTGGGAAAATAAAGTCTGGCCCGCCATCGCCACCCGCATCCCGCAATTCGAAGCGGTCAAAGTCATCAACGAATGGGTTGGCCATTACGCCTATAACACGCTGGATCAAAACGCTTTGCTGGGCCGCGCACAGAGCTGCCCGAACTTTATCTTCGTCAACGGATTTTCGGGTCATGGGCTGCAACAAGCCCCCGCCATTGGCCGCGGCATCGCCGAATTGATCACCTATGGCACTTACCGCAGTCTTGACCTCAGCGCATTTGACGTAAACCGTACCCACCGCAACGAGAGCTTTCTTGAGACTGCTATCATCTAAACCAAACTGGAAAACTTATGTCCCTTACTACCCGCCCCCTAGCCCAAACCGATCACGCCGAATGGGAGGTGCTATTTCAGGGCTATGCAACATTTTACAAGGTTGAGCAGACTCAAGCCATGCGCGATACGGTCTGGGGCTGGCTTCATGATCCTGCACACGGATCAAACTGCATTGTCGCCGTGCTGGACGATACCATCATCGGCTTTACCCATTACCGCCCGTTCACCTCAAACCTACGGGCAGCGACCAACGGGTTTCTAGACGACTTGTTTGTCGATCCCGACACACGCGGATCAGGGGCTGCCCAAGCGCTGATTGAAGCTGTGGCTGACAAAGGACGCGAAAACGGTTGGGGCCTGATCCGCTGGATCACCGCCGAGGACAACTACCGCGCTCGCGGTGTATATGACCGCGTCGCCACGCGCACGCCTTGGGTCACCTACGACATCAAGCTTTAAAAGACCGAACCAAAAGACTGGAATATTGAGATGGACAGACAAGATGCACGTCTTGGCGTAGATATTGGCGGCACGTTTACAGATGTTGTGCTTGAGACGGGCGGCGACAGCTTCTCCACCAAAGTACTGACCACCTATACCGCGCCCGAACAGGCGATCATCGACGGCATGCACATCGTTTGTGAAAAGGCGGGGCTGAAGCCACGTGACATCACCCAGATCATCCATGGTACTACCTTGGCCACCAACGCGTTGATTGAACGCCGCGGTGCTAAAACTGCGTTGATCACCACCGAAGGATTCCGCGATGTCATCGAAATGCGCACCGAGTCGCGGTTTGAACAATATGACCTGAACCTGAAACTGCCAGAACCTCTGCTGCCGCGCCAACGGCGTTACACGGTGCCGGGCCGCATTGATGCCTCTGGAGGCGAACTATTGCCCCTTACTGCCGCCGATATCGAACCTGTCGTCGAAGCCATCGCCATCGCAGGGTATGAAAGCGTCGCCATCGGATTGCTACACAGCTATCTCAACCCCACACATGAACGCCTTGTGCGGGATGTGCTGGCCGCCCGCCTGCCCGATGTGATGATCTCGCTCAGCTGCGAAGTCTCCCCGCAGATGCGCGAATATGAACGGTTCAACACGACAGTCGCCAACGCCTATATCAAACCGCTGATGAAATCCTATCTGGGGCGGCTGGAGGGACGGTTGCGCAATGAGGGTGTAAATTGCGCCATTTTCCTGATGCACTCGGGCGGGGGCATTATCTCTATCACAAATGCCGCCGAATTCCCCGTACGACTGGTTGAAAGCGGCCCCGCTGGTGGGGCTGTTTTTGCTGCCCATATCGCAGCGCGCTACGGGCTGGATAAGGTGCTCAGCTTTGACATGGGTGGCACCACCGCCAAGATTTGCCTGATCCAGAACCAAACCCCCAAAACTTCACGCGTGTTTGAAGTTGCCCGTAGCTACCGCTTTAAAAAGGGGTCAGGCATGCCAATTTCGATCCCCGTGATTGATATGGTAGAAATCGGCGCGGGCGGCGGCTCGATCGCGCATGTGGATGCCCTGCGCCAGATCCGTGTCGGGCCAGAAAGCGCAGGCTCCGAACCCGGCCCTGCCTGCTATGGCCGTGGTGGTACACGCCCCACTGTCACCGACGCCAATCTGGTGGTTGGCAAGCTGGATGCCAAGAAATTTGCAGGCGGCACCATGACACTGGATGAAAACGCCGCTCGCGCTGCGGTGCTGGCTGACTTGGGTGATCCGCTGGACCTTGATGTAAAAACCGCCGCCTCGGGACTGGTTGAGGTTGTCGATGAAAACATGGCCAATGCCGCCCGCGTGCATGCGGTTGAGAATGGCGAAGACCTGTCGGAATACACCATGATCGCCTTTGGCGGCGCGGCCCCCCTGCATGCGGGGCGCCTGTGCGAAAAGCTGGGCATCACGCGGCTGCTGATCCCTGAAGGGGCGGGTGTCGGCTCGGCCATCGGTTTCTTGCGTGCGCCCTTCAGCTTTGAGGCTACGCGCTCAGTTTACATGACGCTGGCGCGGTTCGACAGGCCCACGGTGACTGATTTACTGGCCGAACTACGCGCTGAGGCGACCTCATTTGTGCGCACCTGCGCCCCCAAGGGCGAGATCATCGCGGAATACAAAGTCTACATGCGCTACAAGGGGCAAGGATGGGAGATTCCTGTTTCGCTAACCGCCGAGCAAGTGCAAAATCCTGATCCGGCAGTATTCGAAGAACGCTTTACCGCCGATTACACGCGCCTATTTGGCCGCGCAGTCGTGGGCATGGATATTGAGATCACCGTCTGGTCGGTCAACGCCACCACCCCACCGCAGCCTGTCAATCGCGCAGTTCAGCAAACCCGTGGCAAAGTCGCCGTGGTGAATGGCAAGTGCAGCTTCTTTGACGCGGCCAAGGGCGAAAACGTTCACGGATACCTGTATCGACGCCACAGGTTGGTGACCGGCACTGAAATATCGGGCCCCGCGTGCATCACCGAAGATGAAACAACCATCATCATCCCCAGCAGCCGCAGGGCGCATCGGCAACCGGATGGTTGCATCGATGTCACCCTAAAGAACAAAGGATAGGACCATGAGCAAGCAACCTACAACTGTCGCCTATCAAGTCATGTGGAACCGCCTGATCTCTATCGTTGAGGAACAGGCGCAAGCCTTGGTCCGTACCGCCTTCTCCACCTCTGTGCGCGAAGCGGGTGATCTATCCGCAGGGGTCTATGATGCCCAAGGGCTGATGCTGGCACAGGCCGTGACAGGAACGCCGGGGCATGTGAATGCCATGGCCGATGCTGTGGCCCATTTCATCCGCCGCATCGGGCGTGAAACCATGGCGCAGGGCGATGTCTATCTGACCAACGACCCATGGGAAGGCACAGGCCACTTGCACGACATCACCATGGTTACCCCCTCTTTCCACAATGGCACCTTGGTCGGGTTCTTTGCCTGTACCGCCCATGTGGTTGATATTGGCGGGCGCGGCTTTGGAGCTGACGCGAACTCGATCTACGAAGAAGGGCTGTATCTGCCGATCATGCGTTTTGCGGATCGTGGCACCGTCGATGAAACCCTACTGCGGATTGTGCGCGGAAATGTGCGCGAACCTGATCAACTGGTTGGTGATCTCTATGCATTAGCCACCTGCAATGACATCGGCCACCGCCGCCTGATCGAGATGATGGGCGAGTTCAACCTCACGGATCTGACGGGCATCGCCGACTTCATCTTTGACAACTCCCGCCGTGCCACATTGGAGCGCATCGCAACCCTGCCACGGACCTCAGCCACTGGCGAAATGACGGTAGACGGGTTTGCCGCACCGATCACCCTGCGCGTCAAACTCACCATTGAGGGAAACCGCATCCTGACTGACTTTGCAGGGACCTCAGGTCTTGATCCAAAAGGCATCAACTGCCCCTTGGTCTATGCCAAAGCCTACGCCTGCTACGCGCTCAAATGCGCCATCGCGCCCGAAATCCCTAATAACGCGGCCTCGCTTGCGCCCTTCGAAGTCATCGCCCCTGAAAACACAATCGTCAACGCGCTGCATCCGGCCCCCGTTGCCCTGCGTCACATCGTTGGCCACTTTGTCCCTGACACAGTCTATGACGCGCTGGACAAAATCCTGCCCGATGTCGTGCCAGCCGAAGGCGCGGGATGCCTGTGCAATTTTCAAATCTCGCTGCGCCCCACCGCCGACGCCCCCAAGGGCGCGCGGCGTGCAGAAGTGCTCACCTTCAACTCTGGCGGTGCAGGCGCGCGGCCTTTGATAGACGGCCTGAATGCCACCGCCTTCCCGTCCGGCGTAATGACAATGCCTGTAGAGGCGACAGAACATGCTGGCCCCGTGATCATCTGGCGCAAAGAACTGCGCGCCGATTCAGGCGGTGTCGGCAAGCAACGGGGCGGGTTGGGCCAATACATGGAGATCGGCGCACGTGACGGCTATGAGTATGACATCTCGGCCATGTTGGACCGCGTGCATTATCCCGCACGGGGGCGCCGTGGCGGAGGCGATGGTGCGCCTACACGCATTACCCGCGAGGATGGCACCCCCATGCAAGGCAAAGGCCGCCAGAGCATCCCTAAAGGGCAGCGCGTGAAGATGGCCTTTCCGGGTGGTGCAGGATATGGCCCCGTATCCGAACGCGACACTACCGAAATCAAGCGCGATTTGGAAAAAGGTTACATAACCACAACATCAGCAATCACAGAATATGAACTAAGCGTAGATGACGTTGAAAAAGTAGAATCCGAAATAATGGCCGGCACCGATAAATGAGGTAATACAAGACCATTTAATCAGGTCGAAACCCCGAATTTCAAGCTGACGTATCGCGCCCTGTGCCTGCTTCAGATACCCGTAAGAAGATGACCAAGCTGTACCCAGCAAACTAAAGAAAGGCCTACAACATGCCCAAAACGCTATCAAAAATCGTCCTCACAGGTGCCGCTGGCCGTCTAGGCTCCTATTTGCGCGAACCGCTTGCAGCGTTATGCGATGAATTGGTCTCAACCGATATCAAAGAGCAACCTGGAACGCTTTATGCAGGTGAGAGCTATGTGCAGGCCGATTTGGCAGATTTCGACGCGATGAATGCCGTGATTGAAGGCGCAGAGATGGTTGTGCATATGGGGGCTTTTGTGGACGAAGGCCCGTTTGAACAACTGCTTGGGCCAAATTTCGTCGGTTCCTACAATGTCTGGGAGGCTGCATCGCGGCACGGTGTGCGGCGCGTTGTTTATGGATCATCTATTCACGCTGTCGGCATGTACCCGAAAAATGAATTCATCGGCACAGACGTCGCCCACCGCCCCGATACATTCTATGGCCTCGCCAAGTGTTTCACCGAAGATTTGGGTCGGATGTATTGGGAAAAGCGCGGTTTGGAAAGCGTGCATATGCGTATCCTGTCTTGCGCCCAAGTCAATAATGCCCGCGCCCTTGGATCGTGGCTCAGCTATGATGATCTGATCCAGCTTGTCACCCGCTGCATTGAAACGCCTGTGACCGGCTTTGCCATCATCTATGGCGTCAGCAATAATGACCGCGCACCTGTGGACAACGCCAAGGCCAGCTTCATCGGTTACCGCCCCAAAGATAACGCAGAACAATTCGCCGAGGAAGTTCTGGCAGCGGAGCCGCCAATGGACCCACAAGACCCCAACCACGCACGCCATGGTGGACCTTTCGCAGGGGTTGAGCTTGGCAATTCTGGGCTGGCGGGCATGAACGTGGTGGATGATACGAAAAAGAGCTGACCTAGTTTTAAGACATCAGGGGTCTATTTGCACAGGATGTGGATAGACCCAAAAAAATTATCCTTTAAATAATAATTTCAACACATTAAACGCCAAATCTAACCCAAAACATCCACATGACCTCAAAACACAAACAACACCCCTTAGTGAGCTGATAACAAAAGATTAACAACTACCTTCACATCAACGCCGCGACATTTAGCCTTTACTCCACAATAGCTACTGCTCTCCGCAGTATTCTGCGCTATTTTGCAATCAGCCACGGAGAAGAGTATGTTGTTAAGCGTTAAGTCCCTTGAGAAATCTTATGCTGGCGCTGAAGGTTCTGTGCCTGTTTTACGCGGCATAGACATGGATGTCGCCACGGGTGAAACGCTGGCGCTGACCGGTGAAAGTGGCTCTGGCAAAAGCACGCTTTTGCACTTGATCGGCGGGTTGGATACAGCGGATGCTGGCACAATTTTTCTGGACGGGCACGACATCGCACAGATGGATGATGCGGGTCGGGCCGCTGTTCGGCGCGCGAGTGTCGGGATCATTTTTCAACAGTTCAACCTGATCCCGTCTCTGGATGTCACGGCCAACATCGCGTTCCAAGCGCGGCTTGCGGGTGTCTATGATCGGCAGGAGGCCACCGCATTGGCGACCTCTTTGGGGCTGGCAGATCACCTGCATAAATATCCTGAACAGCTCTCTGGTGGGCAACAGCAACGGGTTGCCATTGCCCGCGCGCTTGCCGCCAAACCACGGTTGATCCTTGCGGATGAACCCACAGGAAATCTGGACGAAGAAACCGCCGCCGAGGTCATGGCACAGATGCTGTCATTGGTCAGTCAAACGGGATCTGCATTGGTGATGGTCACCCATTCTCCACGTCTGGCCGGACAGATGGGGCGGCAACTGCACTTGCGTCAAGGCCAACTGGCATGACTGCCGCAACACTGGCGGCACTCTGGTCACATTGGCGGCGAAACCCGTTGCAACTGTTCACATTGATCGCTGGCCTTGCTTTGGCGACGGCGCTTTGGTCTGGGGTTCAGGCCGTAAATTCCGAGGCCCGTGCAAGCTATGACACAGCCGCCGCAACATTGGGCGAAGGCCAGTATGACCAACTGTTGCCCACCGCAGGTGACACCATTCCCGAGGGAACCTTCATCGCCCTGCGCCGTGCTGGATGGATAGTGGGCCCTGTCGTTGAGGGCCAAATCGCTGGCGTGCGTTTGGTGGGGATTGATCCGCTCACTGCACCCGGGGGCTTGGGGCCAGTGGGTAATGGCGGTATGGACCTGCCGCAATTTTTGGCCGAGCAACCTGTTTTTGCCAATGCGGCCACCGCAGCCAAACTGCAAACCTTGATCGACGCCCCTATCGTGATCGCGCCTGCCACCGCGCCAGACACGGCCATTACCGACATTTTTGTAGCCCAGCGCCTGCTGAACGGCCAAGGGCAACTCAGCCGCTTGATCGTGTCGCCTGATCAACCTTTAGGTCAGCCGCCTCTGGCGCAGATCGCCCCTGACCTCACCCGCCGCGCAGCGCAGGGCGGATCAGACGTGGGGCGCCTGACCGACAGTTTTCACCTCAACCTTACCGCCTTTGGATTGCTTAGCTTTGCTGTGGGGATTTTCATCGTACATGGGGCCATCGGCCTTGCCTTTGAACAGCGGCGCACGATGATCCGCACTTTGCGTGCCTTGGGAATGCCCCTGCGCCGTTTGGTTATGCTGATGGCGTCCGAACTAATGGTCTTTGCCCTGATTGGCGGGTTAATCGGTGTCTGTCTGGGGTATCTGGTTGCTGCCAGCCTGCTGCCAGATGTGGCCGCGACCCTCAAAGGGCTCTATGGCGCACAGGTATCAGGCACATTGCAGTTGCGCCCGTCTTGGTGGCTGTCTGGCATGGGGATCTCGGTTCTGGGCACCGGTATCGCGGCCACTGGCGCGCTGCTGTCGGTGGCGCGGATGCCGCTGCTGGCCAGCGCCCAGCCCCGCGCGTGGGCCACCGCACGTGGCAATGCGCGACGCATACAGGTTATGGTTAGTCTGGGCTTACTGCTGATTGCTGGGCTGCTGGCTGTTTTTGGTGAAGGCCTGATCATGGGCTTTGGCCTATTAGCCTGTCTTTTGATCGGTGCCGCGCTGGCGCTGCCTTTGGTATTGGATGTTACCCTCCGCATGGCACAGCGTTTTGCCAAAGGCGTCACCGCGCAGTGGTTCTGGGCCGATACACGCCAACAGCTTCCGGGCCTCAGCCTTGCCTTGATGGCGTTGTTGCTGGCGATGGCGGCGAATGTGGGGGTGTCCACGATGGTGTCCAGTTTCCGCCTGACCTTCACGGGTTTTCTGGATCAACGGTTAGCATCCGAGCTTTATGTCAGCACTGAAAACGCTGCGCAGGCTACCGCGTTGGAAGAGTTTGTCGCCCCGCGCACTTCCGAAATCTTACCGCGTCTTTATGTTGAGACCGAGTTGGCAGGCCTGCCAGCCGAGATTTACAGCGCACGCATCGGGCGCACCTACCGCGAGAACTGGCAGTTTTTGGCAGAGGCGCCGCAGGTTTGGGACCGTGTCGCGGCGGGTGAGGCTGTGCTGGTCAACGAACAATTGGCGCGGCGCGCAGGGCTATGGGTAGGCGATGATCTGGCCCTTGCGACGGATGTTGTCCTGCCGATTGCAGGCGTGTTTGGCGATTATGGCAACCCAATGGGACAGGCGATGGTTTCAGAAGACCTGTTCAATGCCCTTCATCCCACGGCGCAATCCACACAGTTTGGTCTGCGCACGGATGACCCCCAAGGTCTACGCGATGCGCTAATCCGTGATTTTGGCCTATCTGACCAGAGCATCACCGATCAGGCGCAGATCAAGGCCTTTTCCCTATCTGTGTTTGAGCGCACGTTTACCGTGACTGCAGCACTGAATATCCTCACGCTCAGCGTCGCGGGGTTCGCGATATTTATGAGCCTGCTCACCCTTGCCGCCATGCGGGTGCCGCAACTGGCCCCTGCGTGGGCCTTGGGGCTGACACGGCGGCGGTTGGGACAATTGGAGCTGATCCGTGCGGTTGTGCTGGCGGTGCTCACCGCGCTTCTGGCCCTGCCGCTGGGTTTGGCCTTGGCCTGGGTGTTGCTGGCGGTGGTCAACGTTGAAGCCTTTGGCTGGCGTCTACCGATGTATGTGTTTCCGCGTGACTATGCGGTGTTGGGGCTGTTTGCGCTGGTCGCCGCTGTTTTGGCTGCCGCATGGCCCGCCCGCAGGCTGGCACATACGCCGCCTGCGGACTTGTTAAAGGTGTTCGCCAATGGCCGTTAAATCGTTTCTGTTCGCCCTTGCGCTCTCTCTGACCGCGCCTGTCGTCGCCTTGGCCCAAGGCTTTGCTGGTATGGGCAGCGAGGCCCAAGGTTTTGCGACCCCCAGCCTTGGCACCCCGCTTAGCTTCCCCGCTGATCATGGGCCGCACCCTGACTACCGGATTGAATGGTGGTATGTGACCGCCAATATGACCGGACCAGATGGCACAGCTTACGGATTGCAATGGACGCTGTTCCGCTCGGCGCTGGCGCCTTTCGCGACCCAAGGCTGGGATAGTCCGCAAATCTGGCTGGGCAATGCCGCTGTGACAACACCTGAAGCGCATTACACCTCTGAACGGTTGGCGCGAGGCGGCACAGGCCAAGCAGGCGTCATTGCTGCACCGTTTGAAGCGTGGATAGATGAATGGCACATGCGCGGCGATACGGTTGATACGCTGCAATTGCGTGCGGCAGGGACCCAATTTTCCTATGATGTGACCCTAGAGGCCCAAGGCCCGCTGATCCTTCATGGACAGGATGGGTATTCCGTCAAATCCCAACAGGGACAGGCCAGCTATTACTATTCCCAACCCTCATACGCGCTAAGCGGTACGTTAACCTTGCCGCAAGGTGAGGTTGCTGTAACAGGCTCCGCATGGCTGGACCGCGAATGGTCATCACAGCCTTTGGCGTCTGATCAGACGGGCTGGGACTGGTTTTCAATCTCGTTTGACGGGGGCGAAAAACTGATGGGGTTTCGCCTGCGCCAAGCCGATGACAGCTATTACACCTCTGGCACATGGATCACCGCCGAAGGTGATACAACCGCCCTGCCAGATGGCAGCTTTGACGCCACCGTGTTGGAGGTATCAGATGTGGGCGGGCGTGACGTGCCGACACGTTGGCAAGTGCGCGTGCCGGATTACGATGTGGATATCACCGTCGAGGCCCTGAACCCGCAAGCGTGGATGGACATGTCTATCCCGTACTGGGAAGGGCCTGTGCAGATCAGTGGCAACCGCACAGGCGTGGGATATCTAGAGATGACGGGCTATGACTAGCCGTTAAAGATCAACCTCGATCACGCCGCCCTCTTGTGCGGCACGTGATTGGCACAAGATCACCGTGGTTTCGCGCTGCGCTTTTGACAAGACAAAATCGCGGTGCTCCACCTCTCCTGCGACCAGCCCGCATTTACATACGCCGCATAACCCATCCGCGCATTTCACATCCAGATGCACACCGTTTTCAGCCAGCACATCCGTTGCAACGCGGTCCGCAGGCACGAACACATCACGGCCAGAGCGTTTCAGACGCAGCGTGAAGTCATGGTTTACGTAATCCGGCACCTCGGGAACCGAGAAATACTCCAGATGCAATGCCTCGTCAGGCAGGCCTGCGGCACTGGCGGCTTGCATCACCGCGTTCATGTAGGACTCGGCCCCGCAGGTATACATATGCGTGCCCTCGGCCTGACCCGCAAAGATCGCAGCCATGTCAGCACGTGTGCCTTCATCTGTGATGTGCAACGTAACATGCTGCGCCCAGTCAAAAGATGCCATTTCCTCCAAGAACCCCATGGTCGCACGCGAACGGCCCGAATAATGCAGCTCAAAACTGCGCGATTGGGCGTGTAATTCATGCGCCATGGCGATCATCGGCGTGATCCCGATACCGCCGCCCATCAGAACGGAGTGGGTAGCCTGTGTATCCAACGGGAAGTGGTTGATCGGCTTTGAGATAAACACCCGCCGTCCCTGTGCAAATATCCGGTGCATCAACTTGGACCCACCCCGCCCTGCGTCCTCACGCAGAACTGCGATCTGATAAGTGCTCCGATCAGCGGGATTACCCGACATGGAATACTGGCGCAAAAACTCAGGCGCGACCACGATATCCAGATGCGCGCCCGCTTGCCATTCAGGCAGCTCACTGCCATCCAGCGCGCTGAATTCATATTTGGTGATGCCATCTGCCATCACTTCGACCTTACTGACTTGGGCCTGTATCACAGGGCTGTCCTTCGCCCCCGCATAGACATGCGCAACACTATCCACCGTGCCGTTTTTCACATGCAGCTTGTATTCATCGGCGGTGATCATCGCCTGATACGCCTCGATTCCTGCCTCGCGGTCCATCGGGAAAGGATAAGGGTAAGGATGCGGTGCGAGATTGGCAGGATAAACGGCCAGTGTCTGATCCTCATATTTCAGATCAAGGTCTTTTTGCAAAGACCGCGCATTCACTGGCGCTTTGGCCGGGAGATAGCCGCCGTTTTCATCCAACTCCAAATCCCACCACCATTTTTTGACGGGGTTCAGACTGCCTTTGCCCAAAGCATCATCCAGCTTGGCCAATACAGGGGCCGCTGCGGGAATGTTCATCGCCGCCCAACGGAACGGTTTTTCGGCGAACAGCCCTTCAAGGTTCCACGGGCAAGTCTTCATGCAACGTCCACACATCGCCCCGCCCTCGGTGGTGATACGGTAAGTCGCGCATTTTTGGCTGTCGGATTTCCAAATTTCATAGCCGTTGAACATCAGCTTCGGCCCCGCCGTGATCGCCCCCGAGGGGCATTCACGGGCGCATTTATTGCAGGCTTCGCAGAATTTTTGCAGTCCGAAATCAATCGGCTTGTCGTGGGTCATGGGTAGATCAGTGGTCACCACCCCGGATTTCAGACGCGGGCCAAGGAAAGGGTTAAGGATCACTTCGCCAATACGGCTGACCTCGCCCAAACCAGCCAACAGCAACAACGGTGGTTGCAGCACTTCGCCATCCATCACCGTATGCGCTTTGGCGCTATAACCCAGATTTCGGATTTGCTGCGCGATCACACCGCCCAGCAACGAAAACCGCAGATAAGCGCGCATGGATTGCGCAACGCTGATCCAATCATCGCCGCTGGCGCCCTCCATTGTCTCAAAACCTTGGTCGATGATGATGCTGATCGCCTGATCATGGGGCGGATCAATCACATCACCGCGGGCATCATGGCTGTACCACGTCCAATCAGGACAGGCCGAAATGCCCACCGCATCACAGCCCAACCAATAGGATGTCGCTTTGACCAGATCAGCAGCCTCTTGCGGCGGCAGTTGTACCCGCGTGTCCGCTGCCGCACCGTCTTGCAATAGCACAAACGCCCCCAGCGCACGGCGTTGTGCCATCGACGGGGCCGCCTTGCGGGCATAATGTCCCCCCGCAGCGCCCTTTTGCAAAGGTTTGCCCATATCCCCGAATTGCGCCCGCGCAAACAGATCCGCACGTTTTGGCACCCGTGCCACACGCGGCGCGTCAATATAGGTGGTCGGGTTATCCACCCGTTTGAGCGTTTCAAACGGATGCGCCCCATCGACAAATCGGCGTTTGGCAAAAGGCACCGCATTACTGGCGTTACGCGCATAGCCGCCGCCAATCTGCCACCTCAACCCGAAAGCCGAGGTCGGTTGCTGCTGCATCGGCACAAGCGGTTGATCAGGTGCAATTTCAAAACGGGTTGTGATTGCCGCCAGCCCAAATCGCGTGCCGATATAGGGATGGCTCAGCCCCCCCTTCTCAACTGTCGCCAGCCCCGCCACGACAGCCAGCTGGTTCAGATCAACATCCGCGTCGGCCCCCGTATGCGCACGCGCATCATAGCCCAACAGACGGATATATTCGGCCAAGACCACAGCCGTTTCCGCCGCCAAAAGCCCCGCACGATGATCCTGCGCATCACGAAGCCAGTCTGTACCCACCTCATCAGCATCTGGCGTGCGCGGATTTTCATACATAAACACAATGGCATGTGTATGGTCATCAATCGCAGCAGGAGGTGTTTTTATGGAATCCTTCAGATCAGCCATGATCATATCAATGCCCGCCGCCAAAGTCTTGGTCTGACGGGTCTGAAGCGCATCGGCCAACCGCTCTAACGCGGGATTCCGCTGTGGCGTTGCAAGCACCGCCGAGGCAGGCAAAAGGCACGTGCCGACCACGGCTGCATCTGCAAAATAGCCGAATGATTTCAAATGCTCGGCCCGCGCGACGGGGTCATCAGGACAGGCGGCCAGCGTCCCGTTTACCCGCCCATGGCGGATCGCATCCAACATCGCGTGGTATTCCCCCATCGCATTCACGATGCTACGCGGGTCTTGTGGGCGATCAAATTCCAGAGGTGTGAATTTGGGCACCCCCGACAGGTCAGGCATGCTGCTTTGACGTGCCAGCAACTCGCAGGGATAGCTCCCCAAATGCAGTCGCCTATTTTTATTTGAAAAGACTTTCACGCATGCCACCCATTGTTTTGGACCTCCGCAAAGCTAGTACACTCCCCCCTGTAGGTCACCCGAAAAAGCAGATTGCCATGCACCATGACCCAAGGGAGGCGGTCCGACAAATTTGGACAGCGTGCTACAGCGTACTAAGGAGTATCCCAACACCATCAAAAAGCACCCTCAACATCGGATCTATCCCTTTCTGTTGAGAAAGCTGGCGATCGCGCGCCCCAATCAGGTTCCCTTCTCGAGATCATACTACGTATGACCCTGCCGAGCAGTGGATGTTGCGGCATTACCTACATACCTGTCAAAAACGGCTTCCTTTACTTGGCGGTAATTATGGGTTGGGCCACCCGCAAGGTGCTGTCCTGACGGCTTTCAAATACGCTAGATGCCAGTTTCTATGTTGAGGAGCTGGAGGAAACGATTGCCAAATATGGGAAGCCAGAAATGGTGAACACGGATAGTCATATAATAGAAACCCGTTCTCGGGCGGTTTGGCACAAACACTGATCAACAGTTCGCTGGGTTGGGGCCGCTTGGCTGCCCGGTTTCCTGTTTACTTTCCAAGCAGAGCATCAGCTCTAGAGCTGCTTGAACTCATCTGCACTGGATGCAGAGAACAGCACTCTGGAGTCACAAGACAGAAGTGCCGCACAATTGGATGCCTCAACAGCGCTGTAGCAGTGCCATCTGTTTGATGCCAAATACACGTCGCGCCAGTTAGATGCCGAGCGCCCCTCTCGTGCCATTGCTTTTCAATGCACTGTCGGGCAGCGGACAAACCTAAGTGATTGGGATCATCCACCAAATCCCAATTGCCAGATCGCAAACGGTACGCTCACAAGCGCGGCCATTGACAACAAGACCAACGCGCCGTCGCGTGTTAGCAGCCCTGCGGCGAAGGTCGCAATCAGAGCAGAGGCGATAGAGCCCGATGCTGGCACAACTTCCATAAACGGCATGAACAATGTTAAAAACAAGATCAAGAAAAGGGGCACCCAAAAAAGGGGGCGGTGAAAGACGAACGTTAGGCGTACTTTCAAAAACCTTTCAACAAACCTCACTGGTTTACGCAGCCAGTTAATCCCCTGTTGGAGCTTGGCGCTGGATAAATTGCGGTCGGTCACAATGGCCGGAAGCCACAATGCATCACGCCCCATGATCATTTGCAGCGTCAACATAAATACGATGACCGCAACCAGTGTAGTGACACCGGGGATTGCGCTTGCGGGTGATGTGCAGATTAACGAGAACACTAACATGATTGACCCAAATGAGTTATGTCCCAAGCACTCGATCAATTCCTTAACCTTGATGTGATCGCCATCGGCGGCGGTTTCTAGTTGATTGAGCACTTCGCTCAAAGCGTGTGTCCGATCAGTGCTCATCTCAAGCCTCCTGCGCCAATTCTACAGACGTTTGGTGAAATGCGCCTGTCGCTTTATTTTTTCACATTTCACCCTGAAAAGAAGCTACGTCAACAGCACCTATGAGGGCAATTCTCATCACCCAAGCTGCCCTGTTCATTTAAAACCTCAAATTATAGCTTTTTATCAACACTCAAACCCGTATTTCGTTCCTTTACGCCACTCCAAAGGATGGGAAGACTCGGGCGTTTTCGGATTGGTCGCTAAGCGCGAGTTGAAGCACACTGGAACGGGCATGATGTCGAACCTATCCAAGCAGACGGCAGAGAACCGTAGAGTTCCCCTGCCCTCATAGCCACAAACACGTTAGCCTCAGTGATTGCCCTCGAACCAACGCCAAGCCATGAAACCAATATACCCGATCATTGCGCCAGCCCCGATCACTGCCAAATGGCGCGGTCGGATGCCATTGCCTGCGGATGTGTCGTCATCATGACGATACCTTTTGTCCATCAAGCGCGTTCTGGCCAGTAACAACCCTCTCCAGTTCTCACGACGGCGCCGCAATTTGCGTAATCCCCGCATCTTACCAGTGCTCAATGCGCTAATCGTCGCAATCAAAGACCGCTCGCGCGCAAACGTTTCCGAAAAAACCTGAGGTGTGACACCGAGATGTTCGGATACCAGCTTTGCGCGGGTTTCCGCGATAAGACTATCCGCGTCGGTCAACGCAACATCACACTCCGTGTCAAAACCCATGGAGCGGTCGTTTAGATTGCTTGATCCCAAACGTATGATGGATGTGTCCACTATCATGATTTTGGCGTGCACATAAATAGGCTCTTCGGCTGTATTCACGGGATAATAAATGCGGAACCTGTTCTCATGATCGACCTCGCGCAACTGCTCGATCATTCGGTTGCGCAATACATGCATCGCGTCGTCTTCGAAATCCGATTGTGCCGACTTTGGATTAATGATGACAACCTCCGGCCCGTTTTCCTCCTCCAACCGTTTTTGCAAAGCGTCACAAATGGTTTGCGCCGTGAAGTATTGGGATTCCAGATAGATCACATCGTTTGCGGCTTCGATACTGTCTAGGTAGAGGCGCTCGATCTCGTTGATCAGCGGCGCTCCATCATACGGCGGTTCAGTCCGTGCGATTGCGATCTTTACATCATGCGCTTGCACCTCCAGTTCCTCGGGCCATAGGGCCGTTCCAGCCGTTGAGGGCCGTTCCAGTGTTTCACCCGTCGCACGTTGCCACCGCAAGCGCGACAGCTCTGACAATGCAGATGCAGCAGGCCCAGTCATAGCAGAGGTGGCATCGTGCCAAGGTTGCGCCAGTGATCCATCTTTGCAAACACGCCGCGGATCATCTGGCAGATGTTCCGATGTATCCCACCTGTTTTCGGTCGCATCAATCCCACCGCAAAATGCAAAAGTGTCGTCCGCAACAACGATTTTCTGGTGGTGGCAAGCACCAAATGGATGGTGTCCGTCCAACGCAAAATGGATGCGATCACTGCCAAACATGCTCAGCGCAACGGACGGAACAATCCTGCCCGGCGCGACCACAACGGCACCGTTCCACTTGAGCAGATACACCTGCAACTGGGGCGACCGCGCGACAACGGCCTCAAGAAATGGACCCAATTTGTTGGGAAGCCCGTCCGCGACACAGCCGTTTTCATCACTTTCACCCGGCAGCATTTCTATTTCGAGATCAAAATCCCAACCAATCAGCATCAACTGTTTTTCACAGTTGGAAATGATTTTGCGCAGGCTGGCGAAATAGTCAGCCCCGTCGATGATAAAAGAGAATTTATCGGCTGTTTCCACCCGCCAGCAATTCACATCAGGTTTAAAAAAATCCGCCTTTGGCACGGTTGTATCACTTGTCACATTCATTGCTAACCCATCCTGTCTTTACCGTTTATGCACCAAAACCCCTGTGCCACCTGATTGGTTCCCAACATGGGGTGTCGGTGAGCCGTATTTTCCGCCACCCGCATCAAACACAGGAAACAAAAAGCAAGTGCTGCGTGGTGTGCATTTTATCCGTAACTTAGGAATAAATGAGAGTTAATACTGCATCTGAGACTCTTGTTGACCTTTTGATCACGGATCATCGGGCTGCCCGACCACTCTGCTCAATACTCCTGACCTGACCCACCCCCAGATGCTCTGTCAATTCCGTTTTGCGGAACCTTTCGGCATGTCCTGCGTTCTTTTCCCAGACACAGAAACGTTACTCAAAGTGACACCCAAATTCAGGAGAACAAGCATGCACGGAATAATCTACCTCGTCGGACTCGTTGTTGTTGTCATGGCAGTATTGTCCCTCATCGGCCTTGGCTGAGCCCTCTCTCATTTCTTAAGAAAGGAAAAACGAATGTCCGAACGAACAGAAACTCTAACCCAAAAGTCCGCCCCCGCGCTAGCACATGAGGGAAGCTATGTTGACTGGTCGGCCATCCTTGCCGGTGCAGTTGTCGCCTCAGCTATTGCATTTGTTTTCACTACATTTGGCGCAGCAATCGGCCTTTCACTTGCCTCACCCTATGAAGGCGATGGGTCTGCAATGGCCGCATTGATTGCAGTCGGCACATGGATGCTGTGGACGACCATCTCCAGCTTCATGGCAGGGGGCTATATTGCAGGCCGTATGCGGCGGCGCATTGACGCTGCCACGGCTGACGAAGTCGCCATTCGCGATGGTATCCACGGCCTTGCCGTCTGGGGCGCTGCGATCCTGCTGGGCGTTTTCATATTCGGCGCAGGCGCTGACACCGCTGTTCAAGCCACCACTGAAACGGTCTCTGCTGTGGCAACCGTCGCGGATCAAGCTACGGGCACCGAAGCAGCGAACGCCACGGCTGCAAATGTGACCGAAGCCGAAGCGAAAGCCGCCGCCGAAGCCGCTCGCAAGCTCTCTGTTGTTGCCGCTTTTGTGCTCGCCGCATCCCTTATGATTGCCGGAGCAGGCGCATATTGGGCAGCAGGTGTGGGTGGTCAACACCGTGACGAAGGCCGCGTATTTAACCGCTTTGGCCGTTGGACATAAGGAGGAAAACCGATGGGATCAATTTTACTTTGGCTAATTGGCGTACCAATCTGGATCATCATCCTTTTGGCCCTACTGACCTAAAGCCCCGCAAAAGATAGCAACAAATAATGGCCGCTCCCGCATCGGGGGCGGCTTTGGCGTATCGCCCCTCCACCACCGCTAATCGGCAAAGATCGGCTGGTCTTACCAATCTGGCTTTAGATAGCGGAACCAACCTGGCGAACTTAGCGTTACTGTTTCAACACGTTTCACACGGAATAAAACAGATTGGAATTTTTCGATGAAAAGCCTCCTTCAATCCACCACATCACTCACTCTTTGCATGGCCCTTGTCGCGCCCGGCATGACTCCCGCCTTCGCACAGGCCCAATCCGCCGAAGCCGCCGCCTGCGCCGCCACAGGTGAGCAAGAAACCTTCCCTTGTACCCTAGAGGGCGGCGTCCTGATTCAAAATGCGCAAGAATTGCAAGCGGTAGAGGCGCGTGATCCGGTGAGCGAAGCAGTAGAAGAGGCTGCAACCGCCACCGAAAAAAATCTCGAAAATTTGGCACAAGAGGCACAAACTGAGCCCGCTCAAGCCGAACCGGTGCAAGACGAAAAACAAGTAACTGAGCAAAGCGCATCCGACACGCCTGAAACACAGGCGCAAGAGAAAGACACGGACAAAGAACAGCCAGAAACTGCCCCCGCCCCTGCGGAGCCTGCCAAGGAAGAAAAACAAGGCACCTCAGATCAGAACCCAGCCCCTGCGGAACCTGACGCAGAGCTTCCGACCGATGCGGCGGAACTCGAAAAGCAGCTGAAGGAATTGCAGACCAATAAAGCAGAAAAAGAGGCGCAGCCCGAGCCTTCTGCTGAGGCTCAGGCCCCTTCTGTGGAAGGTGACAACACCCCCGCCGAGGCCCAAACTGCGCCCGCCACACAAACAGCCCCGACTGCATCTGTCACCCCGCCCGCCAATGACAAAGCCGCTGATGCCCCAGTTGACGAAGAAGCCGCCGCAAAGCGCAAGGCCGAGCGCCAAGAGGCACGCCGCGCCGAACGACAAGCAGAGCGCGAGGCCGCCCGCGAAGCGATGGAGCAAGAGCCCGCGGGTGAAGTGATCACGGAAGAAGTTACAGCCGAGGACACCCGCAAGTCTGATGAAGACTTTGCGACCTCGGTCATCGGTGACGCCAAAGCAAAGGATGACGATGGCCTGAGTAATCTGGAAAAAGCCCTATTGTTAGGCCTCGGCGCCGCAGTCGTGGGTACTGTTTTGAAAAACGGTGACAAAGTCGTCAGCAATTCTGGTGACCGCATTGTCGTGCAAGACGAAGGCGGCGACCTGCGCGTTCTGAAAGACGACGAAGCCCTTTTACGTCGCCCGGGGGACGCGGTGAAAACCGAACGCTTCAGCGATGGCTCAACCCGTCAAACGGTAGAAAAAAATAACGGCAGCCGGATCATTACCGTTCAGGGCAGCGACGGCACCGTGCTGCGCCGGATCAGCGTAAACGCAAATGGCGACGAAACAATCCTGTTTGATGACCTTGCGGAAGAGCGCGAAGTTGTGGTCACGGAATTACCGCCCGTAGTCGAACGCTCTTTTGCGGCTCAGGAACGCAGCGAAGCAGAGTTGCGCGCAGCGTTGATTGCCGAGCAAGACCGCGATCAGGCGCGCAGCTTTTCTTTACGCCAAGTGCGTGAAATCAGCGAAGTCCGTGCTCTTGCTGCCCCGATCGAACTGGATGCAGCCCGCTTTGCCACAGGATCTGCCGCTATCGCACCCGAACAAGCGCGTAGTCTGGCGCGTGTAGGCAACACATTGCGCGATTTGATCGCCGACGACCCGCGCACCGTATTCCTGATCGAGGGGCACACAGACGCGGTGGGTGATGCGACCTACAATCTTGCATTGTCTGACCGCCGTGCAGAAACAGTTGCTTTGGCGCTGACCGAGTACTTTGATGTACCCCCAGAAAATTTGGTCACGCAGGGTTACGGCGAAAGCGCGTTGAAAGTTCAAACAACCTCTGCGGAGCAAGCCAATCGCCGCGCAGTTGTGCGCAACATCACAAACCTACTGCGTTCAACCTCCAACTAAGTCGCTAAATCTATTGAACAATAACGCTCCGGCATCGAAAGGGCCGGAGCGCTTTTAGGTTTAAAACCAAACGCCAGAAAAACCTGCTGCGGCTTTGTTATGCAAGTGGTGTGTAAAGCGCCTGTCATGATTGAGTGTGGCCTCTTCACCCTTACCTTTTTGGCCCACGCTGATTTCCAGCGAACCTTTCGCCGTGCAGCAGTTGCGCTCAACCGCGCCCCCTCTGGTCCAATTCATGCAAGTCCCAAAACCAGCTTTGAGGTTCTCACAATAGAGCGTTATGCTAAGTGAGCCATACCGAAAAGGTTACCGATGAATTTGTTTAACTCCGCCCTCCTGTGCACGGCTTGCCCCCCCCATAAGTTCCACCCCTTCCGCGCATTTTCATGCCAACAATCCCTCGATTTCACAGAAACATCTGGCCGCTAGATGCGTATTGCCAGTTACAATATCCGCAAAGCAGTCGGGCTGGATTGGCGGCGTGATCCCCAGCGGATTGGGAATATCCTGAGCGAGATCGACGCCGATATCGTCGTTCTGCAAGAAGCGGATAAACGGCTTGGTACAAGATCGGGCGTTCTACCGTTACAACATCTGAAAGATACGCAGGGATATGTGCTGGCGGATTTGGCTTTGCGCCCCGCCAGTCATGGCTGGCATGGCAATGCGATCCTTTTCAAATCCTCCCTGAAACCCACCAAAACCCAACGCATTGACTTGCCCACATTAGAGCCCCGCGGGGCAATTTCAGTGCAATTTGCAGAACCGTTTTTCGAAGTTGTCGGCGTTCACCTTGGCCTCACCCCTGGTATGCGGCAGCAGCAATTGCAGGTTTTGGCGGCCTATGTGGAAAGTCGGCAGCACCCCGTCATCATTGCCGGAGACTTTAATGAACGCAAAGTGCATACCCAGCTTCTTGGCCCGACTGCACGTGTATTTACGCCCGGCCCCAGTTTTCACGCTGCGCGTCCTCGGTTGGCCTTTGACCGTTTTGCGCTATTTGGGGCCGTGCAACATGTGACATCTCATGTGCACACAAGCCCTCTATCGCGTCGCGCTTCCGACCATTTGCCCATCGTACTTGATATGGAATTCCCGCAATGACGTTACTTCTTATCCTGCATGGTTTTCTGGTCATTTCTTTCACCCTGCGCATTCTCTTGCGTGATGACCTAATTCCGCCAACCCGTTTGGCGTGGTTTATCGTCCTCAACGCGCTGCCCTATGCAGGCTGCATGGTCTATTTCTTGTTTGGCGAAATCAATCTGGGCCGCAAAGCAAACGCCTTGAACCAAAAAATCCACGACGATATCCGCGAAAAAGCGGTGGCGCATATGGGCGCTAAAGAAAATGTTGCGATGCTCATTGATCCACTCTATCGGCCTGCCTTCAGCTATGCGGCCTCAATCAACGGATTCTATCCTGTGGACGGCAACCAAGCGGAGCTGATGGCGGACGGTGATGAAACGCGGCGGCGTCTGGTGGCAGATATTGATGCCGCGACGGACCACATTCATGTCCTTTATTACATCTGGCTGGATGATAAAATGGGCACCGATCTGGCCAAGGCTTTGATCCGCGCGGCCAATCGCGGCGTCACCTGTCGCGCTATGGCTGACGGGCTGGGCTCACGTGGCCTGATAGGGGGTAAGCTGTGGCAGAGCATGCAAGACGCCGGCGTGCATTTGGCAATCGCCTTGCCCCTGAAAAATCCGATTTGGACCATGCTGCGCAGTCGGCTTGATCTGCGCAATCACCGCAAAATCACAGTGATCGACGGCACGATTACCTATTGCGGCAGCCGAAACTCCGCTGATCCCGAGTTTCGCCCGAAACCAAAATTCGCGCCTTGGGTCGATATCATGCTGCGGTTTCAGGGACCGGTAGTAGCGCAGAACCAACTGCTTTTCGCCAGTGACTGGATGCAAGCCACCGGCGAGGCGCTGGATCAATTCATGCTCACATCTGACACGTTTGACGGCGGGTTTGCCGCCCAAGTAATGGGTGATGGTCCAACTGAACGGCGCGGCGCAACCCCACAGCTTTTTGCAACCCTCATCGCAAATGCACAAACTGATCTCACAATTTCGACGCCCTATTTCGTCCCCGATGCAACGGTCCTAGAGGCGCTCTGCGCCGCAGCACATCGTGGCGTCGCCGTCACCTTGATCTTTCCCATGGCAAACGACAGCCGCATTGTCGCGGCTGCCAGCCGCAGTTATTACCGCCAGCTTTTAGAGGCACAATGTAAAATCTACGAATTTGAAGGCGGCCTACTGCATGCAAAAACACTGACAGTTGACGGCAAAATATGCCTGATTGGCTCCTCAAATCTAGACTTGCGCAGCTTCGACTTGAACTATGAAAACAACATATTATTGCAAGACAAAACCACCACACAGACCGTGCGTAACCGACAGCAAGACTACATCTCGCGCTCGACCCCTATCACTTTGGAGGCCGTGTTGGCCTGGCCTTATCGCACACGCATCTGGAACAATGTCGTCGCCACGGTTGGACCCATTTTATAAGCCTCATACAAGCAGCCCCGCCCGCAAACCAGCGCGCGAGGTCCATTTCAAAGCTGACTTGTGTCGTCAAAACGCTTCGCGATAAAGCGCCAGTGCATCCGCTTCGGTCACCTCAACGGGATTGTTGATCAATAGGCGGGATTGAAGCATCGCATCTTTGGCCAGCCTTGGCAGGCTTTCTTGTGTCACCTTGCAGTCGCGCAAACGGCGCGGCGCGGCAGAACGATCCATCAAATCTTCCATGAACGTCACAAAATTCACTGATCGCGCCTGTGCGCCCTCTTCTGTAGGCCCCATCACCACATCTGCCAGCTCTGCATAAAGCGGCGCGGCCTCACGCATGTTATAGCGCAAAACAGGCCCAAGCATGAGCGCATTGGTAAGCCCATGTGGCAAGTGATAATGTCCGCCCAACGGATACGCCAATGCATGAACCGCACCAACAGGGCTATTCGAGAACGCCTGACCAGCAAGGTTCGCCCCCAAAAGCATAGCTTCGCGTGCAGCACGGTTGCAGCCATCTTCGCAGGCCGTCACCAGATTTGCCGCGATCAGGCGCAATGCCTCTTTGGCAAAAACATCAGACAGCATGTTCTTTTTATGCTGGCTGGTAAAAGCTTCGATCGCATGCACCATGGCGTCAATGCCCGTGGCCGCAGTTTGCACAGCAGGCAACCCAACCGTCAGTTCAGCATCCAGTAGGACACGGTCAGCATAAAGTTGATGCGATACAATCCCCATTTTGGTTGTCTCGCCTGTGGTCAAAATCGTGATGTTGGTCACTTCCGATCCCGTCCCCGCAGTAGTCGGAACTTGCACCAATGGCGTACGTTTCCCTTTCACATTGCCAATTCCATAAAGCTCAGCCAGCGGCTGTTCAGAGACCAGCATCACGGCGACAAGCTTGGCAATATCCATCGAGGACCCACCACCGAGCCCCAAGACGATATCCGCCTGCGCTTCCTTTGCGCTTGCGACGCACGACATTAAAACAGCCTCTGGCGGGTCAGCCACCACATCATCAAATACAGTCACAGCGAAACCGTGTTCTTTAAGTGAAGCAATTGCAGGGTCTAGCAGGCCGTTTTCGTGCAGAAATTTATCTGTCACGATCAACAACTTACGCTCTGGAAACCACTCGGACAAAAGCTCCCCCATCCGTTTTGCACCACCCCACTCCACAAGAGTAGAGCCCGGAGTGTCGAAGGAAAAAGGGGAAATGCCATCAGTCATTGGTTTGGTCCTTGAAACTTGGAAAGCGAATATGCGCCCCTCACCGTGATAGAATTTGCGCGGCGCTGCAAATTATTTCAGGTTGGAAGGTATAATCGCAGCAATATGCTTCGACCCCGATCAGGTCAGCGGCCTCACACCTTTCCACGCCAATCATACCCGACTAAAAGAGTCGGATTGACAACACTGACCGATTCACTCAGGTATAGACGCAGTCAAGCCACCCCGAATCCATGCAGGGCAAGCCCGACACAGTTAAAATGTGAGGATTGCCCAATGCAAAGACCCGAGACCCATTTTAAACCGAGTGCGCCCACTCAGAAACGATCCACGCCTATGCCAGTCAGCTCCATAGAATTGCTCAGCATTGATCTCACGAACGGGCAGCCGTTGCCTGAATGGGCCGTCGAGTATTCCAACACTTTTACAGGTGCATCGGTATGACATTTCATTCTGCCCCCCCGAAACACACCGCAATTGAAAAACTGCCAATTTATTCCGCCCGTGACCTGACAGAGGGCGGCGATCTGGCGCAAATTGTACTGGATGATCAAACCTACACCCTGCGGATCACGCGGGCTGGCAAATTGATCCTGACGAAATGAGCTGTTCAGCACAAAAGCGCGGCGCAGCGCCCGTCGGGCATATCACAGACCTTGATAGCATAGAGGCCGCCGCCGTTGTCTACCTGCGCATGTGGTCAGGTGACGCAGCAGCCAAACAGCAGGTTTTCCGCGATTTTGCGGGCACCCTCGGAGCCGAGCAAGGACGCAAGGCGCTACGTGCGTTTGAACAATTGTGCAGCCTATGCGCCAACCATGGCCGCAGACCGTTAATGCGCCATTCTGTACAATGCAGTTGTCTTGGCGCTGATGAATCCTGCTTTGCCAATTTCATCTCAGCCGCCGCTGAAGGCGCCCGCGAAGACGCGATGCTGATCGCCACTTTGCTGGTGCGCGCAGATATCGCCCCCCTTATTGCCTCTTGTGCTGCCGACTTTGGTCTGGCCCTCAAGCGGATGCATCTCGCCGCGCCGCGAGATCTGATGTCACTGAACACCCAACACCCAACACTACACTAAAGGATTACCACCCCATGAAACAGCTTCAGCTTTTGACGACCGTAGCGGCGGTGGCTTTCGCCTCGCCGGCCTTTGCCGTTGAGAAAACGGACGTTCTGGCAAATTACGCCAACATCGCGGCCGCCAAATACGAAGACAGCGTGATCACCGCACAGCGCCTGCAAACTGCTGTGGCAGCTCTGGTGGCAACACCCTCCGCCGAGAACCTGACCGCAGCACGTCACGCATGGATCGCGGCACGGGTCCCTTATCAACAGTCCGAAGTTTACCGTTTCGGCAACCCGATTGTAGATGACTGGGAAGGCAAAGTTAACGCTTGGCCGCTGGACGAAGGCCTGATCGACTATGTTGATGCGTCTTATGGCGGCCCATCTGATGAAAACGAATTCGCCGCGCTGAACGTTGTTGCCAACAAGACATTCACCCTGTCGGGCACCGAAATCGACGCAACTAAAATCACGCCAGAGTTCCTCTCCGAGACCCTGCACGAAGCAGACGGTGTCGAAGCAAACGTGGCAACCGGCTATCACGCGATTGAATTTCTGCTGTGGGGGCAGGACCTGAACGGCCACAACCCAGGTGCAGGCAACCGTCCATGGACAGATTACGCAGCCGATGCGACCTGCACCAATGACAATTGCGACCGTCGCGGTGACTATTTGCAAGCCGTCACCGACCTGCTGGTCTCTGACCTTGAGTTCATGGCCGCACAATGGGCTGACGATGGTGCCGCGCGGGTTGAGCTGACAGCAGACACAGATGCAGGCCTTGCCGCGATCCTCACCGGCATGGGCTCCCTCTCCTACGGCGAGCAAGCAGGCGAGCGGATGCGCCTTGGCCTCATGCTCAACGATTCAGAAGAAGAGCATGACTGCTTCTCTGACAACACCCACAACAGCCACTATTATGATGGCCTTGGCATCCAGAGCGCCTATCTGGGTGAATATGTCCGCGTAGATGGCACGTTGGTTTCCGGTGCCTCCCTCTCTGATATGGTTGCTGATACTGATCCCGCCTTGGATCAGGAAATGCAGGCCAAGCTCAGCGCCACAATGATGGCACTGGGCCGGATCAAAACCGCCGCAGAAGCGGGTTTTGCCTACGATCAGATGCTGGAGCGCGGCAACGCAGGCGGAGAAGCACTGGTTATGGGCGGCGTGAACGGCTTGATCGATCAAACACGTTCTATTGAGCGTGTCGTGACCACCCTCGGCCTAGACCAAATCGCCTTTGAAGGATCAGACAGCCTCGACGATCCAAACGCCGTTTTTCAATAATTAGTTAACAGGTTTCAAAACCACATCCAGCGCGTCGGCATTTTGCTGGCGCGCTTCTTTTCTCCCGTCAGGACGACAACATGAACCACACATTAAAAACACTCGGGCTTTTCGGCCTCGCGATGACCTATGGCACAATGGCATTTGCTCAAGACACTGGCTTCACTTGGGAAGGCAGCCTTGAGGTTGGCGTCGACAGCACGGTCAGCTCCGATGACAAAGATGCAGAATTCTCCGATGGTTACCTCACCCTCGAAGCCGCGTTTGAGGCGCAGATTTCTGACCGTATCAGCGCCTTCGGTGGGCTGACGCTTGAGACCGTCACAGATGCTGATGACGACCGCGCATTTGAGGACATGGGCCTCTATGTCAGCGAACTTGGCCTGCGGTTTGCCTTTGGCGATACCGTGGTTTCCGTTGGTAAACTCAGCCCTGTTTTTGCGGTGGCATGGGATGATGCGCCGGGTTTTTATGGCACATCCCTGTCAGGCGATTATGAATTGTCCGAGATGATCGGTTTGATCGTTGACACACCCGTTGCCGCGGCTGGTGGCACGCTGTCCTTCGCAGCCTTCTACGCAGATGATACATTCCTCAGTGACAGTGTGGGCGAAAAACGGGGCCGCAATTCCGTTGCTGCGGGCGGCGTTGGCAACACAGGCAAGCTGAACAACTTCTCAGTGCAATACACCCAAGAGTTTGGCGAAACCACTGCATGGGTCGGTGCACGCCACCTCTCTGCTGGCAAAGACGATGTGTCCGATGAAACAGGCGTTGTTGTTGGCGCCTCACATGATTTCGGAAACGGCTTTGACGCCATCTTTGAAGTCGCGCATTTCAACGGCGCAGGCGGCACAGATGAAAACGCCACCTATGCCACTTTGGGCGGTGCTTATGCGATGGATGATTGGACTTTCTCAGCAGTGGCAACTGTCATTGATACTGAAACCACAACCGACAGCATGATCGCTCTGGGTGTAGACCGCGCCATCACAGATGCGGTTGAAGTCAACTTCGGTGTGGCCCGCTTTGATGTTGGTGGTGAAAAATCTACCGCCGTCGGTCTAGCCGCAGTGCTTTCTTTCTAAAACACCATTTTATGCGGCACGGCTCATTCAATCAAAAAAGGTGTGCCGCATATTTTTCGGGGGAAAGGCAATTGCCCCAAACCCAAAATCGCCATATTGCACTTCGCAAGATATGAGACCATCACACGGATTGGAGGTCAACATCATGCCACTCAAACTACCAAAGTCATTGGCAATAAAATGCAGTGCAGCGTTGATCGCAGTGTCGTTGTCACCTGTTACGCTGCAAGCCCAGTCAGTCCCGCTGGATGACTCACATCTGGATGTCATTCCCAGAACTGCCGAGGAAGCTGCGCGGATTGCGGCCATCACAGCCCCAACAACAGATTTTTCCAAACCGCAAAGGTTTGAGGACAAACCCGCTGGCGCGGCGACAGTCCGCGCGCGCGACGATGCGGATGCCTTTTCGCAATCCTCTGGAAACATCACTTTTGAGGATGAGTTGAATTTCAAGGTCGGCAACGGCCTGTTTCGCAAAATCTGGGTTTCGGCGCCGTCTTCCACTCTTGCTTCAGACGGATTAGGGCCGCTGTTTAATGCGCGGTCCTGCCAGCGCTGTCACATCAAAGACGGGCGCGGACATCCGCCCGAAAACGCCGACGACAAAGCGATCTCGATGTTCTTGCGCATATCGATCCCCGGTACAACGCAGGATGCAATTCCCCAGATCGAAGACTATCTGGCCACCCTGCCTGATCCGACCTACGGCACGCAATTGCAAGATTTTGCCATCCAAGGCTACCCCGCTGAATACAAGCTGGGCATCACCTACCGCGAAGAAGTGGTCCAATTGGCAGATGGTACAGAAGTCTCCCTGCGCCACCCTACTTATTCCGCTGATGATCTGGGCTATGGCCCCCTGCACCCCGACGCGATGCTCAGCCCGCGTGTCGCCCCTCAGATGATTGGCATGGGTCTGCTAGAAGCAATTCCCGCCGCTGACATTCTGGCGGGTGCTGATCCTGAAGATGCCGATGGGGATGGTATCTCGGGCCGTGCCAACATCGTTTGGTCCACCGTGCTGGACAAACCCATGCTGGGCCGTTTCGGATTGAAGGCAGGAAACCCAACCGTGCTCGAACAATCCGCCGCTGCTTTTGTTGGCGATATCGGCATTTCCAACCCGATCTTTACCGCCGGAGCAGGCGAATGTACCGATCTGCAAGCCGATTGTCAGGCAGCCATCCACGGTGATGGCGACGCTCGCGAATTTGAGATCGACGCAGTTGGTCTTGATCTGGTGGCCTTCTACAGCCGCAATCTAGGCGTGCCCGCCCGCAGAGGCGTGGATGATCCAAAGGTTTTACAGGGCAAAAAGGTGTTCTATGAAACCGGATGCACCGCCTGCCACACCCCGAATTTCGTCACCAACCGCCTGAATGATCAACCCGAGCAAAGCTTTCAGCTGATCTGGCCCTATACGGACATGTTGCTGCATGACATGGGTCCAGACCTTGCCGATAACCGCCCCGAAGCCCGCGCTACAGGGCGCGAATGGCGGACACCACCGCTCTGGGGGATCGGCCTGACCGAACAAGTCAGCGGTCACACCTATTTCCTACATGACGGGCGGGCGCGCTCCTTGCTTGAGGCCGTGCTATGGCACGGCGGCGAAGCGCAAGACCAACGTGACAAAGTCATCGACCTTCCCACCAAAGAACGCGAAGCCCTGATCGCATATCTGGAGAGCTTATGAGACATTTCCTATTCGCCGCTGCACTTACCTGTTTGCCTGCCCTCGCGATTGCGCAAGCGGACGATCACGTGATCACCGACACCGTTGAGCAGCACATCCTGCCACGGTTCAAAACATTGGCCGACACGTCCCAAACCCTTGCGGCAACCGCGCAAACAGACTGTGCAGCCTCCTCCGCGCCACTTCGGGCTGCCTACTCCGATGCCTTCGATGCTTGGGTTGCGGCCAGCCATTTGCGCTTTGGACCGACCGAAGTTGAGGACCGTGCCTTTGCGCTGGCCTTTTGGCCTGACAGCCGTGGTGCCACGCCTAAATCCCTAAGCGCGTTGATCCAAGCCCAAGACCCGATTGCTCTGGATGCTCAGGAATACAGCCAAGTCACAATCGCGGCGCGCGGTTTCTATGCACTTGAGTTTTTGTTGTATGATGACGATCTGAACACCGCAGGCGATGCCGCCTATCACTGCACCTTGGTCAAAACCGTCACCGCCGACATCGCGGCAACCAGTGCTGCCATCCTGCAAGATTGGCAAACCGACTATGCAGGACGCATGATGGACGCCGATACCTCGGACACTTACCGCAGCAAAGACGAAGTCCGGCAAGAGCTATTCAAATCCCTCACGGCGGGTCTTCAGTTTACAGCGGAAACACGGCTGGGCCGCCCTCTTGGCACCTACGACCGCCCCCGCGCCACACGTGCCGAGGCGCGGCGCGCAGGGCGCTCTGAACGTCACGTGATCCTCAGCCTGCAGTCCACCAAAGATATGGCGATCCATTTGGCAGGCTCTGATACCGCATTGGCACAGCGCGCCGCACATGAATTTGATACCGCTCTGGCCCAACTGGCCGAATTGGATGATCCTGACTTTTCAGGCGTGGACACCCCCGCCAGCCGCCTGAAGCTGGAAGTGATCCAACAATCTGTCGAAGCCATCCGCACGCTTGCACTGCAAGAAATCGGGCCAAAGCTGGGCGTGGCCTCGGGCTTTAACGCGCTGGACGGAGACTGATATGCAAAACGGGCGTCGGTCGTTCCTTGGCGGGGTGCTGGCCGCGGGGCTGATCCCCAAACCCACTTGGGCGGATGCAGGTGCGCCTGCCTATTTGGCGGCAGCAGCCACCCCAGACGGATCATATGTGCTGTGCGGCATCGGGGATGATTTCAACATCGTCTTTGAACTACCCCTGCCCGCACGCGGCCATGCTGCCGCCGCCCACCCCATACGCCCCGAAGCGGTTGCCTTTGCCCGTAGGCCCGGCACCTTTGCCTTGGTCATTGATTGTGTCAGCGGCCAAATCAAAGCGCAGCTGCACAGCCCTGAGGGGCGCCATTTTTACGGCCATGGCGCATTTTCCCAAGACGGCAACTGGCTGCTGACCACCGAGAACGATTATGAGGCAGGCCGTGGCCGTATCGGGGTCTGGGATGCTGCGCAAAACTATAAACGTGTCGGCGAATTCGACAGCGGCGGCATCGGCCCGCATGAGATCAAACGTTTGCCCGCCTCGGATACATTTGTGGTTGCCAACGGCGGCATCGACACACATCCAGATTCAGGCCGGACCAAGTTGAACATCCCCACGATGCGACCCAACCTTGCCTATTTCAAAGAGGGTGAGATCGTTGAGACCGCCACCATTCCCCAAGATATGCACAAAAACTCCATCCGCCACATCGCAGTCAGTGCGGCAGGCAGCGTGGCCTTTGGCATGCAGTGGCAAGGCGATGGACACCCCACTGCCTTGGTCGGACAGCACCAACTGGGCGGTGATGTCGTCTTTGCCCAAACGCCAGAAAACGCCCTGCGGGATATGGAAGGCTATATCGGCAGCATCGCCTATGCTGCGGACGGCAAAACAATTGCGGTAACATCGCCGCGCGGAGGCAAGGTGCATACTTATGATGCGCAAAAGATGACATTGCGCGATGTATCAGACCTGCGAGATGTCTGCGGTATCGCCCCGCGCCCCCAAGGCTTTGCCCTGACCGCAGGCAGCGGGGACATGGGGTATCTTTTGGGCAAGCGCCAACAACTGAATGCCGATCCACAGCATCAATGGGACAATCATCTGGTTGCCCTGTAGCAAAAAGCGCCCTCACCCCACTGGGGCAAGGGCGCAAATCAGCTTAGCCTAGAAGCGCGTTCAGAAAGATGCGCGGCAGCTTTAGAAAGCTGGGCGTATGCTGAAAACGGGTCAGCAACATGCCGACTTTATGCTGCTTTTTGTTGGTCACAAACCACGGTGGCTTGGGCAGCAAGGTCAAATCACCCGACAATAGGTTGCGCGGAAAAGGACGCCATGGCGCACGCACGATCACGCGCTCGGGCTTGTCGAACATATAGGTGTTATGCGCAAAACCAATGCCACTTTGCACGTCTTGCAACGTGTGACCGGGGAATGCACCCCACGGACAGGCGGGCGTCAAGAAGCCAAGACCGCTCCACGTGTTGATGGCGATTGTACCATAACGCAATTCGGTAATGATTTCCTCAAACTGGGCTTTGCCGATCTGCTGAACCGTCTTGGGATGAATGACGATGTTACTGCCCAACGTGCCGTACAGATTGTCATCGGCGTATTTCACGGCAGCACGCAGATAGGTTGCGGGGTCAGTTGCGTTAATTTCATGAATGGTCATCGCTGGCGCAAAGACTTCTTCATTGCGGTACATATCACTGGATTGATCAGTATCTGAACCAACCAAACAAGCAGGCACCGGACCGCGATCAAATTTCACCACATTGTCTGCATTTTTTTCAAACTTGGCCAATCGGTCCGCCGCACCCGGATAATAGGGCTGGCGCGGGTCCATGCCGCTGATAACTTTTTCAATTGTGCTGATCAGCTTGTCCTTTTTCTCCCAATTCTTGGGCAGGACAAGCATCTGACAGGCCACACAGTTAAAGCCAGAGTTGTGCATCTTTTGCGTGGCGATGTTCTCGGCCTGAAACTGCAAATCTGCTGCGGTCCATGGGCCGGGCACAACGATGGTCGGGCAGACTGCGCCCAACTCAGAGGTGATCGGTTTGTTCAGCTTGGGCGTTCCAGCCGTTTTATTACGGATACCCTCTTCGCCAACACCCCAAACGATTGCATCATGCGAGGCACCAGAGCCGGTGATGTGGATGTCATCTACATTGGCGTGCTCACACAGATAGCCGCCCACATCAGCGCCGCCTTTGACGATCCGCAAGGCATCCATATCAATCAGCGGCTTTAACGCCGCTGTCAGGAATTCTGCCAGATAGTCATTCACGGGATTCATCTTGAGAATCACAACGTGATGTTCGTTGAACAGTTTGTCCAACACATCCAAAGGCGCAATCGCCGCGATGTTACCCGCGCCCAATACCAGCGTCACTTTGCCTGTACGGCTGTCCACAGGGGCGTCATAGCTGGAGGCTGTGTTAGCCGCCAAATTCTCGGGCGTGACACCTCTTTGCATCCAGACTTCGGCGGAGACACCCGACAGTAGCAAGTGATCCCAGATCGAATGGGGCAGCACCCGCACTGCCGTTTGGCCGCCAACCGTCTGACGCTTTTTGAGCGAATTCAGGAAGGTTTTGCCCTCCATATGCGACAGGGTTTGCAGCAGGCCATTGCAGGCTGACATCACGGTATAAGGGCCGGAAATCCATTCCTCTCCCACCAGTGCAGACCCCTCGGGGATACCCTTTTTGCGCGCTGCGGTTTCGGCCCAATCTTGCGCAACAGGCATAAGACGGTCTTTGATCTCGGAAAGGACGGTAATCCGCTGGGCGTTGGTGGTTTTTGCCCATGTGTCTTTGGCGGCTGTCAACTCTGCCACCGCCTGATCCATTTCGGCAAACGCAGGGTTAACGCCTTCGGTTTTCGGACTAAGCATTGGTGTCTCCTCCTTCGATTAAATGGCTGCCGAATTGTTTACGCAGCTCGTTCTTTTGTACTTTTCCTGTCGCGCCCATCGGCAGCGCATCCACAAAGATCACCGCATCTGGCGCTTGCCATGACGGAACTTTTCCTTTGTAGAACGCCAGCAATTCTGCCTCTTCCACAGTGGCAGCGGCGGTCTTGACGGCAATTACTATCGGGCGCTCGTCCCATGTCTCGTGACGGGCGGCGATGGCGGCGGCATTGGCGATTTGTGGGTGAGAAATGGCGATGTTTTCCAACTCTACCGTCGAAATCCATTCGCCCCCTGATTTTATGATATCTTTGGAGCGGTCACGGATGATCATATAGCCATCTTCATCAATGGTTGAGACATCGCCCGTGTCAAACCAGCCATCTTCGGTCAGCGCATCACTGTCCTTGCCAAAGTAGCTTTTCACAACCCAATGACCGCGTACTTGCAGATCACCTTGGGTTTTACCGTCATGCGGGATCACCCCGCCGTTTTCATCCAGCAACCGCAAATCAACTCCATACAGAGGGCGGCCCTGCCCTGTGCGCAGCTCGGTCTTTTCATCGTCCGACAGCACGCTGTGACGTTGTAAGAATTGGTTCAATGTGGCCACAGGCGAGGTTTCGGTCATGCCCCACGCATGTAGCAACTCGACCCCGTAGGCCGCAAATTTCGGGATGATGGAGGGTGGCAAAGGCGCACCGCCAACCATTGTGCGGGTCAGGCTGGGCAATTTTGAATCTGATGCTTCCAGAGCGGCCAGCAGGTTCATCCAGATTGTAGGAACACCCAAGGCCAGCGTGGTTTCTGTATCATCAATAAGCTTCAAAATAGCTTCACCGCCAAGATTCGGCCCCGGTAAAACCAATTTACACCCGTTCGCCGCCGCAACGTAAGGCACGCCCCATGCGTTAACATGGAACATCGGCACCACAGGCAAAACCGTGTCTTGCGCCGAAATCGCAAGGCCATCGGGCTGGTTTGCAACCAGCGTATGCATCACTGTGGAACGGTGGGAGTACAGAACACCTTTGGGGTTGCCCGTCGTACCAGAGGTATAGCACAGACTGGAGGCTGCGCGTTCGTCCACTTCAGGCCACTGCGCATCGGCATCCCCTGTCGCAACCAGCTCATCATAGAACATCAGCCCCTCTACCTGACCTGCCGCCGCATCATCGCGCGGGCCCATCAGGACGAAATGCTTGACTGTTTCAAGCTGGGATTGGATTTCCGCAATCAACGGCAGAAAAGTAACTTCAAAGAACAGTACCTGATCCTGCGCGTCGCCCGCGACAAACACCAGTTGCTCGGACGCAAGGCGTGGATTGATTGTATGGCACACCATGCCGCCGCCAGAGACGCCAAAATAAATTTCAAGGTGGCGGCGGTTGTTCCATGCCATCGTCGCGCAGCGTTCGCCGTCTGTTACACCCAGTTTGCGTAGCGCCGATGCCAGCCTGCGTGCATTGGCGCCCACACTCCCCCAATCGGTTGTGGTCCGTTCGCCCGATGTCTCAACCGAGATGATCTCGGTTTTTGCGTGATAACGTTCTGCATGCGTAATGAGACTGCCAATGGTCAGTGGCATCTCCATCATTTGTCCTTGCATCAAGGCACTCCTTTTTCTTCTGTATCGTTGGGGCATGATAAATCCGCCCCTTATCGTCGCGATATGGCCGCACCGTTTCGGGCGCGGCCATGGTTAATGCTGTGATCAGGCCGAGCGGATCAGCTCGGCACATTTCTCACCGATTACAATCGTAGGCGCGTTGGTATTTGCGTTGATGATCGTTGGCATGATCGATGCATCCGCAACCCGTAGCCCGTCGATGCCGTGCACGCGTAATTCATTGTCGACAACGGCCATGTCATCATCGCCCATTTTGCAGGTGCCCACAGGGTGATAGATGGTTTGGATGTATTTGTTGATATAGGCCTTCAGGTCTTCATCCGATTGCACATCTGCTCCGGGCAAGAACTCTTCTCCCCGCAGATCATCCATGGCAGAGCTGGCAAAGATTGCCCGCGCGACTTTGACGCCTTCGATCAGGATTTTATAATCCTCTTCGTTCTGGAACACATTCGGGTTCACCTTGGGTTTAACCATAGGGTCAGCCGACACCAGCGTGACCGAGCCTGTGCCCTTGCTCTGCACCAGAGACGGCATGATTGTCATCCCATCAGAACCGTCAGTCGGGTTACCCGCGCCATCCTGAATGAAATACCCAGGCGCAAAGTGGAACTGAAGATCAGGCGCAGCGGCACCTTCGTTCACTGTCAGGAAACCGCCTGCTTCACCGATGTTGGAGGTGAGCAAACCTTTGCCTTCGGCAAACAACGCTCCTTGTTCTTCTGTTCCTGCTTGGGACAGGCTGACCTTTTGAGTGCAGGTGTAAACCACAGGCATCATGTAATGCTCTTGCAGGTTTTGCCCAACACCCGGCAAATCATGCACAACGGTGATGCCGTGTTCTTCCAAATGCGCCTTGGGCCCAATGCCCGACATCATCAACAAATGCGGCGAGTTGAACGACCCACCTGAAAGGATGATCTCTTTGCGGGCGCGCACGGTGTGCTCTTTGCCATCCGCCATAAAGGTCACGCCTGTTGCGCGACCCTGCGCAGTTTCAATCCGCGTAACCATTGCTTCGGCTTGCGCCGTCACACGGCCTGCATCAATTGCAGGATGCAAATAGCTGACCGCAGCCGAGGCGCGGTAACCGCCTTTTTGCGTGACCTGATACAAGCCAAATCCGGTTTGATCCCCGTCATTGAAGTCATCGTTAAGCGCGAAACCCGCTTCGCCAGCGCCTTGAACCATCGCAAGTGAAATCGGGTTCGGGTCATTCAGGTCGGTCACGCTCAGCGGCCCATCAGCGCCATGTGTTTCGGATGCGCCCCGTGAGTTTGACTCGGATTTCATGAACAACGGCAGCAGATCGGCATAGCTCCAGCCCGCGTTGCTCTGCCCCCATGCGTCATAGGTAGAAGCATGGCCGCGTTGATAAATCATCGCATTGATGGAGGAACAGCCGCCGATCACCTTACCCCGTGGCATGTAAAGCGTGCCGCCATCCAGCTTGTCTTGTGGCTCGGACACATAATCCCAGTCCAGTTCGGTTTTGAACAAAAACGGGAATGTCGCGGGGATGTGGATGTATTGGTTGGTATCTGACGGGCCAGCTTCCAATACCAGAACCTTATTGGCGGGGTCTTCGGACAGGCGCGCAGCTACTGCACAGCCTGCGGACCCTGCGCCGATAACGATGTAGTCATATTCTTCTGCCGTTGTCGTCTCCGCATGTGCAGCGCTTAGGAAAAACGGAGCTTGTGCTGCAACGCCCAGTGCGGCTGCACGGCTGATAAATCCACGACGCGACAGTTTTCCTGCGTTGAAATCACGGTACAGTTGGTCCTTGTTAGAATTCTTCATGTCTTCCTCCCTTTGGTGTTTTTGCCGCCAATTCCCCAGCAAAAACTAGATGTTCTACTCTGACGAGGCGGATGCGGGGCTGTATTGACGCTGCGTGCATATTTTTGGCCATTGCGTGCATAAAGCGGCTAAAATGCCTTTGTCAGGCGCTCATCATGCATTCTTGCTTGCTGGATTGAATTCCCCTAGCATTGCTGAGGGGAGGAGTATTATGGGTTTAGAACAAGCAAATTATCCAGTCGCCAACTGCGGATCGTCAATTTCACGCATCGCAACCAACGATGCAGACATCTTCGCACGCGAACTCGAAACGAGCTTGGCGCGTTTGGACATTACATCAAAGTCAGGGGCATTTACCGGACGGATGAATGCATGCCGTGGGCAATCCGCATCAACAGCCCTTCTGTCAGCCACCCCCCTAACCGCCGAACGCACGAGCGAGATGGTTGAGGGTAGAACGGGTGAAGATATTTGCAAACTGGTCTGGCAAATCGGCGGCCGCAGCGACATCGAGCAAGCGGGCCGTTCAGTGACGCTCCAAACCGGTGACATCGGTCTCTATGACATCTCAACCCCATATAAATTCCGCGTTAGTGGCGATTTTAAACTACTCATCCTTGGCTTTTCGCGCTCTTCCCATGCATTTTCGGATCGCGTGCTGATCCGAGACGCAGACAGGCACAACCTGCCTTCAACGGGGATGAACGCATTGAAATCCATGTTGATGACGCTGCTCACTGATCCGGAAACAGATGACGAAGGCGGCCATATCATGAGCTGCGCCAGCCAGCTTGCCAGCCGCCTCCTGACAGAACGCAGCGCGCCTTTGGAGCTTCCTTTCAAAATGGAAATGGACGCGGGTGAACTGCCCCCCTCATGGCATAAAAAAATCCTGAACTTGCAATCTGATCCCGATCTAACCCCTGACAAATTGGCCCAAGAATTCGGAATTTCGCGGCGCAGCCTCTACAACAGCTTTGCGGGTATCGGATCAACGCCAGCGGCCTATATCCGTACCGTGCGCCTGCATACCTGTCGCAAGATACTGGAAAGCAAAACTGGCGCGTCCGAGAATTTGGCGGGGCTTGCGCTGGACTTTGGCTTCAAGGATCAATCCCATTTCACGCGCGCGTTCCGGCGTGAATTCGGGGTTTCGCCGGGCCAATTCAAACGCGAAAAGACCCATTCCTAAGCAGCGTTGAGACCACCTATATCAGCGGCTTGCGTTTCACTGTGATCACACAGAGCGAAGTCACAACCAACGCCACACCGATCCATCCTGTAACCGACAGGCGCTCTGCGACAATCAGAACGGCAAGGCAGGCAGCCACGACAGGCTCGAACAGGGATGTGGTTGTAGCCGTGCTGGCCGATACACGCGCCAGACCATAGCCAAAACTAAGATACCCCAAGAACATCGGAATAACCGCCAGATAAAGCCCGACAAAAGCATTCCCCCATGACGCCAGCAAGGGTGCGCCAGTGGCCAACAGCACAGGCAGCAGCAGCAAGCTGCCGATGCCAAATGTCGCGCCCATGGCGATATCTGACCGCACGCCGCTCAACATCACACGCCGCGCGGTCCACGAATAAAGCGCATAGGTCGCCCCGCCGATCAGGCCCAAGAGGACGCCCTGAAAGACTGTATCCTGCGCCCCGCCGCCCAGATCGTGACCTTTCGCCATGCTGATCAACACAATCCCGACCAATCCGATTGCAGCACCGATCATCCAGCGCGTCGATAATTTCGCTTTATCAAAGGCCAACTCAATTACAGCGGCAATTAGCGGCGCGGAGCCAATGGTCACAACATTGCCAATGGTAACGCCCGCAAGCCGCATCGCCCCGTAAAAAGCCAAGGGGTAAATCGCAACTGCGATGCCACCCAACAGCAGATAGCGCCACTGCATCCGCAGCTTGGCCATATTGCGGCGGATACCTTGGGCGGCATAGAGACACTGCAACAGCCCCCCAATCCCCATCGCTGCGGCGCCAATCGCAACCGCGCTGACATCGGGCGCGAACGTGGCGGCGACACCCGTTGTGCCCCAAACCAATGCCGCAAAAAGCACGCCAGCCACACCTAAACTATGCGGCATCATCAGCGCACCGCTTTGCGCATAGGTTTCTGGTAGATCATAGTCCCTTACTCCACCCAACAAGCCAGAACCGCGCGCGACCCTGTCAATTCCAGAGGTTATCGTTACATGAGGTATCTGCCTATTGACAGTACCGGTCGTTCACCCAGATTGCAGGACAGACCCATTGCAGCCATAAGGGCAATATCACGTGCAAAAACCTTTCATCATGGTGGCCCCAAACGGCGCAAGGCGCGGCAAAGCGGATCACCCTGCCCTGCCTATCACAATAGACGACATTGTCGCGACAGCAACGGCCTGTCACAGTGCTGGCGCCGATGCTTTACACTTGCATGTGCGTGACGAACAGGGCGCGCATTCGCTGGATGCAGGCCGCTATCTGGAAACGCTGGCCGCACTGACCTCTGCACTACCTGACATGCCCGTCCAGATCACAACAGAGGCCGCAGGGGTTTTTGACGTCGCAACGCAAATGAGGTGTTTGCAAGATGTTAAGCCACGCTGGGCCTCTGTCTCTATACGTGAAATCGCCCGCTCTCCCGAACTCGCCGATCACCTCTATGGCGCGTGTGCTGAAAATTGCACCAGAGTGCAGCATATTATCTACAACACAGACGACATTGCTCTGCTCGCCGATTGGCAGGCTCAAGGCATCGTGCGGCCCGATCAAAGTGAGGTGATCTTTGTGCTGGGCCGCTATACGCAAGGCCAGAGATCCAGCCCCAGCGATCTGGCACCCTTTCTGAAGCAGTGGCACAGCGCGGCGTCTTGGATGGTTTGCGCCTTCGGCCAACAAGAACATCAATGCCTCACTCAAGCCGCACGGCGCGGCGGGACACTGCGTGTGGGGTTTGAGAACAACCTGTTAGACGAGCAAGGCCAACCTTTTGCGGATAACGCTGCCTCGGTCGCGGCGCTTTATAAGATGTTGGCAAAAACAGCATGATCCATGTTTGATCTGCCCGCGACGCTCACTGCTTACTTCGCAGGTGGGAACCAATGCTGTGTCCGATTGGCAAAGGCGACAAGCGACAGCATCACTGGCACTTCGACCAACACACCCACAACCGTCGCCAGCGCCGCGCCTGAGCCGAGGCCAAACAGGCTGATCGCCACGGCGACTGCCAACTCAAAGAAATTCGAGGTGCCGATCATCGCGCAGGGGGCCGCGACATTGAACGGAACACCCCACGCCCGTGCCGCCCCATAAGCGATAAAGAAAATACCATAGGACTGGATCAACAGCGGTATGGCAATCAGTACAATGACCAAGGGGCGATCAAGGATCACTTCGCCCTGAAACCCAAACAACAGCACAACCGTCACCAACAGACCAAAGATCGAGAACGGCTGCACACGCGATTTAAAGGCATCAACCGCCGCTTCGCCCCCGTTAGCTACAAGACCCTTGCGGGTCAGATAGCCCGCCAGCAACGGCAGCAAGACATACAAGCCAACAGATATCATCAGCGTGCCCCACGGCACCACAATATCCGTGACCCCCAGCAAAAACGCCACAATCGGGGCAAAGGCGAACACCATGATCACATCATTCACGCTGACCTGCACCAGCGTATAGGTTGCATCGCCGCGCGTCAGGTTTGACCAGACGAAGACCATCGCCGTACAGGGGGCCGCGCCCAACAGGATCACCCCCGCCAGATAGGCTGATGCATCGTCGGGCGGGATCAGTCCCGCAAACACATATTCAAAGAACAACACACCCAGCGCGGCCATGGTAAAAGGTTTGATCAACCAATTGACGACCAGTGTGATAACCAATCCCTTCGGCTTATCCCCCACTTGTCGCAAGGTAGAAAAATCAACGCCAACCATCATCGGATAGACCATCGCCCAAATCAGCACTGCCACCGGTAAATTGACGGATGCGACCTCAAGTGACGCAAGAAACAAAAACGCTTCGGGAAACAGGTTGCCGAACAGCAGCCCAGCGCCGATGGCAAGGGCCACCCAGACCGAGAGCCAGCGTTCAAAAGTGCCCAGCCCTGCGGCGGCCTGTGGTGATGTATCGGTCATGTTAGGCTTTCAGTAATGAGTAAAGGGAGAGCAAATCAACATGCACAAGAGAGCTCATCCAGAATGGGTTGGCACATCTGCGGGTTTCCCCCGCAACACTCTTCCATCAAGAAGGAAAGAAGCCCACGCAGGCCCCCCATATCTGCAAAATATCGAATGCTACGCCCTTCACGCTGGCTTCGGATCAGCCCTGCACGCGCCAGAATCGCAAGGTTCGCCGACATGGTATTTTGCCGGACATCAAGCGCATCACTAACCGCCCCTGCCAGCATACCAGCCTCGCCCGCTTTGATCAGCAGGCGAAACACATCAAGGCGCGTGGACTGACTAAGCGCCGCGAAGGCATCAAGAGCGTTTTCTTTATCCATATATCTGGATTTATAGATGCATGGAGCTTTGTCAACCAGAACTGGCGGTCAGATCATCGGCAGTTTCCAACGCGCCAAATATAGACGCCCTGCCTGTTGCCGATGAAATCTACGCTGCGTGACGCATAGTGAATGCGCTGGACCAGTGCATTAGGCGTAAGCGCCTGCCGAATAGGTCAACTCATAACTGTGGCTATACAGTTCAAACACGATGCCAAAAGGGTCTTCGACATAGACCATGCGGTAGGGTTTTTCGTCAGGGAAATAAGTGCGAACAGGCATGCGCTGCTTGCCCCCGGCCGCCACGATTTTGGCCAGTAAATCTTCCAGGTTCGGGTCTTGGATCGCAAAGTGGAATGTACCGTGTTTGCGGAAATCGAGGTTTTGCTCTGGCTCTGAATTACCTTCAAACTCAAACAGTTCGAACCCGATGCGGTCAGCAGTGGCGAGGTGCGCAATGCGCAAACTGCCCCACCCCGCACCAAAAACATCCGTACACATCTGGCCGATGTCACTGTCATCCTCAATGATCTTGGTGGCTTCCATGATCACATAAAAGCCAAGAATGTCGCTGTAAAATTCAATCGCCTTATCCAGATCAGGAACGGACAAGCCGATATGCGAGAAAGAGCGTGGAGTGGGTGTCATCTGTTTTTCCTTTGTAACGGTCTGCTTCCGATATAGCTGGACCGCGACGCCATTAAAAATTATCATTACTGATAAACTTAATAACAAAATGATATAATCATGCTGAACGCCACGTGGCTCGAAACCTTCACCACACTTTGCCAAATTGGCCATTTCACCAAAACGGCTGACCGTTTGGGCATGACACAACCCGGCGTGTCCCAACATCTGCGCAAGCTAGAGACGCAGGTGGGCAAGCCGCTGATCCTGCAAGAGGGTAAATCCTTTACCCTCACATCCGCTGGCAGTGCTGTGCTGGAGGTGGGCAAAGCACGCCGCACGCAAGAACGCGCGTTGCGCGAAAGCATCGAAGTGGATGATCCAAACGTCGGGGATGTCCGTATCGGGTGTTCGGGCAGTATGGCGCTTTGGACCTATCCGCATCTTTTGGCACATATGAAACACGCACCTGACCTATGCATCCATCTGACGGCAGCACCACAGGCAAGCATTGTTGCGGGTGTTCTGAAAGACGCGTTAGATCTGGGGATCATATCCGAGAAATCCGACCACCCCCGCCTACACGCCACCCCATTGGCCCGCGAAGAGCTATGCCTTGTGCTGCCAGCCCGCTTTGACGCGACGAACCTAAGCCTCGATCGGTTAAACACCCTTGGTTTTGTGGCGCATCCCGACGGGTTTTCCTATGCGGATGATCTGCTATCGCTGAATTTTGGTGACACCTACAAAGGCGCTGATTTCCTGAGAGTGCGGACATTTATCAACCAGATAGGCCAAATCCCAGCCCCTGTTGCAGAGGGGTTGGGCTATACTATTCTACCGAAATCAGGCGTCGATGCCTTTGCACGGCAACAAGACCTTGCCATTGTCCCACTCCCCAAAAGACGTTTTCATGACCTATGGCTGATCGCCCGCCAACGACGATCCAGCTTTGCCCGTATCGCAGCCCTCAAAGACCTGCTGGAACGCACCACCCAATCGTTACAGTGACTTGGTGCCGTTCTGTACAAGCGCAACCAGTTTTGCATGATCAATCGCACGCACGGTTTTACCAGCGGGTTTTACGGCAGTACGGGTTTCAGCGGCGATCATCGCATTCAGCACGGCTTCTTCTGTTGCCTGCACAACGGCCTCATAAAACAGATCAAGATGGGTGTCGCTTAACGCGCTCAATGTCATCACGTCTGGAGTATGCCACGGATTATCCTGACCGTTAGCGGTGCTAAACGCCATAAAGATATCACCGCTGCTGTGTCCGCCTTTGGTGCCATTTCGGCCAATCCCAATGGAACCGCGCCGCGCCAAACGGTTCAATTGATGCGGCAACAATGGCGCATCAGTGGCGATCACTACAATGATAGAACCCTGCTCTTTTTCAAACAGCAGATCATCGCGCATGTGTTGGCCTACGGGTACACCCGACACTTCGAACCAGTTACGGATGCCGTGATTGGCCTGCAGTAAAACGCCAAGGGTATATTCCACACCCGCCACGGTAACCTTACGCGACGCAGTCCCTGTGCCGCCTTTGAATTCATAGGCGATCATCCCCGTGCCACCGCCCACATTGCCTTCGGCAATCGGCCCGCTAACTGCAGAATTGAGCGCCTCAAGCACGTGATGTTCCTGCACCCCGCGTGCATTGATATCGTTTAGTGATCCATCATATGTTTCCCCCACAACGGGCAGGCACCACATGTGATCCTTCTCGAAAATCTCTTGATAACGCTCAACCATCCAGCCGACTGTCGCATGGCTGGTCATCCCTACGCCGTGGGAATTGGTGATCATAACCGGCCCCAAGAACCAGCCTAGATCGTTGATCAAATGGCCGCCTGTCAGTTCTCCATTCCCGTTGAACGAATTCAGGCCCGCCCAAACAGGCTGGATGCTGCCCGATCCGCCACGAGGGATGATCGCTGTCACCCCTGTGCACAGGCCTTTGTGCCTACCTTCAACCGCTTCTTCGATGATCGTGCTGTACCCCACTGTCAGTCCGGGCACATCAGTGATCGCGTTATGGGGACCAGTCACTCCAGAGAAGGTGAGACCAATGTCACGGGCGCGGGGTTTGACAGTCATGAACGGGATTTCCTTTTGGTGCGTGTCGTCGGGCGGCTTTGTGTACCCGGATCAAATGTATAAGCTTCAAAATGTTGACCAAGCGTGCTCATTTCCTTCACACGGGTCACAGCACCATCACCTGAACGTGCGGTAACGCCATTCAATATGAGGTTCAGCAAAGCCGACAATCCTGCCGTGCTATCCAAAAACGTCTTGGTCACGGTGCTGACCGATAGCGCATGTGGTGTGTATTGGCGGGGCCATGGGTCATAACGGTCCGTGACGGTGATCAAGGGGATACCACGATCCAGACACAGTTGCGCAATTCGCACAGAGGCTGCAGCATAGGGCACCGTATCCACAAGAATGACGCAGCTATCCTCCACGTCATCGGCAAAAATTTCTGACCAGTTCCCGCTGATCCCCGATGTGTAGCGCACACCGGAGCGTGCGTATTTTAGCCGTGTCGCAAAATCCATAGCCAAACCCATAGAGCCCTGAAAGCCGCACACTTTGATGTGACGCGCCTGCATCACAACATCAATGGCGGCGTGCCACTGATCGGTTGTCGCAAGGCGGTAGACCTCGACAATCGCTGCGAGCTCTAACTCCAGCTGCTGGGCCAATTCGTCTTGGGTTGTGACAGGGATCGCTATGCGCAACTGGCGCAGATCATCGTCTTTTTCACGTGCGGTTCTCAGGTCCGAGTTAATGGCGACTTTGAACTCTTTAAAATTCTTATACCCCAACTGCCTCACAAATCGCGTGACCGTCATTTCACCAACATTTGCGTGTTTGGCCAGTTCCCCGGCCGTATCAAACGGCACTTGCATCAGCTCTGCTTCAATCCACATCGCCACTGCGCTTTCACTTTTGGAAAGGTTCCGCGCCTGTGCAACCCGCTCCAAAACGGTGCCTTCGATTGGTTTTCCTGCTTGGGTCATGCGGGCGCCGCATCCAACCGTGGGATCGCATCAATCAGCGTGCGGGTGTAATCTTGGGTTGGACTATCAAAGACGTCAGCCGTTGGCCCCGCCTCAACAATTTCACCTTGCCGCATCACGATCACCGAATTGCAAAGCCTGCGGATCACCGCCAAATCGTGACTGATAAAAATCATGGTTAGGCCGCGCTCCTTTTGTAGACGGATCAACAAATCCATTACCTGCGCTTGCAATGTCACGTCCAGCGCCGATGTCACCTCATCCGCAATCAAAACACGCGGGTCCATGGCAAGGGCGCGGGCAATTGCGACGCGTTGGCATTGCCCGCCTGACAATTGCGCCGGCAGGCGGTCGCCCAACTCGGGAGCCAGATCGACTTGCTGCATCAGATCGGCGACTTTGGCAGGGATATCTTTCGGGCTACAAAGCTTGTGCCGCCGCAGCGGTTCACCGATGGCATCACGGATACAGATACGAGGCGACAGCGCCTCATAAGGATGTTGGTAAACCAGTTGCACGTCACGCAGATAAGCCGCCCGATTGCGGCCTGTTGGTTCTGCGGGGCTACCCTCATAGAGGATTTCGCCTTTGGCGGTTTTGACCAAGCCCACCAGCGAACGCGCCAATGTCGTTTTGCCCGATCCGCTTTCACCGACAATGCCCAATGCCTCGCCGCGCTGAACCGAAAAACTTGCGCCTTTGACAGCAACAAACCCGCCTTCACGCCCCATCAAGCTGTCCAGAATACTGCCGCCACCATACCTGATTTGGACGCCTTTCACCTCAAACAACGGCGCGGCGCGGGCCACGTCTTGCGGTTTATGCAGCCTAAGTCGATCCGGATGGGAGGCAATCAGCATTTGTGTATATTCATGCTGCGGGTTTTCGATCACGTCTCTGATCTTGCCTGTTTCAACAAGCTTGGATTTACGCATGACCAGCACATCATCACAAACCCGCGCCACAGCACCCAGATCATGACTGACGAATATCATCGACAGCCCTTGGGTGCGCCGCAGCTCGGCCAGTAAGTCCAGAACGCTTTTCTGTACGGTGGCATCCAGTGCCGTTGTCGGCTCATCCGCCAGCAACAGATCGGGTTTACACGCCAACGCACCCGCAATCATGGCGCGCTGTTTCATCCCACCAGAGAGTTCATGCGGATAGGCCCGTGCACAGCGTTGCACGTCAGGAATACGCACCACATCCAGCAGTCGCAGCACTTCGTCCTGAATGGCGCGGCCCTTTAGATCAGTATGCTTACGCAGGGTTTCTGCCACTTGATCCCCTATGCGCATCAACGGGTCCAAATGCGAGGCGGGGCTTTGGAATATCATCGCGATGCGTTTGCCGCGCAGGGTGTTCAGCTTGGCCTCGGACGCGCCAAGGATATCATCGCCGTCAAATGTGATTGCTCCGTCAATTTTGGCCACTGATGGCAGCAGTTTCATCAACGCACGGCAGGTCACTGATTTGCCAGACCCGCTCTCCCCGACAATCCCCAGCGCACCACCGCGTGGCAGATCAAAGGATACGTCATCAACAGCAGTTGTTTCACCAAAACGCACGGTGAGGTTGCGGACACTCAACAGCGGGTTCATCGTTCAATCCTTAGCATTTTAGCCAATCCGTCACCCATCAGCGCAAAACCGACACCAATCAGAACCATGGCAAGCCCCGGGAAGAAACTGATCCACCACGCGGTTGAGATATAAATCTGCCCCTCGGAAATCATCACACCCCATTCAGCGGCAGGCGGCGCAACACCCATACCCAAGAACCCAAGCGCCGCCCCAAACAGGATTACCAGTGTGACGTCGGTCATCATATAGACCACCACAGGCGACAAAGCATTGGGCAGCACATGGCGGAACAAGATATAGGGGTGGGAAAACCCCATAGTACGCGCCGCCATGACAAATTCAGAACTACGCAGCACAATAGCCTCGGCGCGGGCCAGCCGGGCATATCCAACCCACCCCACAAGCGCCAAGGCGATGAAGTAATTTTCAATCCCCGGCCCCAAGACAGCGACAATGGATAGAACCAAGACAAAGAAGGGGAAAGGCACAGCCACATCCACCACACGCATGGCGATTGAATCCACCCAGCCCCCAAAATATCCTGCGGTCAGGCCAATTGCCATGCCGATCAACATGGGCGCAATAACCCCCAAAATCCCGATATAAAGCGCCAGCCGCGCCCCATATATCACACGGCTAAACGTATCGCGGCCCACGTTATCGGTGCCAAAGAAATGCTGCGCACTGGGCGCTTGCAACAGTGCCTCGAAATCAATTGCGTAAGGATCATGTGTCGCAAGCATCGGAGCCGCCAGCGCAATCACACCCCATAGAGCAACCAGACCAGCACCCCACAGGAACATAGGAGACATCTTCATGTGTTAATCCTCGGATCGATAAGGCCAGAAATCAGATCAACGGCCAGCATCACAACAATCGTGGTCAGCGCAAAGACCAGCGTCGCACCTTGGACGACAAAATAATCGCGGGCCAGAATGCTATCGACCATCAGCTTGCCCATCCCGGGCACGGCATAAACGGTTTCGACAATCACCGAACCGCCCAGCAGATAGGCCACAATCACCGCAAACAGGTTCAGTGTTGGCAAAACCGAATTGGGGAAAACATGGGTGCGAAACACTTGGGCCTCGCCCAACCCTTTAGACATGCCCGCCAGCACGTAATCGCGGTTCATCTCATCCAACAACGCCGAACGTAGGTTGCGGGTCAGGATCGGGATCACCCAGATCGCAGTGGAGAGTGCAGGCAAAAACAAATGGTGCAGATGTTCGATAAATGTATCGCCAAAGCCGCTGACAGGGAACCACCCCAGCGTCACGCCAAAGAAACGTGCAAGCAGCAATGCCATCCAAAACACAGGAATCGCCAGCCCCATCACCCCTAGAACGCGGATCACCTGATCAGCCAGACCGTTGGGCCGTTTGGCTGACCAAACAGACAAAACAACCACAGGCGGCAAAATGAGAATGATAGAATAGACCACCAGAAACAACGTGACGGGGTAAAACTGCCCGACCAGATCAGACACAGGCACCTTAAAGCGCAGCGATGCCCCCAGATCCCCCTGCAACAGATTTCCCAGATAGGTGAAATACTGCGACAAGATCGGATCATCCAGACCATAGCGGTCACGGATCAAGGCAATCGTTTCCTCTGAGGCGCGCACACCGACCAGCAGGCGGATCGGATCACCCGGCGTGGCAATCATAAGAAGGAAAGTCACAATACTGACGCCAAACAAAACGGGCACAGACTGCAACATTCTGGAGACGATAAAACGCAGGCTTTTCAAGGGGTCACTCCACCAAAGGAAATCCGGCCCGATTAGCGTCGGGCCGGAAATGTTGGATTACTCAACGAATTCGGCTTCTTCCAAAGTCCACTGAAGCGACGGCGTCAGGGTCAGACCTTTGATACGGGTGGAGTAAGCATTGGCGAAGGGCGGGTAATAGAGCGGAATTTGTGCCAGCTCTTCTGTCGAGATGCGTTGAATTTCGCCGTAAATCGCACTGCGTTTGGTATCATCCTGCTCACGCAAGGCCGCTTCGACCATCGCGTTCACTTCTTCGTTGTTGTAGTTTGTGTAGTAGGATTTATTTCCGCACGTGCCGCAAACGGCCCAACGCACCGCCAAATCTGGGTCTTCGGTTTCATTGTACCACCAGTTTACTGTGACCTGATATTCACCTTTTGTCAGGCGGTCCCACCACAGGCCGGGGTCCACACGCTCAACCGAGGTTTTAAAACCTGCGGCATCCCATTGCGCTTTGAGAAGGGTCGCGGCTTGTTCAAACTGGGGTGTGACCATCAACGTGACCTCGGCCCCCAATGCCCCTTCTGCCTCTAACAACGCACGCGCAGCCGCGGGATCATAAGAAGGGGCGGCCACATCAGCGGCATAATAGGTCAGCGCATTTGGCAGTGTGCTGTTTGCAACCACGGCTTTGCCCAACGTCATCGCCTTTACCATCGCTTCACGGTGCAAAGCCATTGCAGCCGCTTTGCGCACATTGATGTTATCAAACGGCGCAACCGCATGGTTTGGCATGATTTCGTAAATCAACGTTGACGGTTCAAGCGGAACAGTCACACCGTCATTTGCGTTCATTTCGTCCACTTGCGCAAACGGTACACCGCGATTGGCGTCGATTTCACCCGCCATGATCATCGACCCGCGTGTGTTATCATCCGAGATTTCAATCAATTCAGCGCCCGCAACCTTGGGGTAGCCTTCACGCCAGTAATATGGGTTTGCCTTCAGGATCAGACGGTCGTTCGGCTTCCACACCTCAACCATAAAAGGGCCAGAGCTGACAGGTGTGGTCAAAAACGCCTCATCGCCCCGCGCTTGCACGTCATCCATGCTGACGATACCCGCGTTGAAAATTTCCATATACGACAGCATCGGCGCGCTTGGATATTCCAGTGTCAATTCAACGGTATCATCATCAATTGCGGTAAATGCCTTAACAGGCACAAAAGCAGCTGGATAAGAAGAGGCTTCGTCCTTGGCAACGCGGTTCAGGCTAAATGCCACATCTTGCGCCGTAATGTCGGTGCCATCCGAGAATTTGGCATCGTGCAATTCAAAGGTATAGGTCAGCCCGTCTTTTGAAACGGTCCAGCTTTCGGCCAGCGCAGGCTGCAACGCCCCGCTGGTGTCCCTGCGCAACAGGCGTGCATAAAGCTGACCAAAGGCTTCGATATTACCCGCAGCAGCCGAGGCGATAGGATCAAGTACCGTGACCTTGTTGGGCGATGCAATCCTAACAACATCTTGCGCCATCACACCGCTTGCGATGCTGGCTGCAACAATCGTTGCACATGCTAGTCTTCTTGAATTCAACATTTCAGATCCTTCTCATGGGCTGGAAGTGGGCGTATGTTGAAATACTAACACCGAGATATAAAGATGATACAAAAATCTCGAAATCTACACAGCATAATTTTAACAGTAGTTAAAACATGTGTTTAAATGCTCATAAATTGGGAGTTTCCAGCAGAGCGAGCCGAATCGAAATCCATAACTATAGGGAATAACACTTGCATAACGGCGCTATGCAGCGTCGCGTCAAACGCCCAGATATTGTTGTGTCACAACTTCCGACACATCGCCGATCTGCCCCTGCCAGACATCTTCACCCCGTTCGAGGATAACGGCACGGTCAGCAACCTGCGCCAGTTCGCGCAGCGATTTATCGACCACCAGAATGGACATGCCGGTTTTGGCCTTCAGCTTGGCAATCGCGGCCCAGATTTCCTGCCGCACGATCGGGGCCAGCCCCTCGGTCGCTTCGTCCAGTATCAACAGGCTGGGGTTGGTCATCAAAGCACGGCCAATGGCAAGCATCTGCTGCTCACCCCCCGACAAAGACGCCGCCGATTGATCGCGACGCTCGGACAGACGAGGGAACAGCGCGGTGACAGCGGCGAAATCCCATAGCCCCGCAGTGGCCGCCGCGTGCAGGTTTTCCCACACTGTCAAATTGGTAAAGCAACGCCGCCCTTCAGGGACAAGACCCAGCCCCATCCGCGCCGCCTTGTAGGACGCTACACGCGCCAAATCTTTGCCGTCAAATGTGATCCGCCCCGATGTAAGCGGCAACATCTTGCAGATCGCCTTCACCGTGGTAGATTTCCCCATCCCGTTGCGCCCCATAAGCGCCAGTACTTCGCCCTGTGCAATCTGGAGCGATACGCCAAATAGCGCCTGTGACGCCCCATAAGATGCGGTGATGTTTTCAACGGCCAGCAGGCTCATGCCTCATCCCCCAGATAGGCGGCACGTACCGCAGCATCACTGCGAATTTCGTTCACAGTGCCAGAGGCGATGATTTCGCCGTAAACCAACACGCTGATACGATCCGCAAGCGCAAACACCGCGTCCATGTCGTGCTCAACCAACAGGATCGGTGCTTGGGTGCGCAGCCCATCCAGAAACCCCGTCAAGGTTTTACTGCCAGCGGTGCCCAACCCAGCCATCGGTTCATCCATGACAAACGCTGTGGGGTTTAGGGTGAGGGCCACAGCAACTTCCAATTGGCGGCGCTGGCCGTGCGACAATTCAGAGGTCCGCACAGCCGCTTTGGCTGCCAGCCCGACCCGCTCTAATGCCGCTTCGGCAACGCCGCGCAAATCGTCCATGCCCAGCACATTGCGCCAAAACCGCATCGGCGATCCCCCTGCCCCCAAGGCGCCCAAGATCACGTTTTGAAAAACCGTATCTTCCATCGCCAGTTCGGATATCTGAAACGTGCGCCCCAGCCCGCGTCTAGCACGTGCAACGGTATCCAATGCAGTCACATCTTTCCCTGCCAAACGCACCTGCCCTGAACACGGTGTCTCGCTGCCTGCAATCTGTTTGATCAACGTCGATTTCCCCGCCCCATTTGGCCCGATCAACGCATGAATTTCCCCCATTCGCAGATCTAGCGAAATGTTCTTACTCGCTTGCAACCCGCCATAGGACTTGCAGATGTCATGCACACTCAGAACGACATCAGTCATGGCTGCGCTCCTTTCCGGCCAAAAGGCCGATCAAACCGCCGCGGGCAAACAAGACGATCAGCAGCAAAAGCAGGCCGAGATAGATGTGCCAGTATTCCGACAACCCGCCCAGTAGATGCTCCAGCAGCACAAAGACAATCGCGCCGACAACGGGACCGAACAGGCGTGCGGTGCCGCCGATCAAGATGAACACGATGATTTCGCCGCTCAACTGCCAACTGAACATCGTCGGGCTAACAAAGCGGTTCAGGTCCGCAAACAATGCGCCGGCAAGTCCGGTGATCATGCCCGAAATGGTAAAGGCGACTAACTGTAGCTTGTAAGGCGAGATGCCAACCGTCTTGACCCGCAGCGGGCTTTGCCGCGCGGCCCCCAGCGCCAGACCAAAAGGCGCACGGGCAAGGCGCGAGGTGAACAGCAGCACCGCAAACAGGAGGGCGACGCAGATCACATAGTATTGGATCGGGTCCAGCGTGTTCATTCCCGGAAAACTATTGCGCACATAAATCGACAGCCCGTCTTCACCGCCATACGCAGGCCAACTGATCGAGAAGTAATAGAGCATCTGACCAAAGGCCAAAGTGATCATGATGAAATAAACACCTGATGTCCGCAGGCTCAGCGCACCAATGGCCAACGCCGCAAGGCCGGATGAGATAATGGCAACAAGCCAGATCACAGGCATGCTTTTGGTGCCTTCCAGCACAAAGGGAGCGTTAAAGATCGGGTCATAGGCCTGCGCATGGCTGGCCAAAATGCCCATGGCATAACCGCCCAGACCAAAGAACGCCGCATGGCCAAGGCTGACCAATCCGCCAATCCCTAACGCGATGTTCAGCCCGACACCCGCCAATGCAAAGATCACGGCCTTGGTTGCAAGTGTGATCAAAAACGGCGCGTCCGTCATCCACGCCCAGAGCGGGAAGAGGACCAGCGCCGCAACCACAGAGGTGTTCACAATACGCTCAGCCTTCATGTGCTTGCTCCGAACAGGCCAGTAGGTTTCCAGATCAGAACACCCGCCATAAGGATGTAGATTAACATCGACGCCAGTGCCGATCCCGCCGAGGATGCCGTGCTGTTATCCATGAACAGCTTGAACAACTCGGGCAGCAGCACACCGCCCAATGTGTCGGTCAGCCCGACAAGGATCGCCCCCACCAGAGCGCCTTTGATCGAACCGATGCCGCCAATCACAATCACCACAAAGGCCACAATCAACACAGGTTCCCCCATGCCAACCTGCACAGACTGGATCGCCCCCACCAATGCGCCCGCAAGCCCCGCAAGAGCGGCCCCCAGCGCAAAGACGATAGTATATAACTTTGATATATCCACACCCAGCGCCGCGATCATCTCACGGTCATTTTCGCCCGCACGAATTTGAATGCCCAGACGGGTTTTAGAAATCAGCGCAAACAGCCCCCCCGCAATCGCCAGCCCGATGGCAATCAGCGTCAGGCGATACAGCGGATATTGTATCCCCCCCGGCAGAGTTACTGGGCCAGACAGATAGTCAGGTACATTGAGGTACAAAGGGAAGGAGCCAAAAATCCAGCGCGTGCCTTCGGAAAAGATCAGGATCAGCGCAAAGGTGGCTAAAACCTGATCCAGATGATCACGGTCATACAGCCGCCTTATCACCAAAACTTCGATCAACGCCCCTGCCGCAGCCGCCGCAGCCAATGCCGCCACCAGCGCCAGAAGGAAACTGCCCGTGGCCCCAGCAACCGCCGCTGCCGCAAAGGCGCCGACCATAAACAACGATCCATGGGCGAGGTTAATCAACCCCATGACGCCGAACACCAATGTCAGACCAGCGGCCATGACAAACAGCATGACGCCCAGTTGCAGCCCGTTCAGGACTTGTTCAGCGAGAAGGATGGGGGACATAAAAGCTCCAGCGAGAGGAGGTCGGGGCGGCGCAGTGCCGCCCCGAGGTAGGTTACATTTTACATTCAGCGGCGTAGGCGTCGCCGTGATCTTCCAGCGCGGTTCCGATGATCTTGTTGGTGTAGACGTCACCTTCTTTGATCACTTCGCGCACATAGATGTTCTGGATGGGATGGTTGTTTGTGTTGAACTTGAACTTGCCCCGCACACTTGGGAAATCCGCCGCTTTCAGCGCAGCACGGAAGGCATCCGCATCGGTAACACTGGCTTTGTCCATCGCACTCAGCAGTAGGTTGGCCGTGTCAAAACCCTGCGCCGCATATAGGGATGGCAGACGGTCATATTCGGCCTGAAACGTCTCAACAAATGCAGCATTTGCGGCGTTATCAAGGTCTTTGCCCCATTGCGATGTGTTCACCACACCCAGCGCCGCGTCACCAACGGCTTGCAAGATGCCCTGATCAAAGCTGAAGGCAGGGCCCACAACAGGAATATCTACGCCACTGTCTGCATATTGTTTGAGAAAGGAAATCCCCATGCCACCGGGCAGGAAGAAGAACACGCTGTCAGCGCCCGATGCACGGATTTGCGCGATCTCGGAAGCGTAATCTGTCTGACCCAATTTGGTCAGCAACTCACCCGCCAAGTCGCCCTGATAGAAGCGTTTGTACCCCGTCAGACTGTCCACTCCCGCAGGATAGTTTGGCGCAAGGATGAAAGATTTTTTGTATCCCGCCTCTTTTGCATAGGCACCCGCAGCTTCGTGCAGGTTATCATTTTGATAGGCAACGCTGAAGTAATTCGGGTTGCACCCTTTACCTGCCAGCGCGGAAGGGCCAGCGTTGACTGACAGATAGAATTTGCCCTGTGCAACCGCACTAGGCACAACAGCCATCGCGAGATTGGAGAAGATGAGGCCCGTCATCACGTCCACTTTTTCGGACTGGATCATTTTGTCGGCAACTTGCACCGCGATATCTGGTTTGCGCTGGTCATCCTCAATCACAACTTCGATGTTTTCATTGCCCGATTGCTTAACCGCCAACATAAAGCCGTCGCGCGCATCAATGCCAAGGCTGGCGCCGCCACCCGACAAGGTTGTGATCATGCCGACTTTGACTTTGGCTCCATCGCTATCTGCGTAAGCCCCCGATGCAAGGGCAGACAGAGCCGCCACTAGTGCAAGTGATCTCAATTTCATGGTATCTCTCCTTGTTGAAATGGCCTCTAGCGGGCCCTTAGAGTTGTGGTTTGAGCATAAACCGTTGAATTTTTCCAGTTTGAGTTTTGGGCAATGCGTCGCAAAAGACAATGCTACGCGGGTACTTAAACGGCGCAATCGTCGCTTTAACATGATCTTGCAGCGATTTAGCCAATTCATCAGACGGTTCGGCCGCTGTCACCACATGTGCCTGCACAATCGTACCGCGTGTTTCATCGGGTGCGCCAATCACCGCACATTCAACCACATCCGGATGCGATAGCAATGCAGCCTCGACCTCTGGGCCTGCAATATTATAGCCAGAACTGACAATCATATCGTCGTTGCGCGCCGCAAAATGCAAATAGCCATCCACATCCATCGCAAACGCATCGCCTGTGATGTTCCAGCCATCAACGACGTATTTCGCCTGCCTGTCATCCGCCAAATAGCGGCAACCCGTAGGCCCGCGCACAGCCAGACGGCCCACTTCACCGCGCGGTAATTCCTTGCCATCTTCGCCAATGACCTTGGCCTGATAGCCCCGCACAGGTTTGCCCGTACAGGCGGGTGCATGGTCGTCAAAACGGTTGGATATAAAGATGTGCAGCATTTCAGTTGCCCCGATCCCATCCAACATCGGCTTGCCGGTTTTGGCCTGCCAATCGGCATATACCGGCGCTGGCAAAGTCTCTCCCGCACTCACCGCAGCCCGAAGCGAGGACAAATCCGCCCCTTGTTCCATAGCGGATAACATCGCGCGGTAGGCCGTAGGGGCAGTAAAACACACCGTTGCTTTATACTTCTGAATGATCTCGATCATCTGGGGCGGTGATGCGTTTTCCAGCAAAGTCGCGGCAGCCCCAAAACGCAGCGGAAATACCGCCAAGCCACCCAGACCAAAGGTAAAGGCCAAAGGCGGCGAGCCAACAAAGACATCCTCTGGCGTGACCCCCAAGATTTCACTGGCGTAACCATCCGCAATGATCAGTAAATCGCGGTGGAAATGCATCGTCGCCTTTGGACTGCCTGTGGTGCCAGAAGTGAAACCCAACAGCGCCACATCATCACGGCCCGTTTCCACAGCTTTTAACTGCACAGGTTTTTCTAGGGCCAGACGGTCCAATTCGGCGTCATGGTTCGATGTTCCGTCAAAGCCGGTGACGACTGTAAGATAATCCGAAGATTTCGCACAGCTTTCAAGCTCATCCATCAGCCGCATATCACACAGCGCATGGGTGATCTCGGCCTTATCGACTATCGCTGCCAACTCTCCGGCCCGCAGCATCGGCATGGTATTGACCACGACAGCCCCTGCTTTGGTCGCCGCTAACCAACACGCCACCATCGCGGGGTTATTCGCAGAACGGATCATCACGCGGTTACCAGGTTTCACCCCCAGATCATCCACCATCACATGCGCCAAACGGTTGGTCCAATCCGCCAGCTCTTTATACGTCCGCCGCCGCCCGTTTCCGATCAACGCCGTGTGGTCGCCAAACCCGCGTGCAACCATCGCATCGGTCAATTCAACCCCGATGTTCAGGTATTCGGGGTATTCAAAACCCTCCAGATTGAGTTCAGGCCACTGGTCCGGCGGCGGCAGGTTATCGCGTGTGTAAGTGTCTATGTGCCCCGTCGGTCCCAGCATCAATTATCCTTCCATTACACCCGCCGGATGCCGTGCAAAGATCACAGCTGTAGTGACCAGTTCAAACCTGTCACATCCATACGTATTATTTGTCAGCCCGGCATCTGGCGCCAATGTCTGGTCCAATGCATCAAACCGTCGGCTCAATTGCATGACCTCTATCTTGGTCGCGTCAGCCAACATCGCGCCCCAATACCTGCCCTGGGTACCACGAGGTCATCCCAATAAACGAATAATGGCAGGCAATATGCATGAGGTGCTCCGGTTGGGCATTCTGACCTCAACGCTAGAACTGCACTTGATTCGCTTCAAGTCCAAACAGTTTATACTTAAAATATATTCAGAAAAATCTTCCAACACCTTTATTTTCAACAAATAAATGTGATTATTTTTTCAGCATGACCCCAAATACACCGGTCATAACTTCAAATTGACAGTACCATCGCGCAATCAACTGCCCCAAACCGGGGCAGCCGACGCATGGTTTTCGCTGTCAGGTGTTCTTGGATGTTTGCTTCATTGCCTCTGCCAAAGCAGAGCCAAACGCGCCTTGGCTTTGCGCGGCTGGCGCCGCTGACGTGACAGGTTTTGCCGAACGTCCTTGTTTTGGCTTCTCTGCTTGCGCCTTACGCGGCGCGGCTTCACCTCCACCGTCTTTGCGCATGCTTAGCCCGATCCGTTTGCGCGGCACGTCCACTTCGGTCACCCTTACGCGCACCACGTCACCTGCCTTGACCACCTCATGGGGGTCTTTGACAAAACGGTCGGCAAGCTGGCTCACATGCACCAATCCATCCTGATGCACACCAATATCCACAAAGGCCCCAAATGCCGCAACATTGGTCACCGTGCCTTCCAACGACATGCCGGATTTCAGGTCACTAATGCTGTCGATCCCATCGGCAAAAGTGGCAGTTTTGAATTCCGGACGTGGGTCACGACCGGGTTTTTCAAGCTCGGCCAGAATATCACGGATGGTCGGCAAGCCGAATGTGTCATCCACAAACTGTTCCGCGCTTAGGTTCGCCAATGCAGAACTGTCGCCCATGATTGCACGGATGTCGCGGCCACACGCCTGTACGATCTTACGCGCTACGCCATACGCCTCTGGATGGACCGAGGAGGAATCCAGCGGCTCGGTCCCGTCGTTAATCCGTAAGAAGCCTGCGCATTGCTCAAAGGCTTTGGGCCCGACGCCCGCCACTTTCAACAGCGCCTTACGGCTGGCAAAAGGCCCGTTGGCGTCACGGTGTGTGACAATCGCCTGCGCCAAAGACGGGCCAAGCCCGGCGATATGCGACAGCAACGGTGCAGAAGCCATGTTAAGGTCGACGCCAACAGCGTTCACCGCATCCTCAACAACCGCATCCAACGATTGAGCCAAGCGGCGTTGATCAACGTCATGCTGGTACTGGCCCACACCAATGGCTTTTGGCTCAATCTTGACCAACTCGGCCAACGGGTCTTGCAGGCGGCGGGCAATTGACACCGCGCCCCGAATGGAGACATCCACATCGGGGAATTCCTGCGATGCCAATTCAGACGCAGAATACACAGATGCCCCAGCCTCGGAGACGATAACAGGCGTCGGGCGCGGGCTGCCTGCGGGCAGCAGTTTGATCACGTCAGCCACCAGTTTTTCAGATTCGCGGCTGGCGGTCCCGTTACCAATGGCGATCAACGCAATATCGTGTTTGCGGATCATCTGGATCAACGTGTCAGTTGCCCCGCGTACATCCATGCGTGGCTGGAAAGGATAGATGGTGGCCGTATCCAACAGCTTGCCTGTCTGATCCACCACGGCAATTTTGCAGCCTGTTCTAATCCCCGGATCAAGGCCCAGCGTCGCACGCGGGCCAGCGGGCGCAGCAAGCAGCAGGTCACGCATGTTACGCGCAAATACCTCAATCGCAGCGTCATGGGCGCGGCGGCGCAGGTCTGTCATCAGGTCCACAAACATCGACAGGCTCAGCTTGGTGTTCCACGCCCAACGCGCAACATCGCGCAGCCAGACATCCCCTGCCCCCTCGCCCTGAATGCCAATCTCGGCTGCGATCATCCCGATCACACGCGGCAGACCTGCCTCAGGCTCCGGCGCGATGTCGATGGTCACGATTTCCTCTTTGGAGGCGCGCAAGATCGCCAAGGCGCGGTGTGACGGGATCGTCGCCCATTTCTCAGAGTGGTCAAAATAATCCGAGAACTTCGCACCGACCTCTTCTTTGCCCTTACTGACACGGGCAGTGATGATCGCCTCGCGCTGCATCACATCACGCAGACGTCCCACAAGGCCCGCGCTTTCACCTAATTCCTCCACCAGAATATCACGCGCGCCGTTCAGTGCGTCTTTGGTGGTGGCGACAGCGTCGGTGATGTACCCTTGGGCAAGGGTCACAGGATCAGCAGAGCGGCCGCCAAGGATGGCACGCAACAGCGGCTCCAGCCCGTTTTCACGCGCAATCATCGCTTTGGTGCGGCGTTTGGGTTTGAATGGCAAATAGAGGTCTTCAAGAACCGATTTTGTATCCGCCTTGGCGATGGACAAAGCCAGCGCATCGGTCAGTTTCCCCTGCGAAGTAATCTCGCCCAGAATACTGGCGCGGCGCTTTTCCAGATCGCGCAAATAATCCAGCCGCTCGGCCAGTTTACGCAATTGCGTATCGTCCAAACCGCCTGTCGCCTCTTTCCGGTAACGGGCCACAAAAGGAACGGTATCGCCGCTGTCCAGCATGGCAATTGCGGCAGTCACCTGATCGGCACGGGCCTCGATATCGGTGGCAATGGTACGGGCAATGCGGTGTGCAACGTCAGTCATGGCGAGTTCCTTTGGTTGGTCAGAGCGCCGTGATACCCCCGCAGCTCAGCGCCGCCAAGCCTACAGTGACCGCAGCAAACAAAAAGGGCCGCGCACCCCTTACAGATGCGCGGCCCGATTGTTTTAAATCAATCAGTTACCCGATGATTTTATTCAACGTCGCAGAAGGGCGCATCACTGCTGCGGTTTTCGCCGCATCGCCGTGATAGTAGCCGCCCAGATCAACTGCCGGACCTTGCGCCGCAGCCAGTTCAGCCAAAATTGCAGCCTCACCTGTTGCAAGCGCCTGTGCGATGGGAGCAAAATGTTCTGCAAGCTCTGCGTCATCAGATTGTGCCGCCAAGGCTTCGGCCCAGTAGCGTGCGAACCAATAGTGGCTGTCGCGGTTGTCAGGCTCGCCCACTTTGCGTGATGGCGAACGATCGTTGTCCAGAATACCTTGGGTCGCTGCATCAACGGCTTGGCCCAAAACGCGGGCTTTTTCGTTACCTTTAGCATCCGCAAGGAAGGTCAGGCTCTCACCCAAGGCGCAGAATTCGCCAAGGCTGTCCCAACGCAGGTGGTTTTCTTCAGCCAACTGCTGAACATGCTTTGGCGCAGAACCGCCCGCCCCTGTTTCAAACAAACCGCCACCATTCATCAATTTGACGATGGAGAGCATCTTGGCCGATGTTGCCAGTTCAAGGATCGGGAATAAATCAGTCAGATAGTCGCGCAGAACGTTGCCTGTGATGGCGATGGTGTTTTCACCTTTGGTGATGGTTTCCAGCGATGCGCGTGTTGCTTCGCGGGGTGCCATGATTTCGAATTTATCGGCCACGCCTTTGGCTTCCAAAATCGGTTTTACATAGGCGATCAGCTCGGCATCATGTGCACGTGCGGCATCCAGCCAGAAAATCGCGCTACAGCCTTCGGCTTTTTGGCGATCAATGGCAAGATTCACCCAATCTTCAATCGGCGCTTTGCGTGCAGAGGCCGAGCGCCAGATGTCGCCTGCTTCTACTTTCAGCTCGCTCAGTACCGTGCCGTCATCAAGGATCATCTTGACAGTGCCCGCTTCGGCGATCTCGAATGTGGTTGGGTGGCTGCCGTATTCTTCGGCTTTTTGCGCCATCAGGCCCACGTTCTGAACAGTGCCGGCTATGACGGGGTTCAGTTTGCCGTTTTCCTTAAAGAACTTCACTGACTCGTCATAGACAGGCGCATAAGAGTTGTCAGGGATCACGCAGTTGGAATCGCCTTCTTTGCCATCAGGGCCCCAGCCTTTGCCGCCAGCGCGGATTAGCGCAGGCATGGACGCATCGATGATCACATCGGAAGACACATGCAGGTTAGTGATGCCTTTGTCAGAATCAACCATATACATCGGCGGACGTGACGCCATGCAGGCATCAATGTCAGCTTTGATTTCCGCGTTGCCGTCAACACGGGCCAGTAGATCACCAAGACCTTGGTTCGGGTTCACACCCAGTTCAGCCAATGCCGCGCCGTGCTTTTCAAATACAGGAGCAAGGAAGGCTTTTACAGCGTGGCCAAAGATGATCGGGTCAGAGACCTTCATCATGGTCGCTTTCATGTGCAGCGAAAACAGCGTGCCATCTGCTTTGGTTTGCTCAATCTGATCCGCAAGGAAGGACTTGAGGGCGGCGGCGCTCATGAATGTTGCGTCAACAACAGTGCCCGCAGGATAGGTCAGGCCGTCTTTCAGAACGGCTTCGCCAGCGGCTGTTTCCAGCACGATCTTGGCTGTGGATTCTTTTGCCAGCGTGGTGGACACTTCGTTAGAGAAGAAATCACCGCCCGACATTGCGGATACTTTGGTTTTGCTGTCAGCGGTCCATTCACCCATGCGGTGCGGGTTTTTCTGGGCAAAGCTTTTCACAGCTTTGGCGGCGCGGCGGTCAGAGTTGCCTTCGCGCAGAACAGGGTTCACAGCGGAACCTTTGAGGCCGTCATATTTGGCGCGCACCGCTTTTTCAGCGTCTGTTGCAGGTGCTTCAGGATAGTCAGGCAATGCAAAGCCCTGCGCCTGAAGTTCCTTCACCGCGGCAACCAACTGCGGCACAGAAGCCGAGATATTCGGCAGCTTGATCACGTTGGCATCGGCAGATTTAACCAATTGGCCCAACTCGGCCAGATCGTCTGACTGGCGCTGGTCTTCTTTCAGGAACTCAGGAAAAGTTGCCAGAATACGGCCTGCAAGGCTGATGTCTTTGGTCCCGACAGATACGCCCGCAGCGGCGGCGAATTTCTGGATGATGGGCAGGAAGGACGCGGACGCCAGTTCGGGTGCTTCGTCTACTTTGGTGTAAATGATATCGGACATAAGAAACCTCTTGAGTGATGTTTGCCCCCTCTTACCCGATGCAATTGCGCACGTCGACTGTATACCGTTGCATACCGTGATAATTTCACGAATTTTTATAACAGTTAATTCTGCGCCGTCTTGCCTGAATTTTCGGCAGTTGACACCCCAAGACAAATTGGACTAGCAAATAGACCAGTATATTGTGTCTAGCTTGGGAGGAACGCGATATGAGCAATGCCGCGTTTCTGACCGCACAAAATCCTGCGCTGGAAAAGATCACTCATCACTCGATCAAAGACACCATAGCCGAACGTTTCGCCACGCTGATAGCATCTGGCGTTTTAGGTGTCGGGGATAGCTTCCCTAGCGAACGTGATCTGGCAGCAACCATGGGTGTCAGCCGTGAAACCATTCGCGGCGCGCTCCTGATTCTATCCAACAAAGGCATCGTGAACGTTGTGCAGGGCGCACGCACCAAAGTTGCCTCGGCAGACGTGGGTGATCTGGGCATGTCCGCTTTGACCAGCAGATTGGTGACCGATTACAAACTGGAAGACGTGCACGAAGCGCGGTTGATGGTCGAAGCCCGCGTTGCGGTGCTGGCCGCACAGCAGGTAGAGCCCGAGACCTTGGAGCATTTGGCCGCGTTGATTAAAGCGCAAGAAAGCGCCACTGATGATCCGGTGAAATTCCTGATCACCGACCGCGAGTTTCACACGTTGATTTACCAATCCTGCGGCAACGCGGTTTTATCAGACCTCGCCACCACTCTCTATTCCTACCTACTGGATCACCGCCGCCATATTGTCGGAAAATCCGGCGTGATCGCGCAGAGCATCGAAGACCACCGCCTGATCCTGTCAGCGCTGCGCGCGCAGGATGGCGCGGCTCTGGCACATGCGCTTGGCGTGCATGAACACCGCATTTACGACACCACCCGCGCGCTTCTGGCCGCGTCTAACAAAAAGGAAACGCCATGCGCGTGACGATCATTGGAGCAGCGGGCATGATTGGCCGCAAACTGGCCGAGCGCATTGCCGCAACAGGCGCTATCGGCGGCACTCCCGTTGATGCCATGACGCTGGTTGACGTGATCGAGCCTGACGTGGCCGCAGATTTCAAAGGCACCCGCGAGGTTTTCGCCGCCGATCTAACCCAAAGCGGCACGTCCGAGCGTGTGATCGCAAACCGCCCTGACATCATCGTGCATCTGGCGGCAATTGTATCGGGCGAGGCCGAAGCCGATTTCGATAAAGGTTACCGCGTCAACCTAGACGGCACCCGCGCCTTGCTGGAAGCCATCCAATCGATTGAAGGCTATTGCCCCCGCGTGATCTATGCCTCTTCGCTGGCGGTGTTCGGCGCGCCCTTGCCTGACGTCATCCCCGACACCCACCAACTGACACCGCTGACCAGCTATGGCGCGCAAAAGGCGATGGGCGAGCTGCTGTTGAACGATTATTCGCGGCGCGGTTTTCTGGACGGGGTCGGCATCCGCTTCCCCACCATCTGCATCCGCCCCGGCAAACGGAACAAAGCCGCGTCCAGCTTCTTCTCTGGCATCTTGCGTGAACCTTTGAACGGTGTTGAGGCGATTTTGCCTGTGGAAGACGATGTGCGCCACTGGTTCGCCAGCCCCCGCGCCGCCGTAGGCTATATCGAACATGCCGCCACCATGGACACGGCGCAACTGGGTGCACAGCGCTGCATGACCATGCCCGGCGTGTCGGCCACCGTGGGCGAACAAATCGAAGCCCTGCGTGCCGTGGCGGGAGATGGCGCCGTGGCGCTGATCCGCCGCGCACCCGATCCGGCTGTGGCACAGATCATCGCAGGCTGGCCCCGCGCCTTTGACACGGCACGCGCCCTTGCTGCGGGCTTTGTCGCGGAAAAATCATTTCAGGAAATCATCGCGATTTATCTGGAAGACGAGATGGGCCAACCGGCCCTGAAAGGTGCCTGACAAGAGGCACCAAAACTGACCGTGCATCTGCACAGGTTTGAATGACAAAACGAAACACCCTTTGGGAGGAAACCAAATGAAACATACTCTTTTCGCAGTCGCAAGCACCGTTGCCCTGATCGCAGGCAGCTCTGCCTATGCTGAACAATCCATCGTGATCGGCCACGCGCTATCGCCAACTTCGCATTACGGTCTTGGCGCTGATGCCTTCATCGCCAAGCTCGAAGAGCTATCAGGCGGCGAATTCACAGGCACACAAGCCCCCGCAGGCCAGCTGGGCGGCGAACGTGACATGATCGAAGGCTTGCAAATCGGCTCGCTGGATGTGGTGATCACATCAACAGGACCGTTGGGCAACTTCGTTCCAGAAGTCTACGCATTGGACCTGCCGTTCCTGTTCCGTGACTATGACCACGCGCGCAAAACGCTGGATGGTGAGATCGGCCAAGAACTGCTGGCCAAGATCGACGAAAACCAATTGGTTGGTCTGGCTTGGTCCGAAAACGGCTTCCGCCACGTGACAAACTCACAGCGCCCTATACGCACACCTGCGGATCTGGACGGATTGAAACTGCGGACCATGGAAAACAAAGTTCACATGGAAGCCTTCTCGGCAATGGGTGCCGCGCCAACACCGATGGCCTTCCCCGAGCTGTTCACCGCGCTTCAGCAAGGTGTTGTTGACGGTCAGGAAAACCCGATTACCGTCATCACCGCCTCCAAGTTCTGGGAAGTTCAGAACAACGTTTCTTTGACAGGTCACGTTTATTCTCCTGTTGCGGTTCTGGCCTCTCCGATCCTGATTGATGGCCTGACAGACGAGCAAAAAGGCTGGTTCTATGAAGCGGCCAAAGCCTCTGCTGTGGCCACACGTGCCGAAGTTAACCGTTTGGAAGATGCTGGCGTGGCCTTGCTGCGTGAAAACGGCATGGAAGTCATCACCGACATCGACAAGGCGCCTTTCGCCGAGTTGGCCCAGACAGCTTACAAGGTCTACACCGACCAATACGGCACCGAGTTGGTCGAGCGCATTCAAGCGGTCGAGTAACCCTTCTTTCTTTGTCAGGCGCGGCTTCGGCTGCGCCTGATGCCATCTTCTAATTCTCTAAAACATAAGGTCTCGCCATGCGTTATTTCCTACGTTTCGAAGACTTCACGACAGGCGCGGCCTTACGGCTCTCCATCGCATTTCTGATTATTGCGGCCTCTTTGGCGCTGTTTCAGGTGGTCACCCGCTTTGTATTCGGCGCCCCCTCCACGTGGTCCGAAGTGATCACGCGCTCCGCGATGATTTGGTCTGTTTTCCTTGGCGTTGCAGTTGCCTTTCGGCATGGTGCGATGATCTCGGTTGATGTGATCCAGAACATTCTGCCACCCCGTCTGGGGTTGGCGCTCTACCTCTTTGCCAATCTCGGCTCTCTTGTCTTTTTCTCTGTCCTGATGTGGCAAGGATACCTGATGACCTTGCGCGTCAAAGCTCAAAGCTTGGCCGCGCTAGAGGTCTCCATTGGTTGGGTTTATGCCGCTCTGCCCGTCGGTTCATTCTTTATCCTCATCGCAATTGTCGCCGCCATGATCCGCGCCGTACAAGGTGATTGGCTCGAAGCCCGCAACGCGGAGGCAGCACAATGAACGCCGCACTTGGTCTGTCCCTCGCAATCCTTTTTGTCCTTGGTATCCCCATTGCGGTATCCATCGGGCTTGCCTCTGTCATCGGGATTGAGGCCCATGGCCGCCTACCCCTGCTGCTGGTGGCGCAACGCATGTTCACAGGCATCGACAGCTTTCCCTTGATGGCAATTCCACTGTTTATCCTTGCGGGTAATCTGATGTCTGCGGGCGGCATCTCGCACCGTTTGGTTGAACTGGCCAAATCTCTTGTAGGCGGTGTACAAGGCGGCTTGGCCTGTACCTGTGTTCTGACATGTATGCTGTTCGCCTCTGTTTCTGGTTCATCCGTGGCAACCACATTCGCCATCGGCGCGATCTTGATCCCCGCGATGGTCAAACACAACTACCCCAAACCGCTTGCCGCCTCTATCCAAGCTTCCTCGGCTGAACTCGGCGTGCTGATCCCGCCCTCAATTCCACTGATCCTTTACGGCGTGTCCACTGACACGTCTGTCGGCAAACTGTTTGTCGCGGGCATCGGGCCGGGTGTTGTTGTGGCTGGCTCTCTCATGGCGCTGGTTCTGGTGATCTGCCGGATGCGCGGCATCGGCAAAGACGACGGTGTCGGCCGTGCCTCACCGGGTGCTGCATTTCTGTCTGCCTTGCCTGCTTTGCTGGTCCCTGTAGTGATCCTTGGTGGTATTTATTCCGGCATTTTCACCCCTACTGAGGCCAGCGCCGCCGCTGTTGCCGCCGCGCTCATCGTTGGGATGGGTTTATACAGAGAGCTGAAATTCCGCGACCTGCCCGAGATTTTGAAAAAGACGGTCATCTCGACCTCGGCCATCATGATCATCATCTCAGCCGCTTCGCTGTTTTCATTCCTGATCACACGTTCGGGCCTGCCAAATGAAATCGCCGCATGGTTCCGTGACATCTTTGAAAGCCGCATCGCCTTTTTGCTGGCCGTGAATGTGCTACTGCTCATCGTGGGTATGTTCATTGAAACATCCGCCGCCATTCTGGTACTTGCGCCGATCCTCACGCCCATCGCCATCAGCTATGGCGTGGACCCTGTACACTTTGGCCTGATCATTGTGGTCAACCTTGCATTGGGTATGATTACGCCACCGCTTGGGGTGAACCTGTTTGCCGCCTGCGCAGTGGCCGATCTGCGCGTTGAAAAGATCATCCCGCAGCTGGTCTGGTTTGTTCTAACCGTTTTCGCGGCCTTGATGGTCATCACCTACGTTCCTGCGATCACATTGTGGCCAGTTGAATGGGTCTTTGGAGGATAATTCATGTTGATTGATTTTGTTGGCCTCGGCTCCATGGGGCTGGGCATGGCGACCAGCCTTGTGCGCGCAGGACATGACGTGCGCGGCTATGACCCAAACACCACGCGTGTTGATCTGTTTTGCGCCCAAGGCGGCATGGCAGCGGGCAGTACATCCGCCCCTGCCGATGCGATCGTCAGCGCGGTTCTGAATGCCGATCAAACCCGCGCTGTGCTGTTTGGCGAACAAGGCATCGCCAAGGACATGCGCAAAGGTGGTGTGATCCTGTCTTGTGCAACTGTCGCACCTGATTTTGCCAAGGAGATGGAGGCCACGGCCCAAAATCTGGGCCTGCTTTATCTGGATGCGCCTATCTCAGGCGGTGCGATCAAAGCCGCCGCAGGGCAGCTTTCGATCATGGCGTCTGGAGCGCCCGATGCCTTCGCCGCTGCGGCCCCAGTGTTGGACGCCATGGCGCAAACCGTGCACCGTTTGGGCGACGCAGCTGGTGCTGGGTCCGCGATGAAGGCGGTGAACCAACTTCTTGCGGGTGTGCATATCGCCGCGATGGGCGAAGCCATGGCCTTTGGCGCATCCCAAGGGCTGGACCCTGCGCGCATTGTTGAAGTTGTTTCGGCCTCGGCTGGGACATCATGGATGTTTGAAAACCGTGGCCCGCATGTGGTGGAGGGTGATTACACACCCCGCTCCAAGGTGGACATCTGGTCAAAGGATTTGGGCATCATCGCCGACATCGCAGCCTCTTCGGGTCTTCCAGTGCCGATTTCATCCAACGCGCTGGAACAGTTCCGCGCTGCATCACAGGCAGGGTTGGGCGATGAGGACGACGCGGCCATCGCCAAATTCTTTGCCCGCGCAGGCGGTGTTACCCTACCGGGAGACGCATAATGCTACTGGGATGTATCGGGGATGATTTCACAGGCTCCAGCGATCTGGCCAACACGCTAGCCAAAGCAGGCATGCGTACCGTGCAATATAGCGGTGTGCCAGACGGGCCTGCGGATGCCGAGGTGCAAGCCGGTGTTGTCTCGCTCAAGTCGCGCTCGATTGATCCTGATGAGGCTGTGCGCCAATCCCTAGAGGCGCTGCGCTGGTTGCAAGACCAAGGGTGCGAACAGATTTTCTTTAAATATTGTTCCACCTTCGACAGCACCGCACAAGGCAACATCGGCCCCGTTGCCGATGCACTGGCCGAAGCGCTGGATGCGCATAAAGTCATAGTTTGCCCTGCGTTTCCAGGTGCGGGGCGGTCAATCTATCAAGGCTACCTTTTCGTCAAAGACATGTTGTTGAATGAAAGCGGCATGGAAAACCATCCGCTGACCCCGATGAAAGACGCCAACCTGCGCCGCTTGATGGCTGCACAGAGCAACCATTCCGTAGGTCTGGTACCCGCAGAGACTGTTTTTAAGGGGGCCGCCGCCATCGCTGCACAGATGGAAGCCGCCCATACTGCTGGACAGCGGATGATTGTGGTGGATGCGCTGCGTGACGCTGACTTGATGGAAATTGGTGCAGCCGCCAAAGGCCTGCCGCTGATCACAGGTGGCTCAGGCGTGGCACTTGGCCTACCTGCCAACTTTGGCATCAACCCTGCGCCTGTGCCATGGCAACTGCAGACAGGCAAAGCCGTTGTGCTATCCGGATCCTGCTCAACCGCGACCCGCGGGCAGATTGCCTATCATCTGGCGCGGCATGCTGGCCTGAAAATTGATCCCGCCGCCGTGATTGACGGCACACAAACACCCCAAGACGTGGCCCAGTGGTTATTTGAAACGGATGGCCTGCCCCTCGCCTATAGCTCGGCTGATCCTGATGAGGTTGCGGGTATTCAGGCGCGATTTGGTACCGATGCCGCTGCGCATGCGCTTGAGAGTTTCTTTGGCGATGTTGCCGTGCGCCTTGCCCGAATGGGCGTCACCCGTATCCTGACCGCAGGCGGCGAAACCTCCGGCGCAGTGGTAGAGGCGCTGAACATCCGCACCATGGCCATTGGCCCCGAAATTGATCCGGGCGTACCTGCCCTGCGTGCCAGTGATACATTGGTGATCGCGCTGAAATCGGGTAACTTTGGCGCTGAGGATTACTTTGAAAAAGCCGCGGCTGTTTTGGGGCAAGGTTAATGAGTGAAACCGCACTGCGCGAACAGATTTGCCTGTTGGCAAAGTCGATGTTTGACCGTGGCCTGACGGGCGGCAGCACAGGCAATATCTCGGCTCGAACAGAAGACGGTGGGCTGCTGGTTTCCCCTACAGGCACCAGTTTCGGGCGGCTTGATCCTGCGCGACTGTCGCGGTTTGATGCCAAAGGTATGCTGATCAGTGGCGATAAACCCACCAAGGAAATGCCGCTGCACAGTGCGTTTTACGATACACGCAGCAACGCAGGCGCCGTGGTGCATTTGCACAGTTGCCACGCTGTTGCCTTGTCGATGATGCCGGATGCGGATGCCGATAACTTTCTACCGCCGCTCACCCCCTACGGCATCATGAAACTGGGTCGCGTGAAGCTGCTGCCCTTCTTCATGCCCGGTGATCCCGCCATGGGCGATGCTGTGCGTGGCCTTGCTGGGAAACGCAGCGCGGTGATGTTGGCCAATCATGGGCCAGTTGTGGCGGGCAAAGACATCGAGGCCGCCTGCAACGCCATTGAAGAGCTGGAAGACACAGCCCGACTGGCGATGATGCTACGCGGCATGAATGCGCGGGCGCTAACGGATGAAAACGTGCGCGCCTTGGTGACCAAATTTGATGTGGAATGGGACGACTGATGAAATACTCTGCCAACTTGGGCTTTTTATACACGGACCTGCCCCTGCCCGACGCCATCCGCGCCGCCAAATCAGGCGGGTTTGACGCGGTTGAATGTCACTTTCCCTATGACACCGCACCTGAGATTATGCGCAGCGCGTTGCAAGAGACTGGTCTGCGCATGCTGGGCCTGAACACGTGGCCCGGTGACCGTGACGCAGGTGACTTTGGCCTTGCCGCCCTGCCCCATAGGCGCGAAGAAGCCCGCAACGAGATCACCCGCGCGGTTGATTATGCGGCAGCCGCTGGCGTTGAGGCTGTGCATGTTATGGCTGGCCGCACAGAGGGCGATACCGCCTCCGAGGATTGCTTTCGCGAGAACCTGAATTTTGCCTGCGATCTGGCCGCCGCGCAAGAGATCGGCATTTTGATTGAACCCATCAACACACGCGATGTCGCGGGCTATCATCTGTCCGACACGGCCCATGCAGAACGCATCATCGATGCCCTTGATAGGCCCGAGTTAAAGATCATGTTTGATTGTTACCACATGCAGATCATGCAAGGCGATCTGGCGATGTCGCTGGAACGCTTGCTACCAAAAATCGGCCATGTCCAGATTGCAGCGGTGCCCGATCGCGGGGAACCAGATTGCGGAGAAGTCGATTATGGCTGGCTGATGCGCCATCTCACCGCCCTTGGCTATGACGGGTTTGTAGGGGCTGAATACCGCCCGCGTATATCAACCGAGGCGGGATTGGGATGGATGCAGCACCTCAAAGGCACTGCATCCTAAGGCTGTTAAAGCACAATTTCGATCAAATTCGGGCCGCTGTTGGCCAATGCATCTTCCAGCGCGGCGTCAAGGGTTTCACAATCCGCCACACGCTGCGCTTCGACGCCCATGCTTTGCGCCATTTGCACCCAATCCAACGCAGGGCGATCTAGGCTAAGCATGTCAATCGCACGGGGGCCGGGATTGCCGACACCGACATTCGTCAACTCGCCGCGCAAAATCTGATAGCTGCGGTTGGCGAAGACCACCACTGTAATATCCAGATTTTCACGTGCCATCGTCCACAACGATTGTACCGTATACATCGCCGACCCGTCCCCCGTGAGGCACATAACCTTGCGATCCGGACACGCCACCGCCGCCCCGATAGAGGTGGGCATAGAGTAGCCGATGGAGCCGCCGCAGTTGTTGATCCACGAATGGGGTGCAGCGCCTTTGGTGGCAGGTGAAAACGCACGGCCCGATGTCAGGGATTCATCCACAACAATCCCGTTCTCAGGGATGGAAAGAGCGACCAGATCGGCAATGGCTTCTAGAGTGATCGGGCCAGTCGGACGCACCGCTTGGGTGGGTTCCGAAACATGCGCAGGCGGCGTATCATCCGCACCCGTCGCGCTGCATAGCGCCGCAAGGGCTGCTGTTAAATCAGCACCTGCATTTGCCAATTTGGTAATCTCTGCACCTTCACGGGTCAGGATCGCGGGTTTGCCAGGATAGGCAAAGAAACCGATGGGCGCACGTGCACCGATCAAAACGATACGTTTATACGGCGCAAGTGCCTTGAGCGCCAAATCAATAGGGTATGGCACACGGTCAATATAGACCCGCCCTACGCCACGTTCCATCCGCCCGTTAGCCCATTCAGACAGGATCGCGCAGCCGGTTTTCGCAGAGATTTTGCCAGCAATTTCCAAATTGCTCTCTGTCAGAGCTTGGCCGCCCAGCAGCAACAATGTCTCTTCGCCGCCCAGCGCTGCAACGGCCTGTTCCAGCTGGCTTTCATCAAAGGGCGCAGGCACGGGCATCTCAATCGCCTCTTGGGCTTCGCCGTCTTCATTCCATGCCGTGTCGCTGGGCAAGATCAAAGACGCGATTTGCCCCGGTGCGACCATAGCGGCCTGAATAGCTTCTGCGGCATCCTTACCCACGTCTTGCGCGGATTTTGAGCTACGAACCCAATGGGAAACAGGCCGTGCAATACCCTCGATATCCGAGGTCAGCGGCGCATCCAGTTCGATATGCGTCGAGGCATGTTCACCGATGATATTGACCACGCCAGACCCTGCTTTTTTGGCGTTATGCAGGTTAGATAGACCGTTGGCCAAACCCGGCCCGAGGTGCAGCAAAGTTGAAGCAGGTTTTCCCGCCATGCGGTAATAGCCATCCGCCGCGCCTGTTGCTACGTTTTCCTGCAACACCAGCACCGAACGCATGCCCGGAATGTGATCCAGCGCCGCGACAAAGTGCATCTCGGAGGTGCCAGGGTTGGTAAAGCAAACATCTACATCATTCGCCAGCAGAGTGTGCACAAGGCTTTCAGCCCCGTTCATTTTCGTCTCAGTCACGTGTTTTCCTTTTCCCAATAGGGTGCGCGCAAATCCTTTTTCAGGATTTTGCCGATGGTACTACGCGGCAGCGTTTCACGGATTTCGACTGCGGACAACCGCTGGCTTTTACCTAAGGTAGAATTTGCCTGAGCAAGAATGTCTTCTGCCCCACGCGAGGCACCTTCACGTAGTACGACCATACCCAAAGGCGTTTCGCCCCATGCATCCGAGGGCACTCCGATCACGGCAGCATCGGTCACATCAACATCTTGCAGCAGCACCATCTCAAGATCATTGGCATAGATGTTCAGGCCACCAGAGATGATCATGTCTTTTTTGCGGTCTGACAGCATCAGAAAACCATCCGCGTCAAACGACCCCATGTCTCCAGAACGGAAGTAGATATCGCCTGCTGAATTGCGCCAGATGTAATCGGCAGTCAAATCATCGCGACCAAAGTAACCCGCCATCATCGTCGGCCCACGGCCGCAAATCTCGCCCACTTCGCCCTGCGGGACTTCGTTGCCTTCACCATCAATCAAACAGATGTCGTTGCCCGGCGCCAGTTGGCCCACCGTATGCAATTTGGTGGGATGCTCATCCGCAACCAATACAGTCACGCCGCCGCCTTCGGTCAGGCCGTAATATTCCACCAACTTACCCGGGAAGCGCGCCAGCACATCAGCCTTTAGCGCAGCCCGCAATGGGGCTGAGGTGGAGAATTTGATCTGCATGGACGACAGATCAAAGCTATCGAAATCAGGCACATCCATGATGCGTTTATACTGCACCGGCACAAGCATCGTATGGGTGATTTTTTCTGCGGCCACGATTTCCAGATATCCGCGCGCATCGAATTTCGGCATCAGATATACAGTAGATCCACCAAACAGCGTGGGCAGAAACGCCACAATGGTGGTGTTGGAATAAAGCGGCGTCGAGAGCAGAGTGCGAGCGTTGTTATCGTAGCCGTTCGGCGTCACACGGTCCATTTGCGCGGCGCGCATTTGATGGTTGTGCAAAATGCCTTTTGGCGTACCTGTGGTGCCGGACGAGTAGATCAAGTTAAACGCATCCGACATCTCAAGCGCGATCATCGGATCGGTTTCAGGAGCTTGGGCCAGCGTTGCTTCGTAATCCATAAAATCTGGATGGGTAAAATCAATCGCAAAGCGGCTCAGCGACATCGACGTGATAAAGCCTTCGACCAATCCAAAATACTGCTCGGCCACAAAAATCGCTGTCGCGCCGCAGTCGGTCAGCATTTTTTGCAAGGCATCTGGCGAGGCCATGGAGGACAGTGGCGTCACGCAGCCCCCTGCCCGTAAAATCCCGATGAACAACTCTGCATAAGCTACCGAATTGGCCGAGATCACGGCGATGTTGTCGCCCTTCTTGAGCCCGTTTTCCAGTAGCGCATTGCTGACGCGGTTGGTCCGCGCGTCAAACTCGGCCCATGTCAGGCGTTGCGGGCCACAGACCAGCGCCAATTTGTCAGGATGCGCCAAGGCGTTGCTCCGCAAGCGGTCAACAATGGTGTCATTGGTCATCAGATCCGTAATTGGAGGATTGATTTGTAACATGTGATTAAGCCTCACCTTGCAAGAGTGTACTAGAAGTATGGGCCCTACGCGCTGCTACAATCGGGATTGCACAGAGTGCCGCCCCGATCAGGAAAGAGGCTCCGTACCCGAGATTGATCAAACCGTTTTGGGGCATCGCAATAAGGACGCCACCAAAGAACACCAGAACGCGCATCGGCATACCCAACGGCCCTTCCAGCGGACCAATAAGGCTGATGTAACCCTGCAAAGCCGCCGAAATCAACGCAACCCCAATCAGTGCAGAAGACAGTGCCACAGCGACTTCCCATGCGGGGGCCTGCCCAATCAGCGCCGGGTTCAACACGAAGAAGAAGGGCGCAATATAAATCACTCCGCCCAGACGCATCGCCTCAAACCCTGTTGCGATGGGATTGGACCCCGCCATGGTGGAAGCAGCAAATGCCCCCAATGCCACAGGTGGGGTGATGTAGCTGACCATACCCCAATACAAGATGAACAAATGCACGGCGAGTGTATTCAGGCCACCGGACTCAAGCGCGGGGGCCAGAACAACTGCAAGGAAGATGTAACAGGCGGTCACAGTCATCCCCATGCCAAAGATAAACGCGGTCAACGCGCCCATCAGCAGCAATACCAGCGTGCTGTCACCCGCCATAAACACCAGTTCATTCACCAGCGTCCCTGCAAGGCCTGTCGCCGAAAACGATCCCACAATCAGCCCGACACCCAGTAGGATTGAGGTCAGCTCAGCCAGCCCCATACCGACACCCACAATCATATTTCCCAACCGTTTAAGGTTTAGGCGGAACCGCGCGCGGAATTGGTTAACCACCAGTAAAAGAGCGGTGGAATAGAACGGCGCAGAAGATTCCTGACGCAGGCCGATCATCATATAGAGCAGCAGCGCAAAGACGAAGATATAGGGCCAGCCCTCAATCATCACTTCCTTCAGGCGTGGCAGATCGGGTTTAGGCAAACCGCGCAAACCGCGTTTGGCGGCATAGGCGTCAATGCCAGTGAACAAGCCCCAGTAAAACAGGATGCTAGGAATGGCGGCGGCCAGCGCAATTTCCACATAGGGGCGCGACAGAAACGACGCCATGATAAAGGCCGTGGCCCCCATGATCGGCGGCATCAACACGCCACCCGTTGAGGCGCAGGCCTCGGTTGCGGCGGCGGTTTTGGCGCTAAAGCCTGTCTTGCGCATCGCCGGAATGGATACTGCGCCCGTGGTCAATACGTTAGAGATCACAGAACCCGACATTGAGCCCATGAAACCACTGGCAAAGATTGACACCTTTGCGGCACCGCCGCGATATCCGCCCACAAGTCCAAGCGCGAGATCGTTAAAGAACTGCCCACCGCCTGTGCGCTGCAAAACTGCACCAAACAGAATAAAGCCGATCACAACACCACCAAAGGCTTTCATCGGGATGCCAAAGGAACTCTCGGAAGAAAACACATGGTAAGGGACCGTCTGCATAAACGTGCTCTGAAAGCCCGAGAACGGATCAGGCACATAGCCTGCAAAAGTGGGGTAAAAGGCAAAGACCGTGACGATCAGGAACAACACCAGCCCCCCCGCACGGCGGGTTGCCTCCAACACCAGAAAGAAGAAAACAACCGAGACATATTGCGCCATCTGCGGGGCGGCATATTCCCACCCCTGCGACAGGTTTGTCTGCGCCGTTTGAGCCAGATAGCCCGTACACCCAAGCGCGACAGCAAATAATGCCCAATCCAACAGCGAAGGCACGCCGCCCTTACCGCCACGGATTTGGAAAATCAGAAAACTAAGCGCCAGAAACATACCACCCAGAATATACAGATACCGTCCGTCAATCAGAACGATGCCCGCAATCTGTAGATTAAACAGTTGGTTGATCACCAAGACCAACGACAAGATTGTGCCGATAATGACAACCCAACGCGCCGGGCCTGCCAGACGCTCAGACGGGGTTTCGCCGTCGATGGCCACAGCTTCATGACCCTGTACTTGATTGGTGGGGGGGGTATTCTGGTCAGTCATTTGATGATCCGCATCTAAAAGAGAACACAAACCGGCCAGCGCAAAAGGCTGGCCGGTCAAGCTGTGTTTAGGAGAGGCTTAGAAGGTTACTTGGAAGCCGCCGTCAGCAAGGGCCTTGCGACGGGCCTCGGCCCATGCTGCGTCCCAGTTTTCCGGCTTGGCTTCTTTGGTTGCTTCCCATGCAGCCATAAGAACTTCCTGACGTTTGATCAGATTGTCATTATGCGCCTGCGCTTCGTCCGACCAAACACCCACTTCCGTGAAATAGCGGATTGAGCCGTCATGGTAAGGAACAACCCATTTCATGTTTTGCTTGTCCAGCGCCCAGCCCCCAATGCCCGGTGATTTACCGTCATACTGTGGGAACAGTTCAACCATCGCCTTGGTCATGTTATAAACTAGGGCTTCATCGGTCGCCGCCATCGCGGTCAAGACCGGATAGGCATAGCCTGCACCTTGGTATCCGGCAGTGCCATCAATGTTCGCCCCAACCGATGCCTTGTTGATGGTAAAGAACGGCGCAACGGCTTGCATCGCAGCAAAGCTTTCGGTGTCTTCTGGATCAATTGGCGGCCAGAACAAACCGCGCGGACCCGCAGCAGCCTCATAGACCTTGCCTGAGTTCGTCGCCGCAAATGCCGCGTCAACTTGCCCTTCAACCAAGCCATTCCAGCTGGCACCATAGCCACCGAAATCAACCCGCTCGACATCGTCCCACGTCAAACCACCATAGGCCAGATAAGCCTCTGTGTTCACGTTCAGCGCGGGCGAGCCCACGATAAAGGCCACGCGCTTACCTTTGAGGTCCGCATAGGTTTCAATACCCGCATCAGCAGCAACACCCACTGAAAGGTTAATAGCGCCGCCATTGTTGGCCATCAAAACGCGAACGCTTTGCGGGCCCCAATTTTCAGCGCCAAAATCAAACACGCCTTCTTGCGCCATAAAGCTGCCGCCGACACCTGTGGCAGAGAACTGCACACGGCCTTGGCGCAATGGCTCGGTGCGCGACACGTCATTTTTGCCCGGCAATACCCGCAGGTTCACGCCAGCGGCGTCCTGCAAAGCTGCGCCAATAGCGACGGCTTGGTTATAGCCAGCAGAACCTGTTCCGTAGGCTGTCCAGCTCATCTGTTTTGGCAGTTCCAAATCTTGGGCTGCAACAGTTGTGGCCGACAGAGCCAAAACTGCAAAAGTAGAGGTGATATATTTCATGGTTTCCTCCCAGAATGTCCATATTTTTGCCCGCTCCCAACGTGGCAAACCAGTGTTGTGGACCCTGCCGTTTTCGAAACAGCGTTCCACTATGTGAAAACAGCCTAGTAACCTTCGCGCCGAACTGTCAACAAAGTTAAGGAAATAAACCGTCCTCTATGCCCCCAATTCACGAAATTAATTTCCCTTGGGTAATCCGCGTTTCGCAGAGCAAACCGCAAGCCGTTCTTCCAGCATAAATCCGAGAAATCGCTGCAAAACAATTTAGAGAAACCGGCCTGCGCACGGCAATGCACTCCATTGCATCGCTCCCTTGTATCAATCGAATCAAAAGGACGGTCACGACATCTGCATTATTGACGCACCAAATGCAGCTTCCAACCCAGCAACCGCATCAGAGGGTTTATTTAACCTGCAACGCGCCCACACCTTCTGAAAGAACGCCAATGATATGCCCCTCACACCCTTCAGCACGCAAAGCAACCAAAGCCGCCTCTGCCAAGGCAGGCGGCAGTGCTGCAAGCAGGCCACCTGCGGTCTGCGGATCATACAATAGCGGATCAGCCGCACCCATGGCAGGCGCATCAGCCATGTTCGCCGCCAGCAACGAAGAAAATACACCCTGCTCAGAGAGGCTCTGCGCACCTTCATATAGTGGTAACTTATTGCACCAGATTTCGGCGCGCAGATGTGAGGCTTTGCAGATTGCAGCGATATGGCCAGCCAGCCCAAACCCTGTCACATCTGTCATCGCATGCGCATCACGCAAAATCCGGCTTTCGATGTGCTGCGGTTGCTCCATCGCGGCCAATACCTGCGCAACGACATGCGCTTGCGCTTTGCCTGCCATATGCGCCGCGAGGATAACACCCGACCCGATTGGACGTGTCAGCAGCAGCACATCGCCTGCCTGTGCACCCGCGACTGTGATCGGCATGTCTTGGCGCACACCTGTCACGGTAAAACCAATCGTCAATTCCGCGCCCATTGTCGTATGGCCACCCACGACAGTGGCCCCTACTTGCGCAAAGACCTCGCGGGCGGCATCACTGATTTCTCGCAAACTGCGTTCTTGAAGCGGCGATGACATACGCGGCAAAACGATGCTGCTCAGCGCCACTTGCGGCATAGCCCCCATAGCCCAGATATCGCCCAAAGCATGCACCGCCGCGATGCGCGTCATTTGAACAGGATCGTCAATGAAAGCCCGCAAGTGATCTGTGCTGATCACCTGAAAGCTACCATCCGTTTGCCGCAAGATCGCAGCATCATCGCCCGGTCCCGCGATTATTTCGGCGGGCAAATCGTCAGGCATATCCCCGATGGCGGATTTCAGAACTGCGCCGCCCACCTTGGCACCACATCCGCCACACAGCGGCACTGTCTGGGCTTCCTCACCTACACCATCCGCCACCAGCGACGGCAACGCAGGCGGTTGCATCACGGGCAGGTCATCCAGTTGATCCATAAAGGCGCGGTCGATCCGGTCCTTCCAGCGCCAAAGCAAGGGCGCAGACAGGGCGAAACCATATTTCTCTGCCATCGCAGATTTACCGCCCAATGATATCAGCTTGAGATAGGATTTCTGAGGGCGAAACGGCTTTAGCGCTGCCCCTGTCAGGACCGCACGCAAATTGTGAAGCAGCACAGGGGCTGCACGCACAGCAAACACTCCCGCCTTGGGGCGCGGCGCAAAAGGCATATGCGCGCAATCCCCGACAGCGAAAAGCTGCGCGTCATCCTTCACCCGCAAATCGGGCTGCGTCACGATGAACCCGTTGTGCAGAGGCAAATCAGTCTGGCCAAGCCACCCATGCGCAAACGCACCCGCCGCCCCGACACAAAGCGCAGCCTCAACGGGCGGCTGGCCTGCGATCAAAACGTCTTGCGCACGTATTTCCGTGATCTGTGCATTAGGCAGAAAGGTGACCCCAAGACCTGCCATAGCGCGGTGCAGGTGATCTCGCGCTTTTGCCCCGACACCCGAAATCTGTGGTCCCGCCTCGATCACCGTGACCTGTGCGTCAACGCCGCAGTCGCGTAAGGCAAAGGCCATCGACATCGCCAACTCACACCCTGCGACGCCCCCTCCGATCACGGCCACTTTTGGGGGCTTCAAACCTTCTCTGACGGCATCGATGAACAAGCGCCATGTCTGGGCGTAGGTATCCAATGGCTTGGCCCCAACAGCATGCTGTGCAAACCCCGCAATATCCATGCGTGCTGTGATGCCGATATCAATAGAAGCCACATCATATGCCACAGGGCCGCGCCCCTCAACATGTATCACCTTCGCAGCGCGGTCGATGCCCGTCGCATGGCTCAGGATCAGGCGCGCACCTGCGAAGCGGGCTAAACGAACCAGATCAATTTCTAGCGTATCACGGCCATAGTGCCCCGCGATGTGGCCGGGTAACATGCCAGTATAGGGTGCTGTTGGCCCAGGATTGATAAGGGTCAGCCGCGCACCCGGCAAAGGGTTCATGCCCCATTTGCGCAAGACGAGGGCGTGCGCATGCCCGCCACCGACAAACACCAGATCACGTGTGTATGGGACAGTGTGTAACATCGGAAAAGCGCCTCTTGGCAAGTCGTCATCATATCACAACTGCCCTGTAGGCGCAGTAATGTCCAAACACGATACTGTAAACGCGAAGAAAACACCCCCGCCCTATGCTTAGTACACGGGGCGAGGATGATTGGTTTAGTTCTGCGTCAGCGCAGCGATGACCTGCTCCAAGGCTTGCGCGGCTTTGATGCGCATTTCGTCGTCGGTTGCGTCCTGAATCGGATGCGGCACCAAAACATAATGCGCGCCGTTCATACCAAGTGCACTTCGCTGGCTTTCGGCGGCTTCGCCGAACTCACTGGAAGCAATCGCAACTGCGGGGATCCCCTGGGTTTCAAACCAGACATTGTCGTGCATACTGCACGTTGTGCAGGATCCTCAGTCGGCCAGTGCTTCGACCAGAAAATCGCAAGTGTCCCGTATTTCATGCCGCAAAGCATCAGGACAGGGTTTTGCAAAAGTCGGCTTGGTAAAGCGGCGTATCGTCACGTCAGGTGCTTTTTGCGCCAGTAGTTTTTCCAACTCATCCAGCATGATGTTGCCACGTGGCTTGCTGATGTCCAGCAAACCAATCACGCCCGATAGGCTGCCACTGCGCTTGGTCACTTGCCGTTCAACCGGTTCGCGCTCATCCGTAGGGTCGAGAATTATCGTCATACATTCCTCCTTTCTGATCTCAGCTTAGCCGAGGTCGATCTTTTTGGAAACTGATTGTGATCCAACAGCCCCCGTTGCCCAGCCATGGAAGGCTGAAGAAAACTTGCCCGCATCCGATCCCGCCACCACAAGATGAATAAACTCTTTTCCTGCGAACTTTGGTACAGAACCCGCCATCTTTTCAGGCCCCATTGCCTCGGCTGCGGCGGCGGAAATGCCTGCGCCAGATTTGTCATCAACCAACATTTCCGTTAGTGGGCGGGTTGTAACCTCTTGTATCCGATCACGCAGACGGTCTTTGGAGTAGTCACCTTCACGGGTCAGCGTGTCGATATGCTCGGGGCACACCACCAGCAGCGCGTCCACAGGAAGGTTGCGCAGCTTGGGCAAGAACACCCCTTCAAGCCCTAAGCCCAAAGACCCCGCAATCTGATCAGGCGCGCGCGATGTCTGATCGACGACATGCACAGGACCGCCCGTCATCGCAAAAACGGTGACCACGGAATCTTCTGGCTCAAACCCGCGTTCCACATGCAGTGCGGGCCAAGGCGAGCGTTCTTCCCACTCGGCAAAACACATGGTGAACTTCATCGGATTACCAAGGGTTGAACGCTCTACCCCGCCCGTTGTCGCACCGCCTACGTTACGCACCACCAACCGCACAGCACGGCCAATCGTTGCGTTTGCACGGTTGCCCGCCCCCAACGCACCCAGCTTCATCCCCATACCGATTTTATGGCGAATGGGGCCGTTGACGATCATGACAGGCGCCGCCCCCATTGTGGTGGCCGTGACGCCGTGGATGTTGAACTCATCTGTGCAGACGGCCTCGACACCGGCGATGACCACCGGCAAGTATTCGGGTTTGCATCCAGCCATGACGGCATTAATCGCGATCTTTTCAATCGTGGCGATGCCCATGTTCGGCGGAACCGTCGCAATCACTTCTTGGGCATCGCGGTGCGTGCCGCCCAGCATCCGCAGCACCCGTTCCGGTGTCGGCGGGACCAATGGCAGGCCATCCGAAAACCCTTGGTCAAACATGAACTCGGCCACGTCATCGCCACTGGCTACATCAATTTTGCGGGCGCGGATGGGGCTGCCCTCGGCCTCTGCTTGCAGCTTGTCAAAGACACTCGGATCAAGGTGTTTAGAGCCGCATCCGGGCCGCCATGCAGGTAAATCCTCCCACGCGACCTGCGCCGCTGGCAGCGCCGTTTGGCGGTTCATATCCGCGCTTAGGGCTTCCCAGTCTGTGCGGATAAACCCCTCAAAGCGCGACACGACATTGCCCGTCTCGTCTATCCAGAAAACCGAAGGGACGCTTTCAATATCCCATGCAAAAGCCGTTTTACACGAACGGTCATCCAGCAATGGCACCGTCAAGATGTGGCGTTCAGCAAAAGCCATATTTGCATCGCCGGATTGCGAAATAAGGATCACGTCAGCTTTATCTGAATAGGCTTTATGGAACGCTTCCAATACGGGAGCCGCGGTATTGCAGGTTTCACAATCCTCTTTGACAAAGCACACAAGGCTGGGGCGACCTGTGGACAAGCTACGGGTATTCCCTGCTAAATCATTCAACATAAATTGCGGTTGCTGGTCACTCATGTCTGTCCTCCCCGACGTCACGAGCACCTTGCAAAATCTCGGAGTAGAATGTCCACCCCGAAACATTGGCGGAGGTGGATGGGAATCGAACCCACCACACGCCGTTAGAACGCGTCCATGGTTTTGAAGACCAGGGAAGCCACCAGACTCCAGTCACCTCCGAATGATGCAGACCCTAACAAGGCAGCGCAGGTAGGGAAACAAGAATCAGCCCTGTCATCTGGCGGGCATTTCCCAGCCGTACCGTCACACCGCATTTGTCGAAATGCTCCAACACGGGCACAATAATCTTGCGACTGGTGCCAAGTGCCGTACGTGCCTGTGAGGTTGTGAATTCAAGAGGCATGGGAAAACTGTCATTCAAACGGGCGGCAGCGGCATTCAAGGTATCCGAGTGCAGAAGCAATCTCTGTTTCAACGCCACGTTATGGAGCGCGGCAATACGCCCCATGCCCAACAGCACATCAACAAGGGCAGGATCGAAGGCTTCAGAGGCGGCAAGCGTTTCGATGCCAGCGGCCTGAAACACAACCTCCATCTCCCTGAGATCTGCCTGTTGATCCGCAGTCAAATTATCAAACGGATCATGGTCACACATCGCCAGACCAGTATCGTTTTGACGAATTTCACCCCCTTGGGATAAAACAGCCTCGACATGCGCATGCAGACTATCACAGACCCCGCGTAAGACGATTGCCCCACGGGGGGCCATAAACCGCAGCGGGTATTTCGCGTGATACGCCATGAGCGCCGCCAAAAATTCGGCCTTAGCCGTATGAATGGCCGATTTTGGGGCCACCTGATCAGCATTCAGATTCATAAAATCGTCACCCAGATCATTGCGGACCGCATCGGCCGACATCCGTGCCAAACGCGCCAGATCGCCAAGGCTGCACGCACCGCCATTGGCGCGACCAACGGCTGTCGCAATAGCCAACGCAGAGCCATCGTGAACCGCTTGTAAAATCTCTAATCGGGTTTTGTCGCCCGCCCGTGTTGGGCTTGCTTGTGTGTTCAAAAACACCGCGCCTCCCATCGTCTCTGACGGGGACAACCGCCTGAGAACGGCGCGTTGCCCTTCATAGCCAAAGACAGGCTTTTTGAACCGCAACTGTGCAAACCCCGCCTGCGTCGGATCAATTCCGCCACCGCCGAACAACCTGACGCTGGCCACTTCATGCGCCGTGCCAAACAAAACACGGACGTCCTCCATGTGGCGCAATCCTTTTGCCACGCCTGCCTGCAATTCGATGCGCACATCGATGCAAGTTGTCGGAGCCCCTGCACCTTTGACAGATATGACCGAACCACGCTGTATCTCCTCCACGGAAACGCCGCGCAGATTCACAGCAACGCGCTCTCCTGCGCGCACCAGATCAGTTGATGCGCCGCGACACTGCAAACCGCGCACCGTGGCACTGCGTTGTTGGGGCTGTATCACCACCCCAGCCCCAACAGCCAAATCGCCCCCCAGCAAAGTACCGGTAACAACTGTCCCGTGTCCCGACTTTGAGAACACCCTGTCCACAGGCAACATCGGTGGATGATCGGCAGTTTGCGCATCACGATCCAACGCCAAATCTTGCAACGCCGCATCAAGGGTCTCGATCCCCTCTCTGCTATGCGCTGAGCACAGCACCATCGGCGCATGTGCCATAGCTGTCGCCGACATTGCATTTCGCAAGTCTGCAAGCCGTGCTTCATGATCTTCGGAATGTAGCAAATCCGATTTGGTCACAGCAATCACACCCTGCGTGATCCCTAGAATTTCAAGGATGGCAAGATGCTCACGCGTTTGCGCGCAAATGCTGTCGGTGGCCGAAATAACCACCAGCGCCGCCTGCGCCCCCGAGGCCCCTGCCACCATCGCCTGAATGAAGTCTTCATGTCCAGGCGCGTCAATGAAATCTAGCACGCTGGTTGCTGTATTGCGGTGCGCAAAGCCGGGGGTAATAGACAGCCCCCGTGCCTTTTCCTCTGGCAAGCGATCAGTTTCTATTCCCGTCAACGCGCGAACAAGAGACGTCTTACCATGATCCACATGGCCAACAACCACGATGCAACAGCTGTTCATGCGTCCTGAATCTGGTGCAGCGCCGCTACGATGATGCTCAGCTCGCTTTCCCGAACCGTGCGCATGTCAAACAATACGCGACCCCGTTCAATCCGGCCAATGATCGGGGTCTGATAGGCGCGCAATTTTGCAGTAACCTGTTCAGCGGAATACCCATCAACATGGCAAGCCACGGCAAAACTGGGCAACCCCTGCTCTGGCACAGACCCAGCGCCAACATGCGCGATGCTGGGCTGTACTTCTACCTGCACCCACTGCGCCTCTGCCAAAGCATGGACAAGCCGTTGCGCACGGCCTTCAACATCTGCAACCGCCTCGGACAACATGGCAAGAACAGGGATTTGAGCAAATGGATCAAAGGGCGCGGCGTATAGCCGTAGCGTTGCCTCTAGTGCCGCGAGCGACAGCTTGTCGATCCGAACAGCGCGCATCAACGGATGTGACTTGAGGCGTGCAATGATCTCACGATTGCCTGCGATGATCCCAGCCTGCGGCCCCCCCAGCAATTTGTCCCCCGAAAACATCACCAGATCCACACCCGCTTTAAGGATGTCAGATACAACAGGTTCATCCTGTAACCCGTAAGGCGACAAATCCAGCAAAACCCCACTGCCGAGGTCTTCGATCAGAATAACCCCTTTTTCGGCCGCAAGCCGTGCCAGCTCCTCCCGCTTTGGCGAGGACGTAAACCCGACGATTTTGAAATTGCTTGTGTGACTCTTCAGCAAAACCGCTGTGGTTTCATCTATCGCAGCCTCATAATCGCTCAAACGCGTTCTGTTTGTTGCACCCACTTCACGTAAAACGGAGCCGCTTTGTGCAATCACGTCAGGCAGACGAAACGACCCGCCAATTTCAATCAGCTCTCCCCGTGACGCAATCACACTGCGCCCCGAAGCAGTCGCCATCAGGCTCAGTAGTACAGCTGCTGCGCAGTTATTCACAACGACAGCGGCCTGCGCACCGGTGAGTTTGCAAATCTGGCGCTCAACATGATCGTGTCGCGAGCCACGCTTGCCTGTATCCAAATTCAACTCAAGGTTGCTCGGCAGCTCCGCTGTGACTTGCATCGCTTGTATGGCGGAAGGTGCCAGTGGCGCACGCCCCAAATTCGTGTGAATGATGACCCCCGTCGCGTTGATAACTGCGCGAAGGGACGGCCTGCGCGCAAACTCAACACGCGCCGCCACCGACGCCGCGAAGGCCGCGCTGGAAAAATCAGGTAAACTCAGTTCCCCATCGGCCAAAAAGGAACTGCGCAATGCTCCAATGATTGCCCGCAAGGCATCAACCGTCTCTGAGTGGCTGTATTGCGTGACAATCAAGGAGATCAAAGGCTCGTCTATCAGAGACTGAATCTGCGGCAAATTCTTCAGCGGTCCAGCCATTGTTGCTCCATCTTTCAGCCTTCATTCAGGACCTCACCCGCCCCGTTCCTGCGCGAACCTAGCCCTTCCCGTCTGGTAGGTCGAGACCACACACCGTGGATGTATCGGGTTGGCGCATATCAATGGAAAGAACGTCATGGGCTGGGCGGTAGCTACCGCAAGATGCAAAGTCACAAACGCTTGGGCAGATATAACTGGCAGGTGAGATATTATGTCCCTTTTGCATATCAGAGCGCATTCGGGAAATCGGAAGTCCTTCGCAGCCTTAAGACAACTGTGAAGGGCGAGGAAATGCATAGCGAAAGTCCGGTTCCCGCCCCACTTTAGAAAAAACTGAGGGACATCATCCCCACGCGCCTGCAACACAATTAGACAGGGCCGTGTCCTCTGCTGCGCTTGCGGACCGCACCACCCCTGTCGAATTGTATTGCACTTGCTACCCCCAACCCTCGCCGGGAGCAGGTTTAAGAGGCAGGCGCGCTGAAGCGCTTTGCTCAAAACCACTTTTGAAAGGGAAAACATGTCAGACATCACCTTAATCGATCAAAGGCAAAGCTATGCGTCGAAAAAGGAAAAGCTCTGTCGCGAAAAAGGAAAAGCTCTGTCGCGAAATGCAGAACTATGTGTCGCTTCACAGATTTGTGTGGAGCGACACATAGTTCTGCATTTTTCAGATTGCTAAGTCATTGATTTTGAATCATCGGTGAAACGCGCTGCACACCAGTCTTACCATTTGCGACTCATAGATTTACCTTTTTCCGAAAGCCGCCGTTCGTGCAAAATGCAGCGAAGGTCTCCTTCGAGCCCAAACCTACTGCTTCTTAGCCTTCTCAAAAAGCTTCGAGAAATAGTCATCTGCTCCATGTCGCTTTGCGTTGAGCATGACCTTTTCGGCAATCTCATCTGCTGAGCTACCAGCCGAGATCATTGTCGGCACATTGTGGACAACATCAGCAAGGATGTGTGCCTTTTCTAGGTTTCCTGTGGCCCTGATTTCAATTAAAGCAATGCTCAGAACATACAGAACTTCAGAATGATTGTTCATCCAATCTCTTTCATTGTTGAATATTCTCAACCGCGCCGATTACCGCAACTCTAGATGAATGCGGCCGTCACGCCAAGGGCAACTTTGTCCGCTCACCGGACCTTGATACCCATTGCGGCTAAGGTCCAGTTTGAGCCTATTTTGTTGAAAAAGTCGATTTTGGAGCGTGACTGGAGATTTTCCAGACGCTACAGAAGGGTTAGGAATTTTTGGCGAGGGGGTCGGCAGAAAGTGCGTCCTGCTCCCCGTTGCGCGTCTCCGGATTGCTCGCCGACAAGTGCGTTAGGCTTTTGTAATCAGCGCAAATCTGGCGAGAAATTGAGCCTTTCAGATTTTCGACTTTTTCAACAAAATAAGCCCTCATTATCAAATTTCTGCGATGCAGCTAATGTTTGCTACCGTGTGGTTGTCAGAAATCTTCCTCAACCATCGGGGTTTTGGGCGGGGTTTTTGACAGCGCAAATCGAAATAGTTTGCGGTCGTGTCAAAAAGGAGGGTGTTTGGACGCCGCTGAGCGACAGCAAGATGGAGCTTTGGTGGACCTAAAATCCAAACCAGACCAGTCCGCCATATGCCACAACACCAATACACATGGTCAAAATTACATGGTTGGTGACATATGCCACTGCTAACGCAGCGGCAGCGGCGATCCATGTTTCTATAGATTGACCTGCAAGTGATGACGCCACCAAGGAAACGACAATGAGGCCGGGTAAATCATCCAGCATCCATGCCAACCGTGACGATTTAATCGCATCACCAGCAAAAAGCCCCAGCACTCTTACCGTGAACGCAGCAACGGCGAGAACAACGATCAACATCCAAAACGGAAATGTCATAATACGACCTTCTTTTTGCTTCTTACGAGGTGCGAAACCGCGAGACCGCAAATGGCTCCTGCGACGATTGCATAAGCCTTTGGTGCGCCCAACGTGACAACGCCTATTGTGACAGCGAAACTGATGATCCACGGAACGAGATTTGCAGGGCCGCGCCACAACCCTCGCGCCATTGCTATGAAGGCCGCAGTAAATGCAAAACCCAAGCCAAACTGTTCAAGGTTCGGAAGTGTTGAACCTGCAACCGCCCCAAGCGTTGTTGATACGGTCCAGACGGAAATCATCACAAGCCCCGAACCGATCAAAAAACTTGCACCAACCGCAGGGTTCTTAGCTCGTTCCGCCATGGTCAAAGCCCAGTTTTCATCGCCCGTGATATGGATGGCCAGCAGTTTCATTCGTAAAGACAGACCGCTTAGAATGTCAGATAGCGATGCAACGATCCCAATGTAGCGAAGGTTCAGGGCCGCACCAGCAAATGCTGCGCCAACTACGGCAGATGTTCCTGCAAATTGCTCAACCGCAACAATCTGGGATGACCCCGCGTGGACAATGCTACTCATAAGAGCAACGCCCCACCACGGGAACCCGACTTGAGCAGCCAATAGGCCAAATGCAAAGCCGTAAACGGCTGCACCAGCAGCGAGAGGAAGAATTGCTATAGCTCCATGCTTCATGACGGGCAGACTAGCGGCCTAAAGTGATATAGCATACACATAATATTCAAATATTGTGATCGAAACACATCAATTTTCCGCCGATTTAGAAGGAAGTATGTCATGGATAAGTCTGACTATAAGCTACTGGCCGTGTTGCAACAAAATGCGCGAACACCGATACAAGAGCTGGCGGACCATATCCGGGCATCTACCGCGTCGGTTCAAAGACGGCTAAAGGTCTTGCGCGATGATGGCGTTATCCAAAAAGAAGTTGCTATTGTTGACCCCAAAAAAATGGGGTTTGGCATTACGGCGGTGGTTTCGGTGGAGCTGGAACGCGACCGGCTGGATCTGACCAACGCTTTCAAACGTAAGGCACGACAGGATCGACAGGTGATGAATTTTTATTGTGTTGCTGGGGACGTAGATTTTGTGATGATCGTAGTGGCCAAAGACATTGAAGACTATGAAACCTTCACACACCGGTTCTTCTTCGCAGACAAAACCGTGCGAAAATTCCGCACTTCGATCGTTATTTCTACAGAGAAAGCGACTCTAGAGCTTCCAATCTGATTTCGGCCGCCCTTTCGCCCTTACATCTAGACATCCGTTCCAAAAACGAAGTTTTTTGGAACACCTGCTTGCTGGAAGGCGATAGCTTATTTTGTGGAAACGATGGGTATTTCGAAGTGCTGTGCGATAGCAATCGCGGTCTCTTCAGGCGTCGTGCTCTCTGTAGAAAGACTCAGACAGTTATCCCTAGGCATGGCAACAAAGTTGTTCCGATCCAAGTAGCCCTTTAGTCCCTTTGGCGAGGCAATTTTACCTTTCTGCAAACGCTCAGATGCAGAGACCCGATCCATCAAAGTTTCTTCGGAACAGTAAAGATGAACAGGTTCAATGAAGCCTCCAAATTCTTTGATCACACTGTCGTAATCTTCGACGAGAGGAGCATCCACAGGATGGCTGTAGGCCGCAGTTGTTATGAAGCGTGGCAGATTGGCTTTCGTCGCTCCGCGAAGAGTTGTCATTCGTAGATCGTGCACGAGATCCCAAAAGCATGGCTGGGCGAAACCAAACACCATTTTTGCGATATCTATCGCCGCATGATTATCGACCAGCGGCGTTTCAGTGAGCAACGAGAGCTCACGAGCTACTGTAAATTTTCCTGTCGCTGGCGCACCATGAATAAAAAATAGTCTCATATTTTTATAGGGTAAGGTCAAAGCACCCGCTGATCAACAACATACGATCAAGTCCACTGAACACGGAGCGGTCCTTCAGGTCCTTCCCAAAACGACCGTTGGGGAACGGTCAGCCTGTTGAGAGGTAGTCAGCAGAGACGTAGCCTCTGATCTGCGGTGAGGCTACGAGAGAGACTTCGCACCAGAGCTGTCCAATTTCAGTCACGCAGTTGTGGCGGTTCAAACGGGTTCCGTCAGGTAGGCCCAAGATTACGCTGAAATTGAGACTTGGGCCTGCCCTCAGCTTCAACAACTCGTCCGGACCGGCACCCACGACTACATTGCGGTCAGAGCCCAAATTGCCACAACTTGCTACGAACATAAGAATTAGAGCAGCCTGAAATGTGCTTCTGCGCATGATTTTACCTCGATCTTTTGCAAGTCAATAGACTGGCGGCGGCCAAAATCATAGGCTGCTGCTGTTACGAATATATGCATCTACCATGCCGTTCACAAACGAGGGTTTTTGAACGCCTATCAAGTGTTCACTGTACGGACAGAGCAGAATTTCGCTGCGCCGTATATGAACGGCCACTGCAATAGGCCATAGGCGAACGGAACATCCCGAACATACTCGACACAGTCTGATCCGGAGTGACATTTTTTGAGCGAGCATAAGGGGAGAAAATGAGTACAAAGTATCTCACCGGTAAACGACTGGCGAACCGTATCCGATTGGTCATGGCTGGTGACGAACCCAAAATGTGCGTCGCTTTTCTCGGGCCAAAATGGGCGGAAGAACTGTTCGAAGACGGCGTCCTGCCGGAGGATCTGCGCGTCGTGTGTGATCTACGCATGGGCATGACCGTCCGCTCTGCGTCGGCGGAGCGCCAAACAACGACCGCCTCCGCCATCTCCCCGACCGGGAAATGCACGCAAAGGTTTATGTCTCCGCAAGGGGCGCGGTGATTTGCTCGGCCAACGCCTCGCGCGCGGCTCTTTCTTCCGGCAAGAGGATCGAGGACGGGGTGTGGCTACCCCCTGGCGGCAAAGCTTACCGTAAAACAGCATCGACCCTAGAGAGGCGCTTTGGACCTGCCGCGGTTTGATGCCGCTCCTTTGATAGCATTTACTGCACCAAAGGAGACTAACTATGGGACTAAAACGGACAGACTAATTCCGGCAGGATGCGGTGCGTATCGCACTGACCAGCGGGCTTACACGCAAGCAGGTCGCTGACGATCTGGGTGTTGGGATGTCGACGCTGAACAAATGGATGACAGCGCATCGAGACACGGATGTGATGTCGAAAGAGGATATGAGCTTCGCTCAAGAGAATGACCGGCTTCGACGCGAGAACCGCATTCTCAAGGAGGAAAGGGAAATCTTAAAAAGGCCACGGTGTTCTTCGCGAGCCAAAAGCCGTGAGGTTTAAGTTCATTGAAGAGCACCGAAATCGGTTTCCAACGGAACGCTTGTGTAAGGTTATGGACGTGAGTGCGCGTGGTTTACGTGCATTCCGTAGCCGCCCTGCCAGTCGCAGGCAGCGATCTGATCTGGTGACATTGGCCCACATCAAGGAACAGTCGCGGCTCAGTCTGGGGAGCTATGGCAGACCAAGAATGACCGAAGAGTTGAAGGAGATCGGTCTGAATGTCGGGCATCGGCGTGTGGGAAGACTGATGCGACAGAACGGTATATCCGTTGTCAGGACCCGTAAACACAAGGCCACGACGGACAGTAATCACAAGTTCAACATCTCCCCGAACTTACTGGATCGTAACTTCTCAGTGGGTCAGCCAAACCAGAAGTGGGAGGGTGATATAACCTACATCTGGACGCGTGAAGGTTGGCTTTATCTGGCTGTGATCTTGGATTTGCATTCTCGGCGCGTGGTCGGCTGGGCCGTGAGCAATCGAATGAAGCGGGACTTGGCAATCCGAGCATTAAAGATGGCCATCGCTTTCCGGGCACCACCCAAGGGCTGCATCCATCATACTGATCGTGGCAGCCAGTATTGTTCACACGATTATCAGAAGATCCTGCGCCAGCATGGGTTCAGGACATCCCCTCTCACACACGTAAACATGTGCTGTCGGGCAGTGCATGAGTGGCAAGGGAAATTGCTATGACAACGCCGCCGTTGAAACATTCTTCAAAAACCCCTCTTGGGATATTGCTGCGCAATACCCTGCCGGGCAAGGATCAAGGCAGAGCTTATCTGGCGAGACACATGGAACACCCGCAGACAGGCTGAGATGGCGGTCTTCGAATACATCAACGGGTTCTACAATCCATGACGCCGCCATTCAGCATTGGGTTGGAAAAGCCCCGTCGCTTTCGAAAGGAAAGTGGCTTAAACGAGCACTTGGAGCGGCACTAAAGCGCGACAGGTCCAACCAGTGCGCATAATTTTGATGTTGAGAGGCATGTCCCAGACTCAGACTTCGCAAAAGCGTGCCTTGGAAAGGCTGTTGGAGAAACCTTCACCATATCAACGCAGTTCGAAGACCTTGAATTTGAGGTGCTTTGGATAAAATCTAGGGCCCTAGATTTACTCCATAGGTCACTCGAAGAGTTCAATCAGCGGTTTCCTTTGAATTCAGGCATGCAAAGAATGTCCATCGATACTGGTGGCGAAAACCCACTAGAAGACATGGAGCGGATTACAAAAGCGGCCAATGACCGTGATCAAGCTGTCTTGAACAACTATGCAAAGAATGCTCTGCCTTTTAGTTTCGTTGCGAAAGCACTTGGAAAGGACCCCATTGATGGCTGGGCGGGCCTTCCCAGCGTAGGCATCCAACCAAGAGTTTGCATTGAGAGCCTTGAAGAGAGGAATGCTGCGATCACTTCGATTCAAGCGAGAGAAGTAAATGGTTGTGTGCTTGATCCAATTACTGCTGCATTGGCTTCGGACTTCCATCTATGGAAGACAATTTCTGAGGTTTGTAGACAAATTCACGTTACGCAATCAACGCTCGAAGTTTTTGCCAAACGTGAAATTGAAGCCAAAACAATATTGACCGTCAAACTGGAATTGCCTCGTGGCAAAACGGCCATTTGGCTTTCGTCTAAATTACTCCAGAGCGAAACAGGTCATTTTGCGAAGAGAAAAGTCGTTAGAGAGAAGACATACTGGCACATTGCAGGATCGCTTCGGCAGTTCCAAAGACCGACCTTGCAGGACAGAACCTAGAAATCTCTGAAATGCTTGGGTCTGCAGCGACGGACAGCATCCTTGCAGCGGATGGTGGTGACTTGTTGTTTCTGTCGGAGGACCAAGGCCTTCGGCAATGGGCAGGACTGTCTCTTGATGTTGGTGTAAGCTGGTTATAGCCGGTCATGCTAGTTGCAAAGGATCGCGGGCTTATCTCCACTGAGGACTACACAAAATTTATCGTCGATTGCCTTAACCGAGGCTTCACTTACATATCGATGGACCCGCAAACTCTCTTTACCAAGCAAAGGCAGACGGTTACGAGAAACTCAGCACAATTAAGCAGATGTTAGAGGTAGTTGGTGGAAAAAATGCGGATCTTTTGAACAACATGGGGGTAGCTGCAACTTTTCTCGATCTTGTTATGCGAGACACCAAGTCTGTCAACCTGCGCAACCGGTATGCGAGCATGGTGCTAGACACATTTTCGGCCTCACGACCTGACAAAAAAATTGAGGTCGTAAAAGCACTAATTCGACAGGTTTCGCTTCAGGGCTCCAGCTTAGTTGACCACTCACTTTGGTGGCTCATAGGACGGCAGATTGGGACGCCGCAGTTTGATAAAACACTTGCGGAAGTAAGAAAAGCGCAACTCAAGAGGCCGCTTGCTTTGACACCAGCACTCACGAAATTTACGGCCTAACTGATTGATAAATATAGATCTAACTTTCTAATACACGGGAAGAATACCTCCAGATCAGTGGACAAATGAGGTCGAAAACTAGCAATCCAACGTCCGCTCCCGCTTGTCGCCCCTGCCTAGCTGCACCTGCAGCGAAGGTCCGCAATCCGCCCTTTTCCACAAAAAGAGCTAGGGGACATCGTCCCCACGCGCCTGCAACACAATTAGACAGGGCCGTGTCCTCGGCTGCGCCTGTGGGCCGCACCAACCCGGTCGAATTGTATTGCACTTGCTACCCCCAGAGCAGATTTTAGAGGCAGGCGCGCTAAAGCGCTTTGCTCAAAACCAGTTTTGAAAGGGAAAACATGTCAGACATCACCTTAAGCGATCAAAGGCAAAGCTATGCGTCGAAAAAGGAAAGGCTCTGTCGCGAAATGCAGAACTATATGTCATTTCACAAATTTGAAAATGGTGCACCCGAGAGGATTCGAACCTCTGACCCCCTGATTCGTAGTCAGGTACTCTATCCAGCTGAGCTACGGGTGCGCTCTTGGGGGCGGTTTAGTTGTAGCGCCGCGCCAATGCAAGCCCTCAAATTACGTAAAATGGCTTTATCGCAATATTTATTATACAGCCCCATCTCCTTTGGGCAAAGATATCAAAAATTCAGTGCCTTCGGGGCCGCTATGAACCAATTCAATCTCCCCACCATGGCCACGCAACAGCTCTGCTGATATCGCGAGACCAAGCCCCGTCCCTCCTTTACGAACAGATCCCTGAAACGCTTCGAAAAGGTGTTCCTTGGCTTTTAATGCCAATCCCGGCCCCGTATCACGCAAAGCGATCATCCAGGCCTGAGGTGTCTCCCAAGCTTCAACTTCGATCTTACCTGCGCCCTGAACCGCCATGATCGCCTGTCGGGCATTTCGAACAAGATTACCGATCACCCGATATAGATGTTCGGGATCGGCCCTGACCCGCAATGTCGGGGGAATGTCACATGCCAGCTCAAGCGGGAACTCACCCAGCGCAAGGCGTTCCGCATCCAAAACCTCCGCGACAAGTTCTGCAAGGTGCACCTGAGTAAGCTTCGGACCCGGCTCCTCTGCGCGACCAAAGGCAAGGGTTGATTCGCACAAATGCACCGCACGGCTAATAGAGCCCACCAGCTTGGGCGCCATACGCCCAACCACTGGATCCTCGGACATCTCAATCCTATCCGTGAATAACTGCGCAGAAGTTAGGATGTTACGTAAGTCATGGCTGATTTTGCTCACGGCCAAGCCTAGCTGCGCCATACGTTCCTTTTGGCGCAACGCACTCGTTAGCTCCGTCTGCAACGCCTGCAATGCCTCTTCTGCTTCACGTAATTCGGTCACGGCGGCTGAAGGCGTGATGATCCGCCGTGCGTCTTCTGGCGCCGCGGCATAGCGCTGCATGTGGCCCACAACGCCTTTGATCGGCTTGACCAAAAATACCCGCATCGCCAGAAACAACAAAACCGCTGTGAACGCAGAAATCACCGCAGACAAAATCAAAATGCGCAAGCCATAGTCGATCATAGCAGCGCGCATCGGCGCGGTTTCCATTGTCACCTCGATCAACAGCCCCGCATCCCGTACAGGCGCACCGATCACGCGGATCACCTCGTTGCGCGGCGTGATGAGCCGTCGCATGGCATCGCGTATCAAGACAAGTGCCGAATCGTCCCGCAAATCGACAGTGCTATCGATCATTTTGGGGACTGGTGACGCCAGCACAAGCTGCCGCACCTCATCACGCCGCAGCACCACGTTAAATACCTCGGCGTTGCGGAGCAGCTCTGCCTCCAGTTCGGGCGCCAGCATATCGTCGGCAAGTAATGTCAAAGAGGCGATTTGTGCGCGCTCAAGCCTGTTCAACATGTAATCTTCGCGAAAGCGCGCGACAGATGGCACAAAAATGAAAACCTCTGCAATCATGACAAACACCGTTGTCAGGACCAACAATCGACCAGAGAGAGAGTTAAACATTATGCAGCCTTAAACCTGATAGGGACGGCGGGTGGGGCGTCGTTGAAAACGCGCGCCACTGACGTCATGGCACAAACCGCTGAACCAATCCAACAACGCGTTTGACCAATCCACTCTCGAACAAACGAGGGCTGAAATATGCCCCCGCAACGCGCTTGTTGATCTCGCCGATTGTGGGATAAGGGGCAACCATTGCCGCAATCTGGCTCATCTTCATCTTATTTGCCAGTGCTAACGCCCACAGGTTAATCAGTTCTCCGGCCTGATACCCGACAATTGAGGCCCCCACCGGACGCCCCTTGACCACCATCACCTTGATAAACCCCTTGGTCTTACGCTCTGCAATCGCACGGTCATTATGGCTATAGTGGAACCGTACGACCTCCACCGCATCCCCATGCGACTCCTTCGCTTGTGCTTCGGTGAGCCCCACCTGCGCCAACTCGGGGTCCGTATAAGTAGCCCAAGGTATATGCGCGGTTTTTGCCTTGGACGGCAGACCAAACAACATAGACCGGATGATAACTCCCGCATGATACCCTGCCACATGCGTAAACTGTAGGCCCCCTGCCACGTCGCCGATCGCATAAACGCGCTTGTTACTGGTGCGCAAGCTTTCATCCACCTCGATGCCCCCGCGTGATGGTTTGACCCCACCCGCTTCCAGATCAAGCTTATCTGTATTGGACTTCCGCCCAACAGCCATCAGCAAGTGAGACCCCTTAAAGATGCGCCCGTCTTTGGTTTCGATCTCAATTACGCCTGCGCTGCCTCGAATTTCAGAGGCCAATGCATCTTCAGCAATCTCCACCCCTTCCTCTTTCAACGAAGACAGCACAACCTCTGCAAGCTCGGGGTCATCTTTACCCAACGCCTTGCCGCCTTCAATCACTGTCACCTTACATCCCATGCGAATATGGGCTTGCGCCATCTCCATGCCAATCGGACCACCGCCAACAATCAACAGATGTTCTGGCGCTTCGCGTAAATCAAAGAGCGTCTCATTCGTTTCATATGGAACAGTCTCAAGACCGGGAATCGGCGGAACCAACGGAGAAGACCCCGTCGCAATCACAATCCGGCGCGCCTTAATCACCGTATCGCCCGCCTGAACTTCATTATGCGAGATGAAGCGGCCAAATTCGCGGATGACGTTGATGCCAAAGCCTTCAAACCGCTCCTGACTGTCCACGGGTGCGATTGTCGCAATCACATCCGCTACGTGATCCTTGGCGGCGGCATAATCAACAGCCCCTTCAGTATCGGTAACGCCAAACTGCGCAGCATGCCTTTGACCATATGCCGCTTTGCCCGTGGCAATCAGCGCCTTGGAGGGAACACAACCGTAGTTCAGGCAATCGCCGCCCATCTTGTGGCCTTCCAGCAGAACCACATCCGCGCCCATTTGAGCCGCACCAGCAGCCACCGACAACCCCCCTGAACCTGCACCAATAATAAGAATATCTGTTTTGATATGGTTCATTTTCACAGTTCCTTCTTGCCGCTTAAGGCTTTGATCAACACAGGCAGCAGCGACAGCGCACAAAGACCTAGTATCGGAAATAAAATATGCGGTTCAAAAATGATCCCCAGATCAGGTGTTTCGCCCTGCTCAAACACTTCACCTAGCCCAGCCCCAACAGAAGTATAGACCAGCGAACCGGGAATGATTCCCAGAAATGTCGAAATCACAAAGCGGCGTAGCGGGACATCCAGAAAAGCGGGGATGAGATTGGCCAAAAAGAAAGGTACAGCAGGCACCAGACGAATAAAGAACAACATCGACCACTGGTTTTCATCCAACCCCGCCTTGATCCTCGCAACCACCCCGTCCGACTGTTCAAAGCGGGATTTGAGCTTGTCACCCAATCCCATCCGCGCGGCGAGGAAGATGAGTGTGGCCCCTGTGGTTGCCGACAAAACGTTAAATGCCGCACCCAGCCCTGTGCCAAACAAAAAGCCTCCCGTCAGCGTCGCAATCAACGCCCCGGGCAAGGAGAAGGTGACGATCAGGATATAAGCTAAGAAGAAACCCAACACGGTCAGTCCGAAATGTGCATCGCGAAAGGCGATCAGCGCTTCGCGATTATCCCGCAGCGCATCAAAGCTGATGTAGTCGCGCAGGGCAAACGCCCCGATCCCCGCCACCAGCACAATCAAAGCCAGCGGGCCGAACCGTGCTATCAGGGATTTCTTGTTTTCAATTTCGGTCATAGTAGCCATTTCCTGCGCTCCAGCGGTGTCGTGTGTCAGCTATAAATGCGCTTTTGATTCCTACAATGACACCCGCCTCACGGGTGCTTGATCATTCTTGTGATAAATGAGAGCTTTAACCCGCCCCGCCCCCCGAACTGAAACATTTCAAAGCCGAACGGAGCAGTTTTATTGCAGATCGGCGCAGTTTCCTCCCCCACAGGGTTTGACTTGGCCTCCGCATCGCTTTAGAGGACGGGTCTGAATTGATGCGTGTAGGCGAATCCTTTGCACGCAAGTTATACTAGATGGAGACGGAGCGATGAAACGCACCTTTCAACCCTCGAACCTCGTACGCAAGCGCCGCCACGGTTTCCGTGCACGCATGGCAACCAAAGCTGGTCGCAAGATCATCAACTCTCGCCGCGCCCAAGGCCGGAAAGAGCTGAGCGCGTAATACGCGTTTTAGGTCTACCTTATGACACCGCCGGAGACTGACCTGATTGGCACAACCGCCAACGGGGATATGGCTCCGGCGGTTTTGTCATGCCCTCGTCTTACCATACTTACCCAACGCCGCGAATTTCAGCGTGCTGCGCGGGGTAAACGTGTGGCTATGGCGGGGTTTGTGTTGCAAACATTGCATCGCCCTAAAGGTGAAGCAATTGGTATACGCATTGGCTATACCTGCTCTAAAAAGGTCGGCAACGCGGTAGCGCGCAACCGCGCCAAACGGCGCTTGCGTGAAATTGCACGTGCCGTCTTGCCGCAGCTGGGCGCACAAGGTTACGACTACGTGCTGATTGGCAGGCGCGACGCCACAGCATCGCTGCCCTTTGCACAGCTTCTTGCAGATTTGGAAAAAGCGCTGAACATCCTGCACGGTCCGCGCAAGTGACCCCCCTCGCCCGCATCCTTGCCCTACCGGTTTACGGCTATCGCCTAGTCTTTAGCCCATGGGTAGGTTTCAATTGCCGCTTCCAGCCCACCTGCTCTGCCTATGCGCTGGAAGCGCTGGAAAAACATGGCGCAGTCAAAGGCTGCATTCTTGCCGCAAGGCGCATTGGGCGCTGCCATCCCTTTGGCAGCGATGGTTACGATCCCGTTCCAGAAAAGGATTGATGGGTGGATACTGGTTTTTACAAATGGGTTTGGCGCTTTAACGCGGTTGCAATTGCCCTTGTCACACTTCTTGCTCTGGCTTTGATCGGCACGCAGGTTGTAAGCAGCCTCAGCCGTGCATTTTTCCCGACGCAAACGACCAATACGCTTGCCGTAACCCCTAGCGCGACAACCCCGACTACCGACCGCCCCGAAGACCGCACAACCAAAAGATATTTCAGCTCGCCCCTTTCGACGAACACACAGGGCGTCTACCCCCTCCCCCTTTACATCGAGCAACGGTATGAGAATCGCGGTAGCTATAAGAGTAGCGGCGGCAATCTGGTGAACTTCCGCATCGTAGAAAGTGAGCCGCAGTCCAACCGCTGGCTTTTCGACAAAGGGGAGCGTCTGATTCAGAATACCACCCAACTGACACTGCGCCAAAGCGGCATCGAAGATATACAGTTGGGCCATCTCTTGGCCATTGTAGAGGCCGACACCAATGGCGATGAACGCCTATCCGCCCGTGACATGCAAACCCTCTATGTGACGGGCCCGCTCTGGAGCACGCCCGTTAAAATCGCTCAGGATGTGTTGTCTGTACTATCCACGACGCCAGTCAGCCCCACAACCTTGGACCTGATTTATAACTCCCCCCGTGGGACACATATTGCGCGATTGGATGTGCGTTCTGGGGAATTGCTTGCGGAGCAGGTTGTCACGACACAAGACTAACCTATCACTGCCTTCTGCATTGCCTCTCTAGTTTCCAAAACTCATAGTATAACCTGCCCCGAGCAACAAAGGACCGCGTCATGCTTGATCAACCGAAAGACATCCACGATCTGTTCAACGGCGCCCCCTCTACGACCGAGTTTAAAAAACTGCGCAAGCGAATTGTGCGCCAAACCCGCGAAGCAATTGAGCAATACGGCATGATCGAGCCCGGAACAAAATGGCTGGTTTGCCTGTCTGGCGGCAAGGATAGCTATACTCTGCTAGCTGTTTTGCATGAACTGCAGTGGCGCGGCCTCCTACCTGTGGAATTGCTGGCGTGTAATCTCGACCAAGGGCAGCCTGGCTTTCCGGCAACCGTTCTGCCTGAGTTTCTTGAAAAGATGGGGGTTCCCCACCGCATCGAATACCAAGACACCTATTCGATCGTGATGGATAAAACCCCCACTGGTCGCACTTTTTGCGCGATGTGTTCACGGCTGCGTCGCGGCAACCTGTACCGTGTTGCCCGCGAGGAAGGATGCTCTGCTGTGATTCTGGGCCATCATCGCGATGATATCCTGGAAACCTTCTTTATGAACCTCTTTCACGGCGGTCGACTGGCGACGATGCCACCGAAACTGGTGAACGAAGAAGGTGACCTCTTTGTCTATCGCCCGCTGGCCCATGTTGCGGAAGTAGATTGCGAGAAATTCGCTACTGCAATGAACTATCCCATCATCCCTTGTGACCTGTGCGGATCACAGGACGGGCTGCAACGCCAGCAAGTCAAAGCGATTCTAGACGGATGGGAGCGCAACAGCCCCGGCCGTCGTCAGGTCATGTTTCGTGCTTTGACAAACGCCCGCCCCTCTCACCTACTTGACCCAAAACTATTTGATTTTGCAGGGTTACTACGTGATCCAGAAAATTTGAAATAACTGCATCTGAAAAATCGCTCAGGCATTAACTCTACATTTTTCGGTCTTTCGCTAAGTTCGCGAACGACGGAGCACAAAACGCTTCCGGATAAAAGGAGCGCCTGTGCTGCACAAAATCAACAAAGGCCATTTCCCAGCCGCAATAGCATTGCGAAGACGCGTGTTCATCCTGCTGACCAGCCCTCCAGCACTTGCGATTGTCCCCGCATTTTCGCTCGCGGCGTTCTGGTTTGGCGGCGAAGGGGCACTTATTGTTGTCGCGGCCTTTATTCCTGTCGTGTATTTACTCTCTGGTGGCTTAGGGGCTGCGGCAGAGCATCTACACAAGGGCACAACAACGCGACACGGCTTGCTCGCCCGTTGGCCCATGCTCACCCACTGCGAAAAAGTATTCACCGCCACAACGGAAACGGGTCTTCATTCAAGTGTATATGTTTTGGAAGTTGAGAGCTTTTCCGATCTGATAGACAGATATGGCTCCGCTGCAGGCGATGTCGTGATCCAACGGGTCGGAGAACGTCTCTCGGCTATGATGCCTGATGGTGATGTTATAGGTCAAATTGGCGATGCCCGTTTTGCTATTTGTACAAAGCCAACACGCGCCCTAACACTCGAACTATGCATTCAATTGGCTGCACGTCTGCAAAGCGTGGCGGAAGAACCCATTTCTGTTGAGGGCACAGTCATCTATGTCGATGTGTGCATCGGATTCTGCCAAAATAGCCGCACGCCAGAGCAAAAAAGCAACAAATGGCTCGAAGCGGCCAGCATCGCGTTACGCAGCGCCCAAAAGCGCGGAGGATCTTGCATTCGTGCCTACTCAGAACAGATGCACGAGGAACGAAAAACCCGCCGCGAGCTTCATGATGACGTGGTTGTCGCACTGGACGGTGGTGAAATCGCGCCTTGGTTTCAACCTCAAACCTGTACGGATACGGGCCGCGTTACGGGATTTGAAGCGCTGGCGCGTTGGACACACCCCACACGAGGCGTAATTTCTCCAGCAGATTTCCTTCCGGCGATCGAAGCCTGCAACCTACTGGAAAGACTTGCCGAAATTATGACCTACCACAGCCTACGTGCACTCAAGCAGTGGGATGCCGCTGGTATTTTTGTACCGCAGGTTGGCGTGAACTTCACCGGATTGGATTTGAAAAACCCGCGTTTAGTGGAAAGAATAAAATGGGATATTGATCGCTTTGAACTCACCCCCGACAGGCTCGCAATTGAGGTCTTGGAAACGGTCGTTGCCAGCTCATCGGATGACATTATCACCCAAAACATCAACGCTCTAGCGGCGCTGGGATGCCGGATTGATCTGGATGACTTTGGTACAGGAAACGCATCTATTGCTTCGATACGCCGATTTTCCGTAAGCAGGATCAAAATCGACCGCTGTTTCATCATGAAGGCGGATAAAGACCCCGAACAACAACGTATGATCAGCGCGATTTTGACAATGGCCGAGCGTTTACAGGTCGAAACGCTTGCTGAAGGTGTCGAAACCGTGGGTGAACATGTGCTACTTGCCCAGCTTGGCTGTGATCACGTACAGGGTTTTAGCATTGCACGCCCCATGCCCTTTGATCAAACTATAGATTGGGTCATTGCCCATAACGCAAAGCTCCAAGATGTTCCTCAGATCATCAAGACGAGGGGTAAATAACAATAAAATATCTCCCCCTGTCCACAGTCTGCACCGTATCCAGCCCCGAATCCGCTTGACCTTTGGTCCTCTCCGTTGTGTACCCACCAGACAGTTTTTCAGACATCAGGTGGCGGTGCCAATGGACGATCAGAACAAAAACCTCATCATTGCAACAGTTCTCAGCTTCGTTGTGATCCTAGTGTGGTTCGTACTTTTTCCACCTCCTGAGGCGACGGCCCCAGTAGATGAGGTAACCTTGTCCGAGCCTGCGGGTGGTACAGCAGCCGCGCCAAGTGCTGATATCGCCGCGGCGGCAACAGCCAGCACCGAGACCGAACCGACAGCATTGGACAATGCCGCACGCGTTGCGATCAAAACGGATCGTGTAGACGGCTCTCTTTCGCTCTTGGGTGGCCGCATCGATCAACTCTCGCTGGTCGACTACAAAACAACTCTTGAAGACGATGCAACAATCGTTGAAATTCTCTTCCCTGCGAACGAAGACAATGCCCAATACGCCCTGCACGGCTGGGCCGCAGCGGCAGGCGTTGACCCCACCGCAGTACCCGGTCCCAACACGGTATGGGAACTGGCAGCAGGCGATGTCCTATCAGTAGGTAAGCCCGTCACCCTGCGCTGGGATAATGGTGCCGGTCTGGCGTTCTCTAAAGAGATCGCAATTGATGACAACTTCATGTTCACCATCACGCAATCCGTTGAAAACACCAGCGAAACGACTGCTTCGGTAGCACCCTACGCAGTACTTGCACGCCAAGGCATACCACCGGATTTGAAAAACTTCTTCATTCTTCACGAAGGTATCGTCGCCATGGCCGATGGCGAATACTCCGAGACCAACTGGAAAGACATGCCGGAGTTTGAATACAATCAACGCGCTGGGGCACGTACCGAAGAGAAGAACGTCACAGAAAATGGCTGGATTGGTTTTACCGACCACTTCTGGATGAGCGTTCTGATCCCGTCACAAGGCACAGCATTTAAAGCCGTCGCCAAATATGACGAGCGCCGCGATATCTACCAGACCGAAGCCGTTAGCCCAGTTCAAACAGTTGCACCCGGCCAAAGCATTTCGAATACGTCACAGTTCTTTGCAGGCGCGAAAGAATGGGCCGTTTTGAAAGAATACGAAGAAGCCGGTGTTTATAACTTTATCGACGCGATTGATTGGGGTTGGTTCTCTTTCTTGACCAAACCTATTTTCTGGCTCCTGCACAAACTCAATCTCATCATTGGCAACATGGGCATTGCAATCATCTGCCTTACTTTCCTCATCAAAGCAGTCCTTTTCCCGCTTGCCTATAAATCCAACGTTTCCATGGCCAAGATGAAAACGCTTCAACCGAAGATGGAAAAGCTGAAAGAAGAAGCAGGCGACGACCGTCAGAAAATGCAAGAAGGCATGATGGCCCTCTACAAAAAGGAAAAAGTGAACCCTGCCGCAGGCTGTTTACCGATCCTGCTACAGATTCCGATCTTCTTTTCACTCTACAAAGTTATCTTTGTCACCATCGAACTACGTCATGCTCCGTTCTTTGGGCCTTTCCAAGACCTTAGCGCGCCTGACCCAACCTCACTCTACAACTTCTTCGGTCTCCTCCCTTGGGGCGCACCCGAAGCGGGCAGCGTGATGGCGTTGGTCTTTATCGGTATTCTGCCGTTGATGTTGGGTATTTCGATGTGGTTGCAGCAAAAACTCAATCCAGCGCCCACAGACCCCACACAACAGATGATCTTTGCATGGATGCCATGGGTCTTCATGTTCATGCTCGGCAGCTTTGCCTCCGGCCTTGTGGTTTACTGGATCGCGAACAACACGATCACCTTCACACAGCAATATCTGATCATGCGCAGCCAAGGGGCCAAACCTGACCTTTTGGGCAACATCAAAGGCAGTTTGGGGCGTAAATCCAAAAAAGAGCCGAAGAAGTGATGAAGGTAACGGCGCTTTGGCGTCATCCTATCAAAAGCCACGGACGTGAGGCGCTAACGCGTGTCACGCTCACTCAAGGCGAATCAATGCCCTACGACCGCCTGTGGGCTATCGCCCATGAAGCGACCAAAGCTGACGGAACCGAGTGGGCGGCCTGCCAAAACTTTGGCAGAGTTGCCAAAACACCAGCTTTGGCCGCCATTTCCACAACGTTGGATGAACGCACCGAAACCATCACGCTGCACCATCCAGATCAGCCCGACCTGACGGTACAGCCCGACACGGAAAAATCCCGCCTGATAAACTGGATTACCCCATTGTGTGACGCAAGCCGCGCGCAGCCCACAGATGTTTTCCGCCTTGAGGGTCGTGGCTTTACCGATAGTCCCTTTGCCTCGGTGTCGCTGTGTAATGTCGCATCACAAACTGCACTGGAAGAGATCGCTCAAGCCCCGCTACAATCTGAACGGTGGCGCGGGAACTTCTGGTTTGACGGTGCTGCAGCATGGGACGAATTTGACTGGGTCGGTCGTGAAATGCGCCTCGGCACTGCTCTTCTGAAGATTGAAGCGCCCATTCGCCGCTGCATGGCGACCGCAGCAAACCCCCAAACCGGCCTTAGGGATGTAGACACGCTCAAAGCGCTAAACACCCTTGGCCATCAAGATTTCGGCATTTACGCTTCGATCATTAAGTCAGGCGATGTTGCCTGCGGCGACCAATTGGAGCTTGTCTAATGCAACTGCCCTTCCCCCTCACCGAAGAACCTGACGCACAATCAGAAGAAAAAGGCCGCCTACTGTTTGCGGGCCCGACTGAATTTGTCAAAGGTGTGGTTGCCATGTCTGGCCTGCCTGACGCAGAGCGAATCGAGGTTTGTTTTGCCGGGCGCTCAAACGTGGGCAAGTCATCACTTATCAATGCACTGACAGGTATGAAGGCACTAGCGCGTGCTTCAAATACGCCGGGCCGTACACAAGAAATCAACTATTTCACCGCTGGTGATGATTTCTACCTCGTTGACCTTCCCGGCTATGGCTATGCGAATGCCCCTTTGCCCGTTGTCGAAAAATGGCAGCGCCTGCTCAAGCAATTCTTGCAAGGCCGCCAAACCCTGCGCCGTGCCTTTGTATTGATTGATGCGCGCCACGGCGTCAAATCTGTTGATGACGAAATCATGAGCCTACTGGATAGCGCAGCTGTGACCTTCCAAGCCGTGCTGACCAAAGCTGACAAAGTCAAAGAAGTTGAGCGCGAAGAAATTCTTAATCAAGTTCGCGGCGCCCTCAGTAAACACCCTGCCGCCTATCCTGAGATCATTGTAACCTCGTCTGAAAAAGGCTGGGGAATTCCAACGTTGCGGACAGTGATTGCCACGCTAGAATAAGCGCCTATGATCCCTTGAAACCCTTGGGACCACGGATATGAGAAAACAAGATATGAACCGCGATTGGGCCGCTACCGCCGCTACTCTGTCACAGGCACTGCCCTATATGCAGCGCTATAATGATGCCACCGTTGTGATCAAGCTGGGTGGCCATGCCATGGGCAGCGACGAAGCGATGAATGAATTCGCCCGTGATGTTGTTCTGATGCGCCAAGTCGGAGTGAACCCTGTGATCGTGCATGGCGGCGGTCCGATGATCAATGACATGCTAAAGCGGTTGAACATCAAATCAGAATTTTTGAACGGGAAACGTGTGACCGATGCGGCAACCATGGAAGTGGTTGAGATGGTCCTGTCGGGCCTTGTGAATGCCAAGATCGTTCAAGCCATTTCTGCACAAGGCGGCCGCGCTGTTGGCGTCTCGGGTAAAGACAGCGGATTGATCATTTGCGAACCAGAGGATCCCGCATTGGGACTGGTTGGCAAGCCGGTTAAGGTCAACCCACGCCTGCTGTGGGATATGGCCGAAAAGGAATTAATCCCCGTCATTTCCCCACTTGGCATGGGCATGAATGGCGAGACCTTTAACATCAACGGCGATACAGCCGCTGGTGTGATTGCGGGCGCACTCAAGGCAGACAGGCTTTTGCTGCTCACCGATGTGTCTGGTGTTAAAAATGCTGCTGGTGAAGTGTTAACCGAACTGACCCCAAGCCAGATCGAAGAAATGACAGCCGATGGCACGATTGCGGGCGGAATGATCCCTAAAACGCAAACGGCCTTGGATGCGTTGAACGCAGGTGTGCGTGCCTCGGTTATTCTGGATGGCCGTGCGCCAAACGCTTGTTTGTTGGAACTCTTCACGGAACACGGTGCCGGCTCAATCATCCGCGCCGGATGAAACAAAATCCCCCATCCCCACAGGCGGTTCTTCTGAAGGTTCAGGGAATGGCCGCACCTTACGGGTTGATGGAAATGGGCGGGCTTCACAGCCCGCCAGACGCCCCCGCGCAAACCCATGTCCTTATCGGAACCGCGCCTGATTTCTGGCAAAGATTTGTCGCCAGTCCCGAATACATCGATGGTGCGCCTGATGCACTGGACCGATGGTCCCTGCGCGTCATCCCCCTGATTGCCAAGGCAGCAGGGGCCATCGACGTGGCCTATCCCTTTGGCGGCCCGCCTTATGCGCCCTTCATTGCGTGGGCCAAAGCCAGCGGCCAAGCTTTTGACAGCCCGACAGGGATGCTTGTCCATAACCGTGCGGGTTTGATGATCTCTTATCGCGGTGCGTTGATCTTTGAGGGGCGGCTGACCCTGCCAGCCCCCAGCGCGCACAGCCCTTGCGACCAGTGCACAGACCGCCCTTGTATCCCCGCCTGCCCCATCGGCGCATTATCCGACACGCATTTCTACGATGTCCCCGCCTGCAAGGCCCACATCCGCAGCCCGCAAGGGAGCGCCTGTATGACCCATGGCTGCGCGACACGCCTGGCTTGCCCCGTCAGCCAATCCTTCAACCGTCCAACGGAACAAACCGCATTCCACATGCGCGCCTTTAAGGGAAATTCATGAAACGTCTCATACTCATGCGCCACGCCAAATCGGATTGGTCCGATCTGACCGCCTCGGACCACGCCCGTACTCTCAATAATCGCGGACAACGCGGCGCTGAAGCGCTCGGGGAATGGTTATGCGGTCTAGCCATCCGCCCTGATCATGCGCTCTGTTCAGACTCTGCCCGCACAACCGAAACGCTGTCCCGTCTGGCCTTGGGGGATGTGCCTGCCACAACCACCAGAGATCTCTATCTGGCGGAGCCTGATGTGATGGCTGCCGCGCTTCGACGGATGGAGTGGGATTGTGTATTGATGATCGGCCATAATCCGGGATGTGCGATGCTGGCCGACATGCTGCTGACGCAAAGGCCCGATCATGAAGCATTTGACCGCTTCCCCACCTGCGCAACGCTTATCGCTGATTTTGATATCAGCTCGTGGCGTGATCTCAAAGTCGGGACAGGGACAGCCGTGCATTTCACAGTGCCCCGTGACCTAACGAAATAAGGGCGGAGATTTCCCCCCGCCCTTCAAAACTGTCCAGCTTAGTGTTGTTTAATGTCCCAAAATCTGGCTCAAGAACAACTGCGTGCGTGGGCTTTGCGGGTTGTTGAAAAATGCCTCCGGCTCATTCTGTTCAACAATTTGGCCCTGATCCATAAAGATCACGCGATTCGCCACCTGACGGGCAAAACCCATCTCGTGTGTCACGCAGAGCATCGTCATGCCTTCTTCGGCAAGCTCGATCATCGTATCCAAAACCTCTTTGATCATCTCGGGGTCTAGCGCCGATGTCGGTTCATCAAACAGCATAATGCGTGGACGCATACAGAGCGAACGGGCAATCGCCACACGCTGCTGTTGACCACCAGAAAGCTGCCCAGGATATTTATCAGCCTGATCAGGGATTTTCACCTTCTCCAAGAAATGCATCGCAATTTCTTCGGCTTCTTTCTTGGGTGTCTTGCGAACCCAAATCGGCGCCAAAGTACAGTTCTCTAGAATCGTCAGATGCGGAAAAAGGTTGAAGTGCTGGAAGCACATCCCCACTTCTGAGCGAATTTTGTCGATGTTTTTAAGGTCTGAGGACAACAACGTGCCATCCACTTCAATCGAGCCTTTTTGATGCTCTTCCAGCGCGTTAATACAACGGATCAGCGTGGATTTACCCGAACCGGATGGCCCGCAAATCACGATACGCTCACCACGATGTACCGTCAGATCAATGTCGCGCAGCACGTGGAAAGTGCCGTACCACTTGTTCATCTTCTGGATCGAAATAGCGATTTCGTCGGATACTTGTAGTTTTGCAGCTTCAGCCATGTTCCGGGCTCCTTAACGATGATCTGTCGCGAGACGGCGTTCCAGCCACTGCGAATATTGTGAAATGCCGTAACACACGACGAAGAATAGCAGCGCGGCAAAGCCGAACAGCTCCCAATACACGCCGTTCCAATCAGTGGAGGCGAGGATGGGACCACGGATCATACCGACCATGTCAAACATCGAGATAACGGAAACAAGCGTGGTATCCTTGAACAAGCCAACGGCAATGTTCACGATACCAGGGATCGAAATTTTGAGCGCTTGGGGCAGGATGATCAAACGCATGGATTGCGCATAATCCAGCCCAAGGCTGTCCGCCGCCTCATATTGGCCTTTTGGCAAAGCGGCCAGACCACCACGGATCACCTCGGCGATATAGGCCGCCGAGAACAAAGTGATCATGATCACAACCCGTACGAACAGATCAACCGTCTGATCAGGTGGAAAGAAGTAGGACAACATCACACTGGCCACAAACAGCAGCGTGATCAGTGGCACCCCCCTGATGAATTCGATGAATATTACACAAATCCATTTGATCAACGGCATCGAGCTTTGACGCCCCAGTGCCAGTGCGATTCCTAGAGGAATTGACAGGGACACACAGGTGAGGCCCAGCATCATATTCAACATGAAACCGCCCAAATCACGCGACGGCACAGCTTCGAGGAAGGGGGTCGCAGGTGCCAGCGCCGCCACAGCGAAGCCGCCAATGTACCAAACAACCGCCGCTGCAACGATACCGCCGAAGAAGCCAGCGGCGAAGTTTTGCGCCACAAAGCGGGCATAGACAAAGTAACCAGCAACAAAGCCAACCAAGGCAAAGACCGGAATCCAGACCGTACCGCCCCAAATCAACCAATAGGCCGCGAAAGGAAACAACCCGGTGATGATCAGCAGCTTGCGCGGCAGGTCAAAGAACAGCACCGGTGCCAAGGCGATGAACATCAACAAAAAAGCCAATGTCGGACGCCAGTAGAGTTCGGCTGGATATTTGAACCCGAACAAAAGCTGGTTCCAGCGTTCTGTCAGAACCGAGAAGCACGCAGCAGAGCGTCCTTGTAGCACTTCTCGACATTCGGACAGCGAGGATGTCGTCCACAGACCGCCTAGGATCCAAGGCAACGTCGCGCTAAGCACCAGATAGATCACATAGAATGCAGCAACAGTGAGCAACGCATTTGGCCATGTGGCAAACAAGTTGTCGCGCATCCATTTTACCGGACCCGCAGCACTGGAAGGTGCCGTTTGTTGGGGGATTTCGGTTGTCCGTACAAAAGCAACGGAATGTTCATGCGTATCTGACATCTCAGCGCTCCTTCAGTTTCATGGATGAGTTATAGACATTCATCGCAGTCGAGATCGTCAGAGAGATCACCAAGTAAAACAGCATCAACAGCAGCACGCATTCAATCGCACGCCCTGTTTGGTTCAGTGTGATACCGCCCAGTGTGGCCGTGATATCCGCATAGCCCACAACAATCGCCAATGACGAGTTTTTGGTAATGTTCAGGTATTGCGAAATCAGCGGTGGAATGATGACCCGCAGAGCTTGCGGTAGCACTACAAGGCTCATCACGCGACGGGGGCGAATGCCCAAAGCAGCAGCAGCTTCGGTCTGGCCCTGTGAAACGGCCTGAATACCCGCACGCACGTTTTCGGCGATGAAAGCCCCTGTATAAACAGAAAGGGCCAACCACAAAGCGATGAGCGGCCCGCCAATTTTGATCCCTCCGCCAAAGTTGAACCCTTTGAGGACGGGAATATCCCAAGCAAGGCCAAGAATCAGGCAGAACACAGTGATCGGCAACAGCCAGATCGCCAAATTGGTCCAAAGTGTATTGGGGCGAATGCCAGTGGCTTCTTGAACAACGTTGGCTCTTTTGGTCATAAACCGCGCGCCAAAGAAAGAGGCAACCAGCACAGCCAGAGCAAGCAACCAGTTTAACGCGCTCCCCTCACCGCCGCCAAAACCGCGGGTGAAATAAGGTGCTGGTGTATAAACGCCCCGGTTCGTGAATGCGAAAAGATCCATAAACATGGACGCCGTCGGTTCATCTCCGCGAAATTCCCGCGGGCCGGGCATTACAGCAGTCATGATCGTGAAGATGATGATAATCCAGATCAGCACGGGGATGTTGCGGAAAATCTCAACGTAAAAAGACATCAACTTGCGTACAAGCCAGTTGTTGGACAGGCGCAAAACACCCGCGAAAACACCCAAAATGGTTGCGGTGATGCAGGCCATAAAGGCCACCAGCAAAGTATTCAAAATCCCGACAAATGCAGCACGCAGGTTCGTTGACTGACTATTATAGTCAATCAGCGTCTGGTTGATATCATAGCCGGCTGAACTTCCCAAAAAGCCGAAGGAAATATTCAATCCGGCTTCGCGCAGGTTTGTCGCAAGGTTTGAGTAAAGATAGCCTAGGGCCGAAACCAATATGATCGCTGCGATGACCTGTAGTGTCATCGACCTGTATCGTGTGTCGTTCAACAGCATAGATAGCCGGAACGAGCCCTTTGGAGGGTCCGAGAGTGTCGACATGATATGTATCCCCGTGGTCCCGGTCTGTTTTATGCGCCTTTTGACGTCATTGCCGGGTCATTTATTTATCGTTGGTCGTAAAGAACAAAGGGCGCAGCAGATGCGCGCCCTTTGTCGGTTTGTTTAGCGGAATGGTGGGGCGTACAGCAGGCCGCCGTCTGTCCACTGTGCGTTCAAGCCACGCGCCAGACCGATTGGAGTTTCTTCGCCGATGTTTTTGGCAAATACTTCACCGTAGTTGCCTTGCGCTTCGATTGCGCGCTTGGCCCATTCAGCATCCAGACCAATCATAGCACCCAGGTCGCCTTCGGCGCCGAGCAAACGTGCGACTTCGGGGTTGTTGGTCGAAGCAGCCATTTCACTAACGTTTGTCGAGGATACACCCAGCTCTTCAGCTGCGATCAAAGCATTCAAAGTCCAGCGGACAATGTCCGCCCAATCATTGTCACCGTGACGAACCAACGGGCCGAGTGGCTCTTTGGAGATAATCTCAGGCAGCAAAACGTGGTCACCGGGAGTTTCGAACGTTGCACGTGAAGAAGCAAGACCGGAGGCATCCGTTGTATAGACGTCGCATGCGCCCGCAAGATATTGCTGAATGGCTTCTGCGTTTGTCTCGATTGGCACTGGCTCATAGCTGATGTTGTTGGCGCGGAAGAAGTCGGCCAAGTTCAGCTCTGTTGTTGTACCCGTCTGGATGCAGACAGTTGCACCATCAAGATCTTTTGCCGAAGAAACGCCCAATGCTTTGGGTGCCAGAAAGCCCTGACCGTCATAATAGTTTACGCCTGCGAAATCGAACTTTAGGTCGGTGTCGCGGGAGAATGTCCATGTGGTGTTACGCGACAACATGTCGATCTCGCCGGAGGACAGCGCTGTAAAGCGTGTCTTGCCGGTTGTAGGTACAAATTCTACGGCAGTCGCATCGCCCAGAACCGCAGCAGCGACCGCACGACAAACGGCAACGTCAAAGCCCATCCATTCGCCATTTGCGTCAGGTGCGGAAAATCCGGCCAGACCAGTTGAAACGCCACAGTTTAATGTGCCGCGTGCTTTGACGTCATCCAACGTACCAGCAGCCGCTGCACCAGCAGACAGACCGGCGATCGTTAGTGCGCCAAGAATAATTGATTTTTTCATTGTTACCTCTTCCTGATTTTCCACCACTTGCGGGTGGATGTACCGGCGCAATGAGCGCCGGAGGTGATACGCTATGGGCAATGCCCATATAGTGGTCATGAGTTTGGGCGGATTCCCGCATAAAGGTCAAGTAGAGAGCGGGAAAAAGAGGTGTAACGCAGTTCATTGATTAAAAGAATAGCGGCCCGATAGGCGTCAGGCTTGTGCCAGATCGAACATGCGTTTGGCATGGATAAAGGCAATACGCTTGGTCTCGGCAAGCGCGGTGGCGTCTTCGTCTTCGCCCCATTGCTCTTCTTGCCACAACTCGTCTAACCGCGAAATCGCCCATAGCTCATCAGCCGTTTTAACATCCAACGCAGCTGCAAAGCCCAGCACAAGGGAGCCCGACATACCAACAAGATCATGGAATGCAGCCAATTCGAATTTGTCCAATGCGTGGGTCCGTTGGCTTAATTTCTCTATCACAACAGGGTCTTGCGGGATATGCATAACCCCTGTCCGAGTCAAAAGAGGAGCATCAAGAACCTCTGCGGCCCACTCAAGAATCGGGTCCCATTGCTCTGCTTGGCGTGCAACCAATTCTTCGGGCGTATCCGCGCGGTAGCACAAAAGATCGCTATCCCCGTAAGCTGCAAGCATCTCTGCCACTTCCGCATGCTGCTGCGAAACTTTGTCGATGGCTGCATTTGCAGTTTTTGTGGCTGGCATCGTATTGGGATTGATCGCATCTTGCTGCGCACTCCACTCTTGCGCAATCACGGCGGCCATGGCGTGGGTTGGGACGTGCAATGCACGTTTAGCGGGCGTTTTGACACCGCGCCCATCCAGTTCAACCGTGAAACCACCCTCGGTGGGAACGACAAGCGCCTCTTTCCAGAATCGTTTCGCTTTCCACTCGCTCATGTCTCAGACCTTCCAAATCGTATCTAACAACGCGGGCAGCGCATCGAAGCTGTCGATCCGGTGCTTTGCCGCCGTCAGTTGCGCAGCCGTGTGATAGCCCCAGCTTACGCCGATCCCTGTCACGCCAGCGGCCTGCGCCATTTCCATATCAAAGCTGGTATCCCCCAGCATCACAGCGTTTTCGGCATCGACGCCTGTGTCGCTCAACGCTTGTAAAATCATCGAAGGATGCGGCTTGGACGGGTGAAAATCAGCAACTTGTTGCGTGACAAACATGCCCTCCAGCCCATGCGCCTCAATCAGCTTATCCAGCCCGCGCTTGGACTTGCCTGTGGCCACGCCCAACAGGATATCAGGCTGGGCATGCAACGCCGCCAATGCATCACGAGCACCGGGGTAGAACGGCGATGAAATCGCGCCGCCCTGCTGTGCACGCAAGGACATATAGGCGTCTTTGTACCCCTGAACCAACCGCGCTAACGCTGCGCTATCCGCATCAGGGGCAAGCTGTGGCATCAGAACATCCAGCGACAATCCCACAACGCCCAACACCTCGGCGCGAGGCGGGGTCGGCAAACCCTCATTGGAAAACGCCAAATGCATAGCGCCCAATATATCCGACTGGCTATCCACCAACGTGCCATCCACGTCGAAAATCACCAGCCGCAAGGGCGTGTCGCTCATCCCCAGTCCTCTCCGAACGGGTTGTCAGGTGCAAATTTCGTGTGCCACGCGAAGGTATCCCACGTCCGCTGCATATGCTCGGGAATGGGCGCTACCAGATTCAACATTGCTTTGGTCGCGGGGTGCTGGATTGTCAGGCTGCGGGCATGCAGGTGCAACTTTTTAGAGATATCCCCACCCAGTTGCGCGCCCCAACCATCGCCCATATTTTCCTGACCTGATCCACCATATTTACCGTCCCCAATGATCGGATGTCCTATCTCGGCCATGTGCACGCGCAATTGGTGGGTGCGGCCTGTCACAGGGCTAAGCGCCATCCATGAGGTACGGGTCCCTGCCTGCTCCAATACGGAATAATCCGTTGTGGCGCGTTTGGCACCTTCGGTGCTGTCAACATCACGCGGATGGACAGCATGCATTTTCTCGCCTTCGCCGCGCGGGCCATGGCCCCCAGCTTTGACCAGACCGAACTTGATTGTACCATTGCGCGGATGCGGCGCACCGGCGACAGCAGCCCAATAGATTTTGCGCGTCTCACGGTGACGGAAATTGGCGGTCAGCGCCTTGGCTGCCTCGCGGGTACGGGCCAACAACAGAACGCCGGACGTGTCTTTGTCCAAACGGTGCACAAGGCGCGGTTTTTCGTCCAGATCAAACATCAACGCTTCGGACAGCGCATCAACATGCCGCTCGCCCTGCCCTGAACCGCCTTGCACAGGCAAGCCCGGTGGCTTGTTCAGCGCGATCACATGATCGTCGCGGTAGATCACGCAGGCGCGGATCATTTTGGCCTCGGCATCCGTGACCGTGGTGCGTCTGGGCGGCGGCGGCGCTTCGCCCGTGGGCAGAGGCGGGATACGCACTTCTTGCCCGACTTCCACGCGGGTGGAGCCCTTTACACGGCCCCCATCCACACGGATTTCACCCTTGCGGCACATCTTTTCGATGCGGCCCTGCGGGATTTGTGGAAACTGGTGTTTAAACCAACGGTCAAGCCGTTGATCCCCGTCACCTTCTGCTACGGTAATTGTCTGTACACGGCTCATGCGAATACCCCTCTGGCGATCCAAAGCCCTAAAATTAATCCACCCACGCTTAGCACAACTGACAACGCAACATAAGCGCCTGCCGCAGCAATTTGCCCACGTTCCATCAGCGTCACAGCCTCAAGCGAGAAGGTGGAAAACGTTGTGAAACCGCCCAGCATACCTGTCATCACCAGCGGGCTGTACTGCGTAAGGCCTTTGTTGGCGGCAAACACCACAAAGACGCCCATCAAAAACGAGCCCAAAATATTGACCGAAAGCACCGCCAGAGGAAACTCTGACGGACCTGTTAAACGCAATATGCCAACGCCAGCAAGATAGCGGCACGTGGCACCAATCGCGCCACCCAAAGCAACAAGGGAAATAGTTGAAATCATGGGCCTGCAATCGCGTGAGCGCAGCCCAGAGTCAACTGTAGTTCAGCTTTCGCGCTGTTTGCGTAGTTTGGCGAAGTAATCATGCCGCTTTTTCAAATCGCGTTCAAAACCCCGCTCAACGGGTTGGTATAGCGCTGGCCGTTCCATCCCCTCAGGGAAATAGTTCTGGCCCGAAAAGGCATCCTCGGCGTCATGGTCATAGGCATAACCCGTGCCATAGCCCAATTCCTTCATCATGCCCGTCGGCGCATTAAGGATATGTTTGGGCGGCGGCGCTGAGCCTGTCGCCTTGGCGGCATTACGCGCGGCTTTATAGGCCACATAGTTAGCATTACTTTTCGGTGCGAGTGCCAAGTAAATCACGGCTTGGGACAGCGCCAACTCGCCTTCCGGTGAACCCAAACGCTCATAGGTGTCCCAGCTTTGCAGACAAACCGCCTGTGCTTGCGGATCAGCAAGTGAAATGTCCTCAATCGCCATGCGCACAAGGCGGCGTGCCAGATAACGCGGGTCTTCGCCCCCTTCCAACATCCGTGCAAACCAGTAAATCGCGGCATCAGGATCACTGCCGCGCACAGATTTATGCAAAGCCGAAATCAGATTGTAATGCTCATCCCCGCCTTTATCGTATTGCGCCGCGCGTTTGCTGAGGCGTTTACCAAGCGCCGCCGTATCCAGCGGTGCATCGACCTTCCATGATGCTATCTGCTCTATCAAATTCAGTAACGCCCGTCCGTCGCCATCTGCCATGTCCAACAGATTTTGACGCGCAGAAGGCTGTAGCGGCAACGTCATTTCCAACTCGGCCTCCGCACGCACAACCAGATTTTCCAGATCTTCACCGTCTAACCGTTCCAGCACCAACACCTGAGCACGGCTCAGGACAGCGCGGTTCAGCTCAAAGCTCGGGTTTTCGGTTGTGGCCCCCACAAGCAAGATCGTGCCATCCTCCATGTGAGGCAAAAAGCCATCTTGTTGAGCCTTGTTGAAGCGGTGGATTTCGTCAACGAATAGCAAGGTGCCCTGCCCATTTTGTCGCCTCATCTTGGCCGCTTCAAACACCCGTCGCAGCTCTGGCACACCACTGAAAATCGCGCTGATCTGCACAAAATGCATGTCAGTTTCATCTGCCAGCAGCCGCGCAATCGTGGTTTTACCCACCCCAGGCGGCCCCCAGAAAATGAGTGAACTGAGTGCGCCACCGTCCAGCATCACCGTCAACGGCGCATCCGGTCCCAGAACCTGACGTTGGCCGATCACCTCGCCTAGAGTCTTGGGGCGCAAACGATCCGCTAATGGTCGATGGCCGCTATCTATTGGGGTCGCTGCACCGAACAAATCAGCCATGCATTATCCCCTGAACCGCATGGAAATACGCTGCGCGCCCCGTTGCACTGTCATTTCAATCTGGCGGACCCGACCGGCAAGCAATTCGACCGCGGTATTTGGATGAATCAAATTTGTCCCGTTGAGGGCCAAGATCACATCTCCCTCACGCAGACCCGCACGGGCCGCATATGCACCCGTATCCATAACCGCGACCCCCTCCACTTCCAGTGGCAAGTTGAGTTCGGCCAAGACAGCCGGATTGATGCGGGCCAGTTTCAAACCCGGAAAGGCGCTATTTTCTGGCAACGTCACCTCATCACGCGAGGGGATTTCGGGTGCAGCAATCAATGCTACATTCACGTTCTTCTCCGCACCCTGACTGCTAAAGCTAACATCTGCTTGCGCACCAAGGCCAATGGCGCTCATCCGGTAGACCATTTCTGCGGGCGTGTTAACAGGTTGCCCGCCAACTGTCAGGATCACATCCCCGACATCCAGCCCCGCCTCGAGGAACGGGCTTGCGGGGTGCAGGCCTGAAATGATGATGCCGCCAGAGCGGTCAAAACCCAACGTCGAGGCCATATCGGAATCAAGGGGTTGCCCGCTGATACCCGCCCAAGGACGGTTAAATTCACTCCGCCCTTCTTGGGCTTGCGCCACAAAGGCAGAGACCAGATCAGCAGGGATTGCAAAGCCGATGCCGTTAGACCCACCTGAACGGGAGAGAATAGAGGTGTTGATACCAATCAGACGCCCAGCAACATCTACCAATGCGCCACCTGAATTACCGGGGTTAATGGGGGCATCTGTCTGGATGTAATACCCACGCCCACTGCCGCCCGAATTGCCAGAGCGCGCCAGACCCGACACAATGCCGCTGCTGACGGTTTGCCCCACCCCAAAAGGGTTACCAATGGCCAGTGCTAACTCCCCCACTTCGACGCTGTCACTGCTGCGCAGAGTCAAAAACGGCAAATCATCAGGGGCATCAATTTTGAGGATGGCCAAATCGCTTTCCTCATCCCCCAAAAGAACCCGTGCCGAGAACTCACGTCGGTCATTCAGGACCACGCGAATTTCAGTGGCCATGCCAACGACGTGAAAGTTACTCACCACGATGCCATCCTCAGAAAGGATCACGCCCGAACCAAGCGAGTTTTGCACGCGCGGCTTGCGGTCGCTCAGCGGGTCACGGAAAAACCGCTCAAAGAACGGATCGGATTGAAGTGGCGTTTTACGCACTTCGCGGATCGTTTTAGCATAGATGTTCACGACCGCAGGGGCCGCTTGTTTGACGACGGGCACAAAGCTCATCTGCATCTCGGCTGCATTTTCGGGGACCTGCTGCGCGGTGAGCGGGCTGGCGATTAGGGCGATGATCAGGGCTAAATATCTCATACCATATGATATGCGCAGCCTGCGGCTGTCATGCAACCGCTCTGTCATGTTCATACCCACAAAAAGCAAAAAGCCCCACCAAGTGGCGGGGCCTTTCGTCTCACGGAAAGTGAGTAATTCTTATTCTGCGGCTTCTTCTGCTGCAACGCGGGCTTTGTCAGCTGCGCCTTTGGCGTCGCGGTCGCGGTCAACGAATTCGATGATCGCCATAGGCGCCATGTCACCATAGCGGAAGCCCGCTTTCAGAACGCGCACGTAACCACCTTGGCGGTCTTTGTAGCGTGGTCCGAGGATGTCGAACAATTTTGTAACGTACTGATCTTCTTTCAGACGTGCGCGGGCCTGACGACGGGCGTGCAAATCGCCACGTTTCGCGAGCGTGATCATCTTCTCGATGATCGGGCGCAATTCTTTTGCTTTTGGCAATGTTGTCTTGATTTGCTCATGCTCAATCAGCGAGCCGGCCATGTTGGCCCAGAGCGCCTTGCGGTGCTCATGTGTGCGGTTAAGACGGCGGTATCCACGTGCGTGACGCATTGTAGTTCTCCAATAGATAGGCCCTCTACGGGCGGTTTTACTTTGTCTGGTTGACGTGCGTAGCGCCAACTCTCCTTGGGGCGTTTTGCCCGGATTTCAGGGGGCACACACTGTGCACCCCCTGTACACCGTCCGTACACCGGACGAATGCTTTTGGCTTTAGAAGTTGTCTTCGAACTTCTTGGCCAGATCTTCGATGTTCTCTGGTGGCCAGTCCTCAACGTCCATGCCGAGGTGCAGACCCATGCCTGACAACACTTCCTTGATCTCGTTCAAGGACTTGCGGCCAAAGTTCGGTGTGCGCAGCATTTCGGCTTCGGTCTTCTGGATCAGATCGCCAATATACACGATATTGTCGTTCTTCAGGCAGTTGGCGGAACGTACAGACAGTTCCAGCTCGTCCACTTTCTTGAGCAGAAGCGGGTTGAACTCGAGGCCATCGTCGTCGTCCTGACGGGAAGCTGATTCTGGTTCGTCGAAGTTCACGAAGATGCCCAATTGATCCTGAAGGATACGTGCGGCAAATGCCACTGCATCGTCAGGCGTCAGGGAGCCGTCGGTTTCGACTTTCATTGTCAGTTTGTCATAGTCCAGAACCTGACCTTCGCGGGTAGGCTGAACATCATAGCTGACTTTTTTCACAGGTGAGTAGATCGCATCGATCGGGATAAGACCGATTGGCGCGTCTTCTGGCTTGTTCTTGTCAGCAGAGACATAGCCCTTGCCAGTGTTGACCATCAGTTCCATGTAGATGTCTGCACCGTCGTCGAGGTGGCAGATAACATGGTCGCGGTTCAGGATTTCGATGCCAGCGGTTTCGCCGATATCGCCAGCCGTCACAACGCCCGGGCCTTTTGCGGAGATGGACAGACGCTTTGGTCCTTCGACTTCCATACGGATGGAAACGCCTTTGAGGTTCAAGATGATGTCGGTGACATCTTCACGAACGCCAGCAACTGACGAGAACTCGTGCAGAACGTTGTCGATTTGTACGGATGTGATTGCCGCGCCTTGCAGCGAGGACATCAGAACGCGGCGCAGCGCGTTGCCCATTGTGAGACCAAAACCACGCTCAAGCGGCTCTGCAATCACTGTCGCCTGACGTGCAGGATCATTTCCGGGTTTAACTTCAAGCTGTGTTGGCTTGATCAGTTCGGCCCAATTTTTGTGGATCATATGTCCCTCCATTCCTGTTCACGCCCGTATGTCCAACCGGGGCAAACTCCCGAGGTTTCAATAAGTCGCGCCCAGATTACGCGCTGTAGAATGTCGTATAGGGCCCGCGATATTTCGCGAACCCTATGTAATATCTTTGTCGCTTAAACGCGGCGGCGTTTTGGCGGACGGCAACCGTTGTGTGCCATTGGTGTTACATCACGGATAGAGGTGATGTTGAAACCGGCAGCTGCCAGAGCGCGCAATGCGCTTTCACGGCCCGAACCTGGACCTTGCACTTCGACTTCCAGCGTTTTCACGCCGTGGTCTTGTGCTTTTTTGCCTGCATCTTCGGCGGCCATCTGAGCTGCGTAAGGAGTAGATTTACGCGACCCTTTGAAGCCCATTGTACCAGCGGACGACCATGCAATGGCGTTGCCCTGTACGTCGGAGATCAGGATTTTTGTGTTGTTGAAAGAAGAGTTCACATGCGCCACACCTGCGGCGATGTTCTTGGAGACCTTCTTTTTGGTGCGTTTTGCTTCGCGTGCCATTAGCTGAGCCCTCCCTTATTTCTTCTTACCAGCAATGGCCTTAGCAGGGCCTTTGCGAGTGCGAGCGTTGGTGTGAGTACGCTGACCGCGTACAGGCAAGTTACGACGGTGACGCAGGCCACGGTAGCACCCCAGATCCATCAAACGTTTGATGTTCATCTGTGTGTCACGGCGCAGGTCGCCTTCGACGGTATAGTGCTCGTCGATGTACTCGCGGATTTTCAAGATTTCGTCATCAGACAACTCGTTGATGCGACGTGTAAAATCGATTTTTACAGCTTCGCAAATGGCCTGAGCCGAAGAGTTACCGATACCGGTGATATATGTGAGGGCGATTGGAACCCGCTTTGCAGTCGGGATGTTTACGCCGGCAATACGTGCCACGTGTGCAATTCCTTTTCGTTGCGGGTCCGTTATGCCAGACCCTTTTTTCACAACGTAAGCCCGAGGCGTCTTATGCCTGCGGGCTACAGCTGATCAGGTGATCCTGAGAAGAATATAAATATTCACCACAGTTTGATTCTCTGTCGAGATACGGCTCACTATGGGCTTTTGGGGGGAGGGTCAACCCGCTGGTGAACACAGGTATGAATTATCGCTAAATCTATCAGGTTGAACCTTGGGAGCAACCGAAACCGTGTCAAAATGCAGACAAGCCGACCCCAGATTATAGGGCCGGCTTGTGTTATAGTGGTGCCGAGAGAATCAGGCGTCCAGAATGGCCGCGATCTCGCTTGCGACTTGGTCCATCGTGCCCAAACCGTTCACATCTTTCAGGTCGCCTTTGGCATAGTAATACCCCAGCAGCGGCGACGTTTGTTTGTAGTAGGCCATCAGACGGGTCTTGAGGCTTTCTTCATTGTCATCAGGGCGGGCTGTGCCACCAGCGGCAACGGCCTCGGCGGCGCGGCCAATGATGCGGTCAACAAGGATTTCATCGTTAACCTTCAGCTCAATCGCGTGGTCCAATGATTGGCCCATCTCCACCAGCAACGCATCCAGTGCGTCGGCCTGAGCCAAGGTGCGGGGGAAGCCGTCAAAGATAAAGCCGCCGTGGTCGCCGCCTGCTTCAAGCTGTTCACGAATGAGACCGATCACGATCTCATCGGTCACAAGGTTGCCAGCGTCCATAACGGCCGCGACGGTCTTGCCCATTTCAGTGCCAGACGTACGCGCTGCGCGCAGCATGTCGCCTGTAGAGAGCTGGACCATATTACGGCCATCAACCAATTTTTGCGCTTGTGTGCCTTTACCTGCGCCAGGGGGTCCGAGGAGAATAATGTTCATTTGCGCGCCGGGCTCCGTTTTTTGCGGCCTTTGCCGGATTTGCCGCGCAATTGCGACTTTTCCAGAAGACCTTCATATTGATGTGCCAAAAGATGGCTTTGTACCTGCTGGATCGTATCCATCGTTACAGAAACAATGATCAACACGGATGTGCCACCAAAGTAGAAAGGTACAGCGAACTGACCACGCAGAATTTCAGGAAGAATACAAACCGCTGCCAGATAAGCAGAGCCCAAGACAAGAATACGGTTGGTGACGTACTCAAGGTATTCGGCGGTCTTTTTGCCGGGGCGAATGCCCGGTACAAAACCGTTTTGGTTTTTCAGGTTATCCGCAACGTCATCGGGTTTGAACGAGACGTTGAAAGTGTAGAAATACGCAAAGAAAACAATCATCGCGATGAAGAACAGCAGATACAGCGGCTGGCCCGGACCGAAGTTGGCAAGCAACCAAGACATAACGGGGCTGGTTGTATCGCCAGAGAACGTGCTGATCGTGATCGGCAACAGCAGCAGCGAGCTTGCGAAGATCGCGGGGATAACACCTGCTGGGTTAACCTTGATCGGCAAGTGGCTGGAGCCACCGTCATAGACCTTCATACCGACCTGACGGCGCGGGTATTGGATGTGAATCTTACGCAGGGCGCGCTCCATAAACACCACAAACATGATCGTTAGCACCACCATAGCCAGCACAGCGACAATCACCGCAGGGCTGATTGCACCGGAACGACCAGACACAAAGAACTGTGCGATGGCGGCGGGGACTTCGGCGATGATGCCGACGAAAATGATCAAAGAGATGCCGTTGCCGATGCCGCGTGCTGTGATCTGCTCACCCAGCCACATCAGGAACATCGTGCCGCCGATCAGCGTGATCATACACGCAATGCGGAAATACATGCCCGGATCAGACGCGATATCACCTGCCTCAAGCGACACAGCCAAACCGTAGGACTGCACCGTGGCAAGCGCCACCGTACCCCAGCGGGTATATTGGTTGATCTTCTTACGGCCTTGTTCGCCCTCTTTCTTCAGCTGCTCCAGCGATGGCACCATAGATGTCAAAAGCTGCACAACAATCGAAGCGGAGATGTAAGGCATGATACCAAGCGCAAAGATACCCATACGGCCAAGCGCCCCACCGGTGAACATGGAAACCATGCCGCCAATGCCCTGCCCCGCACTATCCATAAACTGGCGTAATGCGGCACCGTCGATACCGGGCACGGGGATAAATGTCCCCAGACGGTAGACGATGAGCAAGCCCAGCGTGAACAAAATGCGGTGGCGCAGGTCGGTTGCCTTGCCAAAGGCGGACCAACTTGAGTTAGCGGCCATATTCTCGACGGCAGATACCATGTGAGGGCTCTCTTTATTAAAACGAAAACACCGCCCGAACCGTTTTCCGGCGGGCGGCGTTTGGAAAACTTGAAGTAGTATGTAAGCGGCTTATGCGCCGCTCACAAGACCGAAGACTTATTCGGACGCTTCAACAGCCGCCGCAGCTTTGACAGTCAGGCTGCCGCCTGCTTTTTCAACTGCTTCGATTGCAGATTTTGATGCGCCAGTTACGTCAAGGTTCAGCTTGGATGTCACGTCGCCTTTTGCAAGGATACGGATGCCGTCACGCTTGCGACGCAGAACACCGCATGCAACCAGTGCATCTTCGGTGATTACAGCAGAAATATCCAATTTACCTGCGTCAACGAACTTCTGGATCAGACCCAGGTTCAGAGCAGAGTATGTTTTGCGGTTCGGCTTGGTAAAGCCACGCTTTGGCAGACGTTGGTAGAGGGGCATCTGGCCGCCTTCGTACCCTTTGATCGCCACACCTGAGCGGGATTTTTGACCTTTGATACCACGGCCACCCATTTTACCGGTGCCGGAACCAGGACCACGGCCTACGCGTTTGCGTGGTTTCGTTGCGCCTGCATTATCTGAAAGTTCGTGAAGTTTCATGTCGCTTCTCCTTTTGCCGGACATACCCCCCAGCGACGGGAGCGGGCAGACGCGGCGTTTCGATTCTGATAGACAGAGTCCTGTCCACTGGGGGCGTATAGGCTAGGGAGTGGTGTGAGGCAAGAGCCAGAAACCAGCTAGAAACCGAGTATTTTGCTGAGCCGGAGCTTGGCAGCCCCCCAACCGACAATAACCGGCCCCACAACACCAACGACTAACGTAGCGACCAAGATCAAAGTGATGTCATCGAAGCCGAATTTGACCATCAAGATCCGCAACGACGCAGAAAACACCGTATGCATCAAATATATGACCATAGAGGCTTGCCCAAGCGCCCGCAGTGACCGCAGTGACCGCAGCAGGATACCTACTGGTTGCGACCCTGTGCGCCGATCAACACAGAGCCAAGCGCCCCATGCCAAGAGGACAATCGCTAGCGAGTGCAGTACGGCTGCCTTTTCTCCCTGAACCAACCAGAGCAACACAACAAAACCTATTGCACACAGCCCCCCCAGCAGGGGCGGTACGCGTATGCGGGATAGGCTGCCAACAGCGATACCTGCAAGGAAATATGGGAAATGTTCAAACATCGGCCCCCAGATATCTGATGGCACGGGGATCAATGGGTTAAGCGCCGCCCAGATCACCGCAGCAATGGCAGCAATCCAGCGCCACGTGGTTGCAGGCAGACGCGCCCCAACGACAGCATACAGCAGAATAAGAATCGTCTGGCACAAAAACAGCGCCCAGAGAAACCACAGGTGTTCATAAGGGGGGAGTGGGATGACCGGAAAGTCGGACAGTACCACAGGGGTATTCGCCGCCTGCCCTGCCGAGAGCTTTAGCGCGAAGAATATCCAACTCCAGAGCATCATTGGCCAGAGCAGCCGTGTTAACCGCCCTTTCAGGAGTTTTTCGGCATTGTATTTTTGGAGTGTCTCAAGAAACAGCAAACCAGAAAGAAAGAAGAACAATGGCATGTGAAAGGCGTAGATTGCATAATCAACAAGCTTGAACAGCCCTTCGTTGGGCAACAGATTGGCGCCCCATGCCCCCCGCCATGCATGGCCAAAGACCACCAACAAAATGCCAATACCCTTGGCGCTGTCAATTGCGCTCAGGCGCATAGAAGAATCACTCATTACATTTGCTCAGTTTGGGAATCAGGTTTGATGCAGTTTGGCCCTCAGTATCCTCACAATATGGGGAATACATGGCAATACTTGTAACAAATGAGACCGCTGGGGATTTCAGCCAAGGTTGGCCATCCATCCAAATGCAAAACGCCCCGCAGCGAACTACGGGGCGTTGTGTATCAGAACCGAAGTCTGAAGGAATTAGGTACTTCGTGAGAAGTTAGCCTTTTTCTTCGATGATCTCGACCATGTGGCTTACTTTACGAACCATGCCACGAACGGAAGGTGTGTCTTCCAGTTCACGAACGCGGTGCATTTTGTTCAGGCCCAGACCAATCAGCGTTGCACGCTGGTCTGCGGGGCGGCGAATAGGAGAACCTACCTGCTTGATCACGATTGTCTTGGCCATGCTTATGCCTCCTCAGCGACTTGAGCAGAAGAATCAGATGCATCTTCACGCTTCGGCAGAATGTCTGCCACTTTCTTACCGCGACGCTGCGCGACAGAACGTGGGGACTGTTCTTTTTTCAATCCGTCCATGGTGGCGCGGATCATGTTGTAAGGGTTTTGTGAACCGATCGATTTGGAAACAACGTCTTTGACGCCGAGCATTTCGAATACGGCACGCATTGGACCACCAGCAATAATACCAGTACCTTCTGGTGCTGTGCGCATGATCACTTTGCCTGCGCCGTGACGGCCAGACATATCATGGTGCAACGTGCGGCCTTCGCGAAGCTGAACGCGGATCATTTGGCGTTTTGCTTGCTCAGTTGCTTTACGAATCGCTTCAGGCACTTCTTTGGCTTTACCTTTGCCAAAACCCACACGACCTTTTTGGTCACCAACCACTACAAGAGCGGCGAAGCCAAAGCGCTTACCACCTTTTACAGTTTTGGAAACGCGGTTGATCGCGACAAGGCGGTCTGCGAATTCTGGCGCTTCTTCGCGCTGGTTGCGGCGGTTGTTGTTGCCACCCCGGTTGTCATCTCTGGCCATGTCGGCCTCCTTAAGCTTGCGGGCGAATGCCCTGTTTTCACAATCCTGGTGGGAAGGTTCCCCCGGATCATCGAGAGGCCCAAGTTACGGACCTCTTCAAAATATAATGTCCCCATTCTGCCAGTGGCAAAACGGGGACACTGCGATTTAGATCTTCAAACCACCTTCACGGGCTGCGTCGGCCAAGGCCTTCACTTTACCGTGGAAGAGGAAACCGCCGCGATCGAAATAGGCAACTTCAACACCGGCCTTTTTCGCACGCTCGGCAATTGCCGCGCCTACTTTTGTGGCTGCTTCGATGTTGTTTTTACCCACAACGCCAAGATCTTTTTCAAGCGACGAGGCGGAAGCGACTGTAACGCCGTTCACATCGTCGATCAGCTGAACGCTGATGTTCTTGTTGGAGCGGTGCACGCTGAGGCGCATGCGCCCACGGTTCGTGCGACGAAGTTTGTTCCGAACGCGCAGGCGGCGTTTGATGAACAGTTGTCTTTTGCTGTTTGCCATCTGTGCGTTCCTTACTTCTTCTTGCCTTCTTTGCGGAAGACGAATTCACCCTTATAGCGGATGCCTTTGCCCTTATAGGGCTCGGGCTTACGCCATGCGCGAATGTTCGCAGCGACTTGACCAACAAGTTGTTCGTCAATGCCTTCCACAATGATTTCGGTTTGCTTTGGCGCCGTTACAGTCACGCCTGCTGGCGGGATGTAATCGACGTCATGGGACAAGCCGAGGTTCAGTTTCAATGTGTTGCCAGTCATGGCAGCACGGTAACCAACACCTTGGATCTCAAGCTCTTTCTTGAAACCGTCGGTAACGCCAGTCACCAAGTTAGCGATCATAGTGCGGGACATGCCCCACTGCTGACGCGCGCGCTTGGATTTACCGCGAGGGGTAACGCTTACGGCGTTTTCCTCGACGGTCATCGTGACATCGTCGGTTGCGCTGAAGGTACGGACCCCTTTAGGGCCTTTCACTTCAATCGTTTGGCCACTGACAGAGGCAGAAACGCCGCTGGGCAGGTTGACCGCTTTTTTACCAATACGAGACATCAATTTCTCCTTAGAATACGGTGCAAAGCACTTCGCCGCCAACGTTGGCTGCGCGTGCGCTTGCGTCCGACATCACACCCCGTGGGGTGGAGACAATCGACACACCCAAGCCCTGACGGACGGATGGGAGGTCTTGTGCGGCCATGTAGACGCGGCGACCGGGTTTGGAAACCCGCTTCAACTCACGAATAACAGGTTCGCCCTCGTAGTACTTCAGGCTGATTTCGATAGCTGGATGGCCATCGGCGCCTGTCGTTTTTTCATAGCCACGAATGTAGCCTTCGTCGGCGAGTACGTCCAACACCCATGCACGCAGTTTTGAACCTGGTGTCATGACTGTGGATTTGCCGCGCAACTGGCTGTTGCGGATGCGTGTCAGCATATCTGCGATAGGGTCGGTCATCTGATGCGCTCCTTACCAGCTCGACTTGACCATGCCCGGAATCTGGCCTGCGGAGCCCAGATCACGAAGCGCGATACGCGAGATTTTCAGTTTACGATAATAAGCGTGCGGACGGCCGGTCAACTGGCAACGGTTGTGCAAACGCACAGCCGAAGAGTTGCGCGGCAGTTTCGCAAGCGCGAGGGTCGCGCGGAAACGCTCTTCCATCGGCTTGCTCTCATCGCTGATGATTGCTTTCAGCTCGGCACGCTTGGTGGCGTACTTTGCTACCAATGCTTCACGCTTCTTCTCGCGTGCGATCATGGATTTCTTAGCCATATCTATTCCTCTCCGCGCTTATGAGTTGAAGGGCATGTTGAACAGTTTCAACATTGCCTTCGCTTCGGCGTCGGTTTTCGCTGTCGTAGCGATTACGATGTCCATGCCCCAGTTTTCGTCGATTTTATCAAAATCGATTTCGGGGAACACGAGGTGCTCTTTCAGGCCCATGGCATAGTTGCCGTTGCCATCAAAAGATTTGCCGTTGATGCCGCGGAAGTCGCGGATACGTGGCATTGCAACTGTGATCAGACGATCAAGGAATTCGTACATCCGGTCACCGCGAAGTGTAACCTTCGCGCCCAGTGGCATTTCTTCCCGTACCCGGAAACCCGCAATGGATTTCTTGGCGATGGTTGTCAGTGCTTTCTGGCCTGCGATCAGTGTCAGGTCTTCCTGAGCGGATTTGGCTTTTTTGCTGTCACGGACAGCTTCTGCGCCACAACCGATGTTCAGGACGATCTTGTCCAAACGCGGGATCTGCATGTCGTTGGTATAGCCGAATTCTTCTTTCAAAGCCGCACGAATGCGGTTTTTGAAGTCGGCCTTGAGGCGGGGTGTATAAGCTGCAGTATCGAGCATCAGATTACGTCCCCTGTTGTCTTGGCGAAACGGACTTTGTTTTCGCCGTCCATTTTGAAACCAACGCGTGAAGGCTTGCCGTTGGCATCCTTGATTGCGAGGTTGCTCAGGTCGATTGGCATCGATTTAGGGATGCGACCGCCCTGAGATGTTTGTGTTTGGCGTGTGGCGCGGAGGTAAACGTTAACACCGTCTACAACAGCTTTGTTGGTCTTGGGATCAACGGAGGCGATTGTGCCTTCTTTGCCCTTGTCCTTACCGGCCAATACGATGACAGTGTCACCTTTTTTCAGCTTAGCAGCCATGATTACAGCACCTCCGGAGCGAGTGAGATGATTTTCATGAAGTTTTTGCCGCGCAATTCACGAACAACTGGCCCGAAGATACGGGTGCCAACTGGCTCGTTGTTGTTATTCAAGATAACAGCTGCGTTGCGGTCAAAACGAATGGCTGTGCCATCGTCACGACGAACTTCTTTAGCGGTACGAACGACAACGGCTTTACGCACGTCACCCTTCTTTACACGGCCGCGTGGAATGGCTTCCTTTACCGAGACGACAATAACGTCGCCCACGGATGCGTACTTACGCTTGGAACCACCCAGGACCTTGATGCACTGAACGCGGCGAGCGCCACTGTTGTCAGCAACATCCAAGTTGGTCTGCATCTGGATCATTTGGTTTCTCCCGACCTATAGGGGGCGATGCATGCCTGATCCCTAGGGTTTCGATTAAGTTGTTACTCAGGAACGAGTAACGCGACCGCCCCTAAAGGTGGCCGCGTGAATAATCATGCTTCCGCAGTGATTACTTCCCAACGCTTGGTTTTGGAACGTGGTGCACATTCAATAATGCGGACCTGCTGGCCCACTTTGAAAGTGTTGTTTTCATCGTGCGCCCGATATTTTTTGGACTTACGAATGGTCTTTTTCAGAACCGGGTGTGTAAAGCGACGCTCTACGGATACGGTTACTGTTTGTTCGTTGGCGTCCGAGGTTACGGTGCCTGTCAGGATACGCTTTGGCATTACTCAGGCTCCTCTTACGCGTCTGTCGCTGCGGTTGCAGCTTTTTGGTTCAATACTGTTTTAACACGAGCAACGTCACGCTTAACGGTACGCAGACGTGCTGGGTTTTCCAATTGGCCAGTGGCCTGTTGGAAACGCAGGTTGAACGCTTCTTTTTTCAGGTTCACAAGTTCGTCACGGAGTTGATCCGGCGTCTTGTCGTGTAGTTCTTTGGCGATCATGCCATTTCCTTTCAACATCACCAGTAGGCCCCTTGGAGGGTGACCATGATTCTGATGGAGTTCATGATGAAGTTGCCGTTTAGGCCCAATGGCCCAACAACGCAAGCCAAAAGGCTCTGGCTTTATAGATATCACACTGCTGCACAGGAAAACTATGATTCGAGCGAGGGGCAACCAGTTTCTTTGCCCAGAAACAATTGCATTGGAGGTAAATTGGAAGCAAACCGTCTCCAAACTCGGGATTAAATGCCGAACACCCTGTAAAAGAGTAACCGCCGTAGACGAAACTTGCTAGGCTTTTGCCGCAACGGGTACAAGTGTTGAGCTTAATCAGTGAAGGGTGCTGACAGATGGAAATTGCAGTTTTGCTAGGACTACTCGGTTTTGGGTTGATCGCCAGTGTGATTGGTGGATCAGATAGTGACGACAGCTCAACCGAAGTGACGCCTGAACCTGAGGAACCAATTGATCCTGATCTCGGCGATGCTTTTGCCTATGATGGGTCTCCTTCAATTGTCGGCACCGATGGGGACGATACACTCAACCATTTGGGCTATCGGCCCGAAGACCTAGCCCTGATGGAACAGACATTCCAAATCGACGGGGGTCTGGGCAACGATTACATCGAGGGTGGCACAGATGCTGGGGTGGAGGCGAGCATTAGCGGCGGAGAGGGCAACGATACGTTGATCTCGACTGGGAGCGGCACAGAATTTAACGGCGGCCCTAGCAATGATGTCATTGAGATACTCTATAACGACACAGCCTACGGTGGCGCAGGTGATGATACTATTTCATCTTACCTCGGTAGCACCATTGACGCCGGCGCGGGTGATGATGTGGTGATTGCCGGTCTTTCGGATCAAGTTTCTGGAGGTGAAGGAAACGACAACATTTCAATATCAATTGTGTCGCCTCATTCCCCGAGCCCCGCAATGGTGGATGGTGGCATGGGCGATGACACGCTCAACGTGAAAGCTGATATCAGCGACCAAAAATACGGCGTCACAGATGTCGAGGTGACGGGCGGCGAGGGAAATGACACCGTCAATCTGGAACTGCTGCTGAATATCATAAATGAAGATGTGTCAGTCGACACCAGCGCAAGCAGCGGGATCACTCTTAACGATTTTGATTCCTCGGAAGATACACTTGTAATCGACATCACCATGAGCCCCGAAGAGGTAATTCATGAGATGACCTCAGCCGAGATTGTCGACAATAGCTATGAGGACCAAGGGGAAACCATTTCGCAATTTGATCTGGAGCTCACCTTTGGCGCAACCGAGACTCGCGGCGCTCACACGGTCACAATCCGCCTTGGCCCTGATGTAAACCTAAACGTCGACGACATCATATTCGTCCAGAATTAACGCACAGGTGGCGTTATATTCGTCCAGAATTAACGCACAGGTGGCGTTTTTTATATATCCCCCCTCGCTCAACGCTTGGCGGGGCTATATGACTTGAGCATGACAAACATCAAATCCCTCTTTGTGACCCGCTTGTATCACGCCACGCTTGGCGATTCCGTAGATGCCAATGAATTGGAAGCCTCGTGCTATTCCATCGCCGAAGACGATGAAGCAGGTCAGGAATGGTGCGAGGAAAACGGCTTTCCGGGCTATACCTCCTATGCCTCCCTTTCCGATCTGGGCTGGCGGTTTCCCATTTTTGCCGATGTGATCAAGGCCATCGACGCCCATGTGGCCGAGTTTGCCAAAGATCTGGAATTTGATCTGGATGGGCGTGAGTTAAAGCTGGAAGACATCTGGATCAACATCTTGCCCGAAGGCGGCATTCACACGGGCCATATCCACCCGCATTCAGTCATCAGCGGTACAACCTATGTCGCCATGCCTGATGGTGCCAGCGCGATCAAATTCGAAGACCCACGCCTGCCGATGATGATGGCCGCTCCCGGACGCCGTAAGGACGCACGAGAGGAGCTGCGCACATTCTCTTATGTCGCGCCTGCTGTCGGGGACGTGCTGCTGTGGGAGAGCTTTATCCGCCACGAAGTACCGATGAACCTGTCCGAAGAGGACCGGATCAGCGTGTCGTTCAACTACGCTTGGGCTTAATCGCCCCCCTGCCCCAACCGTTTGCGCGCACTGGCTGTGGCGGCGGTTGCGGGAACAAGCGTGCTCGCTTTGCCTAGGCCAAAAGGCGGCATGCCAGAATAGAGCGTTTCATACTGGCCATCCTTGACCAAAAACGTCTCATGGAAAATGCCAACGGCACCGCGGTCATCGCGCACGCTTTTGTTAAAAGCCTTCCAAGCTGGAAAATGCGTGCGGTCTTTGGCTTGTGCATAGGCTTCCAGATGCTCAAAACTGCGCCAGTATTGCAGGACAATTCCGAAACCAACGTTGTTATAGCCTAGAAAACCAGTGTCCTCTGAGGGCAGCTTGCTCAACTCTTTCAGCATCCGTGGCATCGACAAAACCGCAGGCAGCCACTTATGCGGCAGCCACGGGCGGTTGATGCGCATCCCGATGATGAACACGACAAAGTCGCCCTCAATCTGCGCGATCATGCGCTTTGGTATTACCTTGGTCATGTCGCGCCTCCGTTGGGGGCAGAGTTATCTAGGCGCCTTCTTACGCGCCTCTTCTTGCTCTTTAACAAGCGCTTTTTCTTCTTTGGTCATCTTGTTGCCCCACTGGTTGTTGGACAGGCCAAGATCGGCGGGCATTGGTTTGGTCTTACCCTTTTTGACCGATCCACCTTTATCAAGGAAAGCTTGGATCAGGTCGGCATCTGTGGTGGGTTTTGGAACTTGTTTCATCTAAGTCGGACCTTTGTGATTGTGGGTCTTGCGAAGACATTATTGCCGCCACCGCCACTTGGCCAGAGCCGAATTTGGCCGATAGCTGGAATATCATTCAAACGAAACAATTCTCACGCCGCCTCACATTCGCGGGGGATGTGCGGTCTCCTACTGGCTAGTCAGCCCATTTGGACCCATTTGGGTGCTGCCGGATGCATGAGCGCGGCAGCCACATGACCCCAATTTGAATGAGATGATACAAGATGATCAATATCGACCGGACAGACCTACCGAAAGTAGCCCTAGCGGGGCTGATTGGTGAGATCGCTTTTGAAGCATATGCGTGGTTGATCTCGCCCGTTTTGTTTGGCGTAAAGTTACAGCCCTCCTTTCTGGTGATCGGGTTGACCAAAAAGGCAACGGGAGTTGAGCTGTCCTATGGCGCGGCCTTTGCTGTTCACTTCCTGATCGGTGCATTTGGTTTCGCTGCTTTTGTCTATTTGGTGAAAGCACTGACCAAGCTGAGCTACGTGAAGACGGGCCTACTGGCGGGTGTGGCCTTGTGGTTCATCGCGCAAGGGGTTTTGGCACCTCTTATGGGGCGCAGTTTCATGATGGGCATGGGAGCCTATACTCAGTCTTCCTTTGTCGGACATGTCGGTATGACACTGTTGATGGCGCTGATTTGGAAGAGGTTGTCGGCGCGGTCCGCAGATTAAGAGGTGATCGGCCTGTAGTGGGGTTGGGTTGGACTTGTTCAGTATCCCCAACAGCATTCAACAACTTGGGGCTTCACGGGTCACATCCGCGACCTGCTTAGTCGCAGATGATGTAGCTTTTGGGACCACGAAATTGAATAGAAACGGAAGGGTTGGTACAAAGCTCTTTACCGCTCTTGTCCACAACGACATAAGCGCCAAGAGTGCCATTTGTATCCACCCAAACCCGTTTTGACGCCTTGCCGCTACACGCGATGTATTTCCCCCACGCCACGGGGTTTTCGCAGATGACGCGGCCTTGGTGTTGCACGATGTAGCCGCTCAGCACCCCTTCGGCGAAAGGCCCGTCGTCATTCATAACAGTAGCATTCACTTGAGCGAGTGCTAACGTGGGGACCAATGCAAGTATCACTGTGGCAGCGTATCTCAGAAAATCTCTCATTTGCGCGCCCCATTTTGACAACTTTACCCAGAGCATATTCTAGATTTATGGACAAAAAGAAAGCCCCCGCTGTTTGCACAGCGGGGGCTCTTTTACTTTGACGGTGCCGGAACGGGCATTTCTCGCGAATGCCGTAACTCCGGCTGGATAGAAAACGCTTACGCGTTTTCGTCCTTTACCAGTCTTCGCGCACAATCACGCGTGTTTTGATCGGCAGCTTCATCGCAGCAAGGCGCAGGGCCTCACGGGCGATGTCGTCGTTGACGCCATCGATTTCAAACATCACGCGACCTGGTTTCACTTTACAGGCCCAGAAGTCTACGGAACCTTTACCTTTACCCATACGAACTTCGACGGGCTTGGAGGTTACGGGTACATCTGGGAAAATGCGGATCCAGACACGGCCTTGACGCTTCATGTGACGCGTCATGGCACGACGTGCAGCTTCGATCTGACGCGCTGTTACACGCTCAGGCTCAACTGCTTTGAGGCCGTAAGTGCCGAAGTTCAGGTCAGACCCGCCCTTCGCAAGGCCCTTGATGGAGCCTTTGAACTGCTTACGGAATTTCGTACGTTTTGGCTGTAGCATCTATCTACTCCTTAACGCCGACCGCCGGCACCACGAGGTGCTGGGCCGTCTTGCATTTCTTGTGCCTTACGGTCACGGGCAGCTGGATCATGTTCCATGATTTCGCCTTTGAAGATCCACGTCTTGATGCCGATGATGCCATAGGCAGTCATTGCTTCAACATGTGCATAGTCGATGTCAGCACGCAGTGTGTGGAGCGGAACGCGACCTTCACGGTACCATTCGGTACGCGCGATTTCTGCACCGCCAAGACGGCCAGCAAGGTTCACACGGATACCAAGGGCACCCATACGCATTGCGTTCTGTACCGCACGTTTCATGGCGCGACGGAAAGAAACCCGACGTTCCAGCTGTTGTGCGATGGATTCACCAACAAGTGCTGCATCCAGCTCTGGCTTGCGAACTTCAACAATGTTGAGGTGCAATTCAGACGCGGTGAATGCCGCCAGCTTCTTGCGCAGACCTTCGATGTCTGCACCTTTCTTGCCGATGATAACACCTGGGCGCGCTGTGTGGATCGTAACGCGGCACTTTTTGTGCGGACGTTCGATGATCACACGGGAGATACCCGCCTGATGGCATTCTTTTTTGATGAACTTGCGGATCGCAAGGTCTTCGAGAAGAAGGTCACCAAAGTCTTTGGTGTCAGCATACCAGCGGCTATCCCACGTACGGTTAACCTGAAGGCGCATGCCGATTGGATTGACTTTATTACCCATTATGCTTGCTCCTCAACCTGACGCACGACGATTGTGATTTCCGCAAACGGCTTCATGATCTTGCCGAAACGGCCACGCGCACGTGGACGACCACGCTTGAGTGTCATGTTTTTGCCGACATAGGCTTCTGCCACGACCAGTTCGTCCACATCAAGATTGTGGTTGTTTTCGCCATTGGCGATCGCGGACTGAAGGCATTTCTTCACGTCGATAGCGACACGCTTTTTGGAGAACGTCAGGTCCGTCAGGGCCTTGTCCACTTTCTTGCCACGGATCATTGCCGCAACGAGGTTCAGTTTCTGCGGGGACGTTTTCAACATGCGCAGTTTTGCACGTGCTTCATTGTCGGCCACGCGGCGGGGATTTTTATCCTTGCTCATGGCTTATTTCCGCTTCGCTTTTTTGTCAGCTGCGTGACCGTAATAGGTCCGCGTTGGTGAGAACTCACCAAACTTCTGACCAATCATGTCTTCTGTGACGTTTACAGGGATGTGTTTGTGACCGTTATAGACGCCAAACGTCAGGCCAACAAACTGCGGCAGGATCGTGGAACGACGCGACCAGATCTTGATCACTTCGTTACGACCGCTCTCGCGGGAGGCTTCGGCCTTTTTGAGGACATAAGAGTCAACAAAAGGACCTTTCCATACTGAACGAGACATAATTAACGCCCCTTCTTCTTGGCGTGGCGCGATCTGATGATCAGAGCACTTGACGCTTTTTTCTTGTTACGTGTCTTGGCACCCTTAGTTGGTTTACCCCATGGAGTAACCGGATGACGACCACCAGACGTACGACCTTCACCACCACCATGCGGGTGATCGATCGGGTTCATAACGACACCACGAACACTTGGGCGAACGCCCTTGTGACGCATGCGGCCCGCTTTACCGTAGTTCTGGTTGGAGTTGTCAGGGTTGGACACGGCACCGACGGTGGCCATGCATTCCTGACGGACAAGACGCAATTCACCGGATGACAGACGAATCTGTGCGTAGCCACCATCACGACCAACGAATTGGGCGTAAGTACCGGCTGCACGGGCGATCTGACCGCCTTTGCCTGGCTTCATCTCGATGTTGTGAATGATTGTACCGATTGGCATGCCGGAGAAAGGCATTGCGTTACCGGGTTTGATGTCGGCCTTGGCGGATGCCACGACTTGGTCACCGATTGCGATACGCTGAGGCGCGAGGATATAGGCCTGCTCACCATCTTCGTATTTAACCAGCGCGATAAACGCAGTCCGGTTAGGGTCATATTCAATACGCATGATCGTCGCGGTGACGTCCAGTTTGTTGCGTTTGAAATCTACGATACGGTAGAGGCGCTTTGCACCACCACCTTTGCGACGCATTGTGATCCGTCCGGTGTTGTTCCGTCCGCCATGCTTGTGAAGTCCCTCAGTGAGGGCCTTTACTGGGCGGCCTTTCCAAAGCTCCGAACGGTCGATCAGTACCAGCCCACGCTGGCCTGGCGTCGTCGGTTTGTACGACTTGAGTGCCATGTTCTCTGTCTTCCGTTTGCTTGTATGCGGCCCCGTAGGTCCGCTGTGGTTAGAGGGCCCCGAAGGTCCCAGTAGGCATGCACGAGATTGACCCGTGCACAAAGACGAAGCCCCAGACGAATCTGGGGCTGTGTCGATAGGTGTCTTTAGGGTGTGGTGCGGATGGGGTCAAGGACCCAGCCTATATAATAAGATAGTTGCTCAGCGTTCTTGCTGATTTGTAGATAACGCCACATCGCCACTGCCCTTCTCACGCAAGGCCATAACAACCACGAGGGCAACAAGGGTAACAGTTACAAACCAACCTACGACCAGCGGCGACAAGACATTCCAGGCGGCTGTCTTTAGGTATTGGCTAGACCCAAGCACCATTCCCGAGCTCCAGCAAAACATCGAAACTGCCGCTAGCTGCGTCATTGTGAAGAGCTGCAGGGCGGGAAGGCTACTCATCGCTTTACCAATGTTGTTTTTCAATATGGGCAAAACACAACGGCTAATCATCAACGCATTCAATGTCATGATCAACATGATGCCAACCTTAACCCACAACTTTGGCGAAAATTGCGATAAATCAAATGCTGTTCTTACGTAAATAAGCCCAATCCCAGTGAGCCATAGCCCAGAGAATGCCAAAACGATCCAACGATGCAGCATTTCTATTCCGCAAATATCTTGTTCAGAAATTTCCCCCCGAAAACTACGAGCTGTTAAATACTCATGGTAGAGTGCCGCACCCATACCGGCAGCGAAGAAAATCAAATGTGCAGCGCGTAAGCCATCTAAAAAAATTTGTTCAAAATGCACGCGTCCCTCCTAAATATATGGAATCATGCTAAATTAATCCCATCATTTAGCTCAGCCCACGCCAACCTAATCAAGCGGAAATCCGCCAGTTACTTTTAAACCTGTATAGCTTGCAAAATTGACACACGCTATGGTGGAACTAAATGCAAAACCCCGCCGCTCTGAGCATCAGCATCATATGTTGCTGCGCCACCAACGCGCTCACCACATTCCCAAACGAAAAAAGAGCGCAGCCATCACAGCTACGCCCTTCAATATTCTCTAAAATCTCAACCCCTCACAGGGCCGAACCGGCTTATGCCAGTGCGATGTTTGTCGCAGATTCGCGGCCGTCGCGGCCGGCTTCGATGTCGAAAGTAACTTTCTGATCATCGGCCAAACCTGTGAGGCCTGCGCGCTCAACGGCGGAGATGTGTACGAACACGTCTTTTGCGCCGCCTTCAGGAGCGATAAAGCCGAAGCCTTTTGTGGAGTTGAACCATTTTACTGTGCCATTGGCCATCAGTGTATTCCTTTTATAGTCTGCCCGCAGAATGCGGCAGGTCGGCTAAGTCATCGAAAGATCGTCAGACTGAGCCGTAAGGAGCAGTGATTCCGATAGATGTAGTAACGTCGCACCCTATGCATGCCCTGTAGCCGCTTTGATAGCAAGCTTTATAAACGGATAAGCGAAGTGTTGCGCAAACGAAAAGGGCCTCCGCATTGCTGCGAAGGCCCCTCCCCTAGTCTGCGCCGGACTTAGAGACCGGTGGATACGTCGATCGTGTTGCCTTCTTCCAGCGTCACATAGGCTTTTTTCACGTCTTTACGTGTGCCCAGCTGACCGCGGAAGCGCTTTACTTTGCCTTTGGTGATGGACGTGTTCACGGCCTTCACTTTGACACCAAAGAGAGCTTCAACAGCTTCTTTGATCATTGGCTTATTGCTGTCGATCGCTACTTCAAAAACAACAGCGTTTTGCTCGGAAGCCATTGTTGCTTTTTCGGTGATGATTGGCTTGCGAATCACGTCGTAATGTTCTGGTTTCGCGCTCATTTCAAACGGGCCTCCAGTGCTTCGATGCCTGCTTTTGTGATCACGAGTGTGTCACGCTTCAGGATATCATATACGTTAGCGCCCATTGTTGGCAGGATGTCCAAACCTTCAATGTTGCGCGCGGCTTGCAGGAAGTTCTCATTCACGGATGCACCGTCAATGATCAACGCCCGCTTCCAACCCAAGGATTTAACCTGTTTGGCCAGAGCAGATGTTTTACCGTTGGATGCTGCATCGTCGATGATGACCAACGCGCCGGCTTTTGCCTTTGCGGAGAGCGCCATGCGCAGACCCAATTTACGGAACTTCTTAGTCAGTTCGTGGCCGTGGCTACGGGGTGTAGGACCCTTGTAGATACCGCCCCCACGAAAGATCGGTGCCGAGCGAGCGCCGTGGCGTGCGCCACCGGTGCCTTTTTGGCGATAGATCTTTTTGGTGGAATAGCTGACTTCACGACGCGTCTTGACCTTGTGAGTACCGGCCTGCGCGTTGTTACGCTGCCAGCGCACAACACGGTGCAGGATGTCGGCACGTGGCTCAAGACCAAACAGGGCCTCGTCCAGGTCGATCGATCCGGCGGAAGCGCCTTCGAGATTGATGACATCTAGTTTCATGCGTCACCTTCTTTCTTTTCTGCTTCGGCTACAGCATCTGGCGTAGCTTCTGCGTTTTCTGCTGCTTCCATTGCGGCCTGCTCGGCTGCGGCAGCTTCTACTGCTGCGGCTTCTGCCTCGGCTGCTGCGGCTGCGGCTGCTTCTTCGGCTGCTTTCGCGGCTTCACGTGCAGCGGATGCAAGAGCGCCAGGAACGATTGCTGCGTCAGGGAACGGTTTTTTAACCGCATCCTTAACAGTCACCCAGCCACCTTTGGAACCAGGAACCGCGCCTTTGACCATGATCAAGCCACGCGCCGTATCGGTTTTAACAACCTCAAGGTTCTGCGTTGTCACGCGAGCGGAGCCCATGTGACCAGCCATTTTCTTGCCTTTGAAAACTTTACCTGGATCCTGACACTGGCCCGTGGAGCCGTGTGAACGGTGAGACACGGAAACACCGTGTGTCGCACGCAGACCGCCAAAGTTGTGACGCTTCATGGCGCCCTGAAAGCCCTTACCGATGGAAGTACCCGCAACGTCAACGTATTGACCTGCAAAGTAGTGATCCGCGATAATTTCTTCGCCAACTGGAAGCATCGCATCCGCGTCAACGCGGAATTCAACAACCTTACGCTTTGGTTCAACCTTTGCTGCTGCAAAGTGACCGCGCATCGCTTGCGATGTACGTTTCACTTTTGCTGTACCTGCACCGAGCTGAACAGCTACATAGCCGTCCCGTTCGATTGTACGCTGTGCAACAACCTGAAGGTTATCGAGCTGAAGAACGGTTACAGGAATCTGCTTACCGTCTTCCATGAACAGACGGGTCATGCCCATCTTTTTTGCAATAACGCCTGAGCGCAACATAATATTACCCTCCTACGCTTATGACTGCAGCTTGATCTCGACGTCCACACCAGCGGCGAGGTCGAGCTTCATCAGCGCGTCAACGGTCTGGGGAGTCGGATCAACGATATCCAGCATACGCTTGTGCGTACGGATCTCGAACTGGTCACGGGATTTTTTGTCTACGTGGGGACCACGCAAAACGGTGAATTTTTCGATTTTGTTCGGCAGCGGAATGGGGCCGCGAACAGAAGCGCCTGTGCGCTTGGCGGTGTTGACGATTTCCTGTGTGGAAGCATCAAGCACCCGATAATCAAACGCCTTAAGACGGATGCGGATGTTTTGGCTAGCAGCCATAATACAAATCCCTTGATCTGGGATGGAGACGGATTGGAGGACGCACGCTCATCGTGCCCCCTCTTCGCGCTTTAGTCTAACGTAAACGGGGCGCGCCAATGGCACACCCCGATGTGTAGGGGCCGTATAGGGGGAGTCGCATTGGCTGACAAGAGGGAAATGGGCTTATTTCATAAGGAGCCGGCGCGTTCGGCAGCATCTGAACCACTGGCGGCAACCTGCGGCAATAAGCCCCTGTTTTCCGACCGAAAGACGGAAGTGAGCAAGGCAACGCCCTAAACATAACAGAAAACAGCGCAACCGCACGACAAAATTGACGACAATTGCCGCGACTTAGCAATTTGTTAACACTTTTAGCGTCTTTATAAGTTGTTTGCTCAGCGCATTGGTTTATCAAGTTGCCAAAGATCAAAAGAAGCAGGCATATGACCAAAGATTCAAGCACAGCAGAAACCAACGCCCCGACAAGAGCCCGCGATTGGGTGAAAGTCCTCGCGCAGTACCGCGAGCCGAACACATGGCGCAGCCTTTTCGAGCTGGCAGTAACTGTTGGCCCCTTCATTGGCCTTTGGGCACTGGCATGGTGGTCACTCTCCATCAGCGTATGGCTCACTTTGGCTATTTCGCTGTGTAACGCAGCCTTCCTGTTGCGCCTTTTCGCGATTCAACATGACTGCGGGCATAATTCGTTTTTCAACGACCGGACGCTCAGTGATTGGGTTGGCCGCTTTCTGGGCGTGCTTACCCTCACACCTTATGACGTTTGGCGCCGCTCACATTCCATCCACCACAGTTCTGCTGGCAACTTGGGCAGACGCGGTATTGGCGACATCGACACGCTAACCGTTGCCGAGTATCAGAAATTGAGTCGCTTCAAGAAACTGGTCTACCGCGTGTACCGCCATCCAATCGTGCTGTTCGGGTTCGGTCCCGGCTATCTGTTTTTCCTGCAAAACCGTTTGCCGCTGGGGCTTATGGAACATGCCAGATACTGGATCAGCGCCATGTGCACCAATGCAGCTATTTTGGTGGCGCTTGCGGTCATGTGGTACTTTGGTGGGCTGATGCCAATACTCTTGATCTTTGTGCCTTCCACCTTGCTGGCCGCGACGGCAGGTGTCTGGCTGTTCTACGTACAACACCAGTTTGAGACGACACATTGGGAAGAAGACCAGAATTGGGATCTGCACGACGCCGCCCTGCAAGGTAGCTCGCATTATGTGCTGCCCTCCGTGCTTCAGTGGCTGAGCGCCAACATCGGCATCCACCACATCCATCACCTCTATAGCCGCATCCCCTTCTATCGTCTGCCAGAAGTTCTAAAGGATCACGCAGGTCTAGCGGACATCAACCGCATGACGATCCGCGAGAGCTTGGTTAACGCGCGTTTGCACCTTTGGGATGAAAAATCCAAACGCCTACTGTCGTTCCGCGAGGCCAGAGCTGTCGCTGCGGTGGGCTAGGCAGAATTCAAAACCTCTCCGGTTTCACATTAGGGCCGCCTCATCTGAGGCGGCCTTTTTTACATCAACCGTTGTAGTATCTATCGGCGCCATTTTAGGAGCCTGCCAAAATTGGCAGTTATCTCGCCCTACTTAGCATGCAAAATGGCACATTAGTCACCGCGTCAAACGGCAGTGCTTTTGAATTTGCGATTAACTAGTCACGACTCTTCTCATACTGCCCACGCCACTTGAGACTTAGGGCATCAGCGAGCTTTGCTGTGGGCGGTTCTACATACTGGGCTTGGGCTGGGTCCAGATTTAACGCGAAAAGCAACTGCGCCAGCACAGCTTTCGGGTCTTTTGAAAGAGCATCATAGCTTATGCGTATCGGGTCTACCCCTTCGCGGGCAAACCACTGCTCCCATGCGTCATCATGTGCTATGGCCTCGGCGATATGGCGCTCGATAGCCCTTGCATCAAATCGTGGTTCCTTCGGAGGCGCGAGGCGCTCCATCTCTGATCCGTCTGAATGTCGATGCCAGAGGCCAGTCTGTTCTGCCAGAACACGCGAAATAGCCTGCCCCAATCTGTCGGGGCGTGAGAGATGGATGTATAATATAGGGCCGAATGCCGCCTCAATTCGGTCGACATCGTTGAGGCACTCGGGAAAAAGGATGCCCAACTGCTGCAAGAAGAAATCAAAGCTACCGCCCTGCATACGGAGGCCAAAAACATCTGTGCCACCTTTGCCCCGCTCTATCCCTGCATCCAAGATCGCCTGTAAGGCCATTTGTTCCGAAGCAAAACGGTCCCCTTCCAACTCGTAGTCATCGATCCAATCGACCAACGACGTTGAATGAAAATGCGAGCAAGGGTTTCCAGCACTTTGCGTCGCTGCCAGCAATTTGCACAAGAGCGTACTACCACTGCGTGGAGCAGTGCAGATCATATAGGACCGAATAGGTTGGCTGCTGGTCACTGCAAAGGCGCTCTTGATTTTCGCCCAACAAGTATCAGGCCCTTGATCGCGAAACAACGTTGCAAAGATATGGGATAATCCCCAACGCAAAAGGCCGCCCCCTAGGGAGCGGCCTTTCGTAACGATCAGAGGAAGCGGGTTGCCCCGCCTCGCCCTCATTATTCGTTGATTTTGGACACAACGCCCGCGCCAACCGTGCGGCCGCCTTCGCGGATCGCAAAGCGCAGACCGTCTTCCATCGCAACTGGTGCAATCAGCTCAACGTCGAACTGAAGGTTGTCGCCTGGCATAACCATTTCCGTACCTTCAGGAAGCTGAACAGTGCCGGTCACGTCAGTTGTACGGAAGTAGAACTGTGGACGGTAGTTCGCAAAGAACGGCGTGTGACGGCCACCCTCTTCTTTGGTGAGGATATACGCCTCGGCTGTGAACTTGGTGTGCGGCTTAACCGACGCAGGCTTACAAAGAACCTGACCACGCTCAACACCTTCACGGTCAACACCACGCAGCAATGCGCCAACGTTGTCGCCTGCTTCACCACGGTCCAGCAGTTTGCGGAACATTTCAACGCCTGTGCAGGTCGTTTTCTTGGTGTCGCGGATACCAACGATTTCGATTTCGTCGCCAACGTTGATCACGCCACGCTCGATACGGCCTGTCACAACTGTACCACGACCAGAGATCGAGAATACGTCTTCCACTGGCATCAGGAACGGCTGGTCAACAGCACGTGCTGGTGTCGGGATGTATTCATCAACAGCTGCCATCAATTTCTTGATGGATTCTTCACCGATTTCTGGATCGCGACCTTCCATGGCCGCCAGAGCGGAACCAGGAATGATTGGGATATCGTCGCCAGGGTAGTCATAGGAAGACAACAGCTCACGGATTTCCATTTCAACCAGTTCCAGCAGCTCTTCGTCGTCTACTTGGTCAACTTTGTTCATGTAAACAACCATGTACGGGATGCCAACCTGACGGCCGAGCAGGATGTGCTCGCGCGTCTGTGGCATTGGGCCGTCTGCTGCGTTCACAACAAGGATCGCGCCGTCCATCTGCGCCGCACCGGTGATCATGTTTTTCACATAGTCAGCGTGGCCTGGGCAGTCAACGTGTGCATAGTGACGTGCTTCGGTTTCGTACTCAACGTGCGCTGTGGAAATCGTGATGCCACGTGCTTTTTCTTCGGGCGCGCCGTCAATCTGATCGTACGCTTTGAAGTCACCGAAGTACTTCGTGATCGCAGCTGTCAGTGTCGTTTTGCCGTGGTCAACGTGGCCAATTGTGCCGATGTTGACGTGTGGTTTGTTACGTTCAAACTTTGCCTTTGCCATGTGGGCGCCCTTCCAAAAGTCCAAGGGCCCATTGTGGGCCCTGTATTGCGTATGGCGCGCGGCATATTTGGTCTGAAGGATAAAATCAAGGCTGTCTTGTCTTTTCGCTTCAGTTCGTCACGGCATGTGGCAGGGGATCCGCCTTAACGTGGCTGTTCCTCGGCTATTTCAGGAGAAGATGTCGCAACTCCGCCATTAAACCAACCTTCTTCTGCGTTCTTTTGCACTAGAAAGTTCTCAATTTGCTTAACCGCGTTCTGGCTGAGGTTTTTAAACTGCTCTTCAGCGGTTTTTGTATAGCCGGACCCCACTAGCGGACCTTGGTCCAGTGATTCTACCACTGTGATCTGATGCGCCTTTGGCATGAGTTTCTTGTTCTCGGCATCGTCCCACACCGTGATACGAATGATCATCGCCGATTTGGGCGCAGCGACAACCGGCACGCCCGGAGGGGCCAGAAAATAGCTCTCGATCGAAATACCAAAGTGGTAGAGGCGTTCGCCCTCATAGCGGTCAAAACGCTCTGCCACAGCGTCACGCAGCATTGTTGTCATCACTTCCGTATCAAGCTCACGGCTGAGCGGAATCTTCTGAATCTTGGGGGCAACTACGATGTTGTGGCTCAGGTTGAAATCACCCAATGGCGTGGCAGGCCCCGCCAAATCATTTGCGCCGTTGCAGGCAGACAGTAGCCCCACCAGCATCATTGCCGCAATTTTCTGCACAACTGTAACCTTAATCATCTCGTGGTCCCCCTCGACGCTTCTTACTGCGATACCGCATAGGTTAGAATGGCGCAATGCGGCCCCCATGCCATCTCCTACATCATTATTCAGTCGCACACACGCTTCAGCGCACTCCAGCTTTCGTCTGATACGATATCCCCATAGGCCGCATCTGCGCGTGCCGCTGAACGCGCACGGTTGATCCGGCTGGTCAATGTCGGGTGGCTCACGAAATGTGACATCACACCATCGGTATCCCCGACTTTATCCCGCAGCCGTTCAAAAATGTCACCCAACGCCGCAGGCGTTACATCGGCAGCCTCCAGCGCGGCAAAGGCAAATTCATCGGCGCCACTTTCGGCGCTTTGCGCATAATTCGCACTGATCAACTGTTCTGTCAGAAACAAAACCACCGCCCCCCCTGCGAAATCACCCAGCAGCAGCCCTAAAATACCGATAGACCCAGCCGAGCGCAGCGCATGGCGGGTAGGATCGCGATTCTCGACATGGCCGACTTCATGCGCCAAGACCGCAGCAATCTCGTTCGGGCTCTGGGCAGCGTCGATCATGCCACGGAAGAACACCACATATCCGCCCGGCAAAGCGAAGGCATTGATCATCTCATGATCCAACACAAAAACCTTGATCGCAGCATCAGTGCCCCGCTCAGCCTCCAGTCCCACCAGCATTTCTTCTAATACGGCAAGCCCGTCTTGGTTTTCGCAAATAGGCAGCGGCGGTAGCCCCGTACCAGCCAACGCCTGCCTGATTTGCCCGAATGTCGCTTCGCCCAACGCACGCTCGCCCGCAGGGGGGATAAACTCGGCCAAACGGTCCGCCAACAGAGGCACCAGCACGCCGATTTGGAACGCCACGCCCGCAACTGCTGCGAAGGCCCATGCCGCCAGCCGCCCGCGCCCTTTGGGGGGTGCGCCCCGCTTCAGATGGGGCATGTGCTGGAGGATGTATGGATCAGCCAGATGTAACCGCGCCAGCGGATCGCCCATCCAACGCAGGATCACACCTTCCTGCCCTGCAGTGTCTTCTAGTTGGCGAATCTCATCCAGAGACCAACACACGCCAGCAACAGCACTGCCCGGCAGGCCAATCTCTAACACCTGTGCAGCGTGATCAACCATCAGCGTGACCGTTTGAGGCACAGGCGTATCGCCGTCGAAATAGGTGCTATCAATGCCGCTAAAGAGCTGTCTCATTGGTCGCGGCCCTGCGACATGGCTCTCAAGATCGGGTGGCATGCTCATATTGCAGCCCCCAGATCCAGTGCTTCGGCAAATCCTTCGGCCTCGGCAAATTCATCACGGGCCCGTTGGCTAACCTGTGCCAGCCCGGCAACGTTAAGCAAACTCAAGGTCAACGCCATATGGCGCATCAACGGATAGGTGACAAAAGCATGATGCAACACGCCCCAGAACAAAAACACCGATAGATACAATGCCGCCAAAACCCCGATCGACAACCAGCGCGGTAAATCTCCCAAGGGATCACTGGTGCCCAGCTGCGATTGCACCAGTGCCTCGGACCCCATCAAAGCAAATGCAACACCTGCAATCGCCATAATGCCAACAACCAGAATCGCGTAAGCAATCGTTGTGCCCAGCACATAGATCATGGAAACACGCAACGCATTTAGGCTCGAGTTAAGCTGAACACCTGCGCTGTGTTTATGATTAGCCAAGATGCGCTTGCTTGCGAAACGATAATGCACAGCGCCGTAAATCATCATCAAGAGTACGGGTAATATCAGGAACAGCCGGAAGGGGCGCTGCCAATCAAGGATGTCAAACATCAAATCAATATCTGCTTCAAATCCCCCGACAACCTCCTCAAAAGATTTGGCCCCTTGGGGCACCAAAGGCTCAAGCCAAACCAACCAGAACACCAGAAGCGCTGCCAATCCCACAGCCAAGGCAAATGGCCCCGTTGCACGGTACAGCATCGTCCACCGCCCGCCCTGCATCAGTGTGGCCGAGCCAAAATAGGTGCGGTCGGTTTTGTATTTTTCGAGATAGAAGGTCATCCGAGGCCAGAGCAGCCCCAGCGTGCAGATCGTGATGACCCAATGCAGCAAAGCACGCCACGCATAGCCCCACGCCCCTTTTTCCAGACCAAACCGCACGCCACGCCAGCGCGTTCGCCCCAAGACGTAGCGCCGCGCGCGGTATTGCGCATAAAACCAGATGGGAATGACGCCAAGAAAACTAGAAAAATACCCTATGAACGAGCTTTGAAAGACGGAAAAGCTGACAAACATCAGCGCAAGGTTCACGATGCCGATGTAGAAGGTGAGAATAACGACGGCGATGAAAAAGCCGAGAAGCTTCTCCCATGGGTCGCCCACATATTCCAGAGGATGCCCCCCCGGCCTGATCGATGACCAATACCAGCGCCGCAGCCTTGTTTTCATCCAGAAACGGTAGAAACCCAGCGTCAGAACTGTCCAAAAGCCCGATTTCAGGGCGAGCCAAAACAGCGCCGAGCGCCCCCCGACAAACCACACGTCCATCCCCTGTTTAGGGATGGGCGGTGGTGCGTTATCAGTTAAATTTATTGTCACGCGGGAAACCACGAGGCGCCATGCGGCCAGTGCCTGCGCGCTTTCCAGTCCATTCTTCCAGCTCGGTCTCGGTCCGCGTACGGCCGGCAGGATCAAGCCAGCTCAGGCCTTCGGCGCGGGCGAAGGTCGTAGCATCAGACAGGCCGCCGTCCTTGTACTTTTGCAAACGCACCCCTTTACCGCGGGTCATCTCTGGCAGTTCTTCCAATGCAAATACCAGAACTTTGCGGTTTTCACCCACTGCCGCCACGGCATCCCCTGTCACGGTTTTACAGACCAAGGCCCGTACTTCACCGCGCACGTTGAGGACTTGTTTGCCCGAACGTGTTTGCGCCACGACATCTGCCTCTGGCACGATGAAACCATCCCCCGCTGAGGACGCCAGCAATAATTTGCCTTCGGGCTTGTGAATAAACAGGTCAACAATTTGCACTTCGTTCGGCAGATCAACGATCAAGCGTAACGGTTCACCCATGCCGCGCCCACCGGGCAGGTTAGCGGCTGAGATGGTATAGAAACGGCCATTGCTGCCAAAGGCCAGCAGGCGATCAGTTGTTTCAGCATGGAACACAAAGCGCGATGCGTCGCCGTCTTTGAATTTCAATTCCCGCGTCAGATCAATGTGGCCAGTCATCGCCCTGATCCACCCCATTTGCGAACAAACCACGGTGATTGGTTCACGGTCGATCATGGCCTCCAGCGGTACATCCTCAATCACGCCTGCCTCGGCAAATGTGCTGCGGCGCGCGCCGCCTGCGTATTCCTTGCCGAATTGTTTTTTCGTCTCACGCAACTGGTCGGTGATGCTATCCCATTGCAGGTGTTCGTTTTCCAGCAAATCTTCAAGGCCCGCACGCTCTTCCATCAATTCGGATTGCTCGCGCAGCAACTCAAGTTCTTCCAGACGGCGCAAGCTGCGCAGGCGCATGTTCAGGATCGCTTCGGCCTGCACCTCGGAGAGTTCACCCTCCCCTTCGGCAGGCGGAACATAGTCTTTCTCGTCCATCGCACGGACGTGGCTGATGCCCCAATCCTCACGCATCAAAGCGGCTTTGGGTTCGTCATCATAGCGAATAATGTCGATCACACGGTCCAGATTGAGGAAAGCAATGATAAAGCCTTCCAAAACCTCCAAACGATGGTCAATTTTCTCAAGACGGTGACGCGAACGGCGTTCAAGTACGTCGCGGCGGTGATCAAGGAACGCCCGCAGCACTTCCTTCATCGAGCACACTTTGGGTGTCACGCCATCAATCAACACGTTCATGTTGAGCGAGAATCGTACTTCCAGATCGGAAGAGCGGAACATCATGCCCATCAGTACTTCGGGGTCTACGTTTTTGGAACGCGGCTCCAGCACCATACGCACATCTTCGGCGCTTTCATCGCGCACATCGGCGAGAATCGGTATTTTCTTGGTCTGGATGGCCTCGGCGATTTTTTCGATCAGCTTGGACTTTTGAACCTGATAGGGAATTTCGGTGATCACAATCTGCCACTGGCCGCGACCAAGGTCTTCGACCTCCCAACGACAACGCAGACGGAATCCGCCTTTGCCTGTGCGGTAGGCCTGCGCGATATTCTCAGGCGGCTCTACAATCACACCGCCTGTGGGAAAATCAGGGCCGGGCACATATTTGAGCAGCGTATCATCGCGTGCATCAGGTGTTTTGATCAGATGGATACAGGCGTCGCATAGCTCAGAAATATTATGCGGCGGGATATTTGTCGCCATCCCCACAGCAATCCCGCTAGAACCATTGGCCAACAGGTTTGGAAATTGTGCGGGCAAAACAGATGGTTCTGTCAAACGGCCGTCATAGTTATCGCGGAAATCCACGACATTCTCGGACAGCCCTTCCAGCATCGCCTCGGCAACCAATGTCATGCGGGCTTCGGTGTATCGGCTGGCAGCGGGGTTATCGCCGTCAATGTTGCCAAAGTTACCCTGACCATCAACCAGCGGATAACGGACGTTAAAATCCTGCGCCAGACGCGCCATCGCATCATAAATCGCGGCGTCGCCGTGCGGGTGGAAATCACCCATCGTGTCGCCGCTGATCTTGGCGGACTTCAGAAAGCCCCCTGTTGAGTTCAGCCGCAAACGGCTCATCGCGTATAGAATTCGGCGGTGCACAGGCTTCAGCCCGTCGCGCGCATCCGGCAGCGCGCGGTGCATGATCGTGCTCAGCGCATAGGTCAGATAGCGATCCCCTAACGCACGGCGCAAAGGTTCGGAGGTTTCCTCAAAGCGAGGCGGGACTGGTTTTTTGATATCTGACATAAGCGCTGTCTAGCGACATCAGAGATAGGCGACAAGCGTGTGCTTTTCGAATCCACACCCATGCAGAATAAATCGTGGCATTCCTGTGACGCGCAGGTTTTCTTAACTTTTCCCCCTAAAACGGAATCAACAGACTTGCTATGAAGGCAGCGGGGGAAGCTGGACCAACAGCTTCAAAGACATTCTGCTGGAGCTGCCACAATGAAAACATTTATCCTTTTGACCTTTGGCTTCCTGACGTTTGCCTTTTACCAACTCAGCGGTGGTGCCGATTTCGAACCCGCCAGCGCGCAAATTGCCGAAGAGACTGAAGCCCCTGCCGTCCAAACGCGCCCCGTAGTTGAACCCGTCATCGCAGCCGCGGCCATTGACACTGCGGTCATCGCGGCACTGGAAGACAGTGATGCGACAGTTACCCGCGTTTCCATGGACCTGACCAATGTGGAGGCTGCAGCCGCCACACAACAGACACAGCCCAGCAGCACCGCACAAATCATAGACAGTTCCGATACGCCGCAGATCATTCTGCCCAGCCTTATCGCAACAACAAACACCAGCGCCCCCGCAGCAAATGACAGCAATGTGCGCTTGGTTTCAGGAAACCGCGTAAATGTACGCGGCGGCCCTTCCACTGACTACGGCGTTATCAGCCGGTTGAACCGCGGTGACGAAGTCCGCATCCTTGAGGACAACGGCAATGGTTGGGTTCTGATGCAGCCCCTAGATGGCGGTGAATCGGGCTGGATGGCCGATTTCTTGCTCACCTCGGGCTGATACCCCTGAGAGAGATTGTCAATTCAGTAAAAAAGGCGCATTTGGTCGCAGCTAATCAGTGAGGCTACCTTCATGATGACCAAACGCACAATTCTGATCACAGGCTGTTCATCCGGAATCGGCTATGCCGCAGCTTATGGGCTGCGCGAACGGGGCTGGCATGTCTACGCCGCCTGCCGTCAGGAACTGGATTGTGCCCGCATGCGCGATGAGGGTTTTGACAGCCCGCGCATAGATTACACCGACCCCGATAGTATTATCATCGCCCTTGCCGATATTCTTGAGGACACGGGAGGCACCTTGGATGCCGTATTTAACAACGGTGCACATGCAACACCCGGCGCGGTAGAAGACCTGCCCACCGAAGCGCTGCGCGAGATATTTGAAGCCAACTTCTTTGGCTGGCACACCCTGACACGTGAACTGATCCCAGTGATGCGCGCACAGGGCCATGGCCGCATTGTTCAATGCTCCTCGGTGCTGGGGCTTGTCGCGCTGCCATGGCGGGGCGCGTATAATTCGACCAAGTTTGCGCTAGAAGGTTTAACAGACACGCTGCGCCTTGAGATGCGCGGCACAGGTGTTTACCCCATCCTGATTGAACCCGGCCCGATCACATCAAAAATTCGTGCCAACTCAATCCCTCACTTTGAGCGGTGGATTGATTGGGAAAATTCTGCCCGAGCTGAACAATATGAATCCGATCTGGGTGTACGCCTGTACGCCGAAAACGGGCCCGACAAGTTTGAACTACCGCCCACAGCCGTGGTCAAAAAACTGATCCATGCGCTGGAATCCAAGCGCCCACGTGCGCGGTATTATGTCACAACCCCCACCTATCTGGCTGGTATTTTACGTCGTATCCTGCCAACGCGTTTACTAGACCGCGTCATGAGTCGCTAACAGGTGGCGGGGGCCGCCTTTTGCGCTACCTCATCTGTCTGAACGAAAGGGAGAGTCCATGTCTGATCCGTTTTTCACTCTGATCATCATCGCCGTCATCGCCGTCGTCATCGTCCTGATGATGGGCCTCGGCGGATTTGCCAGCGGCGGTGCCTTTAACAAGGCCAATTCGAACCGGTTGATGCGTTACCGCATTATCGCGCAATTTATCGCTGTGATGTTAATTGTCGTCTATGTTACGTTCTTCAAAGGATAAGCGGCATGGTTGTTCTCAATAAAATCTACACCCGCACGGGTGATAAAGGTGACACCGCTTTGGGCAATGGCGCACGTGTTGCCAAACATGACGTACGGGTAGAAGCCTATGGCACCTCGGACGAGTTGAATTGTTTTGTTGGCGTCGCGCGCCTACATGCCAGCGCCGAAACCGATACTGCACTGTCCTTGATCCAAAACGATCTTTTTGATTTGGGCGCAGACCTGTGCCGCCCCGATATGGAAAAAGACGCCACCGCCGAATACCCGCCCCTGCGCATGACCCCCGCACAAGTTGAACGGCTGGAGGCGGAAATTGACGTAATGACCGCCACGCTGGAACCCTTGCGCAGCTTTATCCTGCCCGGAGGAACGGAATTGGCCGCGCATTTGCACGTGTGCCGCACAGTTGCCCGCCGCGCGGAACGTCTGGCGACCCAGCTTGCCACACAAGAAACCGTCAATGATGCTGTAGTACGCTACCTCAATCGCCTGAGTGACTGGTTCTTTGTGGCTGCCCGCATGGCCAACAACGCAGGCAAAGACGATGTCTTGTGGGTGCCCGGCGCAAACCGCTAAGCTGCTTCGCAGTTCCACAGAGCGAGACACCGCGAAATATAATTGCGAAAATCCAGCCAAAAACTATATAACGTGACGTGCCCAACGACCCATGATGCGATTTTACCCTGTTTCACAGCGGAGTGCTTCGTTAGACATGGCTTAGATTCATTGACTGGCCCACTCTGGGCCTGAGTCGCAACCAAGGAGATAATCGCTCATGAAGGTGCTCGTACCTGTCAAACGCGTGATCGACTATAACGTGAAAGTGCGCGTAAAAGCGGACGGTTCCGGTGTCGATCTTGCCAACGTCAAAATGTCCATGAACCCATTTGACGAGATTTCAGTTGAACAGGCGATCCGCCTGAAAGAAGCAGGTCAGGCGGACGAAGTCGTCGTTGTTTCTATCGGCGTAAAGCAAGCCCAAGAAACCCTGCGCACAGCGCTGGCGATGGGTGCGGACCGTGCGATCCTTGTGGTTGCGACAGATGATGTCCACAACGACATCGAACCGCTGACCGTTGCGAAAATCCTGAAAGGGATCGTCGACGAAGAGCAGCCGGGCCTTGTGCTCTGCGGCAAGCAAGCGATCGACAACGATATGAACGCAACGGGCCAAATGCTGTCCGCGCTTCTGGGCTGGTCACAAGCGACATTCGCTTCTGAAGTTGGCATTGAAGGCGACAAAGCTGTTGTCACACGCGAAGTTGACGGTGGTTTGCAAACCATCAAGGTGAACATGCCAACTGTTGTCACAGTTGACCTGCGCCTGAACGAGCCACGTTACGCATCGCTGCCGAACATCATGAAGGCAAAGAAAAAGCCACTGGATGAAAAGACACCTGCCGATTACGGCGTGGAAGTGTCTAACCGTCTGGAAATCATCAAAACGGTTGAGCCAGCAGCACGTGCAGCGGGTATCACAGTTGCGTCGGTTGATGAACTGGTCGCAAAACTCAAAGAAGCGGGGGCTGTGTAATGGCTGTTCTACTCCTTGCAGAAGTTAACAATGGCGAATTGGCAATGGACGCCACAGCAAAAGCTGTGACCGCTGCCAAAGCATTGGGTGATGTGGTTGTACTGGCCTGTGGCGGTTCTGCTGCTGCCGCTGGTGAAGCTGCCGCCAAAATTGACGGTGTGTCCAAGGTTCTTGTGGCCGAAGACGATTCACTGAGCCACCGCTTGGCCGAATCCACTGCCGCGCTGATAGTATCTCTGGCCGGTGATTACGATCACATCGTAGCGCCTTCTACCACAGATGCGAAAAACGTTATGGCACGGGTCGCAGGCCTGCTGGACGTTATGATCATCTCTGATGCAACAGCCGTCGTTGACGCAGATACATTCGAACGCCCGATTTATGCGGGTAACGCGATGCAAACTGTCAAATCTTCGGATTCGAAAAAGGTCATCACCTTCCGTACGTCAACATTTGACGCTGCTGGTGAAGGCGGCTCTGCCTCGGTTGAGACGGTTTCGGCTGCTGCAAACCCTGGTTTGTCCGAATGGGTCGAAGACAAGGTCGCAGAAAGCGACCGCCCCGAGTTGACATCGGCCGGTGTTGTTGTTTCCGGTGGTCGTGGCGTTGGATCGGAAGAGAGCTTTGCCTTGATCGAGCAGCTGGCAGATAAACTGGGTGCCGCAGTTGGCGCATCCCGTGCTGCTGTTGACTCAGGCTATGCGCCAAACGACTGGCAAGTTGGCCAGACGGGCAAAGTTGTTGCGCCGAACCTTTATGTTGCTGTTGGTATCTCCGGTGCGATCCAGCACTTGGCCGGTATGAAAGACAGTAAGATCATTGTCGCCATCAACAAAGACGAAGAAGCACCTATCTTTCAGGTTGCCGACTTCGGTTTGGTTGCCGACCTGTTCGAAGCAGTACCAGACCTGATTTCCAAGCTCTGACCCCTAAACGGGAACAGCTTGAGCTGATGACACTTAAAGGCCCGCCTCTTACGGCGGGCCTTTTGCATATCTACATCAGTCTGTCCAAGACGGGGAGCAATGCGCGCGCGGCAGCATTGTGAACTTGCGGAGGCGCCACCGCCCGCGCCGCTTCTATTTCAAGCTCACCAAAACCCATGCCCGACACCGAAAAACCGCCCCCCCCTATCTCCATCGGGACATGAACAATCGCACTAACTACGTCATGCAAGCTGTCGACCATAGCATCCGTCACTAAAACCGGCTCCCCTTTTACACCAATCAGTCTGTTCTGATCTAAATCATGATCTGGCGCCGCGACCTTTAACAACACCGTTTTAGTGTCTAGTTTTTTCAAATATGAACGCATCTTGCGCACCCATGTACGTTGCAGGTTCCGCCGCACAACGGAAAATCGGTCCTCGTCTGCCAAATACAAATGCGACAACAAGTGCCGTGTGAAATTGAATTGCGTGAAGTCTATCTCAGGATACAACCTGAGCAGTTCGGCTGTGCAGCGCATCAATCTATCGTTCCGACGCGCATGAACTGTGAAAAGACGATTGGTCAAATTAGCAGCCCCAAGCACCTCTACCACAGCAACACGCGCTTTGCGTGCCGCATCCGATACAACAGCATCCTTAGAGAACACATCAATTCCGGCATTTACCTGCCCGAAGTTGACAGATGGCAGCCCCGTCAGATGCTCCACCTTCAAGGGGAAAGGTTGTTCGATGAACTTGCCAAACGTTAATGTCCCCCCAATGAAGGCCACATATGGCGACGTCAAATCGCGCCTTGGCCCGCGAAATAGCAAATCAGAAGTGCCATAGCGACACGGAAAATAGTCCAGAGCCCCCGGCCCCAGTGTATCGTAACTCATTATACTCACCTTTTTCTCACCCAAGACGAATATGCAAATTGCCCAGTTACGATTCGTTTAATGCGCAGCTTTGCGTTTATTTTTCCGCAAAAGCGGCCCTTGCGGCGCACCGACACTCCACTTTAAAGTACCGCAACTTCATCAAAGGAACGCATCATGGATATCCAGACAATCGGCATCGTCGGCGCAGGGCAAATGGGCAATGGTATTGCACATGTTATGGCAATGGCAGGATATGACGTGATGCTGAATGACATCAGTCAGGACGCGCTAAACAACGCCATGGAAATCATGCGCGGGAATATGTCCCGTCAAGTTGGCCGTGGTAAAATCAGCGAAGCGGACATGGAAAGCGCATTGGCGCGGATCACAACCACAACAACCCTGACAGACCTCGGCCCCTCTGATCTGATCATCGAGGCGGCGACCGAACGTGAAACGATCAAGCAAGCCATCTTTGAAGACCTGATCCCACATCTGAAACCCACAACGATCCTGACGTCGAATACGTCTTCAATCTCGATCACCCGTCTGGCCAGCCGCACAGACCGCCCTGAGAAATTCATGGGTTTCCACTTTATGAACCCCGTTCCGGTGATGCAGCTGGTTGAACTGATCCGTGGGATCGCCACCGATGAAGAGACTTTCGCCGCCTGCAAAGCAGTGGTTGACCGTCTTGATAAAACCGCTGCCACAGCAGAAGATTTTCCAGCCTTCATTGTGAACCGTATCCTGATGCCGATGATCAACGAGGCGGTCTACACGCTCTATGAAGGCGTGGGGAACGTACAGTCTATCGACAGCTCTCTCAAGTTGGGTGCGAACCATCCTATGGGTCCGCTGGAACTGGCGGATTTCATCGGCTTGGATACATGTCTGGCAATTATGAATGTGCTGCACGACGGGCTGGCTGATACCAAATACCGCCCCTGCCCGCTGCTGACTAAATATGTCGAAGCAGGTTGGCTGGGCCGCAAAACCCAACGCGGGTTTTATGACTATCGTGGGGATGTTCCCGTCGCAACACGCTAACCCTATGGGTTAGCGGCCTAAGGCGGCCGGCTATGCGTCCAATGACAAAGTGTGTTCGCGCAGCCATTCCATAAAGCCGCGTGGATCACCCTCACGTGCTTCGATCTCGGACTTGGGGATCGGCGCACCGACAATCGGAGCTTGCGGCTTGTTACAGCTGTGCACGATTTCATGCAGCAGCAATCCCTGCCGCAACATCGGCGACAGCTTGTTTGCAATCTGATAGGCGCGGCTGTTTGCACCTGGGAATTTCATTGGCACAACCTGCGCCCCTGAACGGCGGATCATCTTGGCTGTGAAAACATTCCATTCCGCCTCTACGGCAGGCCCCCAATAGGTTTCCGACGTGGCGACAACACCCGACGGAAACAGGGCAACAACGCCCCCATCTTTCAAATGCGCCATCGCTTTGGCCCGCATTTCAACGCCTTTGCGCTGCGCATCGGGATCATGCGGGAAAGGCACGGGAATCATGTAACTGCCTGCAACCTCATCAATCGAGGTCAACAAAGAGCGGGTCAAAATACGGTAATCAGGGCGCACCCGACCGATCAGGTCGGCAAAAATCATGCCATCAACCATGCCATGCGGATGGTTTGCCACAACGATAACAGGGCCTTCCTTGGGGATCAGATCAAGCTGCTCTTGCGGCGTGGTCAGGTCGATCCCCATCGTATCAAGGGCTGCACGCCAAAAGGCTTGGCCGCTGGGCGTACCACGCTTTTCGAACTTGCGGATCATGCGCAGGATTTTCAGCTTGCCTGTCAGTAATTCCATCGCCGAGATCATCCGCGATTTCCACGGATCGTCAAAGGTTGACGCGTAGGACAAGCTGCTACGGTCATAATGGTGAAAGCTCACCTGTTCCGTCTCACTTGTGGTGGAAGAACTAGAAGCAATTTCTTGCGTATTATCTGGCACGCGCGGCGACCTCGCTTAAACTCAGTGTATGGCGGGCGGCCTACATGCCCTCGCCAAATTTGTCTGCCACCAAAGCTGTGAGAGCGCTCGCAAGCGCTTCTGCGTCTGGTCCGGACGTTTCGATGTCAATAAAGCTTCCAATGCTTGCTGCCAACATCAAAAGACCCATGATGCTGTCACCCGATGCATTCATGCCATCCTTCGATACTTCGGCGCTGGCATCAAAGCCTTCGACCACTTCAACCAGTTTGGCTGAAGCACGGGCATGCAAACCTTTAACGTTCACGATTTCTAGAGTGATTTTGGTCATCTGCTGGCCTTGCTATTCTTTGCTGACGTTTTGAGCGTCGATATATTTCTTTCCCGCCTCAAGCGCTGCGCGAACAGCATCGGGGACAGGTTTATGACGGCTTTTGGCCAGTTTAATAAGCATGGGCAGGTTCGCCCCATATACGATCCGGCGGCCCGCTGGTTGACAGGCCATCAGGCTAAGATTGGATGGAGACCCCCCAAAAAGGTCCGTCACCACAACCACCCCCTGCCCCGTATCCACAGCGTCTGCAGCTTCGCAAATCTCGGATTGTTTCGCAGTGCGGTCATGATCGGCATAGATTTCAATTGCGCGGACGCCGTTTTGCGACCCGACAACATGCTCAATGGCCGCGAGATACTCGCGCGCCAGCCCACCATGTGCGACAATCACAATCCCAATCACGTCGTTTGCGTCCCTATCCGTTGCCGAGCGTTAATCTCTCGGTGTCTAATTGACACTTGCCAGCCCTGCTCTGCAAGCTGCAAAGCATGGCTTTCCGCCAGAGTAACGGAACGGTGTTGCCCTCCCGTACACCCGAAAGCAATGGAAAAGTGACTTTTCCCTTCTTCGCGGCATGCAGGTAAAACAAGAAGGCTCAGGTCTAGGACCTTTTGCGAGAAGTCGGCAAATCGCGGATCGGTAGCAACATGGGCCGCCACCTGCTCATCCATTCCATTCAGCTCGCGCAGGGCAGGCTCCCAGTAAGGGTTCTTCAAAAAGCGGCAATCATACACCATGTCGACCGATCGCGGCAGACCCCGTTTGTAGGAAAAGGATTGTACCGTCACTGTTAATTTTCGTTTACCTTCGGGCGCAAACCAATGCTCTACCTCGGCACGTAATTCATGCACGTTGAGATCAGTCGTATCGATCAACACATCTGCACGCGCGCGCAAAGGGTCCAGTAAATCCTGCTCTGCCTGAACGCCATCAGCAGGGCGGTCTGCCGGCGCCATCGGGTGGCGGCGGCGCGTTTCCGAGAAGCGGCGCAAAAGCACTTCGGTGCTGCAATCAAGGAACAGCATCTCGGCCACTGTCCCGGGGCGGGTGGCCAAAGCTCCCAACAGGTCGATAACCGTGTTGGTGGAAAAATCACGGTTCCGCGCATCAATCCCCAGCGCAAGCGGGCGTGTCTGTTCCGTTTCGCTAAACAGCATGGGCAGTAACCGCATTGGCAGATTGTCGATCACCTCAAAGCCCGCATCCTCTAACACATTCAAAGCCGAAGACCGTCCCGCACCTGAGGGGCCTGTAACAAAAACAATGCGGCGGAGCGGGTAATCAGGGTCAGACATCATGCCTCTTGTGCTTGGCCAGTAAGATAGGCGTGTATTGCCGCAGGAAAATACGGCGCTTCAACCTTGTGCAGAGATGGCAGGGATATGTCCAGCATTGTAATGCTGTGCCGCAGCGGAAGCCGCTCGGCCTCCTTGCGGGACATATCCACACAAAGCACCAAAGGCACCTTAGCGACATGTCGAACGGGCAATATCCCCACGCCGCGCGCCTCAATCAGCCCCTTGATGGCAGCGGGAGGCGAAGCAATCAGCCGTCCCTCCTCCACCGAAAGAATAGTTCTGTCATCCGCAACGAGTATAGCCCCCAGCGCAATGAGTTGAAGCGCCAGTCCCGATTTCCCACTGCCCGAAGGGCCGATGATCAGCACACCCTGCCCAGCAAGAGAAACACAGGTCGCGTGAACAGTCTCGCTATAATCTGTCATAGCTTAAAGCGGTAAACCCACAACAAATCGCGCGCCCAGCGGATCGGACGTGATATCAGCGTCTGTCGGGCGAATGTTTTCTGCCCAGATCACCCCGCCATGCGCCTCTACAATTTGCTTTGAAATCGCAAGGCCGAGGCCGGAGTTATTGCCAAAGTGCTTTTCGGGACGTTCCGAATAGAAACGCTTAAACACCTTGCTCAGTGCTTGGTCAGGAATACCCGGCCCTGTGTCTTCGACAACAACTAGAACACGATTCTCACGTTTACGCGCCCAGACACGGATCGCATCACCATCTTCACAGAATGAAATCGCATTGGTAATCAGGTTTACAAACACCTGCGCCAGACGGGCCTCAAGGCCCTGAACGACAATAGGATCAGGCGGTAAATCGACGATAAAATCGATACCTTTACCCTTGGCATCCTCACCCAGATACTGCCCAAGGTTACCGATCATATGCATTAGATTGAACGGCTCTTCCTCTTCCTTCACCAACTCACTGTCGAGCCGTGAGGCATTGGAAATATCGCTTACCAATCGGTCGAGACGTCGAACATCGTGTTCAATCACATCCAACAGCTTTGCACGCTGGTCGTCACGTTTTATCACCCGCAACGTACCAACAGCAGACCGCAACGAAGCGAGCGGATTTTTGATTTCATGGGCAACATCTGCGGCGAATTGTTCATTGCCCTCGATACGATTGTAAAGCGCGGAAACCATCCCGCGCAGGGCACCGGACAAGCGGCCAATTTCATCAGGGCGGGCCGTAAGATCAGGGATACGGATGCGGCCAGGGTTCATTTTGCGCGCATCTTTATCACGACCAAGTTCGGCAGCAGCGGCCAAATCGGCCAGCGGATTAGCAATGGTTGACGCCAGAACGAGGCTCAACCCAATCGATACCAGCGTGGCAATGATGAACATTTGCAAAACACGCTCACGCTCTGCACGGACAAGCCTGTCAATTTCACCATCAACACTTACAATAGCCACCACACCAACAGCAGTGCCATCATGTTCAATGGGCGTCGCAACAGACAGCAGGGTGGTCCCTTCATCGTCGCGTTCTTCTTTGCTTTGGGTGCCAATTACCAGCGCTGCAGAAACGATAGCCTTAAGCCGGTCATCTATTTTCGTAGGCTCAGTATGACGATGAAACGGCGAAGACACCATATTCCACAGCCAATCCAGCCCGTCCGTGAGAACAGTCCTCTTACCAGTGCTATTGTCTGCACCCCGACCAACCGGCCGTATGCCAGTGGCGCCATCCAATTGTGAAATTAGTACACCGTCTGTATCAAATACATAGACTTGAATGCCGCTGCGCAAATCCAGACCAGCAAGAGTTTTCGGAACATCAACACCTTCACCGACAGACAGATCAATTGTCTGACCTTCAGGCAGCTGCGCTTCCAACACATCTGCAGTCAGCTCGACCTCTGCCATCAAGGAAGCCGTGCGCTGCACAGCCAAGCTTTCTCGTGAGGAATTTAGATACAAAATACCTGCGACCAACACATTCAACGCAATCAGGTTGAACGTGATGATCTTGCGCGTAAGGGGCGAAGCACGCAACGAGAATAGGCCACGCTTTTCACGGCGGGCTCTAAGCTCGTTAGGTGCGGCACTGTCTGGCGCGACCCAATCGTCACCCAGAACAACATCACCGTCACGTCTATTGGGGGTCGACTCGCGCACGAAGTTCCTCTCAACAACCGCCATTTAGCGATTAATCTTCATTATAGCGGTAGCCAATCCCGTAAAGTGTCTCAATTGCTGAGAACTCATCATCTGCGGTGCGCATTTTTTTGCGCAGGCGTTTGATGTGGCTGTCGATTGTGCGGTCATCAACATAAACCTGATCATCATACGCCACGTCCATCAGTTGGTCGCGCGACTTAACAAAACCCGGGCGTTGGGCCAATGCCTGCAGCAACAAAAATTCAGTGACGGTAAGAGAGACATCTTTCCCCTTCCATGCAACAGCATGGCGCAACGGGTCCATCCGCAGATCCCCGCGCTCCATCACTTTGGTCTCTTCGGTCTCTCCCACTTCATCCGTGGCCACCGCATCCTGACGGCGCAGCAAGGCGCGGATACGCTCAACCAAAAGGCGCTGAGAAAACGGTTTCTTCACGTAGTCGTCCGCGCCCATGCGCAAACCCAGCACTTCATCAATCTCGTCATCTTTCGACGTAAGGAAGATCACAGGCATAGCCGATTTTTGGCGCAGGCGCTGGAGAAGGTCCATCCCGTCCATACGCGGCATCTTGATATCCAGAACCGCCATATCCGGCATCCGCTTGTTAAAAGCGTCCAATGCTGCCTGACCGTCATTATATGTTTCCACCTCAAAGCCCTCGGCTTCGAGTGTCATCGAGACCGACGTCAGGATATTCCTGTCGTCATCTACCAATGCAATTTTAGACATTGCCTGTTTCCTTGTGCTGCTCAACGTGTTTTTAGTTTTTCATACATTGATCACTCCTTGTGCAGTCGAATCAATCCCTAACTGCGAATCTGCAGTGCCTACAGTCTCATTTCAGCCATAATTTGTTTACGAATGGCTAAATTGCCTCACATTCCTCCCTAAAACGCCATTTCAAATCGCCTAATGCGAAACAATCCGTGCAACAAAGTGCCATTCCAAAACCTGCTGCTGCAATTGGTCTTGTGGTGGCGCTAACTATAGAAACACGGCTGTTCAAGCCACAAATCATCGTGCTAAGAGGCCAATATTCCACATATGCCCGCGCGCATTCTGTCTCGGGCATTTCCCATTTCGCTGTGTCATTCGCGCAGTTTCCAAAGGAGTCATTGCATGCAAACCGGACGGGTCAACCCGAACTTCAGCCTCGACGATCAAGGGATCAAAGGGCTGGGCAATGTATATTACAACCAAATGGAGCCTGCGCTGATTGAAGCGGCGCTCAAACGTGACGAAGGCTCTTTGGGCAAAGGCGGCTCATTCCTTGTTACCACCGGGAAATTCACCGGACGGTCCCCAAAGGACAAACATGTCGTCATGTCCGATAGTGTCAAAGACACGATCTGGTGGGAAAACAACGCTCAAATGTCCGAAGAGGGCTTTGACGCCTTATACAATGACATGCTGACCCACATGGAGGGCGGCGACTATTTCGTTCAGGACCTCGTCGGCGGCGCAGACCCTAAACACGCGATTAACGTACGTTTCGTAACCGAGCTTGCTTGGCATGGCCTGTTCATCCGCAACATGATGCGTCGCCCCGACCGCGACCAACTGGATGACTTCATCGCCGACTTTACGGTTATCAACTGCCCTAAATTCCAAGCTGACCCTAAAAAGCACGATTGCCGTTCCGAAACCGTCATCGCGATGAATTTTGATCGCAAGATGATCCTGATCGGCGGCACCGAGTATGCTGGCGAAAACAAAAAATCCGTTTTCTCGCTGCTGAACTACTTGCTGCCAGAAAAAGGCGTGATGCCGATGCACTGCTCGGCCAACCACGCTGTTGGCAATCCCGTAGACACCGCGATCTTCTTTGGTCTGTCAGGCACGGGTAAAACGACACTGTCTGCTGATCCGGAACGCACTTTGATCGGCGATGACGAGCACGGCTGGTCAGACACAGGTACCTTCAACTTTGAGGGCGGCTGTTATGCTAAAACAATCAACCTCAGCGAAGAAGCTGAACCAGAGATTTACGCCACAACCGAGAAATTCGGCACTGTGATCGAAAACATGGTCTATGATGAAGAAACCAAAGATCTGGATTTCGATGACGATAGCCTGACAGCCAATATGCGCTGCGCCTATCCACTGCACTACATCTCTAACGCCTCCAAGAAGGCCGTTGGCGGGCACCCCAAGAACATCATCATGTTGACATGTGATGCTTTCGGCACGCTACCTCCCATCGCCAAACTGACCCCAGCACAAGCGATGTATCACTTCTTGTCCGGCTTCACTTCCAAAGTGGCTGGCACAGAGCGTGGCGTAACTGAGCCAGAGCCCACATTCTCCACATGCTTTGGCGCGCCTTTCATGCCGCGCCGTCCAGAAGTTTACGGCAACCTGCTGCGCGAAAAAATCGCCCAGCACGGCGCAACCTGCTGGTTGGTGAACACCGGCTGGACTGGTGGCGCTTATGGCACGGGATCACGTATGCCGATCCGCGCCACACGCTCGCTGCTCACAGCTGCGCTTGACGGGTCCCTTCTTGCTGGCAAGTTCCGCACCGACGAAAATTTTGGCTTCGAAGTACCCGTTGCTGTAGCCGGCGTTGCTGACATCTTGCTTGATCCGCGCCGCACATGGGACAATCCAGAAGCCTATGACCGTCAGGTTGCAAAGCTGGTTGCCATGTTCGCTGAGAACTTTGAGCAATATATGCCCCACATCGACGATGAAGTAAAAGCAGCCAAAATCGGCTAAATTGCCAACGTCGCCAAGATTTAGGGCCGCCGCATTGTAATGCAGCGGCCCTAATTTTTTGCAAAACCTATGCGGCGCTAAGGAGGTCCCAGCCGACGCAACAGTAAACCTTGATTGCAGATTTGCGATCAGCGCGTCAGCCTGAAATCAACCCAGAGTTTATCGGGAATTTCATTGATCAGATTTGCATCCAACGCATCGATCTTCATTTCGGTGGGGCGATCACATACCGAAATGATCGCAGGCGTGCCATCCGGCATCTGCACCCCCATCAACAATCGGTCGTACAGCAGACATTCGAGCGGATCGTCAGCATTTTTGCGTATCCACATCGCAGTCTGATCCAGCCGGACCCCCTGCCCCGCTTCAACATCCCTGAAAGACGAATCCGCAATGCTCGAAAATTCCTGAGTGAAGGCGAATTCGCTCAGATTTCGCCCTACGCTGCTTCTGGCATTGGCCCAGCCGAACCAGTTTGAATAGAGCGACTTTTCGCCTACCTCCATACAGATCAAATCGTCCTTTGCTGCACGGAATGCCAAAATGTAAGGGCGAATATCCTTGTTGTAGAGGCTTTCCAATTTCCCTTCGCTCAAAGTCCATGCCTTTAGTGCCGCACGCAACAGGTCGGACTTACCTGACCAAACACCAGACATAGGGATTTGCTGTTGGTAAAAAGCCGCCCCCGCGGGCCCCTCATAAGAGATGCGGGACATGCCGTCTATGCTCTGGAAGTTCCCTTGGTGCCAAACACCCCCCTTGGTTAACAACCATTGCGCGGGGCCAACGGCCCGTGCTCCCTGATCTGTCAAAGTATAGCGGCGCTGTTCAACAGCAAACAACTTACACCCCATCGCGTCTTCCAGCTGGCCGATATGGCGCCGGACTGTCTGCCGCGTACTGCCCAGCTCCTCAACAGCCACGCTCAAATTCAGGGTTTTCGCCAGTACCGTGAACGATCGCATCATCTCAAAGAGAAGCGCTGGGACCTCGGTAGATCGAGCCAGAGGTGCATCCGTGTTCACATTTTGATCCATAACCATTACCCACCACAAATCATACACTGAAGTTAAATCAATCACTCACTCAATGGTCAATAATCGTTTCTAAACTGCAAACAATTATTTCAAAAGTAAAAATGGGTTTGCAGTTGATCAAATGTCGAAATTTTCGCAAAACTTCAGCCACACAACCTAAGGTTAATGATTATGGCACACCCTGTTGACGTCCATGTTGGACAAAAGCTTAAACAAATCCGAACTCTTCGCAGACATTCTCAGACTGATATTGCACAGCGGCTTGGCTTGTCCTTTCAGCAAATCCAAAAGTACGAGATCGGCTCAAACAGAATTGCGGCCAGCCGCTTGTTCGAACTGGCCCAGATTTTTGATGTTTCGCCCGCCTATTTCTTTGAGGGCGTAAACGGAGCTAACGACTCAGAAGTAACTCCGTGCAACACAAGTACTACAATTTCAAAGGCTCTGGCTGCCATCGAAGACGAAACGGTCAAAACCAGAATCGTGACGTTTATCGAAGATATTTCGGGGATGGCAGTCGGGCGTCAGGGGTAATCACCCCATCCACGCCCGCCGGATCAAATTAAGTCCGGCCACCAACAACACAAATAGTGTAGCGCGCTTAAAGACGATTTGATTTATTCGATCCATGGCAGACAGACCAATCCGCATACCCAAGTAGGCGGTCGGCACCAACGCCAGTGAAAATCCAATCGTCTCAGCGCGCAGCACACCAGAACCAATATGTGCAAACAGCAGCACAACAGCACCAAGGCCGTAAATAACGCCTTGTATCCTAATTTGGTCATGCTTAGGCGTGTTTAATGCTGTCAGATAGGCAACCGTAGGTGGCCCCCAAATACCAGACACGCCCCCCAGCCCGCCTGCGATTGCCCCTGCAACAACTTCTATGCTGCGACTACGGCCGGACAATTGAAACTGATGACCGCCAAGTTGCAGCAATGCGAAAAATGTAACGGGCACGCCAATCACAGCCATCATCACCTGATCGGGAAACACCCGCACCATTTGCGCGGTTGCAAGTAAGGCCAACAGCCCCGCCAACAGAAACACCTTAAAATCCACCACAGATTTTCTTGCCGCGGGGATTCCTTGGCGCAAAGCCTGATGCGCATTGGTGATCACAGTAGGGACAATCAACCCTGCGAGCGCAAGCTCTGGCGACATAAAGGTCGTAAGGCCGGACACCAGCACCAAAGGCATGGCAAAGCCCACCACCCCCTTAACGAAGCCCGCCAGAACGGCGATCAGGCATGCAATCAAAAGTTCATTCGGGGTGAGCAGCGGGAAAATTATGTCCATGCTGCTTCATAACAAACGAAAAGAAAGTAGCACGTCAAATCTGGTTTTCAACCTGCACGAAAACAGTGCGGCCACGCCTCCGAGAAATTTTAAACCAAATCTAAACAACCAAACGTATCTTTGTTGCGCTGCACCTGCAAAGTGATTATGCTTTCCGCCAAGTTATAAAGGATTTTGATAGATGGCACTTCTGGACAATCTTCTGGAGCAAACGGCAGCAACTCTTGCGCCGGTCGAGGCAATTTTAACGCGAGCAACGGACACAGTCCGCGCCATGGTCACCGACAGTGGCCGCGTCTCCAATCCGCTGGTAGAAGCAAACCAAACAGCCGCGCATGGGCTGGCATGGCTTGCCACTTACGCCCAAGCACTGCGCCAGATGCAATCTTGGGCAGAAGCCCTGCAAAGCGAAGGTAAGTTCGGCGAGACCGAAGCCTTGATCCACCAGATCGCCTTTGGTGAATACCTGTGGCAGATCTACGGCGGCATCCAGATGAACCAAGGCGAAATCGTACGCCTTCAGGACCTCGGCCTATCCCAAGACGACCAGCGCGGCCTGATGGAGCCTGCAATTCAGGCTCTAACGCAAGGCGGCAACACCCAAGCTGCCCGCACCCGCTTGGTTGAGTTGATGCAAGAACACTCCGCCAATGTCACAGTCGGTGCGACCGGCCTCGACGAAGAGTTGGAGATGATCCGCGAGCAGTTCCGCCGCTATGCTGTGGAAAAGGTAGAGCCCTTCGCCCATGAATGGCACCTCAAGGATGAGCTGATCCCGATCGAGATCATCAACGAACTGGCAGAAATGGGTGTGTTCGGCCTGACCATCCCAGAAGAATTCGGCGGCCTCGGCCTGTCCAAAGCATCCATGTGTGTTGTTTCCGAAGAGCTCTCACGCGGCTACATCGGCGTCGGGTCTCTCGGCACGCGCTCCGAGATCGCGGCGGAACTGATCATCGCCGGTGGCACAGATGAGCAAAAACAAAAATGGCTGCCCAGAATCGCCTCTGCTGAAACCCTGCCCACAGCGGTATTCACAGAACCAAACACAGGTTCCGATCTGGGGTCGCTGCGCACGCGTGCGGTGAAAGAAGGCGAAACATATAAGGTCACGGGCAACAAAACATGGATCACCCATGCCGCACGTACCCATGTCATGACCCTGCTGGCCCGCACCGATCCGGCAACGTCGGACTACAAAGGCCTGTCCATGTTCTTGGCCGAAAAAACGCCCGGCGACGATGAAAATCCCTTCCCAACTGACGGCATGACGGGCGGCGAGATCGAAGTTCTCGGCTACCGTGGCATGAAGGAATATGAATTGGCATTTGACGGCTTTGAGGTCAAAGGCGAAAACCTGCTGGGCGGAAAAGAGGGCAAAGGCTTTAAACAGCTGATGGAAACCTTTGAGAGCGCACGCATCCAAACCGCCGCACGCGCCATTGGTGTGGCCCAATGCGCCCTCGACATATCGATGCAATACGCGATCGACCGCAAGCAGTTCGGCAAATCCCTCATCAACTTCCCACGTGTATCTTCCAAACTGGCGATGATGGCAGTGGAAATCATGGTTGCCCGCCAGTTGACCTACTTCTCTGCAGCGCAGAAGGACGGCGGTCGTCGTTGTGACGTAGAAGCGGGCATGGCGAAATTGCTGGGTGCACGCGTGGCATGGGCCGCTGCTGATAACGGCTTGCAAATCCACGGCGGCAACGGCTTTGCGCTGGAATATAAGATCAGCCGTGTGCTGTGTGATGCGCGTATTCTCAACATCTTTGAGGGGGCGGCTGAAATTCAGGCCCAAGTCATCGCCCGCCGCATACTGGGCTAAACTTCGCCGACATGGACGGGGCGCGCCTTGCAGTGCACCCCGTCTGCGCTTAGCTGTTTTGCCATGAGCACAACACGCCTTTCTCCCGAAAAATGGATCGACGCTGGGTTTTCGGCGCTATGTAGCGATGGGCCTGCCAGCCTCGCCGCAGAACCTTTGGCCCGCCGCCTTGGCACAACCAAAGGCTCCTTTTACTGGCACTTCAAAGACGTCCCTGCGTATCATGCGGCACTCACCCGCCAGTGGCACTCAAACGCATTAGCCGACGTTGTAGAACAGCTCACAACCGAGGGTGCTCCCGATACGCGCCTACGGACCTTTGGCCACAATATACTAAAGTCACCAACAGAATCAGCCCTGCGGATCTGGGCGCAATCCGAACCATCAGTTGCCGCCAGCATGGCAGAGGTCGACGCCGAACGGCTGACATATTTGCAGCACCTGCTAAACCACTTTGGCCTGCGCAACCCCGCTTTTGCACATGCCATTCTTGCCACATTGATCGGCCTGCCCCAGTCTCACACAACGACAGACCCACAGGCAGCATTTGACGCATTAGTAGATACGATTCTGGCGCTCTCATGAAGACAGTATTGATTCCGCTCCTCATTGCCCTGTCGCTAACCGCCGCCTGCCGGAAAGACGAAACAGTCAGCGCCTATGGTGGGGCTGATCACGTCTGGACCCTGAAAACCCTGAATGGAAATATCTTCCCAGCCCCTGCCACGCTGACCTTTCCCGAAGTAGGTCAGATCGCGGGCAACGGACCTTGCAACAGCTATTTTGGCGCAATGGATGCCCCCTATCCGTGGTTCCAAGCCGGTCCTATCGGCAGCACCCGCCGCGCCTGCCCTGACATGCGTGCCGAGACTGTGTTCTTAGACTCTCTCAAAGCAGCAACTTTAATCGAAGTTGTCGATGACACACTCATCTTGTCCAATCCAGAAGGTCTGGAAATGATCTTCAAAGCGACCGAATAAGCGCTTCAACAAACCGCGCCCGTGCCTGCGGCAAAGGCCTACTGCCCAAACCTGCCGCCAGGTGATGCGTCAGGAAATATCCGGTTGTCTGCAACCCTCGCACAATCTGCGCATCTTCTGCCTGCCCCTCACCGCGTAACACCGCAGGCAAAGGCAACAGCCGCGCCGCCCATTCCCCTGCCCCAGTTCGCGACACCGCACGTCCCGATTTAGGCGAGACATAGGCCAAATCCTCGGTTGCGCCTGTCACAGCACAACTGGTCAGATCAAGCCCATAGCCCAACTCTTCCAAAAGGCTTAGCTCCCAACGCAAATAGGCCAAGGGCCAAATCTCGTCTTGGCCCAACAAATCCAAAACAGCCTCGGTTCGGTGATAGAGAGGCAGATGGACTTCACGTTCGGGGAGCGAGAACGCTGCCAGCCCCGTCACGGCATTTAACCCCGCAAGCGCAAGCCGCCCCCCCATTGCAATCGCCGCGCGGCTTCGCACAGGTTCAACCGTGAAAGCGCCAATGTGATCCTCTAACCGCGCACGCCAGGTCACGTCCAACTGCGCACCGGGCTGCAATATCGGTGCGATCTTTCGGCTGGTCCCGCCGCGCACAATCCCTGCGTGGCGGCCATGCTCTGGAGTGAACACTTCTATGATGGTGGAGGTTTCGCCGTGGCGGCGCGCGCTCAGTAGTATCCCCTGATCGCGCCATTCCATCAGCCCAAGCCCTCTTGATCCAGCAAATGCCGCCCCGCACGATCTTCTACTTCGATCACCCAAATATCCGGATCAAATCCTCGTTGGCGCGTGATTGCATCATCTACATCGCGCTCTGGCCCCGCCGATAGCTCGACCCAGACCCGCTCGCCGCTCATCAAATCAAACGACCGTTGAAACACGATGGCATTGCCATCCAAGGTAGCCAGCTTCACCAATACAGCGCCGCCAGTGTCATCCCCATGCGCCACAACAAATGCGGGGATATCGAACATCCTCAACCGCGCCAGATAGGCATCGACCCAGAAACGGGCCGTTAGACGGGGCACGACATCCCCGCCTTCATTTTGTTAGCAAACTTAATCCTACAACAACCGCAGGCATTGCGGCCTGTCATTGGTTGCCGTCCTTAAACTCCAACCCCATTTCGGAGTAACGCTCGGATTCTTCCAACCAATTCGGGCGCACTTTAACCTGCAAAAACAGATGCACCTTGCGCCCTAGAAACTCTTCCATTTCCTCGCGTGCAGCTTTGCCCACCGCTTTGATGGTTTCGCCCTTCGAGCCAAGGATAATGCCTTTATGCCCATCGCGCACCACATAGATCAGCTGGTCAATCTTGGCTGATCCATCTTTGCGCTCCTCCCAATTTTCCGTCTCAACGGTCAATTGGTAAGGCAGTTCTTGGTGCAGACGCAGGGTCAATTTCTCGCGGGTCATCTCTGCCGCAATCATGCGCATTGGCAGATCCGCAATCTGATCATCAGGATACAACCATGGGCCTTCAGGTACTTCCCCAGCCAGCCAGTTGCGCAAGACTTCGACGCCATGGCCTTTCTCGGCGGAAATCATAAATGTTTCTGCAAATGGATAGGCGTCGTTCAGTTTTTGGCTCAACCCGAGCAAAACAGGCGCTTCGACGCGGTCGATCTTGTTGATCGCCAGCGCCACACGCGCATTTGAACCGATCTCGTTCAGGCGCTCCAGAATTTTTTCGACGCCTTCGGTCACACCGCGCTGCGCCTCAACCAGCAACACCACCAAGTCCGCATCCGCGGCACCGCCCCAAGCGGCAGCAACCATCGCGCGGTCCAAACGGCGTTTGGGCTGGAACAATCCGGGCGTGTCCACAAACACAATCTGGCTATCACCCGCCATCGCCACACCGCGAATACGCGCACGTGTGGTTTGCACCTTATGCGTCACGATCGAGACCTTGGCACCAACCATACGGTTCAAAAGAGTAGACTTGCCCGCGTTCGGTTCGCCAATCAGGGCAACAAAGCCTGCGCGTGTTGTTGGTGTGGTCATATCTCTTGCTCCAATTGCGCCAACAGCGATGCTGCGGCGTCTTGTTCTGCGGCGCGTTTCGCGCCTGCTGTCGCACTGGCAGTCTGTCCTGTGGACAGGCGTGCGGCTATTGTAAAGATCGGTGCGTGGTCTGGGCCGCTACGTTTTTCCAACACATATTGTGGCGGCTCCAGCCCGCGCGCCTGCGCCCATTCTTGCAATGATGTTTTGGCATCACGGGCATCTTCTTTCACCGAAGTTGTCCGCGTGCCCCACAGCCGGATGATCATGTCGCGGGCGGCGTCAAACCCGCCATCCACATAGACCGCCGCAATCACAGCTTCCATCGCATCGCCCAGCAGTGCTTGCTTGCGCCGCCCCCCCGATAGCATCTCAGAGCGGCCCAAACGCAGAACCGCACCAATATCAATCTCGCGGGCGACATCAGCACAGGCTTCTTTGCGCACCAAGGCGTTAAAGCGCGGGGCCAATTGGCCCTCTGATGCGCCAGTATCGAGGTTCAGGAGGGCTTCGGCCATAACCAAGCCTAGCACCCTATCACCCAGAAACTCCAACCTTTGGTTATCGTCACGGTTGGGTGTCGTCATCGACGCATGGGTTACAGCTTCGTTCAGCAGTTTAGGCTTTTCAAACTGATAGCCCAGTCGCCCTTCGAACGCTTTGAGTTCCGCCGATAACTTCACTTGATTGCTTTGAAGAAGCGGTCGCTGCGCCACGTCCAAAAGTACAACATCGACCGGCCACCCGAGCTGAATACAATCCGGTCGGCACGACCAATGATGTTTTCAAACGGTACAAAGCCTACACCACCTGCAGTTTGGGCAAGGCGACTGTCCGCGGAATTGTCGCGGTTGTCGCCCATGAAGAAGTACTCCCCTTCCGGCACCGTATACACGCCAGTCCGGTCAGAAGCCTGAGGTCCGATATTCAAGACAGGGTGGCTCACGCCATTTGGAAGCGTCTCGATGGCGCGGTCTTTGATACACATCCCACCCTGACCGACGGCACCGTTTGCACAACGCGGGCGCAGCCCTTGCGGGCCTTGCAGTTCCATCAGTTCTTCGAATTCTCCGTCGGCTACTTGCCCTGCGGCTTCGCCGTTAATTTGCACAATACCATCTGTAACCTGAATCCGATCCCCTGGCAGACCGATCAAACGCTTGATGTAATCATGGCCTGATGTCGGGTGACGAAACACAACAACGTCGCCGCGCTCTGGTTCACTGCCAAACAAGCGGGTGTTGTCGCCGTCAAAAACGCCACACATTTTTTTCGCGTCAAGGTTGATCCCCACGCTGGGCACAATCACACTCGGACAGGAGGCATAAGAATACCCATAAGCCATTTTGTTCACGAATAAGAAATCACCGATGAGAAGCGTTGGCTTCATCGAACCGGAGGGAATCCAAAAAGGTTGGAAGAACAGCGTGCGGAACACACCTGCAATCAGCAGGGCATAGACAATAGTCTTGATTGTCTCGACAATCGGATTGCCCGTCTTATCCGTCTTGGCCATGCGGCGCTCCTATTGGATTTTCTTTCTGGTTACATGCGCAGCAGGGCGCACAGTGTCAAGGTAAACAGGGCTTATCACCCCTGTATTGGCCTTGCTTCGATCACAACAAACGCCTGCGCCCAAGGGTGATCATCGGTGAGGGTCACATGAATGATCGCTTCCTGGCCCTCTGGGGTCATCGCCGCCAAACGTTCCGCAGCCCAGCCAGTGACCTCCATCACCGGCTGACCGGTCGCAAGGTTACTCACCGCCATGTCACGCCAACTGATCCCCATACGCAATCCAGTGCCAAGCGCCTTGGAGCAGGCTTCTTTTGCGGCCCAGCGTTTGGCATATGTACCCGCCACATCTTTGCGCCGGTTTGCTTTGGCTTGCTCGACTTCGGTGAACACACGATTGCGAAAACGGTCACCAAAGCGGTCCAAGGTTCCCTGAATACGCTCAATATTGGCAAGGTCCGTACCGATCCCCAAAATCATGGCTGCCCCCAAAGGCCAGAAACCGCCATCAAATGCCCCGCGCTTGATCCATCAAGCGGCGCATCTCACGCATTGCAGGTTCCAATCCGATAAAGATGGCTTCGCCGATCAGGAAATGGCCGATGTTCAGCTCCGTTACCTCAGGAAATGCCGCAACAGGAGACACAGTATCATAGGTCAGACCGTGCCCCACATGCATTTCAAGCCCCAAGCTATGGCCAAACGTCGCCATTTCGCGCAGCTTGGCCAGCTCTAAATCAGCCTCGTCAAAACGCGCCTCGTGATAGGCATCACAATAAGCGCCCGAGTGCAATTCAACAACTTGCGCACCAATCCGGTGCGCCGCCTCAATCTGGCGCTGTTCAGCGGCGATAAATATCGACACACGGCTTCCCGCCTCACGCAGCGGCGCAATGAAATGCGCCAGACGGTTTTCCTCACGCGCCACTTCCAAACCACCTTCGGTTGTGCGTTCTTCGCGCTTTTCAGGAACAATACAAACGGCGTGCGGCTTGTGACGCAGTGCAATTTTCTGCATCTCTTCGGTCGCTGCCATCTCAAAGTTCAAAGGCACCGTCAGGATATCCATCAATCCTTCGATATCCGCATCCGAGATGTGGCGTCGGTCTTCGCGTAGATGTGCCGTAATGCCATCCGCGCCCGCGTCCTGCGCAATTTGCGCCGCACGCAGCGGGTCAGGTGTGGTGCCACCACGTGCGTTACGCACTGTCGCCACATGATCAATGTTTACACCCAGCCGAAGTTTGCCTTGATCAGCCATTTGTCTGTTCCTTTTTATCTTTCACTGCCTGCTTTTTCTCGTTCGCTTTGGCAGCAGATTTTGCCTTAATCGCTTCAAACTTGGCCTTTATGAGCCCCTTACGACGATGCTGATAAGCCCGTAAAACCGGCACAGCCAAATAGTAGGCTATTGTCGCAAAGAAGATACCCGCCAAGATCCCGCCAATCAAATACGGAAAGAACACATCTCTTGAGAAAATCGCCAGTCCGGACCAGTCCATTTCCTCGGGAGTGAAAATTGCCCAAGCATTGTGCCACAGGTCAATCCCTGCATCGGCGAACTTGCGGCTCAACATGCGCAATTCGCCGTGCTCCAGCTTGGTCCCCAGTATCCAATGTCCCGACTTCAAAGATGCCAAAGTAATGAAGACAAATGTCAGCGGATTCCCCACAAACGTCGCCATTAATGACGCCAGAATATTCCCCTTCATTGCCTTAGCAATCATCACGGCGCCTAAAAAATGGAACCCGAACAAGGGCGTGAACGACATAAAGACACCTGCCCAAATCCCACGCGCAATCCGCTCGGGGCTATCGGGCAGACGTCGAACACGGTGTTTGACATAATGGAACGCCCGCGCCCAGCCGCCGCGCGGCCATAGGAATTCAGCCACTGAACGCCCCATCGTTTTAGGATCACGGCGTTTGAAAATCACGGCGCTTGCCTTTCAGAGTGCTTAACGTCAGTTGGCGCGGATAGGTCGCGATATCTACTCAGCGCAGCGATATCTCCCTCGGCCTCCAAGGTCAGCATCAGGGAATGCAGCTGCGCTATGTCGCGGAATTCGGCATGCACCAACAGGCGAAAGAAATCCGGTTTACGCTCAACAAAGTTCAGGTCCGCGATATTGGCGCCTGCTTCTCCGATCAAGGTACAAATACGGCCAAGCACACCACGATCATTTGCGACCGTCAATTCAATTGTCGCTCCGTAAACCGCCGGATGGCTGCCTTCGTGCCAACGCAGATCAATCCATCGCTCGGGCTGTTCTTCGTAATCCCCCAAACGATTGCAATCAATTGCGTGCAGCGTAACGCCTTTGCCGCGAAAGGTGATGCCGACGATCCGTTCACCTGGCAGCGGTTCGCAACAGGTTGCGCGCTCAAACGATTGCCCCGCTTCAAGGCCGATGATGGCACGCTTGCGGTCCACCTCTTCGCCGGGCTTTGCACCCAATTCGGGATAGACCGAACTGACAACCTCACGGCCCGTCATTTCTGCGCTGCCCAGCCGCTCTAACACGTCATCCACACCCTTCAGCCGCAATGTACGCGCAGCCGTTGCCAGCACTTTATCCGTGGCCTGTTTACCAACATGTTCAAAAGCGGATCGCGCCAACTCACGACCCAGCTTGATAAATCTAACGCGGTCTACCTCACGCAAGGATCGCCGGATAGCGGTCTTGGCCTTACCAGTAGTGGCAATATCCAGCCATGTGTTTTGTGGTGTTTGCCCTTCAGCGGTGATGATCTCAACCGATTGACCATTCCTGATCCGCGTCCACAGCGGCACACGCAACCCGTCAACTTTAGCCCCGACACAAGCCGAGCCGATGCGCGTGTGAATCGCGTAAGCAAAGTCAATCGGAGTGGCCCCACGTGGCAGCTTGATCACCTCGCCTTTTGGCGTAAAACAGAACACTTTATCGGTATACATCTCAAGCTTGACAGCTTCGAGAAACGATTCATGATCATCCTCTCCGTCAAACTGTTCGGTCAACTGGGACACCCAATTAACCGAATCCACTGCAAACGGGTTCTGCGACCTCACCCCGTCACGGTAAGACCAATGCGCGGCAACACCTGTTTCCGCCACATCATGCATCTGCCGCGTGCGAATTTGTACTTCTACGCGTTTGCCATCACGCCCCGAAACCGTTGCGTGAATTGAGCGGTACCCATTTGTTTTAGGTTGGCTGATATAGTCTTTGAAGCGCCCGGGCACAGCGCGCCAACGGCGGTGGATTGCGCCCAGCGCCCGGTAACAATCTTCTTCGCTCTCGGTGATCACCCGAAAACCATAGATGTCCGACAGACGTGAGAAAGACTGCTCTTTCTCCTCCATCTTGCGCCAAACTGAATATGGTTTTTTGGCACGGCCAAAGACTTCTGCTTCCACACCGGCCTCGGCCAGCTCCTTGCGCATATCTGTGGTGATCCGCGCAATCACGTCGCCCGTTTCTTTTTGCAGCGTAATAAACCGCCGCATCAGCGAATGGCGGGCGTCAGGATTTAGCACCCGAAACGCCAGATCTTCCAGCTCTTCGCGCATCCACTGCATACCCATCCGGCCTGCAAGCGGGGCGAAAATATCCATCGTTTCGCGGGCTTTTTGCACCTGCTTGTCAGGGCGCATTGCCTTGATCGTCCGCATGTTGTGCAAACGATCCGACAGCTTAACCAGAATAACGCGCAAATCTTTGGACATCGCCATAAACAGTTTGCGGAAATTTTCGGCTTGTTTCGTCTTGGAGGACGTCAACTGCAAGTTGGTAAGCTTGGTTACCCCATCGACAAGTTCGGCAACGTCTTTGCCAAACAGCTCCTGCACTTCGGCATAAGACGCATCGGTATCTTCGATGGTATCGTGCAGCAATGCGGTGATGATGGTTGCATCATCCAGTTGCTGCGCCGCCAAGATGGCCGCTACAGCAACTGGATGTGTAAAATAGGGTTCACCTGAATGACGAACCTGACCTTCGTGCATACGTTCACCGTAAGCATAGGCCGCGCGAATAAGCGCTTCGTTTGTCTTGGGGTTAAACCCCCGCACCAATGTGACAAGATCATCGGCAGTCGTTGTCATTATCTGCCCCGGATCCAGTGCGGAACGCTCATCTTCAGCGTTCTCACCCCTGCCCTTGCGCCGCCATCAGCTGCCGCAAAAGCATTTCCTCGGACATGCCGTCGTCTTCTGGCTTGTCCTGCTCGGCGCCCATAAGAATCGCCATGGCGTCTTCTTCTGGTTCATCAACTTCGATTTGATGCTGGTTATTCTCGATCAGGCGTTCGCGCAGATCATCAGCGGATTGTGTCTCGTCAGCGATTTCACGCAGGGACACAACTGGGTTTTTATCGTTGTCACGATCAACAGTTACTGCTGAACCTGCAGAAATCTCACGCGCACGGTGAGCCGCAAGCATGACCAGTTCAAACCGGTTTGGGACTTTATCAACACAATCTTCAACGGTGACGCGGGCCATTGGACACTCCAATAAATTATAAGCTAGAAAAAGTTACCTAGGCGCGTTTGGCCTGATTTACAAGCAGGTATTATAGCGCAACCACCTCTTGTCGCAGGGCCTCTGGCAAGGCGTCATGCATCTGGCGAATGGTCAAACCCGTTGTCGGATGGCACCAATCAGGTGCCACATCCATAACCGGAACCAGAACAAAACCCCGCTCGGCAAGACGCGGATGAGGGATCACCAATTCACGCGGTGCCATTGTTTTTTGCTGCGCCAAGGGCAACTGACGCCAGTATTGCTGTGTTTTCGCATCAGGCAGCACAAGTGAACCCATGCCAATCAAATCCAGATCAAGCGTGCGTGCCCCCCAACGTTGCACCCGCTGGCGACCGAATTCGGCTTCGACCGCATGGAGATGGCCAAGGATTTGCTCTCCGTCACACGCGCTCTCCAATTCAATCGCAGCATTCACAAAATCAGGGCCGGCCCCCGCGGGAAATGCTGGCGTTTGATAGAATCGGCTCACAGCCCGAATCACAAAACCTCGCTCTTCTAGGCGAATTATCGCGCGTTCCAACAATTCCGCTGGGCCTTTTCCAGCCAAACCCATGTTTGAACCTAAGGCAACTAAGCATGTTTGTCGCATTGCTCGCGCTTCTGTGTCCGTTTTCCCCATAGCCCCACCTTGCGCCAAATGTTAATTTGTTTAAACGGTTTACTAAATAGCTCAAACATTACTTGACGCACATACGCCAAAAATAATTTTAGCCAATAGCGCGCTCTATTTCGAGGACACAACATGTTTTACAAAGACGAGCGCCTAGCGCTTTTTATCGATGGGTCCAATCTCTACGCGGCGGGTAAAACACTCGGCTTTGATATCGACTACAAACTCTTGCGATCAGAGTTCATGCGCCGTGGCAAATTGCTGCGCGCTTTCTACTACACGGCACTGCTCGAGAATGATGAATACTCCCCCATCCGTCCGCTTGTAGATTGGCTGAACTACAACGGCTATTCGATGGTGACCAAAACGGCAAAAGAGTACACGGACAGCATGGGCCGCCGTAAGGTCAAAGGAAACATGGACATTGAGCTGGCCGTGAACGCAATGGAGCTTGCGCCTCACGTCGACCATATCGTGATTTTCTCAGGCGATGGTGACTTTCGCCCGCTTGTAGAGAGCCTGCAACGTCAAGGCGTCCGCGTCTCAGTAGTTTCAACCGTGCGCAGCCAGCCCCCGATGATCTCGGACGAATTGCGACGCCAAGCAGATAACTTCATTGAACTAGACGATCTGCGTGATGTTATAGGCCGTCCGCCACGCGAAGCGGCGGAAACCACCACACACAACGAATAACATACATCATGCCTTAAGATGGATAGGACCTCTGGCACGGCCCTATCCCTTTTCGAAACGTTACAAAACAGGCATAAGCTCTGCGATGTGACATGCAGGATCTCTGGCGAGAAACCGTTTCTAAAACATCGTTGCGCTGCCAAGCGAACCAACACGTCAGTGCTTCATTCAAGACTGGACCTGCGGCCCCCGCGCCCTTACCTCTACTACCAAGCACGGAGACAGCCATGACAAACCCGCCCCTCACCCTCTACCTCGCCGCGCCACGTGGCTTTTGCGCTGGCGTTGACCGCGCAATCAAGATCGTCGAGATGGCGATCACCAAATGGGGTGCGCCCGTCTATGTCCGCCATGAAATCGTACATAATAAATTCGTTGTGGATGGCTTGCGCGAAAAAGGGGCCGTATTTGTCGAAGAACTCTCTGAATGCCCTGATGACCGCCCAGTGATCTTCTCGGCCCATGGCGTACCAAAATCAGTGCCGAACGCCGCCCAAGCCCGTAACATGGTCTATGTTGATGCCACCTGCCCGCTGGTCAGCAAAGTCCACATTGAGGCCCAGCGCCACGCCGACGCCGGGTTGCAAATGATCATGATCGGCCATGAAGGCCACCCCGAAACTGTCGGCACCATGGGCCAACTGCCCGAAGGTGAAGTTCTGTTGGTTGAGACCCCCGAGGACGTGGCCCATGTCAGCGTGCGCGATCCTTCCAAGCTGGCTTATGTCACCCAAACGACGCTGAGCATTGATGACACCGCAGGCATCGTCGCCGCTTTGCAGGCGCGCTTTCCTGCCATTGTCGGCCCGCACAAAGAAGACATCTGTTATGCGACCACCAACCGCCAAGAAGCGGTAAAGGCAATGGCCCCCAAATGTGACGCTATGCTGGTTGTCGGGGCGCCAAATTCCTCCAACTCCAAACGTCTGGTTGAAGTTGGGTCGCGTGCAGGCTGCGCCTATGCGCAACTGGTTCAACGCGCCACCGACATCGACTGGCGTGCGCTGGAGGGCATCACCAGCATTGGCATCACCGCAGGTGCATCCGCACCCGAAGTCCTGATCAACGAAGTGATCAACGCCTTCAAAGCACGCTATGACGTGACCGAAGAAATGGTGGAAACTGCCGTAGAGAACGTAGAGTTCAAAGTGCCGCGTGTATTGCGTGAAACAGCTTAGCAGCAACCGCATGAGTGATCCAGAAACCCTCGCCGTCTATGCCGCCCAAGCGCGGCGTTATGCCGCGTACAACCAAGCCGTAAATGAAAGCGACCCAAGGCTTGCCGCCTTTATCGCAGCCCTCCCAGCGGCGGGTGATGTGCTTGATCTGGGCTGCGGGCCAGGCCATAGTGCGCGCGTGATGGCCGCTGCTGGCCTCAACGTATTGGCGGTCGATGCGGTGGCCGAAATGATCACCCTCGCCGCGCAGCATCCAGGTGTTACCGCACAACAGCAAACCTTTGACGATATCAAAGGCAGCGACTTTTATGATGGCATCTGGGCCAACTTCAGCCTCCTGCACGCCCCGCGCAGCGACCTACCCCGCATCCTTAAATCTTTGCACACTGCTCTGCGCGCAGGTGGCCGCTTTCACATCGCGATGAAGCTGGGCACAGACACCAAACGTGACACAATCGGCCGTGCATATACCTATGTCACCCAAGACGAACTCTATAACCTCCTGTCCACCGCAGGCTTTAACATCACAAAAACCACCACTGGGCGCGATAAGGGACTAGACGGCACCTATGCCGATTGGATAGCAGTCGCCGCATATGGCTAAACTTTACGCATACACAGACGGCGCCTGTTCAGGCAATCCCGGCCCCGGCGGCTGGGGCGCTTTGATGCAGGCAATGGATGGTGACAAGGTGGTTAAGGAACGCGAGCTGAAAGGCGGCGAAGCCAACACCACCAACAACCGAATGGAGCTGCTGGCCGCTATTCACGCGCTCGAAGCGCTGGACCGTGATACAGAGATCACCGTGGTCACTGACAGTAACTATGTCAAAAACGGCATCACGGGGTGGATTTTCGGCTGGAAGAAAAATGGCTGGAAAAACGCAGCCAAGAAACCGGTGAAAAACGCCGAGCTGTGGCAACGCCTTGATGCGGCCAATGCCCGTCACCGCGTGACATGGGAATGGGTCAAAGGCCATGCAGGCCACCCCGAAAACGAACGCGCCGATGCGTTGGCACGCGCAGGCATGGCCCCGTTCAAACCTAAATGAACCTGATCAGCTTTCTCGATTATGCTTCTGTGATTGTCTTTGCCATCACAGGCGCGCTTGTGGCCAGCCGCGCCCAATTGGATCTGGTCGGATTTGTCTTTATTGCCTGCCTGACAGCCGTGGGCGGCGGCACCATTCGTGATTTGCTATTGGATCGCAACCCGATCTTCTGGATTGCCGAACCAACTTATCTGGGCACTGCCGCAACCGCTGCTATGATCACATTTTTCACGGCCCACCTTCTGGAGAGCCGCATGCGTGCGCTTATCTGGCTCGATAGTTTTGCGCTAGCGGTGGCGGTGGCTGCTGGTGCGGGTGTTGCGATCAACCTAGAACAAGCGCCAGTGATTGTTGTACTGATGGGCATTGTCACCAGCTGTATGGGCGGGTTGATGCGCGATGTGGTGGTGGGGGATGTTCCCGTTGTGCTTAAACAGGGCGAGCTATATGTAACAGCCGCGTTTGCAGGGGCCACGACCACTGTGATGCTCAACAGTTATCTGCCCGATGTGCCCTATCCGCTTATCATCGGCGCTGCGGTGACTTGGGTGCTACGCGCAGGGTCTATCCAGTTCGGGTGGAACCTGCCCGTCTACAAAAGCACCCCACCCAAAAGCTAAGGTCATTTACGCCAGTGAAACGGCACAATAACCAACGCGCCAATGGATGACGCAATCGCATTCATGCCTGCTGATGAAAATCCAATGCCAAACATCAGCCGCACAAAATAGAACATAAATGCGCCGCCAATACAGATGATCATGCTGGCCAAAACACCGTTGTGGGTGAATTCTGTCTTTTCAGCCAGATAACCAACGATCCCCGCGATCACCACCGTACCAATCATCGTAGGAAACATGGGCCTATCCTTCGTTCAAGTTGGCGCCAACGGCGATCTGCATGCCGCGTTGAAACACCTCAACATCCTGCGCCCCTTTGCCCGCCTTTTGCAAGCGGGTCAGTGCAACCGCCCCCTCGCCGCAGGCCACATGCAGCGCCTCGTCCAGCACAATGCCAGCCGCGCCCGCACCTGTTACCAACCGCGACCCCAGTACTTTGACGCGAACACCGCCGTGTTCAAACCACGCCCCCGGAAATGGCGACAATCCACGGATCATGCGATCTACTTGCCCAGCAGGTAGGTGCCAGTCAATCCGCGCCTCGGCTTTGTCGATCTTGGCGGCATAAGTCACGCCCTCTTCGGGCTGAACCTGTGGCGTCAAATCGTCCAAACTCGCCAACGCCTCAACGATAGCCGCCGCGCCCAGAATGCTCAGGCGGTCATGCAATTGCGCCGTTGTTTCTTCAGCGCCGATATCCAGATTTTCACACAACAAAACAGGGCCCGTATCCAGCCCTGCCTCCATCTGCATGATGCACACACCCGTTTGCGCATCCCCCGCCATAATAGCACGGTGAATGGGGGCGGCCCCCCGCCAACGCGGCAGCAGGCTGGCGTGAATATTCAAACAGCCCTGTGCGGGCGCATCCAGAATGGCTTGGGGCAGAATCAGGCCATAAGCCACAACAACGGCCACATCCGCCGTCAGCGCGGAAAACTCTGCTAGCGCCTCGGGGGTCTTGAGCGAAACTGGCGTACGCACCTCCAGACCCAAGGCTTCGGCACGCGCGTGAACCGGCGTCGGGCGGTCCTTTTTTCCGCGCCCGGCAGGACGCGGGGGCTGCGAATAAACGGCCGCAATCTCGTGACCTGCCTCAACCAGCGCATCCAGTACCGTCACCGAAAACTCCGGTGTGCCCATAAACACAATCCGCATCGGCTTATCCGTTCATCTTGCGTGCACGGCGCAGCAGCATGTCGCGTTTTACTTTGCTCAAACGGTCAAAGTACATTTTACCCGCTAAATGGTCGATCTGATGCTGCACACTTGTGGCATCCAACCCGACAAAATCTTTCTCAACCACAGCGCCAGTTTCATCCATATAGCGCACACGTACACCGCGCGGGCGACTGATTTTGGCCGATACACCCGATAGGCAAGGCGAGGCTTCTTCATGCACATTCATGATCGCCGAGGCGTCAATCACCTCAGGGTTTGCCAGCAAAATCCGCTTGTTCCGCGCCTCGGAGGTATCCACCACCGCTAACCGCTGCAACACACCAATTTGCGGGGCGCCAAGGCCAACACCGGGCATAGCGTCCATTGTATCAACCATATCACGCCATATCGCGCGCACCTCGTCTGTCACCTCGGCAATATCCTGCGTCGCTGTGCGCAAGCGTTTGTCTGGCCATGTCAAAATTTTGCGTACAGTCATGCGTTATACTCCGCTTCCAGTTTTGTCCGTGTCTCGGCGTCGAGGTGATCAAAGGTCACGACACCGTCCAGATGATCCAATTCATGCTGGACACAAGCGGCGGCGAAACCTGTAAAACTTTGCACGTACCGTCCACCATTCAAGCCCATCCAAACCAACTGCACCTGCGCAGGCCGCGAGATATCGGCACTCACTCCTGGAATGCTCAGGCAGCCTTCGCTGTTGGTCGCGCGGTCTTCGCTGACTTCTTGCAGCATTGGATTGATGAAAACCAAAGGGTCGGATTTCCCTTCTTTCCACCCCACATCTATCACAAAAATCCGCGCCATCGCGCCCACTTGCGGCCCTGCCAGCCCACGGCCCGGTGCCGCGTACATTGTCTCCAGCATATCCGCCGCCAAGGTCTCAACCTCGGGCGTTATCGCTTCTATATGCGGGCAAATCTCCATCAGGCGCGGATCGGGCCATTGGAGGATTTCCAGCACGCTCATCCGCGGGCCAGTTCGCGTTTAAACTTTACCATCTTGCGGGTAATCATCTGACGCTTGAGCGGTTTAAGATAATCAATGAACAGCTTGCCTTCTAGGTGGTCGATTTCATGCTGAACACAAGTGGCCCACAGCCCCTTCATGCCCTCGCGCTGTTCGTTCCCATCGCGGTCAATCCACGTGACTTCAACCTCGGCGGGGCGCGTCACATCAGCGAATTGCTCAGGGATGCTCAGGCAACCCTCTTCATAGGTGTTCAATTCTTCTGACGCGGCCACAATTTGCGGGTTGAACATGATCAAGGGGCGCGGCTTTTCGCCATCCTCTTTCACGCAGTCCAGCACAACAAGGCGGCTCAGCACCCCGATCTGTGGGGCGGCAAGCCCTACACCGGGGGCCTCATACATAGTCGCCAGCATATCATCAGCCAATTGGCGCAGATCATCTGTCAGATCATCTACGGCAGTACAGGCTTTTTTCAGGCGCGGGTCGGGGTGATAAAGAATTGGGCGTTTCATGGGAACTCATGTAGGGCATGCCCCCTGTTGCCGCAAGCAGGGCTTGCAGATAAGTCTGGTAAGAGTACGGTTTGCGTAAATACAAAGGAGATACCAGATGAGCTTTGACACCCCGATTGAACGGCGCGGCACCCATTGTGCGAAATGGGACGGGATGGAGAGTATCTATGGCGTCTCTGCCGATACAGGGATTCCCATGTGGGTCGCTGATATGGATTTCGCCACAGCCCCCGTTGTGCAAGACGCGATCAAGGCGATGTCTGATCATGGCGTTTACGGCTATTTCGGCGATGAAAGCAAATACCGTGCCGCGATCCAGTGGTGGATGAAAGAGCGCCATGGCTGGGATCTGGACCCCGCGCATATTTTCACGACACACGGCCTCGTTAACGGCACAGCCATGTGTGTGGATGCCTTTACAGATGCAGGCGACGGCGTTGTGTTGTTCACCCCTGTTTATCATGCCTTTGCCAAAGTGATCAAAGCCGCTGGCCGTCAGGTGGTAGAATGCCAACTGGTACAAGATCAGGGCCGCTACCGCATGGATTTTGACGCTTATGATGCGCAAATGACCGGCAATGAAAAAATGGTTGTGCTGTGTTCACCGCATAATCCGGGCGGCTGTGTCTGGACCCGCGAAGAGCTGCAACAGGTTGCCGACTTTGCCAAACGTCATGATCTGGTGTTGGTTTCCGATGAAATCCACCACGATTTGGTGATGCCCGGCCACACGCATACCCCGATGACGCTGATTGAGGGTGTTGAAGACCGCTTGGTAATGATGACCGCGACGACCAAAACTTTTAACATCGCGGGCAGCCATTCAGGCAATGTCATCATCGCCGATCCGATCCTGCGTGAAAAATTCGGGGCGCGTATGATGGCTTTGGGCTTGTCGCCCAACAGCTTTGGTTTGTTCATGGCCACCGCCGCCTATTCCCCTGAAGGGGCCGCATGGGTGGATGATCTAATCGCCTATCTGGATGGCAACCGCCGCCTGTTTGACGATGCTATCAATGCCATACCCGGCCTAAAGTCCATGCCGTTGCAATCAACCTATCTGGCGTGGGTCGATTTCACAGACACAGGGATGAGCAGCGAAGAATTCACCAAACGCGTAGAGCAAGGTGCAAACATCGCGGCCAACCATGGCGACACGTTTGGTACAGGTGGTGAATCCTATCTGCGCTTCAACATCGCTACACCACGTGCTCGTGTTCAAGAAGCATGCACACGGTTGGCGGAAGCCTTCAAAGACCTTCAATAAAGAGACGGCTATCGGTCGTGACTTTGAGAAATTTCTCTCAAAAAAGGGCGCCTTCACATGGCGCCCTTTTGCACATCTGATCAGGCTGACGCCTGAGCCATACTTTCAAATTCCGTTGCGCAGGCATAATTGAAGGGTGTCGCCCGCTTGATGGTAAACACCAGTTCGCCTTCAAGGTTCTGGCAATTCATAATCAAGCAGTCGGCCGCTTTTTCCGCACCATCATACAGCGCCACCACACCTTTCAGGTGTGGCACCTCTGAAGCAGATACAGCAAACCCTGTGTCCCAGCGCCGCGATACCGGATAGCGTGTGCCACCCGCCTGCACAGACATCTGCGATGCACGTTTCGCGCCGTGTGTTTTGCCGCGTCCCACACCCGCCACAAAACCCTGAGGTAAAAATACGTCCATGATTCTCTCCTGCTCCCTGACCTAAATTTGCAACCATACCGATAATCTGACAACTGATTTTATGTATTTAGGTCAGAATTCTCTTTTAACCTGTGTATTTACGCAGACCTCCTGCGCGCCAAACTCTCTTCGACAACTATCCCAAGTTTGTTACGTTCCCGTTAAACCAGAAAAAGGAGCCCACCATGGGACTACTCATTGACGGCACATGGCATGACAGCTGGTATGATACAAAAGACACTGGCGGCGCGTTTAAACGGCAGGAATCCAATTTCCGCAATTGGATCACGACCACTGGCGAGGCTGGCCCAAGCGGTGAAGCAGGCTTCAAGGCAGAGCCGAGCCGCTATCACCTTTATGTAAGCCACGCCTGCCCTTGGGCACATCGCACGATGATTTTCCGCGCGCTCAAGGGGCTTGCTCCCCTGATCGACATATCTGTTGTGCATCCTGAGATGCTCGGCGAGGGCTGGACATTTGACACCGGATTTGACGGCGCGACAGGTGATTGCCAGTTCAACCTGCCATTTGCCCGCGATATTTACACCAAAGCTGTGCCTGATTTCACTGGCCGCGTGACGGTGCCCATCCTCTGGGACAAACAACGTGGCACGATTGTCTCAAACGAATCGTCCGAGATTATCCGAATGATGAACAGTGCCTTTGACGGGATCACGGGCAACACAGATGACTATTGGCCAACCCAACTACGCCCGCAGATTGAAGCGCTCAACTCCCGCATCTACGACACGTTAAACAATGGCGTGTATAAATCCGGCTTTGCAACAACGCAGCAAGCCTATGACGCCGCTGTGCATCCTTTGTTTGAGACGCTGGACTGGCTGGAGGGCATTCTCTCCCGCAACCGCTATCTCACAGGTCCACAGATCACCGAGGCCGATTGGCGGCTGTTCACCACACTTGTCCGCTTTGATTGCGTGTATCACCAGCACTTCAAATGCAACCGCCGCCGCATCGTGGATTACCCTAATCTATGGGCCTACACCCGCGAGTTGTTCCAGTGGGAAGGCGTGGCCAAAACCGTGCATTTTGACCACATCGTGCGGCATTATCACTTTAGCCATGACACGATTAACCCAAACAGGATCATCCCGATCAACCCCGTCATAGATTGGCATGCCCCTCATGGCCGTGGATAATCCCGCAACCAGCTATTGAACATCAGCCAAAACTCCGCATTGTCACACTTCCAAGATCGGCCAAGTACGGTCGGAATATAACGATCAGGTAGATGAGTTGGCTGAAGATAAAAGAGACCATGGCGGCGGCGTTGATGCCGCGGCGGCAGAGTTCGGCGGAGTGCGTGAAAACTGGATTGATTTGTCGACAGGCATCAATCCTGTGCCTTATCCACTGGGCCAGATTTCAAACGGCGCATGGGCCACCCTGCCCGACCAAACGGCGCAATCCGCTCTGATCCGCGCGGCGCGGCCGTTTTGGAATGTGCCTGATGGGGCCGCTGTTTTGCCAACACCGGGTGCCTCCGCCCCGATTGCGATGATTCCACGTCTGATGCAGGCGGGACGCGTCCACATTTCCGCGCCCACTTATAACGAACACGCCGCTTCTTTTGCTGCTGCGGGCTGGGTGCAGGCATCGCAGCCAAATGAAGCAGATGCACAGGTAATTGTGCACCCCAACAACCCTGACGGACGCCTGTTCACCAGCGCCGATCTGCACGCACCCCTGCGGGTCATCGACGAGAGTTTCTGCGATGTGATGCCAGATGCTTCTCTCATGGGGCAATCCACCACAGAGGGCACCCTGATCCTTAAAAGCTTCGGCAAATTTTGGGGGCTTGCGGGTGTGCGGCTGGGTTTTGTCATCGGTGATCCCGCATTGATCGCACAGCTACAGCAGATGTTGGGGCCGTGGCCTGTCGCTGGCCCCGCGCTCGAGATCGCCACTCGGGCGCTGCAAGACCCGCAATGGGCCAGCCAGACCCGCCAACGTCTGACCACTGATGCCACCCATCTGGACAACCTGTTCCAAGGCGCTGGCGCGCAGCTGTTGGGGGGCACCACATTGTTCCGCCTGTTTGAAATCCCTGACGCTGCGGAGTGGCAATCCCGTCTTGCTCGTCACCAGATTTGGAGCCGCGTTTTCCCGTACAATCCCCGCTGGCTGCGCCTTGGTCTACCTGCCCCCGATCAATGGGACAGACTAGAGGCCGCCCTGACATGAGCACCGCCACGATCCTGTTTTTCGCCATGCTGCTGGATGCCGCCATGGGAGAGCCGAAATGGCTCTGGAACCGTGTGCCCCACCCCGCTGTGCTGATGGGCCGTGCAGTTGGCTATATGGACCGTAGCCTAAACCGGGACAGAGGTAGTATTTTGCTGGGCGCACTGGCACTAGCGGTGCTGATCACTGGCGCATATCTGCTGGGCTTGGGGCTAAGCCAGCTGGGCGGTATCGTGCAAATTATCGTAACTGCAATCCTGCTTGCCCAACGCTCGCTTACGCAGCATGTGGGTGCCGTGGCGGACGGGTTGCGCGTGTCGCTGGGTGAAGGCCGCCGCGCTGTGGCAATGATCGTCAGCCGAGACACAGACGCCATGGACCCATCCGCTGTTTCACGCTCCGCTATAGAAAGCGCTGCCGAAAACCTGTCTGATGGTGTGATTGCCCCTGCCTTCTGGTTTTTGGTCGGTGGCCTGCCTGCCTTGATGGTTTATAAAATCATCAACACCGCAGACAGCATGATCGCCTACCGCACCCCTCAATATGAGCGCTTTGGCAAAGCCGCCGCCTATGCGGATGACGCGATGAACCTGATACCTGCCCGCCTCACCTGCTTCCTGATTGCGCTGCCGTCAGGTGTGATCAGGAAAATGGCCGACATTGCCCGCGATGCAAACAGGCACCGCTCGCCCAATGCGGGATGGCCAGAGGCAGCTATGTCGCGTGCCATAAATGTAGCTTTGGCAGGGCCGCGCGCCTATGATGGCAAGATGCAGGATTTCGCATGGGTTGGCCCTGAGGGCGCACGCACCATTGGCCCACCCGCGATTGATGCTGCCATACGCCAGCTTTGGCAGGCGTGGGGCTTTATGTTGGGGCTGGTGTTTTTACTGGCTCTTTTCGGTTGATATTTATGCATAGGTATTTCATGCGCTCACATTTCTTCGCGGCCCTTATCGCCTTCACACCGCTGCCCCTCTTGGCCCAGACCTCCTGTGGCGGCGCGTTCAGCACCTTCCTCGATGGTCTCGCCGCCGAAGCGCCCACCCACGGCATCGACACAGATACCGCCAAGACATTCCTGCGCTCGGTACGCAGCGATCCCGCGGTGCTGCGTGCGGATGGCTCCCAAGGCGTTTTCCAGCGCCCCTTTGTTGATTTTTCCCGCCGCCTGATCTCCAATGACCGCATTGATCGCGGCCGCAGAAACGCACAGCAGTATGATTCAACCTTCGATATTATCGAAGGGGAATACGGCGTAGACCGCAACGTATTGCTGGCGTTCTGGGCCTTTGAAACGGATTACGGCACGTTTCAGGGTGATTTCAACACCGCCAATGCCTTGGTGACCCTCGCCCATGATTGCCGCCGCCCAGAACTGTTCCGGCCCCAAATTTTTGCCGCTATGGAGCTGTTTAAACGCGGCGATTTTGATCCTGTAACAACCACAGGCGCATGGGCTGGCGAAATAGGCATGGTCCAAATGCTACCGCGTGACATCCTCGAGAATGGCACCGACGGCGATGGCGATGGCCATGTCTCGCTCAGAACCTCCGCACCCGATGCGCTGATGTCTGGCGCCAAGATGCTCTCGTCTTTGGGATGGCGTGCTGGCGAACCATGGATTGACGAAGTCAAAGTACCTGCGGATTTCAACTGGTCGCTCAGCGGCTTGGAAACCCAGAAAACCGCCGCTGAATGGGCCGCTTTGGGTGTCACTGCCCGTAACGGCAGCTTGGCTGATAACCTGACGGCATCCCTGATCCTGCCCCAAGGGCGCAATGGGCCTGCCTTTCTCACCTATCCCAACTTCAACGTCTATTTTGAGTGGAACCAGAGCTTTACCTATGTTCTGACAGCCGCCTATTTTGCCACCCGTCTAGCTGGTGGTAAAATCTATGATGCGGGCACGCCAGACACTGGACTGGATGGAAACCAGATGAAGCAACTGCAATCCAAGCTGCAAACACGCGGGTATGACGTGGGCGATATTGACGGCATCTTGGGCGCACGCACCCGCATCGCCGTTCAGCAAGAACAGCAGCGCCTTGGCCTGCCCGCAGATGCGTGGCCCACACCTGCCCTTCTGTCGAAACTCTAGGAGGCCCACATGGCCCTTAAAATCACCGCCGCCGAAATGGTCGCAAATGCCCGCGCCCGCATCGAAGAAATCGCCGCCGCCGATGCCATTGCGATGGTCAACGATCCCGCCGTGCAGATCGTCGATCTACGTGACCCGCGTGAACGCGAGCGCACAGGCTTTATCCCAAACAGTTTCCATTGCCCCCGTGGCATGCTGGAATTCTGGGTTGATCCCGATAGCCCCTATTTCAAAGACGTTTTTGCCAGCGACAAGAAATTCGTCTTCCACTGCGCCTCTGGCTGGCGCTCGGCCATTTCTGTGGCCACGTTGCAGGACATGGGATTTGATGCAGCGCACATCACCGAAGGTTTCGGCGGCTGGGAAAAGGCAGGTGGCCCAATCAAACAGGTCTGAAATGTCGCAGTAGCTGTCGATCAACAAACGGTCCTTTTTGGGAGGAGGTGCAGATGCATCTGACGGCAGCAGGGAGTCCTAACCTACTTCGACAGACCAAACATAGATGCCCAGTTTGAGGCAGTCATTCCTTCGCGATAGTCCTTCTGCATTTCGGCATCGAGCAATTCCACAAGCAGTCGGTTTTCAAGCCAAACTTCGACGCACTCAAAAGGACCACGGTTGCAGATGCGCGAGGTCCATCCTTTTGATGAAGCGAGGCCGATGATCTCCACGCGACTTAGCTTTGAGCAGACAGCAGCGTGAACGAATGTTGAAGTTGTATCGCGGGATTTGATTTCACAGGATATTTGTTCAGGACCGGCCTCAAGCACATGCGTAGTCGGATAGACCTCGATAGCTGTTCCATCATCTTCGGCGCTGAAAGCAATCCAACAGTCTGGAAAAGGTGGAAACGGCATCGCAATACCGCCCATGACTGCGGCAAGAAAACTCGCTACATTTTCAGGATCGTTGGCGCTGATAGACAGGTGCAAAAGGCTCATTTGACTATGATATCAAGATTCTTTGAGATGTCTGTAAAGTTCCGCGCACCAGTCCTTCTGTAGTTTCCCAAAACCCTCGTTTGTGAACGTTCAGAAACGGTCTTTTTGACGGAAACTAGACGGTCTTGTGGAAATCGCCTCGCCACACTTGAAGCTACAGCCCCTTAAGGAATTACGATTGTGAAGAATCAAATATGGAAGCTTCTTCATGAACATACCCCCCCTTGTACAACTGGCCCTTTGCATGGTTATCGCAAGCCTACTTGCGGCTTTCATCCCGCTGGCGACATTTGACACACCCGCAGTTTTGGTTGCCGCAACTGCAACAATTGGGGCGGTATTCCTGCTGCCCGCCGTGATGAGCTTTTTACTTCACAAGACGACTGTGAACCCGACGTCACCTGAAATGGCAACGACACTTGTGACGAACGGCATCTACAGCATAACGCGAAACCCTATGTATGTGGGAATGCTGATAATTCTGATGGCCTTTGCTCTGTGGCTTGGTGCGTTAAGTGCAGTCTTGATGGCTGCCCTATTCTTCATGACAATTGATCGGTTTCAAATTAGAGGCGAAGAACGGGCCTTGGCTCAGACATTCGGAAAACCCTTTGAGGACTATGCCGCGCGTGTCCCGCGCTGGCTTTTCATTCGCTCAAAAGCCGCCTTGCAGGATTAATGATGTCAGGCCGGTTTGTGACGCAAAGGAAAAAGCCTCTAACGTTCAACAACAGGTCAAACCCAAAGCCAGATCAGGCGACCAGTATCTCGGCCTTCTTCAGATCGACCGAGACCAGTTGGCTGACGCCTTGTTCCGCCATTGTCACACCAAACAAGCGATCCATACGCGCCATCGTCACCGCATGGTGCGTGATGATCAAGAAGCGTGTGTTGGTCTGGCGGCACATCTCGTCCAGCAGATCACAGAACCGCGTCACATTGGCGTCGTCCAACGGCGCGTCAACTTCGTCCAGCACACAAATCGGTGCAGGGTTGGCAAGGAACACCGCAAAGATCAGCGCCATCGCGGTCAGTGTTTGCTCCCCCCCGGACAACAGGCTCAGCGTGCTGAGTTTCTTACCGGGCGGTTGACACATGATCTCTAGTCCCGCCTCCAGCGGGTCATCGGATTCCACCATCACCAGACTGGCCTCACCACCGCCAAACAGATGCGTGAACAACAAAGAGAAGTTGGAGTTCACCTGTTCAAACGCCGTCAACAGACGCTCGCGCCCTTCGCGGTTCAGGCTTGCGATGCCCGAGCGGAGTGTTTTAATCGCCTCTTCCAGATCAGCCTTTTCGCTGACCAAGCCGCCATGCTCTTCTTCGACTTCTTTGGCGTCTTCTGCTGCCCGAAGGTTCACCGCGCCCAGTGAATCGCGTTGACGTTTTAGGCGGTTCACATCTGCCTCTAACTTATCAACGCCAGGCATATCGTCAGGGTCCACATCCAACTGCGCCAACAGTTGTGCAGGCGTCAACTCTTGATCCTCTGCAATACGCTCGGCGGCGGCGGCAACAGTTTCTTTGGCGGCATCGCTACGCGCCTCAAACCGCGCCCGCGCTTCACGCGCCTCGGATGCGGTGCGTTCGGCTTCGCGCTCTTCCAGAGTGGCTTCGCGCAGAGTTGTTTCGGCTGTTGCCAACGTGTCCATGGCTGCTGCACGGCGCTCGTTGGCATTTTCGATTTGCGCATCCAGCTCATCACGTTTGCCTGCGATCTCTGCTGGGACAGCAAGTGCTTCCAACAGCTCTACCTCGGAGGCCTCTTTGCGCTCAACCAGATCGGCGCTGTGCTTCTCGGCCGTCTCCAATCGATGCCGCCAGCCGCTTAATTCCTTGGTGACTTCTTGCGCACGTTTCAAACGGGCTTCGCCGCTACGGCGCAATTCATCGTGGTTTGAACGGCGTGACATCATCGTGATCCGCGCCGCTTCAACCGTCATGCGGATGTCATCGACCTCGGCACGTGCCTCGCTAAGATCGCCCAGATCAGCCAGTGCACGTTCTGCTTCCAGCACCCGCGTCCGTGCACCCATCGCTTCTTCTTCGTGCCGCGTCACAGCCAAGCCGAGGCTCTCTAACCGCCCTGCCGCAAGGTTGCGATCCGCCTCAACACGGCTGAGCGCACGACCGGCATCCGCCACGGCGCGGTCCGCTTCACGGCGTGCTTCACGTGCACGTTTATCCGCTTCGGTCTGTGACGCCAGCCGCATGGTCAGGCTTTCATGCGCAGCCCGTGCGGCTTCTGCACGGTTGTTCGCTTGCTCCAACGCCTGCTTTAGCACCTCAAGACGGTTCAACTGCTGCAACCGCAAAGCCGCAGCAGAAGGCGCATCCTCAGCCCATGCGCGGAACCCGTCCCAACGCCACAGATCACCCTCTGTCGAGACAAGCCGCTGCCCCGGTTGCAAAGACGCCTGCAATCGCTGCCCGTCATCCGCATCCACCAACCCGATCTGGCCCATGCGGCGGCCCAGAACATCCGGGCAAGACACGTGATTTGTCAAAGGCGTCACACCTGACGGCAAGGACTGTACCTGCGTGTATTCTGGCAGGCTGGACCAACCCGACGGCCCATCGGTATCAACCTCAGGCGCACGTAGATCATCGGCCAAAGCCGCACCCAACGCTTTTTCAAACCCATGCTCGACTTGCAGACGGTCCAATATCTGACCCCCTTCTGCGGTATCCCGTTCCAGCAGCTTTGCCAGCGCGGTTGTTTCCGCACGAAGGGCGTTCATCTCACCTTCCGCTTCCGAGCGTTCGCCGCGCGCCTCTGCCTCCAGTGACAGCGTCTCGGCACGCTCCTCCTCGGCTGCAATCAAGGCGGCTTCAGCGGCTTCAGCCCCCGTAACAGCGGCTGTTGACGCCACGGTCGCCGCCTCAAAATCACTGGCGGTTTGTGCCAATGCCGCTTCGCTGGCTGCCACCGCTTCGCGGGCGCGGGTCGCTTCTGTTTCTGATTTGGCCAGCGTCTTGCGGCTGTCATCCAGCAGTCGCTCTGCCGATCCATACCGCGCAGCCAGACGCGCAACATCTTCGGTGCGCTGGCTTAGATCACCCTCACGCTCGTGCAACACATCTGCCGCTTCTTGCGCCGCGTCTGACGCGGCCTCCAACACCTCGTCATGACCTTCACTGGCTTTCGCCAGCTCACGCGCTTCCCACTCCAGCCGCTCGATCGTATCTACGGCATCGCGGTTTAACCCGCCTTCGCGGTCAATATCGCGGATCATCTGGGCCACACGCCCCTGTAGCGTATCTATCAACGCCGTCGCACGGGATTCCTGATCGCTCAGCGTATCCTTTTGCACCATCAACCGCTGCACAACCGCAGCCGCAATGGCATCCTCTTCGCGCAGCGCTGGCAAAGCGTCTTCAGCTTCCTGACGGGCTTTGGCACTACTGCGCACAAACCCTTCAGCCTGCGCCGCCGCAGTCAGCCGTGCACGCAGTTCTTCTTCGGCACGCGCCCGCGCATCATCCGCTTCGCGCCACCGGCGGTACAGCAACGTACCCTCCGTCTGCCGCAACTGATCCGCGATCTCGCGGTAGCGGGCGGCCTGACGGGCCTGACGGGCCAGTTGCGCCAGTTGTGTCGCCAACTGCTCAACCACATCATCGACACGGGCCAAATTAGCCTCGGCACCGTTTAGCTTTAGCTCGGCCTCATGACGCCGCGCATAGAGGCCAGAAATCCCCGCCGCTTCTTCCAGAATACGACGGCGGCTTTTTGGTTTTGCGTTGATCAATTCGCTGATCTGCCCCTGCCGCACCAGCGCAGGTGAATGCGACCCGGTAGAAGCATCGGCAAACAGCATCTGCACATCGCGGGCACGCACGTCTTTGCCTGCCGCCTTATAGGCGCTGCCCACATCGCGTGTAATCCGACGCACGATTTCCAGATTGTCATTGTCGTTGAACCCCGCAGGGGCCAGCCGCCCGCTGTTATCAATTTGGAGTGAAACTTCGGCAAAGTTGCGTGCAGGTCGCGTTGCCGCACCCGCAAAAATCACATCTTCCATCCCCCCGCCCCGCATCGCAGTCGGACGGTTTTCCCCCATCACCCAGCGCAATGCTTCCAGCAAATTCGATTTACCACAGCCGTTTGGCCCCACAACACCCGTCAAACCATCCGCGATGATCAGATCAGTGGGGTCAACAAAGCTTTTAAAGCCCGTTAGCTTGAGTTTCGAAAAGCGCATATGCCGCCTGATTGGTGATTCCGGAACGAACAGCCAAGTGACTGCTTTGCGCCCAAGCTGTCAACCATGCGCCCGTGCGCAAAGCAGCATTCAGAGAGTTATCCACAGGTTATCGCAATGGGCACACCCTAAGGTGGTGCCACACCATGTTGGCTCAAGGACACTTGAGCAGCCCCGTCGCCTGTGCCTGATCCCCCCGCACTTCTTTTACTTCACACCCGCTTACCATCGCCATCGCACGGCCCGCCCGTTCCCTTATCGCCCCAAAGCGTGGCGCGTATTCACTGTTGGTGCGAATGGCTTCGGCCATGTCACCCCGTACGCGCACGTCAAAAGTGGACCCCTCTACCGTCACAGTTGTGGCGGGAAGCCCGCGAAAATGGGGGCCTGCCGTGTTACAGGCAGTGAATGCCAAAGCCAGAGCAGCCCAGTAAAATTTTATGCTTTTCATACCATCAGCCTGCCCGACTGTTGGTTAACATCAAGTAAACAAACCCATTATTGTTCAAAATTTATTGGTCGGCGGTTTTCCGTGGGCAAGAAACCCTGCCTGTACGCGCCTTTGGCGTTGGCAGTGATAACACCAGCAAAGAGCTGTCTGGTGTGGGATGCACGCTTGACGGGCAAAGCGGCTCAACCACTGTCACTGCATTCAATGCCACAACACAACAACGGATGAATGGCGCTGCGGGCGGTGGCATATTGGGCGTTATTGTTGTTGGCGCCATCACCGCCGCAAACGTCGATAATGAAAAAGACGAATTCAAATACCCGCCTGTTACTGTCCAAATGAAAAAGAAGTAAACGGCCTTTGGCGCTGTTGCTTGCTCCGCCCTTTGGTTGGTCATATTATTTGACCAACCAAAGGAACACCCCATGCCCTTCCGCCCCGTCATTCCAGAAAAGCTGTCGACTGCCGTTGTGCGACAGGTCGAGCAACTGATCCTGCGCGGCATCCTGAAGCCTGAGAAACAACTTCCCCCAGAACGTGAGCTGGCAGAGCGTCTCGGTGTATCGCGGCCCTCATTGCGCGACGCAATTGCCCAGCTCCAAGAAGCAGGTCTGCTCATTTCAAAACCCGGCGCAGGGGTGTTTGTGGCTGATGTCCTCGGCTCTGCGTTCTCACCAGCCTTGATGGCCCTATTTGCACGCCACGACGAAGCGGCAATGGACTATCTCTCCTTCCGCCGCGACATGGAGGGCTTGGCAGCCGAACGCGCAGCGCGGCTTGGTTCTGACACCGATCTTGCCGTGATCAGTGCAATCTTTGCCAAGATGGAAACCGCCCACGACAACCCCGAAGAAGAAGCCACCTTAGACGCGCAATTCCACATGAGTATTGTCGAAGCGAGCCACAATGTGGTGATGCTCCATATGATGCGTTCGATGTACGATCTGCTGCGCGGCGGTGTGTTCTATAACCGCCAGATGATGTTCAAACAACAAACCAAACGGGCCGTTCTGCTGGACCAACATCGCGAAATCCACGATGCACTTCTTGCACGCGATTCAGTAGCCGCCCGCACCGCTGTAGACGCCCATCTGACCTATGTTGAACGCGCCCTGCTGGACCAACAACGCGCAGAGCGACACGAAGATGTGGCGCTGCAACGTCTTGACCATGCAAGAGGTCATTGATGTTCATTGCTCACGTTCCTGCCGCCTATCTTCTGTCTCGCAGCTTACGAGACCCACAGGCGCAAATTGCACTGTTGATAGGTTCGGTGGCTCCGGACCTTGATCTCACCCGGTTCTACTTTCTCGACGGCCAAAGCATCCACCATCACGAATACCTCACGCACCGCCCGCTTTTGTAGGCTTGCATCGGGATCGCGGCCTTATTGTTCTGGCGTCTCAGAGCTGCCAAAATTATGGGATGGTTTTCCATGGGTGCGCTGCTCCACATGGTATTGGATACGTTTCTAGGCAAGATCAACTGGACCTGGCCATGGGGTGAATTTGGCGGCCCACTGACTGTGGTCCCAGCCTCGCAGTCGCATTGGATATTGTCGTTTCTCCTGCATTGGACCTTTCTGACAGAAATCGTGATTTGTGCCGCCGCACTTTGGCTCTATCTGCGCAGACGCAGGCATCCCTAGCCCAATTTGCGCACAAGCCGCCGTAGCATAATGCAAACAATCAATTTATGCGCTGGAGCAACAGGCAACATATAGATGCGGCCAAACCTGTTGTGCACTTTTACAGACGAGGTAATCGTCAGTGTTTTTTCCACGCAGGTCACACAGGTCAACACATCCAAATGTTTATCCCGCTCAGACAGAGACAAAGTTGTGTCGCTCAAACTTTCGACTAGAAAAAAGTCGAGCTTGTCTCCGACTTGGACAAAACCGGGCGTTTTATCACTGAACCCACCAATCCGTTTCACCCCAAACCGGGCAGCAATTGCATCCCGCAATTTGAAGGCTGTCGCCATAAACGGCAGGGGGTCCGCCATCATCATGGTCCATGCCTCTAACGGAGTCAGCTGGAGAGGAAGGCCTACAGAGTGCTGGTGAAAGAATGCCAACTCGCTGCGCGGGGCAACCAATTCTATCTGCGCTGGTTGAATCTTTTGGATTTCGTTACTCATGACGACTGTCCCCTTTGAAACGAAAAAAGCCCCGCCAAGTTGGCAGGGCTTTTCTAATCTAAGTCGCCAACTGCTTAGTGCAGTTTTGCGTCAACTTGGGCGATGCCTTCGTCGATCAGCTTGTTGCCATCAGCAGCAGTCATTTGCTTGCCGATGATGTCACGTGATGCGGCAATAGCGATAAGAACTGCTTGGTCACGCACTTCTTTGATTGCGGCAGCTTCGGCAGAACCGATTTGCTCTTCCGCAGCGGCCAGACGGCGCTCTACGGATTTGGCAAGATCAGCTTTCGCCAATTCACCAGCAGCAGCAGCTTCTTGCTTGGCAGACGCAACGATGCGATCCGCCTGTTCTTGGACTTCTTTTTGCTTACGCTCGTAAGAGGCCAGCAGAGATTGTGCATCTTCGCGCAGCTTGCGTGCTTCTTCGATCTCGTTTTTGATGCTTTCGGCGCGACCGTCCAGCATTTTGCCCATCATCGCTGGTACTTTAAAATAGACCAGAATTGCGATGAACAACAAAAACGCCAGCAGAACTACAAAGTCAGTGTTGCCCAGCGAGAAGAACGGTCCAGAAGCAGCAAACGCAGGGTTTGCGACAATCAGGGCCAATACGGATGTGAGTGTGAAACGCATGAAGTTATCCTTTCATCCGTGCTGTGACTGCGGCGGTGACGGTTTTGGCATCGGCCTTACCACCCATCGCTGCAACGATTTCTTTAACGGTATCTTTAGCAACCGCCTTAACGCTTTCCACGGCACCGGCACGAATTTCCGAAATCGCTTTTTCGGATTCGGCAGATTTTGCGGCGATCTGTGTATCGGCCTTTGCGATGGCTGCATCCAGATCGGCTTGCATATCAGCTTTGGCCGCTGCGATGATGCGTTGTGCTTCCGCACGGGCATCCACCAGCGCTTGGTCATACGCAGCTTCAGCAGCATCTGCTTTGTTTGTCAAATCTTCTGCGGCTGCGATGTCGTTTGTGATAGTGCCCTGACGCTCTGCCAGAACCGCCGCGATGCGTGGCAATGCCACACGCGACAAAATTAGGTAGATTGCGATCAGCGCAAGCGCCAGCCAGAACATCTGGTTTCCCCAATGGGTGAAATCCAGTTGCGGCATGCCTGTGCTTCCGCCAGAATGCTCTGCCACGCCAATAGCGTCCGCCAGACCATCGCCTTGTGTAGTTTCGGTTGCCATGGTGGCCTCCTGTCAGAACACTGATATTCAAAAGGGCGGCGCAGCGTGCCGCACCGCCCCAAGCGTCGGAATAATCCGTAAGTCGCTTATACAGCGAACATCAGCAGAAGAGCTACGAGGAACGAGAAGATCCCCAGAGCTTCGGCGAACGCGATACCGATGAACAGTGTAGCAGTCTGTGCTGCAGCTGCGGATGGGTTACGCAGAGCGCCGCCCAAGAAGCTTGCTGCAACGTTACCAACACCGATGGCTGCGATGCCCGTGCCGAGTGCTGCGATACCTGCGCCGATGTGTGCGAGTTGACCTTCCATGAGAATTCTCCTGTGAATTGGAAGTGGATAGATGAGGCGGCTATTACCCCGCCGATTGTTCAGTGACTTGGGTGCAATGCATCTTTCAGATACACGCATGTAAGGATCGTAAAGACGTAGGCCTGAATGAAGGACACGAGGACCTCCAGACCGTACATCGCCGTGATGCCAAGAATGGCAACTGGTGACACGATGGTAAGCGCAGCAAAACCTGCGAACACTTTGATCACCGCGTGACCCGCCATGACGTTACCGGCAAGACGAATGGAGTGGCTGACAGGACGTACGAAGTACGAGATCAGCTCGATCAGGGCCAGAGCGGGGCGCAGCGCTAGTGGCGCTGATGAAACCCAGAAAAGACCCAGAAAAGATGCGCCGTTTTTCACAAAACCCAAGATGGTCACACCAAGGAACACCAGCAAAGCCAGCGGAATGGTGACCGCAAAATGCGACGTGGGCGTGAAGGCTGTGGGGATAAGACCAAGGAAGTTGGCGCAAACGATAAACATGAACAGCGTCATGATGTAGGGGAAGTACTTAACGCCTTCTTTGCCGCAGATGTCTTCGACCATCTTGTAAATGAAGCCGTAAGCCAGCTCTGCAACCGATTGCATACGGCCCGGAACAACAGCGCGCTTGGATGTACCAACGACCAACAAGATGAACACAACCGCAACAGCAAAGCTGGTCCAGAGTGCGGCATTTGTGAATGTGAACCAGTTTACAACACCGTCACCACCCAAAGGCTTGACCTGAAACTGAGCCATCGGGTCAAATGACAGACCGCCCTCTGCTGATTGTGCTGCCATGTTCCGGCCCCTTCACTCATCACCCCAAAGGGGCGGTTTCACCATGACCCCTTGCGGGGCGTTATTCTTTTGCGGTGTCTTCGGCAGTTTCTGCCGCGCTCTCCACTTCAATCTTTTCGTCCTGCATTTCCTGCGCAGATCGGAGCATCGTCTTCACTCCAGCCGCGAGGCCTAACAAAACAAACAGCACCATAAATATGGGCAGCGTTCCAAAGAACAAATCCAGCCCGTACCCGATGCCGAAACCGATCCCAAGACCGGCCACTAGCTCAATCACCATCCGCCAGGCCATCTGCGCCTGAGAATAATGTTCATCCATGCGAGGTGCCGGTTCTTGCAAACCTTTGGCCGCTGCGATCCGCGCCGCAATCGCCGCCTTTTCCGCTGTGCGATCTTGGTCGTTCACTGGCTGCCCCCGTTGGGATGTCTTGCACGTTAGGTACTTTGCAGACCACGCCGAGTCAACGGCCTAGATGCAGCCATCAACCAACTGATAACAAACAGAATTACAACCACCCCCTCGTGAGAGGTTGAGGTAACCCGTATCTTTTCCATCGATTCAAGGGGGCCTTCGTTATTCAACCATTCGGTTGACTGTCATAAGCAACAGACCGCCAACAGGCAGTTTGTGCGAACAACCAATCCCGAAAGACGCGCACAGGTTTACGACGCAACGCGCCATCTGCATGCAGCTCAAAATACCCACCATCCCTAAATCCGATGTCAGACAGAGCATTCAAGCGGCCTGCCGCAACATCGCAGGCAGCTACCTCATCTGTAACCAAGATCACGCCCTGCCCTGCCAGCGCCGCCTCATACGACAATTCCGCGCTCATCCGCCACGCGGGCGCAGGCAGGTCTATTGGCGCGCCGTTATTGGACAATTGAAACCACCTTGCCCACGTCCAGTCGCGCCTGTCACGCAACAAGGGGTAGGACAACAACTGCGCAAGGTCTGTCACCGGCGCAGAAATAAGCGAAGGCGCAGCATAGGGCCGGAGCATTGCATCGCTGATCAACGCAGCTTCGGTATATGTGGCGCCCTGCGACACAAAGCGGATGGCAACATCTGCCTCATAGCGGACAATATCCGCGATTTCCATCGAGGCTTCCAACCGCACATCAACCTGCGGGAACAATTCCTGAAAAGCTTGCATGCGAGGGATCAGCCACTTTGATGCAAACAACGGCTCGCAGTTAACGGTCACCGCCCCTTCTGGCGCTTGCGTCAAGCCTTCAGTCGCCTCTGCGATCGCATCCAAAGCAGGGCTGATCCGCGTAAGATAGGCTGCGCCATCGGGAGACAACTTGATCCCGCGCGCGTGATCTCGAAACAGCTGCACGCCCAAACGATCCTCTAAACCGCGCACGTGGCGGCTGATTGACGAATGGCTCACCCGCAGCTCTTGCGCCGCTCGGCTAAAGCTCTGGTGTCGTCCAGCGGCCTCAAAGGCACGTAGGGCGTTTAGAGGGGGTAATTGGCGGCTCATGAGCTTCTTGTGCAGTTTATGCACAAGTGATGTCAACCATTAGTCTTTGTCTTTCAGCGCTCAATGAGTGACAAAAGCCTATGTTTACTTATGTCCAAAGCCCAGCATTCGCCCCCACAAATGAGAGTGGTTCACTGAAGCCACTTGTGCGATTTATCAAATCTTTATGTGGTCAACGAAAACCACAGGCCCCCAAAGCGCCCACTGAAAACCAACACCTCCTCCAAGATGCCGGCATAGAACCGCCCGTCAAATCGCAACCCTTTTTCACAAATCACCCCCGCCTATGACGGCTTCCCCTTACCCACCACAGCGGGTAAACCTGTTTTATGGCTCCAACCCTTGATACCACCTTTGCCGCTTTGGCCGACCCCACCCGCCGCACCATCCTAGCGATGTTGCTGGAGGACGATATGGCCGTGACAGATGTGGCCGAGCCATTTGACGTATCACTGGCCTCAATCTCCAAACATCTGGGCGTATTGACCGCTGCTGGCCTGATCACGCAGGAAAAACGCGGGCGGGTGAAATGGTGCAAACTGGAACCGGACGCCATGCGCGCCGCTTCGGTCTGGATGCAGGGATTTGGCCAGTTTGAGCCGGTGCATCTGGACGCGTTTGAGAGGTTTCTGGAAACTGAACTGGGCCAACCCAATACATCGGACAATTAGGCACGAAAAAGGGAGCCCGCAGGCTCCCCTATGGTTCAATCTTGGCTGCCGCCGCAAAGCGTCTTAAAACGCAAAGCGCACAATCGCCAAAACGATTACTACTAGGCCAACAATGTAAATAATGCTCCGCATGGTATGTTCCTTCCCTAAAATGTGATCCTCCGCCCGATGTCGGGCGAAACAGAAAACGCAGGGCAAAGACGCCGTGACCAGAGAACCGATCCATCCCCGCGCCTTTGCTTCGTTATAAAGTAAACTCAACATCGGCCTGAACGGTTCCCTCAAACGGTAACTTTTTTGCATATCCGTTCTACTGTGGCGTGATCGGGACGTCATCATCGCGCAGCAGTAACAATAGCGCCAGCACCGTCAGCGCAATCCCCCCGCCCACCAGCAAGGGCGGCAGCGGATTACCCAACACAGCCTCCCACAGAATAACCCAGCTCGGCACCAGATAAGTATAAGCCATCACCTTGGCTGAGGGCAGGCGCAATGTGGCGAATTGCACCAACACAAAGGTGATCGCACTGGCGCAGATGGCGACGTAAAGGATCGTGATCCAGACCAAGGGCCGCAGGCCGCTCCAATCTGTCGATAAAATGTCAGGCGCGCCGACCAGCGCCAGCCAGAGTGTTCCCGCCACCAACACACCAAAGGAAAAGACAACGGCACTTTCGCCACGGTTCAAACGCCGCACCATTGGCGTATAAACCGCATGAGCAATACAACCGACCAGATAAATCAGCTCACCTCGCCCGATATCAAAGGCCAGCAATGCCGCCATATCTGCGCGAAAAATCACCCAAAGCGCCCCCGCACCGCCGATCACCAAGGACACAAGCATCCGCAGGGTCATGCGTTGGCGCAGCAAAAACCACGCAAACACACCCGACATCGCAGGCACCAATGTAAACACTGCCGCCGACCTGACGGGCGTTGAGGTCTTGAGCCCTTCAAACATCAACACGAAATAGATGACAAAGAATCCACCTAGTACAAGATACCGCCAAGGCGCGGAAAAAGCACTGCGTGGGATACCTGTTGTGGCCAAAGCAACTGCGCCCACAGCGACAGATGCGATGAGAAAGCGCACAGCATTCAAGGCAAGCGGGGCAATTTCATTAGCGACCATCGACCCCAATGAGAATGATCCGGCAACCAATGCCGAAAACAACAGCATCGCCAGATGCCCTTTTGCTTGTGGTGCCACGGTTCATTATCTTTCATATTTGGAGCCTTCACACCGGCGAAGGTACATTTTTAGGGTTCATATGCAGTGACAGGGCCGACAAAATGCAGGCAGTTGGGTTCAAAAACAACGATGTGTGGCGATTGCGGCGCCCTGCGCACTTAGTGAAGCATAAGCGGCGGCCTGTCCCGAATGGTGAAAACGTCCTTCAGGGGCTTTGGCAGTCGCGCAGGGCGTGTTCAGCAGCGCCATAGGCAAAAGCCTCCAAACGGGTAAATCAACGGCTTGCAAAATTTTCATACCATCACAGATACCCGTCTTTGATATGCGCCTTAAAAAACTGAACCAAAGCCTGAACTTTACTGGTGCGGTGCAGATCCACATGTGTGACCAACCACAGCGGCGATGCCCACTCTGGTAAGGTTTGGGCGACTTGCACCAGATCGGGCATCGCCGCCGCCTGCTGCACCGTCAAAAAACCGATACCCGCGCCGCTGCGCACCGCAATTCCCATGGCGTGGGGATCATCACTGCGAAACACCACATTTTCACGCGGCACAGCCTGCGCCATCCAACGGTAACAAGGCGCGCGGATTTCCACATCTTCTGGCCCGACAAAGCGGTGATTGGCGTAATCTTCAGGCCCTTTGGGCAGGTCATGCTTGTCTACATAAGATCGGGCGGCATATAGCCCCATGGCTTGATCGGCCAAGGGCTGGGCCACATTGTCGGGCTGATCAGGGGCCGCACCAGCGCGGATGGCCACATGCGCTTCACCATATTCCAGACGCAGTAGGCGGTTGCCTGTTAAATAGCGCACAACGACATTGCTGTGTTCCTCTTGAAAGGCCACCAACAGCGGCGCGATGCGCGGGGCCAGTGCCTCCAAGGAGGTCACCACCAAATCACCCGACACCTCGGCCCCCTGCCCTTTGATACGGCTGAGCAACTGGCCGAACTGATCCTCTGTCGCTTGCGCCACACGCAACAGGTCTGTGCCAGCCTCGGTTGGCGTATAGCCACGGGCATGGCGCTGAAACAGCTTCACGCCCAGACCCTTCTCCAACGCATCAATGTGGCGTATCACGGTCGCATGATGCACGCCCAAAACCTCGGCGGCGCCACTTACCGTTCCCATACGCGCCACTTGAAAAGCTGTTCGCACTTCGTCCCAGTTTTGCATCACACCCACCCAGATAACATTCGCTATCTGCTTGTAGGTCTAGTTTGCTATGACTGCAAAGGCTCCGCTTTCAGAAAGATGCAATCTTTGGAGAACACATTCATCCCATTGAAATCGTACCTAAGGCACGCAGCAGCCCGTCAACGGTCAAGCAAGTAAACGTGCCTCTTAACCTTTCAGACACATGCGGGCCGTCAGCGCAAAACTGGCAGCTCCCTCCCATTGAAGTAGCGGCACGCGCCAAATCAAAGTTTGAGTATGCGGTTAAAGAATAGGAGAGGCGCTATATCCCTCCAGTAAATTTCCCTTCCCGAAAACGGAGGCAAACAGTTCAATGGGATGACTTATTTGGTGGGATAAAACCAAATTGGAGAAGCATTAAGATAATTCGAGGGTAGCTCTAAGACGGATGCCAGAAACAGTGAGATTTTCGATCAAAGGCAGAATTTTAACCGTCACACCTCGCTTGCCCCAATCGATAGCCTTGCGCGCCCTACCCATAAGGCGTGGCAGTTGACATTCCGCCCCACGCCAGCTAATCACCCCTCACATCCCGGAAGCCAAGACTTCCGGTCCTGACCAAAATCAGGATCGCCCCCAGTCAGCGTATTACGCCCACTGGGGCATTTGTGCATTTACGCGAAGGTTCCTACATTGGGATCATCCGCAACCGACTAAGAAAGGGCATCTGCCCATGTTTGAGAATCTCAGCGAACGCCTCTCCGGTGTCTTTGACCGCCTGACCAAACAGGGCGCGCTCTCGGAAGATGACGTAAAAACAGCCCTGCGCGAAGTGCGTGTTGCCCTGCTTGAGGCTGACGTTTCGCTGCCGGTCGCACGTGATTTTGTGAACGCGGTGCAAGAAAAGGCCACTGGCCAAGCCGTCACCAAATCCATCACGCCCGGCCAACAGGTTGTCAAAATCGTTCATGACGCCCTGATCGACACGCTGCGCGGCGAAGGTGAACCGGGTGCGCTGAAAATCGACAGCCCGCCAGCACCGATTCTCATGGTGGGTTTGCAAGGCTCAGGTAAAACCACAACCACGGCCAAACTCGCAAAACGTCTGAAAGAAAAAGACGGCAAGCGTGTGTTGATGGCATCGCTTGACGTGAACCGCCCTGCCGCAATGGAACAGTTGGCGATTCTGGGTGTGCAGATCGGTGTGGACACTCTGCCCATCGTCAAAGGCGAAACGCCCGTCCAGATCGCCAAACGCACCAAGACACAGGCGTCTTTGGGTGGCTATGACGTCTATATGCTGGATACCGCTGGTCGCTTGTCCATCGACGAAGAGTTGATGCAACAAGTCGAAGCCGTGCGCGATGTGGTTACGCCCCGCGAAACACTGTTGGTGGTTGATGGCCTGACAGGCCAAGACGCCGTGCAAACCGCGCAAAACTTTAACGACCGTATCGGTATTTCCGGCGTTGTCCTGACCCGTATGGACGGTGACGGCCGCGGTGGTGCTGCGCTATCGATGCGTGCCGTTACAGGCAAGCCCATCAAATACGTCGGCCTTGGCGAAAAGATGGACTCGCTGGAAACTTTCGAGCCAGAGCGCGTTGCAGGCCGTATCCTTGGCATGGGCGACATTGTTGCGCTGGTTGAGAAAGCCCAAGAAACAATCGAGGCCGAACAAGCCGAAAAGATGATGCGCCGCATGGCGAAGGGTCAGTTCAACATGAACGACCTCAAAATGCAGCTGGAACAGATGATCAAAATGGGCGGCATGCAAGGCATGATGGGCATGATGCCCGGCATGGGCAAAATGGCCAAACAGGTCGAAGACGCCGGTCTTGATGACAAAGTGCTGAAACAACAAATCGCCCTGATCAACTCTATGACCAAAAAAGAGCGCGCCAACCCCGCGCTGCTGCAAGCCAGCCGCAAAAAGCGGATCGCCAAAGGCGCAGGCATGCAGGTGTCTGACCTGAACAAGCTGATGAAAATGCAGCGCCAGATGTCCGACATGATGAAGAAAATGGGCAAAGGCAAAGGCGGCATGATGAAAGCCGCAATGAAACAGATGATGGGCAAAGGCGGCATGGACCCTGCGGCAATGGCGCAAGGCATGGACCCCAAAGCACTGGAAGCAGCCGCAAAACAAATGGGCGGCAAACTGCCCGGTTTGGGCGGCGGCATGGGCCTGCCTGCGGGCCTGTCAGGTTTCGGCAAAAAGAAATGACCACAACAACCATCCATATCCCCACGCTAGAGACAGAGCGCCTGATCCTGCGCGCGCACACGCTGGCCGACTTTGATGCGATTGCTGGCTTTTACGCCAGCGACCGTTCCAAATTTGTTGGCGGCCCGATGAGCGCAGAATTGGCGTGGCGCAACATGTCCCAAGAAGCGGGGCATTGGGTGCTTCAGGGCTTTGGCCGCTGGATTCTTGAGGAAAAGGCAACTGGCAAGACTGTCGGTATGGTTGGCCTGTGGTATCCCGCCGGCTTCCCCGAGCGCGAGTTGGGCTATGACCTTTATGAAGGCGCGACAGGCAAAGGCTACGCCACCGAAGCAGCAACCGCTGCGCGCGCCTATGCCTATGATGTATTGGGTTGGACAACTGTCATCAGCTTGATCGCCAAAGACAACGCAGCGTCCATCGCAGTGGCAACCCGCATGGGCGCCAAAGCTGACGGCACATTTCCCCATGAACGCTTTGGCGAAACAATAATCATGCGCCACCCCTCGCCTGAGGGCCTGTCATGAGTACGCTGACCGTTCAACAAATGCTTAATTCCGAACGCCTGATCATGCGCGCCCCGCAGGCCAGCGATTTGCAAGCCTATCAAGCGTATTGCGCCAGCCCTCGCAGCAGCTTTGTCGGCGGCCCTTTTGACACAGCCAAAGCGTTTGAGAAATTCACAGCAATGGCAGGCCACTGGATTGTGCGCGGTTTTGGTCGTTATGTGATGCTCAAAGACGGTATTGCAATTGGACACGTTGGCCCATTGTGCATGGATGAATCGGTAGCTCCGGAATTCACATGGACCTTATGGGACGGTGCTTATGAAGGCCAAGGCTATGCCACCGAAGCAGCAAGCACTGTATGGCAGCATCTAACCAATGATTGCCAGTGGAAGGAAATGGTCATCCGTATCGTACCCGACAACACCAAGTCATGCCGCATCGCGGAACGTCTTGGCGCGATCCTCACTGATGAAGCTGCTCCGGTTTGGTATCCTGACTCCGTAACTTACCGTTTGTATGCAGGTGCCGCATGAACACGCTGACCGTACATATCCCCACGTTGGAGACCGAACGTCTGATCCTGCGCGCCCCCACGCTGCAAGATGCAGAGAGCTTTATCGCGTTCAAAACATCCGAGCGTTCCAAGTTCACCAATGGTCCGTTGGACCGCGCCGCAGCGCAAGTCAGCTTTTCCGCCATCGCGGGCATGTGGGTTTTTCGCGGTTACGGCCTGTTTATGGCCGCGCTGAAAACCGAGCCTGAAATAGCGATCGGCGGCTTTGGCATTTTCCACCCTGCCAAACACGAAGAACCCGAATTCGGCTGGTCGCTCTATGACGCCCGTTATGAAGGCAAAGGATATGTCACCGAAGCCATGCGTGCGGTCATCCCGTGGGCATGGGACGTCATCGGCGTGGATACGGCACAGTCGCACATTGATGAGGGCAACGCAGCTTCCGCTGCTGTGGCAATCGCCTTGGGCGCCAGTCTTGACGCTGATGCCACCAAAACGGCCAACGCTCCCGGTGGGGAATTTGAAGACGAAGCCCCTTTTGTCAACATTTACCGCCACACCAAAGGGGCTTTGAAATGAGTGATACAGTCAAACTTGCCGCCGAGGTCCTGCAAGGCCACCGTGCCAGCATTGACCGCCTTGATGCGATCCTTGTCTATACGCTGGGCGAGCGGTTCAAACACACACAGGCTGTGGGGAAACTCAAAGCCGAACACGACCTTCCCCCGTCCGATCCAACCCGCGAAGCGGATCAAATCGCACGGCTAGAAGATTTGGCAAAACGGGCCGATCTAGACCCCGAATTTGCCAAGAAGTTTCTCAACTTCATCATTGCTGAAGTCATTCAGCACCACAAACACCACGCAGATAACACCTAAAGGAAACTATACTATGTCCATGAAAATTCGCCTCGCCCGCGGTGGCTCCAAAAAACGCCCCTTCTACCGTATCGTTGCAGCCGACAGCCGTATGCCACGTGATGGCCGCTACATCGAAAAGCTGGGCACATACGCACCATTGCTGCCAAAAGACAGCGAAGACCGTGTTAAAATGAACATGGAGCGCGTCGAGTACTGGTTGGGTCAAGGCGCACAGCCAACAGACCGTATCCAGCGCATGCTGGAAGCTGCCGGCGTTCGCCCGAAGACAGAGCGCAACAACCCTAAAAAGGGTACACCAGGCAAAAAAGCGCAAGACCGCGTAGAAGAAAAAGCAGCCAAGGCAACAGCAGCGGCCGAAGCAGCAGCAGCGCCAGCAGAAGAAGCGGCAGCTGAAGAATAAGAAAGGATAGCTTGGCATGCATGCATTTTCGGATGAATTCCGTGCCGAGTTGACCAATCTAATGAAGTGGCGCCGCGATGTGCGCCACTTCTCTCCCGACCCTGTGGAAGAAGCGCTTGTTCAAGAATGCTTGTCCACGCTCTCGCTGGCCCCTTCTGTGGGGCTGTCAGAACCTTGGCGCGTGATCCGCGTACGTTCGGATACCGCCCGCGCTGCGGCGCTCTCCAATTACCAGACCGCAAATGAGAAAGCCCTTGAGGGCTATAACGGCGATAAGGCGGCGCTATATGCCTCGCTGAAGCTGTCAGGCATGCGTGAAGCCCCTGAACATTTTGCGATCTTTTGCGATGATGAGACCTCCAAGGGCGCAGGCCTTGGGGCGGGCACCATGCCTGAAATGCGCCGTTACTCGGTGGTGGGGGCGATTACGTTGATGTGGCTTCATGCCCGTACACGCGGCCTTGGCATGGGGTGGGTGTCTGTTCTAGACTCTGATCAACTGTGTCGCGATCTGGACGTCCCACAAAACTGGGCGCTGGTGGGTTATCTTTGCCTTGGATGGCCCCGCGATGTATCCCTAACGCCAGAGCTTGAAACCAAAGGCTGGGAAGCGCGTGCTGCTTCCTTGCAGATTGAGGACCGTTAATGTTTCGACTAGTTAAACTTGTAATCACCCTATCCATCGGCGCGGCAATAGGTTTCTACTTTAACAACATGCTCATGCGCGCAGAATGCAGCGCAGGAGAAGGCCAATGGACAGGCACAATATGTGTCAATTCGGAGTTACTACAATGAGCGAAACCCACATCTGTGTAGGCACTATTTCCGGCTCCTACGGCGTACAGGGCGAACTGCGGATCAAAAGCTTCTGCGCCGTGCCAGAAGACATTGAAACATACAGCCCGCTAACCAACGAAGACGGCAGCCGCGATTTCATGCTGGCCATTTTGCGCCCGATCACCAACGGGTTTTCGGCACGCCTGCCTGATATCACCAACAAAGAAGACGCAGACGCCCTGCGCGGCATCAAACTCTATGCCCGCCGCGAGCAACTGCCTTCACTGCCCGATGATGAATTCTATCACGCTGATCTGATTGATCTGAACGTGTTCGATACAGGCGGCGTCCTGTTGGGCCGCGTGAAAAGCGTGCAAAATCACGGCGCTGACGATCTGCTGGAGTTGCAATTGGCGGGATCATCCACCACCACTTTCTTGCCCTTCACAAAAGCATCTGTGCCAACGGTCGATTTGGCCTCGGGCCGCATCATCGCGGACCCTGCCGAAGGTATTCTGCCTGCTGCCCCTAAAACCGCATAGAAACAGGCGTGTCCTGATCAACGGAGGGCAGTGATGCCGCGTAAAATCGTCTTTCACGCTGGCTTTCACAAAACAGGCACATCCACCGTGCAGGCAGTGTTGCGTGCCAATCGAAAGGCGCTCATGCCTGCCCTCGCGATCCGTCTCAAAGGCCAGATGCAAGAGTTGATGAGCGCCGCGAGGGGGTATTCCACCTATTGCACCAACGACGCCCTAGACAAAGTCAGCCGCCGCTTTGACGCGCTGCTGGCAGAGCTGCCCGACATGCCGCGCCGTACATTGTTACTCAGCGCCGAGGAGCTCTCGGGCCATATGCCGGGACGGGGCGCTTTGGCTGATTACAGTGCCGCACCTGTGCTGGCCAATCTCTTTTGGACCCGTGCACAGCAGGCATTCCCCGATGCGCAGGTTCTGTTTTGCTATGCCACTCGCGCACCCGCCTCATGGCTGAAATCGGCATGGGCGGAACATGTGAAATCCTCGACGATGACATTGGATTTTGCCGCATTTTGCGCGCGCTATCCCGATGCCCCAAATTTGCAAACAATCCTCGACGATATCCGACAAAAAGTACCTGCACCCGTGCATAGCTACGCATTAGAAGAATGCAGCGACCTGCCCCTTGGCCCTGCTGATCCCGTGCTGGATCATTGTGACATCCCCGATGCACTCCGTGCCGCGCTCACGCCACAACCGCCCCAAAACAAACGACTGAGTGAAGATACGCTTGCGGCCTTGCTGGAGATCAACAGGACGCATAGGGACAAAGAAGCACGCAAAGCCGCCAAGGCGGATGTGTTGAATAAAGGACCACAGATATGACCCCGCCCAACCGCTCTCATGGGAAACAACGCATCACACCAACGTTGAAACCACGCGAATTGATGCAAAACACCCCCGACTATGCAGGCGTTTGGCAGGCCCATATCATCACATTGTTTCCTGAACTTTTCCCCGGTGTGTTGGGCGCAAGCCTGACAGGACGCGCCTTGCAAGAAGGCCGCTGGCAGTTGCACGCCCATGATCTGCGCGCCCATGGCCTGACAAAACACCGCAACGTCGATGACACACCTGCGGGCGGTGGCGCAGGCATGGTGCTACGCGCCGATGTTGTTGGCCCCGCGATTGAGGCGGTACAGGCCCGCGCCCAAGGCCGTTGGCCGATCCTCTATATGTCGCCCCGCGGTCGTCGATTTGATCAGGCGATGGCGCGTGATCTATCAGAATGCGCTGGCGTCACCATGCTGTGCGGCAGGTTTGAGGGCGTGGATGAACGCGTGATTGAGCATTACGGCATTACCGAAGTTTCATTGGGTGATTTTGTGATGACGGGCGGTGAATTGGCCGCGCAAGCAATGATCGACGCCACTGTACGCTTACTACCGGGCGTGTTGGGCAACGCCGATAGCACCGTTGAGGAAAGCCACTCTGCTGGCCTGCTGGAGCATCCGCAATACACAAAACCCGCCGACTGGCAGGGCCACGTGATCCCGCCTGTGCTGATGTCTGGCAACCACGCCGAGATTGAAAAATGGCGGCGCGAGATGTCCCATAAGCTCACTCAGGAACGCCGACCCGACCTGTGGGCAGCGCATAAGGCACATGAAGATGGCTGAATGGGCTGAACTGGATGCCGAACTGGCGCAGTGGGATGCCGCAAACCTAACCCCGCGTCTGTGGTGGCGCGATGATGATGCCCAGCAGGTCACCCCCGATCTGGAGATTTTGCTGGGTCTATCTGCAACTCATGAAATCCCTGTGCATCTGTCTGTCATCCCAAATGGGTTAAAGCCTGATCTGGCTCCGCGCCTGCGCGATACGGATCATGTGTTTGTACTGCAACATGGGTTGTCCCACATCAACCACGAGCCAAAGGGCCTGCCCACCTCAGAAGTCGGCGACACCCGTGACACCTTGCTCCAACGGGACGATTTGGCACGCGGTTGGGACATTCTGGACAGTGCAAACATGCCGCATCTTTTGCGCGGCTTTGTGCCGCCATGGAACCGGATCAGTGATACAACGCGGCGGCACCTTCCTGAATGGGGATATGATTTTCTAACGGCCTATGAAGGGCGCGGTGATGAAGCGCCGGTCAAGGGCCTGACCCACATAGACACACATCTAGATCCGATCCGTTGGAAATATGACCGCGTTTTTCGCGGCGAAGACAAGATGCTGGCGATGTTGCTAGAACACCTCCGCGAGCGCCGCAGCCATGCGCCGCTGCGTCCGATCGGATATGTCACCCACCACTTGCAAACCCAAGACCCGATCTGGGCATTTTCAGACAAGCTGTTTTCGCGTACCCGTGGCATGTGGGCCAGCGTGCCAGATATGCAAAAAGAGGCAACGCCATGAACACAATCACATTCGCCACACCAGACCAACGCAACCAAGTCGAAGCCTTTATGCTGGCCGCTTTCCCCCGTGCAAAATGGGGGGCAGAAGGCTGGACCCGTCTGTTGGCCAACCGTTGGGGCGGAGAACAGGGCGAATTTGCTGTGACCGCATGGGACGGCGATACGCTGGTTGGCGTGATGGGCATGAACGACAGCCTGCGCCACACGCCGCGCGGGCCGAAACGCTATCGCAATCTGACGTCTTGGTATGTGCTGAAATCCCACCGTGGCATGGGCTTGGGCGAAAAATTGATGCACGCCGCCATGGCTGATCCCGAGGTCACTTCAACCAACCTGACCAGCGCCAAAGCCGCGCTGCCGCTGGTGGATCGGATCGGTTTTAAAATACTGGACGCACAGCGGCTTGTCTGGCGTCCCAGCGGTACTGCGCCCCTGCCCCACACCCTCGTGCCCCTAGACGATGCCCCGCTGAACGCAGTGGACGCCCAAGTATTGGCAGACCACGATGATCTGGGCCTGAAACCTGTGGTAATTGACACCCCTGACGGGCCGCTGACACTGGTGCTGTCGGTAAAGCAAAAGGTGGATGAATACGTCACTCATGAAGTTGTCTATGTTGGTCAGCCCCCCTTGCTGGCACGCCATGCGCAGGCTGTGACGGATACGCTGTTGCCCGAAAGCGCCGCTGTTTTCAGCATCGACAGCCGCCTGATCACAGGTGCGCAGCCAGACGCGGTTGAGCAAATCGAAGTGCCGCGCTTCTATAAAGGCACCAGCATGCTGCCCTGTGAGATTGACCACATGTATTCCGAAGTCGTTCTGATGGGAATGAAGCTCTACTAGGTGTTTCCGCCCTTGATCCGCAGGCCTTTCAGGCCTATACGGCGACCAACTCGGAATCGCAAAAATGCGACTCGGGGGTTTTGCGTTGTTTACGCAAAGATTTGAAAAAGACGATGCTACCTTCGGTGGGCTGCTACGGCAGACCTGACAGACAGACCGAAGCTCTGGGGTCACCAACAACTTCGTGGCATACCACGAGCATCATAGGAGTCGCATCAGATGAACCTGATCGCAGAAATCGAGGCGGAACATATCGCCGAACTCGCCAAGGAAATCCCTGATTTCCGCGCCGGTGATACAATTCGCGTTGGCTTTAAAGTCACCGAAGGTACACGTACCCGCGTACAGAACTACGAAGGTGTTTGCATCAGCCGCAAGCACGGCAAAGGCATCGCCGGCGCATTCACAGTTCGCAAAATCTCATTCGGCGAAGGTGTAGAGCGCGTATTCCCGCTGCACTCCACCAACATCGACAGCATCACCGTGGTTCGCCGTGGTCGCGTGCGTCGCGCCAAACTGTATTACTTGCGTGAGCGTCGTGGTAAATCCGCACGTATCATCGAGAACACACACTACAAGCCGCTCAAGGGGTAAGTTAGATGAAAACCGATACACATCCCGAATACCACACGATCAACGTCAAAATGACCGACGGTACGATCCTGGAGATGAAATCCACATGGGGCAAAGAAGGCGACCAGCTGTCGCTTGATATCGACCCATCCGTGCACCCAGCATGGACAGGCGCCTCCGGTCGCCTGATGGACACTGGCGGTCGCGTGTCCAAGTTCAAAAACAAATACGCAGGCCTTGGCTTCTAAGCCGACCACGTATCACAAGACATCAGGCGCATCTTCGCAAGGAGGTGCGCCTTTTTCGTTGAAGCACCGTTTCCAATCGAAAAAGCGCCTGTGTTCTCGCCTGCGCCCCCGCCATGCTGGCGGCATATGTCACTTCACTGACTCAATGACAGCCAATCGCGTGTTCGGCGCTTTCCAATGGCTCTAACCCTACATATAGTGCCACAAACACAATCCTGCGGGCTTCGCAGGGACGGACAAAAAGGGCATCGGATATGGCGCATATTATCGTCGTCGGAAACGAAAAAGGTGGCGCAGGGAAATCAACTGTCTCTATGCATGTGGCGACAGCCTTGGCACGTATGGGGCACAAGGTTAGCGCCCTTGATCTGGATTTGCGTCAACGCACATTCGGGCGCTATTCAGACAACCGTCAATCGTTCCTGAAAGAGTCCGGCCTTGATCTGCCCAGCCCGCATTGTCATGAACTTCCCGAAGTTGATGCGTCGACACTTAAGCAAGGCGAAAATGTCTATGACCACCGGCTGTCCGCCGCAGTGGCGGATCTAGAGCCCAACAACGACTTCATCCTGATCGACTGCCCCGGTTCGCACACACGCCTGTCGCAGGTTGCACATTCACTGGCGGATACCCTCATCACGCCGCTCAACGACAGCTTCATCGACTTTGATCTATTGGCCCATATCGATCCTTCAGGCGATAAAATCACAGGCCCATCCGTTTACTCCGAGATGGTTTGGAACGCGCGACAACTGCGATCGCAAGCAGGCCTGCCGCCCATTGACTGGGTTGTTGTTCGGAACCGCATGGGCGCGCAACGTATGGTCAACAAAGACAAAATGGAGCGCGCGATCCTGAACCTGAGCAAACGCATTGGGTTCCGCATCGCGCCCGGCTTTAACGAGCGTGTGATCTTCCGTGAACTGTTCCCGCGGGGGCTGACCTTGTTGGATCTCAAAGACATTGGCGTAAAGCAGTTGAACATTTCCAATGTTGCTGCACGGCAAGAATTGCGCGATCTGATCAAAGCCCTGAAACTTCCGGGCGTTGACGCGGACTTTTAACACCTTTTGCACGAAAAAAGCGCCTGCCAACTCCGCACCCATGCGGGGTTGACGGGCGCAGCTGTTGCCCTGATCATTCGGCAACATTTGCATTAAAGATTGCGCACACACGGCACTTCGGAGAGGAAGATTATGACATTCTCAACACGTACCGGCGCGCCGTTTCCCCAATCCATTTTAGACAGTGCTGAACAAGCCAAAGTTGATCCGGTTAACCGCCGCGAATTCCTTGCCATGGCCTGCACCTTTGGTGCCACTGCCGCCACAGCCTATGGCATGATGGGCATGGCCGCGCCCATGCAAGCTGCCAGCCACGCTGACAAGAAAACCGGCGGCACAGTGCGCATACAGATGGAGGTACGCGCCCTCAAAGACCCACGTACCTACGATTGGTCACAAATCGCAAACGTATCGCGGGGATGGCTGGAGTATCTGGCGATCTGGGAAAATGATGGCACCTTCACCCCTGCCCTGCTGGAAAGCTGGGAGATCAACGAAAACGCCACCGAATACACATTGAACGTCCGCAAGGGCGTAACCTGGAGCAATGGCGATGCCTTCACCTCGCAAGATGTCGCACGCAATATCATCGGTTGGTGTGACACCTCTGTTGACGGCAACTCAATGGCAGGGCGCTTTGCCACTTTGGTGGACACCGAGACAGGCAAAGCCATAGACGGTGCGGTTGAGGCCACAGATGACCACACCGTCAAACTACACCTGCCCGCGCCCGACATTACATTGATCGCAGGCATGGCAGACTATCCCGCCGCCATTGTGCACAGCAGCTTTGATGCTGAAACGATGTTTGATGCGCCAATTGGCACGGGCCCTTACCTGCCTGAAGCGGTCGAAGTCGGCGTTAAAGCCGTGCTGGTCAAAAACGCCGATCACACGTGGTGGGGCACACAAGTATTCGGCGGCCCCTACATTGATCGGTTGGAATTCATCGACTACGGTACAGACCCTTCCACTTGGGTCAACGCCGCCCAAGAAGATGAAATAGATGCGTTCTACTCCATGGAAGGTCATTTCATCGAAATCCTGAACGGGCTTGAAGGCTGGGTTGGCCATGAGATCGCGACAGGTTCAACTGTTGTCATTCGCCCCAACCAACTGGCCGAAGTGGAGGGTAAACGCCCCTATTCAGACGCGCGCGTGCGCCGTGCGCTGGCCATGGCTGTGAACAATGAGATTGTGCTTGAGCTTGGCTATTCAGGGCGCGGTGTTATCGCCCAGAACCACCACATTGGCCCGATGCACCCCGAATATGCGCAGCTTCCCCCGATCAAACCCGATCCCGCAGGTGCCAAGGCACTTATGGAAGAAGCGGGTATGGCGGATTATGAGCATGAACTGTTTTCAATTGACGATGCGTGGCGCAAAGACACCACCGATGCCGTTGCTGCGCAGCTGAATGACGCAGGCATCAAAGTGAAGCGCACAGTCGTTTCCGCCCAAACCTTCCGCAGCGATTGGGCAAAGTTTCCCTTTTCCTCCACCAACTGGAATCCACGCCCACTTGGCATCCAGCTCTGGGCACTCACCTACCGCTCGGGGACAACGTGGAATGAAACGGGCTGGGCCAACCCCGAGTTTGACGCCATCGTCACAGAGGCTTTGGCCACCCCTGACGTAGACAAGCGGCGCGCGCTGATGGCGAAGGGGCAAAAGCTGATGCAGGATGAAGGCGTGATGATCCAGCCCTATTGGCGGTCCCTGTATAACCACACCAAAGCGGGTCTGGTCGGGGCAGAACATCACATTTCTTTTGAGTTCCACCCTGCACGTATGGCGTGGACCTAAATCACTTCAATCCAGCATGAAAAACGAAAAAGGCCGCGCATGACGCGGCCCTTTTTGTATCTAACAGGGCGTGTTTTAACGCAGCAGGAACAGCGTGATCGCAGGAAACGCCACCAGCAGCGCCACGCGCACGATGTCTGACGCCACAAAGAACATCACCGTTTTGTAGGTCTCTTTCATCGGCGTATCGCGGTCCATCGAGTTGATGATAAACAGGTTCATCCCCACAGGCGGCGTGATCAGCCCCACCTCAACCACAATCAGCACCAAGATGCCAAACCAGATCGCCACATGCTCCGCACTCATCCCGAAATCCATCGCCGAGATTACAGGAAAGAAGATCGGCACGGTCAACAGGATCATGGAAAGACTGTCCATCAGGCAACCAAAGATCAGGTAGAACACCAAGATGATAACCAGAACCAACCACGGGCTCAGCCCTTGGCCCACAACCCAATCCGCCATGAATTGCGGCACACCAGACAGCGCCAGAAACCCGTTATAGAACCCCGCGCCCAGCACGATGAAGAAAATCATTGCCGTGGTGCGTGCTGTGCCGATCAGGCTTTGCTTGAGCACGGACCAACCCAGAGAGCGCGAAACCAGCGCAACCAGCCCCGTTGCAGCCGCGCCAATCGCTGCTGCTTCGGTGGGGGTAAACCACCCTAAATAGATACCGCCGACCACCAGTACAAAAATCGCCATAACCGGCCATGTTTTCCCCAAGGCAGCAAAGCGTTCAGCCATGGGTACAGGCGCACGTGTTCCCGCCGCATCAGGGTAGAGGCGCACATAAATCGAGATGGTCAGCACATAGCCTAAGGCGGCCAGAATACCGGGAATGAAGGCCGCAAGGAACAGCTTGGCGATGTTTTGCTCTGTAAGGATGGCATAGATCACCAGAATCACGGAGGGCGGGATCAGAATACCCAACGTGCCGCCTGCCGCCAGTGTCGCGGTTGAGAAACCACCCGAATAGCCGTAACGCTTTAGCTCAGGCAGCGCGACTTTGGACATGGTCGCAGCGGTTGCCAGCGATGATCCACAGATCGCCCCAAAGCCCGCACAGGCCCCCACAGCCGCCATGGCTACGCCACCACGGCGATGGCCAAGAAAGCTCTCTGCCGCGCGGAAGAGGGCCTGTGACATGCCAGACAGGGTTGCGAATTGGCCCATCAGCAAAAACAACGGGATGATTGTCAGCGAATAGCTGGAAAAGGTTGTGTAGGTCTCTGACTTTAGCTTGGCCAACAGCGGCGTTGGGTTGCCGCCCATCGCAAGATACCAGCCGCCAAAACCGCATAGCAGCATCGCCAGCCCGATAGGCGCGCGCAGAAAAATCATCACCAACAGAACGGGAAAGGACCAAAAGCCCAGCTCAAGATTACTCATCGTTCAGTGTTCCCCATGCTCGGACGGTAGAATGACCACACCACGGGCGGCCTCAACGATCCGTGCGCCCGCACAATAGACCGCAACAATACAGGCGATCACACCCGCAGAAAAACTGGCGGCATAGGCCCACCAGACAGGGAATTGCAAAAACAGGGTTGTCTCGCCATTCCTCAGATATCGTTCCAACCCGCCATAGAGCCGCCAGATAACCAACAAGATCACAGCAGCCAGCACCACTTCCCAAAAGGCGATGATCCAATTGTTCAGGCGCTTTGGGAAGGCAGCAGTAAACACATCAACGGAGGCATGTGCGCCGTAGAACTGGCAAATCGGCAGAAAGGCGAAAATGGCAAAGGCCACGCCGGCTTCCAACAGCTCATAGTTACCGTTGATCTCTCCAACGCCCAGCCCCAACACGAACTGGGACAATCCCGTCAACTGCGCATCAAAGAAATCCGCATGAAAGAATTTATTGATAGAGCGACCAATAATCGAGAGGGTCGTCATGGTGATCAACGCCAGCAATACGGCCCCGCCAATCAGCGCCGTGGCACGGGCAAGCATTCGAATAAGTCGGTGCATGAGAGACCTTTGTAAAATAGAGACGCTGCACACCTGAAATCACTCTGGTGTGCAGCGGTTAACGGGGCCTTATTGGCCGTAGGCGTCCATCAAGGCGCGTGCTTCGTCGATCAGCGCCTGACCGTCGATGCCTTTGGTTTCCATGTCGGCAATCCAACCGTCATAAATTGGCTGGCTGGCATCTTTCCATGCCTGAACATCGTCGCCAGATACGGTGATAATGTTGTTGCCTGCATCCACCGCTGCTTGACGCGACGGGCCATCGGAATCGGCCTGTGTGCCCCCTGCAAGGATAGAGAACTCAAGACCGGAATTGTCGTCGATGATCTTTTGCAGTTCCGGATCAAGACTGTCGTAGCGATCTTTATTCATCGCAAGGACAAACCCCAGCGTATAGAGAGCAGCACCTTCAAATTCGGTGTGGTTTTTCACCAATTCAGGCACTTTCAGGGAGCCAGTCACTTCCCAAGGAATCGTTGTGCCGTCGATGACACCTTTGCTCAGCGCCTCTGGAATACCCGGAACAGGCAGGCCAACAGGCGTGGCACCTAGTTCTTTCAACAGCTCGTTCACCAAACGCGAACCGCCTCGGATTTTAAGCCCTTCCATATCGCCGGGCTTCGTCACCGGATCTTTGGAATGCAACATTCCGGGGCCATGGACCCATGTACCGAGAATTTTGACGTCCTTGAATTCGCCATCCTTCATGTATTTTTCAAACATCTGCCAATAGGCCGAAGACATCGCGCGCGCGTCTGTCATCATAAACGGCAGTTCCAGCACCTCAGTCGTCGGATAGCGACCGGGGGTATAGCCAACCACGGTCCAGACAATATCTGCGACACCATCAATGGCTTGGTCCATCAACTCTGGCGGGGACCCACCCAACTGCATGGAGCCATAGCGTTCAATCTTGATACGGCCATTGCTGGCTGCCTCAATGCGATCTGCCCATGGGTATAGAACCAATTTAGGCACATTGGCCTGATCCGGCAGGAACTGGTGCATGCGCAGCGTTACATCTTGCGCCAGCGCAGGCAGCGCGGTCATACAACCAAGAGCCGCCGCCCCGAACATACCGAGGACCGTTTTACGTGTAAAAGTCATATTTTTCTCCCTTTGGTCAGTGCCTTTTAACGGCACTTTGTCTCCCTGTTTCTGACGCTAGGAGATTCTCAAAGGGTTGTCACGTGACAATGCGATACACAGACACCAATATCTGTGCGTATTTGGTAACATATTATACAGGAGGTAAATGGTGGCGTTACCTGGATTTGAACCAGGGACCTAACGATTATGAGTCGTTCGCTCTAACCAACTGAGCTATAACGCCGTGGGCCGTGAACTATGATAGGGACCGCCCCACGTCAAGACAGAAACAGCACAGAATCTCTGCTAAATCCACTTGGCCATCGGTGGCAAGCTCATCAGTACCGCATTTGCATCATGTCCGGTCTCAAGACCGAACTTGGTGCCGCGATCATAAACCAGATTATATTCAGCATAGAGGCCACGATGGACCAGCTGCGCGTCTTTATCCGTCTCGGTCCAAACCTGATTGCGACGTTTCTCAACCAGCGGCTGATAGGCGGGTAAAAAGGCGCGGCCAATGTCTTGGGTCAGGGCAAAATCAACCTCCCAATCGCCTGTGTTACGATCATCCATAAAGATGCCGCCAACGCCCCGCGCGCGTTTGCGATGCGGAATATAAAAATACTCATCAGCCCATTGTTTAAGCTTGGGGTAAATCTCGGTTCCGTGGGGGTCTAGGTATTGCTGTTGGGTGGCGTGGAAATGCGAAGTGTCATCGGCGTATTCGATGCAAGGGTTCAAATCGGACCCGCCGCCAAACCACCATGCTCCGGGGGTCCAGAACATGCGCGTATTCATGTGAACCGCAGGCGCATGAGGGTTTTGCATATGCGCCACAAGACTGATGCCAGAAGCCCAGAAACGCGGATCATCCGCCATTCCGGGAACACCGCGTGCGGCCATCGCCTTTTGTGCGCGCTCACCCAGCGTTCCGTAAACCGTTGAGATGTTCACACCGACCTTCTCAAACACACGCCCCCCACGCATCACGCTCATCACGCCGCCGCCGGCGTCTGACCCATCGTCAGAGGTGCGGGTTGTGTTGCTAATGTCAAAGCGGCCAGCAGCCATATCGGACAAGGGCCCGTCAACGTGGCTATCCTCAAGTCCCTCAAACGCCGCGACAATGTCATCTCGCAAGCTGCGGAACCAACCTGAAGCGCGGTCTTTCTCGTCTTGGAAGGAAGCTGTCATGGCGGTGCTTTCTGTCAGAAAATTTCGACAGTGTTACAGCATAAATATACAGCCATGAACAGAGGGCAGCAGGATCAATGCGCAGGCGCACTCACGGCGTCCAGCAAGGACCGCCCACCATCTACAACCATAATTTCGCCTGTCATAAAGCTGGAACTTTCGGCCGCAAGAAATTGCACGGCTTCCACCAATTCGGTGGGTGCGGCGATACGACCCAGCGGCGTATGACTGCGAATATCATCGCGCCACTCCCGATTCTCGGCCACAGAAGATTTCAGCGAGGCCGACATGACAGAGCCGAAGGCCAGTGCATTCACACGAATACGGTGCGGCGCCAGGGTAAGGGCCATGGAGCGCGTCATCTGGTTCACCGCAGCGGCCGATATGGAATATGCCATCAGCTCAGGCTGCGTATGATTCGCAGCGGTTGAGCTAAAGTTGATGATTGAGCCAATAGGCCCCTCCGGCTGATCCTCAGCTTGCTTGATCATCCGTTTGGCCACCTGCTGGGACAGACGCATCGCCGTCATCAGGTTTTGATCCAACAGCGTTTCAACAGAATCGTCGTCCATATCCAGCACTTCAGTCTGCATGACCTGCCGCGACGCGTTCACCAAAACATCGACCTGATCAAATGCATCAATGGTCGCCGAAACCAAATTGGCAATCGTCAGGCGCTGGCGCAAATCCCCCGAAAACAAGCGGATATTTCCTTCATCCCGTGCTTCGCCCAGTTCTTCTTTCAGGCGCTTTTCATCGATATCTGCGCACATCACGTTTGCGCCCTTATCCGCAAAGCTACGCGCAATTGCGAGGCCGATGCCGCTTGCCGCACCTGTCACAATGATTGCCTTACCCGAAATAGAAAATGACATGGGATGTCCTTTCAGCCTGTTAGCGTTTTTTACGCAGGGGGCGACACGCGTGGAATATCTTGAAACGCCCATCGCCGCCGACTTCTTCGACCTGCACAAAGCGGGTTTTCAATTCAGCCTCATACGGCAAATGACGGTTGGCAACCATCCACAGATGCCCTTGGGACGACAGCAGACGCGCCGCAGAGGCAACAAACGCTTGCCCGATCTGTGGTTCGGCCGCACGGCCCACATGGAACGGCGGATTCATCACCACCGTATCCACTTTATGCGCCGGGTCCCAATCGGTGCCATCCGCCCAATGAAAATGCGCACGCGGATCAGTGACATTGCGCCGCGCACATTCCAAGGCCGTATGGCCCGCTTCTACCAGATGCACAGCTTCGACACCTTCGCGGCTCAGAACATGTGCCGATAGAAAGCCCCAGCCAGCGCCCAAATCACAGACGTGCTTGCCCAGTTTCTCTGGCAAGGCATCCGCCAGCAAGGCAGAGGCCAAATCGACACCATCAGCCGAGAAAACCCCCGGAGCGGTCCAGAAGCCTCCATCGGTCATTTCTGGCCCTGCGGCCCAATCGACAAAACAATCAGCCGCTGGGGCGTTGATCCAGAAAAGCTTGCCGTGCGCCTTGGTCACAGGGCCATGCACCGTCACGCGGGCACGCATCGCTTTCAGGATACCTTCGATGCCATCTGTCTTTTGACCATCAATAACCACGACACCATCACTCAGCGCACAGGCCTGCGCAATCAGCGCACGTGCCTCATGTTTGGCGCGGGGCAGGCAAACCACAGCCGCCGCACAGCGTGCGTCGCGGCCTACATCCACCTTAAACCCGCGTGCTTCCCATGCCGCATAGGCAGGATAGAAATCCAGTATGATTTCCGCACGGTCTTTGGGGATGCCATCCAAATCAACATCTGCAGCAGGTGCAAACACGGCAATCGTGCCTTCTTCAGGCCACTCAAGGCCGCCACCGTTCAGGGCAAGCGGCAGTCGCGAATCAATCATCGACTATTCTTCTTTTTCCATAGTGCATTGTAGTGGGTGTTGTTCGCGGCGCGCCAAATCCATGACTTGGGCCACTTTTGTCTCAGCGATCTCATGGGTGAACACGCCCACTACGGCCAGCCCTTTTTGATGAACAGTCAGCATAATCTCAAAAGACTGCGCATGACTGAGGCCGAAAAACCGTTCAAGAACATGCACAACGAACTCCATCGGGGTGAAGTCATCGTTGAGCAACATCACCTTATACAACGGCGGGCGCTTGGTCTTTGGCTTCACTTTGGTCAGCAAGTCGGTGTCATCACCGTCTTGCGGGTCTTCCATGGTTATCGGATCAAGGTGCATTTCTGCTCCTGCGGTAAATACGTGTTCATCGGGATGCTGTGCTGTCTATATAACGTCAAGCGCCCTTTAGAAAAGAGGCCCTACTAAGAAAAGAAACACAGTATTGATGTCCATCGCGTTAATCCGCCCCCCTTGCCATTGCCCTTAGCGGCATTTGACGCAAAGACTGTGCCACCCCACCACCTATCGGAGATCCCCATGCCCCAAGCCGACCTGAGCTATTCCGCCCACCTCGACATCGACGCCGCCGCAATATTAGCCACTGTCGAGCAGATCATTTCTGCCCATGACGACCGTGCGGGCGACTGCAAAGGGCGCGCTTTTCCGGTAGCCGACACACATCATACCCATGCACTCCTGCGCTTGCGTATGCTGCGCAAGCCGCACCGCAATGAGGCCTTTATGCAAACCCTGCTGGAAGCCCTGCAAACCGCTCTCAATCCGATGTTCCCTGCCCCCTGCATCATTGGTGTCGAACTGGGGTTTCTGGAGCCCTATTACGGGTCAGTCACCCACGTCTGATTAGCAGACTCGGATGCCGAATTGAATTGAGGCAGCACCCACCCGATTTACGCCACATTCTCGCCACAATCGCGAGTGTTGTGGTTAATGCCCTAACACACCCCAAATGTGCCATATGGCTTCGCGGAAAATCGCCTAACTTGTTTAAAAACATGGGTTATCAGAAGCAAAAATTAGTGCTAGGTTTAAGCTAATAAAAACGGCCACTCGAAAAATCGAGGGTCAGAGGCAGAGTTAGGCAGATTATCATGAAGGCGCGACGCTTGCAGTCGGTCCGTTTTGGGCTATTCATTTTTGCGGCCATTTGGATGTTCGTACTTGTGCCGATGAGCGCAAGAGCTGCCCCCTACGCAGCTTACGTCATCGATGCACGAACTGGCGAAGTCTTGCATGCCCGTAACGCTGACACGCGCCTGCACCCTGCTTCCCTGACAAAAATGATGACATTGTACATCGCGTTTCAAGCCATCGAGCGTGGTGAGATTTCTCTGGATACAAAAGTTACCATTTCCAGAAATGCCGCTGGTGAAGAACCCAGCAAGCTGGGCCTGCGCGAAGGTCAGAAAATCGCGCTGCGCTATTTGATCCGTGGCGCCGCCGTCAAATCGGCGAATGATGCTGCCACCGCCATCGGAGAAGCGATTGAAGGCTCAGAAGCCAAATTTGCGCGCCGCATGAACCGCACTGCAAAACAGCTAGGCATGACTCGTTCCACCTTTAAAAACGCCCATGGCCTGACAGAAAACGGCCATTTGTCTACCGCCCGTGACATGACAACAATGGGACGTCATCTGCTGTATGATTACCCCCAATACTACAATCTGTTTTCGCGACTGACCGCCGATGCAGGTGTGCGCAAAGTATCCCACACAAACCGGCGCTTTTTGACATCCTACAAAGGCGCTGACGGCATCAAAACCGGATATACCCGCGCTGCAGGCTTTAACCTGACGGCCTCGGCTGAGCGTGGCAATGAACGCGTTATCGTGACCGTATTTGGCGGCGCATCGACCACAGCACGCAACGCCAAAGTGGCAGAGTTGATGGATCTCGGTTTCCGCCGTTCACCGTCCTCCGCGCCAGTGAACAAGCCTAGCGTACCTGCCTATGTTGCTGACGCCGAAACAGATCAACCGGCGGCACCGGGCGCCAGAGGCAAGACAATCCGCCTCATTCTGGCTGTCAAAGATTCCAAGCGCCCCCAACTACGCCCTGTGGCCGAAGAAACCGTTGTTGTCGCAACCGCAGACCCGATCAGCGACGCACTCAGCTCGGCCATTGATGCTGCTGTCGCACAGGCGAACGCCGCACCAGCCCCTGCTACTGCCTCACCTGTAGAAGTTGCGCTGGCAGCAATAACACCACCAGACGTGGACAAGCAGCCTGTTGTGGCAGAAGAAGAAGTTATCCCAGCTGTGATGTATGCTGCAGCCGTAGAGTCTGCCCGCCCCTCCCTGCGGCCAAAAGGCTTGGTCGTGATTGGTGCGCAACCAGAACCCAGCAAAACCGCCGAACCGCAAGAGGTTGTCACCCGCCTCTCTACGTCTGGTGGCCAACAATGGGGTGTGAATGTCGGCCGCTATGGAAGCCGCTACGCAGCCGAAAAAGTTCTCATAAAAACAGCATTATCAGAGATCGCAACGCTTGACGGATCACTGCGCAAAGTCATCAAAAAACCGCAGGGATTTGACGCAAATTTCCTAGGGATGACACGAGAAACAGCCGATTTGGCCTGCCGTCGCCTACAAGCCCGTAATGTAAGCTGCTTTATGATCGGGCCAAGCTGAGCTTAGGCCAACGGCCCTTCCCGCTTCAGCCACGATACAAAAGCCTTGAGCGGTGGGCGCATCACGCCTGTCCGAGTCACTATATAATATCCTGTGCCGCGGCTTGGGTCTTCGTTGAGGACCTGCAATCGGCCTGCGTCGATATCGCCTTGAACAAACCTGCGCACCGCGACCGCAATTCCCAGACCATTACGCGCGGCATCCAACAACAGGTTGCCCGGCAAGTTCAACGTCGCCGTGCCGCTTTGCGCTAATGCACTGCGCTTACGCCAATTGGACGCCTCGCTTGATCCCATTTCTTCAATCCATGGCAGCTGAGACATCGCATTCGTGTCTCCGTAAGAAATTTCGCCCACCAGTACTGGCGCGCCGACCACCACCATAGGGCTTTCCCACAACAAAGTCGCATCGACGCCTTCCCAACTTCCTTTGCCATATCGGATGGCCACATCAATGCCACCCGTCTCAAGTGTGACGACCTTGACAGTCGGGTCGATCATCAAATCGATTTCAGGATAAGCGGCCCGAAATCCCGACAGTCGCGGCATCAACCACGACGCGGCGAAAGTCGGCGTCATCGACATGTGCAAAGGGCCCGCATTACGCGAGCCGGTTAATGCCCCTACCCCGTCGGATATCTGCGAAAACCCGCCCTTCAGCGCCTGCGCCAGCAAAGCCCCCTGCGCCGTCAGACGCAACGCACGCCCAGTGCGATCCAGCAAAGCCACATCCATATGGCTCTCCAACACCCGTAACTGTTGGCTAATGGCCGCGTGCGAGACACCCAAGGCATCCCCTGCATCAACCACATTGCCGTTCTCAGCAAAGGCTGAAAATGCCCGCAATGCAGAGAGTGGTGGAAGGCTCCGCCAATCCATATGTTACCTCAGGTTACACGTTCGAATAATGCATAACTCGCATCAATGCGCAAAACGGTCAAGATAAGAGGAGATACTCAGGAGACGACCCATGTTAACAATTTTTGCAGACAGCTTTGTAACCGCTAGTAGAGTAACCGTAAAGACAGGCCCGGTCTTACCCGACAGCGTGACGTCTAAGCGTCCTGGCCTGCTTAAACGCCTATTGCATCACCTAAAGGCAGGCAGAACGCTTAAGAAAACCGAACATGTCTAGCCTATTGATACCTGCGGCATGGCCATGAAAAAGGCAGCTCTGCAGGTGCAGGTCTGTGCAGTCGGAGGCTAATGCGCCGCCTGCAACAGGGTGCGCGTGTATTCTGTCTGTGGATTGTCATATAGCGCATCCACATCGCCATATTCCACCACATCGCCGCGCTTCATCACCATGACGCGATGTGACATGGCCCGCACGACCTTTAGATCGTGACTGATGAACAAATAAGCCAGCCCGTATTTCACCTGCAAGGCGCGCAGCAGGTCCACGATTTGCACCTGTACGGTCATGTCCAATGCCGATGTCGGCTCATCCAGTACCAACAAGCGCGGACGCAAAACCATGGCCCGTGCGATCGCGATCCGCTGGCGCTGTCCGCCCGAAAATTCATGCGGATAGCGGTCCATCGTGGCGGGGTCTAACCCCACTTCAACCATTACATCACGCACCAATTCACGTTTGTCGCGGTCAGGGTCAACCTTGTGAATCGCCAAACCTTCAGCGATGATCTGCATACAGGTCATACGCGGTGACAAGCTGCCGAACGGATCTTGAAACACAATCTGCATGTCTTTGCGCAGGTTGCGCAGCTGTTTGGTTGACCATTTGCGCACATCGTCCCCCATAAAGGTGATCCCCCCTTCCGAGGAAATCAGGCGCATCATAGCCAGCGCCAACGTTGTTTTGCCAGAACCGCTTTCGCCGACAATACCGATCGTCTCGCCTGCACGCACGCTGAATGAGGCGTCACTGACCGCCTTCACATGCCCAACTGTACGGCGCAGCAAACCTTGTTGGATTGGGAACCAGATTTTCAAGTTGTCCGCTTGCGCGATCACTTCGGCCCCTTCGGGCACGGGTGCAGGACCGCCCGTTGGCTCAGCGCCTAACAATTTTTGCGTGTAAGGGTGTTGTGGATTGTCAAAAATCTCACGAGTCGGCCCTTGTTCCACGATCTCGCCGTGTTGCATCACACAGACGCGGTCCGCAATGCGCCGCACCACGCCCAGATCATGGGTGATGAACAGCAGGCCCATGCCTTCGCTATCTTTCAGTTCTTTCAACAGGTCCAGTATCTGCGCCTGAATGGTCACATCCAACGCGGTTGTCGGCTCATCCGCGATCAGCACGTCGGGTTTATTCGCCAGCGCCATGGCGATCATCACACGTTGGCGTTGCCCACCAGATAGCTGATGCGGATATGACCCAAGACGACTGGCCGCATCATTGATGCCGACACGCTCCAGCAGCTCCAGAATACGCGCCTTGAGTGCCGAGCCTGTCAGCCCTTGGTGCAGTGTGAGCGATTCGCCCAACTGTTTATCGATGGTGTGCAGCGGGTTCAGCGAGGTCATCGGCTCTTGGAAGATAAAGCTGATGTCGTTACCGCGTACCTTGCGCAGCAACTTGTCCGACGCGCCGATCATCTGCTGGCCGTCATAGGTGACAGAGCCCTCTACATGGGCGGTATCCCCCAGCAGGCTCACCGTGCTCAGCGCCGAAACGGATTTACCTGATCCGCTCTCGCCCACCAGTGCCACGGTCTCGCCGCGCTCCACATGAAACGAAATCCCTTTGACCGCAGGTGTCAGTTTGCCGTCTTGCCGAAAAGACACACGCAGGTTTTGAACATCAAGAAGCGGTGCCATCAGTTAAACGTCTTTCTAGGATCAAACGCATCACGGACCCCTTCAAATATAAACACCAACAGCGACAGCATGATCGCAAAGGTAAAGAACGCGGTAAATGCCAGCCAAGGCGCTTGCAGGTTTTGCTTGGCCTGCAAAGTCAGTTCACCCAGACTCGGCGCAGAAGACGGCAGGCCAAAGCCGAGGAAGTCCAACACTGCGAGCGATGAAATCGTGCCTGTGATCAGGAAAGGCAGCATTGTCAGGGTCGCAACCATCGCGTTAGGCAGCATGTGGCGGAACATGATTGTAACATTGCCCACACCCAGCGCCCGTGCGGCACGGACATATTCCAAATTACGCGCCCGCAAGAACTCGGCCCTTACAACCCCTACAAGGGATGTCCAACTGAACAACACCAACAGAATCACCAACAGCCAGAAACTTCGGCCCAAAATGGCAAACATGATGATGATCACATAAAGCGAGGGCGTCGACGTCCAGATTTCGATCACCCGTTGGAATATCAGATCAACCCAACCACCAAAGAACCCCTGCACAGCCCCCGCTGCGATCCCGATAAGCGTGGACAGCCCCGTAACAAGCAGCGTGAACACAATAGACAGGCGGAACCCGTGGATCACACGCGCCAGCACGTCCCGTTTGGTGCCATCCGTGCCCAACAAGTTTTCACCATTGGGAGGTAGCGGTGCCGCACCGGGGCGGTCAACGGCAGTATCAAAGCTGTAGGGAATGGGCGGCCAGACAGACCAGCCTTTTTCAATCGTTTCGCCGTCAATCTCGCCGTCAGCAGCGTCTAGGATGTAACCATCAGGATCATCAAAACACAGCTCTGATCCGCCAGTTGCAATCAGGCACTTCACCTCCGGGTCGCGGTAAGCGGCCTCGGTCTGGAAATCACCGCCGAACGCGGTTTCAGGGTAGAACTTGAAAATCGGCATATAATAATCGCCGCGATAATTCACCAGAATCGGCTTATCGTTCGCGATGAATTCAGCGAATAGAGACAGCGTAAAGACCACCGCGAAGATCCACAGCGACCAGTAAGCGCGACGGTTGCGGGTGAAATTACGCCAACGGCGCTGGTTGAGCGGAGACAGAGCCATCAGCCTTCCCTCTTCTCAAAATCAATACGCGGATCAACCAGCACATACATCAAATCGGAAATGATGCTGACCACCAGCCCGATCAGTCCAAATATGAACAGCGTGCCAAAGACAATCGGATAATCCCGCGCGACGGCTGCCTCAAACCCAAGACGGCCCAAGCCATCAAGGCTAAATATCGTTTCAATAATCAGGCTAGAGCCAAAGAAAACACCGATAAATACAGCAGGGAAACCCGCAATCACAATCAACATCGCATTGCGAAAGACGTGACCATAGAGCACCTTACGCTCGGACAGGCCTTTGGCGCGGGCGGTCATCACGTAATGCTTTTTGATCTCATCCAGAAAGCTGTTTTTCGTCAGCAATGTCAGCGTTGCAAAGGCCGAAATTGTCGAGGCCAACACGGGCAGCGTAATATGCCACGCATAATCCTTTACCTTGTCCCACGCGCTGAGCTGATCAAAATTATCCGACGTCAGACCGCGCAGGGGGAACAGCTCATAACACGTCGGGTTATAAGTCGCGCCACCGGGCCAGAGGTCTGCCAAGCCGGGAATGCGGAAACAGTTGGCGGGCACAAACAGAACGAGCAACAAAATCGCAAACAAAAAACCGGGGATCGCATAGGCTGCGATGATGGCCCCCGATGTCCATGTGTCAAACCGCGATCCATCGCGCACCGCTTTTTTGATGCCCAACGGGATCGAAATCATATAGGCAATTAACGTCGACCAAAGCCCCAGCGTAATTGAAACGGGCAGCTTTTCCTTGATCAAATCAATCACCGAGATCGAGCGGAAATAGCTATTTCCGAAATCGAACATCATGTAATTGCCCAACATCGTGACAAACCGCTCAACTGGCGGTTTGTCAAAACCGAATTCCTTTTCCAGCTCGGCAATGAATTCAGGGGGCAACCCGCGTGCGCCTACATATTCGCTCTGCCCACCTTGGGACATGGTATCTGCGCCCGCGTCATTGTTGCCGCCAGCAAAGCCGCCAAACACATCGCCGCCGCCTTGAATACGCGCAATCGCTTGCTCAACTGGTCCGCCCGGCACAAATTGTACCAGCGCAAAATTAACCAGCATGATCCCGAACAACGTCACCGGAATCAGCAAAAGACGCCTTAAAATATAGCTACCCATTGGGAGTTACCTCAGCACACCTGCATCGCGCAATTTTTGCGCTTTTTCAGCGTCATACCACCAGAAATCCAATTGGCCAACGGCGTAAGGCGGCTGTGTCTCGGGGCGGCCATATTGATCGTAATAAGCAACCCAATTCACGTCATTATACCACATCGGAACCATGAAGAACTCATAGCGCAGTGCACGGTCCAAGGCTCTCATCGCGGCTTGTTCTTCTTCGCGTGTTTCCGCCGACAAAGACGCCTCGATGATCGCATCAACCATGGGGCTGGCCAAACCGGCTGGGTTGAACAGCGAATATTCAGCCGCTTCCGAGCCGTAATACTGCGGAAGACCTGTGCCCGTCCCAAGGAAAGCTGCATAGCTTTCATAGATCAGATCAAAGTCACGCCCACGTTCGCGCGAGGTGTATTGCGAGCTGTCCACCTTATCCAACTGTAAATCAATCCCGATACCACGCAGATTAGAAACGTAGTTTTCGATCGCCGCAGTAGCGGTGGGGGACGAGGTAGAGTTGAACAGGAATTCCAAACGCAACGGCACGCCATCTTTCTGGCGCTGACCATTAACCACTTCCCAGCCAGCATCATCCAGCAGTTTTTGCGCAGCACGGGCATTGCGACGATCTAGCAGGCGATCAGGGCTGGAGCTGTGTGGTACAATCGCCTCACTGGTCAACATGTCCTCGGGGACCAGATCACCCAGAGATTTCAGCAATTCCAATTCGGCACCTTCTGGCACGCCGTTCGCCATCACAGGTGTGCCCTGAGAAAAGGAGGCGCGCTGCTTGAACAGACCGTATTGCAGGGATTCATTGGTCCATTCAAAGTTGAACATCAAGGCAATCGCCTGACGCACTGCGCGGTCTTTCAAAATTTCGCTATTCAGATTGAACACAACACCCGTTGGCGTCGGAGGGGAGCCGTCAGGCAGTTCTGCTTTCACAATGAAGCCATCATCAACCTTGGGAAAATCATATCCCGCCGCCCATTTCTTGGAATCGCCTTCACTACGGAAGGTATAAAGCCCCGATTTGAACGCCTCAAAGGAGGCCGTATCGTCGCTGATGATCTCCAGCTTGATGGTATCAAAGTTGAAGCGGCCTTTGTTAATCGGCAGATCATTACCCCAGTAATCGGGATTGCGTTTGAGCACGATATTGCGGCTTAGATCAACGTCATCAATCACATAAGCGCCCGATCCCGGAGGAGACTCGAGCCAGTCATCCTTGAGGCCGACGCCGCGTTCTTGCATCCATTTGGAAGGCCACGCAGGCACGCCGCCGACCTGCTCAATCAAGCTGCGCCGCGAAATGCCGTCGGCAAAGTAAAACTTGATCGTATAATCATCAATCACTTCAACCTTCGGGATACGTTTACGCACGGCATCCGCATAGGATTGCAGCCCCTCATCCAACAACAGGTTATGCGAAAACGCGATGTCATTGGCCGTCACAGGAGTGCCGTCAGAAAACTTCGCGTCCTTGCGCATGTTGAAAACAACCCACGATTTATCCTCGGGGTATTCCAGCGTTTCGCACAGCAGACAGTATGCCTCGCCGTAAACATCCGCAGGCAATCCATCTTGTGTGGGCGCTTCACCGAGCAGGCTTTCATAGGCGAAGATCGAGAACAAATGCGCACGGCCCTTGCCCGAATAAGGGTTCATGGAATCAAGCGTGCCGACAAACGGCAAAGAAATCTCGCCGTCTTTGGGGGCATCGGGGTTCACGTAATCAAAGTTTTTGAAATCAGCGGGATATTTCAAATCACCATAAAACGAATAACCGTGGCTTTTGATGATCTCACCCTGATCTTGCGCAGATGCTGCGCTGCCTGTGGCCGCAACACAGACGGATACCGCCATGGCAGACCAGAACCGAACCGCACGCGGGCGACCCAAAGATAAACGGATAAAAGACATCATCGGCAGTCTCCTTAAAGCAAGACGGGCAAGCAGTGTTATGGAAATGTAGGCTAACGGTCCCCTGCGCCAAGATACAAGTTGCAAGTCTGTGATCTGGCGGAAATCCCGCATCCTTCAGCAAAAAGGCCGCCCGAAGGCGACCTTTTGTAACGTCATGTCACCTGTCAGTGATCAGTCATCAAGGCTGGCAAGATACGCAATCACGTCTGCGCGGTCTTCAGCTTTTGGCAAACCTGCGAAACCCATCGTTGTGCCCGGTGCTGCTGCACTTGGCTTGGTCAGGAATGTATTAAGGTTTTCAGGCGTCCAAACATCACCAACTTGCAGCAGCGCACCAGAGTACTGGAAGCCATCAGCAGTATCGATTGCACGATCAACCACACCGTAAAGGAAAGGGCCAGTCGCATTCGCGCCGTCTTCTGCTTTGTGGCAAGCAGTGCATTTGCGGAATACTTTGGCGCCGCTATCAGCAGAAGCCGCCGCCATCAGCTCTTCGAATGGCACTTCTGGTTCTGGCTCAGCAGATGCACCGCCTTCAACGGCGATTGAATAAGACGGCTCGCCGTGTACCTCAGTGTGGTATATTTCTTCGCCGGCCCATTTGCCTAACAACAGAACCAACCACGCGCCAAAAACACCGGCTGCAACTTTCGTAAGGGTCATTGTATCCATCGGTCAGTCCATCGTTTTAAAAATTTTCGTTCATTTAGGGGGGTATCTATTGCTTTCCCTCATTGCAAGCAAGGTGTAGTTGCCTTCACCAGTCACCCAACTTGCTACGTTTTTACAAAGGATCGACGTGATGACCGCCAAAAAGCAACTGCGCATCGCGTTTCAGGGCGCCCTTGGGGCTTATAGCCATGAAGCCTGCCTACAGGCGCGCCCCGATGGAATCCCTGTTCCCTGCACCACATTTGATGGTGTTTTACAGGCGGTTCGTGAAGGCCATGCCGATCTCGCCATGTTGCCTGTTGAAAACACAACATACGGGCGTGTGGCTGATATTCACCGCCTGCTCCCCCAAAGTGGCATGCATATTATCGACGAAGCCTTTGTGCGTGTGCGTATCGCCCTGATGGCGCGCCCTGGTGTGACACTCGAGCAAATAAAGCATGTGCGCGCGCATTTGGTGCTGCTGCCCCAAGCACGCAGCTATCTTCAGGCCCAAGGAATCACCTCAGAAGCCGCCGCAGACAGCGCCGGTGCTGCTGAAGAGCTGGCTGCGGGCGGGCCCACCACTGATGGCGTGCTTGCCAGTGCAGTTGCTGCCCAAATTCACGGGCTACACGTTCTGGCCGACGGCATCGAAGATATGGAACATAACACCACCCGCTTTTTGCTGATGGCCCCTGACGCCGATCTATCACGACGCGGCGAAAAAATGATGACCACCTTTGTGTTCGAGGTCCGCAACATCCCCGCCGCGCTTTACAAGGCCATGGGCGGTTTTGCCACAAATGGTATCAACATGACCAAGCTGGAAAGTTACATGGTTGGCGGATCTTTCACCGCGACCCAGTTTTACGCCGATATTGAGGGCCACCCCGAGGATGCCGCTGTTAAACGCGCCTTGGATGAGCTGGGCTATTTCACCAATATGCTTGATATCTTGGGCGTTTACCCAGCGCATCCTGGGCGCTGGGGCATCGACAGCTAAAGTAGTTTAAACGCGATTGTAGCGGTCTTCCAATGTCTTGGAGAATTCCGCTACACGCAGTTTGTACTTCTTGGTCAAAGAGGTTTTAGCCAACTTTAGGGACTGAACCAGCAAGCGCGCAGAAAGATTGAGCGGCTTTATCTCAAAGACCACCATCATCCGTGTCCGGTTTTTGGATAACGCAATCAACTCAATGCCCATATGCGTGACCAAACCTTGCGTGCGGCCCTCAAACGCCATTTCATTGGGCCTGTCTATGCTGACCAACTCGATCTCGGCCTGACGTCGCTTGCCCCGCATCTTAAATGATGCGTTCCAAGCCATTCCAACCAAGCCAATAGGCTTGCCGTCGACACGCTGTACCTCTGCGCCACGCCGCATGGCTGCACGCTCAAAGCCCTCAAAATCGAACAACATCTCGAAAACATCTTCGATCGGCGCTTCAATGTCTTCTTTGCTAGAGAACTTCATACTTGCTCCGTTCCTTTTGTTTTCGTCGCACAGGTCGCACAGCTTAGTTTACAGTTACAACTTCGCACCCGCGAACGGTTACAACTCCCACTTCTAGTGAAGCGCCAATTGCTTTCAGTCAACTTAATACGCCTCAATCAAGCGTGTCGGACAGCCAGTTTTCAATAAGAAAATGCGCAATTGCCCCTTTTCGCGCTGGCATGATCTCGGGGTGATGTCCCTGCGATATTGTCATCATATCTTCGCGGGTGATCCAGCGTGCGTCTTCGATCTCAACAGGATCAACGGTGATGTCAGTGCTGATGGCGTGGCCCCAACACCCGAACATCAAAGATGCCGGAAATGGCCATGGCTGACTGGCAAGGTATCCCACCTCGCCAACGCGGACACCTGATTCCTCAAAAACCTCGCGCCGTACAGCCGCCTCCAGCGTCTCACCCGGCTCAACAAACCCTGCCAGCAACGAATACATGCCTTGCGGCCATCCCGGAGAACGCCCCATCAGCACCGAATTCCCATGGGTGATCAACATGATAACCACTGGATCGGTACGTGGAAAATGCGAGGCATTGCAAGACGGGCAAACACGCTGCCAGCCGCCGTTGCTCAATTCGGTAGCAACGCCGCATTTTGCGCAAAATTGATGAATTTCATGCCAAGCAAAGATCGCCTTTCCTGACGCTGCCAACTCGGCATCGCGCGGCGTTAACCATGTCATAACGCGACGCAATTCTGCGAAAACCATCCAGTCAGGCAATGCCGGATGCCGCTGTTCGCTCTGATCCAAAAACCCGCTCGCACCTGCCTCATCAAATCCGGCTGGCGTCCATGCTGACAGGTCAACCGCGAACACAGGCCCCCCTTCTTCGCGGCCCAGCAGGATCGGCGGCTCAACCGCATCGCGCAAAATCGCATGGTCCATCGCCAAGCGAATCAAACCTGCGGGCCGTTCGGTCGACATCAACGGCTTGCCCCGCCAAAAGACAATTGTGCGGGCGGTCGGGTCCGCCATCGCTTCGCTCAAGCCCTGCGGATTGCCACGCAACTCACCCGCGCGGTCCAACCCAGACCCGCCAAATGTTACCTGCTCTGCATTTTTCATTTAATCTTCCCCAACACGCGTATTTTCTCTCCATTGCCGGAACAGCAGGCTGAAATCTCGCAACATCGACAAACCAAAACTTGCGATTTCATGTGTGATGTTGGCCAATCTTCACAGCAACGTTTCGACTATGACTACATCAAGGATCAGCCGACACAAGGCTCGGGTCGTGACATCAGGCCAGTTTTATCCCCGCGCCCCGCAGCCACTACAACGATTCGCATGCCTAACGGTTGAAGGCCACGCACCGACAGGATCATGACGTTTTCTTCTATTCAACGCCGCCCCTACCGCGCTGAACCGCACCAATCATGCTTTCAGTTGCGCTCTGGTCTTGCAGCAGCAGGCATCATTGCCTATATCGGCCTTGAGAGGTTGGTGCGGGCAGGCGCCTCGCCAACCTGGTCAGAGCCGGAAGGCAGCAGCCACAACGAGTCCCGCTTGGGTCGTTATCAATCTCTCACCTTCGCCAAACGGCACTGCCGATTGAGCGATTGCATCCAGCCAGCGGTGCACATTCCTCTCAAGACACTGACAGCGGTTTACCACAGCCAGCCAAAAGCCTAGTTTAGTGCAAGACCGAATCCGGAATGGACCCTACATGACCGACACCGCCGCCTACCGCGTACTTGCCCGCAAATACCGCCCCGAAACCTTTGCCGATCTGGTGGGGCAAGAGGCGATGGTGCGTACGCTTAAAAACGCATTTGCGGCAGACCGCATCGCGCAGGCGTTCATCATGACAGGTATTCGCGGCACGGGTAAAACGACCACCGCACGGATCATTGCCAAAGGCATGAACTGTATCGGTCCTGACGGCACCTCTGGCCCCACCACAGAACCTTGCGGCGTCTGTGAACATTGCACCGCCATCATGGAAGGCCGCCATGTCGATGTGATCGAGATGGACGCCGCGTCAAACACCGGCGTCGCCAACATCCGTGAAATCATCGACAGCGTACATTACCGCGCCGCCTCTGCCCGCTACAAAGTCTACATCATCGATGAAGTTCACATGCTGTCCACTGGCGCGTTCAACGCGCTGCTAAAGACATTGGAAGAACCACCAGAGCACGTCAAATTCATCTTTGCGACCACGGAAATTCGCAAAGTCCCCGTCACTGTCCTGTCGCGATGCCAGCGGTTTGACCTGCGCCGAATTGAACCCGAGGTGATGATTGCCCTGCTGCGCAAAATCGCCACGGCCGAAGCGGCTGATATCGCCGATGACGCGCTGGCGCTGATCACCCGCGCTGCCGAAGGCTCGGCCCGCGATGCGACTTCTTTGTTAGACCAAGCCATTAGTCACGGCGCAGGCGAAACAACCGCCATGCAGGTCCGCGCCATGCTGGGCCTTGCAGACCGCGCCCGTGTTCTGGATTTGCTGGATATGATCTTGCGGGGCGATGCCGCCAGCGCCCTCACTGAAATCGGCGCCCAATACGCCGAGGGCGCAGACCCGATGGCCGTACTGCGCGATCTGGCCGAAATCACCCATTGGGTTAGCGTGGTGAAAATCACGCCCGATGCCGCCGAAGACCCGACCATTTCCCCCGAAGAGCGGGACCGTGGCCGCGTTATGGCCGATGCGCTTGCAATCCGTGTTTTGACCCGCTTGTGGCAGATGCTGCTCAAGGCACTGGAGGAAGTTGCAAGCGCGCCCAATGCCATGATGGCTGCCGAAATGGCAATCATCCGCCTCACCCATGTTGCTGATCTGCCCTCGCCAGAAGAATTGCTGCGCACGTTGCAGAACACACCTGCACCAACAGGCCGTCCGCAAATGCCCGCTGGTGGAGGCAACGGCCCCTCAAGCGGCTCGACAAACGCCCAAGCAGTGCAGCACAGCGCACCCCAAATGACGTCCACGCCCAACGCTTCGGGCCAAGCCACCGCTCTTGCGGTTGATCCTGCTTCAGCACTCGCAGCGTTTCCAACCTTTGAACATGTCCTTGAGCTGATCCGCCACAACCGTGACGTCAAGCTACTGGTCGAAGTAGAAACGTCTTTGCAACTGGCCGCCTATCAACCGGGCCGGGTGGAATTTGTGCCCACCGACACCGCCCCGCGCGATCTGGCTCAACGGCTTGGCGCAAAACTCCAACTTTGGACAGGCAACAGATGGGCCGTGACAGTCGTCAATACTGGCGGCGCGCCGACCATCGCCTCGCTCCGTGACGCCAAAGACAACGCCATGCGCGCCGAAGCAGAAGCCCACCCGCTCATGATGGCCGTGCTGGCCCAGTTCCCACGGGCGAAAATCACTGCGATCCGCACAGCCGCCGACATTGCCGCCGCTGCCGTATCCGAGGCCCTGCCAGAGGTCGAAGACGAATGGGATCCTTTCGAGGACAGCTGACCCCTTGTCCCGACACCCATCAGCCAACATATAGAAAAGCAATAGAATAACAGGAGAACACTATGTTCAAAGGATTAGGCGGTCTCGGCGATATGGCCGGAATGATGAAAAAAGCCCAAGAGATGCAGGGCAAAATGGCTGAAATGCAGGAAGAAATGCACAACATCATGGTCGAAGGCGAATCTGGCGCTGGCCTTGTCAAAGCCACCTGCACCGCCAAAGGCGAATTGAAATCCCTAAACATCGATCCCTCGATCTTTAATGGTGACGACAAAGAAGTTGTCGAAGACCTGATCCTCGCCGCGATCAAAGATGCGCAAGGCAAAGCCTCGGACCGCTCGCAAGAAGAGATGAGCAAACTCACCGAAGGTCTGGGTCTGCCCGCAGGCATGAAGCTGCCGTTCTAATCCCTCGGTATCTGCGCTTTGCCTTTAACCTCAATCCGACACATGCTGCGGGTATAATGATATGAGTTCTACCCGCGACATCGATGCCTTGATTGAATTGATGGCCAAGCTACCGGGCCTTGGCCCGCGTTCAGCACGGCGCGCTGTTTTGCATCTGATCCGCAAACGCGCCTTGCTGCTAACGCCCCTTGCCGATGTGATGCACACCGTCGCTGCTACTGCACGCGAATGTCTGAATTGCAGCAACGTCGGTACGGCTGATATTTGTGACATCTGCGAAAGCGACAAACGGGCCAACGGCGAGTTATGCGTTGTTGAGGATGTCGCGGACCTTTGGGCCATGGAACGCTCTGGCGTATTTCATGGCCGTTACCATGTGCTTGGCGGTACTTTATCCGCCCTAGACGCCATCGGCCCGCAAGAACTGCGCATTCCCCGCTTGCTGGACCGCGTCCAAAGCGAAGGGATCACCGAAGTCATCCTTGCCCTCAACGCGACCATCGACGGCCAAACCACCGCCCATTACATCGCCGACCAACTCGAAGGGCAAGTCCGCCTGACCTCACTGGCCCAAGGCGTGCCAATCGGGGGTGAGTTGGATTACCTTGATGACGGTACCATCACCGCAGCCATGCGGGCGCGTAAAACTCTCTAAGTAGGCTCTACCTCAAAAAGAAAGGGACGCCCGCTACCGGACGCCCCTTATTTTTTCATGCAACAAACCCCATCGGTTTCCCGACGAGACTTTTACTTTGCGTCGTCTTCATCTTCTTCAGCATCGCCATCAGGCAAGTTAAAGAAGCTTTCCGCATCCGTGAAATCGCTGTCTTTCTTTTCGTCTTCTTCATCGTCTGCAACGTCAGTCGACAGGGTAAACGTCTCAAGACCTTCAATCGCGGACGGCATCCGTGGCTCTGTGTCCATCCCAAGGCTCTGCTCGGTGCTGACCAGCTTGCGGCGTTCGTCATCTGACATAACGCCGCCCTCTGCGGCTTTCTTGGCCGCTGCGATCTGTACCATCGAATCCAGCTCGGATTGTTTACACAGGCCCAACGCAACCGGATCAATCGGTTGGATGTTGGCAATATTCCAATGGGTCCGCTCACGGATGGCTTGAATGGTTGGCTTTGTTGTGCCCACCAGCTTGCTTACCTGTGCGTCAGACAATTCGGGGTGGAACTTGACCAACCACAAGATCGACGCAGGGCGATCCTGACGTTTGGACAACGGCGTATAACGTGGGCCACGGCGTTTTTCTTCGCCAGTGGCTGCTGCGTTAAACTTTAACACCAGCTTGTGCATCGGGTTGGCTTGCGCCTTGTCGATCTCTTCTTGCGTTAGCTGGTTGTTGGAAACGGGATCAAACCCCTTCACACCAGTCGCCACATCGCCATCCGCAATGCCTTGAATTTCAAGCTCGTGCATTTCAACGAAATCCGCGATCTGCTTGAAGCCAATGGTTGTGTTATCCACCAGCCAGACGGCGGTGGCCTTTGCCATAATCGGTTTAGCCATGTGTCTCTCCTTTAAACGCACCTTCCCCGTCGCCTGAATTAGGCTGTCCCGGAGACCGGAACCGTTTCCAATGTGGGGGAACTTATGTTCTATATAACCAAGGACCGCCCATAAGGAAAGACCCCAGATGCGCCGCATTTTTCTCACCCTCTTGTTCGCCTTTACCGGCTTCTCTGCCCATGCCGAAGGCGAACGCGCTGGCGAATTTGACTATTACGTAATGGCGTTAAGTTGGTCTGCCAATTGGTGTGCGCTGGAAGGCGATGCACGCAATTCTCCACAATGCGACACGCGCGAAGACTTTGGCTGGACCCTGCACGGGCTATGGCCGCAATTCCACCGCGGCTATCCCTCATATTGCCAAACCGCCAAACGCCCGCCCACGCGGGGGATGTCTGCCGATATGGCAGATATCATGGGGTCAGGTGGTCTGGCGTGGTATCAGTGGAAAAAGCACGGCACATGCACCGATCTGGCCGCAGCTGACTATTACGACCTGTCGCGCCGCGCCTATGCCAGCATCACGCGCCCAGCGATATTTCGCAAACTTGATCGCACTGTAAAACTACCCGCCTCGGTGGTTGAGGATGCATTTATCAAGGAAAACCCCACGCTCACACGCGACAATATCACAATCACCTGCCGCCAAGGGTATATCCAAGAGGCCCGTATCTGCCTCTCGCGTGATCTAACGCCCGTTCCTTGCGGCCGCGACGTGATCAAAGATTGCACGCTAAAAGACGCTGTTTTCACGCCCTTGCGCTAAGAGCGCCCTGCAGCTTGACTAAGCTGCCGCTGGCCACACTCGCAGCCAGCGGCGTATCTCAGACGGTGATCAACCGCCAACCTTCAGCACGATCTTGCCAATGTGACCGCTGGCTTCCATTCGCGCATGGGCGCCTGCGGCATTTTCAAAATCAAACTCGCTGTCCATAACAGGTGCCACAGTGCCTTTTGCCAAAAGCGGCCAAACCGCTTCACGCAGCTCCGTCGCAATCCCGGCTTTGGCCAGATCGGACTGTGGGCGCAAAGTTGACCCTGTCATTGTTAGACGTTTCATCATCAAAGGCGCAAAGTTGAGTTCAGCCTTGGCACCGCCAAGAAACGCGATTTGCACCAGACGGCCCTCAAAATCCAGCGCATCCAGATTTCGGGCAATGTAATCACCCCCGACCATATCAAGGATCACATCCGCACCGCCCTCGGCTTTCATCACAGCGACAAAATCTTCCTCGCGGTAGTTGATCGCCCGCTCGGCGCCCAGTTCAACACAGGCCGCGCATTTTTCGGCGTTGCCGGCGGTGACAAACACCCGTGCTCCAAAGGCTTTGGCCAATTGGATCGCTGTCGTGCCGATACCTGATGATCCGCCTTGGATCAAAAACCGCTCGCCCGCTTTTAGGCCGCCGCGCATGAACACGTTCGACCAGACGGTAAAGAATGTCTCGGGCAGACAGGCGGCTTCTTTCATGCCCATGCCTTCGGGAACAGGCAGGCAATGTGCCGCAGGGGTTGCCACATACTCTGCATAGCCACCGCCGGGCAGCAATGCACAGACCTTGTCACCCAGGGCGATGCCAGTCACACCTGCCCCAATCGCCACAACTTCGCCCGACGCCTCAAGGCCCGGCAAATCGCTGGCGGTCGGCGGCGGCGCATATGCACCCGCACGTTGCAGCGCGTCAGGGCGGTTCACACCAGCCCATGCAACCTTGATCACCACCTGACCCTGTGCCGCTTCTGGCACAGGGCGCTGCGTCACTTGCAGGACTTCGGGTCCACCGGGTTTGGTAATCTCTACGGCACGCATCATCTCGACCATCGTTTTCTCCCTCAAAGTCTTGATTTCAAACACACCATAGATTTCCTATAGGCAGAGTACACCCCCCGCAGCACCAGTAGTCAGCACATCGCACATTTGTTAAAGGTCGGGTCAGACCGCAGCAAAGGATGCTCTTCATGACCATGCCCCATTTTCAAAGACACCCTGCTGCGCGTGTTTTCATGGGTGACCACCTGCATATCCCTCAGGCGCAAACCGCCCTATCCAACATCCCTGCCCAGCCACTTGCCGCAGCAATCACAGGGCTATGGGCGACTCTGGGAACAAACACGCCATTTTGCGTCAGCGACCTGCCCGTGGCGAATATAGATCAAATGCCGACCTCGCATTTCGCCACCCTCACAGGTGGCACATCGGGCGCACCCAAAGTGATCCAACGCAGCCAAGCCTCTTGGATCGCCAATTTCAGCGCCAATGCCGAACGGTTCGATCATACCGCAAAAGACAGCATCGCGGTTTTAGGGGCGCTCAGCCATTCACTTGCCTTATACGGAATTCTAGAGGGCATACATCTTGGCCTAACGGTTCATGCCTTGTCCTCACTGAAACCCTCAGGCCAAAGCGCCCAGATGCACAGTCACGGCTGCTCCATCCTTTACGCGACACCAACACAATTGCGCTTACTGCCCGCCGCAACGCGCCTGCCCCACATCAGGTTGATCCTGTGTGGAGGCGGCTCACTTGGCCCTGACATCCGCCGCCACATCACTGCAATCTGCCCGAACGCCCAATTGCACGTTTTCTATGGCGCAGCCGAAACCAGCTTTATCACGCTGAGCGATGACGCCACGCCGCTAGGATCGGTGGGCCGCGCCTATCAAGATGTGGAGATCGCCGTACGGGATGCAGATGCTGCTGGCACAGGCGTCATCTGGGTGCGCAGCCCCTATCTCTTTGAACACTACCTACAAGGCAGCAGCCCCCATACAAGGCGGGACGGTGATTGGATGACCGTAGGTGAATATGGCACGCTAGATGCCCAAGGTAACCTGTTCCTACGGGGCCGCGCAGGGCGTGCGATCAACATCGCCGATACCACCGTTTTCCCCGAGGAATTGGAGACGCAGCTCAGCGCGCTTGACGGCGTGAGCCAATGCGCCGTGCTTGCGCAGCCTGATACGCTGCGCGGTCACACTTTGATTGCTGTGCTTGAAGGACCAGAGGATGCACAACTGCGCAATCTTGTTTTGACGCAGTGCAAAACCAACGGCCAAACAGGGCTGCGCGATGTCACTTTCCTTGACCCCTTCCCGCTCCTTACCTCAGGCAAACCGGACCTTCCACGCATCGCCGCCCTGACAGGGTGTGTCCTATGACGGCCCATATCATCGCCGCTTGCCGCAGTGCGGTTGTTCCCCGCAATGGCGCGTTTTCTAACCTCACGCTGGATGCGCTTGGCGCGCCTGTTTTGCATGCCGCCCTCGTGCAAGCAGGTATTGCGCCCGCGCAAGTTGACGAAGTCATCCTCTCCAATGCCATCGGTGGTGGTGGTAATCCTGCGCGGTTGGTCGCATTGGCCGCTGGCTTGCCTGAAACCGTGGCAGGGCTGAGCATTGACCGCCAATGCGCAGGCGGGCTGGATGCGCTGCTGCTGGCCAAAGCGATGGTTGAAAGCGGTGCCGCGCATGTGGTCATTGCAGGCGGAGTCGAAAGCTATTCCCGCCGCCCCTTACGTCTGCGTACATTTGCTGATGGCAGCCCTCCTATGGCCTATGACCAGCCGCCTTTCACCCCTTGGTCTGACCGCGATCCAGACATGGCAGCCGCCGCTGACGTCTTGGCTCAAAGCGCTGGCATCCCCCGCACACAACAAGACGCATGGGCGATCCACAGCCATGCCAAAGCCTGCGCAGCCACGCCCCACAACGGCGAAATCGTCACACTGAACGGACAAGCACGCGATCCTTTTGCGCGGAACCTGTCCGACGCGCTTGTCGCACGTGCGAAACCTGTGAGCGGCAGCATCACAGCCGCAAACATGGCTGTTGCCGCCGATGGTGCCGCGTTTTGTGTGGTAGTGTCAGACCAAATGCGGCGACAACTGGGGTGCAACGGCGTGGCAATTCTTGGCGGATCAACCAAGGGGCATGCACCAGACATGCCTGCCCTCGCCCCTGTGGCCGCGATCAAAGCCGCGCTAGAGAATACCCGCCTGCGCCCGCAAGACATCATCTGTTCGGAAATAATGGAGGCCTTTGCCGTTCAGGCCATCGCCTGCGTCAAAGGGGCGGGCCTTGACCCTGATCAGGTCAATATCGGCGGCGGTGCTTTGGCACGGGGGCATCCCATAGGCGCGTCCGGCACCATCAACGCAGTTCGACTATTTCACGAAATGCAGATCAGCGGTGGCAAGGGCCTTGCTGCGATTGCCGCAGCAGGTGGCATTGCCACCGCTGTGATTTTAGCTACGTGAAAACACGCTATGGGGCCGCGCACGGTACAGCGCCGCGGTGATAATCCCCGCCAGAACAGCTTTGACAGCATCCCCTGGAATAAAGGCCGTTACCAACAGCGCCGCCTCGGTCAATGACCGCCCCAGCACAATCGCCATGCCGCTAATCCCGAAAGCGTACAGCACCACAACACCACCCAGCACAGCAGCGATCCCCGCAGCTAGCACCACGGTAACGCCGCTTAAACGCTCCATCACCCAACCTGTCGCAAATGCCGCAACGGGGAAGCCCAACGCAAAGCCCGCCGTTGGTGAGGTGAACACACCCAAACCACCGCGTCCGCCTGCCAACAAAGGCAGCCCAAGGGCGACCAAGCCGATAAACAACAGCGCCGCCAAGCCACCACGCCGCGCGCCTAAAACCGTGCCACACAGCATAATTCCCAGACTTTGGGCTGTAATCGGCACGCCAAAGGCCAATGTCAGCTGTGGGACCAATCCAAGCGCCGCAATCAAAGCTGTGAAAAGCGCAATCTGCACCACGTTATGTTCTGAATTCATGACTTCTTATCCATTTCTATGCCGCCGCGCGCACGCAGCGCTTCTGATACATGGCCGGCGTCATCCAACGCCAAAACCATAAAGGGCACAATCACCCGCCAGCCCGCAGGCCTGCGGGATCTTGCACGCCATGCCAGCGCCAGCGCTGTACCCTTTTCTCCCAAAACAGGGGTAAAGCGGATCACCATTGCCGCCGCAAGCTCTATTGCGCGCACGTTCACGCCAAACCGTGCAAAGGGCCGCAGCAGCCAACTGACCACATCCATCATAGCCTGCAGCGAGGTTGTCATTGTCACCAGATTGGCCAGCGCTACGGCTGTAAGCATCCGCAAGGCAATGACCACGCCCTCAGCCCAAGCATCCGTGAACACATGCCAAACCAGCAAGACCACCACAAACGGCCAAAGCGGCCAAATGCGCCGCAATCCGTGGCGCAAAAACACCCGCCCTGGCAAAGCATAAAGCAGCACCACACTCATCGCTGCCGCAAATTGAAACATCAGATCAGGGACTGCGAACAAAACAACAGAGACCACGCAAAGCGCTAGTAGTTTACCCCCAGCAGGCCAACCGTGCGCGCGAGTTTTAACCGGCGATGTCAGAGAGATCATCACGTTTCCCCAGTTCGGTCATCGCCGCTTCAAACGCAGGAGCCACTTCTGCGGCAGCACCTTGCATCTGTACTGCGCCCCCTTCAATCCACAGCACATGATCGTAGTGCGCTACAATGCGCGGATCATGGGTGATATGGACCAACGCCGCATCGGTGCTCTCCAGCACCCGCGACAAATGCATCATGGTAGGGATGTCCAACCCTGCAAAAGGCTCATCCAGAATGATGACTTTGGGTGCCATCGCAAGGATCGCCATCAGGCACACAAGCTGTCGTTGCCCTTGCGATAGCTGATAGATCGCGGCGTCGTGCCAAGCCGATTTACCAAACTGTGCCAGTACTTGCTCCACCCGATCGGTCACAGCTACCTTGGTCATCCCCATTTGTGACAGACCAAAAGATAGTTCCTCGCCCACTGTAGGGAAAATAATCTGATGATCAGGGTTCTGGAACAATATTCCCACAGCACCCAAAGCCCCACGCCTGTCGCGCGCCACATCGACACCTGCGATGTGCACTGTACCACCTGTGGGTGCTTTCAGCCCTGCCATCACCCGCGCCAGCGTGGTTTTACCCGATCCATTGCGGCCCAGTACCGCAATCCGCCGCGCATCCGACACACAGGTAATCCCGCGCAACACATCGCGCCCGTCAATCCGTAGATCAACGACATCAAGGCGCAGCAAAGGAGAAATATCACTCATGAACGGGCTTTTAACGTGGATCCCAACGCCCTGGCAATCCGACACCTGACGCCTTCTGAGGCGCTTTGATATGCCCCAATAGCCAGTTCGGCCCCGCCATCAGTTTACTTAAAACAGGGCTGTCCCGCACCTGCGCCTTGAGCTTTTCAATCTGCATGACGTCATCAATACGGCGATCCAGAAACGCCCATGTATCCGCGTGATTTTCGCTATCATCCCCCAACCAATATAGAATGGTCGATGAATACACCCCGCTCAGCGTAGCACGTTTGGTGTACCAATTCACATCTTCGGATGTATCGCCCAAAGCATTCCAGATCGCATCAGCCGTACCCCAGATCGCCTTGGCACCATCAGCAGCATAAGCAGGAAGCGCGAATAACGCTGTGCCACGCCGCACGGTTTCTTTGTCCTCAACCGCTTCCAAACGATACCGAACTGCAGCAGCAATGCGGTCCCGAAATCGCATGTCCTCCAGATCAGCACTTTGCAGCCGCGCAACCATCTCGGCATCGCCTTGCACATGGTACATCAACGCAAGGTCCACTGCCCCACGCGGACAGATGCTATTGGCCACTGCCCGCTCGATGCCTGTATCCGTAACAGCCGCATCAAACGTGGCCTGCGACCACCCATCAAAAGGCACGTGCACAATTGCCGCTTGCAACAATAGCTCTTTGGGTGAGGTTTCGGTACTGGACATGGCAGTTCTCCAAAAACGTGAGTCTGCCGCAACCTAACACAGCGCACAGGACGCTTGTAAGGTCTGTTAAAGGATTCTCGCTTTGAACTATGGCGCAGCTAAACGGGTAACGCCGTCGTCTTGCACACTGTGCGCAACGCAAAACTGGATTGCATACCCTGCACGCCGGGCAATCGCGCCAGATACTGACGATGGATACGTGCAAAATCCTCGGTGTCCTCTGCAACAACCTTAAGCAGATAGTCCGCAGTTCCAGCCATCAAATGGCATTCCAGCACATCTGGAATACGCGCCACGGATTTTTCAAACGCATCCAGAACCTCATCCGCTTGGCCCGATAGAGTTATCTCAACAAACACCGTCGTCGGCACGCCCAACTTGCGCGCATCCAGCAAAGCAACGTAATCTCGGATATATCCCTCAGCCTCTAGCCGTTGGACACGGCGATGACAGGCCGAAGGTGACAGATTTACCTGCTCGGACAATTCGGCATTCGACATCCGTCCGCGCCTTTGCAACGCAGCAAGCAGTTTTCGATCGATACTATCCAACATCATGCAAAACCTTTGCGAATTTACGGCCCATTGCTCAACTTTATTCGAAGAACAGAGCTGTTGGCGAGCAAATATCGCCACCAATCTCGATAAATCAGGCGCAAGCTCAATTTATAACAGTGGAGAAGGACAAAAATAATGAAAATCGGTTGCCCAAAAGAAATCAAACCCCAAGAATTCCGTGTCGGTGTCACCCCCAATGCCGCTCTCGAAGCGATCAATCGCGGTCACTGCGTGATTATCGAAACAGGCGCAGGCACAGGTGCAGGATTTGAGGATGCGGATTACGTTGCCGCAGGTGCCACAATCCTCGAAACTCCCGCCGAGATTTTTGCGGCTGCGGATATGATCGTAAAGGTCAAAGAACCGCAGGCCATCGAGCGTAAAATGCTGCGCGACGGGCAAATCCTATTCACCTACCTCCACCTTGCCCCCGACCCTGCGCAAACCAAAGACCTGATTGCCTCAGGCGCCACATGCATCGCTTATGAAACCGTGACTGACCGCGCAGGTGGTCTGCCCCTACTGGCGCCAATGTCCGAGGTCGCAGGCCGCCTTGCCCCGCAAATGGGCGCATGGACCTTGCAAAAGGCAAACGGAGGACGTGGCGTATTGATGGGCGGTGTGCCGGGGGTGCGCCCTGCAAATGTTGCCATCATCGGTGGCGGTGTTGTGGGGACCGCAGCCGCCCGTGTGGCCGTTGGTATGGGTGCAAATGTGACCGTGCTGGACCGCTCAATCGCACGGCTATCCTATTTGGATGATGTCTTCATGGGCCGCCTGACCACGCAATACTCTGATCGCGGTGCCATGGTTGATCTACTGCCCCGCATGGACATGGTCATCGGTGCCGTACTGGTGCCCGGCGCGGCAGCACCAAAACTCGTCAGCCGCGACCAACTCGGCCTCATGCAATCCGGTGCGGTCCTTGTCGATGTTGCGATTGACCAAGGCGGCTGCTTTGAAACCTCCCATGCCACAACCCACCAAGACCCGATCTATGAGGTAGACGGTGTTATGCATTACTGCGTCGCTAACATGCCCGGCGCCGTGGCACGGACCTCAACTATCGCGCTTGGCAATGCCACAATGCCCTTCATGCTGTCCCTTGCCGACAAGGGCTGGAAGCGAGCCTGCGCCGATGATCCACACCTGCTGGCGGGTCTCAACGTGCATGCGGGCCAGATCACCTACAAAGCCGTGGGTGAGGCGCTGGGGATGGACTGCATCACACCCGAACAAGCCATCCAATAAACGAAAACTGGCAACAACAAAAAGGGGGCCGCGAAACCGCGACCCCCAATCTTAGAACCCAGAGTTAAACTCAGGCTTTTTTCAAAGCTGCAAGAATATCTGCCAGCAGTTCTTCTTGTGTTGGACCAGCTGGAGCCGCTTCTTCGGCAACTTCTGCTTCTTTCTCAGCAGCCGCTTTGACGCGGTTCACCATCTTGACCAGCATGAACACAACCCATGCAACAATCAGGAAGTTCATGACTGCCATTACAAAACGGCCAATCGCGAACACAGGAACACCCGCTTCTGTTGCCGCTTCGATAGAAGCATAATCAGACGTGCTGCCGCCAATCACATAATACCAGCCTGAGAAATCTACGCCGCCCGTGAACAGTGCAATAATCGGGTTGATCAGGTCACCAACCAGCGACGTCACGATCGCCGTAAAAGCGGCGCCGATGATGATACCAACAGCCATGTCCATGACATTGCCTTTGGCGATAAAGTCTTTGAATTCGTTAAGCATTGATTTGTCCCTTGCTACGTTTGTCGGCCGCAGGTTTTCCCACCCTTTGCGCCATTGCGCGGTCAATACCACACAACTGTAAAACTAATAGTCAGTTTTTATGGGGAAAACACAAAATTTAGGCCCAGAACGCAGACCTTTAGGGCAACTTAGCCGTCAACACATACCGCAAAATATCCACCACCTGCGCCGGATCAGAGGCCACCGCCAAAGCAGCGGCATCCACTTCCTTGAGCGCATGGGCGTGATCCGCGCCGTGCAGAATGATCAGTGATTTACCCAACGCCGCAGCATATCCGGCATCAAAGGCAGCATTCCACTGCTTGTACTTGTCGCCAAACCGCACAACCACAACGTCAGCATCGGCAATACCTTTGCGCGTGCGGATTGCATTAATTTGCGCGCCTTTGTGATCATGCCAAAACTTGTCCGCCTCAGCCCCCAGAATAGCGACACCGCAATCATCGCTTGCCGCGTGATCCGTCACAGGGCCTGAAAACACGATATCCAGCCCTTGAGCGCCCTCAGTGATTTGCTCACGCCAATCTGTATGAATCTCGCCTGACAGGTACACATTCAACATCGTCTCTCCCCCTCAGGGCGCAGGCCCCATTTCGATTTTGCCAATACTCTCAAACCTGCCGCCACCCCAAAGGATGGCGGCAGCGTTACATCACCCGCGCAAGACCCCGCCTGTGGCCTTGGTCACTTTTTCAACAACCTTGGCCCCCACAGCTTCGATATCCGCATCTTTCAACGTTTGTTCATGCGGTTGCATGCGTACGGTCAACGCAAGGGATTTTTTCCCCTCACCCAGACTGCCACCGATGAATTCGTCAAACACACGCACGTCTTCGATCAATACCTTATCCGCACCCATCGCCGCGTTAACCAACGTCAGGGCTTCTACATCCGCATCTACAACAAAGGCAAAGTCACGCTCGACCGCTTGCAAATCACTGACCTTCAGCGCGGGGCGTGTGGCCCCTGCTTTGCGCGGCAGCGGCACTTCGGCAGGCCAGATCGTAAAGGCCATTGCAGGCCCCTTCACATCCATCGCGGCCAAGATACGTGGATGTACTTCGCCAAAGATGGCCAGCACTTTCTTGGGACCAAGACAAACCTTGCCGTGACGGCCGGGATGCCAACAATCATCAGCGCCGCGCAGAATTTGCACTTTGGCCGGTGCGCCGATTGCCGCCAGAATGGCCTCGGCGTCCGCTTTGACGTCAAACACGTCTACGTCACGCGCAGCACCCAACACGTCTTTGGGACCAGTACGCCCCACCAACAGGCCAGAAACAAGCATGTGCTGTTCGCCCGGTTCACCGCCACTAAAGGCAGGGCCAACTTCAAACAGCGCCATATCTGCAAAACCACGTGCCTGATTGCGTGCTGCGGCAGCCAGCAGACCGGGCAGCAAGGCCGGGCGCATGTGGCTCATGTCATTGCTGATCGGGTTTTCCAGACGGGTTGCATCAGTGCCCCCACCAAACAGAGCCGCCGAGGGCTGGTCAATGAAGCTATAGGTCACACATTCATGATAGCCCAATGCCGCCGCCGTACGCCGAGCCGCAACTTCGCGGCGCTGCACAGGTGACATCACGGGGCGCGGCACGCCTGTTGTCAGACGCGGCAAAGGCACGCCTTCCAACTTGGTCAGGGACGCAATCCGCGCCACTTCTTCCACCAGATCGGCCTCGCCCTGAACATCGGGGCGCCAGCTGGGCACATGCGCCATGTCGCCTTCCAAACGGAAACCCAAAGACGTCAGCGTCTGACGCTGGGTCGATTCAGGGATTTCCATACCAACCAAGGAAACCACACGTTTCGCATTCAGACGGTAGGCGCGGCTGGTGTCAGGCACTTTACCCGCACTCACCACGTCCGAGGCTTCACCGCCCGCATGATCAAGGATCATCTGGGTTGCGTGCTCAATCCCGTATGGCGTCCACTCGGGGTCAATCCCGCGTTCAAAGCGATATCGCGCATCCGAATTGATCTTGAGCGCGCGGCCCGTGTAGGCTGTACGCACCGGATCAAAATACGCTGCTTCAAGGAAGACATTCACGGTGTCTTCGGTCACGCCAGTGGCCAAACCGCCCATCACGCCGCCAATGCTCTCAACCCCATTCGCGTCCGAGATCACGATCATGCTGTCTTGCAGGGTGTATTCTTTGTCGTCCAACGCGACCAAGGTCTCACCACCTTTGGCGCGGTGAACGCGCAACGCGTCGCCTGCAATCTTATCCGCGTCAAACACATGCAGCGGGCGGTTGCGGTCAAAGGTGAAAAAGTTGGTCACATCCACCAAAAAGCTGATCGGCCGCAGGCCAATGGCACGCAGACGGTCTTGCAACCAAACAGGGCTTGGCCCGTTTTTCACGCCGCGAATGACACGGCCAAAGAACACAGGACAGTGCTCCAGCGTGTCGTCGTCAATGCTGACGCTGACAGGACAAGGGAACGCCCCCGCCACCACATCTACGTCACGCTGCTTGAGCTTGCCCAAACCACGCGCCGCCAGATCACGCGCAATACCGCGCACGCCAAGGGCGTCTGGACGGTTCGGCGTGATGGCGATTTCGATCACAGGGTCAACTTTGGCAGGGTCATTTTCGGCCAGCCAATCGGTAAAGCTGTCGCCGACATTACCAGACGGAAGTTCAATGATCCCGTCATGCTCTTCGGACAGCTCCAGCTCGCGCTCGGAGGCCATCATGCCAAAGCTTTCAATCCCGCGGATTTTGCCCACGCCAATGGTGGTATCAATGCCGGGCACGTACACGCCGGGCTTGGCGATCACAACGGTGATGCCTTCGCGCGCATTGGGTGCGCCACAGATGATCTGTTGCAGGCCTTCGTCGGTTTCCACCTGACACACGCGCAGGCGGTCCGCATCGGGATGCTTTTCAGCGGATTTCACAAAACCAAGGGTAAAATCGCGCAGCTTCGCGCCACGGTCTTCGACCCCCTCCACTTCCAGACCCAGATCGGTCAGGGCATAGGTGATCTCATCCACGGAAGCCGTGGTGTCGAGGTGCTCTTTGAGCCAAGAGAGTGTGAATTTCATTGATCTAAACCTGTAAACTTAAGTGCCCATGATGATAGTAGCGCGACAGCAACTGAAATAAGAATAGTAAGAACGTTGTTCTTAAGAGATACGATCTGGCGCTTCCACCATACTGAGTTGTCAAACCAATCATATCCGACTGAGCTGATCCCCACATGATATTCGCAGGGCTGATCCGGCGTCAGATATGACGATCCAACTGAGCTTTCATACGTCTCTAAAAGTCGTCCATCACCAATCATAAGTTGCAAATTGAAAACTTCTTCTTGCGTCCAGCCCTCATTTTCAGAAAATTCATTCCCATGTTCATCTGACCAAACTCGCTTGAGAAGCACCTTCGCGCATGAAGAATTGCGGATTTTCCGTATGATCTGGACTTGTAGGGAGCGGTTTCGCTTCACCTACTCAACCCACCATGCAAATTCGGCTGATCCAAGCTCGCGAAGCCATAGTGCCGCAGCCAACGCAAATCTGAATCAAAGAACGCCCGCAAATCGGGGATGCCGTATTTCAGCATCGCAATACGGTCGATCCCCATGCCAAAGGCAAAACCTTGATAAACCTCGGGATCGATCCCGCCAGCGGCCAGCACTTTGGGGTGGACCATGCCAGAACCCAGCACTTCCATCCATCCGTCGCCTTCGCCAATGCGCAATTGGCCATCGACCCATGAACATTGAATATCCACTTCCGCCGATGGTTCGGTGAAGGGGAAATGCGAGGCGCGGAAGCGGGTTTTGATGCCGTCGATCTCGAAGAAAGCCGAGAAGAATTCCTCCAGCGTCCATTTCAGGTTCGCCATGGAGATGTCTTTATCAATCGCCAAACCTTCTACCTGATGGAACATCGGCGTGTGGGTCTGGTCATAGTCAGCGCGGTACACACCACCGGGACAGATGATGCGCAGCGGCGCGCCTTCGGCCTCCATCGTGCGGATTTGCACAGGCGAAGTATGGGTGCGCAGCACATGCGGCGGGCGGTCGTCACCTTCAGCGCGGGCCATGTAAAACGTGTCCATCTCGGCGCGTGCAGGGTGGTGGCCCGGAATGTTCAGCGCGTCAAAGTTATACCAATCGGTATCAATGCGCGGACCTTCGGCAACGGAAAAGCCCATTTCAGCAAAGATCGCTGTCAGTTCTTCGGTAACCTGAGACACAGGGTGAATCGTGCCCATGGGCCGCCCGCGTGACGGCAGCGTCACGTCCAGCCACTCACTGCGCAGGCGCTCATCCAATGCCGCATCGCCCAGTGCCGCCTTCTTCGCCGCCAAAGCCGAGTTAATTTCATCTTTAAGCGCATTCAGCGCAGGGCCTGCAGTCTGGCGTTCTTCTGGTGTCATCTTGCCCAGTTCACGCATTTTCAGAGCAACTTCGCCCTTTTTGCCGACAGCGGCCAACCGGATGTCTTCCAATCCGGATTCATCAGACGCATTTGCAATCTGGGAAAGGTATTTTTGCTTGAGATCGTCCATGTCACATACGCCCTTAAGAAGTTGCAATCCTGCTAGCAGAACCGCCGCAAAACGCAACCCATGCGGCACGTTGGCGTGAGGCTATACAGATGTTCGGTCGCATCAACTGCGCGCCAGCAACCAAGGTTCTAGATACGACCGCAGCCTGCTTTGTATCGGCACATCGGTATGAAGCGCACAAAAATGCAACCCGAGCGTTTGGAAAACAAAGGCTTGAATGCCTTCTGCCAATATCTTGAGGGGGACATCGCGCCGCACCCCCTCTGCATTCAACCACCCCATCACCACGGTTTCGTGACGGGCGATGCACATGCCGATTGGCCCGATATCATCGGTCAACGCAGCGCCTGAATACCGCAATATCAGATCAAAAACGTAACGCTCGCTGACCATGAAATGCAGCATTGGCAGCATTTCATCCACCATGGTGCCAACCGTTACAGGCGCTGGAACCTCGGACAGTGCATCAAGGATACAATCTAAACGGGCTCCGATCAGACGCTCCATCAAGGCATCCTTGTCGCGAAAATGTGCAAAGAAAGTGCCCTTAGCCACACCTGCCCGCGAAACCACCTCCTCTACCCGAAGCGCGTCAAACCCGCCTTCCGATACGATAGCCTCAGCCGCCGCGACCAGTTTAGCCCGTGTGGCGAGCGTTCTTTTTTGAATCTGCTTTTCCATAGGTTTTCATCTCACATTTCTGAGCTGCGTTCAATTGCAGTTGACCGCGGTCAATTATATCCATATCAAATAATGACCACGGTCAATTATTTGAGGTCTTCATGACAAAACGCATATTTATCCTAAACGGCCACCCTGCCGATACATCCCTGAACATGGCCTTGGCGCAGACCTATGCCGTTGCGGCAAAAGCCGCCGGAAATGACGTTCGCACGCAAAATCTAAGCGAGATGGATTTTGATATCGATTATGGTTTGAGCGGCTTTGAAAACCCCAAACCACTTGAGCCCACTCTGGAAACCATGATGCAAAACATCGAATGGTGTGAGCATTTGGTTCTTGTGACGCCAATGTGGTGGGGCGGCATACCCGCCAAGCTGAAAGGCGCAATCGACCGTACATTCCTACCCGGGCGCGCATTTGATTCGCGGGTTCCACCAGGCAAGATGCCCCTGCCCATGCTTAGCGGACGCAGCGCACGTGTCATCCTCACATCGGATACACCGCGCTGGATTCTGTCACTGATGTACCGCAGCGCGATCGTCCATCAACTGCGAAAGCAGGTCCTGAAGTTTGTTGGCATCACCCCGACACGATTCACCTTTTTGTCAGGCGCCAGCCACCCGAAAACCGGGCAAGTTGACCGCTGGCTCACGCAAATCAGCGCATTGGGCAGATCAGCAAGGTAACACGCGCCAAACAAAAAAAGCCGCCCCATATAGGAGCGGCTTTTCTCAATTCTTTTGTCGTTTGACGCCTTAGGCTGCCAGCGACGCCTGAGCTTGCTTTACAATCGCTGTAAATGCTTCTGGTTCGTTCACGGCCAGATCAGCCAGAACTTTGCGGTCAACTTCGATACCGGCAAGGTTCAGACCATTGATGAAGCGTGAATATGTCAGCTCTGCATCATGGGCGCGAACAGCCGCGTTGATACGCTGGATCCACAATGCGCGGAAGTTCCGCTTGCGAACCTTACGGTCACGGGTTGCGTATTGGTTGGCTTTGTCTACTGCCTGACGCGCGACCTTAAAGGTACTCTTGCGACGGCCGTAATAACCTTTTGCTGCCTTGACGACCTTACGGTGACGGGCGTGGGTAACTGTACCACCTTTTGTACGGGACATATCGGCTCTCCTTAGCGGTCGTAGGGCATAAAGCCCTTGATGATCTTGGCATCTGGCGCTGACAATGCTGTCGTGCCGCGTGCGTTACGGATGAATTTGTTGCTCCGCTTGATCATGCCGTGCTGTTTACCAGCCTGACCGCCGATGACCTTACCAGTCGCCGAGATCTTAAAGCGCTTCTTTGCGCTCGATTTCGTCTTCATCTTGGGCATTTCTGTCTCCTATAGTCTACAGTGAAAGCGCGACTCGGCATGCCACTTGAGGCCGGCCACGCAGGAATGAAAGCTGCCTATAGGACGGCCAGCATCACAAAGCAAGGGGCGATCTGCCCATCAAGGCATATACCGCGCAATGAGATTCACCACGACATCAGGAAGCCCTTCCAGCGTGTAGCCCCCTGCCTTGGTCAGTATAGCAAAAGCAACCAGCCCGCCGCCGATAAGCATCGACACAATCGAGGCGCTTGGTGCACGGCGATCCGTTATCGCGGAAAAAAGGGACGGGATCGCCACAGCAATGATCACAAGACCCATAACAAGTGCTAAATCAGTATCCAAAGCACACCTCCAACTTAACCAAAAAAACTAAACAGCAATATGCTCCAAGTTACTCTGGATCGGAGGCGAAGATCAAACGCTCATCACAGGGAGCGACGCGCAAGATATTCGTGGTACCGGGCACATTAAAGGGCACACCCGCCAAGACCACGACAAAATCGGTTTCTTGGGCGAACCCCTCTTCACGCGCTGCGCGCACGGCACTTACCACCGCCAGCTTAAAGCGGTCCAGCTCTTCGGTCAGGACACAATTCACACCCCAGCTGAGCGCCAGCCGCCGCGCCGTGCGGACAAGTGGTGTCAGTGCAATGATCGGCACACGCGGACGCTCACGGGCGGTCAATGCGGCAGTTGTGCCGGAATGGGTAAAGCAACAAATCGCTTTTACGTCCGTTGTCTCGGCGATCTCACGTGCCGCAGAAACCATAGCATCGGCAATGCCCGAGCGTGACGCAGTGCGGCTGGCCTCGATAATCTGCCGATATGTGGCGTCGCGCTCGACCTCAATGGCGACATTATCCATCGTTGCGACAGCTTCCAGAGGATAGCTACCTGCCGCCGACTCTGCCGACAACATCACACCATCCGCACCCTCATAGATCGCCGTTGCCACATCAGATACTTCGGCACGGGTAGGCATCGGGCTGTCGATCATGCTTTCCAGCATCTGCGTGGCAACGATCACAGGTTTTCCCACGGCACGACAGCGGCGCACCAATCGCTTCTGGATCGGCGGCACAGCAGAAACAGGCAGTTCAACCCCTAAATCACCCCGTGCGACCATAATACCATCGCTCACTGCCAGAATATCATCAAACCGCTCAACTGCGGATGGTTTTTCAATCTTGGAGAGGATCGCAGCGCGCCCTTTGGTGAGCACACGTGCCTCATCCACATCCTCGGGCCGCTGAACAAAGCTCAGCGCGAGCCAATCAACGCCAAGGTCGCAGACAAATTCCAAATCAGCGCGGTCTTTGTCACTCAACGCCGCAAGCGGCAGTAATACATCGGGTACATTCACGCCTTTGCGGTTTGAGATCGCCCCGCCGAACACAACTTCGCATTCAGCAAAATCGGCCCCACAGGTTTTAACCTTGAGCCTGATCTTACCATCATTAACCAAAAGGGAGGCGCCTTCCTCCAATGCTGCAAAAATCTCGGGATGGGGCAGACAAACACGGCTGGCATCTCCCGGTGTCTCGTCCAGATCCAGTCGGAACGATGCACCTTCAACCAGATCTTCACTCTCTTTCGCAAAAACACCCACCCGCAGCTTTGGTCCCTGCAAATCCGCCAGAATGCCAATGGTAGACCCCAACTCCTCTTCAACCGCACGGATCATCGCGTGTTTGGCACGGATTTCCTCATGGCTGCCGTGGCTCATGTTCAGGCGAAACACATCTGCGCCCTGCTTGTGCAGCGCTGCTATCATCTCATGCGTGTCAGAAGCCGGCCCCAGCGTTGCCACGATTTTCACATTGCGTTGGCGTCTCATTCCGGTCTTCCTCACATCATTAGAAATAAAATATGCCTACAGTCCAAGCATAGCCCGTGTTTACTTCGGGACCAGGTGAACGTGAACCAGAAAATGGTTTCAAATAGATGACAGCGCTACTCACCTCTCCACCTTGACCAAGGCGCTCCATCCCCCCATCTAGAAGGAAACCACAGGAGCCCCCATGTCAGATCACAGCCAGCAAGAAATCGAACTGCAAGCCGCCGCTTTTCGCCGCCTCCAACAGCACCTGATGCAAGACCGTACAGACGTGCAAAACATCGACATGATGAACCTTGCCGGTTTTTGCCGGAACTGCCTGTCGCGTTGGTATCAAGAGGCGGCAGCAGAACGCGGCATAGAGATCGGCAAGACCGAAGCCCGCGAACTGTTTTACGGGATGACTATGGAAGACTGGAAAGCCAATTATCAAAACGAATCAACTGACACACAGCAAGAGGCGTTTGCTGTCGCCTTTAAGGAAAACGTCGGAGGTAAGTGAGCCTTTTTGGTCACAGTAGTGCCGTTTTGGGCCCGATCCACCCCGGAAACAGTCAATTCCCACACGGCATCAGCTCTTTTTCTCACATTTTCGCCTCATTTGGCTTCTAGATACCTCCAAAGTTAACGTTTTATTAACCTGAGGTTATTTCAGATGCTCGCACTCTTCATACTCCCCGCCCTTATTGGCCTAGCCCTTCTCATTGATACGAACAGTGACGACGACGACACAGTCGACACACCAGATGTACCTGAGACTCCCGATACCGAGACAACTCAGCTGACAGACGGCATTCCCGACTTCTTGGGCACCTCAAGCCCTGAACATGTTATCGGCACCGACGGCGACAACTTGATCGATGGCCAAGGCGGGAATGACTTTATTGAAGGTAAAGACGGCGACGACAGCATTGATGGCGGTAGCGGCAGTGACCGGATATTCGCAGGTGACGGCGATGACGCTGTCCTCGGTGGCGAAGGCAACGACCGCGTATTCCTTGGCGACGGCGACGATTCATACATCGGCACAGAAAGCGACAATGAGGGTGAAGGCAACGACTTCATTCGCGGCGGTAGCGGCAAAGATCTTATCCTGGACCAGAGCGGCAGCGACACCATCTTCGGTGACGTCGGCAATGACTCTATCGGCGCCTTCGGCGAAGATGACGAAGCTGATACATTGAACGGTGGTTACGGCAGCGACACTATCGTAGGTGACAACGGCGATCTGATGATCGGCGGCCAAGGCAACGACCTGTTCAGTGTCATCAAAGCAGATAACACCACCCCTGAAAACGTGACAGTAGATGACTTCAACACCGACGATGATACATTCCAACTGCTGGTTAACGCCCCACAAGAATCGGAAGCCGTCAATTTCGGCTATGATGAAGCCAAAGGTGGCGTCACCGCATCATGGCGCGGTGAGGAAGTTGCCATTTTGAAGGGCCTCACAGAAGCCGACATCCCGAACATTAACACATCTATTCGGGATCTGGACGGCGTAGAGAGCGGTACATCTATTTTTGACCTTGTTGCTCAACAAACCGAGACAACTCAGCTGACAGACGACACTCCCGACTTCTTGGGCACCTCTAGCTCCGAACATGTTATCGGCTCAGACGGCGCCAACTTGATCGAAGGCCAAGGCGGAAATGACTTTATTGAAGGTAAAGGCGGAGCAGACCGCATTGATGGCGGTAACGGCAGCGACCGGATTTTCGCAGGTGGCGGGAATGACGCTGTCATCGGTGGCGAAGGCAACGACCGTGTATTCCTAGGTGATGGCAACGATGCCTACATCGGCACAGCTGAAAATGGTGCGGGCAACGACTTCATTCGCGGCGGTAGCGGCAAAGATCTTATCCTGGACCAGAGCGGCAGCGACACCATCTTTGGTGACGTCGGCAATGACTCTATCGGCGCCTTCGGCGAAGATGACGAAGCTGATACATTGAACGGTGGTTACGGCAGCGACACTATCGTAGGTGACAACGGCGATCTGATGATCGGCGGCCAAGGCAACGACCTGTTCAGTGTCATCAAAGAGAATGGCACGACCCCTGACAGCGTGACAGTTGACGACTTCAACACCAACGAGGATACATTCCAACTGCTCGTCGGAGACGCGAACGAAGGGGAAGCAATCGATTTCAGCTATAATGAAACCGAGGGTGGCGTCAGCGCAACATGGCGCGGTGAAGAGGTCGCCTTTTTGAAGGGTCTTACAGAAGCCGACATTCCGAACATTGCGACATCTGTTGTTGACGTGGAAGATCTAGAGGACGGCGCTTCGGTTTTTGACATTAATCCGCAACTACCAGAACCAGAGGAACAAATCGTCAGTGACGGCTACATCGGCACAGATGCTTCAGAACTGCTGCGCGTTGACGAAGAAGGCGGTGACGTAAATGCGGGTCGCGGTGCCGATACAATCTACGGCTCCGACCAAGACGATATCTTGCGCGGTGGCCGTGGGGATGACTCGATCCTCTCTGGCGCAGGTGACGATTCAGTTGCAGGCGGCACAGGCAATGATTTCATTACCATGGGTGACGGCGATGACGTATCCCCGCTGGCCTATTCCCACGGCGCAGAAGCCAATGCAAACGCAGGCGACGACACCATCAGTGGCGGAAGTGGCGACGATGTGATCGTAGATCGTCAAGGCTCCAACAAGCTTAATGGCGGCCTACACCATGACCATCTCGAAGCTCTTGATGGCCCGACAGAAGACCTGAGTGGCAACAACCCTGTTCAAATCGGTACAGTTGACACTCTGAATGGCGGCTATGGAAACGATACTCTGGTCGGTGACGCTGGCGATATCATGACCGGTGGGGAAGGCGACGATCAATTCTATGTTGCCGACTATCAAGATGTTGACGTGGAAGAAGTGCGTATCACTGACTTTGTCACTGACGAAGATACGCTGACAATCTTGCACCGTGGCGAGTCGGAAGACAGTGAACCAGTGCTGGAAGTAACCCCAGAAGGTGTGACCGTTTCCTATGACGGTAAGGCCGTTGCGGTGCTGGAAGGGCTGACCGAAAGCGATCTTCCGAATATCGAAGTCGCGATCACACGCTTGAGCGATCAAGAAGCAGCATAACCTAACAAAGTGCCGCGCTTGGACAATCCCAAGCGCGGCACTTTAACCTACACGGCGGCTTTGCGCATCTCGTCAATATAGATTTCCCGCAGACGCAGCGCGACTTTGCCGGGCACACCATCGCCCAGCGCCACACCGTCTAATTCGACCACAGGCATCACAAAGGCACTTGCCGAAGTGGTGAACGCCTCATCGGCTTGCTGTGCTTCCTTGATTGAGAAAGACCGCTCTTCAACTTCCATCTGCGCCTCACGGGCCATGCGCAACACAGCAACACGGGTGATGCCGTGCAAGATGTCATTGCTCAACTGACGCGTGATGATCTTGTTACCCTTCACGATATACGCATTGTTGGATGTGCCTTCGGTCACAAAACCGTCTTCAACCATCCATGCATCATCGCAACCCGCCTTCTTGGCCATCATCTTGCCCATGCTTGGATAAAGCAGTTGAACAGTTTTGATGTCACGACGGCCCCAGCGGATGTCCTCGATGCTGATGATCTTCGCGCCCTTCTTGGCCGCAGGGTTATCCGCCAGACCGGGCTTGTTCTGTGTGAACAGCACAATGGTCGGCGCGGTTGTCTCGGGATCAGGGAAAGCGAAATCGCGGTCGCCCGCAGAACCACGTGTGATCTGGAGGTAAATCAAACCCTCGTCAATCTCGTTCACACGCACCAATTCGCGGTGCACTTCCAGTAAATCTTCTTTGCTGATCGGATTACGCATGTCCAACTCATCCAAAGACCGCGCCAAGCGCACGATATGGCCTTCAAAATCAATCAACTTGCCGTCCAGCACGGATGTGACTTCATACACACCATCGGCCATCAAAAAACCGCGATCAAAGATCGAGACCGTAGCTTCGGTCTCTGGCAGGTATTCGCCGTTCAAATAAACTGTCCGCATTCTCTTATCCCCAAAGCTCGCGGCTGGCGGGATGTACGCCTTCCGCATCAAATGTCATTGCCGCATCGCGGTCTTCTGCCAGCAATAGCGGCCCGTCAAGGTCTACGATCTGCGCACCCTGTGCGACCAGTAATGCCGGTGCCATCGCCAATGATGATCCAACCATACAGCCAACCATCACGTCATAGCCTTCGGCCAAAGCCGCTTCGCGAAGCGCCAGCGCCTCGGTCAACCCGCCTGTTTTGTCCAGCTTGATGTTTACCACATCATATTTACCCTTCAGCGAAGGCAGGCTGGCACGGTCATGGCAGCTCTCGTCGGCGCAAACAGGCACAGGGCGGTCCATCCCGAGCAGGGCATCATCCTCACCGGCAGGCAAAGGTTGCTCAACCAAGGCGACGCCCAGCCGTACCAGATGCGGCGCAAGATCGGCATAGACCGCAGCCGACCACCCCTCATTTGCATCAATAATAATCGTACTATCAGGCGCACCCGCACGCACAGCCTCAAGGCGAGGCATGTCGTCAGGCGTACCCAGCTTGATTTTCAACAGGGGCCGAAACGCATTTTTCGCTGCCTGCTCACGCATCTTTTCGGGCGTATCCAATGACAATGTATAGGCCGTGATTTCAGGCTTCAAAGGTGCAAGCCCTGCCAATTCCCAAACGGGCGTGCCTGTCTGCTTGGCTTCCAGATCCCACAAGGCGCAATCAACGGCATTCCGCGCCGCGCCCGCAGGCAACAGATCATACAAAGCCGCCCGCGTGAGCACGCCTGACAATCCTTCAACCTGTGCCGTCACACTTTCCAATGTCTCGCCGTAGCGCGCATAAGGAACACATTCCCCCATACCCGTCACACCGCCATCCGTAATCCGAACCGTCAGCACTTGTGCCTCCGTCCGCGATCCGCGCGAAATCGTAAACACTTGCGCCAGACGAAATACGTCCCGACTTACCTCAATTTGCATAAAGCACCCTCTCTTTTAAAAAGGACGCACCCCATCTCAAATAGCGTGCGCCCCTTTTCTCTAATTTGCCTTTAAACTCAATTCCGCACCCTTTTCAGGCACAGCTGCTCAAAGAGCTTCCAACGCCTCGGCCAAACGCTCTGCACCATGGCGGAACGGGTCAACCGCCGGCAAGCCCATTTCGGCTTCAACCTTAGCCAAATAGGCACGCGCCTCGTCTTCGGACATATGTTGCGTGTTAATCGAAACGCCCACGACTTTACAATCAGGGTTCCCAACCTGCGCCAGCGACAAAGCAACATCGCGGATCGCTTGCATTGTTGGCACTTTATAATCAGGCAAACCGCGCATGTGCGTGCGTGTCGGCTCATGGCAGATGATCAACGCATCCGGCTGCCCCCCATGGACCAACGCCAATGTCACACCTGAATAGCTGACATGATGCAGGCTACCCTGCCCCTCGATCACATCCCAATGATCCGCGTCATTGTCTGGCGTCAAATATTCAATCGACCCCGCCATGAAGTCCGCAACAACCGCATCCAACGGGACGCCTTCGCCAGTGATCAGAATACCTGTCTGGCCAGTCGCACGGAATGTGCTTTTCATACCGCGCTCACGCATCGCTGCATCCAGCGCCAATGCTGTGTACATTTTCCCAACGGAACAATCTGTACCTACGGCCAGCACACGTTTGCCTGTGCGCTTGACGCCGCTTGCAATCGGGTAATCGACTGTCGGGATACGTACGTCATGCAAGCTACGCCCGTGCTTTTCAGCCGCGGCAACCAGATCTGCCTCGTCGTTCAACAGATTGTGCAGGCCAGATGCCAAATCATAACCAGCTTCAATCGCTTCAATCAGAACGGCTTTCCACGCCTGTGAAATATGTCCGCCACGGTTGGCCACGCCAATCACCAATGTCTTGGCACCCGCCGCCTGCGCCTGCGCCAGCGTCATATCTTCAAGACCGAGATCTGCCTTGCATCCGTCCATACGGAATTGGCCAACAGCATTTTCAGGACGCCAGTCCTTAATGCCCTGCGCAACTTTCGCAGCAAGTTGATCCGGCGCATCGCCCAAGAACAGCAGGTAAGGTGTTTGAATCATGATCCGAATCTCCGTTGATAAAAGTGTTATGCGCAAATTGACGCAAAGCGGGCGCAAATCAATCTCATAAACGCGGTCAAACCCGATTTGGACGCACATATCACTCGCAACTGGCCTTAATCGCGCATTAATTTTGCACACAACAGAAATGCTGCGCTTGCAAATCCCCTCTTGCAGCAGGTCGCGCAATTTTATAACCAAGTCGGGCAAATATACGACATTTTATGTCTTGAAAGGAAAATTCCTCATGAGCTTCCGCCTTCAGCCAACACCTCCAGCCCGCCCCAACCGCTGCCAGCTGTTTGGCCCTGGTTCAAACACCAAACTCTTTGCCAAAATGGCCGCTTCCGAGGCTGACGTTATTAACCTTGATCTGGAAGACAGCGTCGCGCCCACAGACAAAGACATGGCCCGTGCCAATATCATCGAAGCAATCAACACCATCGATTGGGGTACTAAAACCCTCTCGGTGCGGATCAACAGCCTTGATACCCCGTACTGGTACCGCGATGTGGTGGACCTGCTGGAGCAAGCGTCCGAGCGTCTTGACCAGATCATGATCCCCAAAGTTGGCTGTGCCGAGGATGTCTACGCCGTTGATGCGCTTGTCTCGGCGATCGAAACTGCAAAAGGCCGCAAAAAGCGGATTGCCTTTGAAGTCATCATCGAATCCGCCGCAGGCATCGCCCATGTCGAAGCCATCGCAGCGTCGTCCCCACGCCTAGAAGCGATGAGCCTCGGCGCGGCAGATTTCGCAGCCTCTATGGGCATGCAAACTACCGGTATCGGCGGCACGCAAGAAAACTATTACATGCTACATGAAGGGCAGAAACACTGGTCTGATCCTTGGCATTGGGCACAAACCGCCATCGTCGCCGCCTGCCGCACACATGGCATCTTGCCCGTAGACGGCCCCTTTGGTGATTTCTCGGATGACGAAGGTTTCCGCGCACAGGCGCGCCGCTCGGCGACATTGGGCATGGTGGGTAAATGGGCCATCCACCCCAAACAAATCGCCACCGCAAACGAGGTCTTTACCCCCTCTGATGAAGCAGTTGCCGAAGCCCGCGAAATCCTTGCGGCGATGGAAACCGCCAAGGCAAACGGCGAAGGCGCAACAGTGTACAAAGGCCGTCTGGTGGACATCGCCTCCATCAAACAAGCCGAGGTCATCGTGCGCCAATCAGAAATGATCGCAGGCAAATAAGCCAAACCAAAAATCAGACAAACGGCCCGCCTCGTGCGGGCCGTTTTGTATTCAACCGTCAGCGCCCGCTATGACAGCAGCATCCATAGGGCAACCGCCGCCAGAATTCCGCCAAACATCACATTCAGTTTTTGTGCGCTTTCTGGGGTTCTAAAATATCCAGAAATCCTGTCTCCGACAAACGCCCAGAGCGAAAATACGATGAGGTTATTAAGCGTGAAAACAGTAGTGATCAAAACCACTGCGGCGAGGGTTCCCATTTCTGACTGATCCAGAAATTGGGTGAACATCAGCGCAATGATCACATATGCCTTTGGATTCAGAACGAGCAGGATAACACCGTCTGTAAATGTCGCGGCTTTAGCGGCCTCATTCCCGTCCAGCGTGCCTGCGCGAAACATTTTCCATGCAATCCAAAGCACATAGAGAGAACCTGCAACTTTTAGCACAGTAAACACCTGCGGGAACTGTTCCAATGCGGCCATGAAACCAAAGCCGATTGCGGCTGTCACGATCCAAGTGGCAACGTGATAACCAATATTGGCAGGTACAGTTGCCCTAAATCCAAACCGTGCGCTATTGGCCGCAAAGAACATGTTGCCGGGGCCGGGGCTATACGCCAATGGAAAGAGGAAAAGGAGAAGCGCAATTGTCTTCTGTATCATGTCGAGACACCTTGTGTTTTTCAGGCATTAAACGCCAACCAAACAGATGAAATCGACCCGAAACATGCGCATTGCCGCCTAAGCCCGTTCATCCTTGGGCGATCCCATCACAACATAGGATGTGATCGTCGCGACCTGCGGCAGCGCCCCCAGATGATCCGTGTGAAACCGTTTATAATCGGCCAAATCCGCACATTCGATCCGCAGCAGATACTCAATGGTGCCGGTGATATTGTGGCACTCCCGCACTTCGGGTGCGCGCGCAACAGCGCGTTCAAACGCCTCTTGCGACGCTTTGGTGTGGTTGCTTAACCCCACCCCGATATAGGCCACAAACCCCGCCCCCATTGCGGCACGGTCCAGCACCGCACGGTAGCCCTTGATCACCCCGCGCCGCTCCAACTCTTGCACACGGCGCAGACAGGCTGACGGCGAAAGCCCCACACGCTCGGCCAGCTCCAGATTGCTGATCCGCCCATCAGCAGTCAAAACTTGCAATATACGCTCAGATTTTGAGTCAATATCCGTCATAAGTTGTGCAACCTCCTACTTTACGCTTAAGTTTGCAATTTCATGCCTCACATTTCAATCAATCATTGCGCATGACATATGAAACCCTCACCGCTCTCGCGATTTTCGCCTTTGTAAGCTCCGCCACACCGGGGCCAAACAACCTGATGCTCATGGCCTCAGGTGCCAACTTTGGCTTTCGCCGCAGCATCCCACATATGCTGGGCATCTCCATTGGCTTTATGCTGATGGTCTTTGCTGTTGGTGCAGGCTTGGTACAGATATTTGACCAATTCCCCGTCATCTATGACATCCTGAAAGTCGTCAGTGTGGTCTATATGATCTGGCTTGCGTGGAAGATCGCAAATGCCGCCCCTGTCACCAAAAGCGCAGAGGCAGGTGCGCCAATGACATTCCTGCAAGCCGCTGCTTTTCAATGGGTAAACCCAAAAGCATGGGCAATGGCCCTGACAGCCATCACCGTTTACGTCGGCGAAGCAGGGCTGACATGGCTGGCCGCTGGCGCCCTGATCTTTGCCGTGGTCAATCTGCCCTCAGTTTCCATGTGGACAGTCGCAGGCCAGCAACTCCAGCGGTTCCTCACCAATCCCAGCCGCCTGCGCGTCTATAACTGGACCATGGCCGCCCTGCTGATTACTTCGCTTTACCCTGTGCTGGGCACTTCTCAGTAGTCGCGCAACGCAATCTTACCTGCATCACAAAGCGCGCGGCAGTCTTTGGCATCTTTGCCAATGTCTTCGCGCAGTTGAACCCCGTCTGATCCCGGCCCCTCGAACCGATAATCGTCACATTCACCGTCACCCGCCCATTCAGACGAATTATCACCGTAGTTCACCTTGTCACATTGGGTCGCCGCACGGGCTTGCACAAAGTCCCAGACCTTTAGCTCCCCCATGTCGAAACCGCGTTTGCAATCTGTGCGGTCCTTGCCGATGTCGTCTTCATCCAGACCGTTGGCCATACCAGCTCCGTAAAAGCGGCGGTCGTCACACTCATTGTCATTAGACCATTCGCTGCTGTCATCGCCAAAGCTGATTGATTGCGCCATTCCAGACTGTGGAAGCGTCACCAACAAGCCCATTGCCAAAAAAATATGCTTCATTACTCGTCCCCAAATTTCCTTCTCGAAGGGTAACGCGCCTGCCACGCGTTGCAAACCGTCAAATTGACAGCCATATAAAGCACAACACCAGTGTGGAGCGCGTGATGACCCAATATATGGATTTTGAAAAACCCCTCGCCGAGATCGAAGGCAAAGCAGAAGAACTGCGTGCCATGGCGCGGCGTGACCCTGACACCGATATGACAGCCGAGGCAAAAGCACTGGACGTCAAAGCCGCAAAGATGCTGGATGATCTGTATAAGAACCTGACACCGTGGCGCAAATGCCAGGTGGCCCGTCACCCCGACCGCCCCCATTGCAAAGATTACATCGACGCATTGTTCACCGAATACACGCCGCTGGCGGGTGACAGGAACTTTGCCGATGACCATGCCGTCATGGGGGGGCTTGCCCGTTTTAACGATATGCCAGTGATCGTGATCGGCCATGAAAAGGGAAATGATACCAAATCGCGGATCGAACGGAACTTTGGCATGGCCCGTCCCGAGGGCTATCGCAAAGCCGTGCGCCTGATGGATATGGCCCACCGTTTTGGCCTGCCTGTGATCACCCTTGTTGACACCCCCGGTGCTTATCCCGGCAAAGGCGCCGAAGAACGCGGTCAATCAGAAGCCATCGCACGCGCCACAGAAAAATGCCTCGCTATCGGCGTGCCGCTGGTCAGCGTTGTCATCGGCGAAGGCGGATCAGGCGGCGCTGTCGCTTTTGCCACCGCCAACCGTCTAGCGATGTTGGAGCATTCAGTCTACTCTGTCATCTCTCCCGAAGGTTGCGCCTCGATCCTGTGGAAAGACGCCGAGAAAATGCGCGAAGCCGCCGAAGCCCTGCGCCTCACTGCGCAAGACCTCAAGCAGCTGGGCGTGAATGATCACATCATCCCCGAGCCCAAAGGCGGCGCGCACCGCGACCCTCAAACAGCTATTGCTTCGGTGGCAGCCGCGATCACCGAGATGCTCAAATCTCTTGAGGGCAAAAAGCCCAAAGCACTGATCAAGGACCGCCGCGACAAATACTTGAACATGGGTGATCGCGGATTAGCCGCCTGAGCACGCTCTACCCCCTGATAGACAACCTGCCGGGCGCGCTCTTTATAACCGCGCGCCCGCAGGTACTGCCCAACGATTTGAACAGCATCAAAAGCGCTGGCATCGACACCATTATTTCCCTGCTAGAACCGTCAGAGGCCGCAACATTGGGCCTCTAGTCCGAGCCTGAAATTTGCGCCGCACTTGGCATCACATTCCTCAACCACCCGATCCGCGATATGCACCTGCCCGCCCCTGTGGCCTTCGGTATATGTGTCGCAGAAACCGCAACGCGCCTGCGCAATGGCTCCAACATTGCGATCCACTGTTACGCCAGCATAGGCCGCTCTGGCATGCTTGTTTGCGCCGTTCTGGGGCACTTCGGCTATACGCCCCCGCATGCCATCGCTCATGTCTCAAAAATGCGCGGCGTTCCCGTCCCTGACACCGCTGAACAAGCGGCCTTCATCCACCAGATCATGACAACGCCCGCCCCCTGAACTCAACAAACTCACCACTTCATGCGAAACCGCGCGCCAGAGACTGGTAAATCCTCAAACCCCGCCGCACGGTACACCGCCTGTGCTGCGCGATTGTCAGGATGCGTACCCACTGTCAGATAGCGGCACTCCTGCGCCTTGGCATGTGCAATCGATGCGTCGATCAGCGCACGCCCCACGCCAGAACCGCGTACAGATTCAACTACAAACAAATGATGCATATCCATCCCGCGCACACCAAATTGTAACTGCACCAGCGGGCATAAAGCGGCATAGCCCAGCCCCGGTGCCACCAGAACTTGCAGCCAAGGGTGCATGCCCAGCGCATCGCGGCGCAAATCCTCCAGCGTTGTGACAGGAGCATCCCCATGATGCGCAGCAAGCGCGTGTATCATGGACAAGACTTCGGGAAGGTCGATTTCAAGAATAGGGCGAATCAAGGTCATGAGTCAGGCTCCATATGCAGGCCGCCCATGCCATTGCCCGCACAGACGGCGGCACAATCAGATTAAAGAATTGGGGGATTGTCCGCGTGCTATCAGGAGCGGCGGTAATACGAAGAGATAAAGGCGTTCGACATTTTCATACGCCCACCATTGTCTGATTCGGCTCTTGCGTCAACTTGCCAACATGCGCAGACCTTGCGTGACGTCTGATCGCACGGCCAGTCGCAAACCCGGCTCATCCCCCGCACGCAACGCAGCGATGATCAGCTTGTGATAATGCGGCGGCTCGGTCCTGCGCAAACGCCCATAGAGTGCGCGCATCGTCGGCCCCATCTGCAACCAAACCGTTTCAGCCATCGCCAACATCGCCGGCGCTTGCGCACGCAGATACAAGGTCCGGTGGAATTCCAGATTAGTGCGGATATAGCTAACAGCATCACGGTGCGCGACAGCCTCTCCAACTTTAGCATTGATGTTTTGCAAGCGCTCAATCAGGGCCAGATGCGCCCGCGGCAAGGCACGGCTGGCCAGCTCCACTTCGATCAACGCCCGCAAGGCTGCCAGCTCTTCGATCCGCTCGTTACTCAGCAACGGTGTCGATATCCGCCCCGAATTCGACATGCTCAGCGCCCCCTCGGCAACCAAACGGCGCACTGATTCGCGGGCGGGTGTCATAGACACCTCATACTCCGCGCCAATTCCGCGCAGGGTCAGCGCATGACCGGGCGGGATATCGCCATGCATAATCCGCGACCGCAAATGCCGATAGACGCGGTCATGGGCCAATGGGGCAGGATCAACAGTGCGTGAAATAAGGGTCATACGCCCTTGTGATCACAAAAGGCAGGACCGTCAAGAAGCTGCATCTAGAACTTATATCGGTGCAATGTGCTGCCATGGGTGCGCAGCCAGTTTCGCGCTTGCGCATAATCCCCATAAATCCGTGTCACCCCCGCCCAAAACGCAGCTGAGTGATTCATTTCCGCCAGGTGGGCCACCTCATGTGCGGCCACATAATCCAGCACCGCTGGCGGGGCCATAATCAACCGCCAAGAGTACATCAGCCCCCCATCCGAGGTGCAGGACCCCCAGCGCGAGCGCGTATCGCGCAGTGATAACCGTGTGTAACTACGACCCAACCGTGCGGCATAATCGTCACTGGCCCCCGCCAAACGGTCCCGTGCAATTTCTTTCAGATGTGCGCCCAGTCTCTTACCCACACTCTCGGCAGGGCCGGGCACAAATATCCCGTCAGGCGTGATTTGCACCCGTCGCCCTGTGCCGGTTTGCACAAGATACTCTTGCCCACCGACAGGCAGTTTGGCACCGATCCCCACCTGCACATCCTCGCCGCGTGCCTCTAAGTGCTTGCGAATCCACTCTTCCTTGCTGCGGGCAAAATCCATCGCTTCGCGCTCGGCCAACCGTTTGGGCATGGTTAACGTCACCCGCCCATCCAACTGGCTGATCCGCAGCGAAATGCGTCTTGCCTGCGCAGAGCGCCGCAAAATCAGGGGAATCGGTGGGTCTCCGGGCAAATGCAGGTCAGACATGCGGTGCTCTTGATTTAGGGGCAAATGGCTTTGGGCTGGACAGCATGGCTTGCATATGGCAATTGCCCTCGGAACTGAATACATCATTATCTAGACACAACACCAAGCATCAAAGGGGAAATACATGCCCAACGAAGAATGGGGAACCAAGCGCCTGTGCCCCACCACGGGCAAGCGTTTCTATGACCTGAACAAAAACCCGATCATCAGCCCCTATACGGGTGAGGTTGTGGAAATTGACCAGGCCAAATCACGCATGATTGCAGCCGATGAAGCAGACGCAGCATCCGCAAAAGCAAACGCATCAACAGCTACAGACGACGATGATCTGGTAGATGACGACGATGTAGATGTGGATCTGGACGATGATCTGCTGGACGACGATGAAGACGATGAAGATACAGTCCCCCTCGAAGAGATTGCGGACGTTACGACAAACGACGACGATTAAAAAACTTAGGCGGCGGACAATGCGTTTTTTCGCTTGATCCCGCCGCCGGTTGTGCCTAGTACACGGCGCAGAACGATCGACACTTTACAGTGTCACACTCAGATCCTCTAGGGGATACCAATCCACGCTTGCGTGATTTGGGGCATTAGCTCAGCTGGGAGAGCGCCTGCATGGCATGCAGGAGGTCAGCGGTTCGATCCCGCTATGCTCCACCAATCCTCCCCTGATATGCGCCTCTTAATAACTTATTTTTGGCAGCATATCTTTTCCATTCACCCAGCACGGTCCATCAACGGACCTTCACCCACTATGCGGCGAAGGTGTCCAAAGATCCTATTTTGACCGATGCTGCGCCGTGGACGTACGGCTACTTCTGAAGACTATTGGAGCTGGCAGCAATCGTCGGAAGTGAAATAGGGATCAACGCACCCCGGTGCAGCTTTCTTTCTCTATATTGCCTTTGTTGAAGCAAGAATTAGTCAATATTCCAGAATAGGTGTGAAAAAGCTCTCGAAAGGCCTGCTAATGTTCCGATTCACCACGTCCACATGCTTACTCCTCTTTTCGTTTATTTCTTTGCCTCAGACCGCCCAAGCTGCAAATTTTGGATTTGTCCGCTGGCCGGGTTACCTTGACATGCCAATTATCGCTGCGATGCTCATGACAGGCCTGTCGTTCGTCTTGCTAAAAACGCAGATGCCTAAGGGTGCGAAGGACTTTGTATCTGTACCAAAAGATGAGCGCTCTGTAATGCTCAAGGCAAGTGCGTTCCTCATGCTCGTATCCTTTGTCGTTTGCCTTGGAATGATATTCGTGGGAATGGGTTTGCAGCGCGCTGTGGAATAGTGATTTTGCGGCAATTTCTTGTCGGCCATTGCTTTCGCCCCCAATATGTCAGTAGCGAACTTCCCTGCGGTGGTAATCGTCGAAACCCAAAGGAACTGCTAGCAGGTTAAAGTTGCTTTTCATGGCCAATTCTCGAAAGCAGTCGTTGGCACAATCACAGCGAATGTCTCGAAACTCCCGCACAGCGGCCAACTGAGCATCACATTGACGAACACTCCCCAGCAAACTCCTGCTAACAGCACAGCCTTTCCATTCTTGGAAGAATCGGCAGCTTTGCCAAAGCTGAGCCGTTGAGCAAACTAAACTGGCAACGCTCATACTTTGGCAGGTCCCCGCATTCTGACGCGGTTTGAAACTAGAGATCCGACGCATCACCGTGACTTGCGCCTGTAATTTTTTGCAAGGTCGGACCAAGAGTATCGTGGCGAAATACAAACCCGCTATCGAGGAGGCGAGATGGTACAACACGCTGCCCAGCCAACATGGTTTCGCGCCCCATATCACCGAGTACGCCAGACAGCAGCCAGTGTGGGAAACGAAGCAAAAGCGGGCGATGAAGTGCTGTGGCCAAGGCGCGGGAGAACGCGTCGTTTCGCACTGGGTTGGGGGCCACAGCATTGACCGCGCCGGACATAGTGCCAGTCGCCATCGCGAAGGCAATCACGCGGATCATGTCGTCATGTTCAATCCACGACATCCACTGGCGTCCATGCCCCATGATACCGCCGCCGCCGAACTCAAACGGAGTCAAAAGTTTTGCCATTATACCGCCATCGACGCCCAGAACGAGACCGATCCGCAAGACCACCACACGCACACCTTGCGCGCTGATCGGGAGGGTTTCGCGTTCCCACGCCTCGCAGATATCATGCACAAAGGCAGGTTTCGAAGCCGCATCTTCGGACAGTTTGGTATCGTCACCGTCGTCTTGCAACCCGTACCACCCCACCGCAGAACCATTGATCAAACAGGCGGGCTTGTGGCTGAGCCTATCGATCAGAGCGTGCAGAGCGCGGTTCATTTCCACACGTGATGCGATGATTTTCATGCGCTTCTTTTTGGTCCATAGCCCCCCCGCAATCGCATCGCCTGCAAGGTTCACGATAGCATCAAAATGGTCGAGGTCATCAATCAAGTCCAAGCTTGAAATCACGCGGACTGGATGGGCCAGCTGATCTGCTTTGCGCGGATCACGGGTTAGAACAGTGACGTGATGGCGCGCGGCGACCAAGGCTTCAACTAAACGGGTGCCAATAAAACCTGTCCCACCTGTCACCAAAATGGATTGGCGTGGCTCCAAGCCTGCCACCAACACAGCAGGGTCACCGCGATCAAGCCGGTCGCTTCGTGCAGCCGCCAAAAGATCACGCGCACTGAACACTCCTACGCCAAAGGCTGAAATGGTGGCCATGACGCTCCACCAGCCATAGCTGACGGGGATCAAAGCGTTTGGCATAAAGGCCCATTTCCAAAGATAGGGTGCGGCCAATGTCAGGATCGCGCCGTAGTTCAGTGCCAATAAGGTGTGGTTGATGCGTTCGGTCGCGGGAAGTTTGCGGGTCATGTCTTCTTCGACGAAATCCCACAGCGTAATCAGAACTTCGACGGTTAAGATACCAGCCAGAATAATTGTGTAGATTCCATGAGGTTCAAGCCACGCAAAGCTCATGAAGATAACTGCATAAAAGAAGTTGCGCACACCGTGCAAACGCAATTCGTGTTTTTGTGACGCGCGCCACGCCAGACGTTCAGTGCCTTCATGATGCACAAGCGTGTCGAACGCGCCCATGAAAACCTGTACTGAAATCAAGCTCCAGAGGATCGGGTTATCCATTATCTATTCCTTTGCGTCGTTAAAAATTGCGTCTTGGCAAATCATCTGGCCAAACAAGCGATGGCTCAGATCGAGGGAAAACCGGAACTGCCGATTGCCGCTATCGTCGGCCCCCAAATCATAATGGCCGATGACCAACACACCTGGGCTGAAGGCTTTGGGGAGGCGGATGCGTCGCCCAAAAACCTGCATGAAGTAATGGTCGCTCTTGAACAGCAGGTCTTGGCCTTCTGCGCAGACATTCAGGGCCATGCCGATGCCATAGCCGATGTATTCTTCAAGCCCGGTTGGACCCGCAAACCGTTTCGAGCTTTGGACGACCTGAGGAAAGCCTGCCTTCCGCCCATACTGCCTGATCCAGAACTGGCCACTACCGGCGATGTCTTCGGTTACAGTCACGATGGCGGGTTGATTGACGCTGGACATGTCATAAGGCAGAGGCGCACCGATGATGCGGGCCAAATACGCAAGGGTACGCCCCGCAAAGTTCATCCGCATTGACACGACCTGACCCTGATAGGTGACGCTGACTCCCCCTTTAAGGCGTTTGCCAAACCGCTTGCGAACTGCCGCAGGGAGCGCGCGCCATGCGGTGCGCCCCACGAGATTGGCAAACCGGTCATCTGGATCACTACCGATTGAGAAGTCACTAAGTTTCATAACGCCCATCAATTCCAAAAAGACTGTTATTTCTGTAATTACAGAAACTAATGACATTCATGCGCGAATGTCAACAGACTTACCAATCCCGTCGGGCGATGATGACATAAACAACGCCCTTTCATACCGTTCTTAGATGGCAAAACGCCTCCACATGAAAACCGTCAGAAACTATCAAGCTTGCTAGTCGGGTTTATGTAACGATACTCTGACACAATATGGGACGATTTTTCTCTCGGGGAGGAGAGCGAATGAATACACGTAAGACAGTAAGCCAGCGCAGCGATTATCCGCAGTTCTGTGACATTCAGACAAGATGGCAGGACAACGACGTGTATCAGCACGTGAACAATGTCACCTATTATGCGTTTTTTGACACCGCAGTTAACCAACACCTGATCGCCAATGATGTTCTTGATATCCTCAATGGAGACTTAATCGGCTTGGTTGTGGAAAGCGGGTGCCGTTATCTCAGCCCGATTTCCTTTCCCGACCAACTTGAGGTCGGGCTAAAGGTCAGCAAACTGGGAAATAGCAGCGTTACCTACGCATTGGCGGTATTTGTACGGGGTGACGAAACGCCTGCTGCCGAGGGTCACTTTGTGCATGTCTTTGTAGACCGCCAGACACGGCGGCCTGTGCCAATGCCAGACGATCTGCGTGCAGTGCTGGGGGCATTACAAGCTAATTAAAATACCCTAGGCATCCTCGATCAAGATTGCGCGGAAATCATTCACATTTGTCCCCGTTGGGCCGGGTTTAAAAATGGAACCCGCCGCGTCAAACGCACCCCACGCATCATTGCGCCGCTGGGCATCCGCAGGGTCAACACCCGCCGCCCGCATCTGCGCGGCGGTTTCGCCATTGGCAAAAGCGCCAGCGTTATCTTCTGAGCCGTCAATCCCATCGGTATCAGCCGCCAGCGCCGTGATGCCCGCCACGCCATCAATAGCCTGTGCAAAGCCCAGCAAAAACGCCGTGTTCCGCCCGCCGCGTCCGCCTTTGTGGCGCAGAGTTACTGTGGTCTCGCCTCCAGACAAAATCACAACAGGCGCTTTGAACGGTCTGCCTTGTGCCACAACCTCACGTGCAATCGCCGCATGCATCTGCCCGATCACATCCGCCTCGCCCTCTATCGCATCCGATAATATCACCGCAGGCACACCCGCCGCTTCGGCCGCACGCGCCGCTGCCTCAAGGGACAACCGCGCCGAGGCGATGACACGCACCTCATGCCCTGCAAAAATCGGATCATCCGGCATCGGGGCGCTTTGCAGGCGCGCCACCACCTGCGCGGGCAGTTCAATCCCCCGCGCCGCAATCAATGCCTTAGCATCTTCCAACGTGACTGCATCCGGCACCGTCGGGCCAGACGCCACTTGCGCAGGGTCATCCCCCGGGACATCGGACACAACAAGGCTGACCACTTTGGCGGGATAAGCCGCAGCCGCCAGACGGCCGCCTTTGATCCCACTGGCATGTTTGCGGATCGCATTCATCACACCAATCGGCGCACCAGAGGCCAATAGCGCTTCATTCAATGCTTGTTCATCCGCCAACGTCAGCCCCTCGGGAGGAGAGGGCAGCAATGCCGATCCCCCACCACAGACCAAAGCCACCACCAGATCATCTGGCCCCAGCCCCGCAACAGCATCAAACATGGCCTGCGTCGCCTGCATCCCTGCGGCATCAGGCACAGGGTGTGCCGCCTCCATCACGCGGATGTGCTGCGTCGCACAGGCATAGCCATAGCCATAGCGCGTGACAACAACGCCCTCTACAGGCGCGTCCCACAGCGCCTCAAACGCTGCGGCCAGTTGCGCAGCACCCTTGCCAGCGCCCACCACCACCGTGCGTCCCTTGGGACGTGTAGGCAGGTGGGGCGCAAGCGCCGCCTTGGCATCCGCCGCCGTCACAGCCGCTTCGAACAAATGCGTCAAAAACGCCTGTTTAGCAGGATCAATCACCCGCCGAACTCTGCTCGCAAGGCAACCTTTTGCACTTTGCCCATCGTGTTACGGGGCAATTCGTCGATCACACGGTATTCACGGGGCTGCTTGAACCGCGCCAATGCCGCCCCTGCCGCTGCTTTCACTGCGTCCAGATCAATTTGCGCGCCCGGCAGTGGCACCAGCACCGCCAAAGGCACTTCGCCCATATCAGCATGTGGCACGCCAATCACGGCGCTCTCCAACACGCCGTCTTGCGCGTCCAGCAGCAGCTCTAGTTCTTTGGGATAGATGTTATACCCGCCAGAAATGATCAAATCCTTGCCACGCCCGACAATGGTCACATAGCCCGCTTCGTCCTGCACCCCCAGATCGCCCGTGATAAAGAACCCGTCGGCGCGCATGTCTTCGGCGGTCTTTTCGGGCATGTTCCAATACCCCTGAAAGACATTCGCACCTCGCACTTCGACCACACCCGTTTCGCCACGCGGCAGCTCCACACCATCCGCATCTGCCACGCGCAGCTCTACATCAGGCAGCGGCAGACCAACTGTTCCTGCACGGCGCTCCCCCTCATAGGGGTTGGACGTGCTCATATTCGTTTCTGTCATGCCGTAGCGTTCCAGAATACGGTGGCCTGTCCGTTCCTCAAACGCCACATGCGCATCCGCCAACAACGGCGCAGACCCCGAGATAAACAGCCGCATCCCCGCCGTTAGGTCACGGTCAAACCGCGCATCATCCAGCAGACGTGTGTAGAATGTCGGCACCCCCATCAGCGCCGTGGCGCGGGGCATCCATGCAATCAACTGATCAATGTCCAATTTGGGCATGAACACCATCGCACCGCCTGCCATCAGCATCACATTCGTGGCCACAAACAACCCATGGGTATGGAAAATTGGCAGACCATGCAGCAACACGTCCTCTTTGGTGAACTGCCACAGGTTTGTCAGCGTCGCAGCATTGCTGATCAGGTTCTTCTGGCTCAGCATCGCGCCTTTGGAGCGCCCCGTCGTACCAGAGGTATACAAAAACGCCGCCAGATCATCTTCGCTCCGCGCAACCGTCTCAAACGAATCCCCCTGCTCATCGGCACAATCAGACAGCGTACCGCCTGCCGCATCCAATGTCGCAAAAGCCGCGCCAGCGTCCTGTGCTACGGCGTTCAGCTCCTGCGCGCGTGCAGGCGCGCCCACCAACAAGGCCGCTCCGCTATCGCCAACAAAATACGCAAGCTCGGTTCCTGTGTAAGCAGTATTCAGCGGCAAGAAAATCGCCCCCAACTGGGCGCAGGCCGCGTAAAGCGCCAGCATATCAGGACATTTTTCAACTTGAACCGCCACACGGTCACCCGTTTTCACGCCAAATTTGCTCAGCGCATGTGCCAATTGCGCGGCGCGGCGTATGAAATCAGCGTGGCTGATTACGCCACCTTCAGGCAAATACAAGAACGGCGTGCCCTGCCCAGCATGGGGCGCAAACATCGTATCATAAAGCGGGTTGTTCATCGTGTAACCTTCATATAGTTTGCCTTACCTTAACCCAGCAAATTCTGCGTGCAAATCACCAGATGTCGGGACCTCTTACTGGCCGCCCTACCACCAAGGCAAAGGGCACTTCACAACGGCTTAGCCCGCGCGCAATGGCGCTGCGGGTAATCATCCGTATACAAATGCACCTTAACCCAGTAGGGGCAGGGGCAACTCCACCTTTATCCGCTCAGGAAATTTCCCTTGATTCAGACGATCGCAGACGCACTAGCCGCTCAAGGCTATGATAAAATGACACCCGTTCAGGACGCCGTTATTGCGCCCGAACTTGACGGCGCAGACCTGTTGGTTTCCGCTCAAACTGGCTCCGGCAAAACCGTGGCTTTCGGCCTTGCCATCGCCCCCACATTGCTGGGCGACGAAACACATTTCGGCCGCGCAGCAGCGCCTCTGGCCCTTGTGATCGCCCCTACCCGTGAATTGGCGATGCAAGTTAGTCGTGAATTGACATGGCTTTACGGCAAAGCGGGCGCAATTGTCGCCACTTGCGTTGGTGGCATGGACACCCGTACCGAGCGCCGCACGCTGGACCGTGGCGCACATATCGTTGTCGCCACGCCGGGCCGCCTATGTGACCACATCAAACGCAACAACATTGATCTGACTGATCTGCGCGCCGTGGTGCTGGATGAAGCCGACGAAATGCTGGATCTGGGTTTCCGCGAAGACCTCGAATTCATTCTCGGCGAATCCCCAGCGACACGCCGCACGCTGATGTTCTCGGCAACTGTGCCAGCGGCTATTGGCAAACTTGCCAAAAGCTATCAGCGCGATGCACAGCGCGTTTCTGTTGTCTCCGACGGCAAACAGCACTCGGACATCGAATACCGCGCCCTGACCGTGAACCCCCGCGACACCGAGAATGCGATTCTCAACATCTTGCGCTTCTATGAAGCCAAGAACGCGATTGTGTTCTGTAACACCCGCGCCGCTGTCGCCCGCCTGACTGCCCGCCTGACAAACCGCAACTTCTCGGTTGTGGCGCTGTCTGGCGAACTGTCCCAGACCGAGCGTACGAACGCCCTGCAATCCTTGCGCGATGGCCGTGCCCGCGTTTGTGTGGCAACCGATGTTGCTGCCCGTGGTATTGACCTTCCAAACCTTGAATTGGTTATCCATGCGGATTTGCCCACCAACGCTGACACGCTTTTGCACCGCTCGGGCCGTACAGGTCGTGCGGGCCGCAAAGGTGTTTCCGCGCTGATCGTACCGCCAAAAATGCGCTCCAAAGCAACTCGCCTGATGGGCTGGGCCAAACTGGATGCAGAATGGGCCCTGCCCCCTTCCGCCGCCGAAGTAAACGCTGCGGATCAAGAGCGCCTGCTCAACGATGAAGCATGGACAACACCAGCGCCCGAAGATGCCGTGGAATTCGTGGCCGAATTGGTTGAGCGTTACACGCCTGCGCAGCTTGCGACCGCCTTTGTGAACCTGCACCGCTCACGCGGCTCCGCGCCCGAAGAGCTTTCTAACCCTGGCGACGGCAAAGAAAACGCGCCGCGCATGGAATTCGGTAAATCCATCTGGTTCTCCATCTCTACAGGCCGCAACGATGGCGCCGAGCCGCGCACGCTGTTGCCTATGTTGTGCCGCGTCGGTGACATGACCCGTGATGACATTGGCGCGATCCGCGTCCAGCCGCGCCACTCCTACGTTGAAGTGGCCGAAGGTGCCGTTCCTAAACTGGTGAACGCGCTGGGCAAAGACATGAAGGCCGAAGATGGCGTGACCCTCACCCGTCTGGACGGCGTGCCAGATTTTGGGCCCCGTACCGGACGCCCCGAGAACAAAGGCAGCGGTAAACCCCGTTTCGACAAAGAGGCCAAGCCTCCGCACCGCGGCAAACCTGCCTATGATCCCGACGCGCCCAAGCCAGCACGCAAGCCACGCCCCCCGCGTGATGACGCAGCACCGGCCGAATACAAACCACGCACTGCCGAGAGCAAACCACGCAGCGCACCTGCGGCCAAGCCAAAGCGCGATGCAACCCGCCCGCCAAAGTCGCACAAGACTGAGCGGACACCGATGAAGGCTGGCGAGAAGCCAAAGTCGAAACCCGTGTGGAAAGACAAACCAGCAGGCGCAGCCAGCGACAAACCTGCTGCGCGTGCAAAAGCAGTCTGGAAAAAACCCGCCAAAGAAGGCGCACCCAGCCGCGATGCAAAACCGACAGGCGGCTACAACCGCGCCTCGGACGCCTCCAAACGCTTTACACCTCCCGGCAAAGGTAAAGGCCCGAAGAAGTAAGAATTGGGAATGGGGTACTTGAAAAACCGTTTCCCTTGCGAAGCTAAGAAACGACAAAAAGGCCAGTGTATTTGCGCTGGCCTTTTTCGTTTGATTTACCCCCGATGCCCTGCCCCACGTATAAATTGCACAATAATAGGGCACTTCTCTTTTTCATTTGCCAAAGCGATGGCTATGCATTCCACTCCCTAGGAAGCGCACATGAACAGAAAATCCTCATGTATTGAGCTTTATCCAGCCTGCGCCAAGCATCGCTTGATAGAGCAGACTCTCCCATTTTTCGAAATCTGGCTCTAAACTTCCGCCCCTCTGGACCTATTTAGTTTTCGATTTTCTCTGTCTAGTAGGGCACAAGTCAGACCAAGACTCCTGATTTCCCTGTTTCCCGCTCAATCGAAAGGTCGCCATCATGGACGGTACATTCAACGAAAATGACATCTCCCGCATCGTGGAGGCTGACCGCGCCCACGTTTGGCACCACCTGAGCCAGCATAAACCCTATGAAACAAGCGATCCGCGCATCATCGTTGAGGGCAAAGGCCTGCGCGTCTGGGACCAGTATGGCAAAGAAAGCATTGATGCCGTCTCGGGTGGCGTTTGGACCGTCAACGTCGGCTATGGCCGCGAATCAATCGCAGATGCCGTGCGTGACCAATTGGTTAAATTGAACTTTTTCGGCGGTACAGTCGGCTCTATCCCCGGTTCCATCTTCTCCGAGATGCTGATCGACAAAATGCCCGGCATGAGCCGCGTTTATTATTGCTCCTCCGGTTCCGAGGCGAATGAAAAAGCCTATAAAATGGTGCGCCAGATCGCCCACAAACGCTTTGGCGGCAAAAAGCACAAAATTCTCTACCGTGACCGCGATTACCACGGCTCCACCATTGGCGCGATGGCATGTGGCGGCCAAGACGAACGTAACCTGCAATATGGCCCCTTCCCTGACGGTTTCATCCGCGTGCCCCATTGCCTTGAATACCGCAAACACGAACAAGCCGGCGCGCCCGAGGAAAACTACGGCATCTGGGCTGCCAATGAGATCGAAAAAATCATTCTGCGCGAAGGCCCGGAAACCGTGGGCGCATTGTGCCTAGAGCCTGTGACAGCGGGCGGCGGTGTCATCACGCCTCCAGATGGTTATTGGGAACGCATCCGCGAAATCTGCGACCAATATGAAATTCTGCTGCACATCGACGAAGTCGTCTGCGGTGTAGGTCGCACAGGCACATGGTTTGGGTATCAGCATTACGGTATCAAACCTGACATGGTCAGCATGGCCAAAGGTGTCGCCTCTGGCTACGCGGCCATCTCTTGCCTTGTCACAACTGAAGCCGTGTTTGACATGTTCAAAGACGATCCTTCCGATGTTCTGAACTACTTCCGCGATATCTCAACCTTTGGTGGATGCACCGCTGGCCCCGCCGCAGCGATTGAGAACATGAAGATCATCGAGCGCGAAAACCTACTGGAAAATACCATCAACATGGGCGACTACATGCTCGATCAACTCAGCGCCCTGCAAGACAAGCACAATGCCATCGGCCAAGTGCGCGGCAAAGGTCTGTTCCTTGGTGCCGAGCTGGTCACGGACCGTGCTACCAAAGAACCCCTGCCTGAAAAAACCGTTGGCGCGATCGTTGCGGATTGCAGCAAAAACGGCGTTATCATCGGGGCAACCAACCGCTCCATTCCGGGCCAAAACAACACATTGTGCTTCTCGCCAGCGCTGATCTGTACCAAAGACGACATCAACCAGATCGTCGAAGCCGTAGACGGCGCGTTGGGCCGCGTTCTAGGCTGAACAAGTGCACAATAGGTGTCAATCTTGGCTCACCCTTTTGGGTGGGCCATTTTTTCGCGCGCACCCCATTTTCCAATATCTCCTTAATCTTGCGGAACCTTTTGACCCAGACAGCGTTAGGTACTCAGACACACAGGGAGATATTTTATGAAAAAGTTCTTGATTGCAGTACCTATGATCGCAGCCCTCGCCGCATGTGAAACACCAGACCGCACATTGGCTGCCACGTCATTGGCCGGGGCCGCAGTTGGTGCCACCGTTTCAGGCGGCGGCGACAAAGCCAAAGGCGCAATCGTCGGCGGTGCCGCGGGTTTAGCCGCGGGTGCATTGATCAACCGCCAGAACAACGGAAACTGCCTCTATCAACGTCCAAACGGCACGCAGTATTCGGCAGCTTGCCCGTAACAGTCAAAAACACCAATTCATTTGACCTAAAAGGCCCCGCTTCACTGCGGGGTCTTTTGCTTTTCACCCATAACGCACGCCCATTTCCCCTTCACACTTCCACCATATTCAACGACTAATCTCTGCATGCTATCAGTTCCTTTAGCAGACTGGAGATGCCCCCAGAAATGCCCGCCCTATTCCGTTTCGCTTTTGCCAGCCTGTTCCCCGCCGCACTCCTTCTGCTCGCTTGCGCTTTTGGCGGCATTTGGCCTGCACTTGGCGCACTCAGCATCACAGTGTTTGTCTTTATCCTTGATCGCAGGGCTGGCCGTATTTGGGCCACGCCAAAACAGGCATCAGGGCATAGACTCTCATTATGCCTCGCAGCTATGCATTTCACTTTACTTGCCGCCAGCGTCTGGGCCATTTCCCAAAACGCCGACCTGTCGGTCACAGATAAAATCCTCATCTTCACTGGCACGGGTCTCTGGCTGGGCCAAATCTCAAACTCGAACGCGCATGAGATGATCCACCGAAGCAACCGCACAGCGCGGCGCGTGGGCGTAGCGATCTATTCTTCGCTACTGTTCGGCCACCACGCAAGCGCCCACCCAAAGGTGCACCACATCCACGTCGCAACCGATCAAGACCCCAATTCAGCCCGCTACGGCGAAGGGTTTTACCGATTTTTCCTGCGCGCTTGGGCTGGCGGATTCAGGGCGGGACTTCACGCTGAAAACGCACAACGCAAAAGGGCGCAAAATCCTGCCCCCGTTTGGCAGCACCCCTATGTCAGCTACATATCGGGTGCCGTTGCAACTTTGCTTGCAGCTGCATTTCTAGGCGGTATCCCAGCCATTGCCGTACTTTGCGCCCTAGCAGGCTATGCACAACTTCAGTTGCTTTTATCTGACTATGTCCAACACTATGGCTTAAGGCGTCAATACGACGAAAATGGCCGCGCTGTACCAGTTGGCCCTCAACACTCATGGAACGCGCCACATTGGTACTCTAGCGCAATGATGTTGAATGCACCCCGCCACTCGGATCACCACATGCATCCTGCCCGCAGCTTTCCAGCGCTTGAATTAAAGGCCGGTGAAATGCCTATGTTACCCCATTCTTTGCCCGTGATGGCCGCGATCGCCTTATATCCAAGGCTTTGGCGGCGGGTGATGGACAAGCGTGTCAACAAGTGGATGGTCAACTAACGATCCCGAATTCATTTCGCTCCAACGTATATCCAGATTGCACTGCAATTAAGGCCAGCCTACAGTCTCCACATGGCCCTTCCTGTAGAAACCTTTTTCCTCCAGCCCGACGCCCAAGGCACCCTGCAATCGCAGATCCAACAGATGATCGCCCGAGGCATTTTATCGGGCAGGTTCCAGCATGGTGAAAAGCTCCCCTCCACCCGCAAATTGGCGCAGCATTTGGGCGTCAGCCGGATCACTGTGACCATCGCCTATACCGAGCTGCTGGCGAATGACTACCTGAGCTCAAAGGGGCGTTCAGGCTATTATGTGTCTGAGAACGCCCCCAGCCCTCCTGCATTTTCCCAAGCGCCAGACACGCAAGACGCCATTGACTGGACCCGCGCCATCGGCCAGCGGTTTAGCGGCGGCGTCACCCCGCGCAAGCCCCAAGACTGGTCCGATTACCGCTATCCGTTTGTGTATGGTCAAGTAGATCAATCCATGTTCGATCACGCCAATTGGCGGCTCTGCGCCCTTCAGGCATTGGGGCAACGCGACTTTACGTCGATGACATCGGACTATTACGACCAAGACGATCCGCAATTGATCGAGTTCATTCTGCGCCATACATTGCCCCGCCGTGGCATCACTGCAGCGCCCGAACAAATCCTGATTACCATGGGCGCACAAAACGCGCTTTGGCTAACGGCCCAAGTCCTGCTGACACAACGCAGACGCGCCGCGTTGGAAGACCCATGTTACCACGCCCTGCGCGATATTCTTGTGCAATCACGGTGCCATGTGACCCCCGTGCGTGTCGACCAAGACGGCCTGCCCCCCGAGGCCATCCCGCCTGATACGGATGTAATTTTTACCACACCCAGCCATCAATGCCCCACAAACGCGACCATGCCGATGTCACGCCGACACAGGCTTTTGGCCCGCGCACGTGAAATAGATGCCCTGATCGTTGAGGATGATTACGAGTTCGAAACCTCCTTCCTGCGCCCGCCCTCGCCTGCGTTGAAATCGCTGGATACAGAAGGGCGCGTCATCTATGTGGGCAGTTTCTCAAAATCTCTTTTCCCCGGATTACGCCTTGGGTATCTTGTCGGTTCCGAGCCCTTCATCCGCGAAGCACGGGCGCTGCGCGCCTCGGTTTTGCGTCATCCCCCGGGTCATATCCAACGCACCACCTCCTATTTTCTATCGCTTGGCCATTATGATGCTTTGGTCCGCCGCATGGGCAGCGCCCTGCACGAACGCCGCACAAAGATGGAAGAAGGCATTGCGAAATTCGGGCTGACCATCGCAGGGCAAGGCGCGCATGGTGGCTCCTCTTTCTGGATGCGCGCGCCAGAAGGGATCGACGCCAAACTGCTGGCCTCCCGCCTGCGCAATCGCGGTGTTTTAATCGAACCCGGTCAATCGTTTTTCGGAGGCGAGGATAAACCCCAAAACTTCTTTCGCCTCGGCTATTCCTCTATCCACCCCAACCGTATCGTAAACGGCCTGCAAGAACTGGCTGCCGAGATTGAAGAGATGATGCCCTCTGGCTCTATTCGGCGCTAAAAACTGGCCCTAACCCTTTGACCCTACAGGCCGTAACCTGCCGTCAATCTGTTTCCACGCGCCCTCATACCCAAGGATAAGCCCCAATGAAGATGACCACCGAAGAAGCTTTTGTCAAAACGCTGCAACGCCACGGCATCCAGCACGCATTTGGCATTATCGGCTCTGCCATGATGCCGATCTCGGACATCTTTCCAAAGGCGGGGATCACCTTTTGGGACTGCGCGCATGAAGGTTCGGCAGGTATGATGTCAGATGGCTACACCCGCGCCACTGGTAAAATGTCGATGATGATCGCCCAAAACGGGCCGGGCATTACGAACTTTGTTACCGCTGTCAAAACGGCATATTGGAACCACACGCCTTTGCTGTTGATTACGCCACAAGCCGCAAACAAGACCATCGGCCAAGGGGGCTTCCAAGAGATGGAGCAAATGAACCTCTTTGCGGATTGCGTTGCCTACCAAGAAGAAGTCCGCGATCCGTCCCGCATCGCCGAGACACTGAACCGCGTGATCATGCAAGCCAAACGCGCCTCTGCCCCTGCCCAGATCAACGTTCCACGTGATTTCTGGACACAGGTGATCGACATTGAAATCCCCGAAGTTGTTGATTTTGAGCTGCCCCAAGGTGGCGAAAACGCCATCGCCAACGCAGCAGAGATGCTCTCCACCGCCAAGTTCCCTGTAATCTTAAACGGCGCGGGTGTGGTATTGGCCAAAGGCGGCATCGAAGCCTCGCGCGTCTTGGCTGAAAAACTGGATGCACCCGTATGTGTGGGCTACCAGCACAATGACGCTTTCCCCGGAAACCATCCGCTGTTCGCAGGCCCGCTGGGCTACAACGGCTCAAAAGCGGGGATGGAGCTGATCTCAAAGGCCGATGTCGTCTTGTGCCTTGGCACCCGCCTGAATCCTTTCTCGACTTTGCCGGGCTACGGCATTGATTACTGGCCAACGCAGGCCAAAGTCATTCAGGTGGATATCAATCCAGACCGCATCGGGCTGACTAAAAAGGTGACTGTAGGTATTGTCGGGGATGCGGCCAAAGTGGCCAAAGCGATCACCACACAACTGGCTGATACCGCTGGCGATGCGGGCCGTGATGACCGCAAGGCGCTGATCGGTCAAACCAAATCCGCTTGGGCGCAAGAGCTCACTTCAATGACAAATGAGGCCGACGATCCGGGCACAGATTGGAACGTGCGTGCCCGCGCCGCCAAACCCGACTGGATGAGCCCGCGTATGGCATGGCGTGCGATCCAGCAGGCTCTCCCGCAAGAGGCAATCATCTCGTCCGACATCGGCAACAACTGCGCCATCGGCAACGCCTATCCCTCCTTTACCGAGGGCCGTAAATATCTGGCACCCGGTCTGTTTGGCCCCTGTGGCTATGGCCTGCCCGCCATTGTTGGTGCCAAGATCGGTCAACCTGACGTGCCTGTTGTCGGCTTTGCCGGTGATGGCGCATTTGGCATCTCGGTAAATGAGCTGACGGCAATTGGCCGTGGCGAATGGCCTGCCGTGACGCAGGTTGTTTTCCGCAACTATCAATGGGGCGCCGAAAAGCGCAACAGCACGCTGTGGTTCGATGACAATTTCGTCGGCACCGAGCTGGACGAAGACGTATCCTATTGCGGAATCGCCAAAGCCTGTGGCCTGCAAGGCGTGATCGCCCGCACCCAAGAAGAGCTGACAGCCGCCCTTGCCAAGGCCATCGACGATCAGATGAACCACGGTAAAACCACGTTGATCGAAGCGATGATCAACCAAGAACTGGGCGACCCGTTCCGCCGCGATGCGATGAAAAATCCGGTCATCGTTGCAGGAATTGATGCCGCCGACATGCGCGAACAGTCGGTTTAAGGTTTTGCCCCGCCCCTCCATATTGGTGATGAACGCAGGTTCGTCATCAATCAAGACAGCGCTCTTTGACAGGGCGCTGTCCGAGGTCTTGCGACTGGAGGCAACAGGCATCGGCACAGGCGGCGCAGTGACGATTGCGGGCGAAACACAGGCGGTTTCGCTGCCTGATAACGCCACGGCCCTGAACGCGATTTTTGATGCCCTTGCCGCCCGTGGCATCACCGTGGCCGACCTGGACGCAACCGCCCACCGCGTTGTGCACGGCGGCACAGACCTGACCACCGCGCAACGTATCACACCTGATGTGATCGATGCCGTCACCCGCTGTGTTCCCTTGGCCCCTCTGCACAATCCCCACCATCTGGCTGCCATTCACGCCGTCACCGCCATCGCCCCTGACCTGCCCCAATACGCCAGTTTCGACACCGCCTTTCACGCCACCATCCCGCCACTGGCCCATCGCTTTGCGCTGCCTGATCTGCCTGATCTACCGGGCCTGCGGCGGTATGGTTTTCACGGCACCAGCTATGCGGCCTTGGTGCATGCACTCCCCGATCAAAGCAAAACACTGCCCCGCCGCCTGTTGGCGATGCATCTGGGCAACGGCGTGTCGCTCTGTGCCATTCACAACGGCCGGTCCGTCGCAACAACGATGGGCTACTCACCGCTAGGGGGGCTGACCATGGGCACCCGCGCAGGCGAAATTGATGCCGGTGCCGTGCTGCGCCTTGTGCGGGAACGCGGCTTGGATGCCGCCGATGATGTACTGCACCGGCAATCTGGCCTGTTGGGCCTGTCCGGCCTGAGCAGTGACATGCGCACCCTAGAGGCCAGCGCCACCCCAGAGGCCCATTTTGCCGTTGATCATTTTTGCTATTGGATCGTGCGACAGGCAGGGTCACTCATTGCCGCGATGGGGGGTATTGATGCAATCGCATTCACAGGCGGCATTGGCGAGAATTCTAAACATGTCCGCGACAGCGTGACCGCACAACTGCGCTGGCTGGGCGCATTCCCCACCTACATCGTCCCCGCCCAAGAAGAGCTTCACATCGCCCGCGAAGCAAAAACACTGTTAGGCCTTCGGGCCGCCCAAGAGGATCACAATGTCGCATAAACAGCCCGCGCTGGACCTAAGCCCAAAAGTCTCGGACGAGATCCGCAAAACCACCTGTTATATGTGTGCCTGCCGTTGCGGCATTAACGTTCACATGAAAAAAGACCCGTTGGGCGATCTGAAAGTGGCCTATATTGAGGGCAACCGCGATCACCCCGTCAACAAGGGTGTGCTCTGCGCCAAAGGGTCGGCTGGCATCATGCAGCACAATGCCCCCTCGCGGCTACGCGCGCCGATGAAGCGGGTCGGCGAAAGAGGGTCAGGCGAGTTTGAGGAAATCAGCTGGGACGAAGCCTATGACATCGCCGCAGGGTGGCTAAGACCCATCCGCGAAACCAATCCCGAGAAGCTGGCGTTTTTCACAGGGCGCGATCAATCTCAGAGCTTTACCTCGCTCTGGGCGCAGTCCTTTGGCACCCCCAACTATGCGGCACATGGCGGTTTTTGCTCCGTCAATATGGCCGCAGCAGGCATCTACACCATGGGCGGCGCGTTTTGGGAATTTGGCCAACCCGATTGGGACCACACAAAACTGTTTATGCTGTTCGGCGTGGCCGAAGACCACGACAGCAATCCGATCAAAATGGGCATCGGTAAAATCAAAAAACGCGGCGCGCGCGTGATTGGCGTCAATCCGATCCGCACAGGCTATAACGCTGTGGCAGATGACTGGGTCGGCATCACCCCGGGCACTGACGGATTATTCATCTTGTCGATGATCCATTGCCTGATGCAGGCAGGCAAGATGGACCTGCATTATCTGGCGCAATACACCGATGCTGCTGTGTTGCTCAACTGCGATGAAAAATCTCCTGAATTTGGCCTGAAACTGCGCGATGAAGACGGTAAGGAATTGGTGATCGACCGCACCACAGGCAAACCCGCACCCTATGACCGCAAAGGCGTGCGCCCCGATTTGGCCGCGACCTACCGCGTGGCAGGCATCACCCATCGTCCCGTCTTCCACCAAATGGCCGAGATGTATCTAGACGCACAATACGCGCCCGAGGCCGTGGCCGAACGCTGCGGCATTTCCGCCAAGCGCATCCGCACTTTGGCGGCGGAACTGGCGCGCGTGGCCTTTGACGAGGCATTCGAGCTGGATCACGAATGGACGGATTTCCGCGGCGAGCATCACAAGACCATGACAGGCCGCCCTGTTTCCTTCCACGCCATGCGCGGGATTTCGGCCCATGCCAACGGGTTCCAGACCTGTCGCGCCTTGCACACACTGCAAATCATCCTTGGCACCGTCGAAGTGCCGGGCGGCTTCAGGTTCAAACCCCCCTACCCCAAACCCGCCACAGCCCATCCTAAACCCCATTGCAAAGTCACGCCAAACGCACCGCTAGACGGGCCGCACCTTGGCTTTGTGCAAGGCCCTGACGATCTGGCGCTAAAGGAAGACGGCACGCCTGCCCGCATCGACAAAGCCTTCACATGGGAAAATCCAATGTCGGCGCATGGGTTGATGCATATGGTGATTTCTAACGCCTATGCGGGTGATCCCTACAAGATCGACACGCTGTTCATGTATATGGCCAATATGTCGTGGAACTCCTCCATGAACACCTCAGGCGTCACACAGATGCTCACGGACAAAGACGAAAACGGCGAATACGTGATCCCCCGTATCATCTATTCCGATGCCTATAGCTCGGAAATGGTGGCTTATTCCGACCTGATCCTGCCCGACACCACCTACCTCGAGCGCCACGATTGCATCTCGCTATTGGACCGCCCGATTTGCGAAGCAGACGCCGTGGCCGATGCCATCCGCTGGCCGGTGGTAGAGCCTGATCGCAACGTCAAAGGCTTTCAATCCGCGCTGTGTGATCTGGGTGCGCGCCTTGGTCTGCCCGCCTTTACCAATGAGAACGGCAGCCAGAAATACGCCGATTACGCCGATTACATCATCAACCATCAACGCCGCCCGGGTGTCGGGCCGTTGGCGGGGTGGCGCATGGGCGAACACGGCCCCCAAGGCGGGCGCGGCGATGTGAATCACAGCCAGCTTGATAACTACATTGCAAACGGCGGTTTCTTTGTTGAACACATCCCCGATGGCGCAAATTACTATAAACCGTGGAACGCAGACTATCAGGATTGGGCCGTAAAAATGGGCCTGTATGATACGCCCCAGCCCTACCTCTTTTCGCTCTATGCCGAACCTATGCGCAAATTCCAACTGGCTGCAGAGGGCCACGGCGAGCGCCAGCCCCCCGACCACCTGCGCGCCCGCCTGCGCGAAAAAATGTCCCCTCTTCCGATCTGGTACGAGACCGACCAGCAAGGCAACGAAGGTTTCACCATCACCGCGCTGACCCAGCGACCCATGGCGATGTACCATTCATGGGGCAGCCAAAACGCATGGCTGCGCCAGTTACATGGCCGCAACCCGATGTATATCCCAACCAAACTGATGCGCGAACATGGTCTGCAAGATGGCGATTGGGCGCAGATCACTTCCCCCCACGGCGCGATCACCGTCCCCGTCATGGAAATGGCCGCGCTGAACGAAAACACAATCTGGACGTGGAATGCGATTGGCAAACGCAAAGGTGCATGGGCGCTGGACAAAGACGCGCCCGAGGCCACCAAAGGTTTCCTGCTCAACCATCTCATTCACGAATTGTTGCCCCCCAAAGGCGACGGGCTGCGATGGGCCAATTCGGACCCGATAACAGGACAAGCCGCATGGTTTGACCTAAAGGTGTCCATCCAGAAAGTTGCCGCACCTGCAGGGGCAGAATCTCAGCCCGCCCTGCCGCCCCTTAAATCTCCGGTGCCCCAAGCGCCGAAAAACCTGACATGGAAGGTAGGCCAATGACCCAGCTTCCCACACAAACCACCAAAAAACTGGGCCTCGTCATTGATCTGGATACCTGCGTTGGCTGCCACGCCTGCGTGATTTCGTGCAAAGGCTGGAACACGGAAAACTACGGCGCGCCCCTTTCGGATCAAGACGCTTACGGCGCAGACCCATCTGGGACCTTTTTGAACCGCGTGCACAGTTATGAGGTCCAGCCAACCCAAGGTGACGCACAGCTGGTCCACTTTCCAAAATCCTGCCTACACTGCGAAGACGCCCCCTGCGTCACCGTCTGTCCGACAGGGGCCAGCTATAAACGTGTCGAGGACGGCATTGTTTTGGTGAATGAAATCGACTGTATCGGCTGCGGCCTTTGTGCATGGGCCTGCCCCTACGGTGCGCGTGAACTTGATGCAGCCGAAGGCGTGATGAAGAAATGCACCCTGTGCGTGGACCGTATCTATAACGAAAACCTGCCCGAGATCGACCGCACCCCCTCTTGCGTGCGCACCTGCCCGTCCAATGCCCGCCACTTTGGCGATCTGGGCGACCCTGACAGCGATGTAAGCAAGCTGGTGGCGGAGCGTGGCGGAATCGACCTGATGCCAGAGCAAGGCACAAAACCCGTCAACAAATACCTGCCGCCCCGCCCCAAAGACCAACTGGCGCAAAGCGATGAGCAGATTGACATCCTCGCCCCCTTCCTTGATCCCGTCGCAACAGAGGCCAAAGGCTTTCTCAGCTGGCTCGACAAGACACTGGAGAAACTCTGATGCACCCCGCACCTTCCGTCATCTTCTTCTCCACCTTCTCGGGCTTGGGCTTTGGCCTGCTGATATTTCTCGGCCTCGGCATGCCTGCCGTGACAGGGCTCAGCGCCTTTGCCTTTTTCGCCATCGCTTATGTGCTGGCTGTGGGCGGTCTCATTTCCTCGACCTTCCACTTGGGCCGCCCCGAACGTGCACTCAAAGCCTTCAGCCAATGGCGCACAAGCTGGCTATCGCGCGAAGCGTGGTGTGCGGTTGCCGCGCTGATCCTCATGGCGCTCTACGGCGCTGGGTTGGTTTTCTTTGATCAACGCTGGACCCTCTTGGGCCTGCTGGGCGCAGCGGCATCATTGGGCACCGTGTTCACAACATCCATGATCTACGCCCAGCTCAAAACCGTGCCGCGCTGGAACAGCCCCCTCACCCCTGCCAATTTCTTGTCGATCTGCATCGCAGGCGGCGCGTTGATGTCAGGGCAGGTGACTTGGGCCATTGTGCTGTTGCTGTTAGCGGGCGGCATCCAGATCGCCACATGGATGCGTGGGGATACCGCCTTTGCGGACAGCGGCACAGACATGGCCACCGCAACAGGTTTGGGCAGCATCGGCACCGTGCGTGCGTTTGAGCCGCCCCATACTGGCACAAACTATCTGTTGCGCGAATTTGTCTATGTGATCGGGCGTAAACACGCACTGAAACTGCGGATCATTGCCATCTCACTGATGGTGATCTTACCCGTATTTTTCCTGCTGCTGTCGTTTAACCATTGGCTGGGGCTACTGGCTGCGCTGGCCCATATCACTGGCGTGTTCGCCGCCCGCTGGCTGTTTTTTGCACAGGCCGAACATGTCGTCGGCCTGTACTATGGTAAACGCTAACCCCGTCAAAGCGGCAGGCGTTTTTCCACCACCCGCGCCATCACAGAAGCACCAATCGGCAAGATTGCAGGGTCTAGCATGAATGACGGGTTATGCAGCGGAACCGTGCCTGCATGACCCAGCACACAATAGGCCCCCGGAACCACCTTGAGCATATCCGCGAAATCCTCTGACCCCGTTGCGGGCTCGGAATTGTCATAGGTGTTTTCCACCCCAACGATATCCGCAGCGGCGTCCAGATAAGCATCTGACAGGTCGTTGTCATTGACCAACACATCAAACACGTTGCGCAAATCGCAAGTGATCTCCACCGCATGCGCCAATGCAAAACCCTCACAAATCGCCTTCATCCGGCCAGAGACCAGTTCATAAACATCGTCTTTAAAATAGCGGATTGTTCCCGCCAAAGTGGCGGTTTCAGGCACCACATTATAGGCAGCACCCGCATGCATCTGCGTCACGGACAACACGCAGGTGTCCAGTGCGGGCACATTGCGGCTGAGGATTGTCTGCAACTCGGTCGCAAGGCTGGCCGCAATGATCAGCGCATCTTTCCCATCAGACGGACGCGCCGCATGGCTGCCTTTGCCCGTCACCTTAATGTCAAAAAACGCTGCGCCCGCCATGGCAGCGCCTTTGCAGATGCCGACCTTACCGTGCTGGCCATCGGGCATATTGTGCATGCCGTAAATTTCATCGCAGGGGAACTGTTCAAACAACCCATCTGCGATCATCTGGCGCGCGCCCCCCAAACCCTCTTCGGCTGGTTGGAACACAAGCACAACCGTACCGTCAAAATCGCGTGTGGCGGCCAAATGTTTAGCCGCCCCCAGCAGCATGGTTGTATGCCCGTCATGGCCGCAGGCATGCATCACGCCATCATTCTGCGAGGCGTACTCCAACCCCGTGATTTCATGAATAGGCAGCGCATCCATATCAGCACGCAAGCCCACACGCCGATTGCCCTTTTGCTTGCCGTGAATCAGGCCAACAACACCTGTTTTCCCCAAACCTGTATAAACCTCGTCCACACCATAATCGCGCAGCTTCTGCGCTACGATTGCGCTGGTGCGCTCTTCGGTAAAGCCGATTTCAGGATGCGCGTGCAGGTCGCGAAAAATCGCGGTCAGCTCATCTGTGCTTTCGGCAATAAGGGGAAGGATTTTCATAGTCAGGCTCCGGAGATAGGTGGGTTTGATCCCAGCCTACGTCCGAAAGCCGTCTATGTGTAGAGCGCCAATGCGCCCCAAGCGGATTTATAGCAATCCGGCGTGCTTCAGACCCGCATCAACCAGCTTGCGCGTCTCATCGCTCAGCTCGGTCAGGGGCAGACGTACTTCTTCAGAGCACAGGCCCAAACGGGACATGGCGTATTTAACACCAACCAAACCTGGTTCGGTAAAGATCGCTTTGTGCAGCGGCATCAGCTTGTCTTGAGCTTTCAAGGCCCGCGCGTAATCACCCGCAAAGCAAGCCGCTTGCAGACGTGCACATAGCTCTGGTGCGACGTTCGCCGTAACCGAAATACAACCAACGCCACCTTGGGCATTGAACCCATGTGCGGTCGCATCCTCGCCGGAAAGCTGGATGAAATCCGGCCCACAGGTCAAACGCTGATCACAGACACGCGCCAGATCGCCTGTGGCATCTTTCACACCGACAATGCGCGGCAGCTTGGCCAGCTCGCCCATCGTCTCGGGTGTCATGTCCACAACCGAACGGCCGGGGATGTTATAAATAATGATCGGCAATTCGCAGCAGTCATGAACCGCAGTGAAATGCGCAATCAACCCACGTTGGGTGGGCTTGTTGTAGTAGGGGGTCACCACCAGAATACCGTTTGCGCCCACTTTTTCAGCGTGCTGTGCAAGACGAATGGATTCCAGCGTGTTGTTGCTACCAGCGCCCGCAATCACCGGGATACGGCCAGCGGCGGCTTTCACCACTTCTTCCACAACCAACTCATGTTCGCGGTGGGTCAACGTGGGCGATTCGCCAGTGGTGCCCACAGGTACAAGCCCGTTCGAGCCTTCACCGATGTGCCATTCCACGAGTTTCTTCAGCGTTTCAATATCCAGCTCGCCGTTGCGAAACGGCGTGACGAGGGCAGGCATAGAACCTGAAAACATGTGCACGCTCCTTTATGTGCTAGAGACCGAAATTGGCCGCCGAGGATGAAAACGCCCCTGATGTTGGGAACGTCGGGAAAGACCGCCGGCACGCTAAGGCATCAATTGAACCTGCGCGCAGATAGTCTATGCTCTAGGCTGTACTGTGTGCAGGGTAGGAAATGCAAGCCATGAGACACCATCTAACGGCCCTTTTGCTGATCTGTACCGTCGCGTTACCCGCGTCGGCACAGCAGCGCCCCCGCCCGCTAGGCTGGGCAGTGGACGCCATGCGCAATGGTAATTTTGCAGCGGCAGAACGGATCGCTGAACGTGATGGTATTGTCGCACGTGACGTCATCTTGTGGCACCGACTGCGTGCTGGCCAAGGCAATTTTGACCAGATTACAGATTTCATCAAACGCCGCCCCGACTGGCCCGGCATGGACTACCTCTATCGCCGCTCAGAACCCGAGGTGATCAAGCAAAGCGATGAACAGATCATCGCATTCTTTGACCAAGTAGCACCGCAAACCCCTATGGGGGTACTGGCCCATGCACGCGCCCTGATTGCTAAGGGACTAACAGGAACCGCGCAGACCAATCTAGTGCTGGCATGGCGCACCATGCCAATGAATGCGAATTCCCAAGCGGCCTTTCTAGACGCGCACGCGGCCCTGTTAAAACCGCACCATGACGCACGGTTGGATGCGATGGTCTGGCAACGCGAATACGACGAAGCGGCCCAGATGTATGATATCGCCAGTAGCAACGCCAAGGCCGCGGCACAGTCTCGGATTGCCTTCTATCGCCGCCTCGATAGTGCAGTTTCGGAGTATGAAGCCCTGCCCGCCACCCTGAAAATCACGGGCGGAGTGAACCATGCGCGATTTGAATGGCGCATTCGCTCGGGCCGTAGCGACGATGCCAAAGACCTCATGCTGGAGGCCTCCAAAAGCATCGAAGGGCTGGGCAACCCTGCCGCATGGGGCAACCGCCGCCGTGCTTTGGCGCGAGATGAAATGCGCAATGGCGACCCCAAGCGCGCCTATGCCATGGCCTCGCAGCACTGGCTGACAGAGGGATCGGACTTTGCTGATCTGGAATGGCTATCGGGCTATATCGCCCTGCGCTTCCTCAATGATCCTGCACAAGCATTGAAGCATTTCAAACAGCATGACAGTGCCGTTGAATCCCCCATCAGTCAGGGCCGTGCAGGATATTGGCAGGGCCGCGCCCTAGAGGAAATGGGCGATAATGAAGGGGCCTCCGCCGCCTATAAAATGGGGGCGGGTTTCCAAACCTCTTTCTACGGGTTGCTGGCCGCAGAACGCGCACGCATCCCCTTCCCTGACAAGCTGAAAGGCCTGCCGCCCGAGCAGGACTGGCGCACCAGCCCGCTGGCCTCGGCCCCCTTGTTCGAGGCAGGGCTACTGCTGCAAGCCTCTGGTGAATTGGACTTGGCTGAACGTTTCTGGACACATCTGGCAGACCAACTGCTAGAACCAGATCTGGAGCTGTTGGGCCAAGCCGCCATTGATGTAGAGCAACCCCATCTTGCCGTGATGATTGGCAAACGTGCTGCAAGGCGCGGCTTGGAGATTGCGTCGGCCTATTACGCGCTCCACCCGGCAGGGGCCGCCGACTTACCGATGGCACCAGAAATGACACTGGCGATTGCACGCAGGGAAAGCGAATTCGACCCCATTGTGCAATCCTCGGTGGGGGCACGCGGCTTGATGCAATTGATGCCCGCCACCGCCAAGGAAGTGGCGCAGGGCCTTGGTATTTCACCGCAACACACAACCGAGCGTTTGACCGCCGATCCTGTCTACAACGCACGCCTAGGGGCGCAATATCTGGCCGAACTGGCGGGCCGTTTTGACGGTAATGTCGTGATGGTGTCAGCAGGCTATAACGCGGGCCCCAGCCGTCCGATCCGCTGGATGCAAGATTACGGCGACCCGCGCCAAGGCGACATCTATATCGTTGATTGGGTTGAAATGGTGCCGTTCCGTGAAACGCAAAACTACATCATGCGCGTCACAGAAAGCTTACCCATCTACCGTGCGCGTCTGGGCAAAGTGGCGTTGCCGATCCCGTTCTACGATGAATTGACCGGATCAACTCTTAAGGCGTTCGCGCCAAAAGGTGAATAATCCCGCCGCCACGATAATCGCGCAACCGATGGCTACATTGGCACTGACTGTTTCGCCAAAGAAACTGATGCCGATGATGGATACAAACGCCAACTGAAGATAGGCAAAAGGCTGCACCGCGCTGGCCTCTGCCACTTCATAACAGCGAATAAGCAACCAGTGGCCCGACACCCCCGTCACACACAATAGGCCCATCCAAATCCAGTCTTGACCGCTCATCGGTTCCCAAAACCATACGCCGAGCAACGTCATCGCAACAGCGCCCACAGTGCCGGTCCAGAAAAAGCTGGTGGCCGTGCTATCGCGCCGCCCTGCATAGCGCGTGAGCAGACCGTAGATTGCGAACATAGCAGCAGCCAGCAGCGGGATAAGCGCACGCAGATCAAATACTTGCCCGCCCGGTTGCAGAATAATCATCACCCCGATGAACCCCACCGCAATCGCAGCCCACCGCCGCCAGCCGACACTCTCGCCCAGAACAGGACCAGAAAGGGCGGCAACCAGCAAAGGATAAGAGGTAAATACCGCATGGCTTTCAACCAACCCCAGAATGGTGAAGGCCGCAATCATCACACAAATCTCAAAGGCCAGCAGCAGGCCACGGGTGATCTGGATCAGCGGTTGCTGGGTCTGCGCCGCAGCACGAATACCGCCCGCATGCCGTTTCGCAATGGTGATCACAAAGGCCGCAAAGAACCAATAGCGGATCATCACCACCATCAGCACGTTGTACTGCCCCGCCAGATGCCGCGACAGCCCGTCCTGCACCGCAAAGACAAGTGTCGTGGCAATCATCAGCATGATGCCCAGCGGGATGTTATTGCTTTGCTTGGTCATAGCCGTACCGCCCGCGTCATATGCCGCTTGCGGCCATAGCCTTGCACGCGGGCCACTTCAAATCCCGCATCCGCCAACCCACGCCGCACAAACCCTGCGGCTGTGTAAGTTGCCGCCGTGCCGCCCTGTGCCGTATGCGCGGCAACATCTGCCATCAATTCAGGTGACCAGAGTTCAGGGTTTTTGGCAGGTGAAAACCCGTCCAGAAACCACGCATCTGCTTGGCCGTCCCAGTTGGGCAACATCTCACGTGCATCGCCAATCACAACTCGCAGTTCAAAATCCGCGCCCTCCAGATGGTCGGGAAATGTGGTGACCTGCGCCAGATCATCGGGCAGCCCGTCAAAGGCACGCAGGGAGGCGTGCAGATCAGACATGGCCATCGGATAAGCCTCAAAGCTGGTAAAGCGCAATTTCCCACCGCAGCCACAGGCGCGAAACGCCTGCAAGGCCACAAGGAAATTCAGCCCCGTGCCAAACCCCAATTCAGCCACATGAAATCCATCGACAAAGCGTTCAGGCAGGTCATTCCCCCCCAAAAACACATGTTTGGTTTCTTCCATGCCATTATCGAGGCTAAAGTAGGGGTCATCAAAACGTGTCGATACGGGAATAACTCCGTCACGCCATTCAATATCTGCTGTCTGGTCCTGCACGGTGATGCCCTGTATCTGTCATTCCAGCGCAATCTGCGCCCAAAGAGAGGCAGGATCAATGACCGATATCACAATACGGGGCGCGGGGATATTCGGGCTGTCGATTGCATGGGCCTGTGTGCAGCGCGGCGCCCGTGTCCAGATCATTGATCCCAACGGCCCCGCCGCAGGCAGCAGTGGCGGCATCGTCGGCGCCTTGGCCCCGCATGTGCCTGAAAACTGGAATCCTAAAAAGGCGTTTCAACTTGAAAGCCTGCTAATGGCGGAAGGGTTTTGGCGCGGTGTGGAACAGGCTGGGGGCAAGCCATCAGGCTATGCCCGCACAGGCCGTTTACAACCCATCGCAGATACCGCCGCACGCGCCCTTGCCCAGCGCCGTACCGAGTCTGCAAAGGATCTGTGGCAGCATAATGCAACGTGGGAGATCATACCTGCCCCAGATACCCCATGGCAACCTAACAGCCCCGATGGCCACCTGATCCGCGACACGCTCAGCGCCCATCTACACCCGCGCCAAGCATGCGAAGCACTGGTTGCCGCCCTTCACAATCACGGCGTTCAAGTGCAGCAAGAAGGCGACGACAAAGGCCGTGTTTTATGGGCGACAGGTGTGGCGGGGCTGGAAGCGCTGAACATCGGGCGCACGCGGATCATGGGGAACGGGGTAAAAGGACAAGCCGCGCTGCTGCGTTATGACGCCGCCGGCGCACCGCAACTGTTTGCAGGCGGCGTGCATGTCATCCCCCATCTGGATGGCACAATTGCCATCGGTTCCACCTCCGAGCGCGATTATGAGGCCCCCACGAGCACCGATGCGCAGCTTGACGATGTGATCGCTGCCGCCCGTGCGGCTGTGCCAGCGCTAAAAGATGCGCCCGTGATTGCCCGCTGGGCTGGCGTACGTCCACGTGCGCGGTCCCGTGCGCCGATGTTGGGTGCTTGGCCTGATCGCGACGGTCACTTCATTGCGAATGGGGGGTTTAAAATCGGGTTTGGCATGGCCCCCAAAATTGCACAGGTCATGGCGGATGTGCTGCTAGAAAACAAAGACACCATTCCAGACGGCTTTCGCGTGGAGGACAATCTATGAACCCGCAGCTGATCACACTCGACCATTTTGTCCTGACCGTTAAGGACATCCCAACGACGCTTGCCTTCTATGAACAGGTGTTGGGTATGACACGGACTCCCTTCACCGTCGCCGATGGCAGCACCCGTTACGCGTTGCACTTTGGGTCGATGAAAATCAATCTGCACCAATGCGGCGCAGAGTTTGAACCCAAAGCAGGTCATGTGCAGGCACAGGTTCTGCTGATCTGTGTTTCTTAACCCAAACGCCCTTGATGGAGTGGCAAAACCATCTGGCACGTCTAGGCGTCACAATAGAAACGGGTCCGGTGCAGCGTACAGGCGCAACCGGACCCATTATGTCGCTTTATATACGCGACCCAGACGACAATCTCATCGAGATTGGCATATTGGTTTAGCGTGTCATCTCGGCGCGTAGGTTCTGCATCAACTGGGTCAACTCGTTGATGTACATCTCGCCCGTAAGCTGCCCATTGGCGTCAAACGCCTCATAGCTGGCCGCCAAATGAATTTCCGGCCCCTGCAAAATGCGTGGACGGAACGGCACCATGAATCCCCGCAGAACGCTTTGCGCACGCTCGCCGCCCGCACGACCCGCCGTTGCGGACATCACGACGACGGGTTTGTTGGTCCACGGTTTGGTTGCGGAACGGCTGATCCAGTCCAAGGCATTTTTCAACGCACCTGACGGGCCTTTGTTATACTCGGGTGAGGAAATCAGCACCGCATCCGAATCCGCAATCTGCTGCACCAAAGCCTCTACAGCCGCAGGCACGCCATGCGCCTCTTCGTCGTCGCCGTTGTAGAGAGGTAGATTGATATCAGCTTGGGTATATTGTGCATCGCCGAACAGGCGCGCTGCCTCGGCCAACAAAAGCGAATTGTGGCTTTCCTTGCGCAAAGAGCCAGAAATGCCGAGAAGTTTAGGAGAAGCCATTGATACCGTCCTTATTCAAATAACTGTTGCCTAAGTATGTGAGAGTTCAGGGTGTAACCTCAAGAGACCAAGCCACACAGGCTCTGTGCATCTTTGCACCGCGCATAAAAAAGGCCCCGATGCATACCTGCACCGGAGCCTGTATCAGAATGCTATGCGCAATCAGGTCGCGTTTGGTAGGATCACAATCTCAACGCGGCGGTTTTGTGCCTTGCCTTGTGGATTCAGGTTGCTTGACACAGGCTGGCTTTCGCCACGGCCAAATGACTGAACCCGCGCGCTAGAGATGCCATTGTTCAGCAGAACATTGGCAACAGCCTGGGCGCGGCTTTCGGAGAGCTGCTGGTTATAGCTGGCTTCGCCATCGCTATCTGTGTGACCGATGATCTGAATTGTCGAATTCGGATAGGCCTGAAGGTTGCCGGCAACGGCACCCAGATCACGTTGCAGATCAGGACGCACGGCGCTGGAACCTGTTGAAAACAGGATGTCCTGCGGCAAGGTCACAATCAGACGGTCGCCTGTGTTGTTGATCGTCACGTTGTCATTGCCAAGGCTGGCACGCAGATCGCGCTCTTGCTTGTCCAGCAAAGCACCGCCGCCTGCACCCAATGCCGCACCAATCAACGCGCCCTGCAACGCGCCTTTATCACGGTTGCCGTCACCTTTGGACAGCGCACCGATTACAGCGCCCGCACCGGCACCAATCAAGGCGCCGTTTTTCAGGTTTTTATTAGAATCGCCGTTTTGGGCCAAAATTGAGCCGTTTGGATCTGTACACGCGCCCAGCGCCACAACACCCGCCATCGCAACAACGAGAGGGAATTTCATGATTGTCATAGTCTACTGCCTTACTGTTTCGGCTCCGTTCGGGCGAAGCATCTTTTCGGTAAACGCAGCATAAGGCGAAATGGTTCCCGACAAAATGCCGCATTGCGGGGAATAAGCGACATCTTGCGCATATTTTGTTACAACACCTCTGCCCGTGCCGCTTCATATCCCAACATCGCCCGCTTCATCGGCAGCCCCCAATGATAGCCGCCCAACTCCCCCGACTTGCGCAACACGCGGTGGCACGGGATCAAATAACCGATCGGATTGCGCCCCACGGCGGTTCCGACCGCACGCACTGCTTTTGGACTGCCGACAGCTTTGGCGATTTCACCATAGGTGGTCACTTGCCCCTCTGGCAGATGCAGCAGCGCCTCCCAAACCTTGATTTGAAACGGCGCGCCCATCAGATACAGCGGCGCAGGATCGCGGCCTGCATCCATCCCGAACGCGGCCAATACCCACGGACGCAATGCATCGGGGTTTTCACTAAACTGCGCAGCAGGCCAACGCGCCCGTAAATCCGCCAGCGCGGCCTCCTCGCCCAGTTCGGCGGCAAAAGCCACGCCGCAAATACCCCGATCTGTTCCCATCACCACCACGCGGCCAAACGGGCTGTCAAACCAGCCCCACGATATCTCCAGTCCAGCACCGCCTGTGGCAAACTCTCCGGGACTCATCGCTTCCCAGCGCACAAACAAATCATGCAAACGGCCTGTTCCCGACAGCCCCGTAGACAGCGCCGCCTCTAGTGTTGTGAAACGGTCGCGCAGCAACGTCTTGGCATGACCCAATGTCAGATATTGTTGATACCGTTTGGGCGACACCCCCGCCCAACTAGAAAACACACGCTGGAAATGCGCAGCACTCATCCCCACCTCACCTGCCAATGCCTCAAGGCTTAGCGGCGTATCAGCGGCATCAATCGCGGCAATCGCACGGGCAATCACCCCGTAATGATAGGCGTTCTCGGATGTATCTGGACTGTGGATCATCTGTTTCATGGTCCTACAATATGCCGCCCCCGTCTTGCACGCGACCCGAAACCTGCGCATACCTTGCCCTTATGAGCACAGCAACAAAACAACTCGATTACCACACGATCCGCGCCATCATGGAACGCTTTCAAGAAGCCGATCCAGAACCAAAAGGCGAGCTGGATCACACCAACGTCTATACGCTGGTGGTCGCGGTGGCGCTGTCGGCGCAATCTACAGATGTGGGCGTGAACAAAGCCACCCGCGCGCTGTTCCAGATCGTGGACACGCCGCAGAAAATGGTGGACCTCGGGCTTGAGGCCTTGACCGACCACATCAAAACCATCGGTCTGTTTCGCCAAAAAGCCAAAAACGTCATGAAGCTGAGCCAGATATTGGTGGATGACTATGACGGCATCGTGCCCAATTCCCGCGCCGCACTGCAATCTTTGCCCGGCGTCGGGCGCAAAACTGCGAATGTTGTGCTGAACATGTGGTGGCAGCAACCTGCACAAGCTGTGGACACGCATATCTACCGTGTTGGCAATCGCACGGGCATTGCTGTTGGCAAAACCGTTGAATCAGTTGAACGTGCCGTAGAAGATAACATCCCCGCTGATTTCCAGCTTCACGCCCACCATTGGCTTATTCTCCACGGGCGATACCATTGCAAAGCCCGCAAACCCCAATGCAGAACCTGCATCATCAGGGACCTATGCGAATACAAGGACAAGACAGAATGAAAACTTACGATCTCGTAGGCATCGGCAACGCCGTAGTAGATGTAATCAGCCATTCGGATGATGCGTTTCTAGATAATATGGGCATTGAAAAAGGCATCATGCAACTGGTGCCACAGGACCGCGCCGAGCAGTTGTACGGCGCGATGACCGACCGCCTGCAAACCCCCGGCGGTGCTGTGGCCAACACAATTGCTGGCGTTGGTGCGCTGGGTCTGGACACTGCCTTTATCGGGCGGGTGCGCGATGATGGGCTGGGCCGTTTCTATGCCAATGCAATGACAGACAATGGCATAGATTTTGTGAACCCGCCTGTGGTCGAGGGCGAAACGCCCACCTCGCGCAGCATGATCTTTGTCACGCCAGATGGCGAGCGCTCCATGAATACCTATCTGGGCATCTCCACAGGATTGTCTTCGACGGATGTTCCTGCGGAAGTTGCAGGCAATGCCAAGATCATGTTCCTAGAGGGTTATTTGTTCGACGAAGACGCTGGCAAAACAGCCTTCCGCGAGGCCGCACGCGCCGCCAAAGCGGGCGGCGGTATGGCGGGTATCACCATCTCCGATCCCTTCTGCGTAGAACGCCACCGCCCCGACTTCTTGCAGATGATCGAACATGAACTGGATTATGTGATCGGCAATGAGGCCGAAATCAAATCCCTGTTCGAAACCGATGATCTGGAAGACGCCATGGCGAAAACTTCGGCGATGTGCCCTATCATGGTCTGTACCCGTGGTGGCGATGGCGTCACCCTGATCCGCGGCGGAGAGCGCGTGGACATCCCCGCCCCGGAACGCATCACCCCCGTTGACGCCACTGGCGCAGGCGATCAATTCGCCGCTGGCTTCCTCTATGGCATGGCCACTGGGCGTGACCTTGAAACATGCGGGCGTATGGGCAATCTATGCGGCTCCGAAGTCATCTCTCACGTTGGTCCGCGCCCCGAGAAAGACATGATGGAAATCTTTCGCGCCGAGGGTTTGCTATGACGCTTGAGAACGGATTGTTTGACGTCCCCGCAGGCAAGCTCCCTGTGATCATCACCCATTTGCAAATGCACGCGGCCCCCGCCCTAAAGGACATCACCCTGCCCGAGGGCGTGACCTTCAGACAAGTCACCCCAACGCTGGAATGGTACCGCGATGTATTCAACCGCGTCGGCACCCAAGAATGGCTCTGGACCGAGCGCCTTGAATTGACCGATACCGATCTCCAAGCAATTCTGGACAACCCCGATGTCGCTTTTTTCACCCTCTCCAAAGACGGGCAGGACGAAGCACTGCTGGAATTAGACTTCCGCCAGAAGGACGAATGTGAGCTGGCCTATTTCGGCATGACACGGGCGTTGATCGGCTCGGGTGCGGGGCGTTACCTGATGAACCAAGCCATCACCCGCGCATGGGCGCAGAACATCACCCGCTTTCATGTGCACACCTGCACCGCAGACAGCCCGCAAGCAGTTGGTTTTTATATCAGATCGGGCTTTACCCCGTTCAAACGTCAAATCGAGATCGAAGATGATCCACGCCTGACAGGTTTCTTGCCACGTGACACCGCCCCTGCCATCCCGATCATCTGATCGAGGTGCAGGCCCCTCCGGCAAAGCAGGTTTTGACCGCACGGATCATCTTGGGCGTGGGTGTGCCAAACAGATTGCCCCCGCAAGGGTTGATCGAGATAACATTCCCCTGCGCGCCTAATTCCACAAACGCCAACACTTCGGTGCCGCGTTGGGCGCTGGCGCACCACGGGCCGAAACAAGCAACCGACAACGTCACATCTTGGTTGTACGGCGTGGAAAATCCTTTCGCCGAGAGGGACGTGCCCTTCAACCGCGCAGCGATCCGGGTTTGCTCTGGCGTCGCCCTCTGGTCCTTGCGGTTCGTTTTTGGCAATTTGCGCGCGTCGAACTCAAGCCGCCCACGGACCACCAAAAACTTAGCCTCCGACTCCTGCGCTTGCTGGAAAGCGGCCTGAACCGAATGCGGCATACAAGACAGCGCCGCGGCGGCCACAGGCGTGCAAGCAACCACAGCCGCAAGGATAATTTTCTTCATAGATACTCACTAAACTCTTTAACAACACGCGTATAAACCTCGCGCTTGAACGGCACAATACCATCTAACATTTCCGCTGGGGCCAACCACCGCCAGCTTGAAAACTCGGGAATTTCGGTTTGAATGTTCACCTGATCGTCGGTGCCATTGAACCGCAATAAAAACCACATCTGCTCTTGGCCACGATACCGGCCTTTCCAGATTTTCGGCGCCACATCATGAGGCAGATCATAAGGCAGCCATTCTGCGGTCTGCGCCTCGATGCTGACCAGATCGCGGGTGATGCCGGTTTCTTCTTCCAGCTCACGCAGGGCGGCGTCGCGGGGCTCTTCGCCTTTGTCCACGCCGCCTTGCGGCATTTGCCACGCATCATAATCGCGGTCCATCCGCTGGCCAACAAACACCTCACCTTTGGCATTCAACACCATGATACCCACACAAGGGCGGTACGGCAGTTTTTCAATTTCTTCCGGCGTCATGGGGGCATCACTTTCTCTGAACATTTCTTCGCGCCACCCTACATCACAGCAGCCTGCCCCGAAAGCACCCGCTGCTTGACGCGGCGTTTTTAATGACAAGGGCACAGGCTACCGCCATTCTCTTTCTATCATATAAACGCCAGAAGGGTTTTCCCATGTCCAGCTATCCCCATATGCTCGCCCCGCTTGATCTGGGCTTTACCACCCTCAAAAACCGCGTCCTTATGGGCTCCATGCACACAGGCCTTGAAGAAACCAAGGACTGGAACCGCGTGGCAGAGTTTTACGCCGCGCGCGCGCGGGGCGGTGTGGGCCTGATGGTGACTGGCGGCATCGGCCCCAACCCTGAAGGCTCGGTTGCGCCGGGGGCCTCAATGATGGTCAGCGCTGATGATGTGGCGAACCACAAGATCGTGACAGACCGCGTGCATGAGGCTGGCGGCAAAATCGCCATGCAAATTCTACACGCAGGCCGCTATGCCTTTAGCCCCAAATGCGTGGCCCCTTCTGCCATCAAATCCCCCATCTCTCCTTTCCCGCCCACGGAATTGGACGCCGCAGGGATCGAGAAACAGATCGCCGATATCGCCCATTGCGCCGCCCGCGCCAAAGAGGCGGGGTATGACGGCGTGGAGGTCATGGGGTCTGAAGGGTACTTCCTGAACCAGTTCTTGGTCAGCCACACCAACAAGCGCACCGATGAATGGGGCGGCAGCTATGAGAACCGCATGCGCCTGCCGATTGAGGTGGTCAAACGGGTGCGCGAGGCTGTCGGCACTGACTTCATCGTGATCTATCGCCTGTCGATGATCGATCTGATCCCCAATGGCTCCACCTATGAAGAAGTTGTGCAATTGGCTGTCGAGATCGAAAAAGCAGGCGCGACGATCATCAACACAGGCATCGGCTGGCACGAAGCACGCATCCCCACCATTGCGACATCTGTTCCACGGGCAGCTTTTGCTTGGGTTACGAAAAAGCTGATGGGCCAAGTCTCCATTCCGCTGATCGCGTCCAACCGTATCAACACCCCCGACGTTGCCGAAGATGTCATCGCCAGCGGCTGCGCCGATATGGTTTCCATGGCGCGCCCGATGTTGGCCGATGCCGATTTCGTCAACAAAGCCGCCAAGGGCCGCGCTGACCACATCGCGCCCTGCATCGGCTGTAACCAGGCCTGCCTTGATCACACATTCGGCGGCAAAATCTCTTCCTGCCTTGTGAACCCCCGTGCCTGTTATGAAACAGAACTGGTGCTGGAACCCGTCACAACCGCCAAAACCATCGCAATTGTCGGCGCTGGCCCCGCAGGCCTCTCTGCCGCCATCGCCTCAGCCGAGCGCGGCCACAATGTGACGATCTTTGACCGCGCTTCCGAGATCGGCGGTCAGCTGAACCTTGCAAAACAGGTTGCTGGCAAAGAAGAGTTCTGGGGGTTTGTCGATTGGTACCGCACCATGGTCGCCCATCACGGCATCACCGTAAACCTGAACACCGAAGTTTCCGCCAATGATCTGGACGGGTTTGACGAAGTCATCATCGCCACAGGTGTGGTGCCACGTGATCCGCAGATTGAGGGACAGAACCGCGACAACGTTGTCAGCTATATTGACGTGCTGAACGGTACTGCCAAGGTCGGCAAAAATGTGGCTGTGATCGGCGCGGGTGGCATCGGTTTTGATGTGTCCGAATTCCTTGTGCAAAACGGCCAAAGCACCACGCTGAACCTGCCTGACTGGATGCGTGAATGGGGCGTTGCAGATACATCCGATCACCGCTCCGGCCTTGCCCCCGAAGGGCCACAGCCCCATAAACCCGCCCGCGCCGTGACGATGATGCAGCGCAAACCCACCAAACCGGGTAAGGGATTGGGTAAAACCACAGGCTGGATTCACCGCGCCTCACTCACCATGATGGACGTGCAGATGATGGCAGGCGTGAACTATGAACGCATCGACGACGCAGGCGTGCACATCAGCTTTGGCGAAGCGCGGGAAAACCCGCAAGTCATCGCGGCCGATACGGTTGTGCTCTGCGCGGGCCAACTCTCGGATCGCACGCTGGCGGATGCGCTAGAGGCCAAAGGCAAAACCTGCCACGTCATCGGCGGCGCGGATGTGGCCTCTGAACTAGACGCGAAACGCGCCATTGATCAGGGCACAAGGCTGGCCGCAACACTGTGATCTAAGCGCCCAAACATAAATCGCCGCGCCACATTACCTTGGCGCGGCGGAACTCCACAGACGGTCAGGCAAACCACAAATCTTTAACGCCTGCTTTGCGTCCAATCGCTGCAAACTCAGTAATGAACCTAATAAACGAAGCGTTCAACAAAGGGTGGTTTTGATTGCGTTAAAAGGTGCCGCTTTTGCTTGCGTAAAAAAGGAGGGCTTTAGAATCAAGATGGGCTGAGCTTGACGGCCAAGAAGTTCAATTCTTAAACATTAGGAAAACTCTATTCTTCCTGCCAACAGAGATTAGCCAGAAAGTGAGTCCAGCGCAGAATCCCGTGACTAACCCAAATATGAAATAGGCCATATTTACTGCTATCCCCATCAATCCTCCAATGAGGATAGAACCGAGAACCGGTGGTATCCACCATCCAATGGACGACTTTTTCCAACATAGAATCACCCACAAGAGTAACGCACAAATACTCACAATCGCGGCCATCAAACCGCCGTACGCAAAGTATACAAATAGACCTAACCAAACAGGTTTATCGTGGGTAATATCCCAATCAAAAAATTGACCCCCTACATACATAGTAAGGATTGCAACAAGGGATGCACCAAAGAGGCCTAACATGACGTCAATGATGTGTGGCGAGCTATTCATGGTCATGTTCCCGAATTCTCTGTGATGACGAACATCGTTGCTTTGATTTTAAACAACCATGCTCAAAATAGATACCTTTTAGATGCTAAACGCACCCTTCCAGAACCACTCTTTTCAGTAACAAGCGCACAACACCCCGCTAGGCGCCGCCTCACCCGTGATTGCGCATATGTGTAATACCGTGCATCACTGGCGATAGAGTTAAACAGTATGCCTGATCACAGACAAAGGACGTGTTATGCCCATCTGCGTTTTTGACATTGCCGAAGACGGTAGCACCACAATCCCGACCACCAAGGACCTGACAGGACCTGCACGCTATCGCTGGTGGCACTTTGATTTGTCTGACCCGAATTTGGCTAGCTGGTGTGAGACGCATCTGGCTCCCATCCCAGCGGGGGCATTGCTACAGCCGGAAACCCGTCCCAGATGTGACAGTTTTGAGGACGGGCTGATCCTGAATCTGCGCGGCATCAACCTGAACCCCGGCCAACCCGCCGAGGAAATGGTATCCGTTCGCATGTGGGTTACGGATAGCGCAGTGGTGACGGTGCGCGTGCGCCGCGTCTTTGCCATTGATGAAATCCGCCAAGGTGCCGATGCCCATATGGCACCGCCTACACCTGCCATATTTGTCACCGAACTGGTGACCCGCCTGACTGCCCGTGTGCAGACAGAAGTCAACTCCATCAGCAAGATCACCGAATTCTTCGAAGCGGATCTGGAAGATGAAACAACTCCAACCCCGTTAGAGCTGCCCCAGACCCGCCGCCGTGTCATCCGTCTGCGCCGCTATCTTGATCCACAACGCGCCGCGCTGAACTCGCTTGCGACCGCCACGCTGATCCCCGTCAAAGATCACCCTGCCCTGCGCGAAATCACCAACCGCACCACAATGGCGGTTGAAGAATTGGAAGCCCTGCAAGAACGTCTGAACACCGTGCAGGATGACCACGATTTGGACGTGGCCCGCAATCAGGCCCGCAACAGTTTTATTCTGTCTGTCGGTGCGGGTATCTTCCTGCCGATCAGTTTTCTCACAGGGCTATTTGGCGTCAACGTCGGCGGCATGCCGGGCATCGACAACCCGTGGGCCTTCACAATTCTATGCGTTTCAATGATTATCCTCGCGCTCGCGCTTTTACTGTTTATCCGCAAGAAGCAGTGGCTTTAATCTAGGCGCGAAACACACTGTTCCCCTGTTTCCTGCCTTGCAACGGTTTTGCAATTACCTTGCTACTGTCCCATAGCTGCCCCTATTGCGCCCCATTCTGCCTTCATAGCTGGCCCTCGAACTAGGAAAAGAAGGGGACGGCCGATGGACCGCCTGACAGAAATGGAAGCATTCGCCACTGTGGTGGATCAAGGGGGCTTTACCGATGCCGCCAAGAAGATGGGGATTTCAAAATCCGCTGTCTCAAAGCATGTCTCGTCACTGGAGGCTCGCCTTGGTGCCCGCCTTCTTAACCGGACAACACGCCGCGTATCGCCGACTGAAATCGGCCTTGCCTACTACGACCGCGCCCGTCGCGTTCTGAACGACGCAGGTGAAGCGGATGCCCTTGTGACATCCATGCAATCCGCGCCGTCGGGCTTGCTGCGTATTTCGGTGGCAACCGATTTCGGGGTTAATCATCTCTCGCCGGTTTTATCAGAATTCCTTGGGGATTTCCCTGACATCACGGTGAACATGGTCCTCAACAACCGCTATGTCGAGCTGATCTCAGAAGGCTTTGACATGGCCGTTCGCATCGGTGAGCTGGAAGACAGCACCCTGCGGGCACGTAAGCTGACCGAAACAACAAAACGCATGATCGCCTCGCCTGCCTATTTCGAAAAATATGGCCGCCCCGAGAAGATTGACGATCTGAATGATCACAAACTGCTGCATTACTCCAACCAATCCAGCGGCAACGTCTGGAAGCTGACAGCCCCCTCTGGCGAAAAGCGTCAGGTGCGTACAGCAGGGTGGCTTTCGGTCAATGACGGGCAATCCTTGCTAAATGCTGCCATCTCCGGACTTGGCATCGCCTACCTGCCCAGCTTCCTCTACTCGGAAGCCATGGCAAAGGGCCTTATTGAAGACGCAATTCCCGAATTGCCGCTAGAAACCCAAGGTATCTACGCGGTCTATCCTCCGGGGCGCTTCACCCAGCCCAAGGTCCGCGCCTTCATCGACTTTTTGGTCCATTCCTTTGCCGAAAAAGGCCCAAGCGACTGGTAAACCAATCTCCCGACACCATTTCCCCTCGGTGACTTTCCCCGATATCGTGCAAGCGGTATCGGGTTTTTCGTGAACTGCGCTGGCGCTTTACGGCGCGAGCACAACCGCCTCAACGCGTCTGTTGGCCTCACGTCCAAGCTCTGTCTGGTTGGTCGTAATCGGGGAAAGATACCCCATGCCTTCAGCCTCAAGCCGCGATGCTGCGATGCCGTAGGCGTCAATCAGGCGACGACGCACCGCATTGGCACGGCCACGCGACACTCCGATATTCACATCAAGACCACCGACATTGTCCGTATGCCCCACCAGCGCCAACCGCATATCAGGCGCATCCCGCAAGGCCTGCGCCAATTGTTCAATAATCGCAAAAGGCCCAGCGCCCAGATTTGATGTTCCCGTATCAAAATCCAAAGCAGACAGAACCACATAGCCCTGTTGCACAAGCGTCTGTGACAAACTGCCGTCAATTACTGCGCCACCAATAGCAGGCACATCCGCCGTGGGCTGCACATCGGTATCCGTATTCTCACTGCCCGCCTGAATGATCTGCACAAAAGACGCGCCATCGGACGCGCTGGCGATGATATTCACAGCGCGCGTTGGCGCGGTTTTCGGCCCGATCACGGCTGTCAGTGCATTAAAACTGCGGATGTTGACCTGCATGTTAGGCGCGGGCAGAATTTCGGCGGCAAAGCGGAAATCATAGCCGCCACATTCCTGCGCACCGCAATCCAGCACAATATCGTATCCCGCAGCGACAAGCTGATCTCGCAAAGGCGCGATCAGCTGAAGCGGCGTCAGCCCGCCCACATCAATACGCCAAGAACTGCGTGCCACTTGCCCCTCAATAGCCACCGTAGGCAAACTGTCATCTGCAAAAACACCGATGGGCACCAGGAATCTGTCTTGTTCGGTATCCCGCGTTATCATTTGGCGCGCACCTGACGGCAGGCGCAGCTCAACCGCTTGAGCCGCACCCGCCAGCACAATCAGTAACGCAACTATGCCTGCCTTCATCGTGATTGCGCGTGGTATTCTTTGTTCGGGCGCATGTCAGAGGCGCTGGCCACGCGGTTTGTCATGTTAAAGAAGGCCGCCACCGAGGCGATATCCCAGATGTCACGATCGCTAAAGCCGATTGCCCGCAGCGCTTCTCGGTCATCTTCTTCGATGATCTCGGGCGCTTCGGTCAGCTTGACCGCAAAATCCAGCATCATGCGCGTTTTCGGGTCCAGATCAGCAACACGGTAGTTCATCACCAGCGTTTCGCCCAAAATCGGATCACCAGACAGTTCACGTACAGCCGCCCCATGCGATGTGAGGCAATAGAAACATTTGTTCACCGCAGAAACGACAACCGCAATCATCTCGCGCTCAAGCTTGCTGAGGTTGCTATCGCCCAACATCAGATCGTTATACAGCGCGGTGAATGCGTTCAGTTTGTCGATATCAAACGCATAAGACCGCAGCACATTCGGGATCATGCCCAGTTTGTCTGTACAGATGTCAAAATACTTTTGCGTCGCTTCAGGCAACGGATTGACCATAGGCAGATCAAGGGCGGTTGGTGCATCATCAGACATAGAAAGTTCCTTTACTCAGGTGATTGACGGTAATGATAAGTGCCTGCGCGGGTAAAGCCCAGCTTGGTATAGAGCGCGTTAGCGGGTTTATTATCGGCAACGCATAAAACGGCAAGATGCTGCGCACCTTGCTTGGCCCCCCAAAAGGCAGCAGCACGCATCATCCACTGGGCAACACCCAATTTGCGTTGATGTGTCAGCACCTCAACCGCATGCACCATCGTGACGCCATTGTGCACAGCAGCAAAGGCCACCCCTGCGGGTTTTTCATTCCAACGGGTCAAGATGCCTGTCTTAACCTTGGCACGGTCCATCACAGCCAAACGTTCAGCCCCGATGCCACCACTGGCCCAAATCTCATTCATGATCGCCAGTGGTTTCCAAATGGAAAAACACGTCACACGCGGGACGGCTTGATCCGTCAACAGATCAATCGGCGCGACATAAACCACAACTTCGTCGATGCAGTCATAGCCACGTGTCGCCAGCAGCGCATCCAGTGCCTCTTCGCCTTCGCGGATCATGAACAGGCTGCGCTGGCCAATAGACTGCATAGCAGCTTCGGCTTGCACAACATCGGCCTCATCCACCTCACCAAGAGCGGTCGCCGCGCTGACCCGTTTGCCGCCCCCCGCACCATCGCGCAGGGTCCAGGGCCCTTCAACCCAGGTCCGTTCTGGCGGCCACGTGCCTTCGCTGACATCATAAAGGGTTGCGATATCGGGGATCATGCAAAAGCCTCCGCCAGTTTGGCCATCGCCTCATCCAGCATTGCCGTATCCTGCCCGCGAATGACCAGCGTCGCCCCGTATTTCCCATCCCGCTGGAAGGGATAACTGCCCATAGACAGCGCAGGATAAGCCGCAGCCAAAGCACCAAACGGCCCCGCGATATCGCCCTCACCACGGTGAACGGTCAGCGTTTTACTGATCAGCGGCGCACCTCCGGTTAGGGTCGGCAGCACGCTTGCCACCATCGCCTTAAACACACTCGGCACACCCGCCATCACATAGACGTTTTCAATTTTAAACCCCGGCGCAGAGGAAACAGGGTTTTCGATCAAGTCAGCATCCGCAGGGATACGCGCCATACGCAACCGCGCTTCGTTCATTTGCGTGCCTGATTTATCGTAATGCGCTTGCAGGATCGCACGGGCATCATCGCGCACATCAATACTTTGGCCAAAGGCCTGCGCCATACAATCAGCCGTAATATCATCATGTGTCGGCCCGATGCCGCCAGAGGTGAACACCGTGTCATATGCCGCCGACAAAGCCCGCACTGCATTGATGATCGCCTCTGCATCATCCGCAACGATACGCACTTCGGCCATAGTTATCCCGACCTCGGCCAACTCACCCGCCAAGTGATGCATATTCGCGTCCCGCGTCCGCCCCGAGAGGATCTCATCCCCGATCACCAACATTGCTGCCGTTGGATTTGTCATTTCGCCTCTCCTTGAGCCTGCCTTGTTTACGGTATAGCCCCAAGTCATGCGCTTTCAAACCGATCTTGTCCCTGCCCGCCTCATCCGACGCTATAAACGCTTTCTGGCCGATTGCAGGCTCGAGGACGGCAGCGAGGTAACAGCCCATTGCGCCAACCCCGGATCAATGATGGGGCTGGCGATTGAGGGCAGTAAAATATGGCTGGAACCCAATGACGACCCCAAGAAAAAGCTGAACTATGGCTGGCGTCTGGTGGATCATGAGAACGACCATTTCACCGGCGTTGATACCTCTCTTCCCAACCGCGTTTTGCGTGCAGCGCTAGAAGCACGCCAAGTCGCGCCGCTGGCGGCCTACGCCACCGTGCGACCCGAAGTGAAATATGGCACCAATTCGCGGGTCGATTTCCTGCTGACCCAAGAAGGTCTGCCCGATGCCTATGTTGAAGTGAAATCCGTCACGCTCAGCCGCAGCAGCGGGTTTGCAGAATTTCCCGACTCAGTCACCACACGGGGCGCGAAACACATGAACGAACTGGCCACAGTTGCACGTGCAGGCCACCGTGCTGTGCTGCTTTATCTGGTGCAGCGCACCGATTGCACCCACGTCGATATCGCCGCAGATATTGACCCGACTTATGCCGCCGCCCATGCAGATGCCACAAAAGCAGGCGTTGAAACCCTGTGCCTCGGCACACACATCACACCCCAAGGCATCACCCTTGCCGCCCCTCTGGCCCTTGGCCGCCCTACAGGTTACACAGCCGCCAACAAATGATGGAGAGCCCCGTGTCAGATATTCACAAAGGTCGCACAACAAAAGATGGCATCCGCATCCATGAGGCTGCGGATTTTGATGGCATGCGTGCCGCAGGCCGCCTTGCCGCGACCATCCTAGACGAAATTGCCGAACATGTCGTGCCGGGGCAAACCACTGCCGCGATCGACAAAATCATCGAAGACAAAGTAAACGCAGCAGGCGCAAAATCTGCGACCATCGGATACAAAGGCTATCAACACGCCAGCTGTATCTCGATCAACCATGTCGTGTGCCACGGCATTCCGGGCGACAAAAAGCTGAAAGACGGCGATATCGTCAACATCGACGTCACTGTCATTGTGGACGGCTGGTTTGGCGATACATCGCGGATGTATGTGGCAGGCAAACTGTCCCGTAAGGCCGAGCGCCTGATCGACATCACCCACGAAGCCCTGCTGAAGGGCATCGAAGCCGTGAAACCGGGGAATACCTTTGGTGATATCGGCCATGCAATCCAGACCTTCGTCGAAGGGCACCGCATGTCAGTGGTCACTGACTTTTGCGGTCATGGCCTTGGCCGCGTGTTTCACGCGCCGCCAAACGTGCTGCACTATGGCAAAGCAGGAACCAAACCTGTTCTGGAACCCGGCATGTTCTTCACAATTGAACCGATGGTGAACCTTGGACGCGCCGAGACCAAGACACTGGCCGATGACTGGACGGCTGTGACCCGCGACAAATCTCTGTCAGCGCAATTCGAACACTCCATCGGTGTGACAGAAGACGGATGCGAAATCTTCACGCTGTCGCCATCAGGCAAGTTCCACCCAACGTATTAAGGCCTCAGGCGCGGCGGACTGTGGGCGTAGGCACCAATTGACAGACACAAATCGTAAAGGGCCGATGTGGCGCCACACGCCCCAATCAGGCTAGAGGCATGTGGCGCGACACATACCTCTTCCTTTTTGGATCGCTAAATCATTGATTATCAACCATCGGCAAAACACACTGCGCACCAACCTTACCTTTTGCGCCCCATAGAGTTGCCTTTTCCCGAAAGCGGTCATGGGTGCAAATTGCAGCGGAAGGCAGATTTGAGCCCATTGTGAACGATGCTGCAAAATGCATGAATGTCTGTTAACGATGAATGTCTGATTTTGGAGAAAGGCTCTAACGATGTGGGAAAAGTGCTGCGCGGCTGCAATGTTGCTTGTGTTGTGTTGTGGACTTTTCTCTCCTGCGCAGGCGCATTCGCCATACTTTGGTCAACGCGAGAAAATTAATAGTCCAGACTTTGAAGCTATAGAGTTTGCTGTGCTGTACGGGGATGGCATAATCTTCTCTAATCCGGCGCAGGTTGTTGTCTTTGATAGTGAGGGTCATCTGTTGGCTGCGACGCCTCTGTCGACAGCTTTGCTTATTCGATGCGACAGATCAGACGTACAACCTACTTGTCTTGCCTATGACGAATTGCAGGGGATTGTGTTTGAACCTGAATACGAAAAATGGGCGCAAGGCAGGATAATTGAAGAAGAAGGCAGACCGCCTCGTGATGCTTATCCAGAATATTTGGATATTGAGTATGGCTTCGCTCAACGCCCTGCGACGTTTATCGAAAAAATATCTTTCAGTGCAGTGAGTATGGTGAATTCACCAATTGCCACACTTCTGTCTGTTCTTTGGTGGGCTATAGCTTGGTCATTTGTTGCCCGCCCTTTTTGGCGGTGGAAGCGCAATGGGTTGCAAATAATACCACTTAAAGGATGGTCAGCTGCTTTGACTGTTCTTAGTATTCTGGCTTTTTTGGGAATGAGCTTCTTGGCTGCTTGCGCATGGTTGATACAGCCATACTCAATCCATTTTCTCTTTTTTGTTTTCATCTTAGGCGCGGTTATCGCTGTGGTTCTCACGCGAAGAAAAGCCGTCGTTGAAGCCGACTAATCGAAGGGCCGTTTTGTCCCGCATTGCAGACCTCGCTATTGAGCGCAACGAATGTCAGCAACCGCCCATATCCCCGTAAACACAGACCTAGGGGCAGGCGTTCTGAAACGCTCTGCTCAAAACCAGTTTGAAAGGGAAAACATGGCAGACATCATCATAATCGATCAAAGGCAAAACTATGTGTCGTTTCGCAAGGCGTGCACGATACAAGCCGTCAGGCCGTGCACGCCTCTGTCCATAGGTCAGGACCCTTAGGTCAAATCTTGCGCTAACATCAGCGCGTTTCCATCGGGGTCATAAAACGTCGCGGTCTTGACCATGCCCTCGACAACATCCGTTTCCCCGTCAAATTTCACATTGGCTTGCTCCAGCTTCTGACGGGCACTGTCCAAATCACTAATCCCAAAGACAGGTACACAATTACCTGGCGCAGGTTTTGTATGCTCCCCAAGGCCGATTGTGACGCCGTTGGTTTTTGTGTTCAGCTCAGACCAACCAGCCTCATCAGCGTGGTAAACTACCTCAAACCCCAGCATGTCCTGATACCATTGCGCGCTGGCGTGACGATCTGAAACCGACATCGCAATCGTGATGGTGTCTTCCAAAGAAACAAGCGCCATAGTCTTTCCTTCTGATTCAAAATATACTAACTATACTTTATGGACATTAAGCTTTTTGTCAACATCACTTCAAGAGCATGGGCATTGCCCATTCTGGCAAACCTTCACGCAGGTATAGCAGGCCGACAGGCAACATTGCTGACCGCAACAGGGGCCAGCCGAACCGCGTTTTCCAAAAGCATGGATCACTTGATTGAAATCGGCCTGTTAGAACGCAACCCCGGGCACGGCCACCCGCTGCGCCCCGAATTCCGCCTGACGCCACTTGGAAAAGGTGCAGCCGAAATGGCGCACAACATCCACAGCGTCACGCGCGGGGAAGATCAGACCCTGCTGCGCCGCACTTGGACAGTGCCAATCCTGACCTCACTTTACAGACCACGCCACTTCAACGAAATCCGCGGCACTTTGCCCGCCATCACAGATCGGGCTTTGTCCCAGTCATTGATATCCATGGAAGATAGAAACTGGGTGCGCCGAAGCGTCATTGAAACGGCCCGCCCCCCGCGCCCGATCTATTCTGCGGTCAATGCTGGCGAGATGATCAGCAGGATCACAGGCCCTGAAATTTCATTGGTGACATAACCACGGCGCCTTAGGGCCTGTTAGGCTCGAATTAGGCCCAATATTAGGCCGTCCAAAATCGTATGCCATGTTTGTGCACGGCAGGTGTACACCTCAATCGGCCTTCAAAAAGGTTACATGGGTATCGCCGTATTTACGGCGGTCCTCACGCGTGAACCCCTGCGGCGCATCCATCGGCGCGTTTTCTTCCCAGACAATCAGCGCGTCTTTTGCCAACCAGCCGCCTGCACGCGCAGCCGTCAATGCCTGCTGCCCCATGCCTTTGCCATATGGCGGATCAAGAAACACAAGATCAAAGGGCGCAGCAATCCAAGCGCCCAACTGCGTCGCGTCATTACGCATCACCGTTGTTTGGTGCTCAACGCGCAGCTTCTTGATATTCTGCGCCAGCAGTTTTTGCCCCACGCGGCCATTCTCCATAAAAACAACCTCACGCGCCCCACGTGATAGCGCCTCAAGCCCCAGCGCGCCCGTACCCGCAAACAGGTCCAAGACCCGCGCATCATGGATCACGCCCAGATGGGCCAACATCGAAAACAAGCTTTCGCGCACACGGTCGGACGTGGGCCGCAAATGCGCCTCCGCGTCACCTGCACCTACATCGGCCAACACCGTACCGCGGCTTTTCCCTGCAATGATCCTCACGCTTTTAGCAATGCTTTGATATCCGTTTCCATATCGGACACCATAGAGGGCGCAGGGGATTTACCGCTTTCGATCAATCGCTTACCCACCATATAGCCACGCGGATCATTTGCGGCATCTACAGCCAGTAATGTATCCCCCTGATAATACCAGAACGATACCGGACCCGGTGCCGCGCCCCGTGTCACCACATTGTCGTAACCCGTGTTCAGCCCCGCAATCTGTAATTTCACGTCGTATTGATCCGACCAAAACCATGGCTTGGCGGTGTAATCTTTACCCGCCCCCATCAGGTTTTCCGCAATGGTTTCAGCCTGCTCAATGGCATTTGGAACACTTTCCAACCGGATGCGTACATCACGGTAGGGAAAGGATGCACAATCACCTGCAGACCAGACGTGCGGCACGCTGGTGCGCCCATGGCTATCAACCGCAATCCCGTTATCCAACGCAATCCCCGCCGCCTCGGCCAGCGCTGTGGCAGGGGCGACGCCAACGCCGACGATCACAAAATCAACGGCCAGTTCGGTGCCATCTGTCAAGGTTGCGCCGCTCACAGCGCCCTCCCCTGTCAACCGCTCCAACCCGATGCCTTCGCGGATATCGACGCCGTGTCCCTTGTGCAGGGCACGAAAGAAATCAGATGTCTCTGGCGCTGCGACACGCTGCAAAATGCGCGGGGCCATCTCAACCAATGTGACCTCAAGCCCCAGCTTCGCCGCAACAGAAGCCGCCTCAAGCCCGATGTAGCCACCGCCGACAATCAACACACGCGCCCCCGTCACAAAGCGCGGGGCCATGGCATCGACATCCGCCAAACCGCGCACAACATGTACACCATCCAACGCGCCCCCCATCGAAGCGGGCAAGCGATGCGGGATTGATCCGGTGGTCAGCACCAGATCATCATAGGTCAAAACCTCATCTGTCAGCGCAATCTGGCGGGCGTCTGTGTCAATGCTTTGCACCGTTGCGCCCAGCCGCAGATCAATGCCATGTTCAGCGTAGAAACTATGCGGGCGCAAATACAAGCGCTCCAACGCCATGTCGCCCAGCAGATACGCCTTCGACAATGGTGGGCGCTGATAGGGAGGCTGATCCTCGGAGCCGATGAGGGTGATTTTCCCATCAAAGCCGCCATTGCGCAGCTTTACCACACAAGACGATCCCGCCTGCCCTGCTCCGATCACTACGATATGGCGCATGGATATTCTCCTCTAATGCACTGGTCCCGTCCGCGTGCAGACCCTATATCTGGAGTAAGGCCAAATACAATCACATGAAAGGTTCCCCAATGCCAATTTCCCAAGGTGACACGCTGCCAGACGCAACACTGGTACAAATGGGCCCCGAAGGCCCAACACAAGTAAAGATGAGCGAGAAGACCAAAGGCCGTAAGGTTGTGGTATTCGCCGTTCCCGGTGCCTTCACGCCCACTTGTCACTCCGCCCATGTGCCCAGCTTTGTGCGTACCAAAGATCAGTTCGACGCCAAAGGCGTGGACGAAGTGATCTGCGTCTCGTGCAACGATCCCTTTGTCATGCAGGCATGGGGCGAAGCGACAGGCGCAAACGCCGCAGGCATCACAATGCTGGGTGACGCATCATCCGAGTTCACCAAAGCCATCGGCATGGATTTCGACGCAGCGCCGGCTGGCCTTGTTGCCCGCTCCAAACGCTACGCAATGCTGGTTGATGACGGCAAAGTAACGCTGCTTCAAGCCGAGGAAAATTCCGGCGTATGCGAAGTATCAGGCGGCGAAAGCCTGCTCGACAACATGTAAACGAAAAAGGCCGGAGCATTTCACCGCTCCGGCCTTCACTACTTATTTGGCTTGGATCATTGTCCGCGTCGGGAACGGAATATCAATTCCGCCTGCATCCAATGCTTCTTTGACATTACGGGTCATATCCGCGCGAAAAGCGAAATACACCGACGCATCACACCACACCCGCACCAGAAAATCGACTGAGCTATCGCCAAGATTTGTCACCTGAATGAACGGTTCTGGCGATGTGTGTGCTCTTTCATCCGCCATGATCGTCTCGCGGATGATGGTTTCTGCTTCTTTCAGGTTCGCACCATAACCCACACCGAATTTCCATTCGGCACGGCGGATCGTGTTGGTGGAGTAGTTTGTAATGATATTGCCCCAAACTTTTGCATTGGGGACAATCACCTGAACATTGCTCAAATCCGCCATTTCAGTAAAGTTCAGGCTGATCTCTTTGACTGTCCCCATCATGCCAGCGACCTCAACAAAATCACCGATTTTGATCGGGCGAAACAGGATCAACATGACCCCTGCTGCCACGTTAGAGAGCGTACCCTGCAAAGCCAGACCAATTGCCAGACCCGCAGCACCGATGATGGCCACCACTGATGTCGTCTGTACGCCAAAGGTGTTCAGCACAAACAGGATCGTGAATCCCATAATAAAATAACGTGCGATCGAGGCTAAAAACTCGAACAACATATCATCAAGATGCCGGTTCTTCTTGCTGAGCCAGACAATACGCCGCTGCGCCCAAGCGGATAGGAACCAGCCCACCAACAAGATCGCAACAGCCCCCAGAACAGAGCCCGCAGCCGAAGCCAAAAATTGCAACGTCAGAAGATCGGATAGCGTTTTGCCATTCATAATCTCCGCACTCATTAACTTATTAAGCGTTTCCATACTCTTACAATCCGTCCATTTTCCGTGCCAGTTTCGCGTCCAACGTGCTTAACCCGTCAACCTCATGCGTCGATAGGGTAACAACCACCGTGTCATAACAATTTGCCCATTCGGGGTGGTGATCCCATTTTTCGGCCCAGATCGCTACGCGAGTCATCCAGCCAAAAGCATCCGCAAAATCCTTGAACTTGAAGGTTTTGACAATCGCGTCACGCCCTTCAACCATTTCCCAGCCCGTCTGCCATAACGGGTCCAGTAACGGGCCTCGCGTTTCGGCGCTCAATTTCTCTGTCATTCCTGTTCCTCAACTTCTACTTTTTTAAAGGGGCCATATTCCGTCAGCACCTCGATTTCTTCTTCAACGGCTGCGCGCTCCGCCTCCAGATAATCGCCCACAGCGCGGGCAAATCCTGCGTCCCGCATCCAGTGCAAAGACCATGTAGGCGTCGGCAAATACCCCCGCGCCAGCTTGTGTTCACCCTGTGCGCCCGCCTCGACCGCGCCCAATCCCATTGAGATTGCGATATCAATGGCTTGGTAATAGCACAACTCAAAGTGCAAACAGGAATGATGTTCAACACAGCCCCAATACCTGCCGTATAGCGCATCTGCCCCGACAAAGTTCAGCGCCCCTGCAATCCATTTGCCATCACGCTGCGCCAAAACCAGTGCCAGATCATCGCGCAGTACGTCTTGGGCGATATTGAAAAACTCCCGCGTCAAATAGGGTTGCCCCCATTTACGTGCGCCGGTGTCTTGGTAGAACTCCCAGAAAGCGTCCCAATGCTCGGGCAGCAGATCATCGCCCGTAAAGGTCTGGATGCTACCGCCAAAGCTTTGAGCCGTCGCGCGTTCCTTGCGCATGTTTTTACGTTTACGGGAGCTCAACGTGGCAAGAAAACCATCGAAATCCGCATACCCTTGGTTACGCCAGTGAAATTGCTGCGTTTTACGCACCATCAGGCCCAATTCTTGCGCAAGGGCGGCTTCCTTGCCCGTGCAAAAAGTGGCGTGAAGGGAGCTGATATTGTTGTTTTCCGTCAACTGCACAGCGCCCTGCACCAGAGCATTAAAGCCCGCCTCTTCAAAGCCTTCCCGTGTAAGAAACCGACGACCCGTTGCTGGCGTATGGGGCACCGCGATCTGGAGCTTGGGGTAATAATGCCCACCCGCATGCTCATAGGCATGCGCCCATGAGTGATCGAAAATATACTCACCCTGCGAATGGGATTTCACATAAAGCGGTGCAACCCCGATGATCTGCCCTGAAATGCGTGCGGTCAAATATTGCGGCTGCCACCCTGTGCCAGCCCCCACACTGCCGCTGTCCTCCAGCGCCTTTAGAAATCGATGTGTGGTGAAAGGATCAATAGGTCGCGCACCGCCTGCCGCCTCTGGGCAAGCGCAGGCATCCCAATCCGCTGCATCAATCTGAGACAGCGAATTGACAATGGTGATTTCGACCTCTTGTGCGCTCATGCCATTATCCGCTTGCTGTGCTACCTTTTAAGGTGGGGCGACTTGCGCAATCTTCAAGCGTCGATTGCAGCCAAATAGCCCTCAAACGTGATGTTATCCGCCACGCGCCGCGCTGCCGCCTCTTCTTCGGTGCTGCGGATCGTCCAGCTACAGATAACCGCCCCCTCTTGCTTGAGTTCACCGACTCGCGGATTGTCCAGATCATCAGCCTCATGGCTGATGAAACAGGCACCAACGCGACTGTAATCGGGGATCTCCCGCAGCGCGTCACAGGTGGCTGTGGGCAGCGGCCAATCCATGGGGCGATAGGAACAGGTGGTAATCCCACGGGGCACATCCGGACACAGCTGCTGCATCATTGCGACAGAATGGGGATTAAACGACATCACGGCCACGTCCCCTTGATAGCCTTGGAGCGCTTGCGCCGTGGCACGCTCTAGCGCGCCAACATTGGTGCCCATGGCACCGTCTTGATCCTTCACTTCGACCAACAACGGCACCTGCCCCGCGACCAAGGCCAGAACCTCGCCCAGATCAGGGATCGTTTCATCCCCCCCCCGCAGCGGGATTGCTTTGAGCGCCGCAGCACTAAGCAAACGCACAGGGCCTTTCGCCTCGGTCAGGCGATCAAGCTGATAGTCGTGAAAGACCATCGCCACGCCATCGGCGCTTAACTGCACGTCAATTTCAATCCCATAGCCTGCATCGATCGCAGCCTGAATAGCCGCGCGAGAATTCTCAGGGCGACCATTTTCGATATCATGCAGCGCACGGTGCGCCAGCGGTTGCGTTACAAAGCTGCGTGGTAGTAGTTTTGCGGTCATGATACTTCAAAGATGCCTTCGATCTCAACAGCAACGCCCATCGGCAGTGCAACGGCGGATACTGCCGAACGTGCGTGACGGCCAGCATCACCCAGCGCCTCAACCAGAAAGTCGGAACAGCCATTGATCACTTTGGGCTGATCGGTGAAATCTTTGGTAGAGTTCACAAATCCGGTCAGTTTCACAACGCGCACAAGGCGATCCATATCGCCCCCACATGCGGCCTTCACCTGCGCCAACAATTGCAGTGCACATGTTTTTGCCGCCGCAGCGCCGTCTTCAATGCTCATATCGTCGCCCAGAACGCCTGTAATCAACCCGTCGTCATTGCGCGAAATCTGTCCCGACACATAGACGATATTTCCGACCTGCACAAAAGGCACATAGTTGGCGGCGGGAGCGGATGCGTCAGGTAGGGTGATGCCCTGATCGGTCAGGCGTTTTGCTAGGCTCATGGTGTGGGTCCTTTGATCGATTATACTGGCCGGACGCTAGCCTTGTTGTTGCGAGGGGGAAAGACCCCGCATCAACTTTCGCGCCACGACCTTGCAAAATAATCAGCCATAGGTTTGAGCAGATAGGTCAGCGGTGAGCGGTCACCCGTCTTGATAAACGCATCCACCGGCATCCCCGGCAAAAGGATTGTGCCCTCCTCCAGCCGCTCAATCTCTCCGGGAGACAGCGTGATCTCAGCGCGGAAATAGCTGAGGCCTGTTCCCTCATCCGTCAAAGCATCCGCCGAGATCAACATGACCTGACCTGTCAACTCAGGCGTGGTGCGCTGATCCAGAGACGATAGGCGCAATTTTACTTCCTGACCCACCGAGACTTCATCAATATTCGTCGGCATCACCCGCGCCGCGATGACCAGCGGCCGATCTTGCGGCACCAGAAACATCAGCGGCTCCGCCGACCGAATAACAGAACGTGGCGTGGTCACTTGCATGGAATAAACGATTCCAGACACAGGCGCACGGATATCCAGACGGTCAATCGTGGCCAGCAATGCGCGGCGCTGTTCAATAAGAGACAGTTCACGATACCGAATTTCACGCAACTGGGTGATCGCCTCTTCACGCCCCGATGTACCTAGTTTCAGGCCCATAATCTCGATCTCGGTAATACGTCCCTCTGCTTGAGCACGTGATGCAACCAATCTCCCGACTTCACCTGTTAGGCTGGCCTTCTCTTGTTGAAGCCTCAGAACCGAGGCCGCCTGCGCCAGCCCACTGTCCAACAGCTTTTGCTGGTTGACCAATTGCGGCTCAATCAACTCTAACTGGGCCGCAAGCGAGGTTTCTTGCGCACGGATTCCCGAAATTTGGTCTTCGATCTGACTGGCCTGCTTGGCCAATTGCTCACGTTCCTGAAAAACACTGTTACGGCGCGCCTCAAAGAGGTTGCGCTGGCCATTCATCAACTCTTGAGCATCTTCATTTGTCTTGGCGACGTCCAAAAGTGCAGGTGGGAATTTAATCTCATCCGCCTCGTCGCGCTGCGCCTGCAAACGGCCACGCCGCGCCATCAGTTCAAACAACTGCCCTTCAACCAAGGTCAATTCAGACCCCGCCTGTTCCGGGTCCAACTGGATCAACAGATCACCTGCCTTTACCAGATCCCCCTCGCGGACAAGAATCTCTTCCACAGTCCCACCAGTGTCATGCTGTACGACTTGCCGGTTACGATCCACCTCAATCCGGCCAGAAGCCACGATGGCCCCCGCGATATTGGACATAACAGCCCAAGTACCGAACCCGCCGAAAAGTACCAAAATCGCCAAACTGCCAAACAGGACAGGACGCCATGCGCTCCATTTGTTGGACCCGCTCATGCCACGCCCCCTGCGCCTTTGGGCGCTTGTTGAATTTGCTGATGGTTCTTTACCATGCCCTTCAGCACCTCGTCTTTAGGGCCAAAGGCCATTCGAACGCCGCCATCCAGTACCAGCAACCTGTCGCACTCCTGTATCGCCGCAGGCCGATGTGCCATGATCAACACCGATCCCCCTGCGGCTTTCATTGTGCGGATCGCCTGATTCAGGGCTTGCGAGCCGATGTTGTCCAGATTGGAGTTTGGTTCATCCAAAATCAGAATGACAGGATCGTCATAAAGCGCCCGCGCCAGACCGATGCGTTGCATTTGCCCGCCTGACAGGCGCACCTGACCAGAGCGTATCATCGTATCGTACCCGTCTGGAAACTCCAAAATCATCTCATGTGCCGCTGCCATTTTAGCCGCCGCGACAACTTTGGCATCATTGGGGTTTTCCAGAAGGCGCGAGATATTTTGGGCAATCGTTCCATCAAACAGCGACACCCGCTGCGGAAGATACCCGATATAGCGGCCTAATGTCTCGCTTCCGTAATGCTCTAGCGCGGCACCATCTAGGCGAATGGACCCACCCGCAGGACGCCAAACACCAGTCAAAGCACGCGCCAACGTAGATTTCCCCGCACCAGACGGGCCGATCACACCAACAGCCTGGCCCGGCTCAACTGTAAATGAGATTGATTTAAGCGCGGCTTGTTTGTCGCCGGGCGGTACGACAATCAGGTTTTTGGCCGCCAGTATTGCACGTGGTTTCGGCAGTTCAGTACGTTGCCCTTCCGGCGCGACAGTCCCCAATAGTTGCGCCAAATTGCGCCATCCCGTTACCCCGCGCTGCACAACCGGCCATTGGCCCAGCCCCAATTCCACAGGGGCCAAAGCCCGCCCCAGTAAGATTGAACCAGCAATCATCGCCCCTGCGGTCATTTCGTTTTGCAAGACCAGATAGGCCCCCAAACCCAACATCGCAGATTGCAAAAACAGGCGCAGCGTTTTTGTCATAGACGTAAATGTACCGCCCACATCCGTGGCCCGCACATGGCTGACCAAGGCTTCGCTGCGGGCTTTTTGCCATCTGGTAAAGGCCGCATCGCGCATACCCATCGCCTGCACCATTTCCGCCTCGGTGCGAATTTGATCAGACATCCCCGTTGCTTGCTGCCCTGCCACGGCAGCACGCGCCTGTGCGCCACGTGACAGAAATTGGTTGGCGATCGCTATCGCGACAAGAACAGCCGCGCCGACCAATGCAAGATACCCCAGATAGGGATGAAACAGAAAAATCGCAGCAAAGAAGATGGGCGTCCAAGGTAAGTCAAAAGCTGCCATGAGAACTGGCGATGTGATGGTCCGTTGGACAGCCTCTAAATCCGCAAGGCTGGCATTGGTTTTATCGTCAGGTGCAATTGCGGACTTACGCACCACCGCATCAAAAACACGTCGATCCAGATCATCCTGAAAACGCGCCCCCACGCGCGCCATAATCCGCCCGCGGGCATAGTCCAGAATACCCATCACTGCATAAAGAAACACAACCAACAGCGACAAAGCCATCAGTGTTTCTTCGCTGCCCGATCCCAACACGCGGTCATAGACCTGCAACATATACAATGGGCCCGTCAGCATCAGCAGGTTTGCAAAAGCCGAGAAAACACCGACCGTCCAATATAACGTCCGGCTGCGTTTACGGGTTTGACGCAGTTCTTCGCGTCCGCGTGTTGTAATTTCGGTCTGCATCGACACCCTCCGTACACCACAAAGGATGTCACACGATTAAATTCTTCATCGTCTGGCCCGATAGCCGGGGCAATACCACCCCGTGCCTAGCCCCCAGTCAAGCATCAACTCTGCTCAGAAGCTAAACAGATTCACTTAAAGAACGATTGAGACACACTGGTTCATTCTTTTACCGGTTGCTCCCGGTCGGTTCGCCAGAGCGCCCACCGCCCCCACCGCCGCCAAAGATGTCCTGCAAAACCTGATCAATGATGTTCGTCGGTCGATCAGGTTGCCTTGTCGGCGCTTGCTGTTCCAACGGCACAACTTCGTTCACGTCGCCTTGGAACACGACTTGCGCCGGGGCTGGCTGTACCATTGGCAAAGGCCGCTCTGGCACGCCTTCATGAACCCGCAACATCACCTCGCGCCAAATTTCCGCAGGCAAGCCACCGCCCGTCACGCCCTTGAGCGGCGTATTATCGTCATACCCCATCCAAACGCCCGCGACATAGTCAGCCGAAAATCCGATAAACCACGCATCTTTCGCCGCAGAAGTGGTGCCCGTTTTACCAGCCAACTGGCGACCCCCAAATTTTGCGCGCCCGCCGGTCCCCTCGGAGACGACTTTCTCCATCATGTAAATCAACTGCCCAGCCGCATTTTCTTGAATAACCCGTTCGCCGATACCACCACCGGTGCCCATCATCGGCTCGCTATCGCCGCGCAGACGTAGATCAATCAGCCCATAAGGCGTGACCGAAGACCCCCCGTTAAGGATGCCTGCAAAAGCACCTGTCATTTCAATCAATGTGCTTTCAGACGAACCCAGTGCCATCGCAGGCCCAGCAGCCAAATCGCTTTTGATACCGAATTGCGATGCAACAGTGGCAACTGTTTCACGGCCCACAGATTCTGATATCTTGACCGCTGGAATGTTCAGCGATTGCGCCAGTGCGTTTGTCATCGTGGTTTGGCCGATAAAACGATTGGTATAGTTCTTGGGACACCATTGGCCTGAGCCAGGGACGTTCAGGCAGTAAGGACTGTCATCCACCAGATCGTTCGGAGAATACCCCAGATCAAGTGCCGCCGCGTAGATGAAAGGTTTGAATGCCGATCCCGTCTGACGCATCGCCTGCGTGGCACGGTTGAACGCGCCTGACACTTTGGTATTGCGCCCGCCAACCATCGCACGCACGGCACCATCGGCACTCATCACAACAATCGCCGCTTCGGCCTTTGACCCCGAGCGGACCTTGTTTTCGAAGATATAATTCAACCCCTCAACGGCTGCCCGTTGCATCCGCTGATCCAAGGTTGTGCGGATAATCACGTCTTCCGTGGTTTTGCGGGTAAAGAACTCAGGCCCCGTCGACATCACCCAATCGGCAAAATACCCACCAGCCCGCGCTTCGGCTGCCTCCGATAGTACGGCAGGGTTTGCTTGCCCCAACGCCGCTTCCTCATCGGTCAGATAGCCTTGCTCGGCCATCAAGCGCAGCACGGTTGCCGCACGATTTTGAGACCGTTCAAGGTTGGCCGTAGGGGCCAGCGTACTTGGTGCGGTCAGCAATCCCGCAATCATTGCCGCCTCTGACGGATTAACTTCTGAAGCGTGTTTTCCAAAGAACCGTTCGGATGCGGCCTCGGCACCATAAGCACCGCCGCCCAAATAGGCGCGATTCAGGTAGATCGACAGAATTTCATTCTTGGAGTATTTCGCCTCCATCGCCAGCGCGAAAACCGCCTCTTTTGCTTTTCGTACAAGGGAACCACGGCGGCACTCTGCCTCATATTGCGCTTCGGTTATGCCTGCAGTCGGATCAAAAGGCTCTCCCAGACACAACAGTTTCGCAGTCTGCTGGGTAATGGTCGAACCACCGTGGCCAGACAATGGACCGCGCCCTTCGCTGAGGTTGATGCGCACAGCCGAGGCGATACCACGCGGGCTGAGGCCGAAATGCTGGTAGAACCGCTTGTCTTCTGTTGCGATCACAGCATTCTTAAGATGCGGCGAGACGTTTTCGGCCGTCACCATGCCGCCAAACTGATCCCCGCGCCACGCAAACGTCGTGCCGTTGTTGTCCAGCAAAGTCACAGAGCCACTAGCGCGGCCATCCGTGAACTCTTCAAATGGAGGCAAAGTTGTGTAGAAATAGCCGACAATCAGGCCCAAAACGATACACCCGACCAATACCGAGCGCGATGTCACCACCCAGATCAATCGCATAATCCAGCGCACCAATCCCAACAACAGCCCCAAGATACCCCCACGGCGCGGGCGCTGCGGCTTGCGGGTACGTTTCGCTTTGGGCTTGGCTTTGGGTTTTGCTGCGGCCTTCGGTGCTGCAGCAGCCTTGCGGCCATAACGGTTGTCCGCAACCAAAGTACGCTTGCGCTTGGATGAATCACTCATATTTCGGGCCTGCTCGCCTATTGTTTTGCTGCATCTTAGACGGTTGAGTGAGAATTGTTTAGCGCCTGATCCACCTCACGGCTTCATAATTTTGCCCACATTTTACGCACATCTCTACATTTGCGCATTAATTAAGCATCCAAGCCAGACAATACGGTTCAAATCCCCTCACAACCTTTCCTTCGACCAGCCTTATCCAGTTTTCTCAAACGGCATTATGCAGGGAAAACCTGCGAACCAAGAGGGGACAATTAGGTGAAACTCATCATTGCCACAATCAAACCATTCAAACTCGAAGAGGTCCGCGAAGCGCTGAGCGAAGCGGGCGTTCGTGGTCTGATGGTCACTGAGATCAAGGGCTTCGGCGCTCAATCCGGCCATACAGAAATCTATCGCGGCGCTGAATACGTCGTGAACTTTGTGCCGAAGGTCAAACTGGAGCTGGTCGTCGCCGACGGCGTTGCGGACCAAATGGTCGAAGTCATCAGCAAGACCGCCCAAACCGGCAAGATCGGTGACGGCAAGATCTTTGTGCTCGATGTCGAGCAAGCGGTGCGCGTGCGTACCGGTGAAACCGGCGAAGACGCTATTTGATCTTCTTAAGATTGAGGAAATGACAACATGAAATCACGTATTCTCCTTCCATTGGCCGCCACAGCTGCGCTGTTGCCGTCTTTGGCGCTGGCACAGGACGTCGAGTATGCAACCGCATCCGAGACGGCCTTTATCTTCAACACACTACTGTTCCTGATCGGTGGCTTTTTGGTATTCTGGATGGCCGCAGGCTTCTCGATGCTCGAAGCAGGTCTGGTGCGTTCCAAGAACGTAACAACACAGCTGACCAAGAACATCGCATTGTTTGCGCTGGCGGCCATCATGTACTGGCTGGTAGGCTATAACATCATGTACCCGGGCGACGCATGGACGATCCAAGGCGTGCTGGGTTCTTTCGGCACAAAAGACATCAAAACAACAATCGACGCGGGTGGCTACTCTAACGCCTCCGACTTCTTCTTTCAGTTGATGTTCTGTGCAACCACAGCCTCGATCGTTTCCGGCACATTGGCCGAGCGCATCAAACTGTGGCCCTTCCTGATCTTTACCGTGATCCTGACGGGCTTCATCTACCCGATCGAAGCAAGCTGGCAGTGGGGCGCAGGCTGGTTGTCTGACGCAGGCTTTAGCGACTTTGCAGGTTCCACATTGGTACACGCGGCTGGTGGTTTTGCTGCACTTGCAGGTGCAATCATTCTTGGACCGCGTATCGGCAAGTACAAAGGTGGCCGCGTTATGCCAATGCAAGGCTCCAACCTGCCCTTGGCAACACTGGGTACCTTTATCCTGTGGTTGGGTTGGTTCGGCTTCAATGGCGCATCACAGCTGGCCATGGGCTCCATGGTTGATGCAGATGCCATCGCGCAAATCTTTGCAAACACCAACATGGCCGCTGCAGCCGGTGCCATTGCCGCACTTGCTCTGACACAGATCATGTACAAAAAGGTCGACCTGACGATGGTTCTGAACGGCGCACTTGCCGGTCTGGTATCCATCACAGCTGGTCCGCTTGACCCAACTCTGTTTGGTGCGCTTTGGATTGGTGCAGTTGGTGGCGCGATCGTGGTCTTCGCGGTTCCCTTCCTCGACAAGCTCAAGATCGATGACGTTGTCGGCGCGATCCCCGTTCACCTGCTGGCAGGCTTCTGGGGGACGCTGGTTGTTCCCGTCTACACCGCAGACACATCCTTTGCGACACAGATCATGGGCTTTGCCGCCATCGGTGCCTTCGTCTTCGTCGTCTCCTCGATCGTCTGGATGATCCTTAAATCAACCGTAGGTATCCGCGTCAGCGAAGAAGCCGAGATCGCAGGTCTCGACATTTCCGAGTTGGGCATGGAAGCCTACCCCGAGTTCTCCAAAAGCTAAACCGCCTGCCCACAGGCAAGCGAGACGCAAAGATCAAGCCCCGCGCGGAAACGTTCGGGGCTTTTTCATGTCTGATGACCACTAACGCAAAAACGCCGCGCTCGGGTGTGAGCGCGGCGTTCTATCGAAATCAGAAGGTGGGCAGGGTCAGATGCCTGCGTCGATGATCGCCTTGGCAAGGATCGGCACTGTCTGCGCGTTCAATCCAGCGATGTTCATGCGGCTGTCACCCACCATGTAAATCCCGTGATCCGCACGCAGTTTCTCAACCATCTGTGGCGTTGTGCCCAAACGCGAGAACATGCCACGGTGCTGCCCAATGAACCCAAAACGATCCGATCCAGACAAGCGTTGCAATTCCGCTGCAAGCTGGCTGCGCAGACCCAACATAGACAGACGCACATCTTCCAATTCGGCCTGCCAATCGGCGCGCAACTCGGCATCATTCAGGATCATCGTGACCAGACGCGCACCGTGATCAGGCGGGAAACTAAAGTTCTGGCGGTTCAGATAGGCCAAGGAACCTTGGTTTAACGCCTGCGCGCTGCTATCCGCACTCACCACCATCAACAGGCCTGTGCGTTCGCGGTAGATGCCAAAATTCTTGGAACAGCTTGCCGCGATCAGGCACTCAGGCACAGCCGCCGCCACCTTGCGCGTGGCCGCTGCATCTTCTTGCAGCCCATCGCCAAAGCCTTGATAAGCGATGTCGATCATCGGGGTTGCGCCAGTTTCCAGCAAAACCTTGATAACTTCATCCCATTCAGCACCATTCAGGTTCGCACCTGTCGGGTTGTGGCAACATCCGTGCAACAGCACCAAATCGCCTTTTTTCGCCGTCTTCAGATCAGCAATCAGCCCGTCAAAATCAACGCCGCGTGTTTCTTCGTCAAAGTAGCGGTAAGGCACCATTTCCATACCCAGATAGGCCAGAATGGATAGATGGTTGGGCCATGTCGGGTTAGACACAAACACACGCGCATCAGGCCGCGCCATCTGCACCAGTTCAAACGCCTGCCGCACGGCACCCGTGCCACCCGGCGTGGCCGCTGCCGCCACATTGGCCCGTGGCACAGAGCCGCCCAAAACCAGATCAACCATCGCATCGCCAAAGGCAGGATCACCTGCAAGACCCGTATAGGCTTTGCTGTTTTGAGTTTCCCACAGCTGCATCTCGGCGGCTTTAACAGCGCGCATAACAGGCGTCAGTCCGGTGGCATCTTTGTAGACACCAACGCCAAGGTCTACCTTGTTGTCACGTGGATCATCGCGGTACATCTGGATCAGTGCCAGAATTTTATCTGCGGGTTGCTGCTTTAAGGTCTCGAACATTACGCTTCTCCGGTAGCGACTGGGACGGTGGGGAACATCCCCCACTCACTCCATGATCCGTCATACAAGGCCCACTCGTGGTGGCCCATTCTTTCCAATGCCAATGCCAGCACCGCTGCCGTCACACCGGACCCGCAGGATGTGATAACAGGCAAGCCCAGATCAACACCAGCGGCCTCAAAAATGGCGCGGGTTTCATCAGGGGATTTCATTGTTTTATCCGCGTTCAACAGCGTCCCAAATGGCACATTGCGCGATTTTGGGATGTGACCTGCACGCAGACCTTCACGCGGTTCTGGCGCATCGCCACGAAAACGCTCGGCGGCGCGCGCATCGACAATTTGCGGCGCACCCAATTTGGAGGCATGGGCCACTTGCGTAACATCGCGCACCAAATGGTTCTGGAAGCGTACCGTCATATGGCGATCACGCGGCATCGGCGGCATGTCTTCGGTTGCGCGGCCCTCGGCCACCCATTTGGGCATACCACCATCCAACACGGCCACGTTCTCTTGGCCCATCAGTTTGAACAGCCACCACACACGCGGCGCAGACATGATGCCCGATCCGTCATAGACAACAACCTGATGGCCATCCCCCACACCCATCGCCCGCATCCGCGACATGAATTTTTCAATCGGGGGGGCCATATGCGGCAGGCTTGAACGGCCATCCGAAATTTCATCAATGTCAAAAAACCGTGCGCCGGGAATATGGGCAGCTTCGTACTCTGCCTTTGGATCACGCGCGGCTGCTGGTAAATACCACGACGCATCCAGAATGCGCAAATCAGGGTCTTTGAGGTGTTTTGCCAACCATTCGGTTGAAACAAGTGTTTTTGGATCATCAGTCATGGCAGGTTCCTCATTGTGACACCCATCCTGACTACTCCGACATGAAAATCGGGGCAAGGCAATGCACGCACTGCTAGAGGTCTTTTAGAGAAAAACAGCTCACGGAATACGTCAAAAGGCAGCGTTTGCGCCCTTAGCTGTGTTCTTTAAGCAGGCGTGACTTCTGGCGTGACCAATCCCGTTTGGCAGAGTCCGCACGCTTATCGTGCAGCTGTTTACCTTTGGCGATGCCGATTTTGATCTTGGCCTTGCCGCGATGGTTGAAATACATCACCAACGGCACAAGGGTCATCCCCTTACGCTGAGTAGCGTTCCACATCTCTACCAGTTGCTTGCGGCTGACCAGCAGCTTGCGGCGACGGCGCTCTTCATGGCCAAATGTCTTGGCCTGTTTGTAGGGCGCGATGTAGCTGTTCACCAACCACAGTTCACCATCCTCCACCGCTGCATAGCTCTCGGCGATGTTAGAGCCGCCCATACGCAGGCTCTTGACCTCGGACCCTTCCAGAATAATGCCGCATTCGACATCGTCCTCGATTGCATAATCAAACCGCGCGCGGCGGTTTTCTGCGATGACCTTATAGTTAGGGTCGGATTTGGATGATGATTTTACCTGTGCCATAGCAGACGATGTAGGACGCGAATGCGCGCCGCGCAAGGGTAACCCCTAGCGCAACCCGTCACGTGCGATAAATTTGGCAAGGTCCAGCACGATTTGCCCCCGTGCTTTGGCGATAGCCGCTGGGCCCCCGTCGGCATCATAGGCAAGATTCAGGTCAAACAGGCCAGAACGCTCGCGCCCGCCATAGACACCTACGAAATACTGACCCGTTGCGCGAAACACGCCGTCGGTCCCCGCAACCAAATCCGCAAAACGCACATCCAGCGTAGCGGCTGCGCTTTCTTCAAACGGCCATGGCTCTGCTGCGACCCGTGCTTTGGTCATACGCGCAAGGTTGCGGCTAAGCTCAAGCCCGATTGCACGCTCAGGCGCATCCGCCCACAGTACCTTGGAGGTGACCATAGAGCCGTCAGGCGCTTGCTGTGCGATTTCATCAGCAGCAGCGTAGCTGGGCAAAGACACGTCTTTCACCTCAACCGAGCGGAAAGCGATCCGCACCGTTTCGGTCACAGCAGGCGGCTGTACCGCGATGCTATTTGGAGTGCCGCAAGCGGTCAGGAATGCCAGCGTGGCAGCGGTGACAAGTGGTTTCATAAAAGTCATATTATCTTCCCAGCAGCAGAGAATTAGGATTTCGTTCGATGGTACGCGCCAGCTTCTCCAGCGCGCCCGCAGCTTGTTGAATGTCACGCAGTGCAGCCTCGGCAGCACGGCTGAGCTGATCACCTTTGTTATAGCCATCAATGGTCTGGCCCGCTTGCACAAATAGCGCATTCAGGCGGGTGATCATCTGCGGCAGGTCACGGGCAGAAACCGCGATACTATCCGCCGCATTACGCGCCGATGCCAAGGTCAGATTGACGTTTTGCACGGCTCCGCCCTCACGCAACTCTTTCAAAGTCGCGTTCAATTGATCCAATGCGCCCGCCAAAGCCACAGGCAATTGCGCGGTTTCCGGGCTACTGATCAACGCCTCGGCAGAAGAGGTCAGCGAGGTCAGTTCTTGAATAAGAACATCAAACTCCAGTGTCGCCGCTTTGTCAGCAACGGTCTGAAGTTCGGCGATCAACTCGGGCACACCCTCTACAGAAGAGGTCACCGCATCAGCTGCTTCGGCAGCAGCCGTCAGGGTTTTACCCAGTGTCTCGGCGATCCGCTGTTTCTCCAGTTCTGCGACCAGTCCCTCAACCCGCATTAGTGTCGCATTCAGCGCAACAGGAATGTTTTGCACATCATCAGAGGTCACGATCTCTGAAATGTCTTTCAGCAAGGTACTCACGTCACCCGGAACCTTTTGCAAATCGCCGTTGGACATCAACATCTCGGCCGAGTTCATCACGTTTATCGCGCTGTTCAACAGCTCTTCGATGGGCAGGTTGTTGATACGGGTAAATACGCCCTCCACAGTTGCCGCCGCATCCGAAGTCAGGCTTTCTGTCGTCGGCATGATCGGCAGATCAAGACCATTGGCCGTCAATTCGGCAGCAGGTGCATCCTCAACCTCCAGTAATTCAACTTTCAAACCACCAGTCAGCAGGCTGGCCGATGCCAACCGCGCACGCAGCCCATTCACAACGCGGTCTTTCATCAAGGCCAGCGCCCCGTCAGCCGACACATCGTCCTGAAGACCCAAGCGCGACGGCTGTATCGACAAAATCACATTCAACCGGACACGGCTGTCACCGAATTTGGCGACATCAACGATACCAGAGAGACTTTCAACAGAACCGATGCGAAAGCCGCTCAACTCCACTGGCGCACCAACCGACAAGCCGGATACGTTTTCATCAAAGATCACGCTCATCCGCAGAGGATCAACTTCTGAAGTTGTGAACAGACTGTTCCTTGCAGCCTCTTTCTCTCCGAAAACCTCAAAGACTTGACCGTCACGCGCAGGCGCTCCGCCAGACACAAATGTATCAAAAGTAATCCCGCCCCCAATCAATGTCGCCAAGGAGCTAAAGTCAATTTCTGCACCTGTTGGCCCGACAGAAAAGCTGAAGCCGGAAGTGTCCCAGAACCGCGTGGACGAGCTGATCAAATTGCGGTGTTCTTCATAAATCAGGCCCTCACTGATCGCAAACGCCCCACTGCGGGCAATCTGTGCGCGGCCAACTTGACCCACCTGAATGCCGCGAAACATGATCGGCGCGTTGTCCGTCAACGTTCCATTGGTGGTCGTGCGGAACGCAATCTGTAGGCCACTGCCACCCGGTTTGATCAAAGGTGCCACATCAGACCCTTTGAACCGATCCGCATCTGGGCCAATCTCATTATCCCACGAGCCCTCAATATAGACACCGCTTAGAACTGTGCTTAGGCCCGTGATACCTTGCGCGGTCACTTCGGGCTGTACAATCCAGAAAACAGAGCTCTCATCAATATATTCCGCGACATTCTTTTGCAGACGGATATGCGCCTCAACCCGCGACAAATCTCCGGTAAAGGTCACATTCTCTACGATGCCAACTTCGACATCGCGGTACTTCAATGCGGTTTCACCGGCGGTGATGCCGGCGCCATCACTGAATTCGACCACAATCAAAGGACCGCGTGAGGCATAAGATTGCCAAGCAACCCCAAACGCCACAACAAGGGCAAGCATCGGAATGATCCAGATAAAGGACGCACCCGAAAGCCATGCCTTTTTAGTGGACTGGATTTCTACTTTGGGGGGGGTATCAGCCATGGTCAGGCACCTCGTTGTCGTTGTCTTGCGCATCCCAGATCATGCGAGGATCGAATGCCTGAGCAGATAACATAGTGAAAATAACAGATAGGGCAAAAAAGAACGCAGCTGGCCCCGGATTAATCGTAACAAGGCCTTTGATCTGCACCAAGGCAGACAAGATTGCGACCACAAATATGTCAATCATCGACCAGCGGCCAATATATTCGACAACTTCGAACATCAGCAACCTGCGATGCGATGCGATGCCACCTTGCTTCCGTACGCTCACAGCAAGAAAGGCAATCGCCCAAAACTTGCCCAGCGGGATGACAACAGAGGCAATAAGAATGATCGCAGCAATGCCAAATGCCCCGTGATGCGCCAGATCAACAGCGCCGCTGATGATGGTGCTATCCGTCTCGGTGAACAATTGCCGCGTGAGTAGCATCGGATAAAGATTGGCCGGGAAATAGCATATCAACCCGACAATCCACAGCGCCCAAACACGTTGCAGGCTGTTCTCTTTGCGCGACACCAATTTGGCGCCACAACGCCCGCAGACAGGCGTGCCCAAAGGCCACGCCCGCGCGCAGCGCGTACATGCAACCAAACCTGCCTCACGGGCGGTTATCGTTTTTTGGGATGTTCCAGAGAGTTCCATACAGACCACTTACACAAAAAACTATCTTGCACGATCACAAGAACAACCAAAACGCCAAACATCCAAAAAGCAGGACCAAATCCAACGGTCGCCAAATCCGCCACTTTAACCAAGGCCACCGCACAGCCAAGCGCGAAAATCTCGGCCATCGACCAAGGGCGCAAAGCCTCTGACAAACGGAATGCCTGAACCGCATGCCGTGCCGCCGGACGGTCAAGCACAACAGGGACCAGCACATAAATCGTCAACATCATACGCAGCAAAGGTACAAATAGGATGAATCCAGCTGTCAGCAAGGCCAACACCAGCATGGGTCCTTCAGTAAAGGACAACGCCGCATCAATAATAGAGACTGAATTGCTACGCCCCGCCGCCGATATCTTCAAAAACGGGAGCATACTGGCCGCAGAGATCAACACCACCACGGCCACGGCCACGGCAATGATCTGCATTCCCGCCTTGCGGCGCGGCGCGATCAGCACTTTGTGACACCGCACACAAACTGCGCGCTCACCATTTTTGGGGCGCTGCAACTGGTAGGTTGCATCACATACTGGACAAACAATCAGTTCTTCCAGAGGCGCGTGAGAAAGGTCGGCAACTTGAGACATCGACTATATATAGCCTTAGCAAGGGTGGGTTAACACTGTCATTTGCGTCCGGCGCAAGAATTCGCCACTTTTATCAATCGACAATGGCAATAATGTCAGCCTCTCCATACCCCAACGCCCCAAGCACTGCGGCAGTATCGGCCCCGACAGCAGCCGGAACTTTGGGCGCAGGCACTGCACTTCGGCTGAAGCGGGGAGCGGGGGCAGCCTGTAGAACACCTTGCGGCGCGATAAAGGTTTTGCGTGCGGCCATATGCGGATGAAACTGCGCCTCGGAAAAGGTTAGCACGGGCGCGACACAGGCATCGCTGCCGTCAAATATCGCCGCCCATTCATCCCTGCTTTTCTGTGCAAAGGCCTGCGTATACTGCGCATGCCGTCTGGGCCAATGTGTCTCATCGTTTTGACTGGCTTGATGGTCCTGCGGTAGCCCAGTCTTTTCCAACAGCAGCGCATGGAACTGCGGCTCCAGCGCCCCTACCGAGACAAAACCGCCACAAGAACAAGTATAGCAACGATAAAACGGTGCGCCGCCATCCAGCCAATTTGTGCCGCGCTCCTCAGTCCATCGGCCCTGCGCCAACATGCTGTGGATCAGGCCCATCATGGCAGGGACGCCATCCACCATCGCGGCATCCACCACCTGCCCTTTGCCAGAAATCCCGCGCTCTATCACCGCGCTCAGAATGCCCAACAGCAAAAACATTGTACCCCCGCCGTAATCGGCGACCATATTCAACGGCGGCACAGGCGGGCGGTCAGCGTCACCCATGGCGTGCAACGCCCCCGTCAGCGCCAGATAGTTGATGTCATGGCCCGCAGTTTGCGACAGCGGCCCCTCCTGCCCCCAGCCTGTCATGCGCGCATAGATCAACCGCTCGGGGCAGGAGTCAGGGCCGAGGCCCAACCGCTCCATCACACCCGGACGAAAGCCCTCAATCAACACATCACTGGCCTCGATCAGCCGATGCGCAGCCTCCAGTCCAACTGCATTTTTCAGGTCTAATACCACCGAGCGCTTGCCGCGTCTGTTTACATCTGTGGGATCAGCAGGCGCTGTCTTGCGGTCCACGGTGACCACATCAGCCCCCAGATCAGCCAGCAATTGCCCTGCAAGGGGCGCAGGCCCAAGGCCCGAAAATTCGACCACTTTCAACGATGCTAAGGGTCCAGCCATTATACCACTCCCGGCAGTGTCACCTCACGGGCGCCTTCTTCAAATTCTTTCAGTGACAGCGGCCAGACCACTCCGGGCCAGCGCAGCTCCATCTCTTGTTTGCGCGGTCGATAAACGGCGGTGTAGAGCGTGCCAAAACCATAGTTAAACGCCGTAGAGTACAACGGTGGGCGCAGAAATGCGTTGATGAATTTCTCTTCCGGGTCTTGGTGAAAGCGCAACCGGTGCAGCAAGAACCGCTCGCGCTCAACCGTTGCGGTAAACCGCGCATGGCTGATCCATTCCACGTTTTCTTGGTGGTTTGTCGCCACCGCGGCATGGGTGATCACCGCAGGGCGGTCTGGCGCCATCATCACCGTCAGGTAATTGCGTTTGCGGTCTAACACAGTCACATTATAGCTCATATGTGTCGGCACGCGGGCCAACACCTCGCCTGCTTCTTCCGCTGTTTCGCAGATTTGCAGGACATAGCGCAGGATCAACGGCACGCCAAATCCATCTCCCGCCACACGCCTGCCGCCAAAGGTCAGCGAGATGGACAAGCCTTTGTCGTTCACACCGTCCACCAGCCCCCACAGCCCGTCTGACGTGCCCATCACCGCACGACCCATCCAGCGCGTGCGTAAGACAAGGCTGTCAAACGCCTTTGGATTATAATCGTAATTGCGTACCAACACAGGCTGCTTGCCGCCCCAAACCGCTTGTGAGCAACTCGCCAGATAGGGCGGGGGTGTGTAAAAGCTTAGGAAGCGCGCTGCGTGGTCACCGCCGCCTGCCAGCTCGCACAGCTCTTCGTACAGCGGCACCATCTCGGGCATATGGGTACGCAAGGCCCTTAGACTTGCGGCATAGGTCGGGCGGGCGGTCTCACCTTCTTTGAGCCACCATGCCCGATAATTGGGCCAGTATTCACGGAAAAGCCCGGCCCATTTCGGGCCGGGCAAATCCTCGGAGATTGCGCGCCAATACATGGGCCGCCTTCCTATCAATTACCTTAAAGGATCTTGAACGCTGGATCAGAAAGCAAGGGATCTGCCGACGCCGCTGGCAATGGTTTGCCTTCTACTGCGCTTTTGATGCCGTGAATCCACTTTTTCGCACGTTCATTCAACTGGAAACTTTTCGTCATCGAACGCCCGCGCGTCACAAGAATACCAATGTCGGCCCCCTCATAGCGGTAATCACCTGGCCGCAAAATACGCAAGAAGAACGCTTCGTTTTCGCTCTCTACAGCGCGGCGGTGATAATCGAAACGGTCCCACACCACAGAGCCATCTTCACGCATCTTATAGATGCCAGTCTCCGGGGCTTCGGTGCAGATATCAACGCTGTCTTTGGTGTGTTTAATCACCATCTGGCTCCAGCTGTCGATGTTATCGGGCTCGGCCCAACGCGCGTTCAACTCGTCAACATCCAGATTGAATTTCTTCTTGGAGAATTCCAACAAGTGGAACAAGAACAACGGGGCATCCGCATGGGCAAATGCCGCGTGGTTGGTCATAGAGGACGCGCCCGTGATACGCGGATTCAACTCGCCCAACCAAAGCTCGCCTGTTTTTTTGTCGATCAGGAAGTCGAGCTCAAAATACCCGCGATAGCCTTCCTTGCGCAGCTGTTCCCCGAACTTGAAGGTCAGATCACGCGCCTGTTGGCGGACTTTGGGCGGGAAGGCAGTGGACAGGATTTCATTGCCACACCAACCGCCACGATAAGGCGTCAATTCGTTGAAACCGACCAGTTCCGTCATCAACGGACCAACGATTGTGCCCTCTTTGGTCGCGCAGGCCTCAATCGCGGCACCGCGGCAACTGATCCGTTTCATGATCTTGATCTCGCCCTCACCGATGATCTCGGATTGGTGGCGGCGGAAGTCGGCTTCGTTTTTGATAAAGAACGTCGTGTGGCCGCTGTCGCCAAAGGCAGATTGCAGCACCAGATCATGCCCGATGCCTGCCTTTTCGCAGGTCTTGCGCAGGTCTTCATAAGATTTCACTTCGGCCAATGTGTTCGGCACCGAAGGCACCCCCGCCTTGTTACCGATCCGCACGGTTTCGATCTTGTTGTCCATCTTGGTGCGCAGTTTCGCTTTCGGGAACCACACTTCTGCGCCCAATTCTTTGGACAAACGCTCCGTTTCCTCATCAAACATCAGGAACACGAACTTGGGCTTGCCTCCGCGCTTTTTGATAAAGTCGATGACTTCTTTATGCTGCAACAGATAGTTGTTGATATCCTCGATGGACTGGAACTCTGCATGGGGCTGCTCGGAGGGGCAGAACACGTTGGGGTGTTTGCCGCCGTAGCAGTCGATATAGCAGATATATTTGAAATTCTTCACCCATTCATCAAGGCCCAACAGGTTAAAGTTGGTCGCCGAGATGAAATAAACAGGGTCTTCGTTACGGTGAAAGAAACGGCGGATTTCCGAGATATTTCTAAGAACGGTAGCCATAGTCGTGCTCCTTATCTTTAATAATTAAGTCGATGTCTTTTTCGATGCTTTTGGCGCTGGTTTTTCCAACTGTGGCGTCTCCACTTGCGGGCTTTCTAATACCGCAACGGGCTTAGGCGTGCCCTCCGCGCCTTCAAGCGCCTCTTGCGTGAACACCCGCAGCCCTAAATCAGGCCGATAGCCGTGAATTTCGCTCACATCTAACGCGCGCATGAAGGACAGGATTTCCTGACTGATCACCTGCCCTGGCACCAGAATGGGAAAGCCCGGAGGATAGGGAATGATAAAGCTGGCCGATACAATCGTCTCGCTCCGCGCCATCGCATCTTTTAATGTGCCGTCCAACTCCAGATAATCACAATTCTTGTCATTATAAGCGAGGAAGAACGCCTTGCGAATATCCCCTTCGGCGCTATTGCCGCTTTCTAGGAACGCTTTGTGGAAGCGACTGAAATCAGGCAGCGGCGGGCAATTATCGAGCAGATTTTTCACGCGGCGGTCAAACGCCAGCTTTTCCATGCCCGAAGCGTCATCGTTCAATTCGTCCAGCGAATTCGCAATCTCGACCAAAACTTCGATCAGATAGGCGACGCTTGACCGTGTCGTGCCGATGTTGGTCATAAACAGAACTGTGTTGCGTGAGGTTTTGTTGATCTGGATACCGTATTTATCCATCAACACCTTGTTCTTAAAGGTATCTCCGTCCCAACCTGTACCACCAACCAGCAGCGTCACGCGGCTGGCGTCCAGCACAAATTCGTCGCGCTCCCAGCAATCCCACAGATCGGTCCAGCCTTGTTCAGCGTCGTAATAGCTGGTCACGCCACTTTCGCGGTGCTCTTCGGGGATCATGTCGCCGGCTGTCAGGACCTTAAAGTACTTTTGCAACAACGGGTGATCGCTGATGGCGCGGCGCATAGACATCGCAGCCTCGATCTGGCGCTGCACAAATTCAAAGCCTTCCAGTTCAACCTGACGGCGCCCCACATCCAGCGATGCGATGATCTGATAGTTCGGTGAAGTCGACGTGTGCGTCATATAGGCTTCGTGGAAGCTCTGCTCGACCTCGCCTTTAAAGTCCTGATCGTTGACGTGGATCATGCTGCCCTGACGCAGACTGGTCAGGGTTTTATGGGTGGACTGCGTGGAATAGACCCGCACCCGCGCTGTCGGCGGCGGGATCAGGCGGGTTTTCAGCAAGGTTTCGTGGCTTGCATCTTTCAGCTCTTCTTGCTGCGCCTCATAGGCCTCGCGATGTGCAGCGGTTTTGAACTTGGCGCGCAGCACATTGGCGGCGTTCATGCCTGTACGTTGGCGATATGTCGGGTTGAAACGGGCAAAGGCAAACCATGCCTCATCCCAGAGAAAGATCAGATCAGGCTTAATCGCCAGACATTCCTGCATCACCCGCTCGACGTTATAAACCAGCCCGTCGAACGTGCAGTTGGTCAGCAGCAGCATCCGCACGCGGTCCAGCTTGCCCTGTGCCTTCATCTGCAACAGGCGTTCTTTGATTTCACTCAGCGGCACCGCCCCATACATTGAGTATTTGCTGAGAGGATAGCTGTCTAGATAGCTGACCTGCGCACCTGCCAGCACCATGCCGTAATGGTGCGATTTGTGACAATCACGGTCAATCAGCACGATATCACCGGGTTGCAACAACGCCTGCACAACGATCTTGTTACAGGTCGATGTGCCGTTGGTGGCAAAAAACGTCTGTTTAGAGCCAAAAGCACGGCTGGCCAGCTCTTGCGCCTCTTTGATCGGACCGTGTGGTTCCAGCAAGCTGTCCAATCCCCCGGAAGTGGCCGAGGTTTCCGCAAGGAAGATATTGGGACCGTAAAACGCACCCATATCCTGAATCCAATGGGACCGCGTAATGGATTTCCCGCGGCTGATCGGCATCGCGTGGAAAACACCCGTCGGCTGTTTGGAGTATTCAACAAGCGCCGTAAAGAACGGCGATTTGTTCCGCGCCTGTACACCGCGCAGGATGTTCAGATGCAGTTCCATGAAGTCTTCGGAGTTATAGAAAACGCGGCGGCAAATTCCCAGTTCCAGACCTGCGATATCCTCAACCGAGCGTTCAGTCACCAGATAGGCATCCAGCTCGGGACGAACCTTGGCGATCATCCGGCACAATTCTGGGCCGTAATTCTCGGGCGGAATCGCGTCAATTTCGTCACGCCCCCCTGCACGCGCCAGATATCGCGTCAGGATTTCTTCCACTTTGTCAGAGTGCAAAACCAGTCCCGGGCGCACCACGATGGCCTGAATGTTGTGGTTAAACAACACCGCGATCAGTGCATCCTCAATCGAGGGTACAACAACGGCTTCATAAATGAACGGGTCTTCGGGGCGACGCATACCCGTCACATTGGCCTTCAGCCAGCGTTCCTGATGATCGTTCACACTATCCACGATCAGCACTTCGAAATAGGGCTTGGACAGCGCGCGCATCTCGACGCTCAGGTGTGCCTCGTCATCCTGCTCGTCCTGATCAACACTATCGCGCTCCAGCGGGATGGAACGGCGGCGATAGGCCCCAGTGGTCAACGCCCGCGTGATGCGGTTCACGGCAAAGCTGACGTCATCCAGTTTGCCTTGATCAAAGTGACGGCGGATCAGGGCAAAGGCCTGCTTGCCTGGGAAAGCCCAGTAGGACTCCATATCGCCTAGCGACTCAAACAAGCTTTCAACAGTACCGCGCAATTGCGACGCTTCCCCCGCACTTGGGTTGCGCGTCAAGGCGCTGGTGGCTTCGCGCAGAGCGCTCCACCGGTCGGATCGCAATTGGATCGCTGACGAATAGTCTCTCATCGCATGCATTCTGTCTCACTCCGCAAAGTCTGCGCAGCAAGGCGTTGCGATGAGAACGGAGCGGGTATTTACCCGCCCCGCGTGCAAACGCCTAGCCGCTAGATGTGTCTGTGTCCGTCGTTCCGGTAAGAACACCGGGTTTGACAGTTGGATTAGGAACGGTGGCCGCAGGTGCGACAACCGCAGTATGATCAACCACCGGCACAGCGGTGCCAGCAGTCGGGTTTGGCAAAGGCTCGGCAGGGAAGGCTGGCGGCACTTTGAAAGCAAAGCCCGGCAGACTGTCATTACCCGCCGTGTCAGGCGTATAGGGCACCCGCATCGCAGGGCTGGTGGTGTCTAGACCAGCAGTAGTTCCCTTGTGCGGTATCTCTAGTGGGCCCAACGTCTTGAGGTATTCATCGGTTCCGCTGGTACGGTCATAAACCGAAAAGTCGGTGGAGCGGTCGCGGAAGGATTTAAGAACCTGCCCCAAACCTTTCATGCCTGTTTCGCGCTGACGCCGCACCATATCGAGGTCGATCTCGATCGGGAACATATCTTCTTGGCCTGCGGATTGGTGCAACACCATCGAGGTTGGATCTACGACGCAGGATTTACCTACACCGCCAGCACCCAAGCCGTTTACGTCAATCACATAGCACTGGAACTGCGCCGCCGTCGCACGTGCAATCGCCAGTTCGGCGTCACGGTCGGTGGTGCCTGTCAGAACAGGGTGCAGCAAGACTTCGACGCCCTGTGATGTCAACTGGCGTGTGGTTTCGGGGAACCACATGTCATAGCAGATCGACAGGCCAAAGCGGCCCACATCCGGCACGTCAAACACACAGAAATCCGTACCCGCAGCGATGCCTGCCTCGTAGGGGCGGAATGGGAACATCTTGGCGTAGCGGCGGATGATTTCGCCCTGCGGGTTGATCACCACAGAGGTGTTATAGATGCGGCCGTCTTCGGGATCGGTAATGAACATCGACCCCGGGATCAACCAAACCCCATGTTTGACCGCAGCAGCCTGAAATTTCTCAAGTGCTTCGTTCTGGGGCGGCAGCGAATATTGGTCCAGCGGACCATAGGCCGCCAGTTCAGAGAACAGAACCATCTGGGTCCACGGGAATCGTGCCATCAGGATATCCAGTCGCTGGATCATGCCATCGACGTTGGGTTGAAGCGCGTTTACGTACATTTGTACGCCAGCAATTGCAAAAGGGGTCATAGATACTCACTCCGAAAAACACGGCTCTGGCCGTTTGAGCATGTCTTTACGCCCATTATTCCACAAGGGGAACAGCCCTTCCTTCGTGCGTTGATCACGAAGGAAGGAGTGAGTGATATCATGCCCAGAGCGCCGATGTTATGCGGCCGCCCGTTTGCGGGTGTCGCGGGCATTGCGGCCCCGCTGCATCATGACAACTGCCCCCAGCAGCAACAGCGCAGGGATGAACATCAGGTATTTGCTGGGCTGTGGCTGTGGCTTGAGCACACGAAGCACTTCTTGATCCCAATCCAAGCCCCCCTCAGCCGCAACCGACCCAAAGGCAACATTGTCGATGATCATCTTACCGCCATCGTCACGGAAGGTCAGACCCGCGGCTTGCAGGCGTTCTTCGCCGGTGCCATCGGTGATAATGGGCACCAAAGCAACAAACTCTAGCGGGTCACCGAAGCTATCCCTCCCCATCACACGCAGACGCAATTCATCGCCCAATGGTGTCAGGCCAGCGGCCTCGGAAATCTCGATAGGATCGACCTCAAGGTAAGGCGCTGAAACCATATCCATCCAGAACCCCGGACGGAACAGCGTGAAGGCGATCAGCAGCAAGGCGATGCTCTCATAGATGCGGTTTTTGGCAAGGAACCAACCTTGGGTCGCTGCCGCAAACAGCAGCATCGCTATGGTCGCGACAACAAAGACGAATATCCCCTGCGCCCATGTCACATCAATCAACAGCAATTCAGTGTTGTAGATAAACAGGAACGGCAAAGCCGCAGTGCGCAACGAATAGAAGAAGGCAACCACACCGGTTTTGATCGGATCACCGCCAGAAACAGCAGCCGCAGCAAAACTGGCCAGACCAACAGGCGGCGTCACATCCGCCATGATGCCAAAGTAGAACACAAACAAGTGCACAGCAATCAGCGGCACAATCAGCCCGTTTTGTTGACCCAGCATCACAATAACTGGGGCCAGCAACGCAGAAACCACGATGTAGTTCGCCGTAGTCGGTAGGCCCATCCCTAGGATCAGCGACAGCACAGCAGTCAGCGCTAGAATTGCCAGCATATGACCACCGGACAGGACTTCGACCACATCAGCAAGGGCCGCCCCCACGCCAGTCTGGCTGACAACACCCACAATGATACCTGCAGTTGCGGTTGCAATACCGATACCGATCATGTTGCGCGCGCCTGTCACCAGACCATCAATCAAGTCCAGAACGCCTTTTTTCATATCAGAGGAAAATTGGCTTTCGCCACGGAACATCGCCATCAAGGGGCGCTGTGTCAGCAAAATAAAGATCATGTAGGCCGTTGCCCAGAAGGCCGACAGACCGGGGCTGAGGCGGTCCACCATCAGCGCCCAGACCAGTACAACGATGGGCAGAATAAAGTGCAAACCAGAGCGCACTGTCGGACCTGGAACAGGCAAACGTGTCACAGGTTCGTTCGGATCATCCAGCTTGAGCGGCTCTTCGCGTGATGCGACATAAAGCAGGCCCACGTAGATCGCCGTCAGGAAGACAAAGATAATGTAACCCGCGCTTTGTGGAAAGGCAGGACGAATCCAGCCCATCAGGTAATACACAGCAAGGCTGAGCGCACAGATCGCGGCGATGATGAAGGCCGTGCCCATCAGACGCGCGACCCAAGGTTTGGGCGCAACCGCACGTGGCAAGCCGACCATGCCAGCCTTCAATGCTTCGAGGTGCACAATATAGACCAAGGCAATGTAGGAAATCGTTGCAGGCAAGAAGGCGTGTTTGACAACTTCGGGGTAAGGAATACCTACATATTCAACCATCAAAAAGGCAGCAGCGCCCATAACTGGCGGCATAATCTGACCGTTAACCGAAGAGGCAACCTCAACTGCACCCGCCTTTTCAGAGCTGAACCCCACCTTTTTCATCAGCGGAATTGTGAATGTGCCCGTTGTTACCACGTTCGCGATAGAAGAACCTGAAATCAGACCTGTCATGGCAGAAGAGACAACAGCCGCTTTCGCAGGCCCGCCTTTCATATGCCCCATCAAGCTGAACGCAACTTGGATAAAATAATTGCCTGCACCCGCACGGTCCAGCAGCGAGCCGAACAAAACGAACAAGAACACAAACGAAGTCGAAACACCCAGCGCGATGCCAAAGACACCTTCGGTCGTGATCCACTGGTGGTTCACGATCTCGGACAGGGAATTACCTTTATGCGCGATAATGCCCGGCATTTGAGGACCAAGCACAGTGTACATCAAGAACACACTCGCCACGATCATCAACGCTGGCCCCAGCGCACGGCGTGTGGCTTCCAGCAAGATCATCAGGCCAATAACGGCAACAACATAGTCTTGCATGATCGGTGCACCCACGCGGGAGGCGATATCACGGTAAAAGAAAAAGAGATAAAGGGCAGCCAATGCGCCTACGATGGCCAACGCCCATTCCCAGATAGGGATGCTGGACTTTGGAGAACCAAGAACAACTGTGGCCGCAATTGCGATGGCGGGAATAGGCACCCACCAGACTGCAACGCCATCTTTGGCGGAAATCATAAACAGAGCAGCCAGCGCCAGAGGCACCACAATGCCCAAGATCATCTGAAATTTCGTGCGCGCGGCCGGGAATGCAAGGATGCCAAGAAACAGTGCAAATGCAAGGTGGATCGAGCGTGCCAGCGTGTCGTTAAACAAACCGAAAGGCGACGCGATATAAAGCTGGAACAAGGACCATGCCAGCGCTGTCAACAACAGCAAAACACCAACCGGACCTTCAACAGAACGGCCGCCTGTGTCGGAGGATGCAACAAGTTCGTCTAGCTCATTCTGGGCAAGCCCCCCGCGTCCGGCGGCTTCGGCCTCTACAGCAGCTGCTTGGTGTTGGTCTGTCATGGAAATGTCCCCTATTGCGTGCCGCACCTTTTGCGGTGCGTGCAAATCTGCACATCTGATTTTTTTTGTGTGATGTGAAGCCGTTGAAGTGGCAGATCGTAATCCGCCACCCCGTATATCATAGCCTAGATGGCAAAGCCTAAGTGGCTTATTCCATCCAGCCACGCTCTTTGTAGTACTTCACAGCGCCGTCATGCAGAGGCGCGGAAAGACCAGCAGAGATCATTTCTTCTTCTTTCAGGTTTGCGAAAGCAGGGTGCAGGCTTTTGAAACGATCAAAGTTGTCGAACACGGCCTTAACAACCTGATAGATTGTCTCATCTGGCACATCTGCGGATGTCACAAACGTCGCACGTACACCAAAGGTGTTTGTGTCATCAGGCGAGCCTTTGTACATACCGCCGGGGATGACTGCTTTGGCATAGTAAGGGTTGTCTGCAACCAGTTTGTCGATTTCTGGGCCTTCAACAGAAACCAGTGTCGCATCAACGGTTGAGGACGCTTCTTGGATGGAGCCGTTCGGGTGACCAACAGTGTAAGTGATCGCGTCAACCTTGTTGTCGCCCAGTGCGGCGGCCTGCTCGGCTGGCTTCAGCTCGGATGCCAGTGAAAAGTCGGCCTTGGTCCAACCTTTGGCGTCCAGAACAACATCCATTGTACCCGCAGAACCGGAGCCAGGGTTACCCACGTTCACGCGTTTACCTTTGAGATCATCAAAAGCTTTTACGCCTGAATCTGTACGCGCCATGATGGTGAACGGCTCGCCGTGAACAGAGAACACAGCGCGTTCTTTGTCGAATTTGTTGCCTTCATATTCGGACGTACCGTTATACGCGTGGTACTGCCAATCGGACTGGGCCACGCCCATATCCATATCACCCGCTTTGATCGCGTTGATGTTGGCGATGGAACCACCAGTGGACGGCGCTGTGCACTTCAGACCGTGATCGGCTGTACCGCGGTTTACCAAACGGCAGATCGACTGACCTACAACAAAGTAAACGCCCGTTTGACCGCCCGTACCGATGGTGACGAATTTCTCCTGCGCAAAGGACGCAGTGCCCGACAGCATGGCGCCCGCAAAGGCACCCGCTACGGTCATTGTTTTGAACATCTTCATAGTGAACTCTCCCGTTACTATTTTGGAAGCAGCGTAAATCGCTGCATCAGATTCTGTACGAAAAGCTGTGTATGGATCACCGCGCCCCAGTGGCGCGCCCCTCCAATTCACCTAACCTCCCGCTCCGGTTGTGCGGCCTGTTTTACCCAAGCCTGCCCGAATTCTATTAATAAGCGTAGGCAGCTTTTCCAAGATGATCAAGTCTTGACTGTGAGTCAGTTGAAAATGCAACTAGGGCTATAATCTGTGGGGCAAAACCCTCTCACACCCGTCCGTTGGTCCTTGGCATCGAATACGAAATTGTGTTCCTTCAATGACATTGACAGCCTTGCCAAGCAGCATCGTAATACGTTCTACACATCTGCACGCTATCTTTTGTAAAAGACACCGGAGCACCCAATGCCAGATTTTTCCAGCCTCACCCGTTACAGTACCTTCGCGGGTGTTATTGTTCTCGCGGTTCTAAGCCTATTTTCAATGTTCATCTGGTCGGGTTGGTTTATTCTACCACTGCTTGTCTTCGGCGCTCTCAGCTTGCTTGGCCTGCATGACGTCCGGCAAACAGCGCATTCGATCTTGCGGAACTATCCCGTGCTGGGCCACCTGCGGTTTCTCTTTGAACAAATGCGCCCCGAACTTCGCCAATATCTGATCGAAGCAGACCAAGACGAGGTCCCCTTTAGCCGCGATGCACGTTCGCTGGTGTATCAACGCGCCAAAGGTCAAGAAGACGCCCGGCCCTTCGGGACACGTATGCGGGTGTATGATGCGGGCTATAGCTGGGTCACCCATTCCGTGCAGCCGACCCATATTGAGGACACTGATTTTCGCATCAAAATCGGCGGTAAAAACTGTGCAAAACCTTATAGCGCCTCCATCTACAACATCTCTGCCATGAGCTTTGGCGCGCTGTCTGCCAACGCCATTTCGGCACTGAACATGGGCGCGGCCAAGGGTGGATTTGCCCATGATACGGGTGAAGGCGGGATCAGTATCTATCACCGCCAAGCAGGCGGCGACCTGATCTATGAAATTGGCTCGGGCTATTTTGGGTGCCGCACCGAAGACGGGCAATTCAGCCCCGAAAAATTCGCCGAACAAGCCGCAAGAGATCAAGTCAAAATGATCGAAGTTAAGCTGTCTCAAGGTGCCAAGCCGGGTCATGGCGGCATGCTGCCCGCCGCGAAAATCACCAAGGAAATCTCAGATGCGCGGGGCGTCCCTATGGGGTTTGACTGCGTTTCGCCAGCATCGCACTCTGCCTTCTCTACCCCCATCGAAATGATGCATTTTCTGGGCCAGTTGCGCGAATTATCGGGCGGGAAACCTGTGGGGTTCAAGCTGTGTATCGGACACCAACGTGAATTCATGTGCATCGTAAAAGCCATGTTAGAGACGGGTATCATCCCTGACTTTATCGTTGTTGATGGCACCGAAGGCGGCACAGGCGCTGCGCCGCTGGAATTCGCCAACCACGTTGGTATGCCCATGGTCGAAGCACTGACCTTTGTACATAACACCCTGCGCGGCGCAGGCATCCGCGATCAGGTCAAGCTGGGCGCGGCGGGCAAGATCATCTCGGCGTTTGATATCGCAAGGGCGCTGGCACTAGGGGCAGATTGGTGCAATTCCGCACGCGGCTTCATGTTTGCCATCGGCTGTATTCAGGCCCAAGCCTGCCACACCAACCACTGCCCTGTGGGTGTCGCTACGCAGGATCCTTTGCGTTCAAAGGCATTGGACCCTTTGCATAAATCCGAAAGAGTCGCACGGTTCCACCGCAACACGCTCAAGGCCTTGGGTGAAATGACTGGCGCAGCTGGCCTATCCCACCCGATTGATTTCCTCCCGCATCACCTGATGCAACGCCAATCCGACCGTTCAATGGTACAAGGGAACCAAGCCTTCCCTTACCTGCCCGAAGGCTTCTTGGTAGATGATAAAGCCGCAGATCATATGGGTTATAAAGAGCGTTGGTCCCGCGCCCGCGCCGAAACGTTCAATCCGCCGGCAGAGTTGTAGCGCATCCTAACGCATCATACGCCGCTTCCAGCCCTATGGGGGCGGCGTATACCACACGCCCATCCAATACACAGCGTGTGATCAAGCTCCCCGCTTGGGGCATTGAGGCATCTTTTGCTGTGCCAATAATTCCGCTGCCGTGGATCATATAGGTTTGTGACGCAATCGGCAGCGACGCATAGCCCTGCCAAAGCGTCAGATCGACTTTTCCGCCGAACACCCCTTTCGACATGAGCCGCATCCCCAGCGCCGTCCCCTCAGGCGCTCCGCTAAACGTCCAGATGTCATTCCCGAAACCGTCTTGCGGCACCCGCGCCCCGTTAATTGTAGTGCCACCGATTTTCACAGGCTCGGTGCCTTCAACCCTATCAATCGCACCCGCCAGTTGCCCGTATCCATCCCAATCCACAGACCGCAGGTTGGTTGTGATAACTTTCTCGCCACTCCAAAGGCCGCTGACCGCAACCCATTGCCTCTTTTTAACAACAGCTTTCGGCGGCACATGAACAGCGGTTCCCATAACTGTGGCTGTACCTTCGGTCACAGTGGCGACCGGGCCTACAATGGGGAACACCTCCAACACCCGCGTGGCAACAAGTGTGCCATTGCTAAGCGTTGCGGCAATTGCCAGAGTATCACCAAGCTGAACCGCGCCCGATGGCCCAAGCGGACTAAGGATTCGCACACCTTCTGGTAGCAAAATCTCACGCCCTGCAACGACCAAGGGATTGACGGTTTCAACCACGCCAAACACAGCCAAACGCGGCGCATCCTGCGCATGCGCCTGATAGGCCAGACCAACGAAAATCAAAAAAGTCAAAAGGCGCATTGCAAAGCTCTCCCGCAACACCGCTACCCGAAAAGACCCGACCTCGGACAGCAAAAAACGCGCAGAGGTTTCCCTCCGCGCGCTTAAATTTTGATCCGACTTAGCGGCCTACTTACTTGCCTTCAGCGACGGCAGCAGAAAGTGCTTCTTCAAAAATCGCCAGACCTTCGTCAACGATTTCCTCAGAAGCCGTCAGCGGCACCATCACGCGAATGGCGTTACCTTGCATGCCACAGCTCAACAGCAGCAAACCACGCTTGAGCGCCTGCGCGATGATACGTTTTGTCAACGCGCCATCGGCTGCAATGCTCTCAAAGTCAGTGACGAATTCAACAGCAACCATCGCACCCAAACCACGGATGTCCCACATACGGTACGGCGCTGCACGTGCACCGATCTCGGCGAAACGCGCCTTGAGCTTGTCACCCATCGCGATGGATTTCGCGAGCAAATCTTCGTCTTCGATTACAGTAATCGCAGCCAAAGCTGCCGCACAGGCAACAGGGTTACCGCCGTATGTTCCGCCCAGACCGCCCGGGTCCATCGCGTCCATCACATCGGCGCGGCCAATGACACCCGCCAAAGGATAGCCACCCGCCATGGATTTCGCCACTGTGATCAGATCAGGCACAACGCCGGAATGTTCAATCGCAAACCATTTGCCAGTCCGGCCAAAGCCCGCCTGAACTTCGTCAGCGATCAGCATGATGCCGTGTTCGTCACAAATATCACGCAGCGCAGTCAGCATCTCAAACGGCACAGGCGTATAGCCGCCTTCACCCAAAACAGGCTCGATGATGATCGCCGCAATGCGCGCCGGATCAGCATCTGTCAGGAACAAGTTTTGCAACCCCGTCAGCGCGTCCTGAACGGTGATACCGTCACGCACATTCGGGAAAGGCGCACGGAAAACATCCGCAGGGAAAGGGCCAACGCCTTTTTTGTAAGGCGATACTTTGCCCGTCATGCCCAGCGTCAGCAGGGTGCGACCATGGTAAGCTCCTGTAAAGGCAATCACACCTGGGCGGCCAGTGGCAGCACGTGCGATTTTCACTGCGTTTTCCACAGCTTCGGCACCTGTGGTGACCAGCAGTGTTTTCTTGGGCGCGTCACCGGGGGCCAGCGCGTTCAGCTTTTCAGCCAACTCAACGTAAGGCGCGTAAGGCACAACTTGGAAAGATGTATGCGTATAGTGATCTTCTTGCGCTTTGGCCGCTGCAATCACACCCGGGTGACGGTGACCCGTGTTCAACACGCCAATGCCGCCTACGAAGTCGATATAGCGGTTGCCCTCAACATCCCACAACTCTGCATTTTCGGCGTAAGACGCATAAACAGGCGCGGCCGACGCCACGCCACGCGGCACAGCAGCTTCACGGCGCGCAACCAAATCAGCATTGGTGTACTTAACAGGAACCGCTTCTTCTACGATAGCGATCTGTGGAGTCTTTTTTGCGCCTTTGCGTGGCGCGCGTTTTGCAGTGCTGGCCATGACATATTCCTGAATGAGAGAAAAACGAACGCAATATACCTGCGTTTAAAATAGCCTTTTGCCCTGTTTAATTTAATTGTCAATCTGGATAATTCTGGCACTTGTACATTTCGCCAAGTGGTGATCATTTCGGGCCAAATCTTGCTGACCCTTGCCCAAGGTTTCGGCACGCATTTCAAGAACAGGAAAACCGCTTTGGACATCGGACAACGGCTCAAACAAATCCGTACAGAGCGCGGTCTGTCACAGCGCGAACTGGCAAGCCGTGCAGGGCTGACAAACGGAACGATCTCTTTGATCGAAACTGATAAAACCTCACCTTCGGTTGCATCTCTCAAAAGCTTGCTGGATGCGATCCCGATCTCCATGGCCGAATTTTTCGGATCCATCGAAGAGCCGGACACACCCAAAGTGTTCTACCGCGCAGATGAGTTCACACAGCTTGCCCCGAACGGCCCCGAACAGGTATCGCTGCGGCAATTGGGCAACGCCCGTAAACACAGCCTTCAGGTCCTCCACGAGACATACCCCCCCGGCGCCGATACAGGACCCGAGTTTTTGTCCCATGATGGCGAAGAAGCGGGAATCGTCACGCGCGGCCAGATTGAACTAACGGTAGGGGACAAGGTTGGGGTTTTAAACTGTGGGGACGGATATCTGTTCGACAGCCGACTACCTCACAGGTTCCGAAACATCAGCGACACCCCCTGCGAGATCGTAAGCGCCCTAACCCCACCCGTTTTCTAACGCCAAACGTCCAAAACAAAGGCCCTCCTGCAAGAGGAAGCCTTTGTTAATTTAGGCTCATTACCTGACAACCCCTGTTTTATCGATTTGTATCGGTTGGATTGCGATTTTTGCGAGGCTTATATTCCTCTTCATAGTCACTTTCGCCAGAATTATGCTTTGATGTCATCGCGATCACAATTCCGGCCACCAATGTCAGAATCATGAGGCCACCGATAAACAGTTCGTTTGTCATTGCCGCCTCCGTTTTTCAAAGTGTTCGCTTTAAAAACACCTCGCCTCATTCAAAGTTCCATAAAACCCGAAACTTAGTTAATATGGTCAGAAATCATTGGCTTTCTTTTCAGCTAAAGGCACTGGAAATGTAAGTTCAAGCTTATAAACATCCTCTGCCTCATCGATCTCGAGTGTCCCGCCTAGCTGCCGCGTGAACGCCTGTATCAAACGCGAGCCAAGGCCCGTTCCGCTTTCTGGCACCACATCCCCCAAGGTATTTTCAACCCGCAACTGTGCCGTCTCTGCTGCTGTTTTCTTGAGGCTGACCACAATTCTTTTAGCCCCACCTGTATCAGCGGATATGTACTTCAAAGCGTTTGTCACAGCTTCTGACACCAACAAGGACATCGGTGCCGCATCATCAGCGCCGATCATAATGTTGTCGTAATCCTCTTTAATATCGACATTGGCATTCGGGGGTAGCCCGACAGCCAGACTCTGCGATACGATTTCACGCAACAAAATCCCCGCATCAACACGTGACATTTCATCATCCTGATAGAGGCTTTTGTGCACCGTAGCGAGGCTAAGGATACGGTCCTGCAACCGTTGCAACACCTTGCGGTTTGCTTCGGTGGGTGCCTGACGGATTTGCATGCTCATGATCGAAGAGATCAATTGTAGGTTGTTCTTTACGCGGTGGTGAACCTCTTTCAAAAGGATATTTTTCTCACGCAGACTATCTTCCTGCCGCGCTTCATCTTGCAGAATTGATTTTGCCATTCCCAGAAACGTTTGTTCCATGGTGAATATCTCAAACGGGACGCGCTCGCCCAATGACATTCGCGGCAATGTCCGGTTTAACGCAAAGTGCCGCATCTGGCGGCCCAGTTTGCGGATATGGGTGATGGCAAGACGGTTCAAAGACCAAAAGGCAACGATCAGACTGGCCAACCACATGACAATCGGCAACAACGTGGAAATGCGGCCAGAGAAATCCGTTTGCAGCATCGGCGTATCGCTGGGCCAGACCGTCATCGCGAACGCAGTTCCCTGGATCAACGGCACCACAACATAGACCCGTTCAATGCCTGCCTGATTTTTGGCGGAAAACACCTGACGCGATGGGCCGGTAAGTTGGTTCAGCGTATAGGCAGCTGGCAACTCTTCGTCGGGCAGGCCGTAATGTTGATCAGTGGTGAGCAGTTGTCCAAGGTCATTGTATGTAAAAAAGGACAAAGGAGGCGCATCGAAATCCGCAATTTCGTGATCCTCCAACGTGTCGCGTGCGATGGAGATGTAGACAAAACCGATCACCTCTTCTCCATCAAACACGGGCACAGTCACAATCACCACTTGCCCATCCGTGACCACGGAACGCTCAACAGAAGAAACAGTCACCGTCCCCCGCTCCATAGCGGCCTGATACACGGGCGTATTCACCAGATCGTAAGGTTTGTCTGAGGATGAGCATGCCATCATGCCGTCATGCTGAACAAAACCGACCAACAAGAACTTCTTTGACTCATCATCATAGCCCCGAAGAATGCCGGAGCATTGCGCAGAATCCTCGCCAATCAGTTTGACCACCGCAGCCAAGGCACGCCCCGCGCCCAACGCTTCTTGCAATGTTGTGCGCTCGCCTGTTGCGGCCTGATCCGTCACTGCGATCAAGGACAATTCCGCCGAACTCTGGCTCTGGTCCGCAATCTGGCGGGTTTGCACCACTGCGATTAGCCCAATCGGCAGCAGTGCCAGAGACAAAAACAGCAGTATTCGAAATGTAAGTCCACCGAAGAAGCTATTGCGCAAGAAGCCTAATGTCATCTGCTAGAAACTCGAAACTTTCGACGCCGATAGAACAGACATCGTTGCATCATCTGTCATTTCCATCGCCTCATTTTCTTTCAGGCCCATCAATTCGGCCAATTGTGCTCGCGCCCGGTTTGTGCGGCTTTTGATGGTGCCCACAGCAACGCCGCACATCTCGGCAGCTTCCTCATAGGAAAACCCGGACGCACCGATCAATAACAACGCTTCGCGCTGCTCAACTTTCAATTTGCCCAACGCAACGCGGAAATCATTCATCTGAAGATGCCCGTCATGGGCGGGTTTCTCGGCAAGGCTCTCAGTAAACACGCCGTCAACATCCGCGACTTCGCGCTTGGCTTTGCGGCGAGACGAATAATACGTGTTTCGCAGGATCGTGAACAACCATGCGCGCATATTCGTGCCGACCTGAAATTTATCGATGTTGGTCCACGCTTTTACCAGCGTATCCTGCACCATATCATCCGCAATGGCCCCATTACGTGTCAACGAGATCGCAAAAGCGCGCATTGCGGGCAAATGCTCAACCAGTTCGTCGCGCGGGTCTGACCCCTTGGCGTCTGGATTACTCATTTTTTACTACCTTCACCGCTATCTTGCTGTTTGAGTTGCTCCAACAATGATTTAAAGCGATCTGGAACACCTTCATCCATCGCTTCTTGATATACGCGACGCAGGTTTTCATCGATCACCTCTTCACGCTGTTTATTCTGGTTTTGTCCCGACATTTGCCCTCGATCACACAAAAAGTTCAAAAAATACTATTGCTCATGGAACCTAACGCAGTTCACAGGCGTTAGGTTCCCGAAAAGATAATAAAAAGGACCAGCACTAATGACTGATGCATCACACGCCGAAACAGTGAGCGACCAACTGGGAAAATTCATTCCCTACCTGCGCCGCTATGCGCGTGCGCTCACCGGCAGCCAGACCAGCGGCGATAACTTTGCTGCGGCCTCGTTGGAAGCAATCCTGACAGACCGTTCCGTTTTGGACGGCACCGACGTAAAAACCGGTTTGTTCCGCGTGCTTTATGGTATTTGGTCCAGCGCAGGCGCCCCGATTGAAGAAGGCGAAAACGGCCCGCGCGCCAAAGCGCAGCGTCTTTTGAGCAAACTCACCGACAACAGCCGCGAGGCATTGCTGCTCTATACGATTGAGGGCTTTTCCTATGCCAATATTGGTACAATCATCGGTGTAGACGCAAATGAAGCAGAGGAATTAGTCGCCATCGCACGCCGCGAGATGGCGGATAATGTCGCTGGTTCGGTCATGATCATCGAGGATGAAGCCATCATTGCAATGGATATTGAAAGCATCGTCGCCGATATGGGCCACCGTGTCACTGGCGTTGCCCGCACCCGCGCCGAAGCCGTGGAGCTGGGCCGCGCAGATGTACCTGACCTGATCCTTGCGGATATTCAACTGGCAGATAACTCTTCCGGTATTGATGCGGTTAACGATCTGCTGGCCGAACTGGGCCACCGTCCTGTTATCTTTATCACGGCCTTCCCCGAGCGCCTGCTCACTGGAGACAAACCAGAACCCGCCTTCCTGATCTCCAAACCCTACACCGAAGATCAAGTTATCTCGGCTGTCAGTCAGGCGATGTTCTTCTCCTCGACCGAGACGTTGAACGCCTAAACTTCTCCCCACACATCCAAGCAAAGCCCCGCCGTTAATCACGGTGGGGCTTTTTCATTTGGAACATTTGCGCACCCCGCTGCGTTAACTCTGTGAAACACAGATAAACCACGGAGAATTTTGAAAATGGCAAATGCATCGAACGGAAAAAACGTATCAGTAGAAGACTTGTCGGCCCAGATGGAGATTCTGAGAAATGACTTGTCAAACCTGACGCAGACGCTGTCTGATTATGGTGTCAGCAAATCCGCAGAAGCAACACGTTATGCCAAAGCGACCGCCGCCGACCTAGAAGCAGCGGGGCGTAAGAAAGCCAGCGAAGCACAGGCACAGGCCGAAGAATTCGTTCACAATCAGCCCGCGACCTCGCTGGGTATTGCTGCTGGCATCGGCTTTCTTGTCGGCATGATGACGGCGCGCCGCTAAGATGGTTTCCGGCATGCTCGCAAAGGCCCGCGCACAGGCTGGCCATTCTGCACGCACCGTCGGCATCGGACTATTCGCGAGCCTCGCTCTTTTGGTGGGGCTCGCCTTTTGGACAGGTGCCGCGTGGTTTTTGTTGCTTACAGTGACAACCCCGCTCAACGCCTGTCTGGTCCTCGGGGCCGTTTACACAGGTGCTGCATTGGTCGCTTTTTCTGTGATGTCCATGCGCAGCAAAAAGCCAGTGGCGCCGCCGCAGCCGACCAAGGCCCCCGAAGCCAATATGGAAACGATGATGGCTGCCTTTATGACAGGTTTAAACGCCGGTTCGCGCCGTCGGTCCTGACATTTCGGCCTCGTCATCAGTCGAGTATAACTCACCGTCTTCATCCCTCTGCGCATCCTCTACCTCCTCAAAAGGAGAGGCCGCGTCAGGGGTTTTTTCATGATAAATGTGTTTTTCGACCTGCGCATTTACAACAGCACCCAGTAAAATCACAAAACTGCTCAGCCAGAGCCACACCAACATTGCGATCACCGCCCCGATTGAGCCGTAAACCTGATTATAATTCCCGAAATTCGCGACATAATGCGAAAACATGACCGAAAGCGCAGCCCAACTGATCACAGCAAAAATCGCCCCTGCCCTGATCGAACGGCGGCTGGATTGGCCACGGTTCGGGCCATACCGGTACAGTACGCTAACCCCTGCCAGCAAAACTCCGACAGCAATCGTCCAGCGCACCGCTTCGGCCAATACCCCCGCAATGCCGCCCAGTGGGAAAAATGCCAGCACAACAGGCGCAATTACCAATGTCACCAGTGACACAACGCCAACCCCCACCAGCGCCAGCGCCAGCAACAGCGCGCGCATGTAATGTGACGCCGTCGCGCGGTTCTTTTCGCCGTGCACGGCATTCAGGCCCGTCATCATCGCCGCAACCCCTGCCCGCGCCGACCACAACGCCGCCGCGATAGAAATGATACCTGCCCACCCCAATGTATCCGGGCTGGCAGTAACGAGGCTCACGATCTGGGCGTGGAAAATTTGATAGACGTCATCGGGCAACAGCCCCTGCATATCTTCTAGCTGTGCGATCACGACATCCGGATCGGACACAAGGCTCAGCAATGCGATCAAAGCCGCGATGGCGGGAAACAACGACAACATCCCGAAAAAACCAACGCCTGCTGAAACCAGCGATAGGTTGGTGTCTCCGATTTGTTTGAACCCGCCGCTCAGAAATGCCCAAGCGGTGGCAAAGGCACTCTTCGGTGCAACAGTTACGGATTGGTCACTCATTAATTTCCCCACTCAGTCTTTGGCTCCGGCTTTGACGTCGTCGCGCACCTGCCCCCACGCCACCAGCGTAAATACCACAGTACCGCCCATGACATTACCCGCAAGCACCGGCACAAAGAACCCCGTTATCGCATCTGTCACAGCTAAATCACCCTGTAGCAATAAAACCGCCATCTCAACCGACCCTGCAACGATATGGGTAAAGTCCCCCGCCGCGATGAGCCACGTGAACGACATGACGATGAAAAACTTGGCTTCCGCCGCTTGAGGCAGCATCCATACGATCAACGCGATGATCACCCCCGCAGGAATGGCCCGCCAGAAACTCACGGAAGAGGACATGCTCATCGCATGTTCAGACAGGGCCGTGACAGACAGCATAATGTCAGCAGGAAGCGCTGGCGTGAACACAAACAACGCCGCAGCAGCAAAACCGCCCAACACATTTGCCCCCAGCACAATCCCCCACAGGCGCAGCATCGCCCCGAACACCCGCCACGTCGGATCACGCATTAATGGCAACACCGTGGTGATGGTGTTTTCGGTGAACAACTGCATGCGGCTGGTGATCACGGCCAAAAAGCCCAGTGAGTAACCTAAATTCTCAACCAGATAACGCGAAGGCGTATCCGGCAAATACGTTCGCAGGACGGCTTCGCCCAGAACCGAGAGGCTGATCAAAATGCCCGCCGCAATGCCCGACCAGAAAAGCGACCTTCTGGTGCGCGATAGCTCTTCCTCACCATCCCGTCGGATCACCTCATAAATCAAGTGGGGCGACAAAGATGCCGCTTGTTCGACAGATTGTTCATCAGTCTCTTTGCGGGTTTCTTCTTGGCGTGTTTCACGTTGGGACATGTTCTTCCTACTCTTCAGATCGGCTGACTTCGAAAAAATTCAGCACTTGCACTCTGACGCCGTTCCGCAATGATGCGGTTTGACGGCGCAAACCCTTCGGGAGCTAACGCGCAACCTCTACATTTCGTTCAATAAAAAAGGATCCCAGATGACTACGCCGCTGACACAGGCCATCGCAGCCAAACGCGAAGAACTGATCGCTCTCACTCAGGATCTGATTCGTATTCCCACGCTGAACCCCCCCGGTCAGGACTATCTGGCGATCTGCGAATATCTGGACAAACGCCTAAAAGCACACGGGTTCGAAACCCAGCTTATCCGCGCCCATGGTACTCCGGGCGACAGCGCTAAATACCCGCGCTGGAACATCATCGCCCGCCGCGAAGGCACGCAAAAAGGCGAATGTGTACACTTTAACAGCCACACGGATGTGGTGGAGGAAGGCCAAGGCTGGACCTTTGATCCCTTTGGCGGCCAGTTGCACGAAGGCAAGATTTATGGACGCGGTGCATGTGACATGAAAGGCGGCCTCGCCACCTCTATCATCGCTGCCGAAGCCTTTATCGAAACCTACAAAGACTTTGCGGGCGCAATTGAAATTTCAGGCACTGCAGATGAGGAATCAGGTGGGTATGGCGGCGTCGCCTACCTTGCGGAGAAGGGTTTTTTCAACCCCGAGCGCGTGCAGCATGTCATCATCCCCGAACCTCTGCACAAAGATCGTATTTGCCTTGGTCACCGTGGTGGCTGGTGGGCCGAGATCGAAACAAAGGGCGAAATCGCCCATGGTTCCATGCCCTTCCTTGGTGATTGCGCCGTGCGCCACATGGGCGCGGTCCTATCCGAGTTTGAGACAAAACTGTTCCCTGCAATGGCCTCGCGCACCACGGATATGCCCGTTGTTCCCGAAGGGGCGCGCAGCTCAACCATGAACATCAACTCGATCCATGGCGGTGCCAAAGAACAAGATGATGATTTTGACGGCCTGCCGTCCCACTGCGTACCAGATAGTTGCCGCATCACAATTGACCGCCGCTTTCTCTCGGAAGAGCCGCTGGATCAGGTCCGCGATGAGGTGACTGGCCTGTTGGAAGGTCTGCGTGGCACCCGTCCTGACTTTGAATACACATTGACCGAATTGAATTCGGTTCTGCCCTCAATGACAGACCGCCAAGCGCCTGTTGTCCAAACCGTGGCCAAAGCGATCCAAGATGTCATGGGTAAAGCGCCTGAATATGTGGCATCCCCCGGCACCTATGATCAAAAACACATCGACCGCATCGGCAAGCTGAAAAATTGTATCGCCTATGGTCCGGGTGTTTTGGAGATGGCCCACAAGCCAAACGAATGGATTGGCGTTGACGATATGATCGACAGCGCCTGTGTTATGGGCGCGGCATTGGAAACCCTGCTGCTGCCACGCGGCTAACACATCGGCGGCTGAGGTCACGTCACGCAAACGCGCCTTCAGCCGCAAGCCCCAAACCATCGACAATCGCTGTCAGCGCAGAGCCATGATGCACCTGCGCCGACGGGAACACCGCCCCTAGTGCTGTGCGAGTGACTTGCATCAAGCTAGAGCCGCCCACAAACACCAGATGCGTCACATCCTCTGGCAAAGCACCTGCTTGAGCCACAGTCACCAAAGCCGCTTGCGCCATCTCAGCGGTCGACGGCAGCAACAATTCTTCCACTGTCTGCGCTTGCAGCACCACGGCCAACCCGCGCTCAATGACACGCAGGTCAATTTCCCCCGCGCCTGTAGTGTTTGCACCGATCTTGCCCGCCTCCACGGCGAAAGCAATGTCATGGCCCAACTCGTCATCCAGCACTGATATCAACCGCTCCAGCTTGGCTGGCTCAACCGCGTATTGCAGCAGGTCTTTTGCCAAACGGCGGCTGTCAGGCGCATAGAGAAATTGAATTTTTTGCCATGTCGCTAAGTCATTAAAGATGGTTGTTGGCGCTGTATGTGTCTCATTGCCAAAAGCATGGCGGATTTCGCTGTCTCGACCCAACAACGGCATAACAGTCTCTAAACTGACAATACGGTCAAAATCCGTGCCCCCCAAACGCACACCATAGCTGCCCAGAATGTCGATGCCATCAGCGCCGTTGCGAAACAGCGTGAAATCCGATGTACCGCCGCCGATATCCACAATCAGCCCCAGATCGCCTTGCGCCAGAACCTCGCGATTGGCCAACGCGGCCGCTTCGGGTTCGTACATAAAGGCGACATCCTCAAAACCTGCCCGCATGTAAGCCTCGCGCAGATCAACTTCGGCTTGGGCATTGCGCGCATCATCCGGATGAAACCGCACGGGACGGCCCGACAATGCCCGCGTAAAGGTTTCGCCTGTCTGCGCTTCGGCGGCGGCTTTGACCTGCCCCAAAAAACGCGACACGATATCAATGAAATCCAGCTTCTCACCCAGCAGGTTGCGCTTTTCACGCATAAGCGGCGCGCCCAGCAGGCTTTTGAGGGCACGCATATAACGCCCCTCATCCCCTGCCAGCAAAGCCGCGCCCGCGGCGCCACCAATCAGCATTTTCTTGCGGTCAAAATCAAAGAACACCGCCGTAGGCAGCGTCATCTCGCCGCTCTCCAGCGCAATCATATGCGCCGCACCATCACGCGCCACGGCTGCCGCCGAATTCGACGTCCCGAAATCTATGCCCAAAACCGCCATGCTTTGATCCCTTTGTACAATAAAGTTCCACCGCATAACGCCCCCCTGCACGGGTCGCAAGGTTTCTCCTAGTAAACCTGTAAATCGTCGCCTAACCTTTGCTCATAACAAAAAACTAGGGAGTCTCTCATGTTACACCTTCGTCCCCTTTTACTGGGCGTCAGCGCTGCCGCGCTTCTGGCGGGTGCCGCCGCTGCAAAAGACGATATCACCATCGGTATCCAACTAGAGCCGCCGCACATGGACCCGACCAGCGCCGCCGCGGGTGCAATTGATTCCGTGCTCTATTCCAATGTTTTCGAAGGGCTTACCCGCTTTGACAGCAGCGGCGCAGTGATCCCCGGCCTCGCCAAAAGCTGGGAAATCTCCGACGATGGGCTGACTTATACCTTTACCCTGAACGAGGGCGTGACCTTCCATGACGGCACCACAATGGACGCCGAAGATGTCAAATTCTCGCTGGACCGGATCGGCGCAGAAAACAGCGCCAATGCGCAAAAGGCGCTCTACTCCGCGATAGCAGAGGTCAACGTGATTGACTCTACCACGGTCGAGGTCAAACTCTCCGAAGCGAACGGCAACATGCTGTTCAACCTCGCATGGGGTGACGCGGTAATTGTTGCACCCGAAAGCATCGAGAACATCAAGCAAACCCCGATCGGCACAGGCGCATTCAAGTTTGACAGCTGGTCCCAAGGCGACAAAGTCGAGCTGTCACGTTATGATAGCTATTGGGGTACGCCAGCGGTTCTGACATCCGCCACATTCAAATTCATCTCCGACCCTACCGCCGCCTTCTCGGCGATGATGGCCGAAGATATTGATGTGTTCTCGGGCTTCCCTGCCCCTGAAAACCTGCCCATGTTCGAGGCTGACCCGCGTTTCCAAGTACTTGTCGGTTCTACCGAAGGTGAAACCATCCTTGCGATGAACAACAAACAAGCACCTTTCGACAACGTCAAAGTACGCGAAGCAGTGGCCCATGCGATTGATCGCCAAGCCATCATTGACGGCGCGATGTTCGGCTATGGCACGCCCATCGGCACCCATTTCGCGCCCCACAATCCCGCCTATGTCGATCTGACAGGCGACAGCGCGTTTGATCCTGAAAAGTCCAAAGCCTTATTGGCCGAAGCCGGCTTTGCCGACGGGTTTGAGACAACCCTGTTCCTGCCGCCGCCCTCTTACGCCCGTCGCGGTGGTGAAATCATCGCCGCGCAACTGGCACAGGTCGGGATCAAGGCACAGATCACCAATGTTGAATGGGCGCAGTGGCTTGAATCCGTGTTCAAAGGCAAAAACTTTGGCCTCACCATCGTCAGCCATACCGAGCCAATGGACATCAACATCTACGCCAACCCGGACTATTATTTCCAATACGACAACCCCGCGTTTCAAGAGCTGATCGCGGCGTTCAACGTGGAGACGGATACGGCGAAACGCACTGAAATGCTGGGCGAAGCACAGCGCATCATTGCTGGTGATTATGTGAACGGTTACCTGTTTCAGCTGGCATTCCCGACAGTCGCAAAAGCAGGCATCACCGGCCTTTGGGCAGATCAACCGACCCAATCGAACGACCTGACAGCAGTAAGTTGGTCGCAATAGCCCCGGCTGCCACAAAATAACCCAACAAAGGCCCTGAATTTCGGGGCCTTTGTTACGTTATACGTGTTGAAAATTTGCCTCTCAGGTTTTCATACATGCTTATTTTCACAGCTATATTTGCGATCTATTTTATCGCTATCAACGCAATCGCGTACCGCGCCTTTGCCAATGACAAAAGGTATGCCACCGAGAAACTGCGACGCACCCCCGAAATCAAACTGTTGTACTGGGCCACCATAGGCGGTTGGGTAGGCGCCAAATACGCACAACAAAAGTTGAGGCATAAAAGCTATAAACAGCCCTTTGGCCAACAGCTCAATGACATAGGCACCCTCCACGCCATGATCCTTGGGGTTTGTATGGCTGTGGGGCTCGTTTTACTGCTCACCCCGACGCCAAGCGTTACCACGCAAACCGCACAAGCCAGCATACAAGTATTTCAACCCGCTAACGTACCACCTCACGCATCACTGCGCCCTCCAGTTGTGCGTCCTGTGACGTGGTAAAAAAATATAGTGCTGGGTAAGCCGCTAATATTGCAATAAATCTGTGTTCAGAGCGTGCGGCAGGCTATAATAATCTTCAAATTGGATTTCGGGTAACCATGGAAACCGCTCCACGACATCCTTTTCAGATTGCCAATCGGCCATCTCACTCCATTTGTCTCTTACAATAGCATGTGAATCGTTAACGTTACTTAAAGTTCTAATATACATAGGTTTTTTGCCATCGGTTCTGAACCCAAAAGTTTTTGGTGCTTGACGATGACTTATGCCAAAAATATTTTTTTGATTTGAGTTACCTATCATTGTCAGACCCAGATTTATGAACTTGTAATCATGCCTCCATAAACGCGTGCTTTCGGCTCGAAGACCCAATGCATACCCTTTCGGAAATGTAATAAAATGAAGGTTTTCGTCTGAGGCGGAGTAATCCATGGAATTCAAGTGAGTGCATAGATTTTCGACAAAATCTGATGATAAAGCATCATCATCGTCGAGAACCACCTGAGCAACAGGATCTTCTCCTGCGAAATTCATCAGAGCAAAGCGTTGAAATTTTCTTGCACGGCCAGGTCGGGCAAACCTAATTGTATAATTTTCATTACCTAAATATTTATCGCAGCTCTCAACCAATCTCACTTGAGCCCACTCAGGCATCATATTGCTTGATAAGATAAAGCAGTGAAAATCTTTGTTCGTTTGCGCCTTAAGACTAGGCAGAGTTATTTTTTCAAAAAGCCAAAATCTCTGGTTCAACCTATTAACATCAAACAACATCTCTGGATTAGTCGAAAAATCACTTTTCCAACCAGACTGTCCAAAAAATGAAAACCTCGTAGATATAAGAATTTTAGGTACCATTAACTCTAACTATTTCTAATGTATGTTTCTCTTCAAATTACAGCCAACTGTTTCCAGTTAGGTGGTCCTATTCTTTAGAACAGTTTTGGGGTTGGCTAAGATGTATATTCTTAAAGTCCATGCCGCTTTTCCTGCCTCCAAGTCACCGAAGCATACAATATCTGGTGCTTGTTTATCAAGGGCAGCACGAGAGCGCTCCGTGTTGTAGAACTCCTTACAGTCACAATAATTCAATTTACTTGGAAACCGTCAGTAGCTTCATCTTAAAACACTGTCCGGTTTTGCCGGACCATTTGGTACTGGAGGGCTCGGATTGCACATTTATCATCCCTGAACTCAAATCTCCAATCACTGCACTGTTCAACAATGGCTAAAGACCAACTCATGTACCGATTGTCATGACCTCCAAAAAAACCACCATTTTTGAACGGTTCGCCAAAGCGAATCTCGGACACGTAATCAAAAGAGTTGAACAATCCACACCACAGGTCTCGATAAATATCTGATCTGGGACAAGACTGCTTGATATTACCCAAGTATCCGCGGCATCGCGTCAGAGACAAACCAACTGATCGGCCCCACTGAAACCAATCACGACCCGCACAAAGGAAAGGGGCCGCGTTTCCGCAGCCCCTTGGTTGTAGATTAGGTTACCGGCAGATCTTATTTAACGCCGCCAGCACGGATACCAGCAGCAGCATCGATCACCATAACTTCGCCCGGGCCTTCACAGACTTCATTCAGCAAAGCGATGTCTTCGGCGTAAATATCCATGTTCGCGGGATCAGTCATGCCATCACCAGAAGCATTCTCGGCAGCGGCTTCATCTTTTTCTGTGCCGTCTGTAATCGCACCGCCGACATTCACATCTGATTCAACTGTCTCACCCGAAGCGTTTTCGGCAGCAGTTACATCTTTGGCCAATTCAGCGACATTTGCGTCGTCGTTGGAAATATCGGACGCCGTACCCGCACCTGCGTTTGCATGGTCAATCGCCATCACAGCGACCTTGTTGCGGTCAGCTTCGGACAGGTCGTTATAAGATGCGCAGCTCATCGTTTCCAAGTCCATGTGACCTGCTGCAAAAGCAGGCATTGCAGTGGAAGCAACAAGAGCGGCGATGGCAGTCGATTTAAGAAAACGTGTCATATTTTTAATCCTTTATCTGATGGGGCGTGAACTTCGTTGCCCCGTTGCAGATATAACAGCGGATCTTTTAATTAAGTTCCGCCCTCATTTCAGGCACTTCGAAAAAAATACTCTATCCCGCTGTTTAAAAACCACTTTTTACGGTGACATTCTTCTGGACCCTCCCTCAGAGAGGGCCTACGCTCTGCGTTATGATACGCTATACCCTCAAACGTTTACTCTCGCTGGTGATCAGCCTCGCTGTTGCCTCAGTGGTGATTTTCACTGTGATCGAGGTCGCCCCCGGCGATCCCGCCTCTTTCATGCTCGGCCTCAATGCACAGCCTGAAACTTTGGCAGCTTTACGCACGGAGCTAGGGCTGGATGCCTCCAAGCTCGAACGTTACGTGACATGGATCACAGGGATGCTCAGCGGTGATTTCGGCACCTCCTATACCTACCGCACCCCCGTGGCGGATATGGTCACCCAACGGATGTGGGTCTCTGTACCGCTGGCGGTGTATGCACTGGCCTTGTCCACCGTCATCGCCTTTCCTGCTGGCATCTATGCCGCTGCAAGGCGTGGACGTGCAGGCGATGTCGGCGTGATGAGCGCGACCCAACTGGGCGTCGCCATTCCCAACTTCTGGTTTGCGATGATGCTGGTGCTGTTGTTTGCAATCAAACTGCGCTGGTTCTCTGCGGGCGGTTTTGTCGGCTGGGACAAAGGGCTGTTTGCAGGGCTGCACTCGCTTACCTTGCCCGCCATTGCGCTGGCTTTGCCGCAGGCCGCGATACTTGCGCGCGTCATGCGCTCGGCGCTGCTGGATGTCTTGGGCGAAGATTTCATGCGCACCGCCCGCGCCAAAGGCCTAACCGCGCGCCAAGCGCTCTGGCGGCACGGGCTGCGTAACGCGATGATCCCTGTTCTCACAATCATTGGTTTGCAATTCTCATTCCTGTTGGCAGGAGGGATCATCATCGAACAGGTTTTCTATCTTCCCGGTCTTGGGCGGCTGATCTTCCAATCCATCTCGGCCCGCGATCTGATTGTTGTGGAAAGCGTGACCATGTTGCTGGTCTTTGCCGTTATCTTTGTAAACTTTACTGTGGATATGGCCTATGCCGCCGTCGATCCCCGCTTGAGGGCCCGCACATGAACCGCAACCTGATCATCGGCAGCCTTCTGTCTGCCCTCTTTCTCCTTGCCGCATTGGTATCCTTTATCTGGACGCCATTTGACTATACCGCGCTCAGCATCCCTGACCGGCTGCAATCCCCCAATGGTACACATATTCTGGGCACCGATCACTTTGGCCGCGACATCCTAAGCCTGATCATGGTCGGGGCGCGTACCTCTATCGCTGTGGCGCTGGTGGCTGTGGGCATTGGCATGGGCATCGGTATTCCACTGGGTCTTTGGGCAGCAGCACGGCGCGGCAGCCTGATCGACGAAGTCATCATGCGCGGCAATGATCTGGTCTTTGCCTTTCCCAGCCTTGTCATCGCCATCCTGATCACTGCCGTATTCGGCGCCGGCGCGATCAACGCCATCATCGCCATTGGTATTTTCAACATCCCCGTTTTCGCCCGCATCACCCGTGGCGCGGCCCTGTCTCTGTGGGAACGTGAATTCATCCTTGCAGCCCGTGTGGCGGGTAAATCTGCGGCGCGTATTTCCGTTGAACATATCCTGCCCAACGTCACCAACTTGCTGATCGTCCAAGGCACCATCCAGTTTTCCCTTGGCATCTTGGCCGAAGCAGGCCTCAGCTATGTGGGCCTTGGGGCGCAACCACCGATTCCGTCATGGGGACGGATGTTGGCAGATGCACAAACCATGGTCAGCCTCGCACCGCATATGGCCTTGATGCCCGGTTTTGCGATCATCCTGACAGTGCTGGGCCTGAACCTGATGGGGGACGGTTTGCGCGACTACCTTGATCCCCGCCTGCGGAGGACACGCTCATGAGCCTCCTTTCTATCCAAAACCTGACACTGTCGATCCATAGCTTCGACATTTTGCATGATGTTTCCTTTAACATCGACGCAGGCGAGATCGTCGCCATCACAGGCGAAAGCGGTTCGGGCAAATCCATGACCGCTCTTGCAGCGATGCAATTGCTGCCCCAAGGCGCGCAGACCACGGGCCGCGTGATGCTGGGCGATGATGATCTGACCCAGCGCAGCGAAGCCGAGCTGTGCGCGATGCGGGGCAATGACATCGGCATGGTGTTTCAAGAGCCGATGACGGCATTGAATCCTGTCAAAACAATCGGCGATCAAGTGGCCGAAACCATTCTGATCCACGAAAAAACCACCAAGGCCGAAGCTCATAAACGCGCCGCTGATACGCTGACCCGCGTGGGGCTTCCGCAGCCGCGCTTCCCATTGTCGCGGTTTCCTCATGAACTGTCGGGGGGCCAGCGTCAGCGCGTGGTGATCGCCATGGCCATCGCCCTGCGCCCACGCCTGCTCATCGCGGATGAACCGACAACCGCGCTGGACGTGACAACACAGGCGCAAATCCTCGAGCTGCTTGTCAAACTCGCTCGCGAAGACGGTATGGGCCTGATGATGATCACCCATGATCTGGCCGTTGTCGCCGCTATGGCCGACCGCATCATCGTTATGCGCAAAGGCGAAGTGGTAGAGCAAGGCGATACCGCCAGACTACTGCACGACATGCAGCACCCCTATACCAAGATGCTTTTCGCCGCCTCCTCACATGAAGTCACGCTGCCCGATATCACGGCAACCGAACCCCTGCTTGAGGTGAAAAACGTCTGTCGTGACTACCGGACGCCGCGCAAAACCCTGTTTGGCAAACCGGGCAGCTTTCGCGCTGTGAATAACGTCAGCTTTGAGCTGAAACGTGGTGAGCGTCTGGGGCTGGTCGGAGAAAGCGGCTGTGGCAAATCCACCCTCACCCGCGCACTTCTGGGGTTGGAACCCATCGAAGAAGGCAGCATTACCTTGTGCGGAGAGCCTGTTTTCACAGGCACCAAACCCAACCTTGCCGTGCGCCGCCACATGCAAGTAGTGTTCCAAGACCCCTACGGCAGCTTCAACCCCCGCCACCGTGTGTCCCGCCAGATCACCGAACCGTTCCACTTGCTCGATACCCCCCCCACAGGCGCCGAACGGCAACAGGTCATTGACGAAGCCCTGATCGCGGTCGGCCTTACCCCCGCAGACGCCGATAAATACATCCACGAATTTTCGGGCGGCCAGCGCCAGCGCATCGCCATTGCCCGCGCCCTGATCATCCGCCCCGATTTGATCTTGTTTGATGAAGCGGTCAGCGCACTGGATGTTTCCGTACGTGCTCAAATCCTCGATCTGCTGGCCGAGCTGTGCGAGACTCATAACCTCAGCTACCTGTTCATCTCCCATGATCTCAGCGTGGTGCGCACCATCACGGACCGCGTTCTGGTGATGAAATCAGGCGAGATCGTCGAACAAGGCCAAACCGAAGACGTGTTTACCAACCCGCAACATCCTTACACAAAAACTCTCATTGAGGCAGCCCCCGTGCTGCCCGACCTCAAAGGTGCCACCACATGAAAACCGTGAACCTGCTGGATAAATTGAACCAATTCTCGTCCCATTGGGACCCGCATGTCGTCGCGGATTATAACGACAATGACATTATGGTCGCCAAGTTCTCGGGCGAATTCCCTTTCCATCTGCATGAAGACACCGATGATTTTTTCCTTGTACTGCAAGGCGAATTCACAATGGACCTAGAAGGCGAAAGCCACGTTGTAAAAACCGGCGAAGTCTTTGTGGTGCCGCGTGGCGTGACCCACCGCCCCCGCGCCGTGGAAGAATGTCACGTTCTCCTGATTGAACCCAAAGGCACACCCAATACAGGTGACGCCGAGACAGCAAGCGACAAACCAAGGATCTAACGTTATGCAAGCAGGCCCCACAAATAGCCTTTGCGATATTGCAGGCTTGCGCGTAGGCAACGCGCAAGACGCCACGCTGAAGTCAGGCACTACAGTTGTTGTCGGGGATGAACCGTTTGTGGCCTCTGTCGCCGTTATGGGCGGCGCACCGGGCACCCGCGAGACGGATCTGCTGGCTCCTGACAAATCCGTTGTGGCGGTGGATGCGCTCGTGCTCTCGGGTGGCTCTGCTTATGGGCTGGATGCCTGCTCGGGTGTGGTGGACGGGCTGCGCGCCGATGCTCGTGGGTTTCGCATTGCCGATGCACAAATCCCGTTGGTGCCGGGCGCGATCCTGTTTGATCTGCTCAATGGAGGTGACAAAGATTGGGCCGATAATCCCTACCGCGCCCTTGGGCTTGCCGCCTACCGTGATGCACAAGCCGAGTTCGAGATCGGCACCATCGGTGCAGGCACTGGCGCTCTGAGTGCGATGCTCAAAGGCGGGCTTGGCACTGCGTCTTTGCAGTTACCCGATGGCAGCACGGTTGCGGCCTTGGTTGCCGCCAACCCTGTAGGCGCCGTCACCACCCCCGGTGATCGTCATTTCTATGCCGCCCCGTTTGAGATGAACGGCGAATTTGGCGGGCTTGGCCCTGATCCGGCCAGTGGTCTGGGCCTCAGCCGAGAGAGCCGCAAGATGAACGCCATGTCAGCCCGCGCCAACACAACCATCGCTATCGTGGCCACTGATGCGACCCTAACAAAGGCCGAATGCCACCGTGTGGCCACCGCCGCCCATGACGGGATTGCACGCGCCTGCGTGCCTGCACATACACCAAATGACGGTGATCTTGTCTTTGCCCTTAGCACAGCCGCCAAACCCGCCGCAGATGTTTTACTGACGGGCCACGCCGCCGCGCTCTGCCTCAGCCGTGCCATTGCCCGCGCAATATATGCCGCCACCCCCGCCGCAGGGGATGTCATGCCTTGCTGGAGAACCGCCAATGCCGATCTTTAACCACGACGGAATTTCGCAACATTATGAAGTGTCTGGCGACGGCCCTCCGCTACTTTTGATCGCAGGTATGATGAGTGATAGCGCAAGTTGGGCACCGCTTGTCCCCTTGTTAGAGCCTGATTTCACCGTCATCCGCCCCGATAACCGTACCACAGGCCAGACCACCCCATGGGATGCCCCTGCCAGCGTAGACATCTTTGCCGCCGATTGTGCGGCCCTGCTGACGCATCTGGGGCTTGGTCCCGCGCATGTCTTGGGTCACTCGCTGGGCGGAATGATCGCGCTACGCCTTGCCTGCGGTTTCCCCGATCAGGTCAAAACCCTAAGCCTCGCTGCTGCCGCTCCCCTACGGCTTGAGCGTAATGTGGCTCTATTCAAGGCGCTTTCGGCAATACGTGAAAGCAACGCCGCGCCTGATGCATGGTTGAATGCGCTGTTCCCATGGCTGTTTTCCCCCGCAATTTACGAAGTAGAAGGCATGGTGGCGCAGGCGGCAGCTGCCTCTTTGGCCTATCCCTATGCGCAAACCGCACAGGCGATGGGTCACCAGATTGCCGCATTGGATGGCTATACGCCTGATCCCCTTTCTACCCTACGCTGCCCCGCCCAAGCAATTTTGGCGGCGGATGATCTGATCTTGCCTGCCACATTGGCTGCGCCAACATTGGGCGATCTGCCTGTGCATCTGATTGAGGGCGCAGGCCATTCCGTGCATTGGGACGCGCCGGATGCGGTTGCCGATCACCTGTGCAATTTCATCGCCCAGCATGAGGAAGCCCAACCATGACCCAAGACCTCTACAGCTTGCCCGTCACCGTCCAAAATCCTGATACCCTGAAGGGCATCAATGATTTCATTCACGGCTTTCTCAGCTATCAACCCAAGGCGGCAGACATCATCGCAGCCGCTGATGCAGATCCTGAGTGCGCCTTGGTCAACGCTTATGCCGCAATGTTGTGGATGTTTATGGAGGCCCCGATTGCGCCCCAAAACGCGGGCCCCTATCTGGAGCGCGCCAAAGCCGCACGCACAACAGCCACGCCGCGCGAAGAGCTGGCCATAGACGCCGCCGCTGCATGGATCAGTGGCGATGTACCCAAACTGCTTGAGATTTGCGACACCGCCCTCACCGACCATCCCCGCGATATGGTGATGCTAAAGCTGGCGCAATATCACCTGTTCAATCTGGGCGATGCCGCAGGAATGCTCCGCCTTGCGCTTAAATCCCAACCCGCCGCTGCCGATATTCCTTACGCCCACGGTATGATCGCCTTTGGCTATGAACAATGCCACCTCCTTGACCGCGCCGAAGCCGCCGCACGCCATGCGATGAATTTACGGCGGGACGAACCATGGGCGCATCACGCGATTGCCCATGTCATGCTGACCCAAGGCCGCATTGCCGAAGGCGCCGCGTTTATGGAAAGCGTCGCCGATACTTGGGCAGGGCTGAACAGCTTCATGCACAGTCACAACTGGTGGCATCTGGCGCTGTTTTACCTCAGCCTCGGGCGGCACGAAGACGTACGCAACGCCTATGACTCTCACGTTTGGGGGCTGTCCAAAGAGTATTCCCAAGATCAGGTCGGCGCAGCTTCGCTTTTGGCACGGATGGAATTTGCGGGTGTAGATGTAGGCGACCGCTGGGATGATGTAGCCGACCATATCGCGCAACGCGGTGCGGATACGGTCAGCCCTTTCTTGACCTTGCAATACCTCTATGCCCTATGCCGCACGGACAGACCCGAGGCTGTCTTGATGATGCAAGCCATTAGGGACCGCGCCCAAGACACCTCCCAACATGACCACATCGCATGGCGTGACGTGGCCCTGCCCGCAGCGACCGCCATCCTTGCCCATGCAAAAGGGGACTGGAGCACAACCATAACCGACATGTCCCGCGCCCTACCGCGCATGGCAGAATGTGGCGGCAGTCATGCACAGCGTGACCTGTTTGAGCAAATCCATCTGGATGCTTTGGTGCAAGATGGCCGCGCATCGGCAGCACAACAAGTGCTGGAAATGCGCCGCACCTATGACCCTGACGGTGTCCCGCTGAACCTGCTGCTGGGTGATATCTATGCCAAATCCGGCTTGCCTGTCCTTGCCCAAGAGGCCCGGGCACGCGCCGAACAGACCCGCACCACCTATGGCGACTGAGACCGTTGCAGCACTTGCCAAGCCGCGTTAGGCTTAGACCGAAACAACTTAACAAAGGCTTAGACCGAACATGAGTGCACAATGGTATTATGCGGTTGAAGGCGCGTCCCACGGGCCAGTCAGCCAATCCGAATTTGACAATCTGGTCGCCACTGGCACCATCCGCAGCGACACATTGGTGTGGCAAGAAGGTATGGAAGACTGGCTGCCTTATGGCCGCGCAGGCACAGATGCTGGATCGCCGCCCCTCACGCCACGCGCCCCTGTCAGCCACGCCCAAGATCCTGCAAGCGAAGATGCCAATACTTTTGTGGGCGCGCTGAAAGACGGGTTTTCCCGCTATGTCGATTTCGGCACCCGCTCTACCCGTTCGCAATACTGGTGGTGGACCCTGTGGACGATCCTTATTAGCCTTGGCACGGGTTTTCTTGACGGCATGCTTGGCATGGGCGAATTCGGCGCGATCAATGCGCTCGCTTCACTTGTGACATTCCTGCCTTCTATTGCCGTCGCCATCCGCAGGCTTCACGATATCGGGCGCTCGGGTTGGTGGCTTTTGTTGATGTTCATTCCGATTATCGGCTGGATTGTCCTGATTGTCTTTTACTGTACCCCGACCCAAGAAGAGCCGAACCAATGGGGCATGCCGCCGCGCCGCTAGGTTAGTCGAAATAGGAACGGGGGCCATACAGCGGCCCCCGTTCCATTTATCTGCGCGGGCCGATTGTGACTTCAAGTGTGGCGATCCCATCAACACCGCCTGTCACCACATCGCCTTCTACCAGCGCTGCAACACCTGCGGGTGTGCCTGTCATCACCAGATCACCCGGCGCAAGGGTCATACCTTCACTTAGGGTGGCGATGTGATCCGCGACTGACCAGATCAGCTCACCGATATCCGAATCTTGACGCAGTTTACCGTTCACCGCCAGCCAGATACGGCCTTGCATCAGACTTGGCACCTCTGCAATCGGCTTGATCGGCGCAATGGGCGCGCTGAGGTCAAACGCTTTGGACCAATCCCACGGGCGGCGGGTTTGTTTGGCGTCGGCCTGTAAATCACGGCGCGTCAGGTCAATCCCAACAGAAGCACCCCAGATGTGATCCATCACATCCGCTGCTTTGATGTTGGCACCACCTTTGCCAATCGCAATCACCAACTCGATCTCATGGTGCAGATCGTTTGTCAGTGACGGATAAGGGATTGTGCACGGCGTATCACAAGCCGCATCCGCAGGTTTGGTAAAGAAAAAGGGTGGCTCGCGGTCAGGATCATTGCCCATCTCACGCGCATGTGCCTCATAATTGCGGCCAACGCAGAAAATACGGCGCACGGGAAACCGTGCATCGCTGCCTTGCACAGCAAGGCTTGCTTGGGAGGGAGGCGAGAAAACATAAGCCATAAAAAGGGACCTTTCAGCTGGGATTGAGCATTTGAAAAACTAGACCAAAGCCCGCCAGAATTGTCCAGCCATCCTAACGGGGCGCTGTCTTTTCAGCGCCCCATCATCTAACAAGCGACCCTATCGCGCTCAATCGCCCAGTTTGGCGTGAACTTCATCCAGATCAATTTCTCCAACAGGCATCTTATTGCCGGGGTTTTCAAAATCATACTTGAACAGATTGAAATCCCGTTTGTAGATTTCATAGACCAGATGCATCGAAAGATCGTCAAAATAGTCCTCAACCGGATGCGCACGTTTGGGCCCGTGGCCTTCGCTTTCGTTGAAACGCGGGATTTCGGCGAGATCAATAGCATGGGGCGTCTCGATTGCATCCAGCACCTCGCGCATGCCTTCGTTAAAGCTCTCGGTCCAGATGATTTTATCGTATTTACCACCATTCGCGATGAAGGTGCTGACGTGGCCAGACATACCAGACCAGTGGATGTCCGGGTCCATCGGGCGGCGCCAGCGAATGGTGTCACGCGTGAACAACAAGAAGCGGCGGAAGCTGGCGATCTGGTCAAACTCTTGTTTGCCGTCGTCACCGCCCACCTCAATCCCGTATTTCTGGATCAAAAGTGGTACCAAATTGCCACGGTATCTTTTACCATTCCGCTGGATGCCACATATTTTATCAAAGAACGAACTCAGAATCCGCGTGTAAGGGTTGCGAACACAGGTGAAGGAGTAGGAGCTATTATTCTGCACATTTCGCGTGATCGGTTCTTGGCTGTGATCCAACGCCCACTTATGCAGTCCCGCCTTGGCATCATGGATATCACCATCGAAAAACGTACCATGATCTGAATAAAACATGATCTGACCAATGGTCGAACAGGCACATTTGGGCACCACGCGGTACACCACGCTTTCACTTTCCGTCATCCAAGTTCCGGGGAAACCCATGGTACATAACTCCTGCTCATACTATGATGCCGCCTCTCGGGACAGCTTTCTCGACACAAAAGCAAATTATTACGGTTTATTCAATCTGTGTTCACCATTATCTAGGTAACCAGTATATCTAAATTTAGAGTGAATGGTTTTTTTGAATGGCTCGGATCGCCTACATACTTCTATGCCATAAAGACACCGACGCCATCATCAAGCAGGCGGAGCGGTTAACAGCTGTGGGCGACTACATGTCGATCCATTTCGATGCCAGCGCCGACCCTGCATTATACCAAACCATTCGTGACGCCCTCATCAGTAACCCGAACGTGACTTTTGCTCAGAAACGCATTCGATGTGGCTGGGGGGAATGGTCGTTGGTCCAAGCAACCCTCTATGCAGTCGAAGCCGCGGTAAAGGCATTTCCGCGGGCCACGCATTTCTACATGCTGTCCGGCGATTGCATGGCCATTAAATCCGCTGAATACACCCATCAGTTTCTAGACGATAACGAAGCCGACTTTATTGAAAGTTTTGATTACTTCAACAGCGACTGGATCAAAACCGGCTGGACAAAAGAAAGGCTGATTTATCGGCACTGGTTTAATGAACGCACCCAGAAAAAGCTGTTCTACGGAATGTTTCATCTCCAAAAGCGCCTTGGCCTTACCAGAAAAATTCCAAGCGATATTCAGGTGCAGATTGGCAGCCAGTGGTGGTGCCTACGCCGCCAAACCATTGAAACCCTTTTAGAGTTTTGTAAAAAGCGCCGCGATGTTATTCGGTTCTTCCGGACAACATGGATTCCGGATGAAACATTCTTTCAAACGCTGGTTCCCCACATTGTACCCAAGAATGAAATCCGCACCCGTACCCTGACATTTTTGATGTTCACAGATTACGGAATGCCCGTCACATTCCACAATGATCACTATGACTTACTGGTCAGTCAGGATTATCTTTTCGCCCGAAAAATCAGCGCAGATGCACGTGATCTCAAACGTCGTCTGGGGTTACTTTACTCGGCCAAGAATGTGGCGTTCCAGATCAGCAACGAAGGGCGCAACCTGTACAAGTTCCTAACAGGACGGGGCCGCATCGGGCGGCGTTTCTCAACACGTTTTTGGGAAACAGAAAGCACCCTTGGCCGCGAACGTGAAATGCTGATTGTTGTGTGTAAAAAATGGCATGTGGCCAAGCGGGTTCTGGAACGCATCCGGCAGGTTACCAATGTCCCCGCCTTGGAATATGTTTTCAACGAAGAGGACACCCCCCTGCCCGCCCTAGGTGGCATTGAAAAGACATTGGGCAAACGCACACGGCACCGCCGCGCGTTGATGCGGATGCTGTTTGATTACTTTGAAACAGACCGTTTAATAGTGTGCATGGATCCCGGCAATCTGGACTTGCTAGAAGATTTCGCCGCCGACAGATCAACAACGCGTATTCTAGAAATTGACTGCCACTTTTCAGATGATTACCTGATTGGCCATGCCATGCGCGTAGGCCTTGCGGGGGATCAAACATCAAGAGAAACGCTCAGACGGCTTTTGCCTACAATCCGCAATGACATGGTGTTTGAGAGCGACGCAATCCGCGATAGCCACTTTGAACACCACTCCCGCCTTCGTGAAAGCGCATCCACCGACAGAAATGCGAGCGAATTAGCGGAATTTCTGGGGGTGACCCATGAAAAAGCGCATGAGATAACCAGCACTGAATATCTATTCATCGACTAAGGAGCATTCCCGATGGGTTACAGCTATGACGATCAGAACATTTTTGCCAAAATCCTACGGGGCGAAATCCCGAATACCACCGTGTTAGAGACAGAACACACATTGGCCTTTCGCGATCTTTATCCGCAAGCGCCGACACATGTCTTGGTGATCCCCAAAGGCCCCTACATCAGCTATGATCACTTTGCAGCGGCGGCCAGTGATGCCGAAATCGTTGATTACACCCGCGCCATCGGTGAAGTCTGCCGTATGGAAGGTGTCACCCTAGATGCCAACGACGGGTTCCGCATGATCAGCAACGCAGGGGAACACGGCGTACAAGAAGTACCGCACCTGCACGTGCATATCTTGGGTGGTCGCAGCATGGGCCGGATGGTTCAGCCAAAAGCCTAATATTATCCACCTCCGAAACGACAAGAGCCGGAGCTGCACACAGCCCCGGCTCTTTTATTTTCCGATACTCTGGCGCTATTTCTTTTTGCGCCACGTCCCAAACCAACTACTGACAGCGCTGGTTTTCTCGGCAAAATCATCCTCAATCGCTTCTAACGTCGGATCAATCCGCGCCTTGCGAAATCTGCGCCACCGCACCCAAACACCATAAACAACCGCAAAGAACAGCGTCAGGATGATGATATTGAGCCAAGGAATACCTTTGCTGGCATCTGGTCCGTCAACAGCACGCACCGAAATCGCGTTCGGGAAAATTGTCAGGAATTCATTGCGCCAGCCATAATGCTTAATCGCAACATAGCGCGGCGCCGCTTCGGTTGATTTCAGATCACCCGCTTCAGCCTGTAGGTTCGAGGTGTCGAATTTGAAATATGGCGGCCAGCCCCAGCCGGTATCTTCGTTGCGATACACCATCACACCGCCACTCACACGGCGCGTCTGGATGAAAAACACATCACGGTTTAGCACCGTACCATCCGTCCCCACATCGGCCTGCGCCCAAAAGATCGAGTTTTCCCCGAAGTCTTGGCGTTTTTCATAGGTATCCGTGATCCGCACAATATCTGTTTGCGGCAACGTATAGTGAAAGAACCCGGCAACCAGCACCCAAACAGTGATCCAGAACGCCCAACGTAGAAGACTCAGCATGTAAAACCCTTTTCAGGCAAAATTCGTAAGATAAATGATCACTGACACAAGGATCACAGGAATAACATAGACCGACAGGATCAATTTGCGTCGCAGCGAGCTGTCATAGTCCTCCAGCCCCTCGTCCAGAAACTCGTCCAGCGTCTGGTCTTGCGGCCCCTCCAGCCATTCTGCGCGCAGCTTGCCCTTGCGGACCGCGCGGGAATAGAGCGACAGACAGACATAGATCACCGTCAAAACGATAAAACCCACAACCATCAGCCGTGCAAGTGCGAACATCCGCTACCTCCTCTTTGCCTTGCCCCATGGCCCGACAGGCGCGATGCGCTGGGGGACGGGGGGCGGCTTTTTCCCTTTACGCGGCAGCGGCGGCACCTCCAACGCAGGCTCATGCCCGAACAATGCGTCACGCACACCCGCCTTATCTACTTTGTACTCGCGTTCCAGAAAATCGGCAACATAGGCACGTTTTGCGTCGGGCCAGCCTGCATAAGTCGCGTAAAACAGGTCTTTGTGGCAAATGAACAACTGGCGAATATCTTTGGGCGCCAACTCGGCCAGCAGCATATTCACCAGCGGCGCATCAGGCGTATCCGCCGCCCGTAGCGTATAGAAATACACGGGGCTGCTGCTGTCCACATTCGGGAAAGCACCGCCATTTTCCGCCCAATTCACCAATTGCCCCAGCGTGTGGAATTCGGGTGGCAGAATATCGGAATGCTCCCGCGCAAGGCGCCGCAGATCGGCGCGGGTCAGGCCCGTCAGGTCCACGCCCTGATCCGCCACCGCGTCAATCAATATAAAATCCATCTTCTGCCTCAGGATCGCCGCCGATTTGATCCCGCGTGCTTCCAATATCGTCTGGGTCAGCCCGTTCAACTGAAAGAACTGCGCGATATTGTTACGCTGGCTGGCGTCAAACACGTATTTCAACGGCAGATCGTCCAGCCCATCCTTGCCCGCAGGGGCGATCACCGCAGGGTGCGCCACGTCTTGGAACACATAAAGCCCGCCAAAATGCGCCGTCCAGAAATTGCGCTGATCAAAGCTCATGGCTTTCAGGCTGACGGGGTTACGCACCACATCGCCTGTCTTGCCCGCAAGGTCGATCATCTGCGCAATCAGCACATCGTCGTACCAGCCGCTCTCACTCTCGCGAAAGTTGTCCACCATCTCGGCCAGCTTGGCCGCGTCTTTTACCGTGCCGCCCGTGGTATCCGCATCAACCGTGATCCGGCGAATATCAAACAGCCGCGCAGCGGTGGATACATCATAGACCGAGTTCACCAACTCCCCCGCCACCGCATCCTTCGCCGTCAGGGCAAACAACGCCGCTTCATTTTGCCCGATAAAGTCTTGCAAAATGGTTTTCGAAGTCGAGAATTTTGTGTTCAACAACGGCGCCGTGCGCTGCTCCACACTCAGCAAAATAAACTGACGGTTCACACCTTTGTGGTTCAGATACAGCGGATCACCTAACTCATCCCCCACTTCGGGCGAATAGCCGGAAATGTCGATGTAGAAATCGGTGAGTTCAGTGCGCTTGCCCGTAAGGTGCAAAAGCGCACGGTTATAGCGTTCCACCAAGGCGGGCGAATGGACGTGGAAGAGATTGCCGAACATCAGGCCGGCGCGGATGAGGCGGTTCATGGATTAGCCCACCCTTCTTGGCTGGCCCATTTTTTCGGATTTTCACTGACATCCAAAAGAAATTTTTGCGTTTGTTTTAGTCGTGAAATTCGAATTTGTGCCTTACCGTATGAAGAAAGTTGATCTTCCAAAGCGATAATCTCGTCAAGCATTGTTAGAAACATGCTCCAATCAAGCGTCGTTTCAGGACCATCCCAATGTGAACCTTTATCGACGCGCCCCTTGCGTTTCCTAATATGGAAGAAAAGGTTTAAAACAATTTCCGTCAGTTCCAAACCCTGTTTCTGTGTCGGTGTTTGTCCCTCTCTACCAAAGAGCCATTTGCAAAATGGACGGCGTCTCCGATACCACTCAACTGCGTATATGAACTCATACAATAACGCTTCAAAGTGCCGCAAAGCTTCTTGCTGATCTCGCATTAGGCTATCATGCTCTATCGAGGCCAGACTTGATTTAGAAATCAGGCGTTGCCTTTTATGTTCCTCCCTAGTCAGTTGCAATTCGGATCGTTGAGCCTTCAACTCTCTCGATTGCATCATGACAGTCAAAATAATCCACAAAAAAGCGAGGGTACTAGCAACACCAGCCAATGCATCTCCAACCTCGTTCGGTGAACTTTCCATAAGCCTTGTTAGCTTTGTAACACATTTGCCATTCTCGTTGCAGTAGGGAGTTCCGTAGACAAAAAATATCAACACAAAGGTCATCAAAGACCCAAGAATCCCAAACTTGAATAATGGATCTTGACCTCGCAACACACGAAGTCGAGCCTTTGCTCTGATCCGAATTTTTTTTGGATTCTCAAATTTGACAAAAGCAAATCCTAGACCAAGAAAGAGTACAAGTTGAACCAGAGCTTCAGCCGTTATTGAAATGCCATACCAATTCACCCGCGCTCTCCCAAATACCGCTTCTTAGCCTCTTCATTCCGCCCAAAGTCACGGACCATGTTCTCAATCGCCACCTCATCCGACTTATCGGCATAGCGGAACTCGGAATCCGCGTAGCGGTTGATCTCCTGCACCACCATCTCCACCGTGATCGGCTGGCGCATATCTTCGATCATCGCTTTTTTGGCGTCATAATCCTTGAACAAAAACAGGTCAGGCTGCTCCATCCATTCATCGGGCAGTTCGAAATCCATCGCGCGGACCTTGACCGCGTCGGTGATGTTCTTGATCGCGCGGCCTGTGAACCGCGGATCGGCCTCTTGGATCGCTTTCAGATAGGTACCCAATTTGTTGATTGTGTCCAATTCACCCACGGTGCCGCACACGGCGTCATAGACTTTCACCAGCCCCGCCTCATGCGGGCGCGAATGGCCTTCAAACGATGCGGCAACCGCCTTTTTGATCGCTTGCGCCTCAAATACCTCGTGATCACCCAGCGGGATCGCATGGTTTTTGCCCATCAACAGATAGAGGATATCCACGTAATCCTCACGCGTTTGCGGCCCATCCACAAGGAACCGCGCTCCCGCCCGTTGGCGCAGGGCGTCATCGACGTTTTCAGGATAGTTCGAGAACATCCCGAACGTACAATTCCCGCGCACAACTGTATTCGCGCCTGCGAAACTCTCCATCAGGACGGCAGTAATCTCCAACTGCCCCGCGCTGGATTGGCGATCACCGCGTTTACCCGCCAGTTGGTCAATATCGTCAATGGTGCCAAAGCCGATGACCGACGGATCAATCACATTGTTGATAAATGCTTTGGCATTCTGGCCCGATTTGCCCTGATAGCTGTCGATGTTATCGGTGCTCAGGTTTTGATAGCGAAACGGATACCCCGCATTCCCGCAGTAGTCCGAGATCAGCCCCGCCATCATCTGGATCAGCGTCGTCTTACCCGTCCCCGGTGCACCGTCGCCCATAAAGGTAAAGATAAACCCGCCCAATTCGGCAAAGGGGTTCAGCTTGCGGTCAAAATCATAGGCCATCAGCATCTTGGCCAGTTTCATGGACTGATATTTGGCGATGTGGTTGCCCACCACTTCGTTCGGTTTCTTAAACGTCATGGTCAGGGTTGATGATTTCGCCTTTGACGCGGGGCTAAACCCGCGCACGGTGAAATCATCCGCCTCCACATGCCACGCGGCATTGGCAAAGGCCTCCAGCCGTGGGGCCGTACCAGCGCGCAAAGCAACCTTCTCCATCAACGCCTCGGCAAAGGCGCTGACCGTGGCCACCAGCCGCGCGTCGTCTTGTGCATGGGCGGCGATGTCTTGGTCCAATTCCCACAACGCACCGTGCAGGGCAGTTTGCCCGTTATCCGTTAAAACTTCCTCAACATCACCCACTTCAACCGTGGTTTCGGACAGATGCGAAGACAGCAGATAGGCTGCCGCATTGCCAAAGACATAAAGCGTCACCAAAGCCTCAGCCGCCAACAGCTCGGAAAACTCCGCTTTGCGGGTGGCAGGCAGTGACCCTTCCAGATTGGCGCGTTTCAGGTCACCCAAACTGGACTGTTCGGCAAAATTCTCGGCCACGGCCAAAGCAATCGCAATTGCGCGGCGGATGCCATGCAGCACCGTGGATTGCAGGGGCGACATCAGCGCGTCATCCCCATCCGCGCCCTCAACCCGCGCAATCAACTGCACAGCACCAGATGCCGTGCGCCGCTGCGTCACCAACCCCGGCGTCGTAGACCTAAACCGCCGCCGCGTGCCGATACCGTTTGAGCGTTCCTGCGCTGGCGCATCGCTGCCTTTGCCGATCCGTGGCGCATGGTCAAACCCCTCAATCAAGGACTGCGCCATCGCGATATGTTTAATAATGTCTTCTTCGCGAAGTTCCATTTGATCGGAAGTCTGGCTCATCTCACGCGTTCCTCTTTAAATTTTAATACCGCAAAACCCGCCCCGAGGGGCTGACCACAAATTTGCGCACACCCGTAAAACCGGGCGGATTATGTTCTTCCAGCACCTGATAAGGGCGCTGCGGCAGGATGATGCTACGGGTCGCATAGGTGGCGCCCATGTCGGGCAAATGCCCTTCCATCGGGTCCAGCGCAAAAATCTCGCGCTCGACCGTCGAAAACCATCCGGCTTTTTCTGCTATCACGTGGTCCGAAAGCAATTCTTCTTCGGTCCAGACCATCGCCCAATCCTGCCCGTCAGGTGCCTTGGCTTCGGCCAAGACATCGCGCAGCGGACCGTTCTGGCGTGTGTAGGCATGGCTATACATCGGTCCCAGATGAAAGCGGCGCAGACGTTTGGGGTGTAGGTCAGAAAAATCCTCGTCAAAACCACGGGCGATGGTAACCAATTTCAACCCGCCCAGCGCCTGTGCACTCAGATGGGCCTGCACTTCGGGCCAACGCTGCGCATCACGCGGCAACGCTTCACGGCCAGAATCCTCAAGCTCCATCATGTATATCACCGGCAAGTTCACCTGACTGTCATAGGTCGCCCAATGCAGCCGGTATCTGCGCCGTTTACCAACCTCGCCCAACCATTCCGCCTCTGGATCATTGCGCACCCAAAACAGTTCGCCCTTCAACAATTCCTCGTAATAGAGCCTTTGCGAGAGACTGAATTGCAGCTTTGTCGGGATGCTCCGATCGCTCAGGATCGCCTGCACCATCTTGTCTTTATGCACCTCAACCGAAGGCATAGACGCCAGATGGCTCTGCGCATTTTGCGCGTCATTGGCCATGCTCATCAGCTCTGCCGCCACAGGAAAACCGCTGTCTTGGCCATCAACGGTAAGCGAGCCAAAGAACCGGCCCGTTTCCCGCCCGACCAGCAGATACTTCCAACTGAGCGCCCGAAACGTGTAGGTCAGGCTAGAGGCATAACGCGCAAGGATCGTGACCTCATCACGGCTCAATTGCCCCTCAGCTTCCATCACCCCCGCCACACGCAGCATATGCTGCATGATGGCTTGGAACTTGGCGAAATACCTGCGGCTGGCGAAGGTGTCTTTCAGGTCGTAGTGGCTGGCGGCGGGATCAATCATTTGGCGATCAACCCGATGACACAGCAAAGCGTGACACGCGAGCTTTCAGGTGCATCACTCCCCATACGCATTGCTGTCGTGCTTTTCGATAATTGTCTGGAAACGTCGCGCAAAACGCTCATCTGCTTTGGCTTTCTGCTCCAACACCTCACGCGCAAAAACCATGTGGTCCTCGTGCTTTTCCATCATCTCGGCCATACGCGCCGTGGTCGCGGCACCAATGCCAGCCATGGCAGATTGCGCTTCTTGGTCAGTTTTCACGCCGATCTCGTTGATCCGGTGGGCTACATCTTGCTGTTGCGCGGTTTTCAAGGATTTGGTCAACGCATCATACAGAACCACACGCTGCTTGGTGTCTGTCTGCAACTTGTTGATCAACACCATCTGCGTCGCCGCTTGGTTCTGCAAACTATCAACCCAGGTTTTGCCCTTTTCGATATAGCGCTCCAGCGTCTGGGATTTGGCCAGCTTGACCTGCTCCTCTTGCACCATCGCATTATAGCGGCTGTTGGCCTCAGCCAATTGTGTTTCAAAGGCGGTGCGTTTGGCGGCATCCACTTCTGACGCAATCGCATTTTCCAGCTTGATGATTTCAGGGTCCATCGCCCCAATGTCACGGCGCAGCGCTTCAAGCTCGGCCACGGTCATTTCTCTATCATCCAGCGTTTCAACAAGGTTCGCTTCGACCTTGGTTTTCTGCTCTTCCAACACCGCCAACTGCCCTTCGAGCAGCTGCACAATCGTATCGGATTTCGCGATCAGGTCTTGCAGCTTATCGTCAATGCTGGCGCTGCGCACCCGCTCTTGCCGCATGCTATCCGCTTTGGCAGAAGAGAAAATCCCGACAACGCTTTCCCAACCTGTCTTGGAACGCATTTCATCAAAATCACGGCTAAATCCAGCGGTGACATCATCCAGCCCCATAATCAGCTCGGCGATGTTCGCGTTCATGACTTCGGTGTGGTTATGCACATCCTCAAGCGAGGCGCTTTCAATATCAATTTCTGCGGCATCACCTGCATTGATTTTTGCACGCGCCGTTTCAATCCGGCTGGTCAGCTCCGCAATTTTACCTTGCGCCTCAGCAACTTGTGCCTGAGATTCGCGAACCTGCGCATCAAGATTAGCCATGTAGATCTCCGCTTTTGTTTACTTTTTAAAAATATAAGCAATGTAAATGATATTTACATCCCTCAGATCAGGTCTTTCATCAACTTTCGCAAAGCTTGGAGGCAAAATAAAGCCTCAACCTCCAAGCCACATATTGAACCGGCTTACTTAAGCCCCAACAGCGCCTTCACCATCGGGCCATCAGAGTCCAACAAGCCGTCAATCACATCAAAATGGTGTTTACCTTCCTCGACAACACGGCGTGCGCCCCATGTGCGTGCCAATTGCTCGGCTTGCTCCAAAAACGCAGGACGCTCATCGCCGCCCACCCAAATGCTCAGGTCCAAACCATGCGGCGGCGCCATGTTCACAGGGCTTTCAGCCTGTGCTTCGGCGGCATCAATCCGCAAAACCTCGTTCATCGAGGTATCCATCAACGGTGCAAGATCCCCGAGCGGCGAAATAGCCACGACCTGTTTGATCCGCTCCCGTATTTCAGAAGGAAGAATCAGCGGATCAGTCATGCGACACACCAGATGCCCCCCCGCCGAATGCCCCGCCAGGGCCAAGGGGCCAAAGGTTCGATCAGAGATTCGCGTGATAGCAGCAGCAATCTGCCGTGTAACATCTGCTATGCGCACATCGGGGCATAAATCATAGCTTGGCATCGCCACAGCCCAACCCCGCGCCAAGGCACCCGCCGCCAAATGAGACCAAGAAGAGGCGTCAAATGCCTTCCAATATCCGCCGTGCACAAAGATGACCGTGCCCCGCGATACACCCTCGGGCTGAAAGATATCAAACACCTGCCGGTCAGATGGCCCATAAGACACACCCTGCTGCGCACGCGCACCTAGCCCCTCGCGGAAAGCCTTGGCGTCCGCCTCCCAACGCGGCGGAAAACCATCCGCGCCTTCAATATATGTGCCATTAGCATAAGCATCATCCAGCTTCATCATGCGGATCCTCTCAATGTGAACTGGACAATCATACCCATTGTTGCTTTGGGTTCCCAGACGAATTCAAGGAGAATGCACATGACTGCGTCCATAACAGACCTTAAATCCATGCTAAAAGACCCCAGCCTGCTGGAAACCCGCGCCTATATCGGCGGCAAATGGGTGGATGGCGAAGACGGCACATTTGATGTGACCAACCCAGCGCGTGGCGATATTATCGCCAAAGTAGCAAACCTGAGCCGCGCACAGGTTGCAGGTGCCATCGCGCAGGCAGAAACCGCGCAAAAGGAATGGGCCGCATGGACTGGCAAGGAACGTGCCGCAGTCATGCGTAAATGGTTCGACCTGATGATGGAAAATCAGGATGATCTGGGTGCGATCCTGACCGCCGAGCAAGGCAAACCGCTGGCAGAAGCCAAAGGCGAAATCGCTTATGGTGCCTCGTTCATCGAATTCTTCGGCGAAGAAGCCAAACGCATCTACGGCGAGACAATCCCGGGCCACCAGCGCGACAAACGCATCACCGTGATCAAGCAGCCGATCGGTGTCGCGGCCTCCATCACACCGTGGAACTTCCCGAACGCGATGATCACCCGCAAAGCTGCCCCTGCACTTGCTGCTGGCTGCGCCTTTGTTGCCCGTCCTGCCGCCGAAACACCGCTAAGCGCAATTGTCATGGGTGTGCTGGCCGAACGCGCGGGCATCCCCGCAGGTGTGTTCAACGTACTGCCTTCCAGCTCATCCTCTGCTGTGGGCAAAGAGTTCTGCGAAAACCCCGCCGTGCGCAAATTGACCTTCACAGGCTCTACCGAAGTGGGTCGCATCCTGCTCAAGCAAGCTGCCGATCAGGTCATGAAATGCTCCATGGAGCTGGGCGGCAACGCGCCGTTCATCGTGTTTGATGACGCCGATCTAGACGCCGCCGTAGAAGGCGCGATCCTGTGCAAGTTCCGCAACAACGGCCAAACCTGCGTCTGCGCAAACCGCATATATGTACAGGCAGGGGTCTATGACGCCTTCGCTGCAAAATTGCTGACAGCCGTAGAAAACCTCAAAGTTGGTGATGGCTTTGAAGAAGGTGTCACCCTTGGGCCGCTGATCAATCCCGCCGCAGGCGAAAAGGTCAAAGAGCATATCGAGGACGCGAAATCCAAAGGCGCAACCGTGCTGGTGGGTGGCGATGGCACGATGAGCGGCAACTTCCTTGCGCCGACAATCATGACTGGCGTGACCCAAGACATGGCCGTAGCCCAAGAAGAGACCTTTGGCCCGCTTGCACCGCTGTTCAAATTCGACACCGTAGACGATGTCATTGCCATGGCAAACGACACGATCTTTGGCCTCGCTAGCTATTTCTACGCCAAAGACCTCAGCCGCGTTTACAAGGTAGCCGAAGCACTGGAGTACGGCATCGTAGGCGTGAACACGGGTATCATCTCAACCGAGCTGGCACCTTTCGGTGGTGTAAAGCAATCCGGTCTTGGCCGCGAAGGCAGCCACCACGGCATCGAAGACTATCTGGAAATGAAATACATCTGCATGAGTGTGTGATATACCTTTAAAAATAAGGGCATCTGTAAAATTTCAGACACCCTTATTGGAACAAAACCTACTCACTATTGGGACATTTCTCCTATAGAAGGACACCGGACTAGACCAGCATAGGTGCTGATGGCTTATCATATCATTTTGCATTATTCGTTTATGAGAAGCTCGACCAATCCATCCAGATGATGCTTGGCCTTGCGCCAGTCGCCAGCGTGGGCATCGATCAACCTCCAGAATTCCGTGCTGTGATCGTGGTGCTTGAGGTGAGCAAGCTCATGAACCAGCACGTAGTCGATACACGCACGGGGTGCTTTGATCAGATGCGGATTTAGGATGACTTCGCCAGTTGGTGAACAACTTCCCCACTGGCTCGACATTTCAAGCAAGCGAAACGGCGGTGGGGAAGTGACCCACGGCAGCGACCGGGACAAGCTGTCGATCCGTCGGGCAAGATAGTCACGGCCTTTGACACGATACCACGCCCGAACACGCCCCCTCATGTCGTCAGGTGTCCCAGTCGCGGATTGGACTTCCAGTCGGTTGCCTATGAGGCGGACCGCTGTTGGCTTGCCCGTGACGGGGATGACCTTGAGCATATAGCGACGCCCCAGATACAGGACTTGTTCACCAGACACATATTCCTTGGGCCTGACATGGGCATAGCGTTCTCGGGCATCTTTGACATGGTTGGCCACCCACTTGGCACGTTTCTGAACGGCGCTTTTGATGGTGCTGTCATCGAAGCCTTTGGGAGCATCGACAGACACAGAGCCATCAGGATTCACGTGGATTGCTACACGGGATGTGCGGGCGTCGTCATATGCCACCTGATACGAGATACGGTCATCCCCATATACCAGCACAAACTGGGTCACTGAGAGTCTCTCACTGATCCAGCACGGACAACGGCGAGAACCTGATCAATCAGCGCGTATGCCGCATCGGTGCCGCCAAGCAGGTTGAAATACCGCACCAGCAGGCTCTTCCTGATCGCGGCCTCTAGGTTTCCTGGACTAATCGAATGGGACTGCACCGCATCTATTACCACAGACTCGATATACAGTGCTTCCTCGACGAGTTTGTCCTCGGTTGGACTCGTTCCGTCCAAATGATCAAGCAGCAGCCCGTAGTAGGCTTTAGCACGTGGCTGATCATTGAAACGATCTGGGACACCTGGCGTGTTGCGCTCAGCAACCTGTTCTTCAAGGTCTTTGAACATAGTGTATTGCTTACCAGGATGATCGAACATCGCTTCGGCGGCTTGGATCGCTTCTTTCAGCAGTTCTGAAAACACACGTTGCGCATAGGGATCATCGATCAGGTCTTGCTCGATGGTTTTGCGTAGTCGGGTTTTGATGACATCGGCTTCGGTTCGGGTCTTCTCGTCCGTCCAATCATCGGGGCCATCATCTTGTCCAAGCGTGTCAACGCGAATGAAGCCCTCGGGATCAATGATCTCTTGGCCGATGACCTGTTTGTCTACCATCCGTCTGATTTGATCTTCGTATTCCGAAAAATCAACGGTCTCACCCGCATCGCGCTTGGCTTGCACTCGAAGTTCAGTGAAGAACCGCAGGTCGCGCTTGTAACGTTGGATTGTCCTCTCATCAAAAGCACCGTCTTCAAAGAAGGTGCGGGATGACAGGGCCACCTTCAGGCACATGCCAAATGCCGTAAGCGCGTCGTAGAAGTCTTCACGCACCTTCTGAGCCTGATCGAAGCTGTGGCCTGCCTCATCCTCTGTGACTCTTGGCACCAACACGCGGCGAAGCTGCTCACGGTCCCCTTTGTTTTGAACGGACCCGAAGATCGCCCACAGGGCATCATGCAGGCTTGGCAGGCGTTTGTATTCTGTTGAGACGTTGGAGAACGTGCCAACCAGATCATCAACCTCATACCCGTTCTGGGTCTGTGCCGCGAGGTCTTGGTAATCCTGAATGGATGTGTCCAGTTCGGCCAATATACCACGGTAGTCGATCAGATAGCCGAACTGTTTGGCCTCATGCAGGCGGTTCACCCGTGCGATGGCTTGCAGCAGGTTATGGCTTTTGAGGTGCTTGTCGATGTAGAGGACAGCGTTGCGCGGCTCATCAAAGCCCGTCAGCAGCTTGTCCACGACGATCAGGATGTCTGGCGCACCATCTGTGGCAAAGCCCGCGATGACATCGTTCTCATACGCATCAGGGTCATTGCCGACCGTCTGGTTCCACCATGTCTGCACTTCCGGTGTCTTGGCCTCATCGGTGTCATCATGGCCTTCACGGGTATCGGGTGCCGATATCACAACGGCACTGGTGACCATACCAGTATCATCCAACGCCTTCTTGTAACGGATGGCCGACAGTTTGCTGTCAGTCGCAAGCTGCGCCTTCAGGCCAGGGCTGCGTTCGATGAAGTTTTCTTTGAAATGTGCTGCGATATCCCATGCAATCATTTCGATGCGGGCCTCCGCCTTATAGACCTGCCCGCGTGTGGCATACTTCTGCTTCAAGTCTGACAATTGCTGGTCCGACAGCCCCATTGTGCGCTGGTCAAACCATGCGTCCACAGCGCGTTCGTTTATATCAACGATGGGTTTGCGTTCTTCATAAACCAATGGCGTGACCGCACCGTCTTCAACGGCATCCTGCATGGTATAAGCATGAAGGATAGGACCGAACTTGTTACGGGTCTTGTCCTCTTTCAGCAACGGTGTGCCAGTGAAGGCGATGAACGCTGCGTTCGGCAAAGCCTGCCGCATCCGTTCATGATTTTCACCACCTTGGCTACGGTGGCCCTCATCGACCAACACGATCAACTTGTCTGATGTATTCTTGCACTCGGGCAGTTTGGTGGCTGAATTGAACTTTTGTAGCAGCGTGAAGATGATCCGACCGTTCCCCGATCCGATCTGCTTTGCCAGATCACGACCCGACTGCACTTTGGCCTTCTCACCGTCCTTCTTGGTCGCAACGACCGATCCGAATGCACCGCCTGTCAGGAACGTCGCAGCTAGTTGCTTCTCAAGGTCAACGCGGTCGGTGACGATGATGATGCGGCTGCTGGCAAGCTCGGGATCGAGCAACAGTGCTTTGGTCAGCAATACCATCAAGTTCGACTTGCCTGACCCCGTGGTGTGCCAGATCACGCCGCCCTCGCGACTGCCATCGGGCTTTTGCTTGGCCACCTGTGACAAGATCGCTTTGACGCCTCCGAATTGCTGGTATCGCGCTACGATCTTCTTGGTGCCACGGTCGTAGAAAATGAAACGCCTGGTGAAGTCGAGCAGCCTGTCGGGCCTAAGCAGGCTGATGATCATGCGATCCTGCTCAGTGGGCAGCACAAGGCCGCTGTGCAGGCGCTCAAAGTCATTCCTAGCCCAGCGCGGTTTGTCGGCAAACAGCAGAGCCTTCTGATCCTCGCTCAGCGGTGTGGATTTCACATCCTGCATCTGGGTCTCAGAAATCTCTTCCTCTTTCCACGCCCCCCAAAACTTTTTCGGTGTCTCGGTCGTGCCGTACTTGGCATCGGTGCCTGAGATCGAAAGCAGCAACTGGGAATAAGCATAGAGGGTCTGGATGCCCTGCACCTTTTGGTTTCGATTGTGCTGGCTGATACCTTCGGCAACCATGGATTTCTCTATTGAAGACGACGTGGGTCGCTTCGCTTCGATTACCACCAGCGGCAGGCCGTTCACGTAGCACACAACATCGGGCCGATACCGTCCCATCCCAGCGGGGCGCTCCACGCTGAGTTCTTCAGTGACGTGAAACAGGTTCGCATCGACGTTAGACCAATCAACCAACGGGACGGTAACGGATGTCTTGTCGCCCCCCACAAACTCGTCAACCGTGATGCCAAGCGTCAACTGCTTGTAGATCGCTTCATTCGCCGCGATCAGACCTTCGTTCAGCTTGGTGGTAGTGATCGCCTTGATCACCTGATTCATACCACCATCCGACAACGGATGTTGCTGCCCTTTGAAATCGAACCGATGCGCGGCCAACCACTCCCGCAACACGGGCTCCAACACGACCGACCGTTCAGACCCACGCATGGCCAAGGCTTCAGCAGGTGGTAAGTAAGTCCAGCCCATGACCATCAGGACGTGCAAAGCGGGTAGCTTTGATGCGGCCTCTTCACGGGTATCGGGGGTGTGGGTCTGTGTCATGATGATGCCTGACGAGAATAAGTGAAAGCCAGCCCTGTTGACTTAGGTTGCGAACTTCGCATTGACAAAATGGAGAGAACTTCCATATACAACGCATGAGTTCGCTGCCTATCGGCTTTGAACCAATCGAGGTTTCGGTCGCTGAGCCAGCGTAGCAAATCAGCGACCACACTACACTCCCAACGCATTTTTGCAGTCTTCCAAGTCCCATAGTGGGGACTGACGAATTTTGCCGATACTGTTGTCTGCGAAGTAGCACGTCACGAAATCGGCAACGACTTGGCCATCTTTCCGTGCGCGAAACTTCAACACCACCACAAAATCACCACATGCAACTGCAACTGACCGAGTGGTGTCATAGATTTTTTTTGCCCTGATCCAACCCTGATACCAATCAGCTTCTGGGTCGCGAAGTGTGTGAAGTATCCAATCCATTCGTTGCGACCGATCCTGAGAGAATTGATCCTTCACCCCGTTGCGCTGGGTCGATTCAAAAAATGCGTGGCCAAAATGGGAAGCTTTGAAGTGAACTCGAATCCCATGGTGCGTTCGAACATCTGCACGAACATAGGTATTCGTGAAGTGCTGCTGGTACGCGGCCTCATCAGCCAATTCTAGAAAAGGAGGCAACGCCACTACCAGCCACCCCCAAGGTTGATCTTGAAGATGTTGAACTTGGGTTCGCTTTGATACGTCGGGCGAAGCGATGGAATTGAAAGACGCTGCTCCAACGCTTTCACTACCGTTTCCTTGGCAGTGCCTTCACCCAACGTCTTGTTCATCCTGCTACTGGCAGCACCCAGCAGTAGATCAGTCAGTTGGATTAGCGTCACCTCTTTGGATGGCAAAGCCTGTACGCATTCGACGTTTGCCGACAGGTTTGCGTTATCCAAAACCTTTCGCAATTCCGCAAACCGATGTGGTTCGCGATTGGACTTTTGGTCGCAGAAGATGCGGTATGTGTTGAAGTCATAAATCCAGTGGTGCAGCACCTGATAGTAGAATTTATAAAACCCAAGCTCATGGTCACCGCCATGCAGTTGCATGTTCACCGATTGCTGATCGACCGCAATACAACGGAACCGCAACATCGTTCCGTACCCGACGAATAGGTCGATGAGGTCCAGATAGAAATTAAGCTTGGATGGTGACACCTTTGTCCATTTGATCTCACCCCAAGCACCATGCTTTTCACGCAGTGCTTTGATCTTGGCCTTAATCTCGTCGCGCAAGTCAGCGGGCAGCCATAAGCTACCAATCATCAGGTATTGCGCCTGAGGGTTGGCTGACGTGAACAGGTCAGGATGTGCTTCGTCGCAATAGACTTCAAACTGCATGGTGATCCTCCACCATGACCCGACGTTTACCAGTGAGAAGCTGCTGCATCAGAGCCTTCTTCTCGGTGCGGAGTTTGGTGATGCTGGTATGCAGAACGTCAATTTCGTCGCCCATATCGTCAATGACTTTGGATATAGCTTCTTGCTCCGCCAGGCTGGGCAACATGAAACGATAGTCCGAAACAATTTTCCAATCTGCTCTCGGCATCTTTGAACCCGCAGATTTTTCAGCTTCTGTCATGAGGCCGGCTGATTGCACCAACCCATGTAGGTAGGATGACAACAGTGTGTCGGCTTTCGGTTGCAAGACCCAGATTTCGGTCGAGCAGACTCCTTCGAAATCTGGAGCATGGAACTTCCGCAAGTAGGGGCGCAGTTTGCCGAAGAGAACATCACCCAGGCCGAACACGGCTTTGATACTGGCTTGTTTATCGCTGGACGTGGAACCTAACAATCGGCCTGTTTCGGCTTCGATATGTTCCATTTCGATGCATCGCCGTGTGTTGTGGTCTCTCCGAGGATCAAGGCGACTTTTCGACAGTGATACCACATCCCCCAACCGAACCTCCCTCCATGGCTGGCCCTCAAACGCGGAAAAGCGGCGTTTTCCTGTGAGGAGTTGCTGCATGAGGGCGCGTTTTTGGGTGCGGGCGTTGCTCAGCAGGGCCTCGGTCTTTTCAATGGCCTGATCCCACGTCGAGAGGATATCCGCGATCTTTTGTTGTTCGGGGAGTGGGGGGAGAAGTATAGGGAACGTGAATAGCTCTTTGAGGGTTATCGAGACTTGATTGGCATTGCCTCGCACCAGACCCGAAATGAAGGTGATGAACCGATTGTCCTTTAGGTGAGGATACAAAATTTCAGATATGACTCGATCTTTTTTTGGGGCCAGTTTCACTAAGTTCTGGTTCAAAAGACTGCCTTTGAAGTTCGCTGGTATACGAACTGCCTTGCCAACCATTGAGTCCAGAAGATGTGGTCGGGACCCCACAGTGCTTACAATGATGTCCCCACCAAATAATTGCCAATCACTAAAGCCATCCGCCCTGTCTTCAGCAACATACTTCGGATTGTTTGAGTGCAAACCGTCTCGTGTTGTATCGGAAATGCGAATGACCCGCACACCATTTTCAGAGTAGTCGGATGAATCGAAGGCGAACCCTTTTTTGTAGTTCACCACATCCCCAAGACTGGCTTTGCTCCACCCCTCAGGAACCATAACCAAGCTCCTGCAAATACCCTGCCATGCGGGTTTCTAATTCGGCTAGATCGTCTTTCAACTTTACCCGTTCGGCCCGCACCGCCATCAGATCAATCTCGTCTTCCTCTTCAAACGTGTCCACATATCGTGGTATGTTCAGGTTGAAGTCGTTCTCAGCGATCTCGGCCTGCGTTGCACGATAGGCGTACTTCTCCACCGATGCGCGATCCGTGAATGTCTGCATGATCTTGTCGATGTTGGACGGTTCCAGCGCGTTCTGGTTGCTGCCTGATGCAAACTCTCGGCTGGCATCGATGAACAGCACCGAGTCGTCCGCCTTGTGTTTGCGGAACACCAACAGCGCGGCAGGGATGCCAGTCCCAAAGAACAGTTTTTCGGGCAGGCCGATCACCGCATCCAGCAGGTTCTCCTCAATCAGCTTCTGACGGATTTTCCCCTCGGTCGATCCACGGAACAGAACACCATGGGGAACGACGACCACGGCACGGCCCGTCTTGGGTTTCAGCGTCTCGATCATGTGCAGGATGAACGCATAGTCGCCCTTGGTCTTGGGCGGGATACCACGACGGAAGCGTCCGAATGTATCAGCCTCTGCGGTCGCAGTCCCCCATTTGTCCAGAGAGAACGGCGGGTTGGCGACGACCACATCGAAGTGCCGCAGCGCATCTTCCTTCACCCGGAGCTTCGGGTTGCGGATGGTATCACCCCAGAGGACTTCGTGGTTTTCTTCGCCGTGCAGGAACAGGTTCATCTTGGCCAACGCCCATGTGGACCCGATGGATTCCTGCCCGTAGAGAGCGTAACGTTTGGTCCCCGTCTTGTTGCGTATCTGACGCCCGCATTTCATCAGCAGCGACGCGGACCCGCAGGTTGGATCACAGATGTCATCCCCTTCTTGAGGATCGGCCAGACGCGCCATCAGGTCGGACACTTCGGGTGGTGTATAGAACTCGCCAGCCGTTTTGCCCGCTGTCGCCGCGAAGTGTTTGATCAGATACTCATAAGCCCCACCGATGATGTCCAACTGCCCCACACGGGATGGACGCAGATCAAGCGCGGGCTTGGCGAAGTCTTCGAGCAGGTGGCGCAGCAGGTCATTCTTCTGTTCCTCATCGCCCAGCTTGGTGCTGTTAAAGTGGATGTCTTGGAACACCTGATCCAGCTTGTTGCCGTTGGCCTCTTGGATGGCATGGAGGGCCTTGTCGATGCGTTCACCGTTACCAGCCTCATGGCGACGTTTGTGCAACGTCTGGAAGCTGGCATCAGGTGGTAGCACGAACGACTCCTGCTGCATCATCGCAGCGACCAGTTCGGGGCTGTCAGGGTGTTCCGCCTGATACGTGGCAAGATGGTCTTTCCAAACATCAGAGATGTATTTCAGGAAGAGCATGGTGAGAACGTAGTCTTTGTAGATCGATGGATCGACCACACCACGGAAGGTGTCACACGCCGACCATGCCGCATTGTTGATTTCGGATTGGGTGACGGGAGTCATACATTCACTTTCGGAACATGGCCTCGATGAGGCCGTTATATCTGCTTGGATCAAATTCTGCCTTGGGATCGTTCACAATCCGCTCGATCTCCATGCGGTAGACCTCTGCCACGGCGATACCCACCTTCTCCGGTGAGGGCCTCACACGGGGCTGGTATATCCCTTTCTGAACGGCCTCGACGACTGCCCGCATCCTATCAAGATCAACAGTGGAGGGCATGGTAATTATACTGCCCTCGATAAGGGCGGACGCAGATACCTGATACAGACTGGCAAGCATTTCCAACCGGTCAGTGGAAACCTTGCTGAGGCCATTCTCCATTCGCGAGAAGCTGGCACCACTGATGCCAATACACTCCGCCGCCTTCTCAAGCGAAAGCCCTGCCTGCTCACGTGCCATACGAAGGGTCTGATAGATTGCCAATTGCTCAATCTCATTGGTTGATACTTCCCTTTTACAAAAAATGTAACGCTATGGAACCCCTCTTGAAAATTTCAGGTCTAGCGAATCACTTACATAAACCGTAAAATGTAAGTCAGATGAGGCTCAATGAATTTCTCAAACAGAACAATATTTCGATGTCACGGTTCGCTGCACTAGCGGGCACTACAGTAGCGACCATCAGTAGAATATCCGATGGCTCCGTCATACCACGCCGCGACTTAATGAAACGCATTCACGGCGAAACTCAGGGTCAGGTAACGCCCAATGATATCTTCGGTTTGTTCTGTGCCCGGCCCTGTAGAGCGGTGGCAGCTATCAGTGCCAGAGTGGAGCAGATTGATAGTAAGAATGCCGATTGCCCAGCGCGACTTGAGACAACTGCCGACATCCCAGCAACAATCCCAAAAGGAACCTTTGATGATTAGAACCGCATTTTCAATCGCATCGATTTTGATTGCTACAACGGCTGTCGCTGACAGCGACCCCAAATACACTGACCCAAACGTCATCTTGGACGATTTGATGGAACTGGCAGAAACATGCGAGGGAATGTCTGACGGTCAAACCAATGAGGAGATTTTTGGTATCATGTACACGCGCATGGGCGACACCTGTCAGTTCCAGAACGGCGAATTGGACGATCATGTTCGCGACTTCCTCCAAGACCAGAAACTGGATTGGGCTGGTGTCGATGGGAAAGACGGGCTTTGGGTTAAGTTGCCAGAACTTGCGGATTAGACCCGCTATCATAGGAGCAAATAGGTGGTCAGTTGGACTGTTCCCAGCCTTCAGCCCAAATGGGTCGATCGACGCGCTGTGCCACACCGTGTGGTCCCGGTGATGAGCAATGATATGAGTGTGGCATCTATGGAGAAGCGGGTGCTGTTTAAACGTCTTTGCCAGCGCTATGCGATACGACGATAGATCGGAATTCGTCCGATGGATGTTCAAAAGTGTTCAAACGGACATTGCAGTTGATGGCCGAACGTAGAGGCGGGGAAAAGGTATCACATCGGGACGAAAAGTAGTGATCATACCTGACGGGTGGACCACGACACCCATCCCGGCAATCACATTTACTGGTATAACGGGCCTGCCCGTGGGGGAAGTGGCCTATGCAAGTCCATGTATCGAAGCCTCTGCTGGTTTGGATATGACGAACTGGCGTTCTCTTTAACAGCCTCCTCATGGTGGTCTGGCGAACACGCCTGTGACGTATTTCAATTTGCGTTGCTGTTATGATCTGACGTATACGACGCCTTGGACGAGCGTAGCTATCTAATGCATGTCGCCACCTATGTGGCCTTCCTTTACCAAATTGGCTCAAACGTTGTGGTGTGAAGAAACGTCCTTGGCCGGTACGAATTTCACGGTGATCCAACTCGTCACAGATTTTGCCCAGAGACAGTCGTTGACCCCTGCCCCGAGAGGTCAGCCGAGATACCACGGATAGAACCGCTGCTTCTCTATCATCGGCCAAACGCTTCTTTTTTTGAGATGCATCACGTGACCGCATACCAATGTCTATCGACCCCATGACACCTCCAGTCGCGTGGTATCTTTTCAGACCTAACTGGCGTGATGTTCGATCACTTTCTGTCTGTTTCTCAATGACGTGATGGCCACCAGCGCGAACGATATCATCTAAACACAGGCCGGTTGAAACATCGTAGATACGCTGCCCCAAGCCTTGCTTTTGAATCAGCACAAAGATGTCAGCACGTCGCGCTATACGATCAGCACTCGATACCAGCAGAATGGCATGTGGATTACGTTTCAAACATCTCAGGCATTTACCCAATCCGGATGCCATTCGAATTTCAGCATCCGCACAACCAGAGATATCTTCAGTAACGTTTTCAATTGCTGCTCTGGCGACAATAAACTTTGAATACTTTAATTTGATGCGTTTTAGCTGATATGGGTATCCATTTTCGGGTTGGTTCTTGGTGCTTACCCTTCGGTAAAGGATGATCTGACCATCGACGATTTTGCTTTTAATGATCTTTGAATTCATTGGATTATTATATGTAAAACCTTTTCTAGCCTGCACTTGCTTTTAAATCATGGGATCGACCGCAATCGGACTCGCTCCTGTGATACGACGTTCACCGTTTCCGGGGGTGGTCCTTTGAAAACATAGGTGGTTTGGATGATTGCGATGTTGTCACAAATTCTGATATTTTGAGTCTTACCATGCGTTTGGCCTTTCCGTTTTTAACGCTTCTAATGGAAGGTAGTGAGATTTCCGCTGAAGTGTAGATCAGCGACCTTTGGCATCCCTGATCTCCCGTCGAGACGATTGTATTTAGGCAGACACGGGTCTGACCATTCGAGGTTGGGTGTTCTGGGGAGGTTCCCAGTGTCAGACTCGATACCGCTTTGGGTCACCAAACCCTAAATACCAGCAGGAGGAAGCCTTATGCTGAAACGATTTTCCGTTCGAAACCTAGACGAGGATGCCATTGATATGCTGGCTGATATTAAGGCTGAGGAACGCCGAGAACTTGGCGCGATCTTGGAGGACTGCATCTCTGCTTATTGGCACGAACTATTTGAAGCCGATGCATCAGACGACTTTCTAGCGGAAGTTGGTTCTATCCCAAAGTGACGGTGCTGTCCTAGCGTCGTCTGGAGAAGTCCAGCATTACTGGATTCAAAATTTATGAGGTGATTTCAACCCAGAGCATCTCCCTCCTTCACCATTGGCTGCAAACGAAATTGCTCAAATATTGTAGCACTGCTCCACGGGATAAAATGAAACGGCTATTTGATGAACTGTTGGATTCATAAATACGACAGAGCCATCATTTACAGGGAGCACACAATGCCGACAAATCGCCATCCAACGCAGAAAGACATCGAACCGACCAGAGCAGAAATTCAACTTATCAAGAACCAACTCTCAAACCGCAACAACGTCCGCCTCAATGCAGGCTTGCCTGCGTTGGATATGGAAGTGGTATACGAACAGCAGATCGACAAACTGGCAGACGATAAGTTTGAAGAACTGTTGGAACCATATCTGGTCGCGGCTTACGAAATCTACACTGGTAGCCCTGGTGTGGCCAATAGGCTCAAGCAACACATTGAGGTATACCAACACGCTGAAAAGGCATTGTTCGACGATACAGGGCTGCGTCGACCAAATCCAAAACCGTTCAACATGGTGAAATTTCTGAGCATGTATTTTGGTGAAGAGCTTCCAGTTGCATCTCGACGGAACTGCTGACTGCAATACTGGCACCTCGGTGGTAACATGGCCGAACTGGTCGGAATTAGCAGCCTATCGCTGACTGGCTGGCAGCGTTCGGTATAGCGTTGGTACCGAGATTCCAAACGCAGCCGCAATGTCGATGGCAGGCGTTCCGACCTTGAACATCGCCTTAGCGCCACTAATCTGCTGATCCGTCATTTTGCGTGGACGACCACCAACGCGACCTCGACTCCGCGCTGCTGCAAGTCCGATATTGGTCCGCTCAATGAGTGTATCACGCTCCAGTTGCGCACAGGCTGCCATCACCGTGAACAACATCTTACCTGTCGGTGTTGTGGTATCGATAGCCTCAGTCAGCGACTTGAAACCTACGCCCCGCTTTTCAAAATCAGTCACGATCTTGATCAAGTGGGATACCGATCTCGCCACACGGCTAAGGCTAAGGCAAACGAAGGTATCGCCTGTGCGGCAGAATTCGAGGGTTTCCTTCAACGTGGAGCGATCCGCTTTTGCCCCAGATGCGACTTCCTGAAAAATGCGTTCGCACCCCGCTCGTGCCAGTTGATCGATCTGGCCATCAAGATTTTGGGTAGTCGTTGAAACTCTCGCGTATCCAATCAGCATCGCATCCCCTGTCATTCTTGAAACTCATCAGATCATAAAGGGATCGAGGGTAAATTTCGAGCAGGGGTTACGAGAAGCATAAACATTGGATGTCAGGTGTTTCATCTTGGCCGGGTTTCGAGCATCGCCAACGACCGTTTGTGAGAAGACTGATCTTTTGCACCGCGACTTGTTGATCAACGAACAAAAAACACAGACAATAAATGACAGAAGTTTGTTGAGATCAAATTCATGTTGAAAAAGATACTCGGTTTAGTCGTTATCGGCGGCTTGGGATATGTTGGTTATGACTACTATCGTGCGGGGTTCCACACTGCACCAGAACAACAGACTGGTGATTTCCTTTTGTCCTACTCCAACGGCTTACGGGCGGTAATGAGGGGAATTGACAATGAGAAAGCAAGTAGAACCTACCTCGGGTACCCAGCCAACAATGTTCCTTCTTGGTACCAAGATACATGGTCCATCTGCCGCATTCCAACTGACGATGAAGCTACTGCATTTCTAACGCACGTGGAGATTGGTCCAGGCGGACGGCTGGACGCAATCTGTGAAATTGATGCAGATGGCGATGTCTTTGTTCGTGGATGGGTCGCATCCGTGCCAGACCTATAAGGCTGGCGATTTCGATAATACACCTGCACATCGGCACAATAGTCCTTTGTTGAAAATGTTGATTTGCGGAGCGACGAATCGACTTTTCAACACTTGGTAGAGAACAATTGTCGACGTGGTTATCCGCACCTGTCATACAGCAATCATTCAATTTAATGGCGAGTAGTTTGAGATGGGCATTGATAGGGTTGAGGTGGAGAAATTTCTCAAGGACTGGGCAAACACTAAGTCAAAGCCTCACTTTGCAGTATTGATCGAAGGTCTTTGGGGCTGCGGAAAGACACATTTCGTAACGAAGCTTCTGGAAGATGGTTCATTTACGGATCGCAAACCAATATATATTTCAGTCTTTGGTATTGCTGATATCCAATCTCTTGAAACCAGTCTCTTCTATGCCAGTGCCAGCACGGCCACCAAGGCGCTGCACAAAGGTATGGGGCTTGCAGGGTCAGTCTTCAGTGGGGCACTTACGCTTGGTACAGGTGGTATCCTGGGTGGGACTGCAAATCTCAATAAGGTTGTTGATGCCGCCACTTCACAACTGGAACAGTCAGCCAAAAACATGGATGGGGCCTTATTGGTCCTTGATGACTTAGAACGCTGCAAAATACCAATGTCAGAACTATTGGGCGTGGTGAACCGCTTCGTGGAGCATGGTGATACACGTGTAATTCTTTGCGCGAATACTGACAACTTGGACGATGATCATTTCACGGCCTTCAAAGAAAAGGTGGTTGGACATTCCTTCTTGCTTGAAAGCGATCCCGACAGCGCATTGGCATCGTTCATTACCGAGATCGGGCAGCCCGAAGCCCGTGAACTTTTATTGAAGTTCCAAGATGATATCCTTGATCTTTACGGTAAGTCGGGGTTTCACAACCTTAGAGCCTTACGGCAGTTTGTTTGGCAGTTAGCTTCAATTCTTGAGAAAATGAATGAGGACTACTGTCAGAATGACAAGCTAGTTCAAAACCTTATAATTCAATTCTTCATCTTCTTCATCGAGTTCAAGCTCGACCTTTCGGATGAAACCTCAACTCTGACACCCCAAGATTTGTTGGGCAAGTATGACGCAGGCAAAGACGAGGTTCGTCATGTCTATGAGTTCTCACTCGACAAAGACAAGGAACCTACCCCCAAACAGCGTGTCTTTAAGAAATATGAGCAACACAACGGCATAAGGGCAGTCATAACTGTCCAGCAGTGGATTTCGATCCTCACCTCTGGGGTTGTTGATGCCGTGAGATTGAATGCCGAACTAGCCCAGTCAGACGAGGTGGCTGGCGTCGCCTCTTGGCCGTCCTGGAAGAGGTTGTGGTACCTCTATAGCTGGGATTTTTCGGATGGTTCAGAGCACGAATTCTGGTCCGATGTCGAAGACATGCAATCGCAACTGAAAGACGGCAGCTACGTCGAAGTTGGAGAGTTGCTTCATGTCGTTGGTGTATCCCTTATGCTGGCGGATCACGAACTGATTGATCAAACAGTTCCAGATACAATTGCAGCGATGAAGACTTACATTGATGAAAAGTTTATCGCCCAGCTAACGGATGAGCGTTGTCGAGGTGTCAGTGAAAGGTTTGGCCGCCACTTAGATGCATATGACGGCCTTGGTTTCATGAGGCGTGAGGATGCAGAATTTAAGGAGGTCTTGGAACATCTGGTCAAGAAAATGGATGTGTGGCACCAAACTTGGCTGAGCGGGGATGCAGGCAAACAACTCTTGAAATTCCTTACTGAGGATTGGTTACGCTTCTTTGGAAACCTCACCGTAATCAACCACGCACCTGAGCAGCGTTATTTGGATGTGCCGATATTGGCGACCATTGACGTAGCTACCTTTGTCGATGCCTGGTTCAGCCTGTCACGTCACGACGAACGACTTGTCGTAGGGAGCATAGAAGACCGATACCAATATCGGCCCGCCCTCTTGGATGTTGAAGGTCCATGGTGGAGAGAAATTCAAGCTGAACTCATGCGTCGGATTGCAATGACAGAAAGCAAGCCGCGAAATGTGCAAATTTACAACCTTATAGAGCATATCGATTCAGCAATCATTGAAAGGTGGGAGCTACGGCAGTTTGAAGAGTTCTCAAATGGTAATTCATCTGACCTTAGTTGGATGACGCGAAAGCGGATCGGTCAACAATGAGATTCCACGAAAACGGTCCAATCATCCCTGATGTTCTGCTGGAACGCAGTGATGCTGGCCGAGTCGTCTTCCTTTGTGGCGCTGGTGTTTCATTGCCGTCTGGCATGCCGAGCTTCATCGGCCTTGCGGAGCATGTGATCGACTTCTTTGATCCGCCTGAGGGTTCCGAAATCATGCGGGCGTTTCAACCGTGGATTGATGATCAGGCTGGCACAAACATGCCGCTGGACCAAATCTTCAACCTGCTTCACTTGGAGTATGGGCGCGATGAGGTAAATGCTCTTGTTACTGAGCGCCTTCAGGCTTCGGCAGGAAGCGGTCAAGTTGGCCATCACCACAACTTGGTCAAACGCATCTCAACCAGTCCGAACGGCGTACCACAGATCGTCACCACGAACTTTGACCTGCTGTTCGAAATGGATGGTGAACTGCCAACCTTTGCGCCTCCCGCCTTTCCTGATCTGGCATTTGGACGTTCGGTTGAAGGTATCACCTACCTTCATGGTCGGCTTGCGAACGCTGACGCTGACCATCACCCGTACGTCCTAAGCAGTGCGGATTTTGGACGCGCATACCTGTCTGAAGCTTGGGCTACGAGTTTCATACGTAACCTGCTGGAACATTACACCGTGGTACTGGTCGGCTATCAAGCTGAAGACCCGCCGATCAAATATCTGCTCCAAGGTCTGAACCATGACGGTCAAGTTGATCGCACACGAATCTACGCTTTTGACAAAGGTACACCTGAAGATATCGAAGCGAAGTGGCGTGATCGCGGCGTTACGGCAATTGCTTACGCCGATCATCCTGACCTTTGGCAGACTATGGAGGCATGGGCAGATCGTGCAGATGATCCTAGAGACTGGCGAAAGGCGGTAATTGCGACAGCAGAGCAGGACCCAAAGTCACTCTTGCCATACCAGCGCGGTCAAGTTGCGCATGTGGTGCGCTCCGTACCTGGAGCAAAGCTTTTGGCTGATGCTGAACACCCAACACACCCAGAGTGGGTATGTGTACTCAGCGGCTTCATTCGCTCGGCGAAGCGGGTCAGCGGGTTTGGTGATAATGCCGAAGTCTTTGAGCCGAATGTGGCATATGGATTGGACGATGACCTTCAGAACCTAACTGATGAAGACTATCGCCGTGGAACCTTCAACGATGATCTTTTGTCGTGGCGAAATGGCGATGAAAACGTAACTGATGCACATCGACTTGGTGGCAGAACACCAGACGGCCACACCAATGTCCCACCACGTCTATGGCATCTGCTACGATGGATCGGAGACCATCTATCCAGCCCTGTTATTGCTTGGTGGGCTATCAAGCAGAATGGTTTGCATCCGCGTTTGCTGAACCACATCGAATGGCGGCTGGATCAGAACAAGGAACTAGATGACAAAGCTCGGCACATCTGGAGCTTGATTATCGATCATCACAAAGACCCTCGGAACCGCGAATGGGATGGCGATTGGTTTGACCTGAAGAGACGGGTCGCGAATGAAGGGTGGTCTCCAAGTGTCCTGCGTGAGTTTGGTCGGATTGCTGCACCCAAGTTGGATATCAAACCACCCTACAGCATAGCAGGTGCACGACCTCCTACATTGGACTGGCCAGACATAGAACTTGGTCATCTGGGCCAATTCGAAGTGAAGTTCCTTGAGCGTCACAAAGATGATCTGACCATACCTGACGATGTGCTTCCTCAGGTGTTTGCCCTACTACAAGAGGCGATGAAGGCCGCTTCAGGAATGCTGTCAGATATTGGTACGACCTATTTTGTCACGCCAACCTGTTACCCTGATCGTGAGGTAGATGGCGAAGATCGGCATAACGAAGCCGCCGACGCGATGAAGTTCTTCGTTGAGCTTTTTGAACGACTGATTCAGGTGACACCCGACGTGGCACTCGGACACTTCCTGACGTGGCCAATTGAAGATCAATTCTTCTTCAAGAAACTGGTCCTATACGCTCTGTCAAAGGAAGACTTGTTCGCACCTGAAGAGGTCGGTGAGCGTGTCCTTGCCCTAAACCAAGCTACTTTCTGGGATACCGACGTAGCGCGGGAACTGATCTTTCTTCTGGTTGACAGGTGGTTGGCATTTCCAGAACCGCTTCGTCACCAACTGGGTGAACGGCTTCTCAACGGACCAGACCAAGAAAGCTACTGGTCTGACGATGTGTATCCAAGCAGGCGTGACGAGTTTATCGCAAGATATGCACGTTACTTGGAATTGCAGGGATGTGAGCTTGCAGCCGATCAAAGTGAACGTCTTGCTACTATCATCAACAGCATCGAAAACTGGAGCGACGGATGGGCGACCTCCACAGTCACCGAAAACGGTTCCCATGTTGGATGGGTTGGAACGGATGAAACTCCCGATTCAGTGGTTGATCTCGCCGTCGATGAAATCATTCCCCGTGCAAAAGAGGACATGCAACGGGACTTTGGCAGCTTCACAGAGAAACGTCCATTCACTGGACTGGTGAAAGCCAACCCGCGCAAAGCTCTGTCTGCGTTGTCGGTTGCGGCCAGAGCGAAAGACTACCCACAGGTGTTCTGGTCAGCCATGATCAATGAGCTTCCTGATGATATTTCTTCGAGGCTCCGAAGGGTGTTTCTGCACCGCCTTAGCCGCTTTCCTCATGCGGTGATCGTGGAATTGAGACACACTATCTGTCGGTGGCTGGAACAGAACATCACAAAGCTGATCGAGTTCGATGACGAGCTTATTTGGGCCGTGTTTGATAATGTCGTGGATGGCGTTGTCGATGGTGGCAACAACGCCACCGAAAGCGGGATCGGAGAAATAAGTCGTGGCGGTGAAGTCATCCCCCAATCACGTCGCACATACCAACACGCAATTAATGGGCCTTTGGGAATGTGTGCGGAGGCTTTGTTCCATGCCGTGCCTGGTGAAAAGCAAGAACAAAACTCGCTGATTCCCGACTTCATCAAGAGCCGCATTGAACGCCTGTTTGCGTCGCCAGGTGAAGGTTCCGACCATGTTGTTTCGATCACCTTCAGCAAGCTGAACTGGCTGATGTACGTTGATCCAGAGTGGGTCGAACACCGCCTCGTTCCAATGTTGGCTTTTGGTCATCCCGCCGCTGAACCCGCTTGGAACGGGTTCTTGTCCAGCGGTCGGGTTCCGTGGTCACCTCTTGCAGTCTTAGTCAAACCATTGCTGTTGCAAGCCGTGCCATGGGTTGAGAACCAAGCATGGGATCGCGATTTAGCCAAGGTCGTCGCCCAATGGTTGGGTTTCTTGTACCTGTTCAAACGTGATGAGGACGACGGCATAAGCAAACAGCAAATGCGTCATGCGCTTCGCGATATGTCTGATAGCTCACGCAACCAGTTCATCTGGTGGTTGGGAAGAGTTGGCCAAGAGAATGACGAAGGCTGGGAGGGGTTAGTGGCACCTTTCTTAAATGAAGTCTGGCCAAGAGAACGCATCTACCGCACCTCGTCATCTGTTGAGTCGTGGATTAGTATGCTTGATGACACTGGGACAAGTTTTCCTTCAGTGTACAAAGCAGTGAAGCGGTTCCTGGTACCAGTCGAAACTGACCGTCATCCGTTCTACCGATTTACTCGTGAGGTAGGCGAAGATGAACCAATCACAGCACAGTTCCCTGAAGAGGCACTTGATTTTCTTGATGCCGTAACTCCAAAGGTTCTGACCCGGTCGCCCTACGAACTGCCGAAAATTCTAGAGCTAGTGCTGGAAGCTAAACCTGCATTGAGAAGCGACCACCGATACCTGAGACTCGTTGATTTGGTTGATCAATCTTGAGAGGAAATAGGAATTTTTCAGTGTCAAGGTTCATTGGGCAAGGCCGTAAATTCGATACAATGACATCCATTCTCGATACAAATTTAAAAGAAGCTACGTAAGACAACCCGACTCGACCCTTAAAATATTGGAAAATTTGGCCACACTCAGAGCGTGGAAAATTCGATTCCAGGGTCGCCCACCGCATCGGCCAAGTTGTGAAACTTCGTTGATGCTGGGTTTTGAACCCATTCAAATATCTGCTTCTTAGCGCATTCAGCTAAAGGCAATCACTCTCCGGCGCCCACTACACCACCACCCTCTCAACGAACTAGCTGGGGATATATATCTCCGTATTCAGACAGTGGACTTACCCGCTGATACAATCCATTTTATTGACCCACTCCAACTGGTTGTCCAAGTCTTCAAAGTGAAACCTATAGCGTTTGGCAGAAGATGATTTCGAGTCGGACTTATGACCCATGATCGCATTGCGCATTGTCTCCGACATCCCAACCCTAACAGATTCCCCTGCCCAACTATGCCGCAAACTGTAGAGCACTTTCTGCGGATCAGCCGTTATTTGAGCGCGGAAATGTTTGCTCCAATCAGCCCCAATAGGGGTCGCGTAGCGGCCCTTTTCCGTCATTGGTTCGAACGATGGGAACAACAATCCTGAATTGCTGACTTGGAGCACTTGCTCCATGTGTTCGGACAATCTTGGAAGTAAGGCATTGTGAATCGGAACGCCGCGTACGGATTCTTCATTTTTTAGCTTCCGATCAGATGCCTCAATCTCATCAGTCTCGTTAGTGATCATAATGCCCATACGGTCCAAATCCACATCATCAAGCCGAAGTTGGCATATCTCTTCGGGCCTTGCCCCCGTCCAAACAAGTAAGTGCAACGCAGTGATCGAATCCGTCATGCGCGACATCTGGGTTCTGTGCGTCTGATATCTGCGGCGGGCCCAAATATCCGTCGCCACATCAATTAACTTACGCACCTCAAGCTTCGTGAACGGCTTGTAGGTCTGGTCACCAAGGGGGCGAGTATCCTTGGGAGCTTTGACTGTCTTGCCAACATTATATGGAACTGCCTCTACCATCGTCGCGAACTGCAAAATCGCAACCAGCCTATCGAGCCGCTGCTTCACTGTCGTTGGGGCCAAGGGCATGTTTCTGACCCTGACCTTTGTGAGATGTGCCACGTATTCTGACAAATGCTGCTTGGATATCTTAACCAGAGGCAGGTCACCGTGCAGCCCTATGAACTCCTCAATAGTCCGATAGTGGCCCTCTTTGGTTGGTTGGCGCGGTTGGTTTTGCTGATGCATCTTTGGAAGAATTGTTCGCAGAGTATCACTTCCTGCTGGTGCGACCTCATCGATTTTACGTCGGAAATTAGCAGCCTTCAGTTCGTTCAACTCCAACTCGACACCTTCGGCTTTAGGTATCGCTTGATTGAGTTGTGCCAGATCAACTTGATTGAATGCTTCATCTCGTGACATTGCAAAGAAGCCATCTTTTTCAGCCTGCCTAAGGTATTCTGGATCGTCAGAAATCGCGATCTTGAGAGTCTCGATAACCTTGCCATCGCGACGGAACTTCAGCGGATGCTTGAAAATAGTTGACCAATCAATCCGCATAGCCAGATCATCGGTCTCGGGAATGTAAGTGGGTTCAACCACATTATATGTCATTGCCTTGTTGTGCTGGTGCGCCAATGCGCCTGCTTCAACCCTACGGCCAGCCTCTGTGGCTGATTCCAACTTGATGTTCCATTCTGTCTTACCGTCGAACATCCAACGAAACGCCTCTGGTATAGCGCGACGATAGTAAAAGTGCTTACCACGCGACTTTATATAGTTTGCTTTGCCGCTTCGTGGCGTAAACTGCGTCATCAATCAGACCCCTTATTGGGACAATTTACCCTCACTATTGGAACAAAACAAGAGAACCCAAGTAGCAGTGCGACATGGCATTTAATATTTCTCTATTAACTATCAATAACTTAAAGATAATTTGATTTCATGGCCTTCCCCCTCGGAGGCGGCATGAAAATATGAAATACATCTGCATGGCAGTGTAACCCATCTTCCTAAAAACACCCGTGCCGCCGATACCCCATCGGCGGCACTTCTTATTTCGGGAACACCTGCGCCATCTGCGCATCAAACCGCGCCCAACTTATGCTTGCTTTGTTCCCAGCATAGCCATGGTAATGTGATTTCCCCGTGTCATTCGGCAAACCCGCCCAAATTTTCGCAAGGTTGTTCATAAACGCACGCCTGCTTAGCGCCCCGTTTTTCACCTCATGATACCCCGCCTCCGCCAGTAGAACATCGGCCAGACGATCCTGCAAAGCAGGCGTAAACCGCTGATCGAGTGACACATTCGCCTCACGGACCACACGGCGTAAAGTAACGGGAATAAACTGATACCGTCCAATGGCATGGGGTTGGCCGGGCGTCGCCTCAATCCATCTATAAATCTCCGCCACAGTCATTTTCGTTGGTAGCTGCGGCGGTTTGATCTTGGCGCCATGTTGCACAGCGTCATAGCCTGCACGACTTGATTCCGCCTGCTGGATGATATCACGAACCAAGGTTACAGCACGCCCGGACAAGGGTGTACTGCGCCCTTCCCGTTCAACCATCGCAAACAGGCTGCCCTTTTCGCGCCCCGCAAACAAGCTGGCCGGAGCCAGCGTTGCCGTCATAACCATAGGGGCATTGGGGACCGTAGAATACAATGCACCGCGTTGCATATCGCTCAGACCACCCCGCGATTTACTCCCGATCTCCAGCAACGATACCGCCCCTGCGTATAAAGTTGTCGCCGTAAAAATCCCGCAAAGCGCCCCGCCCAGCCATGATCCGATCTGCATCTATATCTCCTGCGTTGTGATCCTCGCGAAGATGGCAGTGACAAGTTTATATTTTATGAGGCCCGCCCCTTTTATGCGATAAAACGCAAAAAGGCCCGGTGGGGGGAACACCGGGCCTTCGTCTGTCGCTGCGCGCTGGGTTAGTTCACCGCAGCGGCATCCACGACGTCTTTGCCAATCGCAGGCGCACCTGATGCGATCTGGATCTGGCGCGGCTTCAGCGCGTCTGGCATCTGGCGTTCCAGCTCAATGTGCAGCATGCCGTCCGCATGAGCGGCTCCTGTCACAACCACATGATCAGCCAGTTGAAATCTCCGCTCAAAGGCGCGGGTGGCGATACCGCGATGCAAATAGGTCTTATCCGCGTCGTCGTCGGCCTTGCGCGCCGAAACAATCAACGCCCGTTCGCGAACTTCTACGCTTAGATCAGCATCGGCAAATCCCGCGACCGCAATCGAAATACGATAAGCGTCGTCCTCGAGCTTCTCAATATTATAAGGCGGATAGCTGTTTTGGGCCGGCTCGGTGGTCAACGCGCGATCCATCAGGTTGGCGATCTGGTCAAAACCAACTGTGGAACGGTAAAGGGGTGCAAAATCAAAGTTACGCATGTGTTCATCCTCATCAAAGAGCGATTATCATTGGGGCCTTCCAACATTGGACAGACCCTCGCTTGGTTAAATCGGGACCCTTCATAGGCGTCCTGACCCTACCGATGTGGGGATTGTTTTTAGGGTTTCAAGACCCACCAGAACGGATGAACTTGGCGCCGCCCACACTTCGGGTTCCCGCTTCGATACGCTTGATCCCCGCGGGGGGCGGTGCCCCTTCCGCAATCATTTTAGCTTTAAGAGTCTTAACAAGCTCTGGCAAAGCCACTCCCGTTGTGCGGCGCGTCCCATCAACACTGACAGAGCCCGAAACAACCGATGCGATCCTGATTTTAATGCCATCACGGCGGAAAACAGGCGCACCGGACGAGCCGAATGTCGTGTTACAATCCATCAACATCATGCCACGGTAATTTTGCAAAACCGTGCAGGTGCGCTGTAAAGAGGGCAGGTTATCCCGCCCACGGCCATAGGAAACAACACTGACTTCACCGCTGTTCAACGGTCGCGGCTCAACCAAAAAGGGTGAAATGACATGCGTTGCGATAGGGGTGGACAAACGCAATAATACCGCATCATTGGCCACCTTTGTAACCCAGTTCTCGCCTTTATAATCATATGCTTCGGGCCGTACGATCTGCACCACTTTACGTTCCGCTTCGACACGGCCATTGCGAAATCCGGCCCGAAACGTCAGGTCACTGGCAGGCAAACGCGTACCTTGCTTATCGAACGTACAATGTGCTGCGCTCAGCACGAGGTCCGGCGCAATCAACGTGCCCGTACAATACCCTGCACTGGAATCCAAACGGCCCACGGCCTTCCAAGGAGACGCCTGCTCAACACGGTTCAACCCGATCAGCGCAGTTTCTGCCCAAGCAGGCAGTGCCGCCAGCATCGCGATGATCAATGCGCTACGGAGAAACAAATTTGCCCCCTGTTTCGCTACGCTCACCAACACGTAGACGGCGGTCTTTAGGTTTCTCGCCCAAATAGCGGGCGCGACCCGCAACCAACTCAGCCTTCAATTCAGCCAAAGGTTGCCCCAAAGCAGTACCAAGAGAAACTTTTTCGCCCTCGACTTCTGCTTTGGCCGAAACGACTGAGACGATCTGCACCTCACCGTCATTAACGACAAAAATGGGTGCGCCGCTTGATCCGAAATCAACAGTACATGATGTAACCAAAACCCCATCCTGACGTCCCAGAACCTCGCAAACGTCCTCCAAAGACGGCGCTTCCGAGCGGTCAAGCGCGTAACTCACCACCCCCACTTTATCTCCCTCTCGGGGGCGGGGGGCCGTTCTGAACGGCTTTATTGATGGATTTCGAATGGGTTGATCCAACTCCAACAGCGCAAGATCATTGCGCACGCGGCGCGACGAAACAGCTTCGTCAAAATCAAAGTCAGGGTGCACAACCATACGGACAACATTGCGGTAAGCATCAGCGCGGCCATTGCGCCACCCGGCTAAAAACTGAACACGACCATTTACAATCTGTTGCCTCGTCTTGCTGTCAAACATGCAGTGCGCTGCGGTCAGAACCAGCTTGGGCGCGATAAGAGCACCCGTGCAAAAGCCTTTGCCGTCGATATCCAACCGACCGACAGCTTCCCACGCCTTCGCATCATCACCGTTATCAAGCCGCTTAAGAGTCGCGTCTTCGGCAATCGCCCCCGAGGTAAGCAACAACCCAATAATGGCTAAAGCACCCCATCGCCGCACGAAGAAACCCCCACAAATTTGTTAATCTAGGACATACAGTCAACTTGAGGCAAAATTAGGGCAAAAACCTCATCTTAACCGTGGAATATTATCTTTCTCGACCAAATCACCGCATAGCGCAGGCGGCTTCGGCCCACCCCAAGCCCAATCCAATAACTCTACACTATGGACAATCGGCACCGCAGACGCAGAGCCAATCTGCATCATACAACCGATATTCCCAGCTGCGATCACATCAGGATTTTTCGCCTCTAACGTTTTGATCTTACGCTCTTTCAGCTGCGCAGAAATCTCTGGCTGCATCAGATTATACGTTCCGGCAGACCCACAACACAGGTGCGCATCTGCGGGCTCAACCACGATAAAACCTGCCTTTTTTAACAACGTTTTAGGATGGGTTTTGATCTGTTGCCCATGCTGCAAAGAACACGCAGCGTGGTAGGCAACGACCATCCCTTCAGATGCACTGTTTACGCCCCATTCAGGGTCAGCCTGCCATGCAGCCCCCTGCGCATCAGCAGTCAGCTCCATCACAACTTCGGACACATCCCGTGCAATTCCCGCAACCCGCGCCGCATCGGCCGCCAGCGGATCATTGCGGAACATATGGCCATAATCCTTTACCGTGGTACCGCAGCCAGAGGTGTTGATTACAATCGCGTCCAACCCGCCTTGGTCCATTTCGCGGGCCCAAGCACGGATGTTTTTCGCAGCAGTGGCGTGGCTTTCACTTGTTTTACCCATGTGATGGGTCAGCGCGCCACAACACCCCGCCCCTTCCGCCACCACAACTTCTGCCCCCAGCCGCGTGAGCAAACGGATCGTTGCATCATTGATATCCGTGTTCAGCGCCTTTTGGGCACACCCCGTCATAAGCGCCACCCGCATTTTACGCGGAGTGGCCGCCGCAAAGGTTTGCGGATCGTCGTTACGGCTGACAGGAGGGATATGCTTCGGCGCCATTTCCAACATCGCACGCAAACGCGCATCGGGCATAAACCGCGCAAAAGGCCGTCCGATTTTCGCCCCCAACAGCGCCACACGAAAGCGCATCGGATAAGGCAGAATACGCGCCAAAACCCAGCGCAACGCGCGATCCGTGAAGGGCCGTTTGTATCGTTGCTCAATATAATCGCGGGCGTGGTCCACCAGATGCATGTAATGCACCCCCGACGGGCAGGTTGTCATACAGGCAAGACAGCTCAGGCACCGGTCAATATGCTTGACTGTCTTGGCGTCTGGTTGCCGCTCGTTCTCAAGCATGTCTTTGATCAGATAAATCCGTCCACGCGGGCTATCCAACTCATCGCCCAGCACCTGATAGGTGGGACACGTGGCAGTGCAAAACCCGCAATGCACACAGGCCCGCAGAATTTCATTGGAGCGCGCCGTCGCCGGATCGGCAAGCTGCTCTGGCGTAAAGGTGGTCTGCATCTTGTTTCCCCTATGCGGCCAAAGCGCTGGCACTGGCCAGCCCGAACCAAGGTATTGTTGTCCCTAACGATCCCATCATCGACGTCCAGCGCCGCATCCGCAGACCATGATCCATCCGCCGCAGCGCCTGCGCACCATAAGCCAGCACGCCGATCCATCCCCCCCAGATAAAGGCAAGCCCCGATCCCGTCAGCACTAAATCATGCCCCCACAAATCTGCGAACCCATAGCGCAGCGCCAACCCCGTGGCGGCGCAAATGGCCGTGAACATGGCCAAACGCCGGAAAGCCGCAGGCGAGGTCCCACCCCGCATTAGCCCGCGAAAGGCCAAAGGCCCCCCGACAAAAACAATAATAAACAGCGCGACATAACTCATCCCATCAATCCTCTATTCAACAGATTGCGCGGATCGAACCGTTCCCGCAAACCCGCAGTCAGACGCGCCACACCCGTGGCTTCAGGCTCAAACCGCTGTTGGTCTTTGCCCCGTATCAATGTCGCATGACCGTCATAGCGCCCCAAGGCCTCCCGCAGATCGTGCCCGGCTGGCATTCGCAGCCAGATCAACCCACCTGCCCAATCATATCGCACACCCAAAGCACCCGATTTCGCCGCCAAAGCAGGTCCATCCGATGGCTTGCACGACACCCGCCAGATGTCTTCATCTACCGCTGCAAAGCCCGCCACATCGCGCCAGCCTGCCCAAAGTATACCTGCCTCCTGCACCACATGGTTTTCACCGCCCAACAATTTTTGCAACGCCTCCATTCTGTACCGCACCGAGGGTTCAAACCCCTCAATGCGCAGCAATGTCTGCCTTTTATCTGGGTCATGCGCAGCGCCAGTGATCTCAAACGGGCTGCCCAGCGCCTTGGCAAGCGCCGCAATACCCTGCACCTCTGTCAGCCCCTCAAGGATCAGCGTTGCCGAGGTTTCTGGACAGGGCAAAACCTTAAGCGAAACCTCACTCAGCACACCCAAAGTGCCGTAGGCACCCGACATCAGCTTGACCAGATCATAGCCGGTGACGTTTTTCATCACCCGCCCACCATTTTTCACGATGGCACCCGCCCCGTCGACATATCGCACACCCAGCAGAAAATCACGCGCAGCGCCGACAGATATCCGCCGTGGTCCGCTGATATTTGCCGCCATCACACCGCCAATCGTCGGTTCCCCTTCGGTCCCCAACAGCCTGCGGTGATCCATCGGCTCAAAAGCAAGCCGCTGGTTTTCAGTGGCCAACGCCGCTTCGATCTCAGCCACAGGCGTTCCGGCCTGCGCCACCACCGTCATTGCACCCGGTTCATACAGGGTGATCCCGCTCATCCCTGCCGTGCCCAACGTCACACCTTCACAGGTCACACCACGGGTGCCACCGCCAGATATTGCCAAAGGCGCATCCGCATCACGGATCACTTCGGCCAATTCGGTCTCGGTCTGGGGAAGATACATGTTTTCTCGGCCTTTATCGTCTTCGGATAGGAACTCAGCTATGTTTACTCGGCTGCAATCGCCACTTGGCGACGACTCTCAGAGGCATCCAGCGGGAATACTTTGGCGGGGTTCAGCAACCACTGCGGGTCAAACACGTCTTTCACCGCCATCTGCGCCTCCAGATCCGCCGCCGCATATTGCACATGCATCAGATCGCGCTTTTCAATCCCCACGCCATGCTCTCCGGTCAGGCAACCGCCCACCTCAACACATAGCTTCAGGATATCCGCGCCAAAGGCTTCACATAACTCCAGATCACCGGGTTTATTCGCATCAAACAGGATCAAAGGATGCATATTGCCATCCCCCGCGTGAAACACATTGCCCACACGCAGCCCGTATTCTTTGGACATCTCGCCAATGCGGCGCAGAACATGCGGCAGGCTGGAAACAGGAATTGTCCCGTCCAGACACATATAGTCACCCATCTGCCCCATCGCCCCAAAGGCACTTTTGCGCCCCAGCCAGATCGCCGCACTTTCCTCAGCAGATTTGCTTTGGCGCAGCTCAACAGGGTTATGCCGCTGCGCAATTTCCATGATCAGGGCCAATTGATGGTCAATCTCGTCATCCGATCCTTCGACCTCAACAATCAACAATGCCTCACACATCGGGTAACCCGCATGGGCAAACGCCTCTGTCGCTTCGATGCAGGGACGGTCCATGAATTCAATCGCAACAGGTAAAACACCCGCTTTGATGATGTCCGAAACACAGGCCCCTGCCACTTCGTTATCGTCAAACCCCATCAACACAGGCCGTGCGCCTTCGGGTTTGTGCAAAATCCGCAGGGTGGCTTCGGTCACCACACCCAACTGCCCCTCAGACCCACAAATGACGCCCAACAGGTCCAAACCACCCGCATCCAGATAGGTGCCGCCGATCTCGACAATCTCGCCATCCATCATGACCATCGTCACGCCCATCAGGTTGTTGGTGGTCACGCCGTATTTCAGGCAATGCGCCCCGCCCGAATTCATTGCGATATTGCCCGCAATGGCGCAGGCAAGCTGGCTGGAAGGGTCTGGCGCATAAAAGAACCCGTCTTCCTCAACGGCCCCTGTCACGCTTAGGTTTGTGCGGCCTGTCTGAACGCGAATGAAACGGTTGTCATAATCCGTTTCAATCACACCATTCATACGTGCCACACCCAGAATGACACAATCCGCCGTGGGCAGCGCCCCACCTGCCAACGATGTGCCAGAGCCGCGCGGCACCACGGGCACACCTTCTTCATGACAGATCCGCAACACAGCCGAGACTTCGGCAGTTGTGGCAGGCAAAACGGCAACCATTGGTGCGCAACGATAGGCTGTCAGCGCATCACATTCATATGCACGCGTCTCGCTTTCCTCATGAATGACCGCTTGCGCAGGCAGAACCGCTTGCAGCCGCTCTACCACACGCGCCTTGCGGGCCAATACCGCAGGATTGGGACGTGGCATTTCCATAAGACAAGCTCCGCAACTGTCGCATTAAATTTGGTAATATATTATTACCAATCATGACTTGATACAAGTCACCACAAGGCGACCCAACGATGGCATCGCTCCCCTGATGGGATAGCCACCACAAATTGACATGAAGTGAATTTATGCCAAAGTTACTTTCATCCGCGACAGACACCTTTCCTGACTGGCTTTGCCAAGCCCCGCCACCTAGAGAGGACATATGATTTTATACGACTCCCTTTCGCTCCTCACCGCGGTTGATCTGGCTGCCTTGGTTCTTCTTATTCTGCTGTGGTGCGGGATTGGTTGGCGTGTCGAACATTCTTCATCCAAAAACCCGTCCACCTCCAGCATCATGGCAGGCTATCGCCGCCAGTGGATGACACTGATGACCCAGCGAGAGGTCCGGATTTTTGACTCGCAAACCCTCAGCACATTACGGCAGAGCACATCCTTCTTCGCCTCCACTTGCGTCATTGCAATCGGGGGTACGCTTGCGCTGATCGGCAACGCCGAGCAAGTTGCGGACGTCGCCGCAGACCTCACAGTGACAAGCGATCCCGCAATCATCTGGGAAATGAAATTTCTCGTGATCGTGTTTTTCCTGACAAATGCATTCCTCAAATTCGTCTGGTCAAACCGCCTGTTTGGCTATTGCTCGGTTGTCATGGGGGCCACTCCAAATGACATCGAAGACCCTAAAATGCAGTCCTACGCCCATAAAGCAGCCGAATTAAACATCGCAGCCGCCCGCAGCTTCAACCGTGGCCTGCGTGCCATGTATTATGCGCTGGCGACTGTGGCTTGGCTGATCGGCCCAGAATTTCTGCTGGGTGCAACCATTATTACATCGCTTGTGATCTGGCGGCGAGAATTCGCCTCACAGTCTCGTAGGGTCCTCTTGGAAATAGATAGCTGAAAGGCTATATCTTGCTCAAAGATTGGACAAAGTAATGATTAAGAAAACACTTGTGATTCTCGCCCTTTCGGCAGCCCCTGCTTTTGCGGACCCCGCAACAGTTCACTATGTGAAAGTGTCCAAATCATCCGGCGCTTATACCTTTGATGTCACCGTCAAACACGCTGACACGGGCTGGGAAGACTATGCGGATATTTTCCGCATCAAAGACCCTTCGGGCAACATTCTGGGCGAACGTGACCTTGCGCATCCCCATGTGGATGAACAACCCTTCACACGGTCACTCTCTGGCGTGAAAATCCCTGACGGGATTGATAGCGTTACTGTAGAAGTCCACGATAACGTCACCGGATGGGCACCCACGGGAAAAACCGTCAAGCTGCCTTAAACGCGGTGATACGGCCCCCCTGACAGGATCGAGGCCGCGCGGTATAACTGCTCGGCCAGCATCACACGCACCATCATATGCGGCCAGACCATTTTGCCAAACGACAACAAGTGGTCGGCCTCATTACGCAGCGCCGGATCAATGCCATCCGCCCCCCCGATGATAAACGCCAGATCACTGCGCCCCGCGTCACGCCAACCCGCAATGCGTTGCGCAAATTTGGGTGATGTCTCGACCGTACCACGCTCATCGAGCGCACAGATAACGGCACCCGCAGGCAAAGCACGGCGCAGCAGCACCGCCTCTCCCGCCATACCACCGCCTTTGCGATCATCGACCTCCAAAACAGAAACCGGCCCAAGGGAGAGCCCCCGGCCGGTTCTATCAAATCGCGTCAAATAATCGTCAATCAGCGTCTTTTCAGGGCCGGCACGCAGCCGACCAACGGTACAGATATGTACCTTCATCGCGCTTTAGGAAGCGGCTTCGGGCTGCGGCAGCCACATTTTTTCAATCTGGTAGAATTCGCGCACTTCGGGACGGAAGACGTGAACGATAACATCGCCCGTATCAACCAAAACCCAGTCGCCTGAATCCTTGCCTTCAATACGCGCCGCATGGCCGTAGGCATCTTTGACGTCCTGCGCGACCCTTGCGGACAGCGCGCTGACCTGACGTGTGGAACGGCCAGAGCAGATGATCATGTAATCGCCAATTTCGGATTTGCCGCGCAGATCGATCTGCACAACATCTTCGGCCTTGCCGTCATTCAATGACTCAAGAACAGTTTCGAGCAGCAGGTCGCTGGTGGCTTGCTTTTGGCCGGCCATTACGACCGCACCATTATGCGCAGGGGAAGCTGCGGAAGTATGCGTAGACAGGACATTGTCCTCCTTCTGGCGCGCCGACGGGCCCCCGGCGCTGGGGATATCTTTAAATTAGCGCCCCAAGTGTCACATTTCAATGACAGGCACAATCGCCAGTGTCAGCAGCGGCTGATTGTGGCTCTTTTGTCCGCATTTACGGCCCAGACTGCCGCCCAAAGGCACCAGTTGATGCCAAAAATCACGCCACCCAGACGGGAATCACCCCTATTCTTCGTCCAGCATCCGCACTTCGCGCTGCGGAAACGGTATCGAAATACCATTTTCCTTAAACGTGTCCCAAAGCGCCAAAAACACATTCCCGCGAATATTCGTCAAACCGCCTGTGGGGTCTCTGATCCAGAACCGCAGGATATAATCAACCGAGCTGTCACCGAATCCGACGATGTGGCACACAGGTGCCTTATGGTTCAGCACCCGCTCAACCGAAGCCGCCGCCGCAATGGCCAGCCTGCGCACCTCATGCGGGTCATCCCCATAAGCAGTGCCAAAATGAATATCCAACCGCACAAAATCATTCGAATGCGACCAATTCACCACCTGTCCGGTGATCAAATCCTCGTTCGGGATCAGATATTCCTTGCCGTCCCGCGTCACCACCGACGCATAGCGCGCGCCCAGCGTTTGTATCCAGCCAAACGTCTCGCCCAGCGATATCACATCCCCCGGTTTGATCGATTTATCCAGCAGAATGATCACACCCGAAACAAGGTTCGACACAACCTTTTGCAGGCCAAAACCAAGACCCACACCAATCGCCCCCGACAGTACCGCAAGCCCCGTCAGATCAATACCAACGGCTTTGACGCCCATGTAAAACGCGATGCCATAGGCCGCCAGCTGTACCCCCTTCACCGCAAGCACCTGCATAGAGGGGCTGATGTCTTCGTTCCTGCGGATCGTGCTGGCCGTGGCCGTTGACGTAATCCGCGCCAAAGTAATCAGCAGACCAATCACCACAACCGCAGTGATCAACGTCAAAATCGACAGGCGGAAATCGCCCAACTCAATCGCGACGCCATCCAGAAACGCAGCAACCTGATCCGATAAATTCAACATGTATAGCGTGGCGTACACCCACAAAGACCACGTCACAATTCGCCGGATCGGGCGGTTGCGCACCAGCCGCGCAGCAAAGGCAATACACAACCAGACAAAACCCAGCTTACCTGCAAGCCCGATCAAATATGAGCGCGACGGCCAAGTCAGGTTTTGCATCAGCAGAAATACAATTCCGATGATCAGACAAAACCACATCAGCCCCAAACGACGTTTGATTTGAACAATGGCCCGCAACTGCCATTTTTGCCACCCTTCCCGCGCACGCACCCGTTCATGCAGGATATCGCCGCTTTTGCGATGCAATCCCCAAGACACAAGAGCCACAGCAAGGATGATAAAAACCTGATTCTGCCGCCACCCCGGCTCGGCCACACCCGCAGCAAAGCCCACAGCATTCGCCCATAGAGCCTGCAGGGTAACTAAAAACTCGGCAAACGGATCGACAACGTCTTGCATGATTACTCCATATTTCAGGAATCGTCGCACAAGGCAGCACTTCCCACAAGCCATGCAATATGCCCGCCTTTGATATAGCGATCAGCGGGAATTTTTTCACCTTTGGTGCTTTTTGTTAATTCGGGCACTCAGACTACTGGCCCATATTGCGGCCCCCACAATGCCAGTCCTTGCAGCACGGCTCTTTGCCCTGTATCTAGCGAAGCTATGAACAATGTCTTCAACCAGACAGACCGCGCACGCCTGCGCGAACGCTTTTTCGGTGCCACACATAGCGTGCTGGCGCAGCTATAAATCTGTCTTGCGCGCCCTCGGGCCGCTGATTTCCGAATTTCGCAAACAATTACCCACATCAATACCCCAAGGGAGAGGTCCCCCATGTCCCCCAAAACGCTCTATGATAAAATCTGGGATGCACACGTCACCCACGAAGCAGATGACGGCACATGCCTTTTGTACATCGACCGCCATCTGGTGCACGAAGTCACCAGCCCGCAGGCCTTTGAAGGTCTGCGCATGGCGGGCCGCTCTGTGCGTGCGCCGGATAAAACCATCGCTGTGCCGGATCACAACGTGCCCACCACGCTGGACCGTGCCGATGCAACCACCATGACCGAAGACAGCCGTATTCAGGTTGAAGCACTGGATAAGAACGCCAAAGAATTCGGCGTACACTATTACCCTGTCTCTGATGTGCGCCAAGGTATCGTGCATATCGTTGGCCCCGAACAAGGCTGGACCCTTCCGGGCATGACCGTTGTTTGCGGCGATAGCCACACCGCGACTCACGGCGCGTTCGGCTCGCTTGCGCATGGGATCGGCACCTCCGAGGTGGAGCACGTTCTGGCAACACAAACGCTGATCCAGAAGAAATCCAAAAACATGAAGGTCGAAATCACCGGCAAATTGCGCCCCGGTGTTACGGCCAAGGACATCACCCTGTCTGTCATCGGCGTCACAGGCACCGCTGGCGGCACGGGCTATGTCATCGAATATTGCGGCGAAGCGATCCGCGATCTGTCCATGGAGGGGCGTATGACCGTCTGCAACATGGCGATTGAAGGCGGCGCGCGGGCTGGCATCATCGCACCTGATGAAACAACATTCGAATACTGCATGGGCCGCCCCCACGCGCCAAAAGGCGCACAATGGGAAGCTGCCCTTGAATGGTGGAAAACGCTCTATTCTGACGATGATGCCGCATGGGACAAAGTCATCACGCTGAAAGGCGAAGACATTGCCCCCGTCGTGACATGGGGCACCTCCCCCGAGGACGTTCTGCCAATCACCGCCAAAGTCCCTGCCGCCACAGACTTCAAAGGCGGTAAAATCGAAGCCGCCCAGCGCTCGCTTGATTACATGGGTCTGACCGCAGGCATGGCGTTGACAGATGTTGAAATCGACACTGTCTTCATTGGTTCTTGCACCAATGGCCGTATCGAGGATCTACGTGCAGCCGCCGCAATTCTGAAGGGCAAGAAAATCAAGGACGGCATGCGCGCCATGATCGTTCCGGGCTCCGGCCTTGTCCGTGCCCAAGCCGAAGAAGAAGGCCTTGCCGATATCTTCAAGGACGCGGGTTTTGAATGGCGTCTTGCGGGCTGCTCTATGTGCCTTGCCATGAACCCGGATCAACTGGCCCCCGGTGAACGCTGTGCCGCGACCTCCAACCGCAACTTCGAGGGCCGTCAGGGCCGCGGTGGTCGCACCCATCTGATGTCGCCTGCCATGGCCGCCGCTGCGGCAATCACGGGCAAGCTGACAGATGTCCGCGATTTGATGTGATGCCCCCCGCCCGTCCGCCGCGCATAGTCGGTGTACGGGCGGTGCACAGTCGGTGTACGCTATGTGACACAGGTCCGTTGCGTTCCACCGAGATGAAACACACCACATCTTGTGGTCCGATTTTAGGAGTTTGTTAATGAACAAGTTCACCACCCTCAGCGGCATCGCCGCCCCAATGCCTTTGATTAACATCGACACCGATATGATCATCCCCAAGCAGTTCCTCAAAACCATCAAACGGTCAGGCCTCGGCGTGAACCTGTTTGATGAAATGCGTTACGATGACGACCGCAACGAAATCCCTGATTTCGTGCTAAACAAGCCCCAGTACCGCGATGCGCAAATCATTGTAGCGGGTGACAATTTCGGCTGTGGCTCCTCACGTGAACACGCCCCATGGGCAATCGCCGATTTCGGCATCACCTGCATCATTGCCCCCTCTTATGCGGATATCTTTTACAGCAACTGCTTTAAAAACGGCATTCTGCCGATTGTCCTGCCACAAGAGCAAGTTGATGCGCTGATGAAAGACGCCGAAAAAGGCGCAAATGCGCGGATCGAGATTGATCTGGAAAACCAGAGCATCACCTCCTCTGACGGCGATGTATTCACGTTTGAAGTCGATTCATTCAAAAAACACTGTTTAATGAATGGCTTGGACGACATCGGTCTGACCATGGAAAAAGCGGCTTCAATCGATACCTTTGAAGAGTCGGCCTCCCAGAGTCGGCCCTGGGTTTAGCCTTTTATTAATCTATCTCAAAAATTGAGCATTTTTCTTGTGGGCGCGACCCGCCCCGCCCACAAGATATTGCGTCTGCCTTATTCACGCCCTCGAATTGATGCAAGAACGCACCACCCTCTCCCTCAAAATGCCGTACCGACAGGGTTATCTACCCTAACAGACTTGAGGAATAAGGCAAAAGAGGGCACAATTATGACAATAATGAGGCAGGCCTTCCAAACCCGAAGGCATCAAGTTGGAACTAGCACGCAGAAACTGCGGCAGGCCAGTTTGAAGGGATAGAGTTTTGATAGTACGGATGACCAGTGCCTTCGCGCGCGGCCTTTTGGTTGCGACAATGATTATGACGCCAGCGCTCCTGCTGCCGAACCTCGGCAATGAGTCCACACCCTTCGTTTTGCTTGTTGCGTTGCTCGCGGGGGTATTGACCTTTGTCGAATATAACTCTGTCTTCCCCAGTATTGTGGAATTCCGCGATGCCGCGCCCTTTAACCGACTGCGCTTTGTAGCGCTTTTCACAATTATCTTTTCATTAAGCCTCATCTTAAGCGGAATGTCTCATCCAACACTTATGAGCACTGCCGTGACGTCGGTAGGTACGATTGCTGGCAATGCAATCGATTTCCCCTACTCACCTGTGCGTCTCGTGGTTCTCATGCTCCCCTCGGACGCAACATCAGCAACCATCAATTTTGTACGTACCGCGGCAGGAACTTCTTATATTGTCTCGCTTTTTGCGATGACTGCATTTCTTGTGATGGTCCGCGTCTTAAACTGGCCAGCCCGCTCAGGTGCTTTCAACGTATGGGTTAACCTCCCCGTTTTTGACCCCACCGCTGGGGGCGATGTGGTAGAGCGGCTGCACCGTGATGCGCGGATCAACATCGTAATTGGCTTCCTTTTGCCATTCCTTGTCCCCGCTGTGGTCAAACTGGCTTCCGATCTGCTAGAACCTATCACATTGCAACACCCGCAAACCCTCATCTGGACAATTGCAGCATGGGCCTTTCTTCCAGCAAGTATCATCATGCGTGGCATCGCCATGGGCAAAATCGCGGACATGATCGAAGAAAAGCGCAAGCGGGCCTATGCGGAAGCGGAACTAGAGCACGACAACGGCTTTCAACTCGCCTAATTCATTCAATCTTCGCGGCCTCACTATGCATGGTTTGGCCCACTGCTGCCCTGCACGCCGAAAGCCTACGCATCGCGACCTTCAACACTGAACTATCGCGCAAAGGCCCCGGGCTACTATTGCGCGGCATCTTGCGTGGAAATGATCCGCAGATCGAAGCATTCAAACAGCTGATGATCGAGGCAAAGCCCGATGTCATCGCCTTGCAGGGGGTAGATTATGACCTGCGCCACGCCACACTTGAGGCGCTGATACAGGATTTAGCAGCCAATGGGCTGGTCTATCCCCACAGCTTCGCAAATCCCCCCAATGCCGGACAAACCAGCGGCATGGATATGAACGCTAATGGCAGACTGGGTGAAGCTGATGACGCCCATGGCTTTGGTCACTTTAACGGCATGGGCGGAATGGCTGTTCTGTCCCGCTTCCCCATCCAGCATGAAGCGGTTGAAGACTACACTCAGATGCTATGGCGTGATCTCAAAGAGCACTTATACCCCACCCAAAACGGCATAGTTTTTGGCGGCCCTGCTGTCTTTGATACGCACCGACTTTCATCAAAAGGACATTGGGTTGTTCCCATCCAGACGCCCGCCTTTGGCACCCTGCGGTTGATGACCTTCCATGCAACACCTCCCGTTTTCGACGGCCCAGAAGACCGCAATGGCAGGCGCAACCATGATGAAGTCGCATTCTGGTTAGATTATCTGAAGCGGGATCAATCGCTTCTCCCCTTTATCCTAGCTGGTACAGCAAACACCGATCCGATGCGTGGTGATGGCCGGCCTGAGGCGATCACTGCATTGCTGTCCCATCCGAAAATCCAGAACCCTTTTGACGATTCACCCACAGCCGATTTTACCGAGCCGACCCCCGGCGATCTACGAGTGGACTATCTGCTGCCTTCAACAGAGTGGCAAGTTCTAGACCATGGGCTGATTAGCACGCCACTTGCCAGCCGACATAGCCTGCTGTGGATAGACATCGCGCCACGATGACCACGGCCTATCCTTGACGCCCTGCCCCCTGCAAGGTACGCCAATTGCAACCAATTTCAGGAGCATTACGCATGGCAAACCCCACCCTTTTGATCCTCGCCGGTGACGGCATCGGCCCCGAGGTTATGGGCCAAGTGACCCGCATTATCGACTGGTTCGGCGTCAAGCGCGATCTGACTTTTGATGTAGAGCATGATCTGGTGGGCGGTTGCGCCTATGATAAACACGGCACGCCCCTGCATGACGACACAATGGCGCGCGCTCTGGAAGTAGACGCCGTTTTGCTGGGTGCCGTGGGTGGCCCAAAATACGACAATCTGGACTTCTCAGTCAAACCCGAACGCGGCTTGCTGCGTCTGCGCAAAGAGATGGACCTGTTTTCCAACCTGCGCCCCGCCCAGTGTTTTGACGCGCTGGCCGATTTTTCATCACTGAAAAAGCACCTGATCGCAGGTCTCGATATCATGATCGTGCGCGAGCTAACTTCGGGCGTTTATTTCGGCGAACCACGTGGCATCTTTGAAGAAGGTAATGAACGTGTGGGCATCAACACCCAGCGCTACACCGAATCCGAGATTGATCGCGTTGCGCGCTCAGCGTTTGAATTGGCCCGCCGCCGTGGCAACAAAGTTTGCTCAATGGAAAAAGCCAACGTCATGGAGAGCGGCATTCTATGGCGCGAAGTCGTCCAGAAGGTTCATGACGAAGATTATCCGGATGTTGAACTGTCGCATATGTACGCTGACAACGGCGCGATGCAACTAGTTCGTGCACCCAAGCAATTTGACGTCATTGTAACCGACAACCTGTTTGGCGATATCCTGTCTGATTGTGCGGCAATGCTGACAGGCTCGCTGGGCATGTTGCCGTCAGCTTCCCTTGGCGCCCCAAACGCGGATGGCCGCCCAAAAGCCTTGTATGAACCCGTACACGGATCAGCCCCTGACATCGCGGGACAAGGTAAGGCAAACCCGATTGCCTGTATTCTCAGCTTTGCTATGGCGCTGCGCTATTCCTTTGACCAAGGTGAAGAAGCCGCACGTCTGGAGGCGGCTATTGAAAAAGTACTGGCCGACGGCGCACGCACAGCCGACCTGATGGGCGAAGAAGGCGGCACACCGATCTCCACCTCAGAAATGGGTGACGCAATTCTCGCGGCTCTCGAAGCGAGTCTCTAACTGACTGAAAAGCACTAGCGTGCGTCCGTATGACATGTGATGCGCGCTACTTTCGACCTTTCTGGGATGAAATTTTTCAGCTTACTATCAGGCAAACCTCTGCGCTGAACCTTCCCCAAATATTTAAATTCAAACCTATTTCACGCAATTGATTTGGTCCAATTCCCCTGAGTGACTACTACGATTCCTGTGGTTAGCCTAACCGTGCCGCCTAATCACTTGAACATGATCAGATACGCATGTGGTCGGTTCGCCGAATTTGGTCCTGTGTTGCCCCCAAGCATTACCTCCCGACCGAGATTGAAAAAATCTAGAAGTAACTTCGCACCAAACTTCCTGCAATCAGTGCCCAACCGTCTGCAACAGCAAAAAATGCCAACTTGAACGGAAGTGAAACAACTGCTGGAGGAACCATCATCATCCCCATGGACATCAAAATTGCAGCCACCACCAAGTCAATAATCAAAAACGGCAAATAAATCAAAAATCCGATTTGAAATGCTCTGGATATCTCTGACAGCATGAAGCTTGGCACGAGAACGGATAGAGGAGCAGAAGCTACTGGCTTTGCATCGATGGTATCTGGCCGTAATTCTGCCATCGCGAAGAAAGTTTCAGGATTCAATCGCGCGGCCATAAAACTACGAAATGGCGCAAGGGTGAGTGAAAAGGCTTGTTCGATGTCAATCTCTTCACGAGTCAGAGGACCAATCCCGTTCTCCCAAGCAGCCATAAAAACCGGTTCCATTATAAAGTATGTTAGAAACAGAGCGAGGCTAACGATCAGCATATTAGGTGGAGATTGCTGCAAGCCGATTGCCTGCCTCAGAATCGACAGAACAGTTACAAGAAAGGGAAAACAGGTCACCATGATGGCTAAACCAGGCGCAAGACTAAGGACCGTAAAAAGCACGAACAACTGGATAGTACGTGTAGAAATCGATCCCGTATCCCCCAAAGAGATCGACAAATCCTGCGCCGTAGCCAACTGTGGTAAAAAAACAGAAACGAAAATTACCAGCCAAAGCAATGGTTTTCGCTGCATCAAATACCCTGCTTCATATCAATAACCTCAGTCAGTCGAACCATCAATTGGCCACTTGTACTCCCTTCGCCCTCTTCCAGAGTGCCACGCGCAATCAATTTTTCACCGACGTACAACTCAACAGGGTCGTCTACACGCCTATTCAAGGTAAGCACCGCATTTTCCCCTAACATCACCAAGTCGCGAACCAGAGGACGGGCCTTACCGACACAGACCGTGATTTCTATGGGCACTGAGGTGAAAGGGTTCGAGGTGTCAGTGGCTAAACTGGTTTGATCAGGCATCAAGGTGCTCCTGTTGGGTGTGAAATGTAAATGCTTCCATTGCGGTTCTGATTTCCTCACAAACAGCGTCCAGATTAACCTCCCGCTCTAGGATATCTAACGAGACAAATAATTGATTAGGGGACAATGTGGGGTCAGAGATCACGGACACTGGTGGGTTCAATTCTATGCCCTCAAGCAGATCTTCTGTAAGCGGTGCGCCCACCCCACCTTCCTTGTGAGCCCCTGATCTGAGATTCAGCCCTGACAGATGGATTATAAGGGAGTTTCTCCATGGAGCGCT